>JAJEIE010000019.1 GCA_022827625.1 Candidatus Poribacteria bacterium | reverse complement strand
CAAAGGTTTAATTGGAAGACGTATCATACTTGAAAAGATAAGATTCTCGATTACGAGATTGAAACGCGGCGGAACTGTCCGCATTGAATATCAGTATTCTATCCTTGAAAAGATAAGATTCTCGATTACGAGATTGAAACGACGCGTTCACCGAAACTACCAATCGCCGTATTATTCTTGAAAAGATAAGATTCTCGATTACGAGATTGAAACTTGTACCCAATTCCACAGGATTATAGTAAACCCGAACGCTTGAAAAGATAAGATTCTCGATTACGAGATTGAAACGCGATTAGAATTAGTTTGAGGTATAAAAATGGCTTTCACGGTAGAACTTGAAAAGATAAGATTCTCGATTACGAGATTGAAACATAAACTCATAATTTTCCGCTCCTCATAATTTCGCTGTTCTTGAAAAGATAAGATTCTCGATTACGAGATTGAAACGCAGTATCACGCAGGGAATACCATCTAAACGCGCTATCCTTGAAAAGATAAGATTCTCGATTACGAGATTGAAACGAAACTTAAGCGTGCCATTTAAAATCCTGCCCTTGCGAGAACTTGAAAAGATAAGATTCTCGATTACGAGATTGAAACTATTTGTGATGCCCTTTAGCCCACTCCATCATTGCGTCCTTGAAAAGATAAGATTCTCGATTACGAGATTGAAACTTCAGTTTCGGGAGTATCCGGCACCAAGATCGCTAAGACTTGAAAAGATAAGATTCTCGATTACGAGATTGAAACATGATTGCATTCGGATAGAGTATTTCCGCAACACCTGGTGTTTGGCTTGAAAAGATAAGATTCTCGATTACGAGATTGAAACTTGTGCTTGATATCCGTCTGACCCGACCGTTTTTCAACGCTTGAAAAGATAAGATTCTCGATTACGAGATTGAAACCGTGAATTTGACACCCCACGCGATCACGGTTGAGACCGACTTGAAAAGATAAGATTCTCGATTACGAGATTGAAACCATCGTCTCCTCGGCGTTATATCCGTGATGCCGAAACTGTAACCTTGAAAAGATAAGATTCTCGATTACGAGATTGAAACGGTATGCACGTTTGTCAATCTGTTTCCCTATCAAAAACCTTGAAAAGATAAGATTCTCGATTACGAGATTGAAACGTGCAACACACTGTTCGACCCGCAGTGCCGCAGCCACCGTCTTGAAAAGATAAGATTCTCGATTACGAGATTGAAACCGAGTCAATCGCAATCTGCGCGCGACGGAATATGTCTACTTGAAAAGATAAGATTCTCGATTACGAGATTGAAACGATGATCACCATGTCGCTGTATGTATGGAAGCTAAGCTTGAAAAGATAAGATTCTCGATTACGAGATTGAAACATACGCACATTACCACATCGCCCCGACTCCGAAAGGACTTGAAAAGATAAGATTCTCGATTACGAGATTGAAACAAACAAGAGACGACATCATATGGTTTCACGGATGTTGTTGTGACTTGAAAAGATAAGATTCTCGATTACGAGATTGAAACTGAAATTCCAATAACTTCTAATTCAGAAGGTGTTTGGGTTCTTGAAAAGATAAGATTCTCGATTACGAGATTGAAACTGCCCGTCCGCGTGATATGTCGATACACGCTTTAGCGATTTCTTGAAAAGATAAGATTCTCGATTACGAGATTGAAACGAATACCCTATTGATGTCTTTCTATCCAAGAACATCCCCACTTGAAAAGATAAGATTCTCGATTACGAGATTGAAACTGAGGGATAGAGACTCCCTCTACTACAAGTCTTTATCCTTGAAAAGATAAGATTCTCGATTACGAGATTGAAACTTGGTTGTCGTTGGGAGGGAAAAAAGTAGTCATTCATCTTCTTGAAAAGATAAGATTCTCGATTACGAGATTGAAACGAAAGAAGGCACTACGAGTCTCAAGCAGGGCGTTACTTGAAAAGATAAGATTCTCGATTACGAGATTGAAACTTCACCTATCATAATTCCACCAAGTCGGTTGTATGACTTGAAAAGATAAGATTCTCGATTACGAGATTGAAACGGGATACCAGCAACTTTGCGTCAACCACAGCGAATATCTTGAAAAGATAAGATTCTCGATTACGAGATTGAAACCTATTTAGGAAGGACACAGGCTAACAGCCTATGCTACACTTGAACAGAAAAGTATCTTGATTCCGAGATTGAAACAAATATAACAGGAATTACGTAAAATTGTGTCAGAACGCCCATCTTGATATGATGAAGGCACTTCCTATCAGGATTCGGTGCGGTTGAAAACCGCACCTACCAGTGGCGTACGTAAGTCCTATATAATAGAAGTGTCGATAAATCAGTGAAAAAGTGGCGATTGAAATTAAAAGAACCTCGATTAATGTGAGCTAAAAAATAAACATCCAAGAAGATAGAACCTTCGCGGAATACTTACCTGTGATGCTGCCCCTATGGGGCTTATTTTTTTGCAACCTCTATTTTTCTTTTGTCTATTTACGGCTTATATGATACAATTTCATTATGCATCATTTGTAAACCTATGAGAAAAAGAATGGGAAGGAGAAGGTGGCGAATGCAGAACGAACTCACCGAATCACAAATTAACTTTTATCGGGAAAACGGCTATCTCGCTATTGAGAACTTCCTTGATACCGAGGAATTAGCAGAATGGCGACGCTGCACGGATGAATCTGTTGAAGAACGGCTCGGAAATTCAGTCGAATTTATGACGAACCAGATGGACGCTAAGCAATTTTACGCCCGCGTCTTTACACAGTGTCTCCGTCTGTCAGATACACACGCCGGGATGCGGAAACTCGTTCACGATCCGAGGCTCGGTAAGATGGCAGCACAACTCGCAGATACTGACGGCATGCGTATATGGCACGATCAGGCTCTGATTAAACCCCCGCACGGCAATCCAACGGCGTGGCACCTTGACGTACCCTACTGGTCGTTTGACTCACGGGACGCAGTCTCTTTCTGGGTTGCGTTGGACGATGCCACTCTCGCTAACGGATGCATGTGGTATCTGCCGGGGACGCATAAGACAGCACGTTTTGATAATGTCGGAATTGGCATAAACATCGGTGAACTGTTCAATGTCTATCCAGAATGGAAGCAGATTGAACCGCAATGCGCCCCGTGTCCTGCTGGCTCTATTGTCTGGCATAACGGACTTGTCGCACACGGTGCGGGTGCGAACATGACAATCCATCACCGCAGAGCGATGACGTGTGGTTTCATGCCGGACGGATGCACGTTTAACGGGAAGCGGAATATCCTGCCGGAAGACTATTTTAACGCACTGGAAATAGGCGACGTGCTTAACAACGACACGCAAAATACGCTTATTTGGCATAAAGATTGGGAAACATAAGTTAGTAGGGTTATAAGTTATAAGTTATAAGTTATAAGTTAAGAGACTCTTTGGTAACAATCTACCCCAGTTGGGAGTATCCAATAGCACTCAGATTGTTACACGCCCATGTCTTAACTTATAACCTAAAACCAAACACTTACAACTATTAAAAAGGAGAATCAAATATGGCGAAACAACCTAATATCGTACTCATGGGAGTTGACTCTCTCCTCGCCACACACATGAGCTGCTATGGGTATCATCAACTCACGACCCCTCACATTGATAAGTTCGCGGAGGGTGGTACCCTCTTCGAGAAAACTTACAGCGCGCACATTCCGACAACCAGTGCTTATGCCTCTATGCTGACGGGGTTAGATACCTTCAGCACACAGGTCGTCGCTTTGCGCCATCAAGGACCGCTTCGCGAAGAGGTCAAAACGTTGGCAGAAATCCTCCGAGAAACCGGTTACGACACAACCTGTGTCGGATTCAGTGGACCGAGTGCGCGTGGATTTGATACCTATCTGAACTACTCTGGTTGGGGTCCCGACGAAAGCGGTCGTTCCCCTAAAGCAGAAAATCTCAATAAAACGACGCTTCCAGAACTGAATCGACTGATTGACCAGAGTGACGAAAAACCGTTTTTCCTGTTCCTACGCCACATGGATCCGCATTCCCCATATCTTCCACCCGCTCCTTATGAACGCGCGTTCTACCACGGTGATGAATGCGATCCGAGTAATACATCTATGGAACCGGTGATGACATTCAAACCGTTTTGCGACTATTTCGCCTCTTGGCTGCCGCCCGGAATTACCGATAAAGATTACGTCATCGCACAATACGACGGCGCAATTGCTTATATGGACGCTTGTATTCAAACACTTTTTAACACCCTTGAGACGCGCGGTGTACTGGACGAGACAATAGTGATTATCAATGGCGATCACGGTGAAACCCTCTACGACCACGAATGCTGGTTCGACCATCACGGCCTCTATGACGTTACCTTGCATGTGCCGCTTATTATCCGCTATCCCGGACGCGTCCCAGCCGGAAAACGGGTCGCCGGATACAATCAACATAAAGACCTCGTGCCGACGCTTCTTGAATTAGCGGACATTGACACAGACATCGCATTCGATGGAGAGAGCCTTACTTCTCTCATTAGTGGTGAGATCACCTCTTTTGAGAGTGAGATTTACATCACGGAATGCACATGGATGCGTAAGCACGGTTGGCGGACACCGGAATGGAAACTCATCGTCGCGCTCGAACCCGATTTCCATTTCAAGCCCCCTGTCGAACTCTACAATCTCATCCAAGACCCCGATGAGAACAACAACCTTGCTGAGACACATCCTGACGTCGTGAACGTCCTCGAAACACGGATGAAAGACTGGATTCGCCAGCGGGAACAGGAAACTGGGTTGACAAATCCGATTATGACCCAAGGGGATTGGCATGGACACAAAGGTGTCGGTCCATTCAAGACCTCCGAGCAGGCATATAATACGATGCATATCGGCGATGCGGGTGCAGCCGCACGTTTACAGGCGAAATCGCGGGGTGAGTAGCCATCAGCCGTCAGCCATCGGCTTTCAGAAAGAGATTTTTGATTAAATCCGCTCTTTATGGCATCAAAAACGTAGCTCGTAATGAAGCAGATCGCTTATGGGCGAGTACGCCGCAAAATGGAGAGCGGATTTAAGAAAGGCCTGTCAAAGTTCAAAACCACGTTATTTAACCGCAAGGAAAGTTAAAATTATGCCAGATTACAGACGAGATGAGGTATTAGGACGACTGAGGTCAGAATTAAGTAGAAACAGATCGCTGCTCGCTGTCGGTGCTGGAACAGGTATCACGGCAAAATTCGCTGAACAAGGCGGCGCGGATCTGATTGTAATTTACAACTCAGGTCGCTATCGGATGTCCGGGTTCGGCTCTTGCGCGGGACTCTTGGCTTACGGCGATGCCAACGCCATCGTTATGGAGATGGGTGAGCGTGAAGTGCTGCCTGTCGTCAAAGAAACGCCTGTTATCGCCGGTGTCAACGGCACCGATCCGACGCGCCGGATGCGCAACTTCCTCAAACAGGTCCGCGATGTCGGCTTTGATGGTGTCAATAACTTCCCGACGGTTGGCGTAATTGATGGCACTTTCCGGGTAACGCTTGAAGAGACAGGGATGGGGTTCTACAAAGAGGTCGAGACGATCGGCATCGCGCATGAGATGGATCTGTTCACCATTGTCTATGTCTTCAATCCAGAAGAGTCTGAAAATATGGCGAAAGTCGGCGCGGACGTTATTATTGCACACATGGGAACTACGGTCGGTGGGACTATCGGCGCAGAAACAGCCTTCACGCTTGAAGATGCGGCGGTTCGAGTGCAAGAAATCTGCGACGCTGCACAAACAGTGAACCCGGATGTCATCTGTCTTGCTCATGGGGGTCCTATTTCAAAGGCACCGGAAGCGGCGTTTATCAATGAGAAAACAGATACTGTCGGTTTCGTCGGTGCTTCGAGCATTGAACGGTTCGCCTGTGAGGAGAGTATCCCCCGCGTCACCGCCTCGTTTAAGGAATAAATTAAAATTAAAGCCATTAAATTTAATCAAAAATGGCTAAAATTAACCAAAAACCTGCCCGAAACATAGTGGTGGGCAGCTCAGAGGGTCATAGTCAAAAAAATGTCCAGTACGGTCAAAGAAATAGAGATCCTAAATGCCGATGATACGGAACTCATGCGTATCAGTCGAGAAGGAACGCTGTCCCTAAATCTGAACGAGATGCACGCGATTCAGCGTCATTTTGACGGATTAGGACGCAACCCAACCGATGTCGAAATTGAGACGATCGCGCAAACTTGGTCGGAACACTGCGTCCACAAAACCTTCAAAAGTATCATCGACTACGCTGAAACCGGAAAAGAACCAGAGCGAATCGACGGCTTGTTTCCGACTTTTATCCAACGTGCGACAGAGGAAATCGCAAAGCCGTGGTGCGTCTCTGTCTTCTCGGATAACGCCGGTATCATCGAATTCGACGATACTTACAATCTCGTTTTCAAGGTAGAAACACACAACCACCCTTCAGCGATCGAACCTTACGGCGGTGCGGGGACAGGTATCGGTGGTGTGATTCGGGATTCGCTCGGCACGGGACTCGGTGCAAAGCCTATTCTGAATACGGATGTCTTCTGCTTCGGGATGCCTGATACACCTTATACACAACTTCCGAAAGGTACACTGCACCCAAAGCGTGTATTCAACGGTGTCGTTGCGGGTGTGCGAGACTATGGCAATCGGATGGGCATTCCGACCGCAAACGGTGCGATTCTATTTGATACCCGCTACACCGCGAACCCGCTTGTCTTTTGTGGAAACGTCGGTCTCATACCGAGAAACAGGTGCGAGAAATCCGTCGAACCCGGTGATCTCGTCGTCTCTATCGGCGGGCAGACGGGTCGGGACGGCATTCACGGTGCTACTTTTTCTTCCGCCGAATTGGACGACACCTCCGAAAACCTCGGCAGTGTGGTGCAAATTGGCAACCCGATTATGGAAAAGAAGATCGTCGATGCGTTGCTACAGGCACGTGACAAGAACCTTTATCGCTCAATAACGGATTGCGGTGCCGGTGGCTTCTCTTCTGCCGTCGGTGAGATGGGAGAACACATAGGGGCGGAAGTGCACCTCGAACGCGTCTCTCTGAAATACGATGGACTTGCCCCGTGGGAGATTTGGCTCTCGGAAGCACAAGAACGGATGGTCATTGCTGTACCTCCTGAAAATTTAGATGAATTGATAGAGATATGTGAGGCAGAATTCGTTGAGGCGACGGTCCTCGGCAGTTTTACGGACACACACAGACTGCAAGTCTTTTATGAAGGCAGAATCGTTGCGGATTTAGAGATGGCGTTCCTGCACAACGGCTTGCCACAACCCATCAAACAGGCAGTCTGGGATCCACCCAAGCATCCAGAAATGCCTTCTCGGGACAAAGAAACTGATGATTATACAGACGACCTCTGCCAACTCCTCGCGAGTCCAAACATAGCGAGTAAAGAATCTGTCATCCGGCAATATGACCACAGTGTGCAAGGGGGTATAGTTATTCACCCACTCGTCGGGGCAGAAAACGATGGACCGAGTGATGCGTGCGTCGTCACGCCGGTAATTGGCAGCCGAAACGGTGTAATTGTTGCCAACGGGATTAACCCGAAATATAGCGATGTAGATCCGTATCTCAGTGCCGCCGCGGCGATTGATGAGGCGTTGCGGAACATCGTCGCTGTCGGTGGAACCCTCGAGAAGACGGCACTCCTGGACAACTTCTGTTGGGGCAACCCTGACAAACCCGATCGACTTGGAGAGTTGGTGCGTGCGGCACGGGCGTGTTATGACATTGCCACCGCTTACGGCACGCCGTTTATCTCTGGTAAGGATAGCCTTTACAACGAATACAGCGACACGACAACCGGTGAGCAACGCGCAATTCCAGCGACGCTGCTCATATCCGCAATCTGCGTGATGCCCGACATCCAGCGTGCTATCACGATGGACGTAAAAGCCCCTGGTAACTCTATCTATGTTGTCGGAAACACTTACACTGAATTGGGCGGATCTCACTACTTCGGTATCCACGGATTTATCGGAAACAACGCACCCATTGTCCGACCTGATGAAGGTAAACTGACGATGGAACGACTCAGCACTGCAATCAGTAAAGGATTGGTGCGTTCTTGTCACGACTGTTCTGAAGGCGGTATCGGTGTAGCAGCAGCGGAAATGGCATTTTCAGGTGGATATGGAATGTCCTTGAACCTGGGTAGCGTGCCAACAGGCGAGGAAATTTCTGCTGACGACACACTCCTGTTTTCGGAGTCAAACAGCCGTTTTCTTGTAGAAATTGAGCCACAACACCAACAGGCTTACGAAACCCTTATGAAGGGCGTACCGACAGGCTGCCTCGGCACTGTTACAGACACACCGGACTTTATTATCAACGGAACTGCGGGGCACCGAATCGTTGAAACTTCAATTGATACCCTCAAATCCGCATGGCAGGCTCCGTTGTCTTTCTAATTATTGGTAAAAATATGAAACCAAAAGTACTTATCTTACGAACTGCTGGGACTAACTGCGATGTGGAAACGGATGCAGCGTTCCAACTCGCCGGTGCAGAGACGGCGTTAATACATATCCAAAATCTCATCTCTGGAAAAGTTGACTTAGCCGACTATCAAATCCTTGCCATTCCAGGCGGTTTCTCCTACGGCGATGATATTTCAGCGGGCATTCTTCTGGCAGTCGAGATGAAACACAAACTGACAGACGCTTTGAATAAGTTTGTCGCTGATGATAAACTGATACTCGGTATATGCAACGGATTTCAAGTGCTTGTGCGAACAGGGCTGTTACCCGGGGCGAGTGCTTCTAAAAACGATGTACCAGAAATGGCGCAACGAGCGACGTTGGCAATGAATACCTCGGCAAAATTCGAGTGCCGCTGGGTAGACTTGGCAACCCAAGAGAGTCCATGTGTCTTTACGAAAGGTATCAAAGCCGAAATCTATCTCCCTGTCGCACACGCCGAGGGACGGTTTACTGCCCCGTCAGGTGTCTTGGAAGAATTAGAATCAAATAATCAGATTGTGTTCCGATATGCCAAAAGCACATACCCACACAACCCGAATGGCTCTGATGCTGATATTGCCGGTGTCTGCGATACGACAGGTAGAATCTTCGGGTTAATGCCCCATCCTGAGCGGTTTCTAATGAAATGGAATCACCCGCGTTGGACCCGACTCGTGGGGACCAGTGGAAACAGTTCCGAGGCAGGCGATGGGCTCGCTCTCTTCAAAAATGCTGTCAACTACGTCAAATCGCATGGGAAATAAATTATACCGCCGCTTACTCCCCTTCTATATGAAATTGCCAGTGTTCTGGGCGTTCATTGTGCTTTCAGTGCTGGGGCAGCTGCTTTGGGTAGTTGCTATCTCATACGACGTACGTATCGACTTACGTTGGTCGAGTTTCGGCTACGGTTTAGGTGTTGGCTTGGGATTTATGCAGGGCAAGTGGACATCTCGGTTATGGGATCAATCTTATATAAAGGTTTTAAAGCGGCAGATAACCTTCTGGGAAGCGAAAGGGGCGAAACTCTTAACTTTCTACACCTGCTTTGCTCTCGGCTTACCGATTCTCTGTCCCTTCCTCATCCGTTCGCTTGACACGTTAGCAGGCATTCAGTCCTATGTCTTCGGCTTTATCGGTGCGATGAACGTGGCACTGTTGTTATGGGTCCGGCGGATGCCGAAGTGAATTCAATTTGACACGTCACGCAAATTGTGGTAGTCTATAAGCAGGGAGGGAATTATGTCCTATCAAGAATGTTTAGTTTTTATAGCATATCTCAAATATCTCAAGACCCAAGACGAGACACAGGTCAAGAAAGGACTGGGTGCTGCAGATATAAAAGCTGCACACCGTAAATTGTCATGTCGGGACAAGCCGCATCGTACGCCGCCCCCTCCGCGCCCTCACCGGAAACCTAAATTTACACTTAAGGAACTTTTAGCCCAAATGCCAGACGCCGATGGACACAGTGAAATAGACACCGGACCGCCAGTAGGCAACGAAGTATGGTAGAACCGACAGAGTATATTCCAGTACCCGGTGATGTCGTCTGGCTGAGTTTTAACCCGCAAACTGGTCACGAGCAGGCCGGTCGCCGCCCTGCTGTTGTGCTGTCTCCTTGGGAATACAACAGGGGACCTCGGAATTTGGCGATCTTCTGTCCCATTACCACAACAAGCGGAAATAACCCTTTTGAGGTTGTTATCCCTGAAGGGTTACCTGTGAAGGGCGTTATCCTGGCAGATCAGGTTAAGAGCCTTGATTGGCAGAAAAGGGATGCGGAGTTCTGGTGCGCTTTGCCACACGAAACACTGTATGAAGTTCAAGACAAAATTGGCCTGCTTCTGCAAATATTGTGACAAGTAGAGCAGACCTATGTGGTAGCGTGAAAAACATGAGACTTGATAGAAACCAACAAAAAGCCGCTAACCACACTACAAGACCCGCAATCGTCATCGCCGGACCCGGTAGTGGAAAAACCACCGTTGTAACAGCCCGGATTCTGAACCTTATCCAGATACACAACATCCCGCCTTCACACATCCTCGCCATCGCTTTTAACAGAAAAGCCGTCGAAGAAATGGAGACCCGCATCTTACGTGGACTCGTTTCGTCAAAACCGATTGACCAGACTGAACCAGATAAAAAACCCGAAATCCGGACGCTCCACGCCTTCGGCAAAGATATTATCGTTGAGAATCATAAACGCGCAGGATTTAAGGAACGTCCTGAGATTTGGACCGGACAAATCGACCAAATCATTTCACAAGAACAGAAACAAATTGAACAGAAAGCCTCCATTACCAAAGTCGCTATCTACAAGATCGAAAGCCAGAAGACCGGCAGGTGTTATATCGGACAGACCACGAATCCAGAGCGGCGCAGAAAGGAACACTTTAGCCATTCATCAAACGATAGACTCCGGCAAGCAATCCGTTCCGCAGGCGAAACACATTTCAATTTCGAGGTACTGGAATGGGTCCCCGGACGCGAGGCGAATCGTCGCGAGGCGCGCTGGATTGCGTTCTATCGGGAACGGGCGAGTGTATTTAACAGAGCGGATCCGCTGAGAGTGGCGTATAGCAACCAACTCGTCCTTGAGATGTTTTGTCAACACTTTGACATTCCGTATAAAGAACACCTTGATAGAGACCCCGATTTTGCGAATCTCCGAGAGCGTTTCAGTGACATAAAAGAGACCGTCATGCGTGCAAAACGGCAGGTCACTACAGGCGTATTCGATCCAACGACACTTAACGATCGCGTGGCACAGGCATTTGCTGTCCAATATGAGACCCTTAAAACCGAAGCAAACGCTGTTGACTTCGAGGATATGATTCTCCATGCCGCAAATCTGCTTGAGAACCATCCAGACCTCCGACAAACCTATGGCGATAAATACCCTTACGTCCTCGTTGATGAGTTTCAAGATATTTCCCCAGCCGATTTTCGGCTCATTTCGCTGCTTTCAGAGAACCTTTTCGCCGTTGGTGACGATGATCAGGCGATTTATAGCTTCCGGGGTGGCGACTCACGGATTATGCAGGACTTCACTAATCAACGAGATGTGAAAAAATATGAGATCACGCGTAACTATCGCTCGACATCAACGATTGTTGAACACGCCAGAGCCTTGATTGAACGAAATACACCCCGCATCCGTAAAAATCTCCGCGCTCATAACCCGATGCAGCAGCACATAAAAATCGTTGAGACGACACCTGAAACCGTAGAAGCCACTTTACTGTGTGAATTGGAATCCTCACAAGAGACTGCTGTTTTGGCACGGACGAACTATGAGACGGAGCGGATTCAAGAGATGCTCGCCAAGCACACAACTTCTGCTGAGATAACAACGATTCACAAAGCAAAGGGCAGGGAATGGGAAAAGGTGATCCTCGTTCACAATACATTGGAACGGCGTTTTCCGCGTCGAGATAGCGAGATTTTAGAGGAGCGGCGTGTTTTCTATGTTGCGCTGACGCGTGCGAAATCGGCGTTAGTTGTTCTCGGTGGAAGGTGTCCGTTTGTGCCGGAGTTTGAAAAAATCCACAAGAATATCGGCTACTATCTCCGACAGGTTGGGTATTGGTGGGCGCGCCGGAAATTGAAAAGCAAGTGACGCAAAATAGGAATTGTGGTATAATTTGCTATAGGCCCGTTTGGGTTGGTATAACTTATAAAAAACAAAGGGAAAAGAAAATGACAAACGAAGAACTTTATCAACTGATGAAAGATAGTTTTGATCTTCTTAGAACAGACATCAACCAGCGATTTGCAGAAGTTAATCAGCGGTTAGATAGGGCGGATACTCGATTAGATGAGATCGATACCCGACTTCGTACTGTTGAAAACGGTGTATCGGAACTCAAGGGTAAGCAGAGTGCAATCGCAGAAATGCGGAACTGGATAACGATTTCATGTGCCATCAGTGCCATGATTATTTCCATTAGTGTTGCTATTTTGAAATAAACGCTGAGCCACCGGACGTAACTCCAAAAAACTTTTCAACGATTCAGTTCTGGTTACCAAAAGGAGTCGATATGCGCACAAAACTTATACGATCTCATCCGCCAGATGACACAATAAAGCATTCATTTCCACAGATGAGACCGGATGTTAAGATAGTTGAGAGTTCCGAAAAAATCACTGAAGTGGATTGCCCAGAACTCCAATGGTGGTTTGCTGTTCCACAGATGGGCGAATCTAACTGCTGGGCAGCTTACAACGGCGAGACGATGGAACTTGAAGCAGTAATCGAGATGGTACCGACTACAGCGGCTCAGATCCAAGGCATTGATTGTGTGGAGCTCCAAGTGAGAGAATGGGCATCGACCCCTGATTGGCCAGACCCAGTCCATCTGTTCTATGCTTCACTCGACGAAACGTACTCAAGATGGATCTCTGTTGTTAATGTTGTAGATAAAAAAAAGATTTTTTCCACGATCGGTGATGATGCGTTTGAAGAACAGTGGGGCGGTCCGATCAAACGACGCATCGTCGATGATGGCCGGTATCAGTTGCAACCAGATGGGTCCTATACAATTACCGATGGTCAGGGATTGGGTGCGGGGACCTATGATGTGACGATCGGTGAAAATACTTTCCACTGTCTTCGGGTTTTGGATGCTGATATTTCCCTGCCACACGGAGACGAACTTGCAGAGGTGTTTATTGAAAGGGGTGGACGTACTGTCTTCTTTAGACGCTATGATGGTAGATATCTCCGAGGGCACGACTTGATAGAAAAGTTTCCTAACAACCGGCGTATTGTGATAGACGACATCACCTATGTCCATAGCGATTGCACAGGTTGGTTCCACGATTCACTCACGGAGGCATCCTTGCACCCCGCCCGGTAGTATCTCAGAATGTGTCTAATATATTAGCACTGAAACTTCATTTATGAGGTAGGACAATGGCATTTCAATTTCAAGATTCCATGGTCAATGCGTATCTCTCGCAAGGCTATCTGATTTTCCGCGGGATTGTTCCGCCATCGTTGCTTACCGATTTGCGGCGCGAGGCAGAGAAGGCACGCCATTTGGCGCACAAACTGAATGGTCCGCAAACGCAACGCATCCAACCGCTATCCAATTACGGCGATGAATTAAACCTCAAACCTTTTTATGACTACACTGAACTACCAGAACTCCGAGATGCCATTGAGAAACTGCTCGGCGATAACTACACGCACGGTCATGTTGACATCATGGGATTGCTCGTCGAGCCGCTTGAACATCCATGGCATATTGGGTGGCACCGAGACGGCGTTGTGGAGGTCCCACCCGAAGCGCGGGATGAGATTGTTAACGCGAAACTGGCGGAGGTCTGGTACGATCTACGGCACTTTAATCAGGTCAACTGTGCGATTTATGCCGACTCCTGTACGTGGTTCGTTCCGGGGAGCCACCTCCGGCAATGGGATATGCCAGGTGAGGAACAGTCTACAAAGGATCCGCAACTGCGGAAGCCAGCGGAGGGACAATCCAACACTGAGATGGAACGCTACTGCTTAGCGCACTGTCGCCAGTTTCCCGGAGCCGTTCAGGTACATCTCGGACCGGGAGATTTCATGGTGTACCGGAATCTGGCGTGGCACACTGGAAACTACATAACCTATCAACCCCGCGCAACCATTCACGATGTCGTCCGATACGAAGGGAAAAAAGATTGGACAGACTGGCAACAGACAAAACTGGAGGCTGTCAAGCGGATGAAGGAAAAATCGGCAATAGAGTAGAATTGACTATTCTCGAACTGCTGCAGAGCCATTCAATTGTCGGATTTTTGAGCGTTTTGCCAAGGTATCGCAGTGAAGAGATTGCGCCTACAGCGAAAAGTCGGGATTCGGAAATCCCTCCTACAGGTTTTCGATTGACAAAATAACCCAAGTCCGTATAATTGCCTAAAATTGAATACCCATTCTGTGATCACAAGGAGACGTTGAAATGAGTCAAATTGGAGCGAGGCCGGTTACTGCCCCAGGTTGGACTGCTAACCCCAAAGACGGTATTGCTATTGTTGACTGTGATGTACATCACAACTTCCGCCATCCCACGCAATTGCTGCCTTACCTGTCGAAGTTCTATCAGGAGCACCTTCTTGATCAAGGCCTACATCTGGGTGGGTATCCGAATATCCCGATTCGGAGCAATCGTGTAGACCTCAGAGGTAGCGTTGAAGAAGCTATCGAGTCTACCCCGAAAAATTCCGGCGGCGACCCGAGAGATTTCAATTTCACATTGGAGTTCCTTCAAGAGGAGCATCTTGATGTCTGGAATATCGATATCGCTGTGCTGACGGGTCCCCCTGTGTTCTATGGATATTCCGGTGTGCCCGATCCCGATTGGGGTGCTGCCCTCTGCCGGGCTTTTAACGATTGGACAATCGAACATTGGCTTGAGCGGGATGAACGTGTTGTCAACGCCATTCTCGTTTCGCCGTCCGATCCGCCGCAAGCCGTGGAAGAGATCAACAGGCTCGCACATCGCAAGGACACTGTAGCGGTTATGTTACCAATGGGCACGAGTCGTCCATTTGGTAATCGCTTTTATCATCCTATCTGGGAAGCGTGTGAGTCGCACGGATTGCCTGTCATATCGCACATCGGGGGTGGCGGCGGTGCGACCCGAAACGTCCCGACGCCGGTTGGACATCCGACCTATTACATAGAATCCCGGATGAGCCGTCCGTATGTCGCCAGTACACACGCGACCTCGCTTATCTGCGAGGGGGTTTTTGAAAAGTTTCCAAACTTCAAGTTCGCGCTCATTGAAGCGCAGCAGATGTGGGCAGTGCCGGTGATGTGGCATCTGGACACCGATTGGAAGGCGATACGCGACCAGACCCCGTGGCTTAAACGGTTACCGAGTGAGTATTTCCGTGAGCACATCCGAATCGGTTCGCAGCCGATGCACGAACCTGAAAAGCCGGAACAGATGTACCAGATGTTGGAGATGCTCCATGCAGACGAAACACTCATATTCTGCTCGGATTTCCCGCACTTCGACTGGAACGATCCGGTAACGGTTTTCCCCAAACTCCCAGAAGACTTACACCGTCGTATCTTCGCCCAGAACGCGCTTGACCTTCTTCGATTGGATTTGGAAGGGAACAATTAAAAAATGGCACGCGTTGTTGTTGGAAAAGTATCAGAGATTCCTCCGGGGAAACGCAAGATTATTGTGCCGTTCCGTGGTAAAGCAGGGATTGGTGTCTTTAATGTCGATGGTAAGTTTTACGCCATTCGCAATATCTGTCCACATAAGCGAGGCCCTCTCTGTACAGGTGAACTTACGGGTAGGTTTGCCGCTGACGCGCCGCCCTCTCTTCAGGACGCAACGCTCTCTGTTGACAGTTTAGGTGAGATCCTCCGCTGCCCGTGGCATCAGTGGACATTCGACATTGCCACCGGACGGTGCCTTGTCGACGAAACACTGCGTGTGGCGACTTACCCTGTTAAGGTTGAGGGTGACGATGTGGTTGTTGAATATAAAGGCTAAGCTAAGTGTTGGCGTATTCCCGAATTAAATTCTTAAACTTCATTCAGATTGTGTTCTTCGCGTAGTCCGGTTTGTTAGATTATGTACAGCCTCCCGCAAACTAACAGTTTGCGGTACAAAACCGCAACGGGGGACAAAATGATTAACAGAACTCTGAGACAAATGTCTGTTATAGCCGTCGTCGTGACTGTTTTAATGGCTACAAGCGTGGCACAAGCCCGTCAAGCGATCACTGATGGGTTGGTCAGCTACTGGTCTTTTAATAAGGACTCAGTCGCGGGTAAAACAGTTAAAGACGTTTTTGGCAGCAACGATGGGACGATGGATGGGAATGTTGAGGTCGTTAACGGTAAAGTCGGTGAGGCGCTCAAGTTTAGTGGTGGCCATGTCGATTGTGGTGCAGGTAAGGATTTAACCGATATTGGTGATCAAATTACATTGGAGATGTGGATAAAGCCCGAAAAAGCAGGTTGGGGGATTTTCGCAGGCATCTCAAGGTCAGCTAATAATTCTTATGTGGTTGCGTGGTCAGACCAGACTCGTATTGACTTTAATCTTTGGAACGGTGTCTTAGAGACCTGGCCCTTTCACAGCTTGGCACAGCCTGATTTAGATAAATGGCATCATGTCGCAGGCGTTTACGACGGCTCTCAAGCCATCATTTATATTAATGGTGAAGAGGATAGCAATAAAAAATTTGAAGGTAATCTCAAACACAATGGAGAGAACTTTTGGATGGGTGCCAGAAAATCGGATGGACTTCCCTACCACGGTCTGCTTGATGAACTTCGCCTCTACAATCGCGGTCTCAGTCAAGCAGAGATTGAAAATAACGTGGATGCTGTAGGACTTGCCGTTGAGCCTAATCAGAAATTGACACTCACCTGGGGAGGCATAAAAGGGTCAAAATAAGACCGAATTCATAGGTAGGGACAACTTGGGGAATTGAACAGAATCACCGTGCTATAATGTGTAAGCAACAACATTGTTCCATTGAAGAACTGACGCCCAATCATCCAGATTGGCAGGAATTCGTGGCACTCGTCAACGACCTAAACCAAGAAGATTGGGCATTTAATCCGTACTTTGAGCAGTTTTCACGCTATTTTTTAGCGGCAAGGCAAGATGGCACTATCGTCGGATTTCTCATGTTCGTTGTATGGGACATCGGGCCCCACGACCGCGATCATCCGCCTATTCAGATACACGGAAAAACGCTGAAAGAGGCGAAGATCCTTGCTTTTGGCGTGAAGGAAGGATACCGACGACGAGGTATCGGCACCGCACTCCAAGAATATACCATCGAGCAAGCAAAGTTATTTGATTGTTATCAAGTTCGATCCGTCAGCGGCGAGAATTACCCTGAAAACCATCTCCTTAAACTCGCTATGGGGTTCGCGGTAGAACCGATGGAGCGAGATGAAAAATGTTTGGCTTTTGTCCTGCCTCTTAAATCACCAAGAGAGAAGTAATCTTTTATGAGACAACTCACCGACGCTGAGAAACAGCAGCTTGAAGGAAAAATTAAAAGGGAGCAAGAACGCCAGCAGACCCTTCGAGAAAAGAATCCAGACCTACCGGAGTCTTTTGAAAAGGCATCGGCAAAAACGGGGATCGCAAGGAAAATCGCACTAAAGCATCTCTGGAAATACGGTCTGCTGGGTCTTATCCTTTGTTTGCTTACCTACAATGTCTTCCGATTTCTCACCTGGCACAATCTTGGTTCTAACAGGCTGCTCAATGTCAACATTCTTGTCGCGCTAATGTTGTTGTTCACGCACATCGGCTTTAACTTCACAAAAACAGGACGGCAAAGTCGTATTATGAAGACGGTCGCCTGCGTCTGGATAGTCCTGGTATGCGTTTACATCTACATCGCTTGGGTTGCTTGACAGACCGCTATTTCATAACATTTGAGGACAGATGATTAAGGCAGTATTCTTTGACCTTGACGGTACGCTCTGCGACTCTGATACAGCATGGTCCATTGCGACAAGAGAAACATTCCAACTACTACACAAGCACGAGCCGGATATCTCGGTAGAAGCCATTACAAATGCATGGACAACGGTTCACCAGAAACGCTTCCAACAACTCAATGCTGGGAAAGGCTCTATGGCAGAACTGAGAGACTCACGTTTCCAGTGTTTATTTAAAGAATTGGGGTTGCCACAAGGTACAATTACAGAAGAACTCAACGACTTTTTAAGTTCGCGCTACCTCACGAGTCTACATCTTTACGATGATGTCACCGTCCTTGAGGAATTACACGCATACCATGTCGGTATCGTTACAAACGGTGCGCACGATAACCATACAGACAGCCAGTTTTCTAAAGTCCAACGCCTCGGACTCAGTGAACGTATTCAATCGCTGACAATTTCCGATGAAGTCGGGGTCAGGAAGCCAAATATCAAAGTCTTCACAGTTGCTTGTGAGCGTGCCGGTGTTCTACCGAGAGAGGCTCTATTCGTCGGCGACTCCATCGAAAATGACATTGTTGGGGCGAACCGTGTGGGTATGACAAGTGTCCTTATCGACCGAAAATCTGATGGACTGATACCGGAAACAGGGGATGAACGACCAGATTATGTAGTTTCAAACCTACATGATGTGTTGTCCTGCTTAGCAGACAAACACAAGAGGAATCCACAATGGACAAAACCTACAACGTTGCGATAATTGGGTGCGGCGGGATTTCGCACATGCACGCCGGATGGTATGTGAATGAACCGCGGGCTTCTCTGACGGCGATTGCCGATATTAATGTAGAGGGATTGAAGGCATACGGTGAACAGTATGGTGTCGAAAAGCAGTATACCGATTATATTGAGATGCTCGAAACCGAAGAGATTGATATGGTCTCCGTTTGTACGCGCCCTAAATTGCACGCGCCGGTCGTGATTGAGACCGCAAAACGGGGTGTGAAGGGGATTCTTTCTGAAAAACCGATGGCAGAAAACCTCGGACAAGCACGCGAGATGCTCGAAACCTGTTCCCAACACGGCGTGAAATTGGCGATTGACCATCAAGTCCGGTTTAGCGCACCCTATCAACTCGCAAGGCAGATGATTGCCGAAGGTGCTATTGGCGACCTCTTTCGCATTCACGGTGTTTGTAGCGGTGGCGACCTGAAAGACAATGCCACACACACTGTCGATCTCATGCGATATGTCTACGGCGATCGTCCGGTTACTTGGGTGATTGGTCAGATTGAACGTATCAACACACCGATGAAATATGATCTGCACTCCGAAGATTTCTCGCTCGGTTACTTCAAGTTCAAAGATAATGTCCGCGCCATCATTGAAGGTGGGAGCGACACCGCTCCCGGCTATCACCACATCTATTGCTACGGAACAGAAGGCGAACTCGAACTCGCTGCGCCGGGTGGACCTTCTCTTCGCGTCCGAAACACAGCATCGGATGGGGCTTGGGTCACCCCTGAACTTCCCTCAGAAAGCAACCCTGTACGAGACATGATTGCAGCCATTGAAGAAGATCGGGAACACCGGTCCAGCGGTCATCAGGGATATGCCACACACGAACTGCTTATGGCGATTTACGAGTCGTCTCGGAAACGGCGGCGGATTCATCTCCCTCTTGAAGAGATGGAATCACCCTTAACCTTAATGGTTGAAGATGGATGGATATAGCAACTATGAATACAGCCATCGAAAAAACAGAAGCACTTATACACGCCACACGCGTGCTGGATGCGATGTATGAAGGCGATCCCTATCGACCATGCTATCACTTCACCCCGCCATTCGGTTGGATGAACGACATCAACGGTTCAATCTTTTGGAAGGGGCGATACCATATCTTCTATCAGCATAACCCCGAAGGTGGCTATTGGAAATGGATGCAATGGGGACACGCATCGAGTGTTGATCTGGTGCATTGGGTGCATCATCCGATCGCTTTAACGCCCGATCTCGACGGACCGGATCGCGGTGGGTGCTTTAGCGGTGGTGCTCTCGTGAATCGAGACGGCATCCCGACGTTCATCTATCACGGAATCCCCGATGGAACGTGCATCGCAACGAGTGATGATGACCTGCTTCTGACGTGGAACAAGCATCCAGCCAATCCGGTGATTCCAGTGCCAAAACCGGGGGAGAAAGGGCATGGCGAATATATTGTTTTTGACCCGTGTGCGTGGCTGGAAGGCGATACCTATTACGCACTCATCGGAAATAGGATACCCGGACAAATCGGGGATGGAACGGCTCTGTTTAAGTCGGCTAATCTTGTAGACTGGGAATTTGTGCGTTCGTTTTATCAATCGCGACGGGAATGGACAGACGCGGAAGAGGATTGCGCTGTTCCTGATTTTTATCCATTAGGCGACAAGCACATGCTGCTGTTTTGTAGCCATTGG
The DNA here is from genome assembly GCA_022827625.1 of Candidatus Poribacteria bacterium. Lineage (GTDB taxonomy): Bacteria > Poribacteria > WGA-4E > WGA-4E > WGA-3G > WGA-3G. The sequence goes on along the minus strand of JAJEIE010000019.1, from coordinate 412,786 downwards.
CAAGGCACGCAGTATTATCTCGGTAGATTTGAAAACGAGCAGTATTATGTCGAAAACTACGGACGCATGAGCTGGGCAGGCGGCATGCTCGGTGGACCGCGCTCACTGTTAGACGCGCAAGGACGGCGTATCTTTTTCGATTGGGTTCGGGAAATCCGCGGGGCAGAAGAGGAACGCGCCTCAGGCTGGTCAGGGGTTATGACGCTGCCACGTATCCTTTCTCTCGCCAACGACGGTAGTTTGCAAATTGAACCGGTGCCGGAGTTGGACTGCCTGCGGATGAATCCGAAAAAACGTGAAAATATCGCTGTGGATACGGATGAAGTGAATTTGGAAGAGATTCAAGGGAGCAGTCTTGAGTTGGCTGTTGAGATTGACCCGGGTGATGCGACTGAGGTCGGCGTTCAGGTGCTCTGCTCACCCGATCACGCTGAACAGACCGGGGTTCTGTACGTTCCAGCGGAAGGCACCTTAAAAGTCGACATCAGCCGTTCTACCTTAAACGAATCCATCCGCTATCCACACTACCGAGATGCCGGTGGCACGGCGAGATTGCCGGAGTCGGAGCGATTTGTCGATGCCCAATGCGCGCCATTTATGCTGAGAGACGATGAAACGCTTCAACTCCGCATCTATGTCGATAAATCTGTAGTTGAGGTATTCGCTAACGGTAGGCAGTGCATCACACAACGGATCTACCCAATGCGCGCCGATAGCACCGGTGTTAGGTTGTTGAGTCGTGGCGGGCAGGCACACTTCCGATCCGTGCAGGTATGGGAGATGGCACCAGCGTTTTGAGGGACCGCCTTATGATTGACCCAAAGTTGAACGGCAAAGTGGCACTGATTACTGGTGCCAACCACGGCATCGGTGCTGCAACGGCTTTAGCACTCGGCGAACAAGGTGTGAAGGTATTTGCTTCATTTTTTCGTCCTCCGCGTCCATATAGCGAAACAGAATTGCAGGGTGCCGAAAAAGCAGGAATCGGTGGAGATGTTCTCTACCGAGCCATGCAACATAAACCCATCTCCGAACTTGTCAATCAGTTTAGAGATGCCGGGATGACAATATCTGCTTTAGAGGCAGATCTTGCTGATGCAACGAATATATCAAAACTTTTTGATGCATGTGCGGAAGAATTGGGTCCTGTTGACATATTAATCAACAACCATACCCATTGCGTTTTGGAAACATTTGATCCTGAGCAAACTTCAACAGACGGAAGCGGCATTTTCTTATCGACTGCTGCAAACATCGATGCTCATTTTGTTATTAACTCGCGATCGTATGCCCTGATGATGCAAGCGTATTTGAACCAATACCTTGAAAACGGATTGCGTTGGGGACGCATTGTAAATACCAGTACAGATGCTGCACATTGCCATCCATTGAACATCAGTTACGCCGCAAGCAAACACGCCATCGAATCTTATAGTCACTCCGCTGCATGCGAACTGGGGAAATACGGCATTACAGTGAATGTTGTTGCGCCTGGACCCATTCAGACAGGTTACATTGAACCCGAGAACGAAAAAGTAATTGCGAAATCTACACCCTTAGGTAGAGTCGGCAAACCTGAAGATGTGGCGGATGTTACGGTTTTTCTCTGTTCTGAGCAAGCGCGATGGCTTACGGGACAGCTGCTGTACGTCGGCGGTGGTTATCGCATACCACAATAAATATGTAGTGCACTTTTGGCTGGTAAACTAAAATGTTAATCTGAACTTTTGATTGAGGTAACACAATGGCTTATGAGATTCCGAAAACAGTTTTAGGTCGCACAGGTTTGACAGTAACTCGACTCGGTATCGGTGGTGCGTATTGTGAATCTGCTGAGGTTTACCGCAGGGCAATTGATGCTGGTATTAATTATATTGATACGGCGCGCGCCTACAGAGACGGTGAGGACGAAAAAGTCATTGGGACCGCGATAAAAGGACAACGCGATAAACTTATTATTGCGACCAAAACACACGAACGCGATGCCATAAGCGCACGGAAAGAACTTGAAACATCATTACAATCACTTGGTATTGACCACATCGATATCTACCAACTGCACCATCTGAACACGCAAGACGGACGCGTCAAAGCACTGGCACCCGGCGGCGCGATGGAGATGGCACAGAAAGCACGAGAGGAAGGGTTGGTACGATTCATCGGTGTGACCGGACATGACTGGTTTCAGGTGCAAGCAGCCATAGACACTGGACTCTTTGACACGGTTCTCTGCTGGTACAATTGCGCGCTGCGGATACCCGAACAGACAGTTTTCCCCGCAACGGATGAACATAACACGGGTGTGGTTATCATGAACGCATCTCGCAATGATAAACTCTTCGATGCCTCAGACGCGCCACCGCCAGAGGAATTCTATCGCTATGTGCTGAGTCATAAGAGCGTCAATGTAACAATTATGGGATTGAGGGACATTGAACGGTTCCATCGAGTTGCCAAAGCACTCTCCGAGCAAGAGACGTTAACATCGGAGGTGAAAACAACGATGGAAACTTACGGCGCACGCATGCTCCAAAACGGGGAACTCTAATATCCTAAACCTATTGAAAATGCATCAATTTACAGATATATTAACAGCCGAATGGAGTCTTGATGAACAATAGTGAGGCGAATCAGACGAACATCCGCTCTAAAGAAGCTTATCCGCACGAGAAACGGAATTTGATTGTATTCGCCTTGAACCAAATTGTGATGCGTTTCGGTTGGATGTTCAAATCCGAGTCTGTGGTCATTCCAGCGTTTATCGACACCTACACATCGTCTGGTACGATCCGTGGCTTGCTCCCACTCATCCTACGCATTGGACAGAGCCTCCCGCAATTTTTGGTCGCGCAGCGCGTCGCACGGATGCCGAAAAAACAGGCTTTTTTTGTGTTTACAGGGTTCGGTTTCGCGATTCCGTGGTGCGTTTTGTCTCTTATATTAGGCGTAACAGACTGGTCAGCAAACGTTATTGTTGCGACTTTCCTTGTGCTCTGTGCTGTGCACTGGCTTGCTGTCGGTTGCAATCATCTGGCTAACGGAACGCTACAAGGTAAACTCATCAGTCCAGAAAAACGGGGACGGCTCCTTGCTTATTCTAATATCATCGGCTGTACGATTTCGATCGGTCTCGCTTTTTATCTGCTACCGCGTTGGCTGTCTGATAATGCTGCCCATTATACAGTGCTTTTCAACGCAACGGCTATCTCCTTCGGTGTTGCTGCTTTGGTGAGTTTTTGGTTTAAAGAGTTGCCGTCACGCCCACAACGTAACGCCCCCTTTTTTCGGTTTCTCGGAGACGCACTCCTCTTATTGAGATATGATAGAAACTTTCGGCGATTTGCGATTGTTATCTTGCTGTTTTACGCAATCTGGCCCCTTTTTCCACATTACACCGTTTACGGACAGCGGACGTTAGGGTTAGTCCCTTCCGGTTTTGTTGCGTTAATCGTTGCACAGAATGCGTCCAATGCCGTCGGTGCGGGCATTATGGGCAACATCGCCGACCGCTCGGGGAACCGATTGGTCTTGCGTATTCTGATATTAATCAGTGCGTGTATGCCACTGTTAGCGATCGGCATTAGCCGCATGCCTTCGGGTGCGCAATTTTATTGGATTGTTTTCGCGCTTATGGGATTCACGCCAGTGTCCGCCCGTATTGTCACGAACTATACCCTTGAAATCGCGCCACAAGAAAAACATCCACAATACCTCGGTGTGATGAGCCTTTTTCAAGCCATTCCGTTATTTGTTTCACCGTTGGTTGGCGCACTCATTGAGACATTAGCGTTTGAACCGGTTTTCATCAGCTGTTCAGTCCTCGTCTCAATTGGGTTCTTGTTGACTTTCAGACTGGATGAACCGCGATTCAACACAGGAATCTAAGCACCCGTATTTCACTATCAAGTTAGCACAGGATAATCCACCATGGGAGCGAAAATGCCGTGCCCATTTTGTGGCATCCAGGTTGAATACGCCATCGAAAATTCTTCTGGTTGGTACCGAGATCCGCCCGTCCCCGTCTACCGCATCGACTGTTATGATAGATGTAGACAGTATTGGCTCGAAGCAATCTCTGGTCACCCTCCACAGATTGATCCCGATATCCGTGCCTTCCTCGACTCCCTGAATGATGCACAACGCACGTTTATCTCCGCATCCACACAACACGCCTGCGATAACGACATTTTGATAGTTTATAACAAAAAGGGTTTACAGTTCCTTATCACCGATTGGCACTATGCGAAAGCGGCTGTTGTGTCGTATGGATTGAATAACGCTTCGTTCCGAATCAGTGGTCTTGGATTTGATATTGCGAACATGTTGTTTTTCGTAGATGCTGAGGACGCACGATTCACACTGAGACTTCATCAAGCAGGCACCGCTATTGATAAAATCCGGTCCGAAATCTATTGGTTAACTGCGCTTCGGGATAAAGCGCGGATCAAGACCCTTTCGCCTGTGCCAGGACGTGATGGGGAAATGATTCAACATCTCTCTCCAAACGACTTACCCTCACGTTATGCGACTGTGTATGACTGGATTCCCGGCGAAACACTGGGTGCCCTCTCCGCAGCGGAAAAGACACCAGAACTGATTCGGAGTCTTGGGGTCATGGTGGGTCGCATGCACGCTGTGTCGGAAACGTTAGAATTGCCAGACTGGTTTACCCGTCCTCGGTACTACGATATAGAGTGGGTTACGCTGCAAGTTGAAAAGGTACTTGCAAGTGGTAATATAGATGACGCAGCGGAGGCACTTGCCAAACTCGCTTCCCTTCCTTCGCGCTTTTTACGGTTTGTTGAAGAACAGGGTAAAGGACGGGACGTTTTTGGACTGATTCATTTGGATCTGGCACCCCATAATATTATTGTCTCAGAGGGACAGCCCTGCCCAATTGATATGATCCAGTTCGGATTTGGTTATTATATCTCGGATATTCTGACGCTTTCACGCCAATTAAGTGAGGACGAACGGACAATTTTTTTTGAGGGTTATCAAGAAGTCCGTCCACTACCGAAAGCTTACCAGCAACAGTTGGCTTTATTTGAGGAAATACGCGCGTTGTAATAACATATCTACAAAAAAACACGAAACATCTAAGAAACCTCTACATGGTTTGCTTAGAATTCTATGTAAGGTATAATCAAGCCATGGCAATCAAGAATATCCTTTTTGACCTTGACGATACGCTTGTAATAGAAGGTGCTGCTGCGGATGCGGCTTTTTTGGCAACATGTGAGCACGCGCGCGAAAAATACGGCATTAATCCGAAAGCACTCCATCAAGCGGTTCTTTATCACGCTGGCGAGTTGTGGCGCGCTTCTGCAAGCATTACCTATTGCCGTGCTATCGGTATTAGCTCATGGGAAGGTTTGTGGGCCCGTTTTCTGGGGAACGATCCGAATCTTAAGAAACTTCGCACGTGGGCTCCTATCTATAGGCGTGACACATGGTTTCGTGCTCTCGCTGATCACGGTGTAAGTGACGGGTCCTGCGCCGAGCAGTTGTCCATTACCTTTATGTCTGAACGTCGCGCACGACACATTCTATTTCCAGAGGTTAAGGAGAATCTGACACATCTTCGTGAGATCTACCAATTAGCACTCGTCACTAATGGCGCACCTGACCTACAGCGCGAGAAGATTCAAGGTGCCAAGTTAGCACAATATTTTAAGCATATCTTAATTTCAGGAGAAGTCGGTATCGGAAAACCGGATACTCAAATATTCAAACTGGCACTTGAGGCAATTGCTGCCTCGCCCTCCGAAACAGTGATGGTTGGGGATAGTTTGAGTCGGGACATCTTAGGCGCACAAAAGGCTGGACTTAAAGGAATTTGGCTAAACCGCTCGGGGAGCAAGCCAACCGACGAGGTTACGTCGGATGTCCAGATTACGAGTCTGAGTGAGATGCATGAACTATTGCTGGCTTTAACTCACACAGAACGGATATAAAACTTATTAAGTTTTTCAGATTCAGGTATAAACTAAGAAGCAGCTATGAAACTTCTTAATTCTGGAGGGAAAAATGAAACATATTTATCACAAAGAAGACGCTGAAGTCGTTCGGATTGAAGGCGAGGCACCGAGAACGTTATATACACTCGTCGAGCCGAAGACTGTCGGTACTGCGCATTTTGCGATGGGGTTGGAGGAGGTTGATCCGAAGAGTGAGATACCTATGCATTCGCACAGCGAAGCCGAGGAGATTATTTTCGTCTATGGTGGACAAGGTAAAGGATATGTTGCCGATGAAGTCGCCGACTTAAAGCCCGGCACGGTCATCTATATCCCACCCAATGTCGAACACCGTTTCGTTAATACAGGCGATGCACCGCTTTGGATTACATGGACGCTCTCACCGCCAGGTTTTGAGAAACAGATCCGCCGGATTGCGGAAGGCGCTGCGGGAATGGAAGTCTTTTCTCAATCTTAATCAGTGGTCAAGAACCTCTCCAATGCGGGTGAGAGTTGAAACATATCAACGAGTTCGCGATATTGCTTCAATGCCATCGAATTTTGAGACTGTATCTTCTCCGCAAGGATTAGGATGTTTTTAGGGGTGTGGATAGGTGACACAAATTCTATGGCTCTCGTTTTGTATCCATTCGCTTCTAACAGTAGGGTCCGAAGGGCATCCGTTAATAGATCTGCGAATTTAACCCCAAAGACACCGTGTCGGGTAATGGACGATAGCGGGTGAGTTGTTAGTTGGTTGAGAATCTCACTTTGACAACAAGGGACAACCATTATGAGTGCGGCATTCGCCTTGATGCCGAGAGCGATCGCCTCATCAGTTGCCGTATCGCAGGCGTGTAAGCTACAAAGGATGTCTATATCTGTCGGTAACGCAAAATCCATAATACGACACTGTTGGAACGCCATGTTTGCGTAGTCAAGTTCTGCTTGCATCTCTTTACATTTTTCGATTAAACTTACAGAGGTATCAATGCAGAAAAACTTACACCGTCTTCCGAGTTTCTGACTCAGAAAGTAGTTCATGACGAATGAAAGGTATGATTTCCCACATCCACAATCGACCACGTTAATGCGTTGCTGTCGCGACACCTTTTCCAATTGTTCGCGGATGAGCTCGATGAAATGATTAATCTGCTCATACTTTCGGAATTTATCGCTTCTGATTTTTCCGTCAGCGGTCAAAATATCGAGAGCCCCCAGCAATCTGTCAGCCTCTCCAACTTCAATAGGACGCTTTTTAGCCGTGGTAGTAGACCGACAATCCCCGAGATTTATTTCAATACGTCCTGAACTGACGCGAACATTTACAACTCCCGTGAACGACTCACAGATGACTTCGTCATAACCTGCACCAATCAGCTGCTCAATTCGATCAAGGACAGTCTCCTCATCAATATGCCGCCGTGAAGAGCCGTCTTCATAGACGAACCGATTTAGCGTTAGATTCCCTTTGGCTTCTTGATATATGACCACCTCGTTTCGCAGCTGCGATTTTTCGGTATTATTTTCGCTGGTGTGGCTGCAAGTCAGACGTAGCGTTTTGAAGTTCTCTGCGTCCTCGATCTTTGCGGCTAACATCGCACGTAACGATGTAATTTGGAAAGCGGGTATTGGCTGTTTGGTTTTTGTTCTCATGAAATACATTGTATCCGAAACGTCTTTTTTGTCCAGACAAAGTTGACATTTCCCCATTGGATATGTTACCATAGTGCATGCGATGCCCTGAGAAAACTACAAATCCATATATCTCAGAATCACACGATAATGTTGTGGAGATGATGCTATGAACATTACGCAATTCACAATGGAAGATGTCCGCTGTTTTGACGAGCGTCAAACGCTTGAAATCCGTCCGTTGACTTTTTTAGTTGGAGAAAATAGCACTGGTAAGACGACGGCTCTGGCATGTTTCCAAGTGTTAGCAAATTATTTGCGCGGCGAGGCGTTAGACTTTAATGCAGCACCCTATTCAATGGGGATCTTTAAGGATATTGTCAGAAACGGTAGACCAAAAGAAAAGATTTTTAAATTAGGATTTACTATCGAAACTGTTAAATGGATGGTCGAACTTGCAGAAAAAACTGGGGGAATTGAACCTGTTGTAAACTCGATCAAACTCAAATTCCCTGACGGTGAAATTGTTTTCAAAATTGGAGATGATACCACAGAAAGCCCAGCACGTTTAGTTTCCTTTGACAAGAAGCACAACTACTATGAAATAAATTGTGATCCCGATCTTTTGGACATGCTTCCATCCTACTCCCTTTTTCGTTTCTTACAATTTGAATCCAGTCAATTTTTGGAAGGAGACGTTGAAGGAAAAACCGCTTTAGCAAACTATGTGGAAATGCTTCAAAATTCGGAACAAGGACGATATAATCCTTGGAATGTTGGTCACTATCTATCTGTATTTAGTACATCTCCGATTCGCTCGCGTCCTAAACGCACTTACGATCCAACTCGGGAATTTAACGATCCGGAGGGAAGCGATGTTCCGATGCTACTGATGAGGATGGAAGCAACCCAGCAAAAGCGGTGGCAAGCACTCAAAGCACAGCTAATAGAATTTGGAAAGAGTTCTGGGTTATTTCAGAATATAGAGATAAAGAACCTCGGACGTTCCTTGGGTGCTCCATTTCAGCTGAAATTCAAGGTAAGGGGACCGAATGCCAATATTGTTGATGTTGGCTATGGTGTAAGTCAAATCTTACCAATTTTAGTGCATGTTTTGAATCCTGAGACTCCTCGACGAAGCCTTCGCAGTTCGCAAGAAATGGCATATTTTTTACTGCAGCAGCCTGAAGTCCACTTGCACCCACGCGCACAAGCGGAACTTTCTTCTTTATTAGCACAATTGGGGAGTCAGGACAACCGGTCTTTTATCGTTGAAACCCACAGTGACTATATGATTGACCGTGCACGCATTGAAATCAGAAAAGAAACCATCCGTCCCCAAGACGTGGCCTTGATCTATTTTGAACCGAAGGGACGTGTTGTTAATGTGCATAATATTGGTTTTGATAAAGATGCAAATTTGATCGGTGTTCCACCACATTATAGGCAATTTTTCCTGAAAGAGTCTGACCGACTTATGGGATTTGAGGATTAGGTGATGTGTATTATTTTGGATGCAAATGTTTTTAGTACATTCAAGAAAGGGGAAAGTGCAGATATAAAACCAATCTTGACATGGTTAAATAACAGAAATGGCAAAATCGTTTATTCCACTACAAAAAGATTTAAAGAGGAATGGAAAAAAGCAAAAATGGACGAGTGGATAATTCAGAGGCGACGAGCCGATCAATTTCAATCAATATCTCAAGGGGTCCAAGAAAAAGAAAACGAACTAAAAGGAAAATTAAAGTCAGACGATGAACATATCATTGCGTTGGCTCTGGTAGCCGGAGTAAAAGTATTAGTTTCTAACGACAATAAATTAATCCAAGATTTTAAGGAGCATGTAGTTCAAGGAAAAGTGTATAAAACAAAACAGCATAAACATCTGCTCACTAAAGACACCTGCCCCTAAAATGGAGTTGTGCGAAGCACAGAGACCCCGCACAACCGTGCCATCTGTTTTTAGGAAGGCATCCACGTCCGTGGCGCGATCCCTTCAACGTGCGTTTTCACATCCACAACCGCTGGTCTCCCTGAATCAAACGCTTGATCCAGCGCGCTCGCGAGTTCACTCGGTTTGTTGACCGTAATTCCGAGACAACCCATCGATTCTGCCATCTTCGCGAAATCCGCATCCGGGAACAACCAGAGCTCATCAGATCCCGGGGTCCGACCGCCGTAGACCGACTCAACGCCACCCTGTTCTTGGTTTAGTGAATGGTTGTTATTTACCACAATAACAGCGTTAATCCCAGATTTCATCGCCGTATCCAGTTCCGTCATGTGATACCAGATACCGCCATCGCCTGTGAAGCAGAGCACCGGTCTATCGGGTTGCGCACACTTTGCACCCATCGCTGCGGGGACTCCCCACCCCAATGAACCCGAACACCGTATGAAAGACTGATCGGGGTGTTTAAAATCAATCATTGTGCCGGTCCAGATGCCCGAATGCCCTGTATCGGAGACGAGAATCGCATCTGACGGTAGGTAGTCGGTCAGTTCACGGCAGAGGCGTTCTGGAAGCATCGGCAACCGTTCTGAGTTCACTTTCTCGCTAACATCCGCTTTCCATCTCTTCACTAACGTTTGCACACGACCCACCCATTCAGTACGGGGCGCGGCGGCTTCCGAGGCTTCAAGCATCCGACGGAGCGTGTTCCGTACGTCTCCCTGCATTCCTAACTGGATGGGATAATTGCGTCCCAGTTCATCGGGATTAATATCGAGTTGGACAATTGGTGTGCCTTGTGGCGGAATCTTATATCCGTTGGTCACCTGTCCACCGGTGTGACTTCCAATAAAAAAGACAAGATCTGCTTCACACACGGCTTGGTTTGCACACGCCCGTGAGTATGAACCGGGGGTTCCGACTGCCAATGGATGATCACTGGGGAACATTGCCTTCGCATTCAAGGAGGTCGCCACCGGAATTGAAAGCTTTTCTGCTAACCCGATCAGCTCCGCGCGTGCATCCGATGCCGTTACACCGCCACCTGCCACAATGATAGGGCGTTCCGCTTCAGTCAGCAGCCTGATGGCTTCTGTGACCTTTTCTGCTTCTGCCTCTGGTCGAAACGGTGGTAATTCGGTAAACGTCTCTTCAATAATAACCTCAAGTTCACCGTCCCGATCAATAACTGAAGAGCCTGCGATGCCTTCAAAATCCAGATGCGCGGGTCCCGGTGTCCCTGTTGTCGCAGCACGGAAGGCTTGTCGTAGATAGAAGGGCAACTGCTCGGGGGTCGCGACATACGCGCTGTATTTGGTAACCGCAGAAAACGGGTTAACGTGGTCTACCTCTTGATAGGCATGTCGTTGTTGATTGATCTGGTTTTCCTTGCCAGTAATCGCAATTACGGGTGAGCAGGCGAGATAGGCATCTTGTAACCCTGCGGCGAGGTTGACGGCTCCAACCGACTGTGCCATACAGAGACTGGGAGCCCGTTTTACGCGGGCATAGGCATCCGCCATATACGCCGCCGCTTTCTCACCGTGCGTCTGAACGCGTTTGATTCCCAGACTTTCCATCTCCATTAAAGTCCGTGGTCCGATATAAGGCATGAAAAAAACATGCGTAATCCCATATCCATGGACGGTCTCAGCAATAAACTTAGCACCTGTCATTTTCGGCATAATTCTTTCTCCTCTTTTATAGCCGTTAGCAATTAGCAGATAGCGAATCGGTACAAATCCATTTTAGCGTCTTTCAGCATAACTTGCAAGTATCAACTTCAGGGAAAATAAATTTAACAAGAAACCGCTAAACGTGCTATAATTGCTCCACCGATCCCAAAAGCCTCAAGATCATATCAGAAATTTTCCATAGATGCGGAAATATACCGCCTTCCGCAAGGAGGAAAGTCCTATGAAAAGGCTACGCTATCTCTTCACTCTCATCCTCACGCTTGCAATACCTTCACCCAACGGACACACGGAACCAGTCGTCACAGATGGCCTCGTGAGCTATTGGACGTTTGACCAGAAAGACATCGCCGGTGGAACAGTCAAAGATGTCTGGGGTGAAAATGACGGAAAGATAGTAGGTGCCCCGAAAATTGTCGGTGGACACGTTGGAGAAGCGCTGGAGTTTGACGGGAGTGACGATTACGTCAATCTCACAAATCTCGGCGACTTTGGCGAACAGGTCGCTACATCTACCTTTGAAGCGTGGGTCAAAACGAGTTTCAAGAAAGATTGGACGACGCTTTTCAAAGTCCTCGATCAGGGCTGTAATATGGCATGGGCAATCGATGTCAACCGTAGCGCGAAAGCCGGATTCCCGTTCGCTGAGGACATCGTTCACTACTACGTCCGCCAAAAATCGGCGGCAGGGTGCAACGCCATCGCCGTTGAGATTGAGTTCCCTCTATCAGATGGCAAGTGGCACCACATCGTTTTCGCAATTGTAGACGCAGGCGAATCTGAGGTTAGCATCTATATGGATGGAGAACCACAAGAGGTTATTGTGGGTGATGCTAAAAAACTTGATACCTTTATTCCGTTCGTGGAACCGGTCTATATCGGCGCAGCAAACAATCGTGGGAACGTCGAACGTTTCTTCCCCGGTATCATTGACGAAGTTCGCATTTACGATCGGCCGCTTACCGAAGCCGAAGTGACCCGGAATTTTGAATCGAAAATAGGTCTGTCCGTTGATGCAGCCGAGAAACTACCCATCGTGTGGGGTGCTCTCAAGACAGTCCGATAACATCCTAAGGAATTTACATGCTAACACCCGACGAACAATGGTTCTTTGATCACCACGGATTCATCATCCTCCGCAAAGTTGTCCCACCTGAAGACATCAAGCGCATGATTGAACTCGGTAACCGATGGCACGACACGCCTTTGGATGAACTGCCGCCACCGCTAACCTCTACTTCCCGTACCGGTTCACACGCATCGACGATTGCGCATTGGATTAATCATATCCAATACGGTGATCCTGTATTCCAACGGCTTGTGCTTAACTTAGAGATTATGCGGGTGATTATCGCCCTGACGCGAGGAGCACCCTGTCTCGTCGATTGTGCCTTGACGAAGAACTACAAAACCTCCGATGACATCCACTTCCACGCCGCCGGTCAAGATTACAGTGTAGAAGCATCGGGACCGCGCGCAGGTTTCCTTAATGCCGGTATCTCCTTAGTTGATGTACCACCGGGAACGGGGTTCGTCTGCCTTCCAGGGAGCCATAAACGAAACTTTGAACCACCCGATAACCTCTCGATTTACGACGGACCCCCTACGGTTATTAACGTCCCAGTCGATGCAGGCGATTGTGTTATCTTCACAGAAGCACTCTATCACGGCGGAAGACGCTGGACAGAAGAGTATCCACGTTTTACCATCTTCAACCGCTATATCGATAACGGATCGCACAAATCCCTGCCTATTGAGAGCCACAAGCATCTGATTCCGGATGAAGTCTACGAATTGGAACAGCCCGCGGTTCAGGGACAACGCAAACGGGTGGTGGACCGGATTCTTAATGATTTAGAAGCACATTGAAAGAAAGGGTTGACTTAATGCCCTAATGGTGCAATAATACTTTTTACGGACGTTAAAGCAGCTGGAAACCTGGCTGTCATGTGGAGTGAATTGAAAATATCTCAATAATGGCACAGTTAGACATACCGAATTTAAACATTGAAACATTGTCTATCGTCAAAACTTATAACATACAGGACCTACGCAAATCAGGAGGAACAGAAATTTGCACTATCGAAAACCGATTTTTTATCGGCTATTCATCTGTCTTGTTCTGGTTGCCATATCTATGCCCGCCTTCGCTGGGGATTGGCCGACCTGGCGGGGACCGAATCAAGATGGCACCTCTGCCGAAACAGGATTAATCGCAACTTGGTCGGCTGAAGGTGAAAACCTTCTCTGGAAGACGGAATTCATAGGACGCTCTACACCGATCATTCTCAACGACAGAGTCTACGTCATCGGGCGTGTCGGCAAAGACATCACTGAACAGGAACGCATCGCCTGCTTCGACGCAGAAACCGGCGAGCTGCTCTGGAATTATCAATTCAACGTCTTCCATACCACAATCACCTTCAACCGAGTCGGTTGGACGAGCCTTGCGGGTGACCCCGAAACAGGAAACATCTATGCCCACGGTGTCCAAGGACTTTTCTTCTGCTTCGACAAAGATGGCAATATCCTTTGGTCACGTTCGCTCACAGAAGAATACGGACGGATATCGGGATACGGCGGCCGCGTTCATACGCCGATCATTGCTGGCGACCTCGTCGTGATTAGTTTTCTCAATGCGGGTTGGGGTGACCAAGCCATGACGCGTCATCGCTATTTCGCTTTCAACAAACATACCAGTGAACTCATTTGGATCTCAACACCCGGTGGTAGACCGTTAGATACAACCTACTCAACTCCCGTTGTTGCGAATATCAACGGACAGCAACTTATTATCGGCGGCAATGCAGATGGCGGTATCTATGCCATGAAGCAGAACACTGGGGAGATGGTCTGGGGGTTTAAACTGAGTCAGCGCGGCATTAACACGTCCGTCATCGTCTCAGGCATGAAAGTCTACGCCTCACATAGTGAAGAAAACATCGATAACACAGAGATGGGACGAGTTGTATGTATCGACGCAACCGGTACCGGTGATGTTACCGAAACGCATGAAATCTGGCGATACGATGCAGTTAACGTCGGATACGCCTCGCCTACAATTCATGGCGGACATCTCTATGTCGTGGATAACTCTGCTAATCTTCACGCTGTTAATGTGGATACCGGTGAATTGCTCTGGATGCATAACATTGGCAAAGTTGGTAAAGGTTCACCTGTCTGGGCAGACGGTAAACTCTACGTCACAGAAGTCAACGGTGGTTTTGCTATCCTTCAACCGAGTGAAGAAACGTGTGAAACGCTAAGCAGCCAAGAGATCAGCCGAGTAGACGAGGAACATTACGTCGAAATTTACGGTTCACCTGCTATTGCCGATGGACGTATCTATTTCACTACAGAAGAACACCTCTACTGTATCGGGAGGAAAAACTAACTCATGAGAAAATATCTACCTGTTTACGCTTGTTGGTTGTTGATTGTTGGTTGTTGGTTGTCGCAGATCGGTTGTGGTAGTAAAGAGATAACACCAGAACCCGTGGAGATGTCAACGGCACCAACTGTCTCGCTCCTGATTGCCCCTGCCGAGAAACTCACCGCCGGGGAACCGGTCGAATTCAGTGTAATTGGTTTTGATGTAGATGGAAAACAGACAGGTGCCGCAGCACCTATAGAATGGACATCAGCGGGTTTGATGGGTACACTTCAAGACGGACGATTCACACCCGATAAAAGTGCAGGCGCACATGCAGGCACGGTTACCGTCAAATTAGGCGATATGAAGGCGACTGCGCGTGTGCGGGTTATTCCATCGCTGCCGTGGACAGAAGATTTTGAGACAATCGAACTTGAAAAATCACCGGTTCACTGGATCGGGTCGACCGGCAAATTCTTTGTACGTGAGAAAGATGGTAATAAGGTCTTAGTCAAAACCCCCGCCAGAATCGGTTTAGACCGGTCTAATGTCTATCTCGGTCCTTCAACAATGAAGAATTATCAAATCCAAGTCGACCTGATGGGGACAAGAAACAAACGCAGACTGCCGGACATGGGGCTCATTGCGAACCGCTACACGTTGGATATGCAGGGTAGACACCAACGCCTGCAAATTCGCTCCTGGGCATCAGACCTCCGTATGGCGAAGACTATTGACTTCACGTGGGAAACGGATGTCTGGTATACAATGAAGATGATGGTAGAAACTACGGATGCTAAAGCGATCATCCGTGGCAAGGTCTGGCGCAGGGGCGAACCTGAACCGGAAGCCTGGACAATCACTGCCGAAGATCCATTACCGAATCACGAGGGAAGCCCAGGTATCTATGGCTACTCCCCAGCGGATATCCATTACGATAATCTAAAAGTATGGTAATTGGCTGTCAGCAGTCAGGGCGCAATCCTTCGGATTGCTTTCGGCAGTCAGTAAGATGGGTTTTCAAAAATCAAGTCCTCTTTACTGAAAACCGACAGCCGATAGCCACTGGCTAATAACCACTCAAAAGGAGTCTTTCAATTGAAATCTCTTTGGAAATCACGATTTACCAACATCACAAAACTTGCAGTACTGCTCGTGTTTACGGTATCCACCGCCGCCGCTGAAACAGAGATTGCATTGTGGGGTGGTACGTTAAGCCGTAACATGGTCTCTGACGAAAAAAATGTTCCCTCGAGTTGGGATATGGAAACCGGCGAAAACATCAAATGGACAGCAGAACTCGGTTCGCAAAGTTACGCGGGCCCCCTCATCATTGGTGGCAAGGTCTTTGTCGGTACGAATAATAAAGCATTGCGCAACCCCAAACTTACCGGTGACCGCGGGAATCTTATGGCGTTTCGCGAATCCGATGGCGAATTCCTCTGGCAAGCCACCCACACGAAACTCACCTCCGGTAGGGTTAACGATTGGCCCCTACAAGGCATCTGCTCCACGCCGTATATTGAAGGCGATCGGCTCTATTACGTCTCTAACCGTTGCGAAGTCGTCTGCATTGATACCGAGGGTTTCCTTGATGGTGAAAACGACGGACCTTTCACCGAAGAAACAGAAACAAGCGAGATTGATGCTGACATCATCTGGAGTTACGATATGATGGACGAGTTGGATGTCTTTCCACATAACCTCGCGACCTGTTCACCTTTGGCTGTCGGTGACCTCCTCTTTTTAGAGACAAGTAACGGTGTCGATGAAGGGCATATCCACATACCTTCACCCGATGCCCCATCTTTTATCGCTCTGAACAAGAACACGGGTGAACTCGTTTGGGAAGATGCCTCTCCGGGTGAAAATATACTGCACGGGCAGTGGTCAAATCCTGCTTACGGTGTTATCAACGGTGTCCCACAGGTTATCATTCCTGGGGGTGATGGCTGGGTCTATGCCTTCGCGCCGGAAACCGGCGCTATCATCTGGCAGTTTGATTGTAACCCGAAAGAGTCTGTTTGGGAACTCGGAGGACGTGGCACGCGCAACAATATTATCTCAACACCTGTTATTTATGACGGGAAAGTATTTGTTGCTGTCGGACAAGACCCAGAACACGGTGAAGGTGTCGGGCATCTCTGGTGTATTGATGCCTCGCAAACCGGCGATGTTACCGAAACGGCTGCTGTCTGGCACTTCGGTGACGAACAGTTCAATCGTACGATGTCCACTGTAGCTATTGCGGATGGACTGCTCTATATCTCAGATTTGAGCGGCTACCTCTATTGTCTGGATGTGAACACCGGGGACGTTTATTGGAAACATGACACCTTCGCCGCAATTTGGGGTTCGCCTTATGTTGTAGACGGTAAAGTTTATCTCGGTGACGAAGACGGTGATGTGGTTATCCTAAAAACAGGTAAAACGAAGCAGGTGCTGTTTGAAACGAACTTGGGCAGTGCTGTTTATACGACACCTGTGGCAAAAGATGGCGTACTTTACATCGTAACCCGCAATACACTGATTGCGATAGAAGAGAAGAAATGAACCTTTCCCGAAAAATTGCTGAAGCCCAAAAAGCACTCGATGCACACGTCCGGGAGATTGTCAAATGGCACTTCAGCCCAAAGACCGGATCTCCCTTCTGGTTGGAATTCGCAGAGAACCTCGACTTTAATCCCAGAAAAGAGATCGGTGGATACGCCGATCTCAAGTGTCTTGGGCATTTCCAAGATGAATGGCTTCGGGGCGGACCGGTGCGCCGCTGGGTGCCAAAGGCTTACGCCAACGAGCCGATTTACGTCTTTGAAACAGGCGGCTCGACGGGTGTCCCGAAGTCTCGGATTAGCATTCGCGATTTTCACATTGACTATGAACTGTTCAGTAAAACACTGTCCGACGAAGGTTTTCCGCCGGGTAGCGATTGGCTGATGTTGGGTCCAACGGGTCCGAGGCGTTTACGCCTCGCTGTTGAGCATCTGGCACAGCATCGTGGCGGTATCTGTTTCCACGTAGATCTCGATCCGCGTTGGGTGAACCAGCTCGTGCGTTACGGAAAAAACGAGGAGCTGGACGCTTATAAAAACCATGTCATATCGCAGGCACTCAACGTGTTACGTGCCCACGAAAACGTTCAGTGTCTCTTCACAACCCCGAAGCTGCTGGAGGCACTCTGCGAAAAGATTTCCTTGCCAAAGGCGGGTATCAAAGGTATTTTTTGTGGCGGCACAGAAATGGACGCACAGTTTCACCGCTTTGCGCGTGAGGAACTCGTACCGGGTGTTGACTTTATCCCGACATACGGCAACACTTTGATGGGGTTAGCGACTTGCAAACCGTTTGATCCGGCGGATAACTATGCGATTATCTATTATCCGCCACAACCGCGCGCGGTCATTGAGCTTGTCAACCCAGACGATCCAGAGGCACCTGTCGATTATGGCGAAACCGGTCGCGTTATGCTCACGACGCTGACGAAAGAATTCTTCATGCCCCGTTTTCTGGAACGCGACGAAGCCGAACGCGCTGAACCGATTCCAGAATACCCGTGGGACGGTGTCGAAAATCTCCGTTTACTCACCGAACTTCAAGAGAGTGTCGTTGTGGGAGTTTACTAAGCCCCCTTAATCAAAGGAGATAAAATGGCAGAAATTAAAACGGTCAAAATACAAGACCCCATATATGAAGAAACTTATACCGCTCACATAAAAAAAAATGGAGCTGCATGGGTAGGGTGGATACCAGAAGTTCCTGAGGTGAAATGTAAAGAAAATACGCCAGAAGAATTGCTAAAAACCCTTGAGAAAGCACTTCATGAAACCTTAGAAGCTGAAGAAGAGGCGTGGGATAAGCAGATTGAGGAAGATGCTAAGGCAGGGAGATTGGATCGTTTTGCTGAAAAAGCACTTGAGAATTTCAGAGCAGGTAGGTATTACGAGATAGAAGACCTCCAGAAATTATAGGAATTTACTAAATCATTCTAACAAACAGGAGACCAAATAAGGTGATAGTGGACTTTAGTAATGTTCTTAGCAGTACAGCGAGTGTGCAAGTCCAAGCACATTGGCAGCCAATCGCAGATGCTACGTACAACTTGCATCAGCCAACACAAGAACAGTTCGATAGGTTCAAAACACGGTTGCCAGAATCAGTGGATATGAGGTGGGAGCAGGCATTAGAACTATTCAATCCCAAACCTGCGTATCCACTAAAGAACTACAGCACAACAGACTTTCAAGTTTTTCTGCCGCCTTCGACTGCTAATGTGGGGGATATTTGGGAACTTGACCCGAAAGGGATTCTCCCTTTCCTCTGTCAGTTTCACCCTGGGGCAACAACGGAGATCACCATCTTTTCCCGCAGAACACATAGATCTGAAGGGTCAAAAGCGTGTTTACGGGCAATTTCGCCCAATTACGCCGAGATCGTCTTCCGAATTCATGCCCAATTCGTGTTGGACGCGTCGGGTGTACGTTTGTTACCAGCTCAATTTGCGGGGCGACTGGTGCTGGATCGAAAGGAAGGGGTAGTTGTTGCGTTTTCTCTGGCTCTTCCATCTCGTAACAGCAATGTAGATGTTAACGCGTTCAGAGCAGCAGACATGGCTTTTATTCCTCGTATGGAACTCTCTACCTTATCAAGTCGTACATCTACACACAAGATCGTGTGGAAAACAGCCATTACTGAAGAAGAAGCCTGCAAAAAGTTAGCGACTGCATTCTACAAGTTTGCTGAAATTGAGTGGACACCGATTGAAGATACGGTTAAACTCGCGAAAGAAACAAATCGTCCGATCCACGCGTTAGTTTTATTCGGGGCACTTGATGATGAGTCATGCTGAGGGACGGGCAAAATTTTGAGGGCGGGTCCGCTCTCCTCATCGAAAGTTATCAAGTTGCTCAATGTGCATTTTGTGAACACTTGGGTTTTACTAAGGGGATTGCCTGAAATCCAAGATGGTGCGAAAGGAATTGCCGCCTCTACCTTGGCTACGAAACTCCAAGAACATTTTGTTTATCCGGTTGATCCTCTGATTCTGACACCGAAATTGGAGTTTATTCAACATTTACCAACGAATGCGTTTACCAAGTCTTTTCCTCGTAGTGAACGGAGATCCGAATATTTAAAGTGGCTAAAGTCATCTTTAGCACAAGTAGATAGACACTGAAAAGGAGTCTGAATTATGATAACGAAAATTGAAAAAGTCTTCCGGTCACCCTATTCCGTGCCGAACGGTTTACAAGTTACGGATGACGGTTTGTGGATCGTCGATCAGATCACCGACAGAGTCGCATTGGTTGAAATCACAGCAGATGAGGACTATACCGTGCCGAAACTCATCCGCGACATTCCAAGCGAATCCTCCAACACAAGCGGAATGACGTACGGAGACGGTGCGCTCTGGTTAGCTGCAAATGGAACTGGCGAACGGTGGCGTCCCGTCCGAGATACAGATGCTGAGACAGGTGAGGTTTTCAAAGTCGATCCTGAAACCGGTGAAACCCTCGGACGCTACCCGATACCCGACGGCGGCGGCACACACGGGATCGAATACGACAATTACGATGAAGGACATATCTGGGTCCAAACCCTCAAGAATCAGGTCACACATAAGGTGAGAATTTCGGATTGGTCTGTGCAGAAAACGCTCCCGTTGCCTCATGGACGCGGACACGGCATGATTCGCGTTGAAGACGGACTCTGGTCAACGCATACCTCTGACAGAGTCATCGTCAAACTTGACCTTGATGACGGCTCACCGCTTGATGTGATCGAGGTTCCCGAAGATTGTCCTGAACCGCACGGATTATCCATCTATGGTGACGATTTCCTCTACTGCGATGCGTCCTCCGGGTGGATAGCGAAGATTACATGGTGAAATGGTTATTAGTTGTTAGTTATTGGTTTTCAGTTAAGAAGTTTTCGTTTAACAAAACCCTATTATAACTGATAACTGATAACTGAAAGCCTGCGCAGCAGGCGAACCGAAAACTATTAAGATGATACACATTCCAATTTTACGCGCTGGACGTTCTTACAGAAGTTTGAACACTGTTCGCGTGTCGCATATCAAAACAGGCGAACCTTTAGTCGAGGTGAGTCAAGCCAACCGTGGATTGATAGCGAAGGATCTCGTTGACATCGCTCTCCAAAAAGAGGCACTTGGACAACATTCTGTCGCTGAATTGATCGCTATTTGCAAGGGGGCAGCGCGCCTTTTCACAACGGCGACGCTGCCACTTGACGGTACTGAACAATCCCCGACAGACTATATCCAACAGGTCTCTGGGACAACGGGTTTGCCTGAAGCACTTTGTCAACAGAATCTGCTCAAAATTCAAGGGGTCTTGGAAAACATAGATACAGTCTTAGACGGACTCACGCGCGGCTTGGATTTACGAGTCCTTGATACAGGTTGGGGGACCCAAAACGGACGGACGTTAAGTTACGTCTGTGAGACCAACGCTTTAGGTGCGGTGTTACCGAGCAACTCGCCGGGTGTGCATTCGTTGTGGGTGCCAGCGATTCCTTTGAAAGTCCCACTCGTTTTAAAACCGGGGCGCGAGGAGCCGTGGACACCGTATCGTATCGCACAAGCGTTTATCGCGGCAGGTGCGCCTGTAGAAGCGTTCAGTTTCTATCCAACCGATTATTCAGGTGCCAACGAGATCCTTGCCCGATGCGGACGTTCTATGCTTTTCGGCGGTGGAGCCACAGTCGCACCGTGGGTGAACACACCCCGTGTTGAGATTCATGGACCGGGACGCAGCAAAATTATCATCCACGAAAACGAACAGAACAATTGGGAGCAGTACCTTGATCTCATTGTGGAATCGGTTGCTAAGAACGGGGGCAGATCCTGTATTAACGCCTCTGGTGTGTGGGTAACGGCACACGGACGCGAAATCGCTGAAGCGTTGGCTGAACGCTTGGGGCGTAACGAACCGAAACCGCTGGATGATCCAGAGGCAGGCATCGCAGCGTGGGCAAACCCGAAAGCTGCACACGGTATCTCATCACTCATTGACCGTCACCTCAAAGAACCCGGGGCAACGGAATTGACAACGGGTGATCGTGTCGTCGAGTTAGATGGCTGCACTTTCCTCAGACCGACTGTTATCTGGTGTGAGGATGCGGAACACCCGTTAGCGAACACGGAATTCCCGTTTCCGTTCGTGAGTGTTGTAGAGGTGTCATCAACAGAATTAGTTGAAACTATGGGAGCGACGCTGGTTGCCACCGCGATTACGGAAGACGCATCACTCAGACGCGATCTTGTGGCTACACCGCTTATTGATCGGTTGAATTTAGGTACGATTCCGACGAATCAAATTTCTTGGGACAGTCCACATGAAGGGAACCTATTTGAACACCTCTATCGGCAGCGTGCGTTTCAGCATGGGTAATATAATGAAGTATGAGAGAATAATGCGTTTGTAGTAGGGCAATTTATTGCCCGTTATGGTACTTTTAGGTGCGTTGTACCTTGCCAAAACGCTGAGATATGAACCGATTATCGTAAGCAAACGCCTGAACAGCGAAAGGAAGCGCAGTAGATTCTTGTGAGTAAGAACGGGCAATGAATTGCCCTACTACAAACAATCTACCTTTAACGTGAGAGACTTATGACTAACAACCCGAATGTCATTCTCATCTTCGCAGACGATCTCGGACGCGGTATGCTCAGCTGCTATGGACAGCAACATTTTGAGACACCGAATATCGATCGCCTCGCGAATGAAGGCATGAAGTTTAACCACGCTTATGGGTGTGCTTTTTGCGCGCCATCGCGAGCGAGTATGCTGACAGGTCTCCACGATTGCCACGAGGGAACATGGACATATACCCAAGGCGGACTCTACCACAGGTTAAGTGCGGGTGAGATGACCTTGGATCAAGTTACGGAACTGCTTCATACCACCGGTCTCCAAGCCGGTCCAGACGATGTTTTCTTGGCACAAATTGCGGAACACGCCGGTTATACCACAGGACAAATCGGAAAACTCGAATGGGGTTTTGCCACAACCGGGGAGCGCATCCGTCGGCACGGTTGGCAGTATCACT
This sequence comes from Candidatus Poribacteria bacterium, assembly GCA_022827625.1. Classification (GTDB taxonomy): domain Bacteria; phylum Poribacteria; class WGA-4E; order WGA-4E; family WGA-3G; genus WGA-3G. The sequence goes on along the minus strand of JAJEIE010000019.1, from coordinate 390,100 downwards.
ACGGCTACTATGACCATCAGCGTTGCCACGGTTTTTATCCGCCTTTTCTCTTTGAAAATGGGCAGCCCACACCCATCCAAGGGAATACACACGCCGATTGCGCGGTGAACCTGAACTGGGAGTCCGAGGAAAATATGGCGCGCCGCAGAAACCGAGAAGGGAAAGCGGTATACTCTCAAGACATTTTCAACGAAAAAATCATCGAGTTTCTTCGCACCTATTGTGATAAACCCTTCTTCCTCTATCATCCATCCCAACTACCGCACGGGCCGATTGCTATCCCTGACATCCATCCGGCAGTGAAAAATGTTTCAGCATTAACAACTTATGAGAAAGAATACGCCTCTATGATTCTAAAGTTAGATGAGACTGTTGGGATCATTTTGGATGAACTCAAACGACTCGGAATTGACGACCGCACGATGATTGTCCTCTGTTCTGACAATGGTCACGAAGTATATTACCTGCAGGAAGGACGCACCTCTGGTCGGAGACAGAATTTGGAGGGTGAACCGTTTGATGAGATTACAACGAAATTCTATTCGGAGACGGGTGGCGATGTGTTCAATGGAAACGACGGTATGGGAGGCTTGAAATTTTCAAGTTGGGAAGGCGGGACCCGGATTCCTTATATCGTCCGGTTCCCCGGAACAATTGCCCCTGATAGTGTGTCAAACCACATCCTTGCGAACTATGACCTGATGCCGACCCTTGCTGACTGTATCGGCGTAGAATTGCCTGAAGCCAAAGATGGTATTTCGTTCTTACCGACACTCCTTGAACAACCCGATGCTCAAGAAACCCACGAATGGATTGTATATGCCTCTCGACTGGGTCCAGCACTGGTAACGTCAGACGGTTGGAAATTACGATATATTAATAGCGCGGACACTTTCCAGTTATATCATCTCGTCAACGACTACCGTGAGGAAAACGACGTTTCAGCAGATTATCCTGACATCGTTACCCGGCTCAGTGGGTGGATGCTCAATGCGTGTGATGGCGATTATCAGAACGGAACGCCGCAAGCACATTTCGCTGCGTACCCAGACAGCGATTGACGCGATTTTTTGCCCCAATCCTTAACACATCAGAAAGGAATGTTTTATGCTCATTATTGATGCACACCTTGATTTGTCAATGAATGCCTTGCAAGGCAATCGGGACTTGCTGAGTTCGGCGTATACAATCCGTACCCAAGAAGCGCGTGTCTCCGGTAAAGGACGCACCCAAGGCACCGTCGCGCTTCCGGAGATGCGCCAGGGACGTATTGCTCTGAGTTTTGTTACGCTCTTTGCCCGCTCCACGGGTAGCCCTTCTCCTCACTCCGATTACGCCACGCCTGCCCAATCCTACGGCATTGCCCAAGGACAACTCGCTTACTACCGCGCCTTAGAAACAATCAAATACGTCCGTATCATCACAAACACCGAAAACTTAGACAGACACATCAACGCTTGGCAGAGGTGGGAGAGCACAGCGATAGGCGACGCAAACGACTACGATAACACGCCTCCGTTGGGATTCGTGATTAGTATGGAAGGTGCCGACCCGATTCTGACGCCGACGCAATTAGAAGAATGGGTTGATGGCGGGTTACGGCTGCTCGGATTGACACACTACGGTCCCGGACGCTACGCCGGTGGAACAGGCACGGAAATCGGACTCACCGAACTGGGTCGTCCTTTGCTCGCTGAAATGGAACGTTTAGGTGTTGTTCTCGATCTCACGCACTCCTCCGATCAGGCGTTCTGGCAGTCATTGGAGCACTACAACGGATTAGTCCTTGCCAGTCATAACAACTGTCGCGCATTGGTTCCGCATCAACGCCAATTCAGCGACGCACAATTGCGTGCGATTTTTGAGCGAGATGGGGTTATTGGTGCTGCTTTTGATGCATGGATGCTTCAACCCGGCTGGATTACCGGTGAAACGCCGAATGACAAGGTTACCTTGAACAACGTCGTTGATCATATCGATTATGTCTGCCAACTCGCTGGCAACACCCGTCACGCTGCGATTGGGACAGATTTAGACGGCGGCTATGGACGTGAACAGTCTCCGAGCGATTTGGATACGATTGCCGACTTACAGAAGATACCCGCCTTGTTGGATGCCCGCGGCTATAATGACGACGATATTGCTGCCATTATGCATGGCAACTGGCTGCGGCTTTTACGGGAGGCGTGGGCTTAGGTAAGGTGCTTTTCCATGAATCGAACACTTAGGGTTCTCTATCTCATTGTTATTGGATTGTCTGTTTGTTTTCTGATTAGCGGGTGTTCAAGCATACCCCGCCCTTACATTGACTTTGAAGGGATAGGCTTCAGTAGCCAATTCGGTCTGAATAAACGTTCAGATCCGGTTCGACACGTCCAAGGTGGTGCGCGCATGACTTTGGCTTACGATCCCCAAAGCCGATCCATCACAGGACATGTGGAGAACACAACCAACCAAACATTGAAACGGGTTAGGGTTAAAGCTCGCTTATCCAACGGCGTAAAACTTGGTCCGACGCGTGCGATAGATCTTGTGCCAGGAGAAACACGGAAAATTGAGTTTATCGAGATAGAGGGAGACTTTACGGGTTGGACAGCACATGTTGAAGTTGGAGGGAGCGAAGATTAATTAAGCAAAGTCTCTACTTAATATTTCCATAATTTGCAAGGCAAGGTCAGACAGTTCAGCGATAGAGATTTTCCATACAACCTCAATATCCACACCAAAATAGTTATGAATGAGCCTATCTCTTGTCCCACTCATCTCTTTCCAAGGTACATCCGGATACTGAGTTCGGAGTCCAACAGATAGTTTTTTAGTTGCCTCGCCAATAATTTCTATATTACGGATAACAGCATCCTGTGTCCGTGTATCCGAAAGAAATTCTTCGTACGTCATCTCATAGGTGTAGGACTTTATCCGACGTGTAGCCTCTTGAATATCAAGCAGAAAATCTTTATCTGATCTATTGGACATAGACGATACTTTCCCTGATGGATTGAGCGACATGTGGAATCCGGATCCCTTGAAGCCCGCCAACAGTGAGAACATCTACCGGTTTTCCAAGAACCCCCTCAAGATAGTCAGCAAACTCCATGAACTTGAAACCGAGTGGTGTTTCAAACTCGACGATGATGTCAATATCGCTGGCTTCAGTGTAGGTGCCATTCGCATAAGAACCAAACAAGCCAATCTTCTTAACACCATACACCTTGGCAAGGTATTCGGATTTTTCGGAAAGAATGTTTGTGATTTTTTCTCTTGTTAACATCATCTCTTCCATCTCCAACGTCCACTGATAATACGGGAAAAATAAAATGTTAGTACCGATCAAGCTATCTTGAACGAAAAGTACAACACAAATTATTTTACCACGATTGCAGAGAGTTGTCAAACGCTTCACAACGAGACCAAATCGTTTCTGACTTGACTTTGCCCCTCGACTTCTGGTATCATGTTAAAAACAGTGTGGAAGAATGCCGGGCGAAAATCCACAAATCGATCCAACCGTAACGCACAAATATGCAAGCTTTTGATTTTGAACTCACGCAACGGGTTATCTTTGGCGAAAATAGTATTGAGAAATTAGGCGAATTAACTCGAAATCTTGGAGGTAACCGCGTTTTCATCGCAACTGACCGTGGTATCGAAAAGGCAGGTATTCTCGCGAGGGCAGTATCGGCATTGCAAAATGAAAAGATCGCTGCTTACGTTTTTGCCGATGTTTCGCCGAACCCTACGACAGAAGATGTCGAAAATGCCGTTGCGGTCGCGAAAACCGAGGCACCGATAGACCTCATCATCGGACTCGGGGGCGGCAGTTCAATGGACTGTGCCAAAGGGGTAAACTTTCTGCTGACAAACGGCGGCAAAATGGAGGATTACTGGGGCATTAATAAAGCAACACAACCGATGCTTCCGTCTATTGGCATTCCGACAACTATCGGTACGGGCAGCGAGGCGCAATCTTTTGCCCTCATTGCACAAGCAGAAACGCATGTCAAGATGGCATGTGGCGACAGAAAAGCGAAGTTCGGAACAGTGATTCTGGACGCTACGCTTACTGAAACGCTGCCGAGATCGGTCGCGGCAATAACGGGTATAGATGCCATCGCGCACGCGATCGAAAGCTTCGTCTCAACCAGACGGAATCCGATGTCCCAGATGTTCGCACAACACGCGTGGCGGTTATTAAACGCGAACTTTGAAGCAGCCCTCGAACCAAAGGACCCTACAGCGCGAAGCAATATGTTATTCGGTGCCTACCTTGCTGGACTCGCAATCGAAAATTCGATGTTAGGTGCTGCGCATGCATGTGCCAATCCGTTAACTGCGAGATACGGTATCACTCACGGTGTTGCTGTCGCGCTGATGCTACCACATGTTATCCGATTCAACAGCACGCTTGCGGAAGAATCTTACCGTCAACTACATTCTGGTGGAGATTTAGCGGACAGGATTGTTGAATTAAAAGAAATTGGTAATCTGCCGAACACACTACGGGCATGCAGTGTCAAACATACTATAGAAACAATAGACATACCTATACTATCAAAAGAAGCATCAGGACAGTGGACAGCGCAATTCAATCCGCGTCCCCTGAACATACAAGATTTTACCAAACTCTATGAAGCAGCCTATTAGCATAAATCGTTCCGTATGGAAATTCACGCTAAAAAATGTCCTATTTCTACTAATCTTCATTGGACACGCAACTTTTGCCGATTGGGCGACTTTTCGCGGGAATCCGCAGCTTACGGGTGTTACCCACACTGAACTTTCCGAAAATCCGCAACTGCTTTGGACTTTTCAGGCAGGAGACATGATCGAGTCAACCGCTACAGTCGTTGATGGCACTGTGTACGTTGGAGCGTTAGACGGCTTGCTTTATGCGATTGACGCGCAAACGGGTGAAAAAAGATGGACGTACCAAGCAACCGGCACTATTAAAGCATCTCCATCCATCCATGACGGTGTCATCTACCTCGGGGATGGCGAAGGTATCTTCCATGCGATAGATATTAGTACCCAAGAAACGAAATGGCAGTTTAGGACGGAAGGTGAAATCATATCATCAGCCAATTTTTCCGGAGATCGCGTGTTATTCGGCTCGTACGATGGACTCCTCTACTGCCTCAACCGAGAAAACGGGGAACTTATCTGGAAATTTGAGACCGAGGGTTATGTCCACGGCACACCTGGGATCTGGACCCAGCCTGCAGATAAGTCCGCCAGTGCGCAGAATTTCGCTATTGTCACTGGATGCGATAGCTACCTTCGCGTTCTCAACATTAACGACGGCACACAGGTGCAACAAGTGGACCTCGGCGCGTATGTGGGGGCAAGCCCTGCAATTTCGCAAAATCGTATCTACTGTGGTACATACGGTTCTGAAATACTTGCAGTCAACTTAGATACTGGAGAGATTGCCTGGCGGTATCGCCACCCGAAACGGAGATTTCCGTTTTTCGCCTCAGCTGCCCTTACTGAAGACATGGTCATCATCGGCGGACGGGATAAAATGGTGCATGCGCTTTCGCCTGAGACAGGCGAATCGTTATGGACCTATACAGCCAAATCCCGGATTGAGTCATCGGCTGTTGTCGTCGGCAAACGCGTCTTTCTTGGGACGACCCGCGGCACATTCATCGCTTTAGATATATCTACAGGAGCATCGGTGTGGGAATTCGCAACGGGTTCTTCAATTGTCGCTTCACCAAGCGTTACCGATGGCAAGATTTACATTGGAAGCGAAGACGGGATTCTCTACTGTTTTGAGTGATAGACCCCGCCCTAAAGGACGGGGCTTCTGCAAAGTGTTTTTGATGCAGAAGCACTTGTGGGTTCAAACGACATTGCTTTCGTTTTGAGAATATAATCAGTTTTCAAGGATAGATTCATCAAGGGGCAATTTTTCAGCCGATACGCGGAATTGGGAAGACATCAAAGTATATTTAAGGCAAAGGAGCATCAATTATGCCTGAAACAAAACCGGAACCAGCAACAGCAGGAATAGATTCAAAACAGACGACCGTCGGAAGTGTTTTCGTCTCAAACTACCCGCCGTATTCCACTTGGAGCGAATCAGACGTCCCAGAAGTGGCGCGAAGGCTCGGTGAACAGCCGCGACCCGATGCAACGCTTGGGCTTTACCTTCACATTCCCTTCTGCCGTAAACGGTGCAAATTCTGCTATTTCCGAGTCTATACCGATAAAAACAGTTCGGAAATTGACACATACCTGAACGCGCTTGCGAAAGAGATCGAACTCTACAGCAAACAACCCGCTATTGCAGATAGACCGTTGAGATTCGTCTATTTCGGTGGTGGCACGCCTTCCTATATTAGCGTCAAACACCTCACAGCTCTCGTTGACCGCGTAAAACGAGCAATACCGTGGGACGCTGCTGAAGAAGTGGCGTTTGAATGCGAACCGGGCACCTTGACAGAGAAGAAAGTAGAGGCTATCAAAGGGATTGGGGTAACCCGCTTGAGCCTTGGTGTTGAAAATCTGAACGACGAGATCCTCGCCGAAAACGGTAGGGCGCATCTCTCCAAAGAGGTCTATCGCATTGTGCCGTGGATAAAGACTTTGGCATTTGACCAAGTCAACATCGATCTCATCTCAGGTATGATCGGCGAGACGTGGGAAAGTTGGCGCGAAACCGTCAATAAAACGATTGAACTTGAGCCAGATAGCGTCACTGTTTATCAGTTGGAGCTGCCGTTCAACACGGTCTATTCTAAAGACATCCTCGGTGGAGACACGCTGCCCGTCGCGGATTGGAAACTCAAACGCGAATGGCACCAATATGCCTTTGAACAATTTGCGGGAGCCGGTTACACACAATCCAGTGCGTACACAGTCGTGAAGAAGGATAAACCGTGCCAGTTTGTCTATCGCGATGCAGTGTGGCAAGGCAGTGATATGATAGGTACGGGGGTCGCCTCTTTTTCGCATCTCAGTGGCGTTCACTTTCAAAACGCACCCTCATGGGGAGATTACCTCGGCCACCTTGAAGAAGATAGATTCCCCGTCTATCGCGCCCTGAAGCCTACGGAAGCGGAACGGTTAACGCGAGAGATGATTTTGCAACTGAAACTCGGAAGGATCAGACCGTCCTATTTCAAAATGAAGTTCAATGCTGATATCCTCACACTCTACGCCGAAGCATACGATAAACTGCAGAACGACGGCATGCTGCACGTCAACGCCGAGTTAGACGAGATTCAATTGACCCAACGCGGGTTGCTTCAGGTCGATAGCCTCCTTCCAGCCTTCTATGCTCCGGAATACCAGAACACACGATACACCTAAGGGTAACCGTTTAAAAGACATATCTTTCCGTTTTGAAAGGAAGAAAAATATGGACACCAAACTAATTGCATCCGATCCATCAATTATGATGGGGAAACCTGTTATTGCAGGCACCCGTATTACAGTCGAATTAATCTTAGAGAAGTTCGCAGCCGGTGAGACGATTGAACAATTACTCGAAGCGTACCCACGCTTAACTGAGGAAAGTGTACTCGCAGCGTTCCACTTCGCATCTCAAGCACTCCGTGCTGATGTTGTTTATCCAATCGTTGAAAGAAGACAATGAACCTACTTGCGGACGAAAGCGTTGACAAATCAATTGTGACTGAACTTCGACAAAACGGTCATAATGTACTATACATCGCCGAATTTGCTCCGAGTATTGACGACGAAACCGTGCTGCATCAAGCCAATCAAAACCGAGCTCTATTGCTCACAGAAGATAAAGACTTTGGTGAACTCGTTTTTCGCCAAGGACTCGTGCACATGGGTGTAGTGCTTATTCGTCTATCCGGTTTGTCTCCACAAGCAAAATTAACCAGTGTCTCAGCAGTCTTTGCAAATTACGAGAATGAATTACTGGAAGCCTTTAGTGTTATCTCACCCGGAAGGGTTAGAATTCGCCGAGGTCCGTAAGCAACGCAACGCCTCAACTATTTCTAATCTTCACCATCTCCACTAACTAAACTTAAGACTATGGATACACATACACAATTACACCGCCTGCGCGAGATGCTTACCTTGGTGTTAGAGACAAACGCCTTCTATCAACAAAAACTTACTAATGCTGGGATTACACATCCAAACGACGTACAAACACTGAATGATTACCGGCAGTTACCCTTCACAACAAAAGCAGAACTCAGCACGGATCAGGTGTCACACCCGCCTTATGGCACAAACCTAACTTTCCCACTGGATCAATACACCTGTTTGCATCGGACATCAGGCACAACCGGATCACCTTTACGATGGTTAGATACAGCAGAATCGTGGGACTGGTGGGGTAAATGCTGGCGAGAAATTTACGAGGCTGCAGGTGTGACATCGGCTGATCGCCTCATGCCTGCTTTTTCGTTTGGTCCCTTTATCGGTTTCTGGAGTGCCTACCACGGTGCGCAACAACTCGGCGCGCTTACAATTGCAAATGGTGGTTTTACCTCTGAGCAGCGCATCCGCGCTATTCTCAGTAACGGGGTAACGGTGCTCATCTGCACACCGACTTACGCATTGCGGCTCGCCGAAGTCGCAGCACAAGAGGGTGTTAATCTCAGCGAAGAATCTTCCGTCCGAGTGACCATCCATGCGGGTGAACCCGGCGCCAGTCTACCTGCGACGAAAAAAAGGATCGAAAACGCTTGGGGTGCGCGTGCGTACGATCACGCTGGCGCAACGGAGGTCGGTGCGTGGGGTGTTATGTGTAAACCCCAGGCAGGTATCCATCTCAACGAAAATGAATTTATTTGTGAAGTGCTTGATCCAGAAACCGGTCGTCCGGCAGACGCTGGTGAATTAGTCATCACCAATTTAGGACGCATCGGTATGCCGGTCATTCGTTATCGGACAGGCGACTATGTTAAACTCAAATCAGGACCTTGTGAATGTGGGAGAGAGAGCCGTATTCTTGATGGTGGCGTTACTGGCAGACTTGATGATGCACTCATCATTCGCGGTCTGAATGTGTATCCTGCCACGATCGAAAACATTATCCTCAAGCTGCCAGAGGTTCAGGAATTCACTGTCCGTGCCTACAGCACAGAGACGTTCGATGAACTCGAAATTCAGGTTGAGTCTACAAATCCAAACCCTACCGACACTGTCACCGCCGTAACAACGGCTATCCGAGATGCTTTAGGTTTGCGCGCCGATGTAAAATCGGTGCCACTCGGAACCCTACCGAGATATGAGCTGAAGTCAAAGCGGTTCACTGATCAGCGAAAAATGGACTGAAACCTGCCACATAAACCGGCAGAAAAGAAACTACGCGACGCTTGTCACAACACCAAACCCGATCCGGGTTCCCATCTTCTTTACCTCAAACCGAGTGCCGATCTCCATTACCAACGGAAGGTCAAGCACAAGACTGACCTGGGCATAAGTCCCCGATGTAACAAGGGAAAGGTCGGGGGGAAGGTGTAGATGTGCAGGCATATCAACACCCCACAGGCAGATATCCGGTCTATCATTTTCAATGAGCGGAATATGTGTGCCGCTCTCTTCAAACGTCAACAGATAGATGAGTGCTGTAAATTCGGTATGTGATTTGAGAGTCTTGGGTGTGCAAAGTACTTGTCCTACAGACAGCCAATCGGGTTCAGATTCGACAGACACTTCACGCGCTTTTATACCGACAACCCGTGTCTTGATCCTATCCCCCTTACCGACAATATCTACTGCCTGTCCGACAGCGAGTTGTCCCTGTATAATTTCACCACGCACGGACACGCTCTCTTTCGCCGCCTCAGTAATCTCATAAATTGGCATAATGAGCGGTAAGCGTTCGGTATTCACGGGTGCAGGCATTGTGCTGTTCATAGTAACAATCAAATCCACAATCGGTTGCCATTGGGAAGAGGTAATCTGATTCCCTCTGTAGTCCAACGCCTTGCGAGCGTCACCGACGATTATGGGTGTTGTCCTTTCTCCATACGCATTTAAGAGTTCGTGCATCTCTTGTTTGCAGATGTCTAAGAGTTCATCGTCCTCAGAAATACCGATTGTATTAAGGAAGGGCAGCACTGTTGGGAGATGAAGCCGAGAGGCGAGTTGGAGATGTGCCTCGGAGTCCGATGTAACGCCCTCAACAGCATTCACTACCCAAATCGCCCCCTGAATTCTCGGTGAACCGCTGATCAACATCTTAACAATATCTGAGGACATCTCGCAGTCGATTTGCGTATAAAATTTGCCGCTGGTTTCATAGGCAATCGCACGGTAGGTGATACCAACGCCTTCTCGAATGGGATGATGCGTCAGGGACTGTGCCTCAAAAACGCTGTCTCCTTCTGTGTGAATCGCCCCGATTCTCGCGATGACTTTCGCCATTGCCGCCGTCAACGTCGTCTTCCCGTGTCCATCTGCGCCGAGCGTGCAAATAGGTAGCCTATTATGTGTATATTTTTTCTTCTCTGTCATCTCTGCTCTCCTAACGCAAATAATGTTTCGCCTACGCAACCTGTGTCATTATAGCAAAAAGTCGGCAATCGTGCAATACGGAAAAACTTGCCAAAGGGTCGGAAGCGTGCTAAACTATCTTTTTAACGATTAAATCTGAGCTGCTGCGTCCGTTGTCCTTGCAGTATTCTAATCGTTAATAGACTTTTCGTAACCTGAAGTAAGTTTTCTGCCAATTTTAGACCGTTGCAAACAACAGACGCAACACCCAACTTGAAAAACTAAAAATATGTCAAGCCAAAAAATCCATGACCGCAGTCAACTCGCATCTATCCTCCAAGAAGCGAAAGCAGATGGGACTGTCGTTGTTACAACGAACGGTTGTTTTGATGTCCTGCACTTAGGGCATCTCCGATACCTGCAAGCAGCGCGCCAACTTGGGGATCTGCTCGTCGTCGCAGTTAATAGTGATAGCTCGGTGCGGGAGCTGAAAGGTGAAAATCGTCCACTGGTTCCTGAATCGGAACGCGCGGAGATGCTCGCTGGATTGGCGTGCGTCAGTTACGTCGTTATCTTTCCAGAATTAACACCCATCAATCTACTTGCCGAACTCAAACCGAATATCCACGTCAAAGGTGGCGATTACAAACTGGAGGAGCTGGTTGAAAGAGAAGTCGTCGAAGCACACGGTGGTAAGGTGATCGTCGGTTTGAACGTTCCCGGTAAATCGACAACCAATCTCATCGAAGTGATATGTGAACGGTATAAAGATACTGATCTCGAAAACGCATCATAAGTCGTAGGAGCAGGGTAACCCCGCCCCTACGAGGAGGCAACTATAGTAAAATGCAGATAAACAATTCCTTGCGTATTGCCGACCTGAAACCTCAAATTGAGAGACTTTTTGAATGCTCAGGTCAAAAGATTTTAGCCATTGAGGACACGTGGCCCCCTGAAAAAGGCACCCCGGTCTTCACCGTTGCTGGCACCTATACAACCCGCGGTTGGACCGAATGGACACAAGGCTTCCAATTCGGCTCGGCTATTCTTCAATTCGACGCTACCGGTGATGAGCAGTTCCTTGAAATCGGCAGACGGAACACGGTTGAAAAGATGGCACCGCACGTCACACACATCGGTGTGCATGACCACGGGTTCAACAACGTCTCGACCTACGGGAACCTCCGCAGACTGATGCGGGAAGGTGTGATTCCGTGGAACGATAGCGAGATGGATTTCTATGAACTCGCGCTGAAAGCCTCCGCTGCTGTGCAAGCGAGTCGTTGGACACGGATTAAAGATGGCACCGGGTATATCGCCTCTTTCAATGGACCGCATTCGCTCTTCTCAGACACGATCCGCTCTCTACGGGCTTTAGGGCTTGGGCATACGCTCGGTGCAGTGTTGATGGGTGAAGGTGATGCTGCTATTAGCCTGATGGAACGTCTACTCCAGCACTCCCAGACGACGGCAGCCTATAATGTCTACTACGGTGAAGGGCGTGATGCCTTTGACCTACGTGGGCGGGTTGTGCATGAATCTATTTTCAATACGAACGACGGAAACTACCGCTGTCCGAGTACGCAACAGGGATATTCACCCTTTACGACCTGGACCCGCGGGTTGGCGTGGATCATCACAGGTTACGCCGAGCAGCTTGAGTTTTTCGACACACTCTCCGAAGATGACCTCGAACCTTACGGTGGATACACACTCGCAACGGCACACATGCGTAAAGCCGCGGCAGCCACTGCGGATTTCTATATTGAAAACACCGCCCAAGATGGAATTCCGTATTGGGATACCGGTGCCCCCGGTTTAGCAGAACTCGGTGATTATTTGGCTGTGCCTTCGGATCCATACAACGATCTTGAACCGGTGGATAGTTCTGCAGCGGCGATTGCTGCGCAAGGGTTAATTCGACTCGGTAACTATCTGAAAAAGCACGGTGAATCGGACGCAGGAAATTCCTATTACCAAGCCGGTCTAACGGTAGCCAAGACGCTTTTCGCTGAACCCTACCTGTCTGAATCTGAAACGCATCAAGGATTGCTATTGCATTCGGTGTACCACCGTCCGAATGGGTGGGATTATGTGCCGGAAGGCAGGAAAATTCCGTGTGGGGAGGCATCTATGTGGGGAGATTATCATGCACGTGAACTTGCTGTGCTGCTATGGCGGGAGATAAACGATAAGCCTTATTTGACATTTTTCTAACCTGTGTAGGGTAGGCGCGCCTTACAATCAGGTAGGCGCGCTTTCTTTAACTCTCCTGTTTATTCCACTACCTGCTCAACCTGTCCCGTTTCCAATGAACGATTCGCTGCGAGTGTGACGGCAAGGGATTTGACGGCATCGGCGTAAGAGGAAAGCACCAATCCTTGATCGTTCGCTTCAACTGCATTGATGAACTGCTCAACCTGTCGGAAGTATCCGGCTTCCGAACCGGTATAGTCAATCGTTTCATCGCCAATCTGACCCCGCAATCCGAGATCGTGTGTGAGTTTGAGATAAACGGCATCGCCTACCAATTCGGTTGCGAAGTTGTCGTGTGCGCGGGCGACACACGTGCTGGTGATGCTCCCGACTGCCCCGCTTTCAAACTGCATGTTGCAAACGGTACACTCCTCGAAGTCGGCGATACCCTCGGAAACTCCCTTGATACCGTAAGCCTGAACACTCGTCACATCGCCAAGGAAGTAACGGATGAGGTCAAAAACATGGGTCGTCTGTTCTACCATTTGTCCCCGCGATACCTCGTATTTTCCCCACCACGGGTGGTTCACACCCATCCTTGTGAGAAACCGTCCAATTCCCATGGCAAGTTTCTGATTCCCGACTAATTCCTTCGCTCTTGCTGTAATATCGCTATATCGTGCCATATAGCCGACCTGACTCAGGACACCAGCCGTATCAATTGCTTCACGGGTGCGTTGCGCTGTGTCTAAGTCCTGTGCAACAGGTTTGGCAACAAAGAGGGCAGCACCGGATGCTGCTGCATCGGCAACTTGAGTGGTATGTGCTCCCGGTGGAATACAGATGAATACGACATCCGGCTTTTCTTTCTGTAGCATTTCACCGTGGTCGGTGTATGCTGTTGTATTTTCTTCGGCAGCGATGGCTGCGACGCGTTCAGCGTTTATATCGCAGACGGCTGCAATCGGACGTTCAAGTTGGTTGAGGCTTTGGCGGTAACTTCTGGTGATGCCACCAACACCGATAAAGGTGATTTTCATATCAATATTCCTATCTTTTTCTATCGTGAGTTCGACTTAAATATTCCCTATGTGTTAAGGGTTGTATTCAGACGCAGTACACAAGCACCAGAAACAGAAGTGTATTGTAGCATAAACTGTTAGTTTGTGCCATGTTCCTACGCAAACTAACAGTTTGCGCTACACTTGGAGTAGTTTTTGCTGCAGGTGAACCTAACTTGTCTGGTTAATCATCAGCTGCGGTTGCAAGCAGCTCTTCATCGGAAACAGAGCGGAAGCGTTCCTCTGGATTTTTCAAGAAGACCCCTCGCAGATCCGTTGTGATGGCATACAGTGCTGGCATTACGAATAACGTCATCAAGGTTGCAAACGCGAGTCCGAAAATGATCGTATACGCCATCGGCATCCAGATCGGTGATTTGCCGCCTAAACCGATTGCCATTGGAATGAGACCAATAATTGTCGTCAGAGAAGTGAGAATAATCGGACGTAGTCGGATGCTACTCCCTTTTAGAATCGCATACCATTTATTGTGTCCACGTTCCCGATGTTTGTTAATGAAATCAATCAACACAATCGAATCGTTCACCACAATCCCAGAGAGTGCCACAATGCCAAACATTGCGACGATACTAAGCGTCGCATTGGAAAGGAGGAGACCAATCATCGCTCCTATCATTCCGAACGGCACAGCAAACATAATGATAATCGGTTGTATAAAGGATTTGAATTGCGCACCCAATACGACATAGATGAGTAACAGCCCAACAATGAACAACTTCCACAACTCGGAAAAGGATTCTGTAATTTCATCAAAAACCCCTCGAAAATCGAGTTGGTATCCCGGATACAAAGATTCTATATCAGCAAATGCGCTGATGAGGGATTGATTCACTTTAAAGGCAGTCGTCTTTTCTCTATCGACCGAGGCATAAACCGTAATTGCCCGTTCACCATCGAATCGCTGGACATCCGTGTATCCCTTTTCCACCACGACATCCGCAACATCCTTGAGTGGAACAATAGCACGGGTGGGTGTTGCAATCAAGAGGGTATTAAGTTCAGCAAGATTTGTAAGTGTGTCCTCCTCATATTTGACGATGACATTAATCGCCTCGTCTGCTTCACGATAGGTTGTCGCTTTAGCCCCGTCAATCGCTGTCCGAATGGTTTGTGCAACCTGAAACGTGGTTAATCCATATTGATATGCTTTCTCCTGATTCAAGTAGATGTGCAGTTCAGATTTCCCGATGCTGAAGTCATCTCGGATATCGTAAACGCCATCTATCTGAGATAGGGCTGTTTTAAGAACGCCAGCGAGTTCAGTCAAATTCTCAAATATAGGTCCTTTTACTTTGACGCTCACATCTGCTACTTGTGGTGCACCCCCGTCTTGTGTGACGAAACCCAGTCGCTCAATTCCACTAATTGCGGCGGTTTTCGTCCGTAGTTCTGCGATGATCTCATCCACACTTCGGGAGCGTTCTTGCTTTGGAGTGAGCTCGACGATGACCTCTCCTAAATTTGCGCCGTAGGTAACACTTCTTCTTACCAAACCTGACATAAATGTGTGTAAACCGACATTGCTGACGACCGCGTCAACTTCAGTTGATGGAAGTCCTTTAGCCATCTCTTCAATTTGGACAATTACTTCTGTTGTTTCCTGTATTCCGTAGGAAGGAGGCATCTCGGCTTGGACATAAAATTGTGGGAACTCTTCACCAGGGAAGAGTTCCCTGTCAAGAACAAAAAATGCCCCGATACATGCAAGCAATCCAAAGAAGAGGACACTACCTACAAACGCATATCGGTGTCGAATGGTAATTTTCAGGATTCTAACATATCGGTTCCGAATTAATTCAAAAAACATGGCAAACCACACGAAAAAGCCGACAATGTGGACACCGAGGGTGAAACCCCTCGGCGACCGAGTTCGGAGATTTTCAAGCCTGCTGCGTCCTGTGCGAATTTCGGTTCTTCCCCATTCAGCGACGTGTGCTGGTAAAATGACGAAAACTTCAAAAAGAGATGCTATCAACACCAGAATCGCCATAACCGGCACGACCCGCATAAACTGTCCGGTAACACCAGACATAAACATCAACGGTCCAAAAGCACAGATGGTCGTCAAACTTGCTGCTACAACGGGCCAACCGACTTCTTCCGCACCACGAATGGCGGCAACTTTCGGTGATTCACCCGCCTCAATATGCCGGTAGATGTTCTCTATGACAACAATCGCATCATCTACAACAATCCCTACTACCAAAATAAGCCCAAACAGGGAGACACCGCTGAGTGTATAATCAGCGATGGACATAAACCAAAACGTTGCCATAAACGCAACAGGTATACCGAGTGCCGCAAATAGGGCATTCCGCCATCCAATAAAAAGAAGAAGCATTAGCACAACAAGTACCAACCCGAAGAATGCGTTCGTTTCAAGAATTCCCAATCGTTCTTTGAGAACAACGGAATAGTCATTAACAACCGTCAACTCAGCACCTTCAGGGAGATTCGCTCTCCGATTGTCGACTAATTCTCGAAGTTTAGTAACTAATGCAATTGTGTTTCCCTCCGTCTTCTTTTGCACACTCAGGCTAATCGAAGGTTGTCCATCAATTCGCGATAGCGTTCGCACCTCCTCGTAGGTGTCAGAGATCGCTGCAACATCTTTCAGACGGAGCAGCGGACCTATCGGCTGAACAGTGATGAGAGTTTCGCCAATAGTGTCCAAATCGGTGAATTCTCCCATCGTTCGGACCATGAATTCTGTGCCTCCCAGTTCCATTGTGCCGGCGGGGAGATTCAAGTTGTTTGTTCCCAGCGCGGTAATGACCGCTGAAATTGGGAGTTGATATGCCTTCAATCGATCCGGGTTCACCTCAATCCATATTTCCCTCTCACGGAGACCTGCCATTCGGACAGAGGCGATGTTTTTGATGTCCGAGATTTCATCTTTGAGATTTTCAGCAATATCCCGCATTTGCGTTTCCGCAATATTTCCACCTACAACAATCGTCACAATAGGGAAACCAAATGAGACATCAAATTCTTCGGCCCTCGGATCATCTAAAATTTCCTCTGGCAACTCATTTACCTGTTCAACAACCGTGCGTAGATTTTCAAGTTCCTTGTCAAAATCCCGATCGCTTATCTCCTCAAAATCGACAAAGATAACAGAACGCCCCTCTGAAGAGGTGGAAAACAATAGGTTAACTTTGTTGACGTTCTCTTCAATTGCGTCTTCAATAGGAGCAGTGACAAGCTTTTCAACTTCTTCTGGGGATGCTCCTGGATATAGCGTTGTTACAACTGCGCTCTGTACTGAGACTTCTGGTGTGAGCTCCCGTGGTAGGTTTATCCATGCGTACACCCCAAAAACGATGATGATAACCATCAGGAGATTCGCTAAAACGGGATTATTTACGGACATCTTGGGGATAGACATGGTGGTAGGATTTTACGGTGTGAGATGCTGAGCACTTCGTGTATAGATTGCGGAGTTTCCGTTTCACAAGAGGCACTTTTATAGAGAGCGAGGCTGCGTGCCTCGCTCTATCGCTCGATTTAGTCGTCAGCTGGGACCGCAACACCCAATAGGTTTTCGTCTGAAACGGTTTGGAAGCGTTCCTCTGGATTTTTTAGGAAGACCCCTCGCAGATCTGTTACAATTGCGTATAGGGCAGGCATCACAAACAGCGTCATTGTGGTTGCAAGCGCAAGCCCAAAGATAATTGTATACGCCATCGGCATCCAGATCGGTGATTTGCCGCCTAAACCGATTGCCATCGGAATGAGTCCGAAAATCGTCGTTAGAGACGTGAGAATGATCGGACGCAATCGGATACTCCCGCCCTTTAGGATCGCATACCATTTATTATAACCGCGCTCGCGGTACTTGTTGATGAAGTCGATAAGGACAATCGAATCATTCACCACAATCCCTGAAAGTGCGACGATACCAAACATAGCGACCATGCTAAGCGTTGCATTGGCAAGGAACAACCCAACCATCGCGCCTATCATCCCGAATGGAACGGCAAGCATAATGATAATCGGCTGTAGAAACGATTTAAATTGCGCGCCTAACACGACATAGATCAACAACAGCCCGACGATGAACAGTTTCCACAACTCGGAAAAGGACTCTATAATCTCATCGAAAAGCCCTCGAAAATCGAGTTGGTATCCCGGATACAAGGATCCAACATCGGCGAATGTCCCGATTAATGCCTGAGTTGCCGCAAAAGGGGTCGTTTTTGCCCTATCCACTGACGCATAAACCGTAATCGCCCGTTCACCGTCAAACCGACGGATATCAGAGTACCCTTTTTCCTCTGTAATATCGGCGACATCCTTGAGCGGAACGATAGCCCCGCTGGGTGTTGCAATCAACAGATTATTCAGTTCAGCCAAGTTTCCGAGCGTCCCTTCCTCGTATTTGACGATGACATCAATCGCCTCGTCGGCTTCACGATACGTTGTAGCTTTAGCACCTTCAATAGCAGTCCGCACCGTTTGCGCAACTTGGAATGTGGTTAACCCGTATTGATGCGCTTTCTCCGGTTTCAGATAGATACGGAGTTCGGATTTACCCGTGCGAAAGTCATCTCGGATGTCGTAGACACCGTCCATCTGCGTGAGCGATGCTTTAAGGGTATCAGCGAGTCCTGTAAGTTGGTCAAATCTCGCGCCCTTCACCTTGACTTCAACATCTTCCCCTTGGGGTGGGCCGCCTTCCTGTGTAATGAAATTCAACTCTTCTATACCACTAATCGTTGTGGTTTTCGCCCGCAGTTCCGCGATGATGTCATCCACACCTCGAGTGCGCTCCTGTTTCGGTGTGAGTTCAACAATAACTTCTCCGAAATTGGATCCATAGGTAACACCTTCCATTATAGCACCGGTCGGCGTGTGTAACCCAACGTTGCTGACGATTGCAGCGACTTCACTCGATGGAAGCGTTTTGGCGGCTTCTTCAATCTGAGCGATCACGTTAGTCGTCTCTTGGATACCATAGGAGGGCGGCATTTCGGCTTTGACATAGAATTGTGGGAAATCTTCTCCGGGGAAGAGTTCCTTGTCAAGTATCACGAACGCGCTCACACACACAACCGAGCCGATCAAGAGAACACATCCGACAAACGCATATCGGTATCGTATCGTTTTCTTCAGGACTCTCACATATCGGTTTCGGATGAGGTCAAAAACCGTACCGAACCATGCCAAAAAGCCGACGATGTAGGCAGTTAAGGCAAAAGTATTCCGAGATCGAGTTCGGAGCGGTTCAAGTCTGCTGCGCCCTGTCCTGGGTTTGGGTCTTCCCCATTCGGAGACGTGCGCAGGTAAAATGACGAACACCTCAAAGAGCGAAGCCACCAGAACGAGGATCGCCATAATCGGCACGACCCGCATAAATTGACCAGGAACACCAGACATGAACATCAACGGACCAAACGCACAGATCGTCGTCAAACTCGCCGCCACAACTGGCCAACCCACCTCCTCAGCACCGCGAATCGCAGCAACTTTCGGAGATGCCCCCGTCTCAATGTGGCGATAGATATTTTCTACAACAACAATCGCGTCATCTACAACAATCCCTACGACCAAAATAAGTCCGAACAAAGAAACACCGCTGAGTGAGTAGCCACCTATAGACATGAACCAAAAGGTCGCCATAAAGGCTACCGGTATTCCGAGCGCAGCGAACATAGCGTTGCGCCAGCCGATAAAGAGGAGGAGCATCAAGACAACGAGTATTAACCCGAAAAGCGCATTCGTTTCAAGAATCCCCAAACGTTCTTTGAGGATAACCGAATAGTCGTTAACCGCCGTTAGTTCAGCACCTTCAGGGAGGTCGCCGCTCCGTTTTTCAACCAACTCCCGGAGTTCAGCAACCAAGGCAATTGTGTTGCCTTCCGTCTTTTTTTGTACACTTAAGCTGATAGAGGGTTCTCCGCTAATTCGTGAGAGCGTCCTCGCCTCTTCATAGGTATCCGAAACGGTTGCGACATCCTTTAGGCGCAGCGGTGTACCTGTCGGTTGAACAGCAATGATAGTTTCACCAATCGTATCTGGACTCGCAAATTCACCCATTGTTCGCACCATGAACTCGGTATTACCGAGTTCCATCGTGCCTGCGGGCAGGTTCAAGTTGCTGGCACCAAGCGCAGCAACAACGCCCGCAATCGGGATTTGATAGGCTTTCAACCGATCTGGATCCATCTCAACCCAGATTTCTCTTTCACGGAGTCCTGCTATCCGGACAGATGCGATGTTTTTAATATCCAATATCTCATCTTTGAGATTCTCAGCAATATCCCGCATCTGCCTTTCGGAAATATCTCCGCTAACAACAATTGTTAGCATAGGGAAACCGGAGGAGATATCGAGTTCTTCGACCCTTGGATCGTCCAAAATCTCCTCTGGCAAGTCATTCACACCCTCAACAGCGGTGCGAAGATTTTCAACCTCCTTGTCGTAATCTCGGTCACTCATTTCCTCAAAGTCGATAGAGATGACGGACCGCCCCTCTGAAGAGGTAGAGAACAGGAGATTGATTTTGCTAACGTTTTCCTCGATAGCGTCTTCAATGGGGGCGGTGACGAGTTTTTCAACCTCTTCGGGGGAAGCACCCGGATAGAGTGTTGTCACCGTCGCACTCTGTAAGGCGATTTCTGGTGTGAGTTCGCGGGGTAGGTTTATCCATGCATACACCCCAAAAGCGATGATGATAATCATCAGCATATTTGCCAAAACAGGATTATTCACGGATATCTTAGGAATGGACATAGCAGTAGAATTTCTCCTTATTTTCTTTTAGAACCTGAATGGCTTGAAAAGGTTGTTTTTGGTACATTTGCGTCTTAAGATGATGTTATTGGGGTAGTGCGAGCACTACCCCATTTTAAATTTGCCAATCTGCCGAATGAATTTCTTTTTTTCCCGAAAAGAATCGAGAACACAAGAGACTTCATCCTGTTGACTGGAGATTATCGAGCCGTTTTAAGGGCACCCCATGTTGCCGTCAATTTACCCGTTGGATCAACTGCCAAAGGCTCAATACCTTCGCCCTCAATAGAAAGTGTATCGACAAGAAAGGTAACCGTTTTGCCACCCCAACTGTTCATGAAACCGATCCCGACGCGTTCGACATCAAACTTATGGTTCCACGTCTTGTCTCCAGAGAGTTCCCATTCATCTTTTTCGCTCTCTCGATAATAACCCGAGAAGAGATCGTCCTCTTTGACGATTTTGAGGTGAAGCGGAACATCAAAACCGGTCTGGAAGTGTCCTTTGTCTTGCCAATTGGCTTCAACCATACTACCGATGAGCGTTTTCTGCGGTTGATTGGCTTCGCCACCAAACAGTAAACAGGCGTAGTTCATGTCATCGTCACTGTAAAGGAAAATACCGATCCACGAATCCGCAGGTGTATCGGGTTCAGTAGAGAAAATCCCGCTCACTGTTATATTTTTCGCGGCACTTTTGGGGATTTCCCGTTCAAGCATCGGTTTGTCAGGGGTTGTATGCCCCCACCCACCGTTTGGATTGGTCATCTGTAAGAAGCCGTCTTTGACTTCAAAGGTTGTAACCTTGTCGCGATAGTCCCGGAATTCCCAGCCTTCAACGGGTTCATCACCATCAAACGGGTCTGTCCATACCCCCGCAGACACTCCTATGATGAAGACGAACATAAGGGCTCCGCATACCAGAATCATAGACGTTTTCATAGCCAAACCTCCCTAATGTTTGCTATTGTAACGTTGTCATGTTTGTAGCATGATACCCAAAGTCTTGTGAGTAGCAACTTGGGTTATTATAGCATAGAATCAGGCATCACCACAAGGAAATCCCAAATTACCGATTTGCTTTGAGGGCACCCCATGTCACCGCCAGTTTATCTAACGGTTCAACATCCAATCCACCGAGTGCTTTTGCTAATCCGTGTTCCACAATCGTTGCCAGATCGTCTTCACTGAGAACCGTATTGAAAATGGCGGCTTCGTCAATGATACCGACGAAGTATGAACCACCGCCCCATTTACCAATCTCGACGGGATTTGCTGTAACAGCGGTTTTCCCGGGACGTGTGCTCACACCGGCTTTCACACCGTTGACATATACCACGAGTTGTTCAGTCTTCTCGTTGATGTCGTAAGTCGCAGCAAAATGGATCCATGTTTTCTCATCAGGAACGCGTGAGGAGGCTCTCGGTTCCCAACTTCCACCCGGTTTGACGAATGCGGACATTCTATTGCCTTCCTGCGGCGGATCAATGCGTAAGAGATATTCGTTACTCTTCGCAATGAGTTGTCTCCAAGTAGAAATATCGGTAGCATAAAACCACGCCATCATCGTGAGTTCGTCACCGAGCTGCAGTTCCGGTGTTGAGTCAATTGACACCCACTGCGCGCCATCAAACTCGAGCCCTTTGCCGATTTTTCCGTCTTTCCACTTGGCACCATTGATTGTGCCATCATGTCCGAATTCCGAAGCATCTTTGGTTGTTTTACCGGCACCTTCATCAAAGAGCCAGACACCGACTGCTGTTTCAGGATCAATTGCAGCAGCGCAGAATTGTGGTAGTGTCCAAACAACAGAACAGATAACCCCTAAAACTAAGATCAATTTTCGCATTTTTGTCCCTCCATAAGTGAATTTTGGCAAATTGTATCAGATTTTATAATTATAACACATTGCCCAACCCTCTAACAAACAAAGAATTCAAGGTGAGGTCAGAAGTCGGGATTTGGAAATCCCTCCTACAGAATGGCTATCAGCAGTTGGGGCATTCTGCTTCGCTTCACCCTCAGCGGTCAGAAGTCGGGATTTGGAAATCCCTCCTACCAAGGAATTGAATGCCACTGCCCTACACTGTATTTCTAATTGGACATACAAGCAGAAATGTGGTAAACTAAATGTAATAATTAAAATTACCTTGCGGAGGGATATAAACTATGGATCAAAAAGAACAAATTGTTGCCGACCTCTCTACGCTTTTGGGTCCTAAAAATGTTCTAACGGATCCGACGGCTTTATCGGTATATGAATGTGATGCGGCGCCGTCTTTTAAGGCGATGCCGGATATCGTTGTCTTCGCAGATACAGCAGAACAGGTGTCGGATATCGTGAAGTTGGCGAATAGATACGGTGTACCGTTTATCGCGCGCGGGGGCGGCACAGGTTTGAGTGGTGGTATGCTCTCTGTTCAAGGTGGGATCATTATTGCCCTCAATCGCATGGATCGTATTTTAGAGATAGATCTTGAAAACGAACGAGCCGTGATTGAACCCGGTGTCGTTAATCTGTTGCTAACGCAGGCGGTTCAAAACAAGGGTTATCATTACGCGCCAGACCCGTCAAGCCAAAAGGCATGCACAATCGGTGGCAATATCGCCGAAAATTCTGGTGGACCGCATACCTTGAAATACGGTGTCACATCCGACCATGTGCTTGAACTGGAAGTCGTTTTACCCGATGGCGAGATTGTTGAACTCGGTGGCAGTGTCGAAGATACAATCGGCTACGATCTCCGGGGTGTGATGATCGGCTCCGAAGGTACATTCGGGATAGTGACGAAAGCCGTTGTCCGTCTCACCCGTAATCCGCAAGCGTATCAGACTGCGCTCGCAGTTTTTGAAACGATGGACGACGCCTCCAACGCAGTCTCAACGATCATTGGTGAAGGCATTATTCCCGCTGCGCTCGAAATGATGGACAGTCTCGTGATTCGCGCGTTAGAAGAGGCATTCCACTTCGGTTTTCCACTTGATGCTGAAGCCATCTTGATTGTGGAACTCGACGGCATTGAAGCAGGTATGCAGAACCAGACAGCACAGATTTTAGAGATTTTCAAACAGAACAACGCCCGGGATGTGAGTTACGCCAAAAATGAGACAGAACGGCAGGAACTCTGGAAGGCACGGAAAAGTGCGTTCGGTTCATTCGGACGGCTCGCACCGAACTATATCACGCAAGATGGAGTCGTTCCGAGGACGACGCTGCCGAAGGTCCTGCGCCGTATCTCCGAAATCTCCGAAAAATATCAGATTCCGATTGCCAACGTATTTCATGCCGGTGACGGTAACATCCACCCGATCGTTCTCTTTAACGAACGCGACGCTGACCAATGCGAACGTGTAGAACACGTCAACAAGGAAATCTTGACGGTATGCGCTGAAGTCGGTGGCACAATCACTGGAGAACACGGCATCGGTGTTGAGAAGATGGACTACATGCCCCTGATTTTCAGTCCTGCAGATTTGCAAATAATGGCAACGGTCAAAAGCATCTTTAACCCGACTGGGCTCTGCAATCCAGGTAAGATATTCCCGACCGCTGAATCTTATGCGAAACTCGGTCTGGAACACGACGCAGTGAGGCCGGTTTAGGAGAAAGAAAGCGCATGGAAAATTCACGTGCTTTGCACGCTGAACTTAAGCAGATTGTTGGAAACTCAGGTGTCCTGCCAGAGGCAGAATCCGCGTCTTATATCATTGACGGATGCCCTCCGAAGGCAGTTGTCCTGCCAACATCTGTCCAAGAGATACAGGATATCCTTCAATTTGCGGCAAAACAGGATTTGTCGGTTATCCCTGCGGGTGCAGGCACGAAACTCGGCATAGGAAATCTCTCAAAGAAAGTAGATATAGTCCTATCAACAATACACCTGAACAGCGTTATCGAGTATGAACCAGCAGATTTAACCGTAACCGTGGAAGCGGGTATCCGCTTGGCAGCCCTCCAAAAGGAGTTGGCAAAACATCGGCAGTTTTTGGCACTCAACCCACCTTATGCGGAACGATGTACCATTGGTGGGATTGTTGCAACAAATACGAGTAGCGCATTCCGCCTTCGACACGGAACAGCCCGAAATCAGGTGTTGGGCATGCGAGTTGTTCACGCCGATGGCACTGTCGTCAAAAGCGGTGGGAAAGTCGTAAAAAATGTCGCCGGATATGATCTCAACAAACTCTATATAGGTGCCTTCGGAACACTGGGTATTATCACCGAAGTTGCACTCAAATTATCGCCGATACCGACCCGACAAGCAATAGTCACAACAGAATTTCAGGACATTCAAAACGCTGTCAATACAGGTTTGAACATTGTTAGTTCACAGACGCTCCCGATGTTCGTAAATCTATTCATTAATTTCGATCCGAGGCACCCGGAAACTCCCGGACAAGGGAAATTCATGTTGGTGGCCGGCTTCGGCGGGGACCCTGAAACCGTGGCGTGGCAGTCGGCGCAAAGCCGAGGAATTATGGAACAAAATGGCGGTAAGGGTGTGACAACCATAGAAGATGAACCACAGCAACACATTCAAGAGACCATTCAGGAATTTTCAGCAAATAACGGTAACACTGAGAGAGTCGTCGTCAAAGTAAACTTGAAACGAACCGACATCGCTGAGTTTTCGGAGCATATTATAGGCGCGAGTTGGACGCACAATGTGCAGATGATGGCGTTACTCGGCAATGGTGTGTTGTATCTCACCATTCCAGTAGTTTCGGAAACAGATTTCCAAGCGCTCTCGGAGGTGCTGACGGCACTGCGTCAATCGGCACTGGAGGTGCAAGGGAATCTTATCATAGAGCGCGCCCCCCCTGAACTCAAACGGTACATTGACGTTTGGGGACCCGTCGGCAAAACACTTCATCTCATGAAACAGGTTAAAACCAAATTTGATGCAGACGGTTTGTTGAATCCAGGGAGGTTCATTGCCAGTATTTAATTTCTATTTTGCTCAATAAGAATACCGTGGTGGACTTTTCTGCGCGCCATCGGAAGATTCACAACCGCTCACCCGGAAAAATTAGGCACACAATAGTGCAGTTGCCTCAAGATGTACAACGCTGTACGACATAATTTGCAAATCTATATTGCAAAGACGGGAGACACAATATGACAGAAAAAAGAGGGAGGATCTTGTGGATTGATAACGAGGTTTCCGATGTTCGGCAAGCAACTGCTGAGACCGAAGATGGATATTCTGAAAAGCAAATATATGTAACACCCAAACCTTACGTTTCCTTTTTGGAGTCTCAAGGGTACGATGTATCTGTAGCCAACAGTGCTACGCATGGCATTAAAGCACTCAAAGACCAGCGGTATGATGCTGTCTTATTGAATTATGATGGACCGGCGCGAAAAGAAAATCTACTCGCGCATATCCGAAACTTAGATACCCATATCCCAATTCTACTCCTAACCCGCAAAGATGGTGAAGAAATAAGACAAGAAGCGAGCCTTTACGATGTTACTAACATCTTCATAATGCCTGCTAACCCACCAGACGCGGCTTGCAAAAAGGTCCTATGTAAACAATTAGCAGCGTCACTCGTTTTTCTCATTGAAAAGCAGAGAGTGCGCGAATTGTACATACCCCAAGCATACGTTCAAAACTTTAACAGTGGATACATTTCGGACGGAGGCGCCCAAGAACACAATCTCACCAACAGTTGGCAAAGTTGGATCAATACTTACATCAACCTCATCAAGTGGGATCTCCAACTTGACAGGCTTCATAGTGTAGACGAGCTCAAAGCTATCCACGCAATGCAAAAGCAGGAGGCAAACGCCGCATTCGCCAATTACATTCAAAATAACTACAGCGATTGGCTTGTGAATCAAGCGTCGCCGCCCCTATCAGTGGATGTGGTCTATAAATACGTTATTCCTGAAATTCAGGCTGGCAAACAGGTACTGTTTGTGGTTATGGACTGTATGCGGTTGGACCATTGGTTGAAGATCGAGCCGCTGCTACATCCAATGTTCGACGTAACAACGCATTACTACTATTCCATCTTGCCAACGGCTACCCGTTATGCGAGAAACGCTATTTTTAGTGGACTGTTCCCGCTTGAGTTGGCCAAACGGTATCCACATTTATACGCAGAACCCGATAAAGCACAAACGAGTATTAACCGGCACGAAAAAGAACTGATACGCTTACAATTTGAACGACACGGTATCGCGCTCAAACCGCCGTTGCATTATTTCAAAATTTTTGATACGCAAGGGGAAACCCAATATTTGCAGTGGCTCAACGTCACGGACCGGATTAGTTTGGAAGCGATCGTCGTTGATTTTTTGGATATGCTGACCCACACACGGTATGAGGCGGATTTACTCCGGCAGCTCATCCCGGACGAAGCGGCATTTCGAGACCTTGTTCAGACGTGGTTTCAGCACTCTTGGCTCTACAAAATATTCAGAATGGCAGCCGATCGTGGTATAACCGTTGTCCTGACATCTGACCACGGTTCGCTCCTTTGTCAGAATGCGTCGAAAATTTCGAGCCAAACACCGCTGACGACTGGATTACGGTTCAAAGAAGGAAAACATATTACCTACGACACCGATGCTGGATATCTCATCACAGATCCCGAAACTTACCGTTTACCGGGTAGTGAGGAGGGGAGAAGCTACATCATCGCGAAAGAGGACTACTATTTCGTTTATGAAAAACAGTTCAATGTCTACAAAGAACTATTCTACGGTAGTTTTCAACATGGGGGCATTTCGCTTGAAGAGATGATTCTTCCTTGTGTTGTCCTTGAACCACGGTAATAAAGGAACCTGAACGCATGCTGAAAAATTCTATACCTCATAAGTCTATATTCTGGATCCTGCTGATACTGGGTGCGATAACTTTTCCGACGTACACACAGGCACAACTCGCCGATTTCGGACTCCTAAGGGAGCCGCCTGTGGAAAAGCTTACGGCAAGCGGATACCTTTCGGTTGACAAAGTACAGCCGGGCAGTCAATTCCAAATTGCTGTCGTCGTAGAGATTGCTGAAGGTTGGCATGTCAACGCCAATCCGGCGGGTGAAGGGCTTATTGGCACTGAGATCCTTTTCCCAGATACACCACATCTCGCTTTCGGGGAAGCTGTGTATCCAAAGGGCGAGGTGCTAAAACTCGGCTCAATTGGGGAAGCACCGGTTTATCACGATACGATCACGATCGGTATCCAAGCCGATTTAAGTCAAAATGCTCCGATTGAACCGGTGGCACTGGATATGCAGCTCCGTTATCAGGCGTGTAACGACGATCAGTGTCTATTACCGGAAACCCTTGCCTTCACCGTCCCGATTGAAATTGTCGGCATAGAAGAGGCGATTCAACGGACGCATGAAGGCGTTTTTGCCAACATTGAATTTGGCGCACCACCGAGTTCAGGCAGTGATGAAGGCACGCTTGCGAGTGCGCTTTCCGGGGGGCGGGTATGGCTCGCATTGCTACTCGTATTCGCTGGTGGCATTTTGACGAGTTTGACCCCTTGCGTTTATCCGCTCATACCAATTACCGTCTCCATCTTCGGTGCTAATGAATCCGCAGGACTTTTCAAATCTTTCCTGCTCTCCGTTGTATATGTGCTGGGAATCGTCGTCACCTACTCAATTTTAGGCGTTGCCGTTGCGTCAACGGGTGCCGTCTTCGGTCAGATCATGGCAAACCCGTGGGTCGTTGGATTTATCAGCCTGATTTTGGTCTCTCTGGGACTGTCTATGTTCGGTGTTTTTGAAATTCGGTTGCCGTATGCGGTGCAGAATCGTCTTAACACCGTTGGCGGTACCGGGTTTGCTGGCGCGTTCGCCATGGGAACAGTTGCTGGCGTGATTGCTGCGCCTTGTACGGGACCGGCGTTAGCGGTCGTACTCACTTATATCGCTACGACAGGAAGCCTGTTTCTTGGGTTCTGGCTCATGTTCACCTATGCTCTGGGAATGGGACTCCTCTTTATCGGTATAGGCACTTTTTCCGGGTTGCTTTCTGCGCTGCCACGGTCAGGCGGATGGATGTATGTTCTGGAAAATATTTTCGGTATCGCCATTATTACGATGGCACTTTACTTCCTCAAAGATGTATTCCCGCCGTTGCAGGAGGTCCTCCAGAATTCAGTGCCATTTTTTGCCGTTGCCGGTGGTTTACTACTTATTGGGCTGTGGCTCGGTAAGTTGACACAACGTTTCAGCGGCATCTCTCGACGTGTGCAATTCCAAAAGGCGTGTGGTCTTTTATTGGCTATCCTTGGGGTCTACATGTTTGTTGGTGGTATTCAAGAACCCGCTGGACCGCATCTGGATTGGATTTATGACGAAACCGAAGGGCTTGAAATCGCTAAACGTGAAGACAAACTCATAATGCTCGACTTTTATGCCGCTTGGTGTGTCGCTTGTAAAGAACTCGATCACAAGACTTATGCTGATCGTGCAGTCGCTGCAAAACTTGATAACTATGTTAACGTCAAACTCGACTTCACTCGGAGCTCTGAAACGACCGAAGCACTGACGGCAAAATATCAAATTCCGGGATTACCGGTCGTCATTTTCATGGACGCTGAAGGCAAAGTTCTCAAGCGATTCACAGGTTTCGTCGGTCCAGAGGAGATGCTCAGCATTCTTAATGACCTCGAGAACAACATTGGTGAACCTTAGAATTAATTAGACATTCAGCGAATCAACGTCAGAATGCGCGTGTGGCATTCTGCGGGTGCGGTTAGAAACCGGACCTACCGGACCTACCGGGTTAGGGTAAACTACCTGTTTATTTGTCTGGTTTACCAATGCTATAGAAGATAGAGGAATCAACATGCCATTCAATACAAAATCCCTATTCTCCTTACGGAGTTGGCTTTTTTATGCCGAAGTGCTGGCTGTCATCGGTTTTGTTGTGCTTGCGGCACTCTATATCCGGCGCGGCAGTGCCGAACCTGAACCACCACCGTTGTCACAGGTAGCAACTTTCATTGAAAAGGCAGACGCTCTCTTTGAAAAGCAAGACCTTGTTGACGCTGCGCTCTTCTATTGGCAAGCACTGCAAGCCTTAGAAACGGATGGAGAAGACCAGAACATCTCCATAAATGGCGAATCACAATCGAGTGCGGAAGTCCGTCTGCACGCCAATCTCCGTATCGCGGAAATCTATTCGCACAGCAGCTGGCTGAAAGATGCCAAGGCACGACTTGAACACGCTTCACGCATTCAGCCTGAACATACCGGGGTCCGTCTCTTACGCGGTAAACTATTCCGAGATGAAGGCTTACTCAGCGAAGCAACGGAAGAATTTCTTGCAGTCCTCAACAAGGATCCGCATCACGCCGAAACATATTATCTCCTCGGTGTTCTCTATCAAGGGAGCAAGCAACTTAAATCCGCGGCTGAATACTATAGTAAAGCCATCGAAAACGATCCAGAGTTGAGAGTGATTTCCTCTGAAAAAGCACCTATCGGTATCCTCGCGCGGCTTCAACTCTCTCGAACATACGCAAGAATGCTTCAGGATTACCAATTTCTCGATCGGGAATTCACCGACGAAGACTTGGCTGAGGTCAACCGCCTTGAATCAGAAGCAATCCGCTTGCTGGAAGCAGCACATGAAAAAGACCCGGAAATGAACGAAGTGGTTGACGATCTCGTTCGCCTGCTCTTCGCCCGCGCGACTGCGCTCGAACGTGAGGATTTTGAAACGCGTCAGTACGCAAATGCCCTTCGCGTCTACGAACGCATTGTAGAACTCGATCCGCAAGAGGTGCGGGCATTGGAACGGATGGGTGAAATTTATGCCAGTTTCCTTGGTGATAAGGCGGCTGCACTGGAGATGTACCGGAAAGTATATGAGATTGAACCGCATCCAACTGTTTTAGCGAATGTCAAATCGCTTGAAGAAGATGTCGCCGCTGAGATGGGAGCCGAAGAATAAGAAAAAGTGGGAAACGATAGTTGCTGGCAAAAAATGAAAGCCGATGAGAGGATTTGAACCTCCGACCTACTGATTACGAATCAGTTGCTCTTCCCCTGAGCTACACCGGCTTAGCAAACTCTTACCATTGAAAAGAAAAAGTGCCGAGAGGCAGAATCGAACTGCCGACACAAGGATTTTCAGTCCTCTGCTCTACCGACTGAGCTATCTCGGCATTGGGCTATATAATAATATCACAAAACGGTAGGAATGTCAAGTTTTTTTGAAAAATCGAAAAGGAAATAGGCGAGGTTAGGAAACCTCGCCAGCGGCAGGGTACACCTATCTCGTGCAGATAGGTAATTACCGAATTAAAAAATTAATCTTCATAAGACCTCGCCTATATATTTCACGGCTCAAGTATACCGTTAGGATTCCAAACGCATCGGCATCACGAGACAGATGTGCCTTTCATCTCCGACCGGTCTAATCACGACCGGTGCAAATTCACCCGTGAATTCTATGGCGAGTGATTCCGTTTCGATGTGCACTAAAATGTCTATGAGCAGACGCGCATCAATCGCGAACCGTGCGGTTGCGGTGCAAGACTGTACGGCAACCGTTTCATGTGCTTCTCCTAATTCTGGGGTTTTTGAAGAAATCGTAATCTGCTCCGTCTCCATATCCAAAGTGATTGAATAGTTTTTCGGATTCGACAGCAACGCGACACGCCGAACAGCCGGTAACATACTCTCCTTAGAGACGACGGCTCTACCGGTTGTGTCTTCTGGAATGAGCTTCTCATACTTTGGATAATCTCCGTCCACAAGCCGTGTCGTTAAAACGGCGTTCCCATCAGCAAAAAGAATCTGATTTTCAAAAATTGAGAGGGTTACCTCAGAAGCATCTGCAAAGGTGCGTGCAATCTCCTTAACGGATTTAAGGGGTAAGATAAACCCATCATTATCCCCAGGGGTCTTGAGCGGGTCACAGTGTGCGAGGGCGAGCCATCTCGAATCGGTGGCAACCACTTCGGTCCTGTCTGCGAGGAAATTAAAATAGAGACCGTTTAGGAAGTAGCGGACCTCCTCTGTAGCTGCAGCAAACTCGGTTCTGCGGAGCAGTGCCCGGAGGGTATCTCCGTCAATTGTTAACGATTCACCGTCAATAGCGGGTAATTGTGGAAATTCTTCGTCAGGGAGTCCAATAATTTTGTAAACACCATCGCCACAGGTAATTTCAACACGGTTATTTGCTGTAGTTGCCAAGTGTATTGTTTTATCTTCGGGCAATTCTTTGACGACATCTGCTAATTTTCTCGCTGAAACAGTGATAGCACCTTCTTCTTGAATAACACCGTCCACTCTGATTTTGATGCCGATCTCTAAATCTGTAGCGACACACGTAATTGTCCCGTCTGCGGCTTGGATGAGGACATTCGCGAGAATCGGCAAAGTGCTCTGTCCACTGGCTACACCTTGTAGCACCTGTAGGGAATACAAGAGGTTATCTTTCTCAAAAGTTAATTCCATTTCCAGTTCTCCTTATTAAGTATTACCTACAATTAATTATACCGAAAAAGCGCGTTAAAGTCAAGTACTTTTTAACTTTCGTTAAGTGATCTTAATAAGGAGAACGGTTATGTCCCCGCTTGTATGCCTTCAGGCTGAATCCAGTGTCCACTGAATCCTTTGGCAGAGCCGGGTTGTGGAATTTCATCCCCAAATTCCTTCGCGGTTTCTAACCAGCAAAAAACAGCGTCTTTTCCATTCTCTATTGTTTCCTCAATTGTCTCCCCATCAGACATACACCCGGGGAGGTCCGGGAATTCGATTAAATACCCCCCACCTTCTTCAGGGGGCAATATGCTCATAAGAAATGGATACTTTGGTAGAGAAGGAAATTTGCTCAAATAACTGTCGCCTTCTTCAGGGGGCAATATGCTCATAAGAAATGGGTACTTCAGTTCACTCATGATTCGTCCTCCTCCAGATGTTCAATTAACCGAACGAGCTGCCGAATATACGCGGGTTTAATCGGACGACGGGCGGGAACACTCAATCTCGCCCCTGAATCATGGCGTAGCGTCACATGACTTCCTCCACCTCCAGGTCGCCTTATCCAGAACCCGTATCGTTTCGCGAGTGTTTCAACATGAGAAATTCGCCAGTCCCCGCGTGGATTGTTTTTCATTCTCGCCAGTAATTTATCTTCCGCCATGATAATAGTATAACGAGTAACGCGACGCTTGTCAAGGGATGAGCTTGCCTTCCTTCGTGTTGAACGATTCTACTTGAAAATATCCTCAATCTGAAGGGGCTGAGTCATCTTCTGATTCTCGGCTTCTAATTTCTCACGACTCGCGACGACACAAATAGCGGCTTTATCCCGATTTTCCTCAAGGACGTGGAGAAGTGCGCGTTTTACTTCTTTGGGAGTTGCGCGTCGGAGTTGGTCATACCTCTCTTCAAACATTTCCCGCGTTTGTCCGGTAAGATGACGCGTGAGCGCATCGGTTGCGGCTTGACTGGGACGGATTGCCTTCTGGTAGTCTGACGCTGCCCCGATAATTCCTCGATCAATGTCTGCCTGGGTCCACTTCACCTGATTGACATGATGAGCGGTTTGTTCAAAAACATTAAGCGAACGGGCGACATGTGGATCAAAACCCGAGCCTTGATAGAGCACAGCATCAAATGGGTTATATTCAAAAATTCCCAGATAAGCATTACCTTTAAGCCGGATTTCGGTCATCATGTAATCAAGCCCCAAGATATGTGCCCCAATGGTCAAAGGCACAGAATCCGGATGTGAATAGGGCGGTGCCGGTATCATGTGTGTGCAATTCGCTATCTGAATGGGAGCTGCCAATCCCTCGCGCGGATATGTGTCAAAAGGTCTAAACCCGGTTGATTTTGGGTTTATCGGCTCACTACGCATGTTATCAATCCAGCCAGCCAATTTTCTATTGAGCGTTGCAAAAGCTGCATCAGAACCGGTAAAACTGGCACTCACACGACTCCGTACTAACAAGAAGTCGCGAATCTGCTCAATGCTATCGCTGAGCTGTTCATGAGATTCATCAAAACGCTTGAGCAACATATCACTCGCGCGAAACTGAGTTGTTCCGGAAACGATTTCCGACAGGTATCCGTGTGGTGAAAGTCCGCGGGCAGCCCGACGATTTGCGATACCTAAACACTGATAACCGTGAATATACGTCCGATATTCTGCTACTGATTGACTAAGCACATCGCGAAGTCGTCCAGTATCCCGTGGATTCACAGCAAAAATCAAATCGTGCAAGACCCTCAAGGCATCTTCCATTTTATCGTCGAGTGCCTTGAGTCGAAACTGCATATTCCATACAGGCTGATCAGGGTTAAGCGCGTGGGTACCAAAGTTAGGAGAACAGCTCAACCCACCGGTAGCTGCTGCGGTACGGCGTGCCATCTGCTCGTAATCCATCTCACCGGCACCCAATTTAGTGATAGCGTCCGTATACCTGGGTAGATATTGCCAAAGATGTTGCGATAATCCTTGTAAGTCCAAATTGAGTGTGAGATAGTTCACGCCGTTGGAAAAGACTTCATTCCGAAGTAACGGACACCCCTTAACCGTCTCAACGGTTGTAGGGATATGCAGCGGTTTTTCCGGCAGATCAGAGACGTGCAGTTGCGGTAACTTCGCTAAATCTTCGGGAGAGTTGGGTTGTCCACTGCGATGTTCAAGTTCAACAGCGTCGGCAGCAATCTCTCTCATCTGCTCGTCGGTGAACTGTGCGCGGACCGCTTTCAAGCGCGCATCCTCAGCCGCATCAAGACGCGCCTGCATCTCCGGATCAGGTGCGTAAACAACCGTCAACCGATGTGGGTTGTCAAGAAATTTCTCACGAATCAGTTCATTAAAGACGTTTGGATTTTGCTCCCAACATTGACGGACAATGGACAGGACTTTGCCCATCTCTAAGAAGCGGGTCGGCTCCTTTTCATATATCCAAGTGTTTACAACACGTTCCATCATCCGAAACGGGAAGCTCGGCGTGATTTCCTGATAGTCATAAGTGACTTGTTGGAACGCCGCTTCCACCTTCTCTTTGTCAATTTCAGCGTCTGCCATTTGCGTTAGTGTATTGATAACCAATTCTGTGAACGCATCAACGCGATCGGCTTCACTGCCGGTCAAGCCAATATCGAAAGTCGTATGTGGACCCAGTGTATTGGCTCCGGCTTGCATCCAATATGTATCATATATGTCAGTGCCGAGTTTTGAATCAACAATCGCCTTGCGGAGGGGTGCCCCCTCGTTCCCGAGTAAAATAAGATTTAAGATGCGACATAAGACGACATCCTCAGGATTCGTTGCATCTCCAATGCGCCAATTGAGCATGAGGTATGTCTTTTCAGTGAGAGGTTCATCGGGTCCAATGGGATAGACATCTTTCACAGTCCGCGGCGACTCCCATTTGGGTGGGTGTGTGACTTCGGGTCGGAGTGGATGCAGAAACCCGCTCGTATCACTCTTCGGAATTGCCTCCAGTTTACCGGCGAGAAATTCGAGATAATCGCTCGTTGGAATATTGCCATAACAGAAGAAATAACTATTGCTTGGACGATAATAAGTTTGGTAATAAGTACTGAGCTGCTCGTAGGTTAGATCCGGTATAGCTCGTGGATCCCCGCCACCATTGTAGGCGTAACAGGTATCAGGCAGAAGTCCTTTGGAAACAACCAGACCCAAGTAATCTTCTGGACCGCCACTTTTTACTTCATTATAGACGATCCCATTTATTTTTAAATCTCCTGTAGGTTGATTGGGATCCACGGGTTCAAAATGGTGGCCTTCACGTTTGAAGGTTTCCTCCGTCAAAAGTGGGTGAAAAACGCTATCAAAGAATACCTCCGCCATATTGAATAAGTCTTTCCGCACATTGTTTGAAGTGTAGTAAAAAGCATGATCAAAGTAGTTCATGGCATTCGTACTGTCAAAGGTGGCGAGGCTCCTCTTCATCATCTCAATGAACACCTCTTTTATAGGATAGTTCCGAGAGCCTGCCATTACAGAATGTTCGAGGATATGTGTTAATCCTGTATCGTCATTGGGGTTTGGGGTTATCGGACTGATTGAGAACCAGTTTTTGGGATCGTCTGTATAGAGATGTAAGAGCCGTGCGCCGCTCTGTGGGTGTGCGAGTTCTATTGCTACTGCACGCAATTCGTCAATGGGCGTGATGGCTTTCACTTCAAAGCCGTGTAGATATTGTCCTGGGTACAGGTTAACGGATGGATACTGAGAATCTGTCCTACTCTGTTCTGAATTCATCTTAATCTCCAAATTTTTTATATTTTTGAAATGAGAATGAGACTTCGGCCTGAAAGAAAATAGTTTCCTGCAGACCGAAGTCAACCAAGAATAAGTGTATCTCAAATCAATATGCTTATTGCTGAGAAACCCTTATTCCCGGTTCCTCTTTGCGCGTATTATTACTACAAACCAGTCGCGAAAAAGTTGCACATTTTCCAATATCGCATAGTCGGATAACCGATTGTCTATGTTACTTAAAACAGAAACCTCAAGGCTAAAAAGGATAGTGAAAATCTCGTTCCTTGATTATAAATGATGCGATGTGGGTGCGAAAAGGGTGCATAACTTTGTGGAGCGTTATGACAAATAGAAGGTAGGATTTTTTTACTCGTTCCAGATACCGATTTCTTGATAGAAACGGATAGCCCCCGGATGGAAAGCGGTACCTGTGTTTTTAACGACATTTGTCGGATTGATGGCTTTTCCGGCACCGTGCCGTTTGACGACTTCTGCACGGTGTGTATACAAGGTCTTCGTGAATGCGTAGACCATATCTTCATCTGCGCCTTCGGCAGTGATGAGATGCATCGCTCCGACGTTCATACTCGCAAACGGCTCTGTCTGTCCTTTGTAAGTATTCGCGGGAATGGTTATGGCATTAAAGAACGGATAATCGGCAAAGAGGGACTGTTTCGCTGCTGCATCGAACGGAATAAAGAAGATGTCTTGAGACGTACTGGCTTGCGTGGCAGCGGGTGTCGGGACAGCACCTCCGATGAACGCAGCGGCAGCCGATCCGTCCGCTAATAGATCTACCGCGCCGATGTAAGTGCTGTTGATGGGTGTAAAATCGTCGTACGTGACACCGTGTGCAGCCAATATCGGTCTCAGGAAATACTCAAAGCCTGCGCCTGCGGGTCCAACGACAATCCGCTTCCCGGCGAAGTCCTGAATTGTACGGACACCGGAAGACTGGGGTGTAAGGAATAAACCGACGTTGGGAGCAAGGGTCATGACGTTACGGATGGCGTGTTCGGTTTCCCACGCGCCCTCACCACGGCTTGCAAAATAGGAGATCGCAGCGTTGGCAAGTGCGAATTCCAATTCACCGCTGACGATGCGGCGGATGTTCTCCTGCGTGCCTTTGGTGGCTTCGGCAGTGACTTCCCAACCTGTGTTCGGTGCGTTCCCAGCGACGACCTCAGCGATTGCGGAACCGACGACGAAAAACGCGCCGCCTGCTGGTGCCGTGCCGACGCTGATGTACCGACGTTTTGAGGTCGGATCATTCACTAATTCAGCGGTATCGGTTTTCTGACTTTGGGTGGTGTCGCGTTTTGTGGCGTTATCGCATCCAAAAGTAAAAATAACACAGATAATTGATAGATAGTATACGACTGATTTCATGGGGTTCTCCTATAGAGACTCTTGAGATTAAGATGTCGGGATTGGGAAATCCCTCCTACAGTGTATCAACCGAGTGGCACTTCAGGCGGCAATGGACACATCTCTGCCATCGCGGGAAAAATGTGGGTCACGTCTTTTCTAAATACATCCCCACTCAAAATGTCAACGATGCCTCCCTGATGCTCCGGGTATTGCGATAGAAACCGTGCAAAACTAAATTCTTTTGTGTAAAAAGCGTAGACGAGTTTCCGAAATGCCTCCATCCCGTCTACAAACGTCGGTCCGAAACTTCCAAGCTGTGTCTCGGAAAAGTCATCTTTTTCAAAGGCTTCAAGGATAGCGTCCGCTGCCATCTCACCCGACTTGAGTGCCAGAAACAGCCCAGTCGAATAGACCGGATCCAAGAACCCGAACGCATCGCCGACCAACACCCAATGATTGCCTGCAATACGGCTGGCACGATAGGAAAAATCTTTCGTAGTTTGGATAGGGAAGAGCTGCTTCGCACCTTCAAGTCGCCCCTTCAGCGCGGGGCATCTCTCAAGTTCCTCGGTGAAAATTTGCTGCGTATCGAGTCTACCGTTGGTATCTCTCCGATTTTGGAGGAGGTAGTCGAGTTCACCAACGACACCGATGCTCGTGCGGTTATAGGGCAAGGGGATCGACCAGAACCAAGAGTCTTTCGCCTCCGTATGTAGGATGAGCGTCGCGCCTGCGTCGATGCCTTCGTCCCTGTATCCCCCCTCGTAGTGTGTAAAGAGCGATGCCATTTTGAGGTTGGGTTCGACTGTATTTAGACCGAGTTGCCGTCCGATCAGCGATCGCTGCCCAGTGGAATCGGCGATGACGGTTGCGTTGCGGGTTTCATGGGTGCCGTTTACGCCTTGGACCACAACACCGGTGGCTGTATCGTCCTCGAAAAGCACCTCTCGGAC
Source organism: Candidatus Poribacteria bacterium (assembly GCA_022827625.1). Taxonomy (GTDB): domain Bacteria; phylum Poribacteria; class WGA-4E; order WGA-4E; family WGA-3G; genus WGA-3G. The sequence goes on along the minus strand of JAJEIE010000019.1, from coordinate 352,107 downwards.
ACGGATTCCGCGTTGCACCTCCACACCTTTCTCTTTCGCGTTGTCCAGGAGCATCTCGTCAAACTCGCTTCGCAATACCTGCCATGTGACGGCACTCTCATGCGGGTTGGTTTGGAAGAAGTAGAACGGACTGGAGGCTTTGCCGGTGCGTGAGTAGAATTGGACGCTGTATTTCTGTGGAAAGTGGCTTGTCCGTAGTTTTTCAAGCATGCCGAGTCGTTTGAAAGTCCAGTAGGTCGCGGGGATTAGCGACTCACCGATTTTGAATTTCGGTTCGGCTTCGCGTTCGAGGAGTAGGACGCGGTATCCCTGTTCTGCAACAAGGGTTGCAACGGTGCTGCCAGCGGGTCCTCCGCCGATAACGATGAGGTCGTAATTGTGGTGCGTGTTCATCTGCTTGTCTATGAGGCGTGTAGGAAAATCATTAGTCAGCGGCATCTTTATTCGTTGATTTTGTTGCTTCTTCCGATGTCTCTGAGGGTGGATCCACGAACTTGTACTTTCCAGATTTCCGGTACTCTTCCTCTAATTCTTGATAGTACGCGATCAGTTTGTCCACATCATGGTCGAACCGAGCTGATATTTCTCGGCGAATTCTGCGATTTTCATCAATTTCATAGTCTGCCATTTTAATTCATTAACTCCTAAACAATTATACCCCTCTACAAAGTGGTATGTCAAGGTAAAGAGAAAGAGCAATAAACTATTCAGTTTTGTCTATCAGAAAAGTCGCGAGCAGGAGCTCGCTCCTATAGTAAGAAGTCGGGATTTGGAAATCCCTCCTACAGAAGAACTGAATGACCTTGTTTTGATATTAAAGATCTTCAATTCTCTATGAAATTTCCCAAATCTCTTTAAATCCGCGCAACCCGTGTCATCTGCGATTCAGATAATGTAACAATTGAATATCTCTGGGTCCACTTATAGTTTTAATTTCAGAAATCATTAGAAATATGTTATAATAATTTAATATAAGTTGGGATGATATACAACAATGGATTTTGAGATTGTTGGAGAAATTACGCAAATTGAAACAATTAGCCGCGGTAGTGGCATTAGGAACCAAGCCCGATTACAGCGTCAGTACGGTCGAGGCAGATGGCGTAAACTGAAGGGAGTAGCATACGTTCGCCTGACGAATGGTTCAGTTCGTCTCGCCGAAGTTCACTGGTGCCAAGCCGACAATATCGGCAAAAGGGAATTCAAAATTAAACTCCCATTCCTTGATTAAAGATGAGCAAAAAAGAAAATCAATCTTTGCCATTCGGTCTATGTCTTAACAACGACGGATACCTCGCTTCTCTTGAAGTAGGGAAAGTGTATCGCGTTATTCCAGATGATGATGCAACGGCTCACGGTTATATCCGCGTTATAGATGAAAGCGGCGAAGATTATGCCTATGCAGCTAACCGTTTTCATCTAATTCAGCTCCCTATCGCTGTCGAAAAGGCGTTATTGCTGTCTGCCTCCTAATTGGAGATGCCTTCATCGGAAACGCCAAGACCCTTGTAAAAAATCTGTCTTTTAACTCGCAGCAGCAATGGCATCATTGAGCGTGAGGTCGCCTGTATACAAAGCACGACCTATAATCGCGCCGCTCGCACCAATCCCTTTCAGGGCAGCTATGTCCGCAAGCGACGTAACACCACCGGAACCAATCACGTCCGCTGAGACAGCGTTGATAATATCGACGGTTGCCTCGACATTCGGTCCCTTGAGCATGCCGTCGCTCTTGATGTCGGTGTAAATAAGCGTCTGCACGTCCGTCATCTCTTGTGCGAATTCAACGGCGGACTTTTGCGAAACCTCTAACCATCCCTCCGTCGCGACCATCCCGTCCTTTGCATCAATACCGACAGCGATGCGTGCGTCGTATTTGGCGCACGCCTGTTTCACGAAATCGGGTTGCTTGAGGGCAACGGTGCCTAAAATGGCGCGATCAACACCCAACGCCAACACGGTATCCAAGCGTTCCATACTACGGATACCGCCACCAAGTTGGACTGGGATCTCAAGGGCATCAACAATCTCGCCAACGATGTCAAGGTTCGCTGATTCGTTTTGAAACGCGCCATCCAAGTCTACGAGATGGAGATATTCCGCGCCTTCTGCCTGCCACCGCAGTGCCATTTCCACTGGGGCATCCGAGAAGACGGTCTCCTGTTCTGCAATGCCCTGAACGAGATTTACACATTTTCCACCGCGAAGATCAATTGCGGGTAGTATCTGCAAAGTTTTTCCTTTCTACAGTTGACGGCACAACGGCGTGTGCCTACTACTATTCATCTCGGAAAATGCCGAGTAATTTCAGTTGGACAATCGAGATGACAGCGATAATGAAAAATAACACCCAGCCGATTGTTGCTGCATAGCCGAGACGCATGAACTGAAATCCGTTTTTGTAGAGATACATGACGATCGTTGAACCGGCATCAGCGGGTTCACCACCGTTTGTTAGGATATAGGGGAGATCGAAGAGTTGCAACGAACCTATCATTGACACAACAAAGACGAAAGCGATCACAGGTCGCAAGGAAGGGAGTGTGACATGTAGAAACGCTTGCCACCAATTCGCGCCATCAACCGCTGCGGCTTCGTATAGTTCCTGTCGGATGCCTTGTAAACCCGCTAAGAAATAAATCATGTTGAAGCCTGCCCACTGCCAAACGCCTGTTAAAATGACTGCTGGCATCACGTAATTTTCTTCGTTCAACCAACCAATCTCCTTACCAAAGAAGATGAATTCCTCATTCACTAAGCCTGCGCGTTGGTCATAGACGAGGTTAAAAATGATAGCGACGAAAACACCCGCAACCAACACGGGTGCGAAGAAGGCGAGTCTGAGGATGTTTTTCCCTCTAACGAATTTGGAGTTGAGCAGGATTGCTAAGAGCAGCGCAATCGGCAATTGAAGGGTTAGCGTGCCTGCGGCAAAATAGGCGGTGTTTCGGAGGGATTTCCAGAAGATTGGATCGCGGAAGAGATCTACGAAGTTCCCGATTCCGACGAATATCCGACTTTGGAATCCACGCATCTCATACAGGCTCATCACGAGCGACGAAATAAGTGGATACCCCATAAAGACAACGAAAAGTATGTAGAACGGGGCGATGAAAAGATAAGGGGCGATTTTCTGTTGTTGGTTCCAAAAGCGGTATGTCGTTGGTTTGGTTTTCATTTTTTTAATTATCGCAAGCGAGTTGTCAGGAACTCTATAGTGTGCAGCGTTATCTTTCAAATTCGCATTGCTGCCGCTGTTGCAATGCTACAGACATTGGCCGAGGGTTCATCAGCCGATGCTGTTTGAGAAAATTATAATTCACCCCAGCGTCCTTGGTCCTTCGCGATGAGTGCTCGGACTTTCTCGGCAAGCTCTGTGAGCGCCGCTCTGGGGGTCTGCTTTTCTGTTACGGCGGCGAAAATTGCGTCATTCAATAGATCTGCGCCTTCCGACCAGTAGGGATTCTGATAACGTGGTGGTAAATCGGGTGCGAGTTCAATAAATAAATCCCCGAGCGGCTGACCTCCTAAATAGGGGTCGGGTTCTTTAAAAATAGGGGCGTCCCATGCGGATTTGAGCGGCGGAATGATACGTGTCGTTTCATATCGGTTCACGAGTCCAGGACGGTCAAAATATGTGAACTTGAGGAGTTCCCAGGCTTTGTCAGGATTTGTGCATTGCGTCGTCATCCCAATCATCGTGCCACCGCGTGTTGTGGTCCGCCTACCCCCTGGATGCCACGCTGGCATGGGTATCGCCTTCCATTTGCCGGACATCTGGGGTACCTGACTCTTGAGAATCCCGACGTACCAATCGGGTGAGAGGATAGAGAGGATTTTACCGTCTTGCATGGCAGCAAAATTGCTTGGGTCGCCGTGCCATGTGCCGTAGACCGGCGTAGCAATCTCATGCTCGTTGAAGAGTGCCGTGAAGAATTCTAAAGTCTCAATTGCGAGTTCGCTGTCAATAATGACGTTGCCCTCCTCATCAAAAAAGCCGCCGCCTTGCTGGAGGAGTAGGCTGAAATAGTCGCTCTCCGTGCGTCGATCCAGGACAATGGCGTATTGATCAATCTCACCATCGCCGTCAAGATCGCGCGTCGCTTTTTTTCCAGCGACGATAAAATCGTCCCACGTTTCAACCTCAGTCATCTCAACGCCTGCGGCTTTAAAGAGGTCGTCGCGATAGAGGAGAACGACCGGATGCAAATCGTGCGGAATTCCGAAAATCTTTCCACGATAGGACCACGGTGTAAAGCGACTGACGACCAACTTCTCCATCCAGCCTTCGCTCTCTAAACGTGGACGGAGATCGACAAAACCTACCTCGTCGATTGCGCCTTTGAGGAACCGCCCGATGGATGTAATCTCGACCTCAACGAGATCGGGAGCACCGAAATTCGACAGCATGGCAGCGAGGAGTTTGTCGTGCATCGTGTTACCAAAATTGATAAGCTGCACGTTGACCCCCGGGTTCTGTGCCTCAAAAATCGGCACGCGCGCTTGGTATTCTTCGTAATGGGTATTAGCGAAAATCCAAAATTCCAGATTCTCACCCGCTTCCTCGGATCGTCCGAAGATAAAAAGGGTGGACACGAGAAAAAGGACCAGCATGACCATGGGTCCCTTACCGAGCGGAAAACTCTCGGCATCAATAGGAAGGCGAAACATAAAAAACCTCGATTCCAAAAAATTCGCTTGACTTTTGCCTACGTAACGATTAAAATTTACCAAAATATCTTCTTTTTAGCAACAAACTTTTTTTAGTGGCTGTCAGCAGTCGGCTATCAGCAGTCAGTTAAATATCGTGACTTAGAAATGCCAAGAGTCACCTTACCAAGAAACCTGTCTGTAAAATACGCCGAAATGGAGGATCGTTTTATATGCCCACATACGAGTATAAATGTCTCGCCTGTGACAACCAATTCGAGCGATTTCAAGGTATTACTGCCCCACCCATCGAAGAGTGCCCGGAGTGTCACGGTAAAGTGAAACGGCTCATTGGAGCGGGTGCCGGGTTGATTTTCAAAGGCTCGGGTTTCTACATCACAGACTACCGAAGTGAAGGATATAAAGAATCTGCGAAAAAAGATAAAAGCGAGCCGTCGGACAAAAGCACTTCATCGGACAAAGGCGAGAAAAAAGAGAAGAAAACGGATACGAGTAGCGGATCGAAGGGCAAATCTACCGATTCGGATTAAACGTTCCAACATCATCAGACGAGGTTTCCACACTTCTGTTCCGTTACGTTTTTATGGTAGATTTTAGAATTATTTGGACACTCTGCACCGGCGAGGTTAGAAACCTCGCCTACCAGGGCAGGACAGTGTTTATGTGTTTTTAGGATCCACCATAGTTTTCGGCACAACGGCGTGTGCCGACTACTTTTAAAGGGAGACGCTTTGCACAATCACAGTCATGACCACCACCATCATCATGACGATGGACACGCGCATAGCCATCAGACGCATCTCCAGAAAAAATTCAAGTTTGCCGTTGTCGTCACGTTCTGCGTCTTCCTCGGCGAACTTATTGGGGGTATCTGGTCAGGCAGTTTAGCACTCCTCAGTGATGCGATGCATGTCATGTCGGATGTCTTCTCGCTGATGATTAGCTGGTTGGCAATTTATCTCTCAACCCGTCCTGCGACTGCCTCTCGGACATACGGGTATCATCGCGCTGAAGTCTTCGCCGCTTTTGTCAACGGTGTATCGCTCATCGCCATCTCTGGCTGGATTTTCTACGAAGCCTATCAACGCTACATGTCCCCAACAGAGATAAAAGTGACGGGAATGTTTATTGTGGCATGCCTCGGCTTTGTGGGAAACCTGCTTATCCTATGGCAGTTGCACGGTGAGGGTCACGGAAACCTCAACGTCCGGAGTGCTGTACTCCATGTGATAGGGGACACGCTCTCCTCGGTCGCTGTCGTTGTCGGCGGCGCGATTATCTATTGGACAGGGTGGTATCCGATCGATGCTTTGCTGAGTTTTCTCATCGGTGGGATCATACTTATCGGTGCAGTGAATGTGACACGGGAGGCGGTACATATCTTGCTTGAAAACTCACCGCGGAATGCAGACGCACACACCGTCGCCACGCATCTCCAGGAGTTGGACACCGTCAAAGACGTTCACGACCTACATATCTGGTCACTGTGTTCCAACTACTGTGCATTGAGCGCACACATCGTAGTTGATGAGAACACAACCTTAGCCCCGGATCGGATCCTTGAAGAAATCAACGCCGAATTGCAAACACATTTCGGCATTAGTCATACTACCTTGCAACTGGAGCAGACCGCTTGCGCACAAGGCGGAAATCTCCTGTGCAACGCGCAACACTCGTAGTCTCGCCGTAACCCTCACCCGTGTTCTGCTTCTAAACGATGCGCCTGTCGAATGAGTGCCGGATCTTTCGCGAACCTTTGTGTCGCCTTAACCAACCCATGTACGTGCGACACCATGTCCTTCTCCACCTGTACAATTCGGTCCATCAGATACGGTTGATTGCTCTGCTCAATTGCTCTTCTCATGATAGAGAGCAGGTACATATAGATCGCATCTGCTTCACTTCCCTCAATTGCAATCGCTATCCCAAAGGCTTCATCCAGCGAAATCTCTCCGCTATTGACTCTGCGTTCGTGTCCCTCCAATGCGTCCGTAATTTGCTGCACTGGAATATTTGGCAACTCCGTCACAGGTGAATCAATTCCGAAAGCATCGGTACACAAAGAACGCCCGAAATCCACGAGGATATAGTGCTGCCACTCCTCCATGCTCATCTGTTCCCAGAACCGTGCGATCCGTTCATCAACATCTCCGAGAAGCAATGAGAGGGAGGCGTAGAGCTTGGCTTGCCGCAATTCAATATCTTGACAAAGGTTAAAGAGTTCGCCTAATGTCAAATGTTTCTCCTTTAGGGTAGGACTGTCCTTAGATGTGAAGTGGCAAAGTAATGGCTGTGCCCGACTGCATACTCCGCGTGACGGCCTCCGTGAACTCCATGTACTTCACACCCGTCTCAAAGTCGGTGTGTGTGATAACCTCTTCACCACGGATCGCATTCACGAATTTCTCTTCGACGCGCCACCCACCTGCCTCTGCTTCAGGAATATCAATCTCGTTGAGTTCGGTGTCGCCTTTCTGTCCGCCGTAGAGGCGATTTCCTGAAAAGCGCAAAGTCCCGTTGCTACCGAAAACATAGACTTCGGGAGCACCGGCTAATCCGGCAACGTTAGAAACTTGTATATGGAGTTGTGCGCCACAGGCGAGATCACCAACAACATCGATATGCTCAGGAATCCGAACCGAACGCATCACACCCTCAGCATCGGGACGCATTTTGATGAATGTCTTGCCCATCGCCATAATCCGTGTCGCTTCGCCGACCCATCGGATTAACGCCTCGTACCAGATTCCCATGCTCATGATATTCAGACCGCTGAGGTCAAAATCCTGCCGCCACTGGAGCGGTGCTTCGCTGTCGAGAAATGCGCCGCCTGCGCGTGCCTCTATGGCAAGCACATCTCCGATATACCCCTCGGCAATGAGGCGTTTTATGGTGTTATCTACTCTTAGGGTCATCGGTGACGGAACGATCTGCGCGATGAGGTGTGTTTGTTGACGTGATACGGCGCGCATGATATGTGCCTCGGCAGCGTTCATCGCCATCCGTGCCTCGCACATCACGTGCTTATCCGCCTCAAGTGCTGCCACAGTGGCGCGGCAGTGCATATAGGGCCACGTTCCGATGACGATTGCGTTGGTATCGGGGTCAGCGATAGCATCCTGCCAATTGCCGTAGGTTTTGGGGATCCCGAACTCGTCCGCTACCCGTTGTGAAGATTCCTGACTCCGATTGCAGACCCCGACGATTTCAACGCCTTCGATTGCCTGGAGTCCGGGAATATGCCGTGATCTTGTATTTCCACCTGCGCCGATAATACCGACTCGAATTGTGTCTTGTGCCACTTATTTTGCTCCTTCCATTTTTTATATCGCAGTGTTCATTTTAGCAGAAATTCGGGAAGGGTGTCAAGCGGTAATTTTTGGAAGGTTTTTGTGGAAGGTTCCTGTGAAATTGCTGACCTGTATTTCTATTCATCTTCTTGCTCGATGCGACCGAAATCTTTCAACGTTTTCAGGGTATCCACCGTAATCCTGGATTGCCACTCTTTTCTCGCTGTTTGCCATGCCTCTGGATATTGATCGCCCCAGGAGAAATTCGGGGACCAAGCACCATCCTCGCCCTGCTGTTCGATCTCAAAGTCCAAGTTCATCTCTACTTCATCTTGAAGCCCGGCAGCTAAAGGTGATTCTGGAGAGGTCACCAACCACAGAGGTTTGAGAACATAACCGGTCAACTGCTCCGCGTTCCGGGCAACACCCTGCGCTGCTCGGGCGAGTTTCGCCCAGACCTTGTCCCTATTCGGCAGCGTCTTTGTCTCCGCGAGCCGGACGAAACAGAGGGTGTCGTGCATCTCCATCTCATCGGATAGGGCATCCAGATGCTCCAGAACGGCTGCTGTTAATGTTTCTAACAACTCCGTCGGCACGCCATCGCTAAATTCGTGTAAATACCCAACAATCTCAGCGCGGGGGTTGACCAGAAACCGACCGAAAGATTCGGGACTGTTCTCGTAATTCCACCAAGGGGCGTGGGGTGCTTCATCTACTTCAGGTGGAACGATGGGCCATACCTGTTGGGACTCGTCATAGGTGGCGATAAAATATTGGATTCCCTTACGGACCACTATGTGATTTGCGGGTGCTCGAACTTCCCTCAGTATCTGGAAACCTATTGTGGTCACAATAGCAGACGAAGTAGGTGTTCTAAGGTCAGGCTCCAGACTGTGGGCGAAACCGCCGTCACCGTTTTGATAAGGTACTAACGCGGCGAGGACGGCATCAGCGGATCCATCTTCAAAATGGAATTCAAAACGTCTTTGGTCCAATGCTCTTCCCTGATCCATTATAAAGTTCTTTGCTCTCTGAAACGCAGCTCGCGTAAGTTGTTTCATTTATTAAACCTTTATTGGACATTCAAACTGGAATCGGTCCGCAAACGAGCGGTTTGCGCTACAAAAATACTGCGAATAATGAACTACCCTCACTCAATTTCTACGATCTGAATATTGTTTCCGCAAGTATCATTGAAAACAGCAAAAATTGTTGTTCCTATCTGAGTAGGCTCTACACTGAATTCGACACCAAGGTTGATTAATCGCTCATATTCTTCCTGAACGTTTTCCACACTGAATTGGGTATATGGAAGCCCTGCATCAAATACAGCTTCTTGATACGTTTTGGCGGGTCCAAGATGGTTATCAGATAATGGTTCTAACAAAAGTTCAGGCCCATCTTGTTCTTCTTTTGCTACTACCGTAAGCCATCTGTCCCCATTTTCTAAGGGAATGTCCCGCTTCTTAACGAATCCCAATTTTTCAGTATAAAATTTTAACGCACTTTCCTGATTTTGAACAAAAATGGCGGTTACTCTAATTTTCATAATGTGATTTACCTCGAATTCGCCCGATGCAGCGAATACTTTTTACAATTTCGCTGAAAGTGTAACATTTTTTCACCGGCAACAGATCGCTTCCCTGACATCCCCGCTTTTCGTAGTTGACGCAGGACGTTCCTTTTTGGAAAAGCCATAATATATTATACTATATTTATTAAATTGTGTCAAGTTAAAATGGGATAGTGATTAACAATTAGCGGTTGGTGTCTGTCAGAATCAGGATTTGCAGGATTAAATGAAATAATGATAAAACGCGCTATAGGCAGTGGAATCCGAAGCGCGTTCTAAGTTGGGCCAATAATTTTAATCACATCAAGGACAAACAATGGTCACATTCCATTATATGCAAGAAACTATTTCGTTTGTTTCGGTATTGTGATAGTTTCAACGATAGCCGTTGTCTTCCGGCGCTCGGCTTCCTTACGACTTATAAATCTACCTGTCTGAGCATCACGACCAACCTTAAAAGTAGTGGGCTGCGATTTCTGTCCGTTTGAAGATGCTGCTTTTCTACTACCCTCTTTACCATAAAGAACCTTTTCCACTGCTCGTTTTGCTTGACTTCTCGTAAGTTTCCCACGTTTGGGGGAAAACTTGATAGTCCTTCCTCTTGCCATTCTAAACACCTCCTTAAATCCCATTGCCAGCTGCTAATCGCCCTTAATTTCTAACCATTGAGCAACTAACAAAGTATAATCGTTAAATATCAACTCTTCAGGTATCAGCCGAGCCTCTCTCGCTGTTTGGGGCAATTTTTCTATAAACTCTTGGTAACGTTCCCAAATGATACTACCGCTTGGAATCGTCTCACGTCTTGAGGCAGTGCGGAGCCAATTCCGGACGCGCATTATAACTTCTCTGGAACTGTTGTTATGTGACTGAATATCTTGACCGGCAATATCGGATATAAATTGTTGAAACCTATATCGTTCGGTATCCAGTACCAGGCATTTTTTTCTTTTTTGCTCCTCTATACCAAATTTCTTTGCCCCGAGGAAAATTCCTAATTCCAAAGGCATATTAAACCGAGGCAGTCCCGAATCCTTGTCTAATTCCGTTCTGGATATGTCATGAATTCCATAACGGCAGTCCGCAATAATGTTATAAATCTTATCAATCCGAACTTCACTTGCGTCTTCTTCTTCAAGTGCACAACGTGGGATAAAACCACAATCATGGACTGCAAATACCATTGCATCAAACAAATGCTTGTAAGCCGAATCAAATGGACAATTGATAAATACATTGTCGTTATAATGGGTCGCTTGCATAAATTCCTATGTAGGTTACTTGCCTTACAATACCGAGAGACTTTTCCGAAGTGAATAGAACACACAAAAGGAGTAGTCTCTACTATTGATTTTACAATTTTAGTATAACATAAATATAGTAAAAAATCCAATTTTTTTACTGCAAACATACCACGCTTACAAGACTAAGAGGCATCCAGTTTAACCTTCGACTTCTTCCCTCCGTGAATACTCGGCTCCTGACACAACATCTTCCGAAGTAATGCAACTCCTTCATGCACATCCGGACGCTCCGCCTCTGTGATGTCCAACACCTCTGATAACAACAACCGATCGAGTTCATGACGCACGGGATCTTCATCCATCTGATTAAACGGTAGCATTTTCTGATGTTTGCGCGCGTTGAAAATCTGCGATTTTTAGTTTCTTGGGATCGCCTTTGAGTTCTGGTAACGCCAAGGCACAGAGGAGTGCAGAGGATTCGGGACGGGTGTAGTTCGTCTTGAGGATTTTCCGATTGTCAATGAGTTTCTGGAAGACAATACCCGCGAGTTCGTGTTCTTGTGCCAGTCCCATCTTCTCTAATTCACGAGCGGTATCACGTAGGACACTCAAAATCTCACCTACGAGTTTATCATCGGCGGCGAGTGTTTCCACGAGTTTGTAGGCGACGCTGAAAATCGGGGCGTAGTTAACTTTTTGGATTTCTCGCCACGCGCCGAGGATTTCGTCTGAATCGAGTTGTCCGTAATCAGCAGTGAGTTCGCTGAGCGAAGGAACGGCTTCTAAATCTGGTTTGCGTGCAAGAGAACTCTGGAAGACCAACGCATTGCTGATGATAAGCATCGCCATCTGTGTCGCCTGTTCGCCGGATTCCTGTACGAGGAGTTCGCCTATCCGTTTACCGATATGGGGTCGGTGCTGAATTGCACTGTTGACGATAACGGCAGCTTTATGAATGCCATTTTCCAAAACTTCGGCAGCTTGTTCAATTTTGGTGATGGGTGTTGCCCCGATGCGGATAGCGGTTGCGATGTCGGCAATGCTTCCTTCAAGCCACCCTTTTTTTGGGAATCTATCCGGTTCATCAACGCTAAGCAGCGCATACGCGAAGTCATTTGATGCTTCTAAATTCTCGCGGATGTCTTCGCGCGGCATTGTACGGAATCTGTAGGGGAGACGGATTGCTATTGCACTGGCAACTGTTTCAAGTGGGGTGCGGAGGGTTTGCCTAAGTAATATTCGCGTGCCTGTTTTTCGCCGGTTTCATTGGGTCCGCGCTTGTAGTCGATTTTCACCTCAACTGCGATTGGGTGTCTTTCGACTGTGCGGATAATTACATCGGGTTTTCTTTGGTTCTCAACGAGGGGTTGTGTTGTCTGTTCGTGGATGCGCCATGTCTTACTCATCGGCATCAGGATTTCGACGAATAAGGTCGTGATGGTGTCTTCGCTGTTGGTGTGCTGTCGGTTCATTATGTGTTACTTACGTGCGATGAATCGCACTACTACGAACTTATGTGTATAGAAAATCCTAATTTTCCTTGTCTGTGCAAGTAACGCTATTATAGTATATTGATAAACAGATGTCAAGTTCTTCTATACACATACCCAGGGCCATTTAGTTTTCGGTTCCGATCTTGGTTTTCGTTTATATAAGTTAACGCTTTTAGGGAATATGGCGAGCACAGCTCGATCCTACAGCGAAAAGTCGGGATTTGGAAATCCCTCCTACAGAAGAACTAAATACCCCTGTACACATACCGCTCCGCTGGGGCTAAGAAAGCTGAAAGGCGAGGCACAGCCTCGCCTAACAAGGCTTGTTGATGCTATTCTTTTACCACATCACCGTTCCACCCGTGTTAATGTCCTGTCCCGTCATATTGGCGGAGTCCTCTGATGCAAGGAAGGCGGCTAAGGCGGCGGCATCCTCAGAACCTGAGCCTTTGTCGCTGTAACCTTCATCCGCACACCATCTCCCAGCGATGACACTCTTCGGGTTTTCTTGTGCATATCGCTGGCGTAAGGCTGCCTCGTCAAAGTCTCTGTTCATGTATTCGGCTCTGCCCCTTGCGAGTTCAATGCTTCTCTCCATGTGCCAGCCGGGACAGATAGCGTTGACGGTAATATTGTAACGTCCGACATCGGCGGCGAGGGTGCGTGTGAAACCGATAACACCCATCTTTGAAGTGGCATACGGTGCTCTGTGGGAAAGGGGTTGTTTGCCTGTGCCGGAACTGAAGTTGATGATTCTTCCGTATCTCTTTCGGATCATCTCGGGTAGCACGGCTTTGGAACAGATAAACAACGAATCGAGGTTGACCTCAAGCGTGCGTCTCCACTCCTCTAAGCGCATGTCCCAGACATCCTTTGTGGGTCCGGCAATACCGACAACGTTGGCGAGTATATCAACAGTACCGAACTGCTGGATGGTTGCCTCGACCATCTCCTTGACGGGTGCTTCTTGCGACACATCCGTCTCAAAGCAGCGCACATCCCCACCGGCGGCTCTGATGTCTGAACCGACTGTTGCCTCTAACTCTTGGACAGGCATAACATCACAGATGGCAACGGCTGCGCCCTCCTTCGCAAAACGGCGTGCCACTGCCTCGGCATGGCCCCTGCCAGCACCTGTTACAATTGCGACTTTATTCTCTAATCTTCCCATGAAAATACTCCATCTACAATTTAGGGCTATTCAATTATAGTAAAGCCCAAAAACATGTGAACACTTGTAGCACAAACTGTTAGTTTGTGTATAGGCGTGGAAGACGCGCAAACTAACAGTTTGCGGTACAATAGAAGTGTCCAATTAATTATGGAATGCACTATAATGTCGAAACTTTACTTAATTCGCAACCCACAGCGGCACAAACTAACAAATCAGAATCAACGGTATTCAGGTTCTCCGTATGGCATTCACCGTATGCTACAAAGATTCGCTACTGAACGTCTTGACTATTATCAACCAATTGCCACTACTCGCCTTCCCACAACCGCCGCATCTCCCCAGAAGCGCGGCGCAATTCATCCAACGTTCCGATGCCCTCAATACGACCGTCTTTGAGTAAGACAATCTGATCTGCTTGCTGTAAGGCAGCACGTCGGTGGGAAACAACGAGACAGGTGGCTCGCTGCGTTTCAAAGAGACGCTTCCATAAGGTCTGTTCCGTTTCTACATCAAGACCAGAGGAGAGGTCATCAAAAACAAGTAGATCCGAATTTCGGATAAACATTCGTGCGGCGGCGGTGCGTTGCATCTGTCCACCAGACAATTTCACACCGCGGGGACCCACAACAGTGTCAAGCCCATCTTCAAGTGTTGGGAGGTCTGACTCCATGACGCTGAGTCGGATAGCGCGATTTAAGTCGTCCCAATTCCAGGGTAAACCCAAGAGAATGTTGTCACTCAATTTCTCGCTGAAAAGTTTGGGTGCCTGGGGTGTATAGGCACACCGCGGTGGCACGAAAAACGACTTCAGATCCGTAACAACTTCACCGTTCCAACGGACCTCTCCTGCTTGTTTCGGCAGCACACCTAAGAGTGTTTGCAAGAGCGTCGTTTTGCCAGCACCAATCCGTCCGGTAATAACAGTGAACGAACCGGCTGGGACCCGAAAACTAATATCGGAAATCCCCACTGTTGATCCATCATAAAGGTGCGTCAGGTTAGTGACAGTGAGTTCATCCAGACGATCGGCTTCAGTGCGTTCGGGCATAACAAGCGGTGGCTGTTGTTCTTTGAGATAGACGGGTGTGTGCTTCACTAAGTCCTCATCCGGCATCTCCTCGACAGTTTGCTCCATACGGTTGAAGGACACCTTCGCTCGCTGATGCTGTGCCATAATACCGCCGACGAGGGATCCGCTTCTGGCAACGTCCCCGACATAAGTCGTGAAAAGTGCGAAATCCCCGACTGTAAACGATCCATCCCTCATCTGCTCAGCAACAAGAATCATAATTATCCCTGTTGCGATATGATTGATACTGAAACTAATAGATCTGAGGAGCTGATTAAAGAGATTGTCTACGATGGTCGCCTTACGGCGTGAGTCGTTGAGTTGATGGAAATGTGAGATGACATTAGACTCTGTCCGCGCCACTTTCACGGCTAAAATAGATTGGAAGAGCTCATTGACGAAGTTGGTCGATTTTTCCGTGGCAACCCGTTGGGCGTTCCGATACCTCCGAATGAATCGCCTCGCGAAATTGACAGTCGTGATAATCAGAATAGAAGGAATAATGGTAATGAGTGTCACAGTGACATCAATGCGTACCATCCAGATGATTGCCAATATTGCGAAGATGGTATTTCCCCAGAGGTGGATATACTGTTCCAGATACCGTACGATCCCATCGACATCGTCCCGTAAACGATTGGTTACCTCCCCCGAAGCCGTTGAGACGCGATGCGGTGCGGACATGTTCATGATGGCAGTTATGAGGTTTTTTCGGAGAAGTGTCGAAATCGCGTAACGCCAACGCGCCCATACAAACGCCGAAGAGATAAGCACGCTCCGATCCCCGAGTTCAACGATGATGAAGAGGGCAACAAACGTCCACGGATTGAGCCCAGCCGGTGATTCACCAGTAAGGGCATCAAAAAATCCCTTCATGATGATTCCAATCGCAAACGGCACGAGATCATCTATGCCTCGAAAGAGGATCGTCCCGAGAAAAAGAAGCGGACGGTACCGAATTAATTGAATTGCCGATTTCCCTGCCGTCACTGCGTCACCTCCTCCAACCCTGTTTTTAGGAGTCCTGAGAAGACAGAATCAGGATTACTGACGAGTTGCTGGCGTTCACCGTACTCTTGAATCTCTCCATTGGCGAGGATCATTACCTCATCTACCTGTTGAACCGTCCCCAACCGATGCGCAATAATAATACTTGTCCGTCCTCTCAAAAGTCGCTGTACTGCCCGATCAATGCGATATTCCGTGGCGGGATCCAGTCTTGAAGAGGGTTCATCAAGAATGACAACCCGAGGATCTTTGAGAAAGACGCGGGCAAAGGCGAGGAGCTGCGCTTCCCCAGCGGAAAGCCCGCTCCCTTCAAGGAATGTATCAAGCCCATCTGGTAAGGAGCGATACCAATCAGATAACTCGAGTTCTGCAATAACTGACAAAATCCGCTCATCGGGAATTGTGGCATCAAAGAGGGTCAGATTTTCACGTACGGTTGCATTGAAGAGTTGGACATCCTGCGTGACCATTCCGATTTGGCTTCGTAAATCTTCAAGCTGGATTTTCTCAATCGGTTTACCGCCAACACGAATTTGCCCTTGATTTATATCATAGAATCGAAAGAGGAGACGGGTGATTGTGGTCTTGCCGCTCCCTGTGCGTCCTAACAGCCCAAGCGATTTCCCAGGGGACAACTGGAACGACACATCCTTTAGCACGACTTCTTCACCGGTATAACTAAACGTGACGTGATCAAAGTCGATACCGAGCGCGTCTGATCCCGGTAGATCCTCAGTTCCGTCCTCAATACTTGAAGACGTTCGGTAGAGCATTTCAATCCGTTTCAATCCAGCAGTCGCGCGTTGGAGATCGTTAATCTGACGGCTAATCATCATGAGGGGCCATCGGAGCATCGCCGTGTAGCTAAAAACGAGGAAGACGGTGCCAATTGTGAACACGCCTTCTCGATAGAGGTAGATACCCATTCCCATCGTTAGGGCATGCCCCAAGGCAAACAGGACCCCACTAATGGTTCGTAAGACTTCACCCCATACATGCGCCTTCACAGCACGCCCGTATACATCCCGATTGACATCGTAAAACCGGTCCATTGTATAGCCGACCCCACCATTGGTGCGGAAGTCTTCAATGCCTGTCAATCGTTCTTCAAGAAACCCGAAAAGTCTTGCGTACCCTTCCCGCTCAGCGGTATAGACTGGCACCGCAATGTTTCGCGTGAGATTGTAAATCCAGATAGCGATGATTACAAAAACCGTGAGTGCGACACCGATACGCCAGTCTTCGCGGGCGACCAAAATGAGTACACCTATGAGGAATATCAGACTCCCAATCACCTGAAGTATAAACTCAGAGAAAAAGTTCGAGAGTGCCGTGGTATCGCCATCAATGCGCTCGACCATTTCCCCGGGTGTGTATTCATGATGGAAGGACATATCGAGGTGTAAACAGTGATCGGTAAGGTCTTCACGCATCTGATTTGTGGCGCGCCATCCGACGTCCTGTCCTAAATAAGAGCTGACTAACATCACCAATTGCCGAATAAACCCAATTGCAAGATATATCCCACCCGCGATAAGGAGGTTGCGCATCGCGCCGCCGTCTCTTGCAGTATCAATGAAATAGCGGATAATTTGGGGATTGACAAGGTTCAGCCCGATTCCAGCGAACATGAATATAGCGAGCAGCGTGACACGGAACCACTGCGGTTTGAGGTATTGTGAGAGCAGTGCGGCGTATTGCCGGAAGGGGACTTTGTCTAAATTTGGGTTATCTTTTTCGCGCACTTTGTTTAATCCTGAATTTCATAATATCTACTAATTCCATTTGAGCGATGCCCAAGTGATGGCAAGTTTCCCGGCACTCTCAACAGGTAGCCCGACAGTTGCTAACCTTTCGATCTCATCGTCGTTCAAGGCGCGATCGTAGATCATTACTTCGTCGATTAATCCTTTGAAGTATCTGGCACCGCAGCACTCGTCCCAACCGAATTTTACGTTCATGACCGTCTGCTCAATATGGCCAATGTCATTTATCTGCGCATCAAGTTTGCCCGATGCTTTGTGATAAATGTAACTCGTTGCTTTATCGGGGTCAATTGCTATCGCTGCGAGTGCCCATTTGTCTTGCGGAATTTCTGATGCGCCAACCCACCCCCATGTCTCTGCGGAGTTATTGTTCCAGACATAGGTCAGCGTGTTACTCGCGGAGACTCCCATCCAGAACGGGGTGCCACTTCGCCCGACAACAATGCCTGACCAGTCGATCGTTTTCCAACCGTTGATTCGAGCGACGACTGTAATATTATCCGTTTTCAACTCAAACGATTGATCAACAACAACATGTCCACCAGCACCGTCGACTTCAACGGCACCGTTTACCCAACCGTTATCAGACCACTTTGCCCCTTTCTCCAGTTTGGCATCGTTTCCATTACCTGATTCGTCATTTCCATTACCATCAAGGGGCCAATAACCGACAATTCCTTCTGTCACGTCTATTGCTGACACGCCCATAGCCCAAAAGCTAAAGACAAATGTCAAAACCGTAAGAACTCGTAATTTATGGTTCACTTCGGACCTCCCTATAGGTTATAGCGTGGCTATTCGCGTAACAAAGCACTGCGGATTATTGGGTATTATAGCATGACCCTGAAATCAAGTCAAGGATTTTTATGGGGTATTGGTTGTTAGCGGTTGGCTGTCGGCTGTTCGTAAGAGTCGGGATTTGGAAATCCCTCCTACAGAGGTTATAAGTTAAGAGTCGGGATTTGGAAATCCCTCCTACAGAAGATAGGATTGACAAATTTTGGTGTATGGTATACACTCAATAGCATGAGAAGCGAAAAACACCGCGAACGTGGTATCATTATTGGAATAACGGGTGGAATTGCTTGCGGAAAGACGACTGTCTCCGACCTGCTTGCTGAAAAAGGGGCGATTCCGATCAATGCAGATGAAATCGGACACGAGCTCCTCAGAGCAGACAGCCCGGTTATTAATGTCCTGATCAATGCATTTGGAAAGGAGATACTCGAAGATACCGGGGATGTCAGTCGAAAAAAATTAGGAGCCATTGTTTTCAAAGACAAAGCCGCTCGGGAGCGACTCAATAGCATCCTGCACCCGTTAATCATCCAGCGTTCACGCGCCCGTGCACGCCAGCTCGTTACAGAAGACCCAAATTGTATTGTGCTCCTTGACGCACCGCTCCTCATCGAAGCGGGGGCTTACGATACCGTTGATCTGATAGTCGTCGTGACGGCATCATCGGAGACGCAACTGCAACGCACTTTGGCACGCAGTATCGCACAAGGTAGGTCGCTGACCGAAAGCGATGTCCAAGCACGGATTGACGCACAGATGCCACTCACGGAGAAAGTTACGTACGCTGATGTTGTGATAGAAAATGAGGGGACGCTCGACGCACTTCATCAACAAGTGGATGCGCTTTGGGCGGAACTTCAGAAACGTTGTGGGTAAAGCGTATGCTACGGGAAGATGCACAGGGTTATAACTGCAGATACGATTCCGGTAGATAAGCACTTAATCCCAGAGACGATTGATAGCACTCGCTTTGATGACGCAGTAGACCTCCCGACCTTCTCTCAACTCCATCTGCTCACGTGCTTCGTGCGTGATCTTCACAGCAAGATGATGGCACTCAACGAGGATAGATACCCATGTCCGTTCGCTCTTGGTATCAAGCCCTTGAATTGCGCCGCGTAATGTGTTGCGCGCACTAATCGGGAGCTCCGGTTCAAGCGAGATGATAATATCCTCAGCACGGATAGCAACCGGTACGACCTCACCGACTTCTGCTTCAGTGTAAGGAATGACGAGGGATTGGTTTCCGATTTCTAACGAAGTTACACCGAGTATCTTGTCTGAAAGCGTCACCGGAAGGAATAGAATGTTTTCAACACCGGTTAATTGTGCAATAGGCATTGCAGAAGGGGCAGTTAGCAACTGGTGTGGTTCGCCGCTTGCCGCAATTTTGCCGTCGGCAATCAGGAACGCTTCATCGGCGAGTGCCACCGCCTCGGAAAAGGTATGGGTTACGTAGAGGATTGGTATATCAAAAGCGTCTTTAATGTGGTGCAGATATGGGATAATTCGGTCTTTTAGCGCGCTATCAAGCGCAGCGAGGGGCTCATCCATGAGGAGCATCCGCGGTTCCATAGCGAGTGCACGGGCGATGGCGACGCGTTGACGTTGACCAC
This sequence comes from Candidatus Poribacteria bacterium, assembly GCA_022827625.1. GTDB lineage: Bacteria > Poribacteria > WGA-4E > WGA-4E > WGA-3G > WGA-3G. Next base: position 332,405 of record JAJEIE010000019.1, on the reverse strand, counting down.
CTGAGAGTTCTTTCGGATAGCGCTGGAGCAGTTCGGAAATTTCGAGAACATCTACGGCGGCTGACGTTTTTCGTGGACTGGGTTGTCCATATCGGATGTTCTGGGCAACGGTGAGATGCGGAAATAGATAACCTTCTTGGAAAACGTATCCGAACCGTCGTTTTTCAGGGGGTGTATTAATTTTTGAGGCGGATGCGTAAAGGACCTCTTCGCCAAAAGCGATTTCACCTTCATCGGGTATCAGTGTGCCGCTGATGCAATTGAGCAGCGTACTTTTTCCGCTCCCGGACACCCCTAAAAATGCCGAAACCTTTCTTTCGAGGGTACAATTAACCGCTAAGGTGAAATTACCGAGGCATTTGCGAAAATTGAGTTTGATTTTGGGACTATCTGTCATTGTGAGACCTATTACTCAAACCCACCATCGTCGAATCCACCATCATCCATACCATAGTCATCAGAATCCATATCGTCAGATGGATCGCGATGTTCGTCATCATCATATATTTCGTTGAGCAGGACACCGGTCCAGAGTAGATCCTCAAAATCATCAGTCGCCTCAGCCTCAGCGATTTGATCGGTATTCTCAGCTGCGTCATTTTTTGAACGTTGATAGAGATACCAACCGAGCAGCACGCATGCGGTGATACCAACGAAAATCCAACCCATTGATTAATCTCCTTTTTTCGTAAGTACATCCAAGAGTTGTCAGATAAGAGTCGGGATTACAAATCCCTCCTACAGAAGAACTGAATACTATGTCTATCGGAGCGTAAAACGTTCCGAATATCGTTAGCGATAAGAGTCGGGATTTCAAATCCCTCCTACAGAAGAACTGAACGCTATGTCTATCGGAGGGTAAAACGCTCGGTGAACCAAAGTGCTACGAAAGCAACAACGGTTGAAATCAGCACCAGCCGATAGACAGATGCATCTTCTCCAAGATGAACAGCACTGAAAATCGCTAACGCCATCGTCTGGGTTTTACCCGGAATATTTCCCGCCACCATAATAGTGGCACCAAACTCACCCAGACTTTTGGAGAAACCGAGGATCGTTCCGCCGATTATGCCGCGATAGGCGAGAGGAAGCGTTATCGTCCAAAACACTTTGAGTGGTGATGCGCCAAGCGTGCGCGCCGCGTTTTCAAGTTCGACGGGGACGGACGCCATCCCTGTCACAATACCGCGCACCAACAGTGGAAATGAGATAATTGAGACTGCAAGAACAACAGCCCACTGGGAAAAAACGATCTCTATACCGAAAGCGCGATAGATAAATCCACCGATAACGCCATGTTTTCCCAAGAGAATGAGGAGTAAATACCCACTGACGATAGGGGGCAGCACCAATGGACCCATCACGAGTGTATTTAGAAGTGTTTTCCCGCGGAATGTCCGTTTTGCGAGAAGCCACCCTATCAGTAAACCGGGTGGAAACATTATAACGAGACTGAGCAACGCGACCTTTATAGATAAAGAGAGTGCGGCAACTTCGGCGGGAGTTATCCTCATTATTTTAAAGCCCAAAGGGTAAATCCGTGCTTTTCAAAAATTTCACTTTTCTCGGCAGACTGGAGATAGGTAATAAACCTACGCGCCAACTGTTTCTGCGGGCTATTTTTTATAATGACAGCCGGGTAAATGATCGGTGCATACGCTTCGGGGGGTACCTGATACAGCACCCTCACAGAGTGGCTTACGACTGTATCCGTTTTGTAAACAATGGCTAAGTCCACATTCCCGGATGTCACATAAGCGAGCGTAGCACGCACATCCACGCCGAAGATAAGTTTCGGGCGTAAGGTTTCCCACAACCCGAAGTGCATCAAGGCTTCTTTTGCGTAAGCCCCAGCGGGCACTATGCTTGGATGCCCAATCGCAATTCTCGAAATCTCAGGTGCAGCAAGGTCGGTAGGTGTATCCACAGAAATCCGTTCGGTTTCATCAGAAACGACGACTAATCGATTGGTTAGCAAATTTCGGCGACTCTCGGCTTCAAGCAGCCCACTGGCTTCCAAGGCAATGAGTTGACGGGGACTCGCCGAGATGAAGACATCCGCGGGTGCCCCTTTTTCGATTTGGCGTTGTAAGGTCGTAGATGCCGCGAAATTGTAAAATACTTTAACACCGTTTTCCGCTGTAAATGCTGTCCCAATTTCAGCAAGGGCATCCGACAAACTGATCGCAGCGAAGACGCTTAATTCGATGGGTTTTTGCTGATCCGTTGTACACCCAGAAAACACAGTGAACACTAAACCAATTACGATGAGATATCCAACACGTCGCTGCATTATTTACCCTTATCTGTAGGGCTATTTAGTTTTTGGCTTTTTCAGGTTCTCTGGAAGAAATCGGGATTTGGAAATCCCTCCTACAGGAAAACTGATTGCTCCTATCGGAAAAAACACTTGACAATTATAGCGGGTTTGCTAAACTATGTCAAGCGGTTTTCAGTTATCGTAACAAAGTTTCCTTGCATTCGGTCTATGCCTGTGGTATCCTATTAAAATAAAAATGGACGTTAGAGGAAAATCATGAAAATAGGTTTATGCACCATCGCTTTCCAAGAAAAACCGTTGGAAGAGGTTATTGATATCGCGGCGGACTACGGCTTTGACGGCATCGAGCTTTGGGGAAAACCACCGCATCTACCCGCGGAATATGACGAAAGTTATGTCAAGAACGTTCGGGATATGGCACTCCGCAAGGGATTAGAGATCTCAGCGTTCGGTTCGTATGTGGATCCACTGATGCCGCTCCACCAGAAACATTTTGAGGAAGCCTTTAAAGTCGCATACGATTTAGGAACCAACCTCGTGAGAATCTGGTCGGGTGGGGGTCCTTCCAAATCCATTGTGCCAGCTGATAGACGCTTGATCCTGTTCCGACTGGTGAGCATTACGCAATGGGCAAGTTTTCGCAACATTCGGCTCGGTTTGGAAATGCATAACAATAACTTCACCGATAGTGTCGCGACTATTTTGGAGACGATTGAGGGTATTAACCAGTCAGCGTTGCAAACGTATTATCAACCGCTTGCACGATCCGATGCCGATGAACCGCATGCTGCCGCTGAAAAACTCGCTGAACATATTGTAAACGTCCACGCCCAAAACTTTGATGAGAACGGCAAAGGATGCCCGATTGCAGACGGCGTTGTCGATTATGCCCGAGTCGTTGAGATTTTAGGTGCTGCTGGATACAGCGGATACTTAGAGGTAGAGTTCGTCCACGGCAATAATAAATTGGAGGCTTTACAACGCGACCGAGACTATCTCGCCAGTTTGATTAATGCGGTAGACGGCGATACACTCAAAGATTTAGACATCGAACCTGTCTAAACCAGAATCTCTGATAACAAGCGTCTCCGAGAAAACAGTTGGAGCACGTCATGCGCTTGGAAGTAGGTATTATCAAATTGGTGGAGGCGGTTATCGGCATCAGAGCAGAGCGCCGCGCACAATTCGATTGGCTTCGCAATAAACCGCGTCGTGAAGATTTCGGTAAACACTACGATGCTGTGATGACACTTTACACTGCGCTGGAAGGGGATTGGAAAGGCACAACAGCGAAAGCAGATGGCTATCTGATCCCAGATGCGTATTTTCCGGAGCCTTATCATTTTATTTTTGAATTCGATGAACTCCAACACTTCACACAATTCCGGGAACGAACATTCCAGCATTATCCAGCAGATATTGAAATTGCTTATGCGCCGCAAAAATACCGCCAGTTTTGCCAACAACACCACGCTGCAGCACTCGCAAAGGGACCGGCGCGGTTCCGCAGAAATACTGCAGACTTTCCCTATACAAACGGACGCGCAGCACAACGCGCTTTTTTCGACACGTTCCGAGATTGGCTGCCCCCGTTGCACGGTCTCAATCCGACCCTAAGATTAGCTGAATTTGAGGTTGCGCCGCTTCTCAATGGACAATTAACAGACACCGCAGCGAAGGATTACATGCAACGCCTGCTTCACCAGCGACTCACAAAACTCTCAACACTCAAGACATAATACAAAAGGTAGGATAGATAACGCTCCATGAGCCAGCGAAAGCCTGAAAAGGTGAATCTTTCAGAATATCCACTGCTTCAAATCATAGGGCAGACCCCGCTTGCCAAAATAGATATCTTTGCTGATGAGCTGCCAAACGTCGAAATTTATGCAAAGATAGAAACCTACAACCCAGGCGGCTCAATCAAAGATCGACCTGTCTTAAGGATGCTTACGGAAGCGATTGCCTCTGGAGAACTTACGCGGGAAAAAGTTATCCTTGATTCGAGTTCCGGCAACGCTGGCATCGCTTACGCGATGATCGGTGCGACTCTCGGCTATAAAGTTGAACTCGTCATTCCAGACAACGCCAGTGAAGAACGAAAGAAACGCATTCATTCACACGGCGCGAGCATTATCTATACCGATGCCATCCTCGGTTACGATGAAGCATTGCGAGAAGTCGATCGTCGTTACGACGCGGATCCGGAGAAGTATTTTTTTAAATCGCAATATGAGAACGAAAATAATTGGCGGGCACATTACGATACCACTGGCGTTGAAATCTGGCAACAGACAGGTGGGCAAGTTACGCACTTTGTTGCGGGTGTCGGGACGGGTGGTACGATCACGGGGGTCGGCAAACGCCTGAAGACCTATAATCCAAATATCCAGGTCTGCTCGATTGCGCCTGAGGTGTTTCCGGGGATCGAAGGACTCAAACCGTTGGGACATCCAGATGATATCGTGCCAGAGATCCTCGACGCGTCCGTAATTGATCATCGCATTCCGGCTACGATTGAAAATGCGCATGAAATGTGTAGTCGCCTGGCTCGACGGGGTTGGTTCGTCGGACAATCTTCGGGTGGCTATCTTTATGGTGCCTATAAAGTTGCCAAAGAAATTCAGGAAGGTATTATCGTCACAGTCTTTAACGACCTCGGCGAACGTTATTTTAGTACACGCCTCTGGGATTAATCTTTAAACTATTAAATATGGTCACTGTTCCACTACGTTTCACAAATCAGAATCAACGGTATTCATGCCGTATGGCATGAACCGGGTATGAATGCCGTATGGCATTCCCCGGGTTTTAGGTTAAGCCTAACAGCGTTTGACGTATGAGAGTTTCTTAACCAACAGTTGGAAGCCTGCATTCTCATGGCGAAGCAATCGTTAAAAATATAGTCTAAAAAACCTGCTTTAGGTTATGAAAGGTTCATTACTGGACTGAAAACCACCGTGAAATGAAGTGGAATGGTGACCAGATTCAATCGTTAAAAACATGCAATTGGAAGCCTGCATTCTCATGGCGAAGCAATCGTTAAAAATATAGTCTAAAAAGCCTACTTTAGGTTATGAAAGGTTTATTACTGGATTGAAAACCACCGTGAAACGAAGTGGAACGGTGACCAGATTTAATAGTTAAAAATATGGAAACAACAGTTATACCGTTTTGCGGCTTACGTTACAATGCAACCCAAGTAGAGCGGATCGAGCATGTCATCGCGCCGCCTTATGATGTCATCAAAACCGAAGAACGACTCGCCTTAGCGGCACGCGACCCTGCCAATATCATTCATCTGATTTTAAGCCAACCTTGCGAAGATGACACCGAAGATGCGAATCAGTATACGCGAGCCGCGGCATTGATGAATCAGTGGATTTCAGACAACACACTCGTACAGGACCCAACGCCGCGATATTACATCTACGATCAAGCGTTTCGTGCGCCAGACGGAAAAAACTACACGCGTCGCGCTTTGATTGCCCTCGTCAAACTTGAACCCTTTAAAAACAGAATCATTCTCCCCCACGAAAAGACACACGCTGGTCCGAAGGCAGATCGGCTGAATCTCATGCGTGCATGTCACGCGAACCTAAGTCCAATCTTTCTGCTTTACGGCGACCCAACCGGTGATATTGAACAGGTTATGCAAGGTTTCACCGATGCACACGCCCCCGAAGTTGACTGTCCAGAGACTTTTGGCAGCACACATCGCTTGTGGTGTTTAGATGACGCGGCGCGCAACCAGGAAATTCAAAACCTTTTTTCATCGAAACCGCTCTTAATCGCCGATGGGCACCACCGATATGAAACGGCGCTGGCTTTTCAAGCGGAAATGGCACAGAAACTGTCGAACACCGCACTAACGGGTTACGGTTATATGATGATGAACCTTGTGCGGATGGAATCACCCGGTCTGGCTGTTCTGGCGATTCATCGCTTATTAGATAATCTAAGCCCTCATCAGATTTCGCGGGCTATTGCGAAATTGCCTGAAGTCTTTGAAGTACATGAAATTGACACGCAAGCAAATCTTATGGCAAAATTGGAGACATTAAAAGGGAAATCAGCCGCTGTCGGCATGTATACGGCAGACGGCAACTACCGCCTATTGATTCCGCATACAACATCACCAAGACAATTAGACGTAGTGATTGTACAAGAAACGCTCATCAAAGAGATGTTTCAGGTTGAGACATTAGCGGAACATATTAGTTACACGGCTCATGCAGACGATGCCGTTGAACACGTAAAAAGCAGAGCGGGTGGCGTTGCGCTCCTCATGAATCCGACACCCGTTGAACAGGTGTTGGACGTGGCGATGGCGGGTTCAACAATGCCACAAAAATCGACTTACTTCTATCCGAAAATGGCGACCGGGTTCGTTTTAAACCTTTTGAATCGATAATGTTGTAAAGGATCCTGAAACATTTTATCCGTTGGAGGACACGATGTATCATGAACATGAAAGAGACACTTTAGCCTTCTCACACCAGTTATACACTAATACACCGCGCCACCTTGCATTCCAAGCGACGACACTCACTGAAGCGAAAGTGTGGCAACAGGAACTTCGGGCAAAACTGATTGAACTGGTCGGTGGGTTTCCAGAGGCGTCGTGTGATTTAGAATCGGTAGTTTTGGAATCACACGAATTCCCGACCTATTTCCGTGAGACGGTGCAGTTTAAAAGCCGTCCACACATGGCTGTCTTTGGGTATCTGCTTACGCCGAAGCATCTCAACGGTTCGGCACCCAACCCAGCGATCCTCTGTCTCGCCGGACATGGTCGCGGTGTAGATGACATCGTGGGTATTGCGGAAGACGGCAGCATGCGCTCAGAATACGGGGGCTACCAAAACGATTTCGCCCTCCAATGTGTCGCACACGGCTATACGGTACTGGCGATCGAACAATTCGGGTTCGGGCATCGACGGGACCCGATCGCGCGCGAGCGCGGGGGTGGCAACTCCTCCTGTCAACCGAGCGCGGGGGCAGCACTCCTACTGGGACAGACAATGGTAGGCTGGCGGGTTTATGATGCGATGCGAGCATTTGACTATTTGGCGACCCGACCTGAGATTGACACAAGCCGTCTCGGTGTGATGGGGATATCAGGCGGCGGCACAACAACCTTTTTTACCGCAGCGATTGACCCCCGTGTTAAGGCGGCTGTCGTGAGTGGCTATTTTAACACATTTCGGGACAGCATCCTGAGTCTCAGCCATTGTATAGACAATTACATACCGAATGTGCTACAATATGCAGAAATGTATGACATAGCCGGATTAATCGCGCCGCGTGCGCTCTTTGTTGAATCCGGTACGGAAGACACGATTTTCCCGATTGAAGCCACTCGCTTCGCCGTTAATGCGGCAAAAGCAATTTTCAAACATTTCGAGGCTGATGATAGATTAGGACTTGAGGTGTTTGAAGCCGGACATAGCTTCCACGGGGTCGGTGCATTTGAGTTTCTGAAAGAGGTTCTCTAAAAAGGAGAAGCGTGTGGCAATTGAATTGTTCTCGATCGGCACAGAATTAGTCCTTGGGCAGATTCAGGATACCAATGCCCACTGGATTGCACAGCAAATTCTTCAGCTTGGTGGTGAGTTACGACGCGTCACGATGCTTCGCGATGTCCGCGAGGAGATGTCCGAAGCACTCGATTCAGCGGTAGCGCGGGAAACGTCGCTCATTCTTACGACGGGGGGTCTTGGACCAACACCCGATGATATGACCGTCGATGTCGTCGCTTCATTGATTGGCGCGAAACCTGTCGTGAGCGAAGAGACGATTGCGGAATTCCGGAAACGCCGTGAGATGTCAGAAAACGATCCGATCAGCGAAGCGTTGATGAAGATGGCGATTGCACCAGAGACGGCTGTTGTTTTGCAGAACCCGGCAGGATGGGCACCGTGTATCAGCGTTACACATAAAACGTCCACGATTATGATGATGCCCGGTCCACCCCGAGAGATGAAGGCGGTCTTTGAAACGCACATTCAACCCTTAATCGCCGAACGCTACCGTTCAGAGATTACCACAGCACGCGTTTATGTGAATATGTTTGAAGCGGAAGTTTCACCACTGATGCAGCAGGTGATGGAACGCCACTCAGACGTTTATCTTAAGGCTTACGTGTCCCTCCGCGAAGTAGATGGGGACACAATGCCTATTGATCTGGTCTCAACACATGGCAATAAAGCTGATGCCGAAACGGAACTTCAACGCGCGACGGATTATTTCCGAGAACTTGTTGTTGAAGCCGGAAAACGTTTTAGTTTAGAAGATGAAGCGTAGAGATAATGGATGAGAGCACCGACCCGTCGATGCTTTCCCAGCAGCGTGGTGTGAGATATTCGTGCCTTACGCTGCTAACTGTCGTTACAAAAAAGGAGATTTATACTGTGAACCGAAGACCTTCTGGAAACAGGAACAAACGAAAGCCGCAGACGCGGTATACGAATACGAACCGCCCCAAACCGAAGTCTAAATACAAAAAGCAGCGGGATGCCGATCCTGATATTAAGTCTGAATCTGAAGACGAAGCACAAACTTCGCCTAAAAACGATAAAATAGAGGTTGAAGGCACCGTCGTCGAACCCTTACCTAATGCGATGTTTCGTGTGGAATTGGACAATAAGCACCAAATCCTTGCACACATCTCTGGCAGGATGCGGAAATTCTTTATTAAGATCTTGCCCGGTGATAAGGTAACTGTGGAACTCTCTCCGTATGATCTGACGCGGGGACGGATTACTTATCGGAAAAAGTAGCTTCCGAATAGATGTCTAAAACGAAGTGCGCTGGCGTGTGCAAATTGAGATGCTTGTGAGTGCGTCTTTTGAGTGCGCATGCCTTTAAGAGAGTAAAATCCGTTTTTATTTTCTCATTAGGAAACTTCCATGAAACCTGCTGCCTTAATTCATGTCAATAGCATTGATGACCGACAGATAGCCGAGCTCTTGGGCGCAATTGAAGTGAAACAGGCACAGGTAGCGGAACTCACAGTAGCCGTCGAGAAACTTAAGTCAGAAGTGGACCTGTTTCAGCGTCGCTACAATGCCCATATCAGTCGTTACTACCTCGAACTCGATAAGATTGAACTCGAAACGAAAGCGTATCGCCTCCGTCTACAACTGCGCCGAGAGCAGGTGCACGAGGAAGAGATAGAAGCCCGTGTGGAATCCTGTTTCAGGGCAAGCCGGGCGCGTGTAGCGGCGGACGAGGTGTCTAACGCACCAGAACCGACACCGCAAGCAGATAAACTCCCTGCAGCGAAACCCAAACATTTGCAAAATCTCTACCGTAGACTTGCCAAGCGATACCATCCAGACAAGGCTATGGATGCTGCGGAAGCGGAACGCCGTGAGCAACTGATGCCCTTGATTAATCGGGCATATCGTGAGCAGGATGTCCAAATCTTAGAGCGGTTGAACCTCGGTGAAACAGCGTTCGATGTAGACGAAAAAACAGCCGCTGAGAAACGGGCAGCCTTGCAATCAGAACTTCGACAACTCAATCGTGCGGCGAGCCAATTGCGTTTAGAAATAAACCGACTCAAGACAGGACGCACCTACCAACTCAAACAACAGGTAGAAAAAGGTAAAGAAACCGGCATCGATTTACTGACAGGTCTCGCGAAAGACTTAGAACGACGGGTTAAAGCGAGTCGCTCTCATTTAGCACGATTAATTAATATGTGGCACAAGTCATGAGTTATAAGTTATAAGTTATAAGTTATAAGTTATAAGTTAAGAGGTTTCTCTGTAACAATCTTGCTGTTCCTGAAGACTCCAAGCTCGTGTAGATCGTAGAAAATCGGGGGATAAGCCCTCCTACAGGCGTTAAGGAATTAATCATGCAACTGAAAGATAAAGTCGCTATTATCACGGGTGGTGGGCGCGGTATCGGTAAAGCCATCGCTATTGCTTATGCTGCTGAAGGTGCGCGGATCGCTATCGCATCGCGAAGCACCACACAACTTGATGAAGTTGTCGCAGAAATCGAAGCAAAAGACGGCGAAATCCTCGCCGTGCCAACCGATGTGCGAGTCCGTTCTGAAGTAGAAACCCTTGTCCAGAAAACCGTTGATCGGTTTGGACGGATAGATATACTCGTGAACAACGCCGGTGTCAATCCGAGGGGTCGGTTCTTAGATTCTACAGACGAAGAGTGGGAGCAGGGGTGGCAGATTAATGTGATGGGTGTTGTGCATTGCTGCCGTGCAGCACTGCCAATCATGCAGCAACAGAGAAGCGGTCATATCATTAACGTCGGTTCCGGTATGGGGCAAGTTGGACGTGCGAACCTTAGCGTCTATTGTGCTGCTAAAGCGGCACTTCACGGGTTGACGCAATCCATCGCTGAAGAGGTATGGGAAGATGGTATCATCGCGAACGTCCTTATCCCTGGTCCCGTGAGAACCGAACTTTCAAAACCAGCGTGGGAAAACTCCGACACTTTCAGAGCGGAAAGCGATCCGTGGAAAGACCCGGAACAGGTTGTCGCATCGGCACTTTTCCTTGCAGCCCAACCCCCTGCGACCGGCATGACGGGTCAGATTTTGAGTATTATGCGCCGGAATAGTCCGTGATTCAAAATCCTTTTTAGAGTGGGAACACAACACGTCTTCCCTCTTGCGCCGAACGATACGCCCCCAAAATCATCTCCACCGATACCCGTCCATCCTTTACTGTCACATCGGGTTCAGTATCGTTTTTCAGGCAATCAATAAATGGACGCGGTACACCCGCAATCCGTTCCCCGTGGCTATCTGGAATTGGGATACCCAAATCTTTCCATGTAGGTTCAGCGCGTGTATACAACTTTAGCGCGACAGCGTCTGCGGGACGCGGTATGTTACACGATGGGGCGTCGCCATAGTTCTGAATAACAACGCCTTCATCGCCGTAGATTTCAGTTGTATTCTCACCCGCAAGTGTCACAGATGTATTCAGTAGGATTGCCATCTCACCACCGGTGAACCGATAGACCGCTAACCCTGTGTCGTCAGGTGCAACGTCCGTCAAAATGTTATCAATCTCAGCAATAACGCTTGTCGGTGGCCCGAGCATCCAATGGATAAAATCGGTTGCGTGGGAGGCATCGTCCATGAACATTCCCATATTTTTCTCTGGATCGATGTGCCAACGACTGAGACCCGTCACGAAGGCTTCGCTAAATAAGGCGTTGATACAGTGTCGGCGGCGTAGCACTCCAATTTTTCCTAACACACCGCTATCAATCAACTCTTTCATTGCGATGTTCGCCGGGTCGCGGCGCATCTGGTAGCCCATCATAAACTTAACGCCGGTTTTCTCGACAACCGCTGCAATCCGATCGCAATCTTCGAGTGTGAGCGCCATCGGTTTCTGGCAGAGGATATGCTTTCCCTCTGAAGCGGCTGCTTCCACCATCTCTGCGTGTCGATTCGTCTCGCACGTTACAATGACTGCGTGAATATCGGGATGGTTGATGACATCTTCGAGATGCGGTGAATAATTCATGCCGTACTGCGTTGCGGCGTTTTTGCCACGTTCCGTGTTGTCGTCCCAGCATGTGATGAGTTCAACGTCGTCAAACGACCGCATTTGGTTGCAGTAGGCGTTGGCGTGCCCGTGCGCGAAACTAATTATGCCGATACCAATTTTTGCTTTCATGTATTAATTTATCCAATCTGTAAGTGTCTGTTGTGGATCAAGCTCTGGATTGAAGACTTGTAATCCTTCTGTACGAGCTGCCCTGAGAAGTCGTTGATCTGAGGCAACAAGGACTAAGGTATCATCCGTGTTGCGAAGTTCAGTTGCGATATTCAATGCGGATCGCAACACTAAAGCATCAACGCTGTTGAGTGAGTGGGTTTCAATCAAATCTATTGAATCCCAAACAAGCAAATCTGGAACTGAAATTGTTTCAAAATCGGACTGTCTATTAATCAGCTCACGTCTTAAATGGGTAACAGCCCTTTCAAACTGACGACTCGTAAGGCGGCCGTCGTTTCGTTTGCGGACACAGATCCAGAAAACCTCCATCGCCCCAATTGTCAAACATAACAAACGTTCCAAAGGCACATTGCGAAAAAGAAAGAACATTTTATCGCTACCAGATTCGCGAGTATATCGTTTAACAAGCGCACTTGCATCGAAATAAAAATGGTACAAATTTATTTCTCCCGTTCCTCAATAATTGCGCGGCTAAACTCGTTATCCTCAGCACGGATACCGCTTTGTCTCATACTTTCATGAAGTTCCTCAATAGAGCCGGGGTCAAAATCAGGTGGGATTCCCATTTTTTCAAATAGTCTGTCCAGAGCTTCCTCGGCAATATGGGCATCCTTCTTGTCGTTTTTTAGTGCCGCAGTTGCTCTTAACGCAGCACAAGTTTCGCGCTCCTTCGGAACATCTGGCTTCGCTTCTTCAACAACCCAAGAGAGTTGCTCATTTATCCTCGTAACTATCTTCTCCAGACGATCTAAACGCTGAATAATATCTTCAAGTGTCGCTGTTTCCATTGTAAAACCCTCCAGTTTTTGTTTTATGTATGTTATAAGAATACCACAAAAGCTGCCGGACGGCACGCCAATATCCGTACATTGAGTGAATCATTTCTCCAAAACAATGCGAATCTCTGCATCTACACCACTCTCACTAAAATCCACTTCAGCAGTAATCGGACCGAGGGATTCCAGCGGAAAGAGGTTCTCAGCGATACGCTGTGTCACTGTTGCGTCCAACTGTTGTCCTGAAAGCGAAAGCAACACGGTTGCTAACGGCAGGAGGCGTTTCAACTCCGGCACAAAGAGCTCGGGTTGAATGAACGCTTGAACAGGACTCGCATCTGCTGAGAATGAAATGTCGGTCAAAATTGGTGCGTTTCCAGTAGTCGTATCAATAACAGACTTTAATCCCATCAGGGTCGTACTCAAAACGAAATAATCGTCAACAATTGCGTATCCCCCTGTAACCGATAACAGAAAATTGAGACGGAGTTGGATGGGTTGGATTGTCATACCGTTGTAATCTTGTGTTTCGAGAAATTCAAGCGGCTTGCCCGCAACAGAGATTTTTCTTTCTTTCACGATCTCCAAAATCGCTTTTAGTGCGTCAGGCGCCTTAGCGTGTGTGAGCAGGACTAACGAAGGGACTACCGATACTTCATTAGATTCAGGGGCAATCAATAGGAGCGTTAGGTCTGTTCCTAAAATTGGGGAAAGATCAACACCCTCGAGAAGTGCCGTCATCAGCCCCGGAACAGGTAGTGACGTAACGAAAGCGGTGCGTTCAGGAAAAGCGCGGAACGGTTTGGTGTCGTCCGCAGAGAGAGCAATAGACGGAGGCGTCTCCACCGGCTTGCGGAGACGATGCTGCGAGATAATCACACCATCTTCGTAGCGATTGCTGAATGTCCAGAACGCCGTATCCCCGAAAAGCCCATGAATTTGCTTAACAAGCGCGTGAGAATCTACACTATCCAAGGCAGCAGCGAGTTGCGGTAGTTCGGCATAGCCGGTGTTCTTGTCCTGACGATAGTCTTGCTGAATCTCGTCTCCCATTGGGTGTCCAGTGGTAAACCTTTGGCTGTGCTGTGCTGCCTTTGGATCTGAAGCATCGGCATAGAGGTCAATCGTCTCGGCTAAGAGGAGTGGATCAAGGGTTAAAATACCAATTTTTCCGATGAAGGTATAACTAAAAGGGCGGGGATAGCCGATAATGGTATTTATAGTGAACTGGCGATATTCGGTCTGAATGCGTTCGTATTTTGGGTTGATTACATCCGTTGCAGTAATCGCCTCAATGCTGAGTTTCTCCGCCCCACCAACTTTTGTGATAAGAAGAAACGTATACTCGCCTTCACGCTGATAAATGGCAAGAATGGCTTCCTCTCCGAAATAGCCAGTGATTGTCTTAAGGTCGAGCTTGCCGCCCATTTCGTATTCCCAGAGTTGCTTCTGATAGACGAGCTGTTTCCACCACCGTTGTTCTTTGATTTCAGCGAGGAGTGGCATTTGAGCGGTCTGTTCTCCCAACTCACTCCGATTAAAGGTTTGCACCAAGCCTTTTAACTCTTTGAGGGTCAGGTAACAGATTGGAGATTTCGGTAACAAGGTAATCAAGTGTTGTTCCGGTTCCCACAGCGCCGTATGGTGATAGATAATGGATAGCAAAATGATAACCCCAATTAGAACAATGAGACTGATGAAAATGAGTTTTTTAGGTTTGGTCAGGTGCATACGTTTTGAGACCTTGCCAGACAGAGGGATTTCCGTTGACGATTTCTGCTGGAACTTCACCTTTGTAATTATTATTTGATTATAGCATATCTTTTCTGAGTAAACAATCGAAATAGTTGTTAGTTATCCGTAAAATTTGTTGCCAACAGGAGAAAAATGATGTAGAATATTAGTGTTATCTCTCGAAAGAAGGTGAACACTGTTCCTACCCAAACGCTCAGAATTCGACCATTCACTATTTTTCTCATCTGCGTGTTAGTGCCTATCAACTGTTGGTGGGTATCTGTCTCTATCATGCGTGGCGGTGGGAGTCCGACGCAGGTGTCGCTCTTTTATAATGCCGTTATCACCATCTTAATCCTATTAGGCATTGGTGTGCTTTTGCGTCGGCTGCATCACGTCCTCATGCTGAACCGCGCCGAATTGCTGGTCATCTATACCTGTATTTCAGTGGGCGCCGGACTCGCAGGTGTCGATAGGTTCCTCGTTTTGATGCCTCTGATTGGGCATGCACATTGGTTTGCGACACCGGAGAACGACTGGGCAAACCTGTTTCATCTGCACATCCCCCAGTGGCTAACCGTCAGTGAGAGATACGCCCTGGAAGGATATTACACCGGATTTGAGAGTATCTACGAATCGCGTTACTTACTGGCGTGGTTGCCCGCTATTATCTGGTGGACGCTTTTCTTAGTCGCTGTCCATCTTGTGATGCTCTGCTTGAGCCTCATTTTTCGGAAGCAGTGGGTCGAATCGGAACGCCTCAGTTATCCAATTATCCAACTCCCTTTTGAGATGACCACACGGAGCCGTAGATTCTTCAGTTCACCCTGGATGTGGCTTGGGCTTTCGATCGGTGTTGTCATCGACATTATTAACGGATTAAACTTCTTGTTTCCTGCTGTTCCGAGCCTCGGGGGAAAACTGTATGATTTGCGACAGATTTTTACAGAACGCCCGTGGAACGGGATAGGCTGGAGTCCTCTGGGTGTTTTTCCGTTCGGTGTAGGGCTTTCGTTCTTCATACCCTTGGACCTCTCTTTCTCCTGTTGGGCATTCTGGCTCATCTGGCGGGCGGAGCGTCTGTTAGGTGTCATTGCAGGGTGGCGCGGGTTGCCACGTTTCCCTTACGAAGCAGAGCAATCACACGGCGCGTATTTAGGGCTATGCGTTGTCGCCATTTGGATGAGCCGTCGTTATTTGAAGGGGGTCGCACAGCAGCTCATATCCCCGAAAAAAGACGAACCGGTTTCATACCGATTGGCTGTTATCGGATTTCTCGTTGGTATAGGATTCATCATCGGCTTCTGCTTGAAGATGGGGATGAGTTTTTGGATAATTATTGTCTATTTCGCCATCTGGTTCGCCATTGCGATAGCGATTACGCGATTGCGTGCTGAACTCGGTTCACCTGTCCACGACCTGCACTTCATCGGACCTGATGAAATGTTGCCGCGTCTGTTAGGTATCCGTCGTCTCGGTGCAGTGAATCTAACAGGATTCGCCTATCTCTATTGCCTGAACCGTGCGCACCGTTCACATGCCATGCCGCATCAACTTGAAGGTTTTAAATTAGCAGACGGTGCTAACATTCCAATACGCCGGTTCGCGGCACTCATGATGTTGGCTTCGGCGTTAGGTGCGATTGGGTCATTCTGGGCGTATCTGTCCATGTACTATGCAGAGGGCGGTGTCGCCGGGTTCGGTAGAGAATCTTTTAACCGATTAGAAACCTGGCTTACCTACACAGCACCGCCAGATGTACCAGCCATCAGTTTTGCGACGTTCGGGTTCGGCTTGACGCTGCTGCTTGCAGCGATGCGGATGCGATTCCTCTGGTGGAACTTACACCCTGTCGGCTATGCGATCTCCGGGAGTTGGGCGATTAACCCAATGATTGGTTCCATTTTTGTGGGATGGCTGCTCAAGTGGCTCGTGCTAAAATATGGCGGTATCCGTTTACATCGGAAGGCTGTCCCGTTTTTCCTTGGAATTGTGCTGGGTGAGTTTGTGATTGGTTCGTTCTGGAGCTTGTTAGCGATTGCCCTCGATCAACCGATGTATCGCTTCCTGTTTTAGTGGCTGCTGGCGGTCAGCAGTCAGTGGTTAACTATTAGGAGTCGGGATTCGGAAATCCCTCCTACAGAAAAGCGGTGGGTCGGGATTTGGAAATCCCTCCTACAGAAGAAGTTAACGTCTTTGGTAAATATACAAAAGGCGTTGTTATTTTTTCTATTTGTGGTATAATATTTAAAACACAATATTCGGAACGAAGCATTGGAACTCAAAGAGAAGGCAGAATTCATATCAGATACACTGGAAGGGTTACTCGGTGTCCCGACCCGCGACGGTGCAGGAGATGTCTTAGAATGCCTCATCTTAACGATCCTGTCACAAAATACGACCGACGTTAATCGAGATAGAGGATATGCCGAACTGAAAGACCGATTTCCAACGTGGGAAGCTGTCTTGCAGGCAGATGTTAAGGCGATAGCGGTAGCCATCAGACTTGCCGGATTGGGCAATCAGAAGAGTCGGACCATCAAAAACTTCCTTTCGTGGCTCAAAACAGAACGGGGTGAACTCTCACTGGAGTTTATCCACGATATGGAAACCGAGGCGGCATTAGAACTCCTGTGTCAACACAAAGGGATCGGTATCAAAACCGCCTGTGTCACACTCTCTTTCGCGTGTGGTAGGGAGGTTTTTCCTGTTGATACACACATCTTGCGAATCTCCAAACGCCTTGGCTTAATTCCATCGAATTGTAGTGCGGAAAAGGCGCATCAAGTGTTGCCACCGATAGTGCCAGAAGGAAAGGCGTATCCGTTCCACATGAACCTGATTTACTTTGGCAGACAAATCTGTGATGCCCGAAAGCCGTTGTGTGAACGGTGTCCCTTGACGCACCACTGTCTCTACTATAAAGATAACCGACCAACTTAGGTAGCAACTTCCCCGTATCGGAGGGAAGATATGTTCAATTGACGCAATTTGTCGTAGATGTCGGGATTCGGAAATCCCTCCTACAGAAGGATTGGGGAAAATATGTTTAACTGGCGAAATTTGTCATGGAAACATATATTTGTAGTGTTGTTGGTTCTACATATCTTACCGCTCTGGATCTTTGCGTATTTTCCCTCTCAAGACGGTGCGAGCCATATCTATAACGGTTTGGTGTTAAAAGAATATGGCAAACACGAAAATTATACATTGCGGGATGCGTGGGAGTTGAACATCACGGTCTTCCCGAACTGGCTGTCCCACATCATGCTGGCGGCGTTCCTCTACGTATTCCCACCCGTCATCTCGGAGAAGGTTTTTCTAACGATTGCGATTGGCATGGTCCCGTTCGCTTTCTTCTACTTCCTCAATGCTGTCAACAAAGGTCGGGAAGGACAGTATGTGTATGCTTGGCTCGGTTTCCCATTTGCTTATAACTATCTCCTCTATATGGGATTCTACAACTTCCAACTGAGCATCTCGTTTTTCTTTTTTAGCTTCGGGTTCTGGTGGAAACACAAAGACGACATGCAGGTAAGATACTTGGTTTGGCTTTATGTGTTGCTACTGGTGACCTATCTATCACATATTGCTTCATACGGACTGGTCGTGTTGGGTATCTCTGTGGCAGGCGGTTGTTTGTGGGGGGCACCGGCGATAGCCGCAGCGTGGCGAACGCGCCGCGAAGGTTTTACCGCACTGCTGCAAAAGTTTGTCGTTAGCCTCAAACCCGTATTTCGCTTCTTTCTTTATATGGTGCCGATGTATTTTGTGCTGGTAGATTATTACCTACAGAGTGTAAAACAGCACCAACAAGGCAACCACCGCGGCGCGGAATGGGTTTGGGAATACTTTTTGGGAATCAAGTCGATCGTCTACTTTACCGACTGGCATCTTCCGGTGCACTATTGTGTCCTCGGTGTGTTAGGTATAGCATTACTTGTCTCTATCGGTTATCGAATTCAACGTAAACAGTGGGTGAAACAGACTGATGTCTTTCTACTAATTGCGATCTTGTTCACGTATATGTTCATCAGGGCACCGTGGAGTTATGGTCCTGGAGGTTGGATTAACGACAGAATTCATCTCTACATTCTGCTGATGATGGCAGCGTGGTTCATTCCAGATATGGGCAAACAATTTCGTTATGCTATCGCAGCCTGTCTTATCGTCTTCAGTTTAATCCACTTTGGTAGGACTGCCTATGACCATGCCCGCATCGCGCCAGAGATTTCAGAAGTGGTATCGGGAACACATCTTATCGAACCGCATACAACGTACCAAATTCGGAGTGAGGATTGGCACAAATCTGATGCGTTAGGAAGGATTGAGTACGTCACACCGTTTGCGCACCACATGGCACTCTATGGCGTATACGCAGACGACGTGGCACATTTGGCAAATTACGAAGCCGCTTTCAACTACTTCCCGATAAATCGCGACGAGGAAAACGCGCCGGATGATTATATCGACGCGTGGTACCTGAAAGCACCCGTAGACTATGTTCTTGCATGGTATCCACCGGATACTGCTGAATTTCGGGCATACACGGCAGATCATGAAATTATTTACGAAACGAAACATCTCCAACTCTATAGGAAAAAACGCGCCCCGGGCCCGATGCTGGATTTGTGGGACGAGACGGACGAAGGCAATTTGATAATCCGTTTTGATATGCAACACCACAATAGCAGACCCAGTGAAACTGCCCCTGACCACCACGCTATCGGTCCCAACACGGAATACGAGAGCGGTAAATTCGGATGGCGGACGCGCCCGCCTTATGAGGCTTACCGAGACGGTAGGCGGCAGGAACCGGTTTCTCATGATGCCGTTTGGAGTCAAAGGGACGCGGCGTTCAAGCTTGATCTACGCAACGGTACCTATCGCGTGACCAACACATTTATGGCGGCAATAAATGCGACGCATACAATCAATCTATTGGCAAATGGTACCCCTGTTATCAAAGATTTGGTCCTAACAGATGGCGACGCAGCACTACACCACACCTATACTGTGGAAGTTACGGACGGATACCTCACCCAAGTCATTTTCACACCGAAAGACCGGGTACGTCATGAAGGTGAATGGGGTAGGAGAGACCATTTTTGGATTTGGAACGGTAGTACTATCGAACAGGTCCAACCAAAATAATGCATAATTTAAGCAAATCCGAGTACTTACTGATAAGATTTATCTCCCACAACGGGACAAAGGAGAACTAAATGATTAAACCACATGGAGCCGAAACCTTAACACCGCTGTACGTTTCGGATGATGTAGAACGCGCCGAGCTGACGAAAGAAGCGGAACACCTTCCGTCTGTCCTGATCTCTTCAGGTGCTGCTGCATCAGCCGTTATGCTGGCGTCAGGCTACTTCACACCGCTGACGGGCTATATGAACGTCGCTGAAGCGACCAG
This sequence comes from Candidatus Poribacteria bacterium, assembly GCA_022827625.1. Lineage (GTDB taxonomy): Bacteria > Poribacteria > WGA-4E > WGA-4E > WGA-3G > WGA-3G. The sequence continues at coordinate 312,461 of JAJEIE010000019.1, read as the reverse complement.
CGTTGCTGCAGATATGAAACTGCCGAGCGGACTTTTCTGGCCCGTTCCGATCCTGAACATCGTTCCCTCGGAACAACTCACGGATGCCGTGAAGAACGCTGATCGCATTGCGCTACGCGATCCGAACGTTGAAGGCAACCCACCACTCGCAGTTATGAAGGTTTCGGCAATCGAGACACTCTCAGCAGAACAGAAACAACTTCTCATCGAAAAGACCTTCGGAACCACCGATCCAGAACACCCCGGTGTCCCGGCTTTCGCGGATGTCGGCGACAAGGTTCTCTCTGGTCCAATCGAAGTGCTGAACTACTCCTACTTCCGCGAGGACTTCCCCGACACGTTCCGTACAGCCGTTGAGATTCGTGAAGACATCGCAGCGCGCGGATGGAACACAGTCGTCGCTTTCCAGACGCGTAACCCGATGCACCGCGCCCATGAGGAACTCTGTAAAATCGCGCAAAGAGAAGTCAACGCCGATGGGGTTCTGATCCACATGCTTTTGGGCAAACTCAAACCCGGTGACATTCCCGCTGCCGTTCGCGATGCGTCTATCCGTGCGATGGTGCAACACTATTTCCCCGAAAATACTGTCTCTATCACGGGTTACGGATTCGATATGCTCTACGCAGGACCGCGGGAGGCACTCCTACACGCTGTTTTCCGTCAGAATTGTGGTGCGTCGCACTTCATTGTCGGACGGGATCATGCGGGTGCTGGCGACTACTACGGACCGTTTGAAGCGCAAGAGGTTTTCGATACAGTTCCTGAAGGTGCTTTGGAGATCGGGATTTTCCGCGGTGATTTCACGGTCTGGTGTAAAAAGTGTAATGAGATTGTGATGATGCGCGACTGCCCGCACGATGGCGATGATTATTTTAACGTCTCTGGCACGAGACAGCGTGAGATTCTCGCTGCGGGTGAGCCGTTGCCCCCGGAGATTGCGCGTCCTGAAGTCGCGGAGATTCTTATGGAATACTACCAGACTGAGGCGAGTGCGTAAGTGAACTGTCTGAAGGCGGGATTTCCTCGTCCCGCCTCTGGTTTAGACGAAAATATGGGAGAAGGAGGCAGTTAAATGGCAGCTATGGCAGCACCCACTTACTTGACACCTGAAGCATACCTTGAATTGGAACGTAAGGCGACAAGAAAAAGCGAATATGTGAATGGAGAGATAATCGCGATGGCGGGTGCCAGTTTCGCGCATAACTTCATCACGTTAGACACAGCAACCCATCTGAACAACGAATTGATGGATGGTAACTGTCAAGTTGCTGCTACGGGTGATCTGCGTGTAAAAGTTAGCCGAACAGGATCCTACTTTTACCCGGATATTGTCGTTGTTTGCGGGGAACCGCGCGCTGCGGATAATACTTTTGACATGCTCCTGAATCCAACACTCATCGTAGAGGTCCTTTCGTCCTCCACTGAAACGTATGACAGAGAGGAAAAATTCACGCATTATCGCCAGATTGACACTTTGCAGGAATATATTCTGATTTCACAAGAGAACGTACAGGTGGTGCAATATCGTCGCCAAGAACCTGAGTGGATACCAACAGAATTTCGGGCACTTGTGGATGTGGTGCCGCTTGTGTCTATTGGGTGTGAGCTGCCTTTGCAGCATATCTATAGACGTGTCAAATTTGACAGTGATCATTAGGGACATTAGTACAACACAGTGGAAGCCGTCCAATATACCAAAAGTATCCCACGTTATCTTGCGATGCGCTACCTTGGAAAACGGTGGCGGAGCCTTTATACGTCGCCATTTTCCTGTACGCGTCTCGTTGATATACCGGAGCCGCAACTGCCAACACCTGAATGGGTTAAAGTCGAGACCCGCCTCAGCGGTATCTGCGGCTCCGATTTGGCGACAATCACTGCGAAAGGGAGTCCTTATTTTTCGCCGTTCACGTCAACACCTTTTGTGTTAGGGCATGAAATCGTAGGCGACATCGCGGAAATCGGTGACGCAGTGGATGGCTTCGGCGTTGGTGCGCGTGTGGTCATTGAACCTGCCTTGTCGTGTAAGGTTCGAGGGATTTCACCAGCGTGTCATCAGTGCCGAAATTTCCGTTTCGCCAACTGTGAAAATATCACAAGCGGCGATATTTCAGAGGGCATCCAGACCGGTTATTGTCGCGATACAGGCGGCGGGTGGAGCCGATACGTGCTTGCGCATCCATCGCAACTCCATCTCGTTCCTGACGGTATTTCGGACGAAGCGGCTGTGTTACTCGAACCGTTTGCGTGTGCGTTACACGGTGTTTTGAAAGCACGGCATCCGGTAGGAGGGATTTGTAATCCCGACTCTTCAATCTGCGTGATTGGCGGCGGCACGATGGGTTTGCTTACTGTTGCTGCGTTGCGGGTGCTCGGACAGCGGAATCGCATCATTATCTTCGCCAAATATCCGCACCAACAGCGGTTGGCACGTGAACTCGGGGCGGATGATGTACTATCACCAAACAGGGACCGCTATGCAGCGTTCTGTGAACTCACAGGTGCAGTATCGCATCAACCCGAACTCGGACAGCAAGTATTGGTTGGCGGCGTGGACGTTACCTTCGATTGTATCGGCTCTAGCGTCACGATAGACGACGCACTTCGTTTTACGCGCGCAGGTGGAAAAGTCATCTTAGTCGGAATGCCGGGGATACCTAAGAATATTGACTGGACATCTATCTGGTATAAGCAGTTGAAGGTGGAGGGTGCGTATACCTACGGACTCGAAACCTATAATGGTGAACAGGTGCATACCTTTATACTCGGTATGCGACTCCTTGAGAAGATGGAATCGCACTTGCGTCCGTTAGTGAGTGCTATATTTCCACTACAAGACTACAAACGCGCCATTCAGACTGCCCTGAATACTGGGAAAACGGTTACGGTGAAAACCGTGTTTGATTTACGGAACTAATTTTAATGGAGTTCGAGTGGACATGAAGAAAGATAAAACAACAACCGAAGATGAACTGAGACCAGAATACGATTTAAAAAGTTTGCAGGTAAGAAAAATGGGGCCCGAACGGAAGCATTTCGGTAGATTTGTCGTCCAATTAGAGCCTGATGTTGCTGAAGTATTTCCAGACGCTGCATCTGTAAACGAAGCACTACGGTTTCTTATTCGGATCACGAAAGAAAACAGCGCGATCGCTCAACGCGTTGGTACCGATACCTAATATCCGGTGCGAAACTGACACACTCCCTATGACATCCCCAGCCATTTTACAGAGATCTCCACACACCACTCTTTCCACCCACAAAGGCATCACGGCGCGGAGTGTGCTTATCGGCATGGTAGGGGTGATATGTCAATGTCTCGCTACGCCCTATAACGACTTTCATGTTGGTGGCACCTATCTCGCAGGAAACCATCTGCCGATTGCTATTGTCTTCTTCATGCTGGTTTTCGTTCTCAGCGTCAATGTCCTGCTTAAGCGATTGAAACCCGGCACAGAATTGCAAGGCAATGAGCTTCTTGTTATCTGGGGAATGATGATCGTGGCATCCGGCATCCCGTCTTCAGGACTGATGCGATACCTCGTTCCGCTCGCTGTGAGTCCACACTATTTCGCAACCGCTGAAAACGAATGGACGACCCTCTTTCATCAGCACCTTCCCGATTGGATGGTCGTGAAAGATCCGAAAGCGGTCTTCTATTTCTATGAACAATTACCGGATGGCGATTCAATCCCGTGGCGAGCATGGGTGAAACCGATTGTCGGCTGGAGTGCGTTTGTGCTCATCTTCTATTTCGTTACGATCTGTTGGACAGTGCTCCTCCGAAAACAGTGGGTAGAACACGAACGGTTCACGTTTCCGATTGTCCAATTGCCGTTGGAGATGTTTCAGGCGCCATCAGGCAGCAGCCTACTGAACCGATTCTTTAAATCGCGTCTGATGTGGTGCGGTTTTGCAATACCGGTTATACTCCACGGCTTGAGGGGGTTAAACCTCTACTTTCCGGCGCTCCCAAGGCCACCGCTCGACTTTTCGATTGCTCAATATTTTACAGAAAAACCGTTCTCCGCTTTGGCGTGGTGGCCGAATTTACATTTTTTTATCTATCCCTCAATCATCGCCATCGTCTATCTGCTTACCCTCGAAATTTCGTTCAGTTTCTGGTTCTTCTTCTTACTCGGAAAAATGGAGACGGTGTTCATCTACGCAACGGGTTCAAAGGTGAACCAGTGGAACTTTCACCAAAATCAACAGATGGGTGCGCTGTTGGTCTTTATTGGGTTCATCCTCTTTATCGGTAAACGCCACTTCGGTCGGGCATTCGCTACGATTTTTGGGAAACACGCAGGCGATGATAGTAACGAACCTTTGCCGTACGTCTGGGCAGTAGGCGGATTTATTGTCGGTATCTTGCTGCTTACGCTGATCTGCAGCCTCGCGGGGATGAGCGTCTGGGTGGCACTTGTTATGCTCGGCATCTTCCTTGCGATAACGACGGTGGGGACGTGGATGGTGGCGAACGGCGGTTTACTCTTTATTATCTACTCCTTTTTACCGGGAGAATTCCTGATTACGTTGTTCGGCAGCTCCCGTGTGAACGCCTCCAGCTGGACCTTGGTGGCTTATGAACGGGTCTTGATGTTCGACATGCGGGAAATTTTGATGCCGGGGGTGATGAACAACTTCAAACTCGCAGAGCCGCTGCGTCTGAAACAACGTCCATTTCTGCTGGCGATAGGCATCGCTATCGTCTTGGCGATGGGTGTCTCCTACTACTCCTCTCTGGACCTCGCCTATACACACGGCGCAGTGAATCTACAGCACTGGACGTATATGATCTCTACAACGGTTCCATTTAACCGACTCACGAGTATTCTCCAAAATCCAAGTGGTATTGAATTGGAGCGGATTGGTTCGTTTATCTTTGGCGGTTTCACGATGTTTGGGATGCTCTGGATGCGGCATCATTATCTCTGGTGGAAACTGCATCCGATCGGTGCGCTACTGATAACGAGTTATGCGACTTTTTGTTTTTGGGGTTCATTTTTCATTGGTTGGTTTCTGAAATATACGGTTTTGAAGTTTGGTGGTGTTGCGCAGTATCGTAAACTCCGTCCGCTGGTTTTGGGTGTTGTGTTAGGGGAGTGTTTTATTGGTGGGATATGGATTGTTGTTGGGCTTTTTACTGGGATTGGGTATCGTTTGCTGCCGGGTTGATTGTGTTGATTTTGCTTTGGGATCTTATCACATAGGTGTATAATCAGAAACGCCTGCACTCGGCGTTAGGAAACCATTTGACACCTCTTGAATTTGATCAATAACACTTGTCGTAAGTTTACAGAATTTTGGCCCTAATAAGCGCTGGCACTTCAGCAAAGAAGAAGATTTGTAATTTTTTTCGCTTTTTATGCTATACTCTTAAAACCAGTCGGGTGGCACTGCTAAGAGCGGAATCCTTTTCCGTTTCTGCCACCCTTCCCACCTTAGCAGGGGGATAAAGGACTGGGGCCTGGAAAATCTACATAATGCTATATGAATTTACTTACTGAGCTTCAGTTCAATCAAAAGGAATTTTTTAATCTTGTCTTCATGAATGCCACACTTTGGTAGGATAGTAAATATCATCGTGAAGGTCGCCGGCGTGAAAGCAATCTGACATTTGCGTGAATCAATAGGATCGGTGAATGCTAACCGACTTTAACACCAGGACACACGGCAATCCACACACCGCGCCAGCATAGAGTTCCCATCCTGAATGCAGAGTGCGCTGGAATCTCGAAAAAAATCGTGACAAAAATTTTCTTTTTTGCTATAATACGTTTGACGTGAACTCAAGGCTTCAAAAGTATCTCGCTAATAAAGCGTTGTTCACGTCAGGGCAGCTTCCTAATTTCTTAGGTGCGCCGCAGGTGGTACAAACACCCGCGACGCTTAGCACTGCCATAGTACTGGTATGACAGCGCTGGTTTCTATTGTATCACAACGGACGCTTTGCGTGTGAGATTATTAATGGAAACCAGCACCCTATAGGGAAGGTTGCCAAATACCTTTCTATTATCTCTTGACGCGCCCATCGGCGCGCCTACCCCTATAGTCCTGTCATTTTTCTTAGATTCAGAGAAAAGGATATTCCTTTACTCTCATGTTGCAGCCCGCGAGAGGACTATGAACACTCCATTTGCCCCCAACACGCTCTATTACGGCGATTGCCTTGATATTATGTCAGGCTTTCCCGACAACTATATCGACCTAATCTGCCTCGATCCACCGTTCAACTCCAACGAGAAATATAACAAGGTTTTCAAGGATTCTGGACTCCGTATTGACCCACAAATCAAGGCGTTTGATGATGTCTGGCTCTGGGACAACACGTCCGCAGAACGCGTTGAACGCGTCAAGAACGCTGTCGCCAACCCTGCATCCAAGGTGATTGCCGGATTTGAAGGGTTCATTCCGCGGAGTAAGATGTTATCGTACGCCTCCTACATGGCGGAACGATTGTTTATGATGCACCGTATCTTGAAGGAGACAGGAAGCATCTATTTGCATTGCGACCCCTACGCTAGCCACTATCTGAAACTCGTGATGGATGCGATTTTCGGTGAGAACAACTTTCGGAATGAGATCGTTTGGTGTTATGGACTGGGAGGAAGTTCATCTAAGGTCTTTTCAAGAAAACATGATATTATTCTTTTCTATACGAAAAGTTCCAATTGGTATTTTGATAAACCAACTATGCCATCTACAAGTGCAATGATGGCGGGAAAAGAAAAAGGAATGGTAGATTATTGGGTAGATATTCCGACGATAAATAACATGGCAAATGAACGCCTCGGATATCCAACTCAAAAACCGATTGCCCTCTATGAACGCATTATCAAAGCCTCCTCTAATCCCGGTGATCTCGTGCTTGACCCTTTCGCGGGCTGTGGTACGACAATAGAAGCCGCTAAGAAAAACGGCAGGGATGTTATCGGTATAGACATCCTGCCCTTCGCACTACGTTTGATTAACCGCTATCGTCTTTCGCCAAACGGTATTGAGTCTCTACCCATCCAAGGCGTGCCCGTTGATATAGACACCGCCCGTCAACTTGCCAGAACCAATCCCTTCAAGTTCCAGGACTGGGCGATCTCACTTATAGATGGCTTGGCATCCAACCCACAGAAAGTTGGCGATGATGGTATTGACGGGTTTGGGATGTTCCTTAACACGCCTGATAACATGGATCGCAAAGCGATTATCGTTCAGGTTACAGGTGCCGCTGGCTCACAGAAGGCGAAGTTTGATAGACTTCACGCGAATATCCGAAACGAGAACGCCGCGATGGGTATCCTAATCACTCTTGATGCGCAAACGGCACAACGCAATTGGAAACATACTTTAGACTCTATAAGGATGGGTGAAACCACTTACACCCCTATACAGTGTTTCTCTATTGAGGAATACTACAGAAACGACGAACGATGGAATCGAATATTGACCCTCCCCTCGCTGGCGAATCCGTGGACAGGGAAGCATATGCAGCAGAAGATTTTATTTGAGGCGTAAATGAATAAACCAAAGGGCGCGACTCACATTGTCCCCTAACTTTAACGTAAGTTGCCACCTTTGCTGTAGAAACTTTTAACGTGTCTGATAAAGCACGCAAACTAACAGTTTGCGCTACAACACTTCTCTGGAGAATGAATACCTTTCGTTAAAACGGGTGGCTGCCTACCTAAAATCTTGTAAGTAGCAACTTGGGTTAACTTTACAAGAAGGAAAACATGTTTACAGCACAAGCAACCCTGAAAACACAATCCGGTGGGACGCTCTTATCCAGCAAGGAAATCACCGGTGCAACACAACAGGAGCTCGAGTCTGCTGCAGAAGATTGGGCACAGCAGACGCTTCACGACCTCGGTTATCGGTCAATTCCGTATGCCGCGGGATATTGGCTACGCGACGGGACGCTTAAGCATTACGATTGGGGCGACATCGTTTTGACACTCGAACGCATGGAGGGAATGTAAATGCTGATTGGAAGTGAATTTGATAGAGACATCATCAGACCGAAACATCAAATGGCAGTGCCGGGACTTGGCGTTTTTATCGCACCCAACGCCGTCGCACGCCTGTTTCAACTCCACGACTTTACCCAGTGCCCGCAGCTCGGCAACCCTCAGCAGAAAACCCAACGCGTGCTTTACCCAATTCTACGACCGAATGTCATGCACTGCCCACGCTACTACCATCTCAGGCAGGCGGCACGGTTCAAACACCAAAAGAGGAAGCAATATTCGCGCCGCTCAGTGAAGATACCCAATTCGTGACGTATATTAGGGAACCTATTGATTTTTGCTTTGGAATATGTTAAGATATAATTATGATAGATAACCTTATTCTACAAAAAGAGTAACTTATTTTTTAGGAGACCATCATGGCGAATAATGCACCAACGCCTCGCGAGGACCACTGGAGTCGTCCGGTGGCTATGGATCCCGACGGACAGGGGCTCTCTTTGCGGGAAGTGGTAGAAGGAGAACCCGCACGGTTTTCATTTATCCAATTGACCCCTGAGCAACAGTCAGAATTGGTTGCGGAACGCATTCGGCAACGTCCCAATTTTGATGTAGGCATCCTTGGGCTGGGCGTCCTGAGTAAAAAGCGTGCGATTAACGAAGTCTGGGCGCGAACCTCTATAGGACGTACTTTAATCGATATTGAGCGGCGAATGATTGCCCTCTTAATCGAACGCGCCCGCGAAGGAAACCTTTGATTGAATTGGAACGGACTTGAACACATATCTATTGCTGTAGAAACTATCACTAAATCCAGAGGGAATAAGACAATGAACGATCAACAATTCCACAAAAATGTAAAAATAACATATCCGAACGATAGGAATGAACCTGTTGTTGTGGAATGTTATGTTAACGAGTATATGCAGGTGAATGTCAACGATCCAAACATCCTCCGTTATGCCGATGAAAATGGCCAGATAAAGATGGAGTTTCGCGTCGTTAATCGAGAAACAAACTCTATCATTCGAAGCGAAATGAAAAACATTGCCATGGAGATCTGATTCATAATGGAGTGGTTGAATAACAATAGTGGTGCTCTCACTGTAATTTCAACTTTTGTGTTGGTAGTCATCACGGGTTGGTACGCCTACTTGACAAGAAAACTCGTAGACACTGCCAACAAACCTGAAATCATAGTTTATCTACTTCGTGAGAAAGTAATCAGTGGTCTTGTAAGTGAGAGAGGGTTAGACCAAAGCATTTTTGAAACTATTGTGGCCACACTTTGTGTAGAAAACGTAGGTACTGGAGTTGCCCGTAAAATTAAGTTTGGAGTACCCATTGGTTTCACACCTCATGGGGGCGTACCCCTTAATCAGATTGGATTTCTCAATAGGGGAATTATCCTCCTTGCCCCCGGACAGAAAATAGAGCGTAACCAAGTCAGTCGACTCACTGGATCGGTCGATTTGAGCCAAGGCTCAGTCGATATTGATGTCACTTATGAGGACCTACAAGGTAAAGAGTATTCTCGGACTTTTACGCTTGATTTTAGTGAATCGGACTTACCGCCTCTTCCAAGTAACTCACCATAAACAAATTTTACTCTGCCCGGAATCCCCAAATTCTATATGAAATGGGCAATAGACGCGCCCAATCCATATAGAACTCGTGGCATTGTTTTGATAATAAACTTGCAATACCCCATTAAACTATGCTAAAATAGATTGAAATCTGGAATCCCTACGGATATTAACTGAAACTGTCGCATGAAATACTTTACCTATTTTGGAAACGATCTTATCAACGCGAAATTGCCGGATAATTCGGAGGTCTACTACGCCAAGCCACCGCTTCCCGGCATTAAGCGCGACGCGCTCAGTGAACACACGCAACGTGCCTTTGAAAACCCGCTTGAGATGTCGCCACTCCGTGAACTTGTCAACGGCAACGCAAAAGTGCTTATCCTCTTTGACGATAACTGCCAACCTTTCCCGCTTACCAAAAAACCGGATATGCGGCAGATTATGATTGAGACGCTTCTGAAGATGCTATACGGATACGGCGTGGAAAAAAAGAATATCCAACTGATGTGTGCTGTGGCACTACACCGCAAGATGAAGGAACACGAACTCGCCTATATGCTCGGCAAAAATATTATGGACGAGTTCTACCCACACCAACTCCGAAACTTCGATGCCGAAGATGCTGAGCAAATTGTCCACGTAGGGAAAACGGAAAAAGATGAAACCGTCGAGACGGATAAGGCAGTGCTTGAAGCCGATCTGGTGATTTATGTCGATATGATACAGATTCCGCTCAACGGGGGACATAAGTCTGTCGCTGTGGGTCTCGGTACGTATAACTCCATCGCACCGCACCACTCGCCACACATGACCTCCGAGAGTCCACATGTGATGCAACCCGAAGGCTCACACATGCACGCCTGTATCGAGCGGATGAGTCGTCTTATTCAGAAAGAGACACCCATCTTGGTCCTTGAAGCGGCGATGAATGGGGCAATCTATCCATTCCATCTCCGATACGTCGGGAAACCGAACCGGGACTGCAACATCGCAGAGAAGGTTTTGAAAACCTTTACACCCGCAACCTTATCGCTTCTGCCTGAATCGCTCCGCTACGGAATTCTCAAGAGTGTCCGAACAGACTACGAACCGATACAGATTAACGCAGGCGACATCGATGCAGTCCACGAGAGAACGCTGACATCTATGAAGGCGCAATTGACAGTAGACATCCCACGCCAGTTTAGCACGTTGGTATTCGGCCTCCCCGATATGAGTCCCTACGCCGTTGATGCGCGTATCAATCCGGTGTTAGTGGTTAGCGACATCTTGGGCTACGTCTTCAACTGGTTCTATAACAAACCCATCATCAAGAAAAACGGCGTTGTTATCATCATGAACCCGACGTATGAAATCTTCCATGAAGAGTATCATGTCGCCTATAAGATGTTTTACGATGAGGTGCTTGCGGATACCACAGAACCGTTTGAGATGCAGCAGAAGTTTCAGGAGAAATACGCGAGGGACCCGTATTTAATCGACTGCTATCGGAATAAGTTTGCGCATCACGGTTTTCATCCGTTTACGGTTTGGTATTGGGCGACGTATCCACTGAAATATCTCTCGAAAGTCATTCTTGTGGGTCCAAAGGAACCGCGGGTGGCGAAACGGTTAGGTGTGGATTGGGCGAAAAACTTGGACGACGCGCTCGCAATGGCACGCGAAATCTCTGGCGAAGATGATGTCGTCGCTTTGACAATGCCACCATTTTTCTATGCAAATGTCGGAGATTAGAGTTTCTTCCGTTGTTGCAGATATTCGGTGCATTCACGTTAGTAAAAACAGAAGAAGGTTATGAATAACGTAGAGGCGATTTATAATTGCACATGTTCCTATTTCTGTTGAAATTAACCAAACACCATCGTGAAACGTAGTGGAACGATGACCAGATTTAATAGTTTAAAAATGAAAGAATCGGATATTTTAATACCTACCAGCACTATCGGCAGCTACGCACCACCGAGTTGGTTGTGTGTGACACTGGAAGCCATCGGACGTGGAGAACTCGGTGAAACCGACATCAACGAAACCTTCGACGACGCGGTTCGCACCGCCATTGCGGATCAAGAACGCGCCGGTGTTGACATCATCACAGAGGGTGAGATGCGTAGACAGGACTTTGTGCTCGGTTTCTATGAACGGCTTACAGGATTAGAGGAGCTGCCGGCACCGAGAACACAAGGACCCGACGGACACGATCAACGGGGCAAATGGTTGCCGTCTGTCCCACTTGCTGCGCCTGATGGACTCGGCATTCTTCCAGAATTTGAATTCGCGAAAAATGAGACGACGAAACCGCTCAAGGTGACGTGTCCGGGTCCCTTCACGCTCTCTGGACGGATTCAGACGGGCGGCATCTATAAAGAACGGCTCGAAGTCGCCTACGCCTGTGCGGAAATTATTAACACAGAACTTCGGCAGCTCGTCGCAGCGGGCGCAAAATTCATCCAACTCGACGAACCGTCCTATGCTGTTTATCCAGACCGTCCACAGGAATTCGTGAAACTATTCAACCACACCGTCGAAGGTGTTTCGGCAAAGATTGGACTGCATATCTGTTTCGGCAACTACCGCGGTAGAGCCGTCGGCAAACGTTCGTATCGTCCGCTCTTCCCACATATCCTTGAAGCAGATTTTGACCAACTCGCACTCGAATTTGCGAACCGAGAGATGGCAGAAATCGCATTGTGGCGCGAGTTCCCGAACGACAAAGAACTTGCAGCCGGACTGATTGACGTTAAGAATTACTACGTAGAAACACCAGAGGATGTCGCTGAACTCCTGCGTGAAGCCCTCAAGCATGTACGTCCTGAAAAACTTGCCATCACCCCAGATTGCGGTTTCAGTCAAACGGCGCGATGGGCAGCCGCTGCAAAACTTAAAGCAATGGTAGCGGGTACTGAGATTATCCGTCGCGAATTAACCGGTTTTTAAACTATGAGAATCTGAGCGTTGTTCCACTACGCTTCACAACGGTTTCTGATTGATTCGCGTCCACCTTAGAGACCTATGCGTTTCTTATCTTTCACAGGGCAATACAACACAATAGAGGTAATACATAACCGTGAGCACAAACAAGAAAATCCCCACACCTGAAGAGATTGAACAAGAATTCCAAGAGTTCGTTCAACGCAAGTATGGCGGCAGTGTCCGCTTGATTAATGCGACGGCGAGCGAAACAAAACCGGAAGCGCAAACCGAAGAACCGGAACCCAAAAAGACTTTCGATCTGAAGTTTGATCTCAAACCAAAGGAAATCAAGAAATATCTCGACCGATATGTTATTAAACAGGACGAGGCAAAGAAGGCGCTCGCGATTGCTGTCTGCGACCACTACAACCACGTCCGAGAATGCCACGAAAACCCAGAGGCTGCCGATACCGATTACTCAAAACAGAATATCGTCATGCTCGGTCCAACGGGGGTCGGTAAGACCTACCTCATTCGACACATCGCTAAACTCATCGGGGTTCCGTTTGTCAAAGCCGATGCCACCCGATTCAGCGAGACCGGCTATGTCGGTGCGAATGTAGACGACTTAATCCGGGAACTGGTGGCACAAGCCGAAGACAATCTCGAATTAGCACAATACGGCATTATCTATCTCGATGAAGCCGATAAAATCGCGACACCGCCGAACATCCTCGGACGTGATGTCAGCGGACGTGGCGTGCAGATCGGACTCCTCAAATTGATGGAGGAGACGGAAGTGGACCTGCGCGCTGGAAACGATGTCGCTTCACAGATGCGTGCTGCGATGGAATTCCAGAGACAAGGCAAAGTTGAAAAAGAGGTCATTAACACGCGCCACATCCTCTTTATCATCAGCGGTGCGTTCACGGGTATAGAACAGATTATCAAAAAACGGTTGCATCAAAGCCGAATTGGGTTCAACGCAGCGGTCGTGAGTCAAAGTGATGACGCAGCAGACTATTTTGGACACGTCACACCGCGGGACTTCATCGACTTCGGTTTTGAACCTGAATTCATCGGACGGCTTCCCGTACACGTCGTTTGCACAGCACTGGAAGTTGATGACCTTTTCCACATTCTGAAACACTCCGAAGGCTCGATTGTCCGACAGTACGAGAACGCTTTTCGCGCTTACGGCATCACGGCTCTGTTTGCAGACAGTGGATTACACCGAATTGCTGAAAAAGCGATTGAACAGAAAACAGGGGCGCGCGCCTTGATGACCGTCTGTGAAAAGGTTTTACGCAACTACAAATTTGAACTCCCGTCCACAGGTGTTAGCGAATTTGTTATTACCGCTGAGGTTGTCGATGATCCAGATACCGAGCTAAAACGCATCATCGAGGATGCCGACTACAATCGGAACACCGTGATGCACGAGCAGATTCGCCGGTATGAAGCGCAGTTTTATGCCGAACATCAATTGCAAATCCGGTTCGATGCCGAAGCGACTGCCCTCATCCGTGAACGTGCGCTCGCCCAAGAAAAATCGACAGCGCAGATATGCGGTGAACTCCTCGAGAGTTATCAGCACGGTCTGAATCTCATCAAGCAGAATACTGGACAATTTACATTCACCCTTCCAAAGGCAGTTGTGGAAAACCCGGATGAACGCCTCGAAGCGTGGATTCGCGAATCGTATACGAAAAAGTGAGCTAAAGTCTGTAAAGTGTATCTAAAGTCTGTAAAGTTAGGTAGGGGTAGGATAAAGTCCTTTTCATATCCAACAACAACTTTATTCACGCTGGAACATTTGTAAATTTTCAAAGGATATATAAAAACAACTATGCATACTCAGCCGCATGAACCGATAGATATACGGGAAACCGGCGCGCCGATTGATGGAGAACCACAGTTTAGCGATAGGCGACTCTTTTTTCAACTCCATGTCTTTGAAGACTGCTCGGATCCTGAACTGATTACGAAAACGCTTGAACAGAGCCGTTTAAATGCAGTGCTATATGACGATTTGAATCATCCAACGGGAATGGGTGTCCTTCTTGTTGCAGAAAATCCAGCAGCATTGATGGCGGCATCGCGAGCCTTACTCCTAAAGACCCAAGAAACGCCTGATTTCTCATATCGTCCAGAAATGACAATGCTCGGCCGCACTTATTCAAGTGGTAGAGAGCCGAATTTGGAGGAGTGGCTTCTCAACAAACCGCTCCAAAATGTTCTGAACCCCAATTTCCCGTGGGCGATCTGGTATCCGTTGCGTCGAAAGCCGGACTTCTATCGCCTTGAACACCGCGAACGCGGCAGAATTTTGGGAGAGCACGCTATGCTCGGACGCAGCTACGCTGCCGGTGGGCATGCCAGCGACATTCGGCTCGCCTGTTTCGGATTAGATACCAACGACAATGAATTCGTTATCGGGTTAGTCGGTCCCGAATTATACCCGTTATCAAGACTCATACAAGATATGCGTCAAACAGAACAGACCACCAACTATATTGAATCGCTCGGTCCCTTCTTCGTTGGAAAAGTGAGAGCGCAATTTTTTAACGATTAAATATGGTCACTGCTCCAAATGTAAAGCTAAGACAAATTGTTCCCTAATCGCTCACAATTTCATTCCGCAGTGGTGTCTGGTTAATTCCGACGCGACTAAGGAAATACCCGATTTTTAAGAGGGTAGGTATAAGACCTACAAGAGTCAGAGTGTGTTAGACTTAACCGTAAACCACCGTGAAACGAAGTGGAACGGTGACCAGATGCCCATAGTTTAAAAAATGCGAAATATTCTTGCCGTTTGTACAAAAGAACTTTACACCTACTTCGTCTCCCCGATCGCCTATTTCGTCTGCTTCGTATTTATAGCGATTTCAGGCTTCCTTTTTTCTATTTTGCTAATTAGCACGAGCAATATCGGTGGAACGGGTGCGGATGTGATGCAGACCCTTTTTGGTAATATGGCTATCATTCTGCTCTTTTTTACACCGGTGTTGACGATGAAACTCTTCGCTGAGGAACGGAAATCGGGAACGATTGAACTCCTGCTCACCTCTCCGATTACAGATGGACAGGTCGTCCTCGGTAAATTTCTGGCGAGTTGTACGCTTGTGTTGATTATGCTCGCTTTAACGCTCCTATTTCCATTACTCACAGGACGCTTCGGATATCTGGACGTAGGTCCGTTGCTAACCGGTTACTTCGGCATCATCCTGATTAGTGCCTCCTTTCTCTCACTCGGTCTGCTCATGTCGTCAATGTGCAGAAACCAACTCGTTGCGGCACTCACGAGTTTCGGTATCCTCATAACGCTCTGGGTTATCGGTGCGCTCTCAGCCGGCGGGGGTCCGATCGGAAAATTTCTCAGCTATCTGTCACTCCCTGAACACTATGACGATTTTGGGCGTGGGGTCATCCTTCTGCAAGATGTCGTCTATTATGTGAGTTTCACGTGTGTTTGTCTGTTTGCGACGTTCAAGTCCATCGAGTCGTCAAAGTGGAGGTAGAACATGGAAACTAACAAAGGCATTGCAGCCCCACTTTTTGGAATTCTTACCTTAATTTTCACTTTTGTTGGGATCGCCAACTGGATTTTCCAAGCACGACTCGCCTTTTGGATTTGCCTGCTCCTCGCGCTCGTCTCGCTCATTATCTTTATTCGCTTGAGATTTTCGGCGATCATGGACTTCTTCGTCAGTCGTCAAGCCCGTTATGGTGCAAACGTTGCGTTGAGTATTGTTGGCGTTATCGGCATTGCAGTCTTCGTAAATGCGATTGTTGTACAGCGTTTCGACAAAAGGGTAGATATTACGCTTAACCAATTGTATACCTTATCCGAACAGACGCGGAAGATTCTCAAAACCGTTGACAAAGACATCCGTGTCACGGCATTTTTGGGACAAAACGTTCCTGCCCAAAACCAGCAACGTGCCAGAGACATGTTAGGGTTGTATGCATACGAAACGCAATTTGTGACCGTCTCCTACGCCGATCCTTACATCGACCAACTCCTTCGCAATAAGTACGATATTAGAGTAGACGGAACAATCGTTTTTGAAAGCGACACACGGCATGAAAAGGTAACAACGATTGAAGAGCAGAAATTCACGAGTGCGATCCTCAAACTCATCAAGGACGAAACGAAAAAAATCTACTTCCTTGTCGGTCACGAAGAACACGAAATAGAGGATTTTAACAACGAAGGATACAGTAGTCTGCGCGCCGAACTGGAGAACCAGAATTACGCTGCATTCTCGCTTTCATTTTTGACGGAACCCGACATTCCAGCGGATTGTGAAGTGCTTGTCATCGCCGGTCCAAAAACCCCTTTAAGTCGACATGAACTCGATATAGTGGCAAAATACTTAGCACGGAACGGAAAATTGCTTCTCATGTTAGATCCGTCGCTGACTTCCGCAGAAGACACAAATAGCGGCCTCGTGCGTCTCATGAAAAGATGGGGGGTCACGATAGGAAACGATTTTGTCGTCGATGAAACAGACTTTGTTCCGCTATTTGGACCCGGTGCCCCTGTGCCAGGATTTGAATTACACGAGATTACACGGGCTATGCGGGATTTTGTAGCGTTTCCGATAACGCGTTCGGTTACACCGGCTGCCGATAGCCCGACGACCCTCAGCGTTAAATCTCTGGCAAAGACTGTAGGGGGTATCCAAGACAGTTGGGGTGAAACCGAGCGGATGCCCGACGGCACTTTCAGTACTGAACTCGCCTATACCGACGGTGTGGATACCCCACCCCCGGTATCTGTTGCTGTTGCGGTTGAGCAGCAGGTTAACAGCAATAATCAAGATGAAACGACAGGTGCTTCCACCCGGATTGTCGTTTTCGGGGATTCAGATTTCGCAGTAAATGCCGCCCTCCGAGAAGCCAATCGAGACCTCTTCTTAGCCACAATCAATTGGCTCACATTAGAGGAGGACCTTATTGCGATTCGTCCCCTCGATTTACAAAAACAGGCACTGCGTCAGATGCGTGTCCAAGATGTCCAGCTCATACAGATAACATCTGTTTTTCTGATACCCGCAATCGTCTTTACTGCTGGGCTCATCGTCTGGTGGCAACGTCGTAAAGGAGAAGACGTGTGAATTTTCGGACGACCTTGGTCATTATCATTCTGCTCGTAGGCACTGCTGGCGCGTATTTTCTGTTCTTTCAGGAACCGATGGATAACGGGTCCGTGGACGAAAAGCCTCCGATTCATGAGGTTTACGGTATCGCCCGTGACAGCGTCCAACAAGTAGAACTCTTGTTTGCAGACGCAGCATATCAAAACCTGAAGCTGGTCAGAGAGGTCAATGGAAAATGGCAGTTACAGACCCCGTTTCTGGCAAATGCTGATGACGAAAAAGTGAAACAGATGTTAGACGATATTCTCAACAAGCGCGTCAAACACACGCTTGAAGTGCCAGCGTTGACACAGTATGGACTCGATACACCGAACATCACACTCTCACTTTGGACGGATGGCACTCATCCGGCAGCGACCTTCTTCATCGGCAATAAAGCAATTAACTACTCAGTTTACATCAAAGAAAAATCAGAAGCACACATATTTTTAATTGAATCCAGTGCGCTTGATGATCTGACGAAATCACCAACCGATCTTCGAGACCGGTCAGTTGTTAGGTTCAACCCTGAAACAGTGTCTAATATTGCGTTTAAGCTTGAAAATGTCGGTTCATCCTCACCATCAAGCATCGTGAATTGTGAAAAGCGAGGTAGCACGTGGCACATTACATCCCCAATTGCGGTGAAGGCGGATGCACAAGCAATTGAAAGGATTCTTTCGGAGTTGCTTCTATTACAAGTGGTGACCTTCGAGGCGGATGCGGCGGAGACCCTCGCCCCATCCGAATTAACAAAATACGGATTAGGGACACCGCGCATCCACGTCCAACTCACAGATACAGATCAGACCTACGCCCTTGACATTGGCTCGGCAGTCCCAACAGAAATTGGAAGTCCAAGATACGTCTATGTCAAATCAGCCGTCAGCCGTCAGCCGTCAGCCGTCAGTAAAGAAACTCTCAGTACTCTGGCCGCTGATAGCCAATACACTGAAGGGCCTCATTCAATCTCTATTGTCCGTGATGACATCTATCGCCTTCTCAATAAATCCTTTTTTGACTTACGCGATAAGCGGGTTATTGACTTTCAACGGACTGCTACAAACCGCTTTGTCATCTCCATAAATGGGGAACAAGACACCGTCTGCACAAAAGGTTATGATAATATATGGGAATTGCAAACACCGACAGGAAAAATAAAGGCAGACGCAAAGGCAGTGGACGACCTACTTTTTGGCGTAGATTCGCTCGAAGCCATCGCCTTTGTTGAATCACCCGCTAAACATCTACAGACTTATGGCTTGGCTGCTCCCGCAATCAAGGTTGCATTCACACAGCACGGTGAAGAAACGCCAACGACCCTACTTATCGGAGACGCTGCGGACGATGAAACCGTCTACGTCAAAGCGGCACATTCATCACAAATTGCCCGTGTTAAACGGGCACTCATTGATAAGATTGCACTCGGTACAGCGTGGTTACGAGATAAGCAGATCCTCAATTTCCATATCGACGCTGCGATCCGACTCACACTGCGTAATGAGGATGCAGAACCCGTTACATGTCAACGTCTCGGAACGAGTTGGCGACTTACAGCACCGGTGAAAGAGGCAGCGAATAATACAGCGGTAAATGCCATCATCTATGAACTCAACAATCTAATGGCAGACGCTTATGTCGGGCGTAACCCCATCCCTACAGATGACATCACAGGCTTCAGTAACCCACACGTGCAGCTAACTGTTGAACTACGGGATCAAAAAGTCTATACTTTGCAAATCGGAAACCAACCAGACACTGCTGGGTATTATTACGCACGGCTGCAACATGAACCCGATTTAATCTTTCTCCTTAATGCAGAACGCGTACCAAGATTGAAAACAACGCTTGCGCTGCTCCGGACTTCGGAACAGTAGACGATCAAACACTATGCAGACGTACATTATCGCAACCGCTTACTTCCTTTTTATCCTTGAGTTACTCATTATTAGCCGCTCTTTTTGGTATGCGCGGCGTGAACGCAATGCTGGACGTCCAACCTATACACCAAAGGTGGCGATCATCGCGCCGCACTATGGCTGGGATCCCGACACGGCAGAACACGCGAAAAGTCTCTTACACCAAGACTACGCCGGTATGTACGAAGTTTTCTTTGTCACACATGAAAAAGCGGATTCGGGGCACGATGTCTCCTATCCGCACCTCTGTGAAATTGCCGAATCGTATCCGAATATTTATGTCTTATTAGCACCAAACATCGTTGAGAACAATCTCCCACGTTCGCAAAAGGTTCAAAACCTGCTGACAGCGATAGAAAAACTCCCTGACGATATCGAAGTTATTGCCTTTGTGGATGCCGATGTCGCTATCCGAGAAGACTGGTTAACACTCCTTGTGAACCCACTCCAAGAATCAGACATAGGCACGACTGTCGGTGGCCGGTTCTACTTCCCACAAACATGGAACATCGCGTCCCTCGTGGAAGCCATTTGGGTAAACTTCCAAATGAGTTTCCAAGGGGATCATCCATTCTCCATGGTGTGGGGTGGTTCTAACGCGTTCCGACGCGAAATGCTCGAAAAAGCCCGAATTCTTCAACGCTGGGAAGAGGCAACAATCGAAGATCACAATACCACGCTTGCGATGAAAGATGTCAAGCGGAAGGTGCATTTTGTCCCAGACTGCGTAGCCATTACGCGCACTGCCAATCGTACATGGCATCAAATCGTTGAATTTACGAATCGGCAGATGATTATGACACTTCACATGGGACTTTGGCGGCAGTGGCTTGCGAGTCTCATTATCCTTCTACCGAAAGGTGTCTTAGTATTTGGCGCAATTCCCTTTCTATTCTATCGTGAAGGGCTATTCCCCATTGTCTTCATCCCTTTTTTGGAAGCTTTTGGTTACAGGCTCTACGCCAAAAACCTACCGCAGTGGCTCCGTGAAATGCCTAAGATGCGGGAAACAATTGGCATAACCTCCTATGTCACTTCAATTTCCGTATTCCTCGGCGGCATTAACGCTCTCTATGCAGTTTTCCAACGCAAAATCACGTGGGGTGGCGTGCGGTACGAAATCTTGTCTGCCACAAAATGTAGAGTCTTAGGACGGGTTAAGCCAAAACGGAAAAATGGGGATTGATGGTCGGTGAAAACAGACTTGCTTTTTTTTTTTAAATGTGGCATAGTACTTTTTCAAGGAAACCCGTCATATACATAAAAGGAGCGAAACATGGGAGCAGAGAAAGTTATTAAATCAGAAAAAGAGTGGAAAGAACAACTCACACCGGAAGAATATCAGGTAACCCGGAAGAAAGGAACAGAACGCGCTTTTACGGGGAAATATCACGATTGTAAAGAGCAAGGGACCTATCACTGTATCTGCTGCGGAAGTCCACTTTTCAGCTCGGAGACGAAATACGATTCTGGAACCGGATGGCCGAGTTTTTGGGAATCCATCTCCCCGGAATCTATTGCGACAAAATCGGATCGCAGCATATTTTTTATGCCGCGCACGGAAGTCGTCTGTAGTCAGTGCGACGCACATCTGGGTCACGTCTTCAATGACGGACCTGAGCCGACAGGCAAACGTTATTGCATGAATTCCGCAGCACTTACACTCGTAAAATCAGAAGACGCATCTTAAGTCAGTTTTCGGTTAAGAAACAGGTTTGGAACAATCTACCTTTCTCTGGATTCCGCCCAAAAAGCACTTTGTTGCAGAAAACCTCTTTAACCGAGAACCGATAACTGATAACTGACAACTTATAAAGGAGAATTGATGGCACTACGTAGTCGAATTTCACCACGATTTTTTGTCAATGAACTCGCCAGTGCTATAACAGAAGATTGGGATACTTCCAAGAAGTTCGTGCGTTACCAGCTCGCCAAGGAAAGTTTCAATTGGCGACATCCACTCGGTGCGAAACACGGCAAAGGCGATGCTATTCAGCTGGTAAGCCTCCGTATTACCGATATGTGCAACCTCCGTTGCCATTCCTGTGGACAATGGGGTGATAACGGTTACCTGCTCGGCAAGTCCATGAAAGAACTCAAGCAGCGCGAAGTCCCGGTTGAAGTCTATAAGAATCTTGTGGATCAGATTGTGGATGAAGGCTGGTCTCCGGTCTGGTATATTTGGGGTGGCGAACCGATGCTTTACCCTGGAATTATCGAATTGATGCACTACATCAAAGAACGAGGCATGCCTATATCCCTTGTTAGTAACGCAACAAACATCGCCAGACGTGCCGAAGATATTTTGGAAACCTGCAAAATTATCTACTTGAGTGTTGATGGACCGAACGAGGAAATTCACAATACGCAACGTCCCGGTCTCACCCCAAACTATGACAACTTCAAAGATGTCAAGGCTGCATTAGAAGTCCTCAGCGCAGCAAAAGAGAAGCGGAACATAAAGTTCCCTTACATCATTCCGCTTAGCTGCGTTACGATGTATAATATTGACGATGTTGTAGACCTCTATAAGTTCACCAGTCAATACGCCGACGCGCAGATCTTCTATCTCACATGGTGGATAGATTCGGAATCCGCACAGGAACACACCGAAGATTTCGAGAATCGTTTCGGTTTCAAGCCGCAAACCCACTACGGTTGGATAGGGACATGGAAAGACTTCGACCACGGTGTTATCCTCGACCGATTTGAAGAGATGGAGAACCTCTCCGAAAAACAGCAGAAGTGTCCGCCTATCATGATGCCACGCCTCAATACACGTGGCGAAATTCAGCGGTATTATACCGATCATCAACAGACCTTCGGTTATAACCAATGTGTTAGCATCTACATGACAATGGAGATTGACAGCAACGGCGACGTGAGCCTCTGCCGAGATTACCACGATTATATCATCGGTAACATCCAAACAGATAAGGTGGTCGATATGTGGAACAACCAGAAGGCGATGAAGTTCCGGCAGTCTGTGAGCAATGATGGACCGATGCCGGTCTGCCGTCGATGCTGCGGTCTGATGGGTTTTTAATGGTTATCAGTTGTCAGTTGTTAGTTGTCAGTTAAGAGCGTTTAGTCTATATAAACGTAGATTGGGTTGAGCGATAACACAAACACACGCGCTTGTTTAGACAGAAAATACGGCAACGCATCACACGATTTAAGCACATTATGGGTTGATTCCGTACGCGCTTAATATCAAACTCACGTTATTTAACCAGAAACCATCGCGAAATGAAATTGTGAGCGATTAGCGAACAATTTGTCTTAGCTTTACATTTGGAGCGATGCTCAGAGGACCATAGTTAGAACTATGAAAATAGGATTACGTATTCCCGGCACAGCCCGTCAACTGCCATTCGCAGATTTCTGTAAGTGGTGCGCAGACAACGGGTTTGAAGCCGTTGATATTGGAGAAACCACCCCGAAAATTGTTCAAACCGCGAGGGATGCCGGTCTCGCCATCGGCAGTGCGGATCTCCCGGGTGTCCGAGATCTGCTCAGCCCTAAGAAATCCAAGCAGAAATCGGGTGCTGCAGCAGCGAAGGACGCTATCGAAGCCGCCGCTGATAACGATGTGCATATCATGTTTTGCGTCTTTGTCCCGGAAGACGCGAGCCTTGGTCGATCCAAAAACTTTGAGATTTGGAAAGACACTATCCCACCGATTGCCGAGTTTGCGGCATCTAAAGATGTAACGATCGCCATTGAAGGGTGGCCGGGTCCTGGACCTGCTTATCCTGCACTCGGCTGCACACCGGAAATGTGGCGTGCGATGTTCGAGGTGTGTTCTTCTCCGGGTTTGGGAATCAACTACGATCCATCTCATCTCGTCAGAATCGGCATTGATTACCTCCGCGCGCTTGACGAATTCGCATCGTACGTTAAACACGTTCACGGCAAAGATACCGACTTCGACGAAGAAGCACTCTATCTACACGGCAATCTGGGACCGAGTCTTCGTGAGGCCCGCGGCTTCGGTGAAGATTGGTGGCGGTATACAATTCCGGGTGATGGTGTTGTGGATTGGCTGAAAGTGGTACAACGTTTAGAAGATGAAGGCTTTGACGGTATCGTTAGCGTAGAACTCGAAGATTACCGCTATTGGCGAACATGGGAAGCAGAATCTGAGGGGCTGCGTCGCTCACGCGAATATCTTGCACAGTACGTGCGCTAACTTGTTGTGGAAAGGGTTTCTAATCCCGATATACCAATCTTTTGTAGGAGGGGTTTCCAACCCCGATAGATGTCCAACACAATAAGGAGAATCACCATGAAGGAACTTCTTAATATGGGCATGACAGCTGCACCTGAAAAATATCTTGCCCACCTCATCACAGAAGAGGAACGCGATCATTTTGAAGAACAAGGGTATCTCTATATCCCGAACGCTCTCTCTACAGAGATGCGCGAAGCGTTGATAAATGCCGTAGATACCTTGCATAACAAAGCCCTCGCCAATGGCAGAGCAACGCTCGGCTCACACTGGGGCTGGTCGGATTTCCTCGGTGCCGATGACGCGCTCTTAAGTCTCGTTGATCTACCGACGACGTTACCGAAAGTCTGGGGCATCTTGGGATGGAATATCTACCTCTACCATGCCCACATGCACGTCAAACCGCCTGCAGCTCCAGATGCCGAAGAAGGTGAAGGCTGGCTGGAATGGCATCAAGACAGTGGACGCGTCAACATAGAGCTGGAAACCAATCCACGTCCGCGTTTGTCTCTGAAAGTGGGGTATTTCCTCACGGATGTCTCCGAACCCGGCCGTGGCAACTTCTATATCCGTCCGGGCAGTCATTTGTCAGATATGGAGGTTCCGATGTCCGAAATCGCACGAGACCCGCGTGAAGCGACTGCTGACGATGTGCCTGACGATGCGATGCCGGTCTGTGTAGAGCCTGGCACGGCTGTGCTGTTCGATAGGCGGCTCTGGCACTCACGGAGTCCGAACCACTCCGATATTACCCGGAAAGCACTCTTCTACGGCTACGGCTACCGCTGGATCCGTCCGAAAGACGAAATGAGCGTTGAAGTGCTCTATGACCGTTGTGACCCGATTCGCCGGCAGCTCCTCGGTGCCGCGACCCGAAATAACGGACGCTATGTCCCCTCCGAAGACGACGTGCCGCTTCGCGGTTGGCTCATTGATAACCTCGGCGATAATCCTGCCTATGCAATGGGACCCCGCCACGCTTAACCTCTCAGGGCGAGGCTGTCTTCCTCGCCCTACCATTCCCTCCCACTGCCCCTATAGCACAAGCTCCTTTGTCCAATTGAGCAAGTTTTTTTAAAGTAAAAAAGATGTTAAGGAATTTCAAATGGATGATGATTTGCAAAGGAAACGGGAAGCGATAAAAAAGCAGATTATTGACTTCGGGCAGTCAGCAAAAGCCAAAATTATTTTTTTCGGCACGATATTTCTCTGTAGCACTGGTGCCGTCATCACTCTCTTTCTTGGTGATGCCTATGACTTGCTAAATCTGTGTTTTACAGTCCCGTGTATATGGATGGCGGCGTTACGGTTGCTGCTTTTTAGAATGGAGTTTCCTGAGTCTCGTCTATTCCGTTGGTCCCTTCGCTTTGTTTTGGTCCTCAGCATCGCCAACTCTATACTGCTGATAATGCATCTGCAGAGGACAATAACTTGATTATTGTTGGCTTTCCGTGTATAATTAGTACAGTCATTTTAGAAATAAAAACTGTACATTTTCACAATGGAGGCAGAAGTGGCAAGAAAAAAAATCAGTGTTATTGGTGCGGGGAATGTCGGCGCAACAGCGGCGTTTCTGATCGCACAGAAACAACTTGGCGATGTCGTCATGATAGACATCGTTGATGGAGTCCCGCAAGGCAAGGCATTGGACATGGCACAAATGGGGCCCGTAGAACTGTTTGATGCCGCAGTTGACGGCGATCTCGATTACAGCGCAACCGCAGGCTCCGACCTCGTAATTATTACATCAGGTTCCCCACGTAAACCGGGGATGACGCGCGAAGACCTGTTGCAAACGAATGCCAATATCGTTGGCAGTGTTACGGAAAACGTCGTGAAACAGTCGCCAGATTGTATCATTATGATGCTCACCAATCCGTTGGACATTATGACTTACCACGCGTGGAAGGTTTCAGGATTTCCTTCACACCGCGTTGTCGGTCAGGCAGGTGTGCTGGATTCGGCGAGATTCCGCTATTTTATCTCTCTTGAACTGGGTGTCTCCGTAGAAGATATCCACGCCCTTGTTCTTGGTGGACACGGCGATACGATGGTGCCGCTCCCGCGCTATACCACCGTCAACGGCATCCCGATTCCGCAGTTGATACCGGAAGATCGCATTGAAGCGATGGCGCAACGCACTCGGGACGGGGGTGCTGAGATTGTGAACCTTCTCAAAACAAGTGGTTATTATGCTGCCGGTTCATCATTGGCACAGATGGCAGAGGCTATCATTCTGGACAAGAAACGCCTGTTGCCCTGCTCCGCACATCTCACGGGACAATACGGGATTGATGATTTGTATATTGGGGTACCTATTAAACTCGGTGGGAACGGTGTAGAGGAGATTCTGGAAATTGAATTGATGGAAGATGAACTCGGCTCGTTACAGCACTCGGCGGCGACCTATAGGGAAGGTATTGCGTTGTTGGGGTATTAGATATAGTACCGACGCACTTCCCCGGTAGGTGTAGTTTGTAATCGCACCAGATAATTCCGAACCTTGTCCTTATATTGGAAAGAAATGAGGGTGATACATAACGCGATGTAAGTTATGTATCACCCTCTATTAACTTTTAGAAGGTCTATCCTCTACTTCTCGTCTTTCTTCTCATCCTCGTCAACGACTTCATATTCAGCGTCAACAACATCGCTGTCAGCGGAATCAGTTGTTGCCCCAGCAGACGGGTCTCCTGCAGCCGCTCCTGGATCTGCACCCGCCTCCGCTGCCTGTTGATATATCAACTGAGAGACTTCGTGCCAGACCTGTGTTAATTCGTCCGTTGCGGGTTGGATCTCGGCGTTGTTATTAGACTCCAACGCCTGCTTGACACGAGCAACGGCGGCGTTCACCTTCTCCTTGGAAGCGTCGTCTATCTTGTCTCCCAATTCACTGAGGTTTTTCTCTGTCTCGTAGACCAGAGAATCCGCACGGTTGCGCGTTTCGACTTCTTCGCGTTTCTGCTTATCCTCTTCAGCATGCGCCTCGGCATCCTTCACCATCTGATCAATTTCGGCTTCGCTAAGCCCAGAAGATGCGGTAATGGTAATCTTCTGTTCTTTGCCCGTCGCCGTATCTTTCGCCGATACGTTGAGTATGCCGTTCGCATCGATATCAAAAGCCACCTCAATCTGTGGGACACCTCTCGGTGCCGGTGGCAATTCACCCAATCGGAAGCGTCCAATCGTTTTATTGTAAACCGCTTGTTCCCGCTCGCCTTGGAGGACATGGACATCAACGGCAGTCTGATTGTTCTCAGCAGTCGTGAATATATTCGATTTTTTGGTAGGAATCGTTGTGTTCCTATCAATCAACCGTGTGAACATCCCACCGAGCGTTTCAATACCGAGTGAGAGCGGTGTAACGTCTAATAAGAGGATGTCTTTAACTTCTTCATCACCTGCGAGTACCCCTCCCTGAATTGCGGCACCGATCGCGACGACCTCATCCGGATTGACCCCTTTGTGCGGTTCTTTGCCGAAAAGCTGCTCGACAGCCTCTTGGACTTTGGGCATACGCGTCTGACCCCCAACGAGGATAACCTCATCAATGTCAGCAGGTTGCATCTCCGCATCCGAGAGTGCCTGCCTGCAGGGTTCAAGCGAACGTTGAACCAAATCATCTGTAATCTGTTCCAGTTTCGCACGGGTGAGCGTCAGGTTCAGATGCTTCGGACCGCTGGCATCAACAGTGATAAAGGGCAAGTTGATGTCGGTTTGCAGTGTACTGGAGAGTTCGCACTTTGCGGTTTCCGCCGCCTCTTTTAGCCGTTGCAGTGCCATCTGATCATTGCGCAAATCAAGCCCTTGGCTACCGAGAAACTCTTGCGCCATCCAATCGATAATCGCTTGGTCGAAGTCGTCGCCCCCGAGGTGTGTATCACCGTTCGTACTTTTTACCTCGAAAACCCCGTCTCCAATTTCCAGAATAGAGATGTCAAATGTCCCACCACCGAGGTCATAAACAGCAATCTTTTTATCGCCTTCATTTTGAAGACCATAAGCAAGGGATGCAGCGGTCGGTTCATTGATAATCCGCTCGACTTCCAATCCAGCGATTTTCCCCGCATCCGCCGTCGCCTGACGTTGGGAATCATTGAAGTAAGCAGGCAC
Organism: Candidatus Poribacteria bacterium; assembly: GCA_022827625.1. GTDB lineage: Bacteria > Poribacteria > WGA-4E > WGA-4E > WGA-3G > WGA-3G. The sequence continues at coordinate 284,588 of JAJEIE010000019.1, read as the reverse complement.
AGTGACAACAGCTTTCGTAACATCTTCACCAAGATACGCCTCAGCGGTCTCCTTCATCTTCCGCAAAACCATAGCAGAAATTTCAGGGGGTGAATAATCTTTTCCGTCAATGTTTACGGCGACATCGCCACTTGTATCGGCTTTTAATTCATAAGGCACGCGGGATGCATCATTACCTATTTCGCTAAATTTCCGCCCCATGAACCTTTTAATCGAAAAAATTGTATTTTGAGGGTTCGTGATCGCTTGTCTTTTAGCAACGAGTCCAACGGGGCGTTCTCCCTCCTTCGTAAAACCGACAACAGAGGGGGTTGTCCGATTTCCTTCTGTATTTTCGATGACCTTGGCATCACCACTTTCTAAGACTGCCACACATGAATTGGTTGTACCTAAATCAATTCCGATGACTTTGCTCATTTCTCAATTCTCCTATGTGCAAATATACTAACGTGCGCTTGGGTTAGCGGTTGAAATTGCTTGAAAGTTATACCGATGTGACACAAACTAACAGTTTATGCTACAAAAGAATCGCCTTTTTCGGGTCAGGTATGCTTTATCTTCCAAAACTTCCTATAACGAATAACTTGCAATATTCATGCCAATATTAATTGCTTGAAATAGTCGAAATTCTATTGAAGGTCTGCCAAATTGGCACGGTCTTAAGAGAGGAGTGATTCTACAAGTCAATTTGACTTGCCACGAACATCAAGGCTATCTATAGTGAATCTTAGAATTAACAGGACATATTTGTAGCACAAACTGTATGCAGTTTAGGAATTTAATCTGGTAATTCTGCGGGGATGCCCGAACAAGTTCAGGCATCCGAGGGCGGGTGGTTCACAGATTTAAGCAAATGGGAATGTGCCTTGATATCCACGCGGTCGAGAGACGTGCCAAACCCCTTCATACATGGGGGTTACCTGATAATGACAGACGACGTTGCTTCGCTCCATATCATCGCGTTCTTTCGCACCCTGGTGCGGAATGTGGTTAATAAACACAACACAATCACCGGCTTTCGGATGCAGGATCACGTGTTCTTGCGCCTCACACCACGCTTCAAATTTGGGGCGATCTAATGGATAGAGATGCGGCGGCTCTGACAAATGTCCGCCTTTGATAAATTTGAGGTGTCCCTCACCGGGATCGTTGTCCTGAAAATAGAACGTCGTGTTAATCCCGACGGGTGCCATCGCAAACGGATGTTCTTCGACGTATCGCTTCTCCTGCCAATAGCCGTAAAAATCCATGTGCCACTCTTGGAGATACGGACCTGGGTTGATGTGTGCACGTAGACTTCGGAGCTGGCACTGCTTGCCCATCAATCCTTCGAGATACGGACGGACACTCGGATGCCCGACAAGCGGTTCATAGGTATCCGGCTCTCGGTCAAGGAGGGTATCAAACCACATGTTGCCGACGGCGTTTAAGCCTTCTTCCCACCCCATTTCGCGTGCGTAATTAATGCGCTGACGGATCTGTTGCGTCTCTTCTGGAGATAACGCGCGCTCTATCAACACGAAGCCATCCTGTTGCAATTTCTCGAGTTCATCTTTGATGTTTGCCATGATTTATCTCCTTTTGAAACTTCAGAATTGTTGAGAGTATTCTACACCTTCACATCAGTTAATTTTAATTCAGAGCCATTCACACAAGTCGGGATTTGGAAATCCCTCCTACAAGTGGGTTGCATGGCTTTGGTCTTAATCAGAACCATCCGCTGATCAGTTTGGCAACCTTGACGCTTAAACCCCAACCGCTAATTCCAGCAAACACAATAAGTACACCTGCGGAAATAAGCGCACCGAAGAACATGAAGGGGCGCGTCCGATACACACGTGGCAGTTTGGCGTTCAAGTATAACGCAGCAAGCATCATTATAGCAATTGAAAAATTCGCCAAAATAAACCCGGCAATCTGCGTCAAGATGTCGAACGGGATGTTCAACCAGATGAGCACCATCGTGGTAATAAAGATATAGAGACAGATCCATTTGCGAAGCGTCCCGTAACGCCATTCGCGTTGGGGCCAGACCGCCTGAAAGAACTCTTGCATTACGCGGGCATAGATCTCGGGGAGTGCCTGCAGCGTTCCCCACAATGCAACGATGATACAGATATAATACACCCAGACGAGTGAACCGTGAATGTTTTGCCAGACGCTCGCCTGATCCGTCAGCAAACTCCACCCTTCAAAGGTGCTTTGCATGCCATACAGAACAGCCGCCCCTGAAATCATGAAAGCACCCGTCACAATGAAGAGGACGATCGCACCCATGCCGATATCCCAGCGGAGCGGTGCGAGAATTTGCCGGAGTTGACTCACCTGTTCAGGTTGCTCAGGGAGGTAATCGATTCTATCGCGTTCACCAGCGAGTTTGCGAACATCCTCAATGCTGCGATGGGATGTCATACCCCAGCGGTGGATGCCAACCCAATTCGCGTAGACGATGTACCCCATCACAGATCCACCGACATAACCGAATGCCGTCGCCATTGTTAATAACGGATTCTCAACCGCATCCTGCGGCGCCCACTCAGGAAACTCAGGTAGATGCCCAAAACGGAGGGTCCCAACAAGGGCTTTACCGAAGTCAGGACGCACCATCAAAGTGCCGATGATCGTTCCGACAACGAGGATGGCACAGATAATGAGCTGCTGCTTTTCGAGTTTTTCAAAGGAGATACGCAAACCGAAAAGGAGAGCAAGGGTGATGAAACAGGACGTGATGAGGTTTTCCCAAACGGGTTGTGAGATTCCGGAGGGTAGCGCGTCTCTGAATAAATGATGGAGTAACGCACCGCACGGTTTCCCGATTGGTACCCACGCCAAAGGTGCCCCGACCATTTCAAAGATGACAATCGCGATAAGGAACCACCCCCGCGGTCCGGGCAGCTTGACGAGTCGGTGTCCGATATATTCGCCACTGACTGCCGTATAACGCCCAAGTAGATACGTGACGAAGATACCTTTCACGACACAACTAAGTAGGACGAGCCAGAGCAAGTTATAGCCTGCCCACGCCCCCGCTCGGACGACAACGATCGTTTCGCCTGCGCCAATACTCACGGAAGCGACAATCGCCGCAGGTCCAAACACGGCAGCGAGTGCAATTATTTTTTTCAGGGACCACGGTTCAGCATAAGGACCGGTAACGGGTGGAATGTCAACAGATTCAGTCTTTTGGTTTTCTTCTGACTGCATAGGGGATTCCTAATGATAATGAGCGGGTTCTCCCGAACCCGCTCACTCTCGGAGACCTTATTCCAAAGGCTCCAACGGCTGTGCGTTTCCAAAGACCGGTGTCGGGGCATTACCGGGCGCCGCCCACCGTGCTGCGTTTGCGATGACATGCCGAACGTTCTCATCGTAATAGATCGGGTAGGTCTCATGACCAGGACGGAAATAGAAGATCTTGCCTCGCCCGCGATAATAACAGCATCCGCTTCGGAAGACTTCACCCCCCGGGAACCAACTGACAAAAATGAGCGTATCCGGCTCAGGAATATCGAAGGGTTCGCCATACATTTCGGCGTGTTCTATTTCAAAGTATTCACCCAAGCCTTCAACAATCGGATGCCCGTGTTCAATCACCCAGAGACGTTCTTTTTCAGCGGCTTCGCGCCATTTGAGGCTACACGAGGTCCCCATCAAACCTGTAAAGGGTTTAGAATAGTGTGCTGAATGGAGGACAATAAGCCCCATACCGTCCAACACGCGTGCGCGAACTTTCGCAGCGATAGCGTCCTCAACGGCACCGTGTGCGGCATGTCCCCACCAGATGAGGACATCCGTGCTTGAAAGAACATCGTCGGTTAAGCCGTGTTCGGGTTCATCTAACGTTGCAGAGCGGACTTTAAAACCGCCTGCTTTGTCGAGACCATCCGCAATCGCACCGTGAATCCCATTGGGATAGAGACCCCCAATGAATTCGTTTGTTTTTTCGTGTCTAAATTCATTCCAGACTGTAACCTGAATGGGTTGCGTCATAGGTTTCTCCTTTAGGATAGTTATCAGTTTTCAGTTGCCGGTTAAGAGGTTTCTATGTAACAATTCATCTTTTTTCTACCGAGACTTCAGCACTGGGGTTTGATACTTCTGAAGGCACAATTGAAGTCTCAGCTGCAGCGAGTTCGGCGTTAGGTTCTATCGGCTTTAAGGGTTGGATCGACAGTCGGCATCCGAGGGCATGGAGAATTTTGATAAGCATATCCAGACGCGGTGCCTCGTCGCTTGCGAGCATATCCGAGAGGCATTGCGCCTTAATACCCACTTGCTTAGCAACCTTTGCAACTCCGCCTCGTGCTTCTACAACATTTTGGAGACCCAGTAGAAAGAAGGGTGTATCCCCATCTTCTTGATACTCCTCAAGTGCTACGTCAAGATAGCCGATTGCCCTTTTCTGGTCAGCAGCAAGCCGTTCCAATAAGATCTCTTGCCATGTTCGATATTTCGTCATCGGTGTGCCTCCTTATATTCCAGCCAATACCTTTTTGCGCGTTCAATATCCCTCACCTGCGATGACTTGTCGCCCCCACAGAGCAGAAGAATGATCGTGTCATCCACTTCACCAAAATAGATGCGGTAACCCGCACCGAAAGAGAACCGCAATTCAAACACTCCAGCACCAACAGATCGGTAATCACCAAAATTGCCAGATCTGATCCGGTCAAGCCGTCTTCCAATTCTGTTTTCTATCTCTTCATCTCGAATTGAGTCGTACCACTCAGTGAAGGGTTCTCTGCCGTTTGAAGTTCGGTGAGCTTGTAATTTTCTTGGTCGTATATCCCGCATTCAGGTTCTGTTTGACCTCCACAGCTACTATGTACTAAAACACCAACTCTGTCTCTACCGCTTCATCGTAGTCCACCCCCTCAACTTCAAACCCGAAGAGGTTTCGGAAGCGTCGTCTGAAACCTGCGTAATCGGAGAGTTCATGGAAATTGTCGGTATCAATCTGTTCCCACCGCTCCGTTACCGCGTCGGTCACCTCAGGCTGCAGCTCGCGATCATCCAGTCGGATATAGCGTTCAGCATCGAGTTGCGGTTCCATCCCGGGTCCGAGATGCTCCGAGAAAAGCCGTTTCATCTGCCCAATGGGAGCCTCATTGATGCCCTTGGCGTTCATAATGTCATAGAGAATGCTGACGTAAAGTGGCACAACAGGAATCGCCGCGGAGGCTTGCGTTACGACGGCTTTGTTCACCGAAATATAGGCACTACCGCCGAGTTGGTTCGTGAGTCGTTCATCGAGTGCGTCCACACGTGTTTTCAAATCGTCTTTTGCTCTACCGATAGTCCCATCCCAATAAATCGGCCAGGTTAAGGGGCTGCCGATGTAGGTATAGGCAACGACTGTCACTTCTGGTGCGAGCAATTCCGCCTCGGTTAATGCGTCAACCCACATCTCTAAGTCCTCACCCCCCATCACGGCGATCGTATCCGTGATCTCTTGGTCACTCGCAGGTTCAATCGTTACAGGCGTGATGACTTCACGATTCAGATCGATTGTCTTCCCTGTATAGGGTTCTCCGATCGGTTTGAGGACAGACGCATGTGAGGTCCCTGTGTTCGGGTGGATTCTGCGTGGTGCGGCGATGCTATAAACGAGGATATCTATTTTGCCGAAGTCTGCTTTGAGGCGATCAATGGCTTCCGCTTTCATTTCATTGGAAAACGCGTCTCCATTGAGACTGTCGGCGAAAAACCCGTCCGCTGCTGCCTGTTGATGGAAAGCCGCGGTGTTGTAGTAACCCGCAGTTGCGGTGCGTCTGTCATCAGGTGGACGTTCATAGAGGAGCCCAAGCGTTTTGGCACCGTAAGCATACGTCAAAGCGATACGAGAGGCGAGTCCATATCCGGTGGATGCGCCGACGACAAGCGCATTCATACCAGTGTCTTTGTGTGGAATACCTTGTTTAATCTCATCGATTTGGTTTTGTACATTCGTCTGACACCCTACCGGATGGGCATTGGTACAGATAAACCCGCGTATCCGCGGTTTAATAATTTGAACTGCCATTGTATCCTTCTTTTTTTACGCGGTTAGTCTTCAATTTCAACAACCATCTCAACCTCAACCGGAATTCCACCGGGCAGTTGCACCATACCGACTGCGGAACGGGCATGTTTGCCTTTATCGCCGAATACCTCAACGAAGAAATCGGATGCGCCGTTAACCACCGCCGGTTGATCGGTGAAGTCGGGTGCTGAGTTGACGAACCCGACCACTTTGACGACGCGCTTGATTCGGTCGAGATCGCCGAGGGCGTGTTTGAGGGTGCTTAGCAAGCCGAGTGCTACTTGACGCGCCGAGGCGTAGCCTTCTTCGATCGTCGCATCTGTACCGAGTTGGCTCTTATAGATTGGACCTTCGCCGGATCCCGGTCCATGTCCGGAAGTAAATATGAGATTGCCGGTCTGCACAGTTGTAACGTAATTCGCTACAGGCACCGCTGGTTCTGGGAGTTCAACACCTAATTCTTCAAGTCGTTGTTCTATTTTCATCTGATTTTTTCCTTTTTACAAATGGATTAAATTCTCATAAGCCGCAATTACGGCGTTTTTTTGGCGTGCTTTGGAAGATGGGCTTGCAAGCTGCGCCCTAAAACGAGCGGAAACTTACGCGAACTGTTTGTATCCGCCTCTATTATTAAACAGATTTTCGCCAATTTTGTCAAGCAAAGTTTTTGGCTATCAGCCGTCAGTAAAAGTCGCGATCGGGATATCTATTCCCAATGTGGTGTGTCGGGATTCGGAAATCCCTCCTACAGGCGAGTTGAATGACTCCGTACAATTTGCTTTATAGTAAAGTCAATAATTACTTGCCCCCCCGATTGTAGCGCAAACTGTTAGTTTGCGTGCCACTCCTGCACAAACTAACAGTTTATGCTACGAATGTACACTTATTTTTCGGTTTTACTATATAGGTCGACTTATGCTAAAATGTGTGGAGGTTTAACTGAAGTCCTTTTATATTTTTAGCAGAAAGAACGAGGCACAAGCATGCAAGTAGCAGCAATTTTAGGTGAACGACAGGCAGGATTGATTGACGCACCAGACCCGACCCCGAAAGAGGATTGGGTCGTTGTGAAGATTCACGCATCCCCGATGTGTACGGAATACCACGCTTTTGAACACGGACACAAAACCGATTGGCTTGGACATGAAGCAGCAGGCGAGGTCGTTGACATTGCGCAACCCGGAAAAGTAGAAGTCGGCGACCGGGTGGTTGTGATGCCCCAATATCCGTGTGGGAAATGCGTGCTTTGCACCGACGGGGATTACATCCACTGCGAGAACAACTATAACTTTGAGGAATTCGTCGGTTCCTCTTACGGGGGTGCGACGATGGCACAGTATATTCTGAAGCCGTCTTGGTTGCTTCCCAAGATTCCAGACGGTGTCTCTTACGAACACGCCTCGCTGGCGTGTTGCGCCTTGGGCCCGTCGTACCGCGCTTTTGATGAGATGGGTGTTAACGCCACACACACTGTACTTATCACAGGGATAGGACCCGTCGGTTTTGGTGCAATCACGAACGCTCGGTTCCGTGGTGCGAAAGTCATCGCGGCGGAACTGATTCCGTGGCGTGTGGAACGCGCAAAACAGATGGGAGCCGAAGCGGTTATCAATCCAACGGACGAGGATGCCGTCGATCAGATTCGCGATCTCACGACAGATCGACGCGGTGTCGATTTCGCACTCGACTGTTCAGGGAACGTTCAAGCACACCGACTCTGTATTGACGCGACGCGCAGACGCGGCACCATCGCCTTCGTCGGTCAAAGCGGCGGAAACGACACCGTTATCCACGTCAGCCCCGACCTTATCGGTAAAGGGTTGAAGCTCGCTGGCGCATGGCATTATAACTTGAGTCAGTTCCCTGGACTGATGAAAGTTATTGAAGGTTCACCGCTTCTGGATATGCTCATCAGCAATATCCTCCCGATGAGCGAGATCCAACAGGCATTTGAGACCTCTGCATCCCACGAAAGTTCTAAAATCATCCTTAAACCCTGGGAATAAGCCATGTCAACGACGTACAAACCGAATATACTTCTCATCGTATCCGATGACCACGCCGCGCCCGCAATTAGCTGCTACGGGAGCGAGATGAATCGCACCCCGAATATCGACCGAATTGGTAATGGTGGGATGCGATTCAACAACTGTTTCTGCACGAACGCTATCTGCACACCGGCGCGTGGCTCTATTCTCACCGGAAAATACAGCCACAAAACCGGTATCAAAACCCTCGCCGATACAATCGACCACACGCAGGAACAGACGCTCGCCCAACGACTGCATGGGGATGGATACCAGACGGCGATTGTCGGGAAATGGCATCTCGGACACGGTGGGGTCAGCGATCCGCATGGATTCGATTACTGGAATGTGTTCCCCGTGCAAGGCGCGCATATTGACCCTGAAATGATTGAGATGGGGAAACGGAAAAAATTCAATGGATACTCCGCAGACATCGTGACGGATAGTTCACTGAACTGGCTACAAAACAGGGAAGCAGATCAGCCGTTTTTTCTGATGACGACCTATAAAGCAACACACGACCCGTTTTTTCCGAATCCGAAGCACCGACACCTCTATACAGACGAAATTCCTGAACCACCAACTTTCAATGACGATTACAAAAATCGGGCAGCGGGTGCCGCAATGAACACAGCGCAGGTCAGCATCATGCAACGGAAAAATCATCTGCCCGAACCGACACCTGAAGGTTTGGAAGGCGACGACTTGAAACGGTGGAACTACCAATGCTACATGCAGAACTATCTCCGTTGCGCGCACGCGATTGATGAGAACGTCGGACGACTGCTCGATTATCTGGACGCGGAAGGTTTAGCGGAAAACACGATCGTCGTCTATTCTGCAGATCACGGCTTCTTCTTGGGCGACCATGGCTGGTATGATAAACGGTTCATGTACGAAGCATCGATGCGGATTCCGTTGCTGGTTCGGTATCCACACGAGATTCAAGCGGCGGGTGTAAGTGAACAGATTGCCTTAAACGTCGATTTCGCACCGACCCTGCTCGACTACGCCGGTATCTCAATCCCAGATGATATACAAGGGCGGAGTCTCCGAGGGGCGTTAGCAGGTGAGACCCCTCCAGATTGGCGGACATCCATGTATTATCGGTACTGGATGCATCTGGCACATTTCAATATCCCGGCGCATTACGGCGTGCGGACGGAACGGTATAAACTCATCTACTATTACGGCGAGGCATTGGGATCAGGCGGTGCGATTGACCGTTCTACACCACCAGAGTGGGAACTGTTTGATTTGGAGAAAGATCCACACGAGATGCATAATGTCTACGCAGACCCGGGGTATACGGGGGTTGTTGTGGAACTAAAGGCGGAATTGGAACGGCTGCGGGATGAATTGGAGGATTATGAGTAGCGTTATTAGGAACGTGCGATGAATCGCACTACTACAAACGCTGTCCTTACTGTGCTTTTATCCTACCCCAAGTAACAGCGAGTTTCCCCTCAGGTTCAACATCAGAAACCCGGAGGTCCATCTCTGTTTGGATTTCCTTCGCGGATAAAGCCTCACCGTAAATGGCGAACTCATCCATAACCCCGTTAGCACCCGATGCGGCAACTCTATAATTAAACTTGTTATTACCACCAATCCTTGGGGGTCTATGGAATTCAGGGAACGGTCCGATGCCAGCTTTTGTCGCGACCTCCTCACCATTAATGTAGAGGAACGCCTCATCTTCAAAATTCCAGGTCACCGCTACGTGCATCCACGCATCTTTTTTAACAACGTCAGCGGCGGGAACAGTCATCAGCGCATCTATGTCAAGTGCACTCTCTATCAAAAAAACGAAATCGGCTTCGCGTTGGCCCACCAAGGTACCTTTCCCAATGGAGAAGGAGAGCGCAACCGTGCTTGCATCGAATAACCGATAAGTGCCGTCACCGGCACCGTCCCAATACGGTTTAAACCAGAACCCAAGTGTGCCGGGGTTGGGCATTAAGTAATCGAATTCAATAAACTGCTCCTTGCTATCATCGAATTCCATTCCCATCCCAAAGACACCCTCTTTACTCGGCACCCGTTGCGCACCGCCCAGAATTACACCGTCATTGCCATTTCCGCTGGCATCTACAGCAACATTCGCGTCCTTTCCTTTGAAGGAAAACCAGACTTCGGGTTCTACAGTATGCCCAACATGTGCAAGCAGCATCAAACCAAATATGAGCATCAAACCGAGTGTTAAAGGTTTATAGGTAGACTGGGTCTTTCGATCAAACATAGAGTTCTCCTTTAATAGCATCTTGTCACCTCAAATTAGGTGAAAAATACTCAATCACATTAATCTCTCCATTCCAGTGTTTTCTTTTCGAGTTCAAGGGCTGTATACTGGTCACGATATTCTTCCAACCCCCCAATCCAATCTAATTTTGGTTTCTTTTTTCGATCTGCATCCTTTTTAGCCAGAAGCGAATCAATAAAATCAATGACCTCTTTATGACATTCAGGCGGAAGCTGCTTGAGTTTCTCAACAATAATAGATTCCATTTTTATACATCCTTCTTATGCATTTATATAACAATCCTTAGCGCAAGTATAGGGTTTTTCCACGCGCACCCCAACCTGTGCCCCGTCCTGTTCAATACTAATATTGTAAATTATCTTGAATTTTAAAGCAAACCTTTATATCATAATTCCACAAGAAAAACTTGAGGGACAGACATGACACCGAAACAGAAATATCTTTTTGATCTACGCGGCTACCTGCATTTAGAGAACGTCCTAACACCCCAAGAACTCAGCAATGCACAGGCAGCGATCGAACGACTCGTACAGACCGCGCCAGATGAATTGCCACCCGGCATCAGTCGCGGGGGTGAAGGGTTCTCAAACGGGTTCTCCGCCGACAAATCGCTTGAGGCACTGACGCTGCATCCGACCACATGGCCGATCATTAAAGAATTAACGTGGAATAAACCTCGTTTCAACCGTGGATCGCTTGTTGTGAATACACACGAACGACAGGAGATGACACGGCTTCACTGTGGCGGTGAAGATTTTCGCTGGACGCGACGGTATGGTGTCAGGCACAACCAGATCTTCACGAACGACATTGTTTGTTTCTTCTATTTTACGGATGTCTATCCCGGGGACGGCGGTTTGATCGTCCTACCGGGTTCCCATAAAAGTGGGTTTGAACGTCCAGAGCATCTGTTTTTTCCTGAATCCGACAATCCAGATGCTCCGCTTCATCCGGCTCTCGTTAATGTAACTCCGAAAGCGGGAGACGTTGTGCTTATTACTGAGATGTTGACGCACGGTGTACTGGTGTGGAAACCGAAAGATCGAGACCGACGATTCTTGATTTTGCGCTATAAGACCCAGTTCTTCCAAGACGAGCGCGGGCTTCGCGAACCCTTTCCACCAGAGGTGATGGAAAGACTCTCTCCAGAGACGAAGGCGTTGGCGGCTTACGGTTCAGAATGGGAAATAAAGGACCTCGTTAAACGGGATAACGTGACCCTATCATAGAAGACTACAAGAATGGAAATCGTTAGAGCAGAACTTAGGGATGCTGACATACTCGCTGAACTGAACCAAGAGCTTATCGAGGATGAACAACACCCGAATCCAATGTGTATCGCCCAACTCACAGAACGTATGCGAACGTGGCTGACAACTGACTATATCTGCTATATGGCAAAGGAGAAGGGCAGCATTGTTGCCTATTGTTTATACAGAGATGACGAGTCACACTACTATATGCGGCAGTTGTATGTAAATAGAGTGCATCGCCGAAAGGGAATCGCTACGCGGTTGCTTGATTGGTTATACGAAAACGTGTGGACGGATAAGAAGGTCAGATTGGATGTCCTTGCCCATAACGAAGATGCCGTCGCCTTTTATCAGCGATACGGCTTTAGCATCGGTGTCTTTAGAATGGAAAAATGAAAAGCGTGAGGAACTAACAATGGAACATGATAAAGTAAACCGAACCTTTGACTGTGAACCGACACTCACCGATACAGAGGTGCTGCAGTATTGCAGAGACGGCTATCTGCGACTCCAAGGGGTCGTCCCTGATGAGATTAATCAGCGTACGTGTGATTATCTCAACGGCGATCTGCCGATAAATCCCTGCTTTATGCCAAAAGGTCTGACCCTCACCGATTTAGAGCGGATGCGGGATACACACGAACCGAGTTCGATTCTCTTAGAAAATTGGTATATTGAGCATGTCTTGCTAAATCGCGAACTCGCCGGGGCATTGCGATCGCTACTTGGTAAGAACGTCGGGTTACCGGTACTGGTAAGCAACCACCGTGTGGAGTGTCCGATGCCTGCCCAAGGATGGCACCACGATGCCGATCACGTCTTCGGACCCGAAACTAATTTCGTTGAGGTTTTCTACTTCCCCCAAGATACGCCGCTGGAACTCGGACCCACAGAACTCCTGCCCGGTTCGCATATCCACGCAACGAGCCGAGATATAACAGAAAAAGGCGTTTCCAGTGAAGGACCCGCGGGTTCTTTCGTTATCCATTCGCAAAGCATTCTGCATCGTCGTGGTGAATCGACTGCGGAAGGTCTGCGCCACATGCTGAAATACAGTTATTGGCGGACGACACCACCAACAAGGGATTGGAAAGAAACACCTGAATTTGATTTCCAAATGGCAGCGTATGGTGGACACGGCGTTGCGAGATACGTGGCACACATGTTCTATTGGCTATGCGGTAAGGGAGATGCGTTCCGTCTTATCGGTGGGCAGGCGTGGCCCTGGTCGAGTGTGAATCAAATCGGACCCTCTTACGGCTTTGGTCACAAGGAGGGGTATCTCCCGAACTGGCGGAAGAACAATCCAGACGATTACGCAGTGCCATAAAATTGGGAGCGATCGGGATTTGGAAAAAATCAGAATCAACGGTATTCATGCCTTATGGGCATGAACCGGGTATGAATGCCTTAATGGCATTCCCCGCCTCCTACAGAAGAGGTATGGGTTAATTTTCCGTAATAACAATTACTTGATTTGTTTTAACATCTTGCAAGGTTTGGACTTTTCCACAGGTCCATCGTACTGTTAGTGTATCAACTCGCGTCACCTCACCTAATCCAAAATGCAGACGGAGATCGTTCTGGCTGAGATAGCCTGAACCGCTTTTGACTTCACGGATCTGTGTTAAGCCTCCAGAAATAACCGTTACGCGCACGCCAATGGCATCTCGGTTGCAATGTGTGCCGATGAGTTTGACCGCTAACCACTGCGCCGTGTTGCCGCTGTCGTTTCGCAAGAGGGTCGGTGAATCCTTCAGATTAGAAACTACGACATCTATATCACCGTCGTTGTCAATATCACCGAACGCTGCGCCTCGGCTAACTTTCCGCATCGCTACCGCTTCATCAGCGACTTCCGAAAAATTGATACCTCGGTTATTGAGAAAAAGTTGATTCGGTTGTGGGTATGTGCCAATCGGATCAATCTCGGCGATGTTGTCGTCAAGGTGACCATTGGCAATAAACAGATCCAACCAACCATCGTTGTTAAAATCGATGAAATCAACACCCCATGCCAAGTAAGGAAGACTTCTTTCGCCGATACCTTTGGCGAAACTGACCTCATTGAAGAAACGGCTTTGTGCGTTGTGATAGAGGCTATTCGTCTGGTCCTGAAAATTTGTAATGACAATATCGAGATAGCCGTCGTTGTCGAAATCGCCGAGGTTCGCGCCCATTCCGCTATAAGCCCGTCCCTCTTCACTCAATGCAACCCCGGAGAACAGCGCGTCCTCTGTCATCTCAATACTGTTTGGCGTGTTACGGTAGAGGAGGTTCGGTGTGGTATCGTTGGCAACAAAAATATCCACATTTCCGTCGTTATCCACATCTCCACAGACGACCCCCAACCCTTTACCACTTGCTTCGCTTACCCCCGTTTCCTCCGATACATCCGTGAAAGTGCTGTCGCCGTTGTTAAGGTAGAGCACATCTGAGACACCGAGCAGTGCTTCCGGTGTGCAGTAGGTACGAATCCCTTGTCGAGTGCATTCCGGGTTCGTCTCTGGATCAAACTGAACATAGTTGACGACATAGAGATCCAGATCACCATCTACATCTATATCTACGAAAGCGCAACCGCTGCTAAACCGATCGCCACCCACCCCGGCAGCCGCAGTGACATCTCTGAAAGTGCCGTCGCCGTTGTTGTGATAGAGGACATTCGCGCCGTAGTTCGTTACGTAGAGGTCCGTGAAACCGTCATTGTTGTAGTCGCCGACACAGCACCCTAATCCATAACCAGTATCGCCAACACCTGCCTGTGTTGTCACATCGGTAAAGGTGGTACCATCGTTGCGATAAAGACGGTTTGTCGGCAAGATTGGAGAGACCCTCCCCGGTAAGTCGCTGCCGTTGACGAGGTAGAGGTCTAAATCGTTGTCATTGTCAAAATCGAAGAGGGCAACCCCACTGCCGATCGGTTCAATAAAGTATTTCTGTCCACTCTCACCGTTCACATGCCGAAATTCGATACCGAGTTCCGTTGTTATATCAGTGAAACTGACCGCATCCGCTTGTGAAAACGCCGGTTGTCCACTCAAAACATGAAAGGTAAAGACAACGAGAAGGAGAAGCACTGTTTGTATGGTCAATTTTTTGTAACGCATAGTCTCTGTATATGGTATAATGGCTGTCAGCCATCAGCGGTTAGCAGTCAGCAAAGAAAGTAGAAAATGATATACAACTGTTGCATGTTGACCACCATTCCCTCTGACTGCTGAAAGGGTTGTGTAACAACCCGCCCTGATCGCTGACGACTTATAAAAAAGGAGAATTTCTAATGGCTAATACTCTACGTTTTGGTGTTGTCGGTTTAGGTATGGGCATGAACCGTTCCCGTATGATTCACGGTACAGAGGGTGCTGAACTCGTCGCTGTGGCGGACCTCGTCGAAAAACGACGCAAAACGGCTGAAGAAAACTTCGGTTGCGAAAGCCATGACGATGCACTTGAGATGTTCGACCGCGATGATATCGACGTGGCGATGATTATGACACCGAGCGGACTCCACGGAAAATTTGGAGAGGAGGCGGCACGCCGCGGCAAACACGTCATCACTACAAAACCGATGGACGTCAGCGTTGAAAATTGCAACTCCCTCATCAAAACATGTGAAGACAACGATGTCAAACTCCTCGTCGATTTCGGCGAACGTTACGGGACGCACAATCGTCGCATACAAAAAGCACTCACAACCGGTGCTATCGGTAGACCGCTCCTGTGTGAACTCCGCATGAAGTGGAAACGCCCAGATAGCTACTACGTCGGTTGGCACGGCACGTGGGAACTCGATGGCGGTGGCTCTATCATGAATCAAGGCGTGCATTACGTTGATCTCATGCTCTGGTTCATGGGACCGGTCAAACGGATTATCGGCGCGCACTTCGATGTCTATGATCACGAAAATTGTGAAACTGAGGATATGACTTCAGCGATCCTCGAATTTGAGAACGGCGCGCTCGGGCACGTCCTGACAACAACAACATACCCCGGTGGTAACGTCTCAATGATTCACGTTCACGGTGAAAAAGGTATTATCGGTCTCGGACCAGAACTGTGGGAATTCGCCGATGACGACGCACCGGAAATCGAACTGCCGCCCTATCCGAACAACGTAATTGAGGACATGCTCCAAGTCATCAACGACGGTGGCTCACCAGCAGTAGACGGCTATGAAGGCAGACGTTCTGTCGCACTGAACATGGCGATCTATGAGTGCGCACGTACTGGTAAATCGGTTGAACTGTCTTAAATACCCACAAGGCGGGTCTCTACACCCGCCTATTTTTCTTCTGTTTCAATCCCCACAAATTCGTCCGTTTGTAGTCGTGCGATTCATCGCACGTTGTAAAACTAACTATAAGAACGGGCAATGAATTGCCCTACTACGAACAGCTCTTCCCTTTTCTATCTATCACAAATCTCATTTTCGTCCATTTGTAGTCGTGCGATTCATCGCACGTTGTAAAACTAACTATAAGAACGGGCAATGAATTGCCCTACTACGAACAGCTCTTCCCTTTTCCACCTATCACACATCTCACTTGCAATTTGGGAAAAAACTGGGTATAATATTTACTCAAAACACAAGAACGGAACCGTAAAAGACCTATGAGAACCGCAAAACTCATTACGATGGGCTGCAAGGTCAACCAGTACGACACACAATCCATGCGCGAGACGCTCTATCGCAACGGATACACCGTCCTCGACGACGAGACATCGCGTCAGGGTGCTGACCTCTATCTCATCAACACATGCACCGTAACAAATACCGCTGACCAGAAGGCACGGCAGGTCATTCGGAGAGCGATCCGTCAAAACCCGAACGCGAAAGTGCTTGTCACGGGTTGCTATGCCGAAAGCGATCGCGAAGCGATTGAAGAGATACCGGGTGTAACGTTTGTGTTCGGCAACCGAGAAAAGGCGGATTTTCAGGGCTACCTCGACCTATTGCACACCGAAACACCGTCTCCGAGTGTAGAAGCAACGCATATACCAAACCCGCTGCTCTCCATAGAACCCGTTCAGCACGACGCTATCCGTGAACACGCACGCTTCAGCAAAGGCGTGAGCGATGCCGGTAAAAGGACGCGCGCCCTTATTAAGGTCCAAGACGGTTGCAGCGCATTTTGCACCTATTGCATCATCCCTTACGTACGCGGTCGGATGACGAGTCGTCCGCTCGACGACATCGCCGACGAAGCACATCGCATCGCCGACAGCGGTATCAAAGAGGTCGTCATCACAGGTGTGCATCTGGGTGCCTACGGTATGGATACCGGTCGGGATAGAGACATTGCCGACATCTTAGCGCATATCCACGACATTGAAGGCATCGAACGGATCCGTTTCAGCTCCATCGAACCGATGTATTTCCCCGATACGCTCGGTGAACGGATGGCGGCACTCCCGAAATGCATGCCCCACTTCCACCTACCCCTCCAAGCCGGATCAGATGAGATACTGCGACAGATGCGCAGGCGTTACACGACTGCCCAATTTGCCCATCTCGTCGAGAACCTACGACGCGTCTTCGGTGACGATGTCGGGATCACGACCGATATTATGGTCGGGTTCCCCGGTGAAACGGAGGCACATTTTGAGGAATCTTGTAAATTCGTTGAAGAGATCGGGTTCAGTCAACTCCATGTATTCCGCTATTCCCCCCGCAAAGGCACCCCTGCAGCGACCTACCCGGATCAGGTATCTCCGCATATCTGTGCTGAACGCAGCCAGACAATGATTGCGCTCGGTGAACGCCTCAACAGAACATTTCGGCAACGGATGCTTGGGAAACAGAAAGCGGTGCTCATCGAAGCGAGTAGAGAGGGGAAAAACAACCACCTCGCAGGCTTTACCGACAACTATCTCCGTGTCCTCGTGGACGCGCCAGAGAGTGCCATCAATCAGATTCAGCACGTCACACTCGGTGCGTTAGAAGGGGACTGCATCGCCGCCGCCTGACCCTAAGACTCCTCCGCTTTCGCCTTCAGATCATAGAGAATATTCACCGCATCCAACGGTGTTACCTGCGTAAGTTCCAATTGTCGGATCTCCTCGACGAGCGGATGCGTCTTGGGTGTAAAGAGTGCCATCTGGAGCGCATCACTTTGTATTGTTTTCCGTGAGACACGGCGACGGGGTTTAGGCATCGTCGGATGCGCTTTCGGCGGTTGATCGGTCGCGCCATCGGCTTCAACACTGAGGTTGTGCTGCTCAAGCACCTCAAGGATCTGCTGGGCGCGGGTGATGACAACCTGCGGTAACCCAGCGAGCCGTGCGACGTGGATGCCGTAACTCTGATCCGCCCCACCCGGAACAACCTTTCGGAGGAACGTTACCTTCTGCCCATCCTCGTGAACAGCAACGTTGTAGTTCTTCGCACGTTTATATTTGCTGGCGAGTTCGACTAACTCGTGATAGTGTGTCGCAAACAAGGTTTTCGCCCCCATCCGTTTTTCATCTAAGAGATACTCCGAAACCGCCCACGCGATGCTGAGTCCGTCAAACGTACTGGTCCCGCGACCGACTTCGTCGAAGATGACAAGGCTATTGCGGGTGGCATTGTTGAGGATATTCGCCGTCTCGTTCATCTCAACGAGGAAGGTACTCTGTCCCATTACGAGGTTGTCCGAGGCACCGACCCGTGTGAATATCCGATCGACCAATCCGATTTTTGCGGCAGAAGCAGGCACGAAACACCCAATCTGTGCCATCAAAACGATGAGTGCGGTTTGACGGAGATAGGTACTTTTACCACTCATATTCGGTCCCGTGATGATATGCAACTGCTCGTCATCGCAGTTAAGCAGTGTATCGTTGGGGACGAACCCTTCTTGCGTGAAGAGTTGCTCTACCACAGGGTGCCTACCATCCCGGATAACGATCTCATCTACCGCTGCCACAGTCGGCTTGACGTAGTTGTATCTCGAAGCGATATAGGCGAAATTGGCGAGAACATCCGTCATTGCGACTGCCGCTGCGATCTTCTGGATGGCTTCCGTCCATTTGGACACCTCCTCGCGAATCTGACAGAAAAGATCATATTCCAACGTCTGTATCCGATCTTCCGCGTTCAGGACCTTCGCCTCTTGCTCCTTGAGTTCGGGTGTGATGAAGCGTTCGGAGTTGCGAAGCGTCTGTTTGCGGATATAGTCGTCAGGCACCATGTGCAGGTTCGGTTTCGTTACATCGATGTAATAGCCGAAGACCTGATTGAATCCAATCTTCAAGGACTGGATACCGCTCCGTTTGCGTTCTGCTTCTTGCATCGCGGCGATCCACTCTTTTCCTTGCCCGACAATCTGCCGGAGTTCGTCCAGTTCCTCGCTATAGCCGTCGCAGATCACACCGCCTTCGCGAATCGTTGCGGGTGGGTCGGGATGGATACCGCCTTCAATCAATGCGACTAACTCCGGAAGTGTATCCAAGGTGTCGTTCAGAGACACCAATAACGGACGACTGCAGTTTTGGAGCTGCGCCTTGACATCGGGGATTAGGCAGAGCGAATCCTTCAACGCATGCAGGTCGCGCCCGTTCACAGAGCCGAGACTGATACGCGAAATGAGGCGTTCGATATCGTACATCTGCCTGAGTGCCTCGCGTAGTTCTTCCTGGAGGCTAATCTGGGTTTTGAGCTCATCGACCGCACTGAGGCGTTCTTCAATTTCCTTTTCATCGAGTAGGGGTTGTAGGAGGCATTGCCGCATCTTCCGACCGCCCATCGCTGTCACCGTCTGATCGAGGACTTCAAGGAGCGTGCCTTTTGTGGAGCCGTCGCGGATGGAGGCTATGAGTTCGAGGTTACGTTGGGTATCGGCATCCAGCACCATAAAATCCGAGAGCGTATAGGTCTGGAGGGAGACGATGTGTTCGACTTCCTGTTTCTGCGTCTCGTTCAGATAGTAGATGAGTGCCCCGGCAGCGGAGATAGCAGTCGGAAGGTGTTCACACCCGAATCCATCGAGCGAAATGGTTTGGAAATGTTCAAGGAGTTCCGTGCGGGCGGTATCCGTTTCAAATCGCCAATCGGGTAAGTTGTTGAGGGTCACCTTGAGTTCGGTTTTGAGACGGTCGAACATCTCCTCGTCCTCAAAGGTATCGGAGAAAAGACACTCTTTCGGGGAAAAGCGGTGGATCTCTGACCAGAGACGCGATGGGTCTGTGAGTTCGGTCACGAGAAACTCGCCGGTAGAAATATCTGCAATCGCAACGCCATAGGTCCCTTTGTTGAGATAGATGGAGACAATATAGTTGTTTACCTTATGCTCAAGGACTTTCGGATCGGTCACGGTGCCGGGTGTAACGATTCGGACGACATCGCGTTTAACGAGTCGGTTCTCATCGCGTGCCACCTTTGCGTCTTCGGTCTGCTCCAAGATAGCGACCTTATGTCCGGCTTTGACGAGTTTATAGAGATAGGAGTCGAGGGCGTGGTGTGGGATCCCTGCCATCGGTGGCGGTGGGGATTGTTGGTTTTTATGACTTCTTGCTGTCAAGGCGATCTCAAGGAGGCGTGCGATGAGTTCTGCGTCTTCAAAAAAGGCTTCATAGAAATCGCCGACGCGACAGAGAAGGATCGCGTCGCCGTGTTGTTTTTTTACCTGTTTATAGAGTTCCATCAACGACAGGTCTGACTGTTTTGAACGTGCCATATAGTTTCCTTAGTATGATGTGCGTGGTTGTCTGTTGTGCGAAAGGTTAATTTTATAGTAAAGCCCGAAAATATGTGAAACCTGTACCACAAACTGTTAGTTTGTGTGTAAGGATGGCATGCAAACTAACAGTTTGCGCTACAACGGAAGTGTTCAATTAATTATGGAATTCACTATAATACCGTAACACATTCTTGGTTTTATGTCAAATGTATTTCAGCGGTTGGTTGTTAGCAGTTGGCAGTTGGCAGTCAGCGTTCAGTAGTTGGTGCTTAGAAAGGTGAATTGGAGATGGAAAGGTGGAGATAGAAAAGTAGAAATATTAACGGTTGGCAGCAACCAATTTATCCAACTCACGTCCTAAAAGTTGTGGATCCCGACAGACAAGGAACTCCCATTTCTTCAATTTGCCCCAATTATTGACGGCGGATATCCAACGTCTGGCGGCAGCATGTTTGGCATGCACCTGATCCGGCTCAAAACCTTTGATTTCCAAAACGAGATGGAGACCGTTTATGAGCCTCACAATGAAATCGGGTTCGTAGAGGTGGGACACGCCATCGTGTTCATACGGAATTCCGAGACCGAGATGGTCATTTCGCACATAACATTCTACGACTTCAGATTGTTCCAACCGAAACTTGGCTGCACGTTCCCACGTACCGGTATCCAATACCACCTGATTCACGTGACTCCGTAGTGTCTCGGTACACGGGCGCGGTGTGAGAAAGTCAACATCAGCAGACGTGCCGATGGGGGCATAGCGATTCAGGATAGGAAGGAGCGGCACTTCACCCTTCGTCTCATCGGGTTGGATTGCTGTCATGAGTCGCTCCACAATGCGGGTAACGTATTTCTCTTGACCGAGTTCACACGGATTACAATCGCGGAAGTCAACCTTTCTCTTGACATAAGCATCAACAAACCCAAAGACTTGCGGAAAGAGGCGGTGTCGGGAGAGCAATCGGAGCTTCGGATTGCTGTCTGGGTCTGGTGCGGTTTGGCTATCGCCAACCAATTTGTGGACAATCCGATGTGCAATTCCGAATTTGATGGCTTGGAGGTGTGTGGTCTGGTAATATTCCTCACGGTCTTGTAGTTCCACCGCGCCTGGACCTGACGCGGAAGGCGTGCCGGTTTCATACCCAACGGCGGGTTTGACATAGAGTGCCGTGGGATTAACTTCGGGTTGGATGCGCAACGGCTCTGTAGATTCAATATCCGCCTTGATTTCGTTTTTCTGAAGTGCGAAGGCGTATCCTTCAACAACCGGAAATCGGATCTCAAGATGTTCACGTTCAGGCAAAGCGCGGACGTGATTTTTGGGTTTGTCATCGGGGACACGTGCATTCGTGCGTCTGCCTCTGAACGGAATAACCGAAAACGGAATACCGTAGACATCAACGTATTCTTCTGTGAGTAGACCCGTCTCTGGATCAGGCGTGTAGTTCATACGACGCAACCCGCGTCCTACGACCTGTTCACAAAGCAGCTGACTGGTAAAGGCGCGTAGTCCCAGAATATGCGTGACATTGTTCGCGTCCCATCCTTCGTTGAGCATTGCCACAGAGACAACACATCGGATCTGCTCACCCGGCTGTCCGCGCTTGCCGATTGTGGCGACGACCTGCCGCAAGTCTTCGGCAGCATGGCTTCGGTTTTTATTTGGATCCTCGCTTTCTGCTTCTGCAAGCATTTTGCTATCAATGCGTAGCGTGCGTGTAACGCCTTCACCGTTTGCCAGTTCGGGAAAGATCACGTCTTGCTCATAGACGATCTTGGTCTCCTTTTTCTTTCTGCGCCTTGTCGTGCTTTCATTGTCAACGACCTCGACCACCCGCTCCCCAGAAATCCGTTGGTAAAAATACTTGGCAATATCGGTATCCGCACAAACGACAATTAGGACAGGCGGTGTCTTCTCCTGTGCATCCGATGCTTCTTGGATGTATTCAAACCGCTCTTTCCATTGACTGGCGAGTGTGATAAGTGCGGCTTCCGCCTCACGATAGATAGCATCCGGTCTCGGTTTTTTCTTTTTGCCCGGCGACGTATCTGCAGCGGAGAGATCGTCAGTGATTGTCTTCCACAACCGGAAAAATTTCGGTTCGGGTCTGCCGGTGGTATCACTCACGGGGAGGCGAGGAATCTTGGTAATACCGCTCTCAATTGCGTCTACCAAACCGAAATCGCTAACAAGCCACGGGAAAGGTTTTCCTTCGTGGTATCCGCTCCCTTGAATGTAAAACGGTGTGGCGGAGAGATCAACGCAGAACTTCACACCGCACGCTTGGTTGAAGGTGTCTAAACCGCTGACCCAGACGGTAGCATCCTGACGTTCCTTCTTTTCTTGGGCAGAAAGTTTCTCCTCCGTTGGCGCGGGACGGTAGGCGTGATGCCCTTCGTCGTTTAGCACCATAATCGGGGCGCGGTCGTAGAGTTCACCCAAGACACGTTTGGCAAAAGCGTCTGGCGTTTCGTCGCCTTTATTGACAACGGCATACGTTTGACCGCCTTCACTATGTGCAGACTCTGGCGCGAATTGATGCCAGTTGGTAACCATCACCTTCCCACTATTCAGCAGCGGACGGAGTTTATGTGGGATGAGTTCAAACTCGTCGTAGTAGTTATCGCTATTTTCAGGACGCAAGACCTGAAGCCGTTTTTTGATGGTGAGATTCGGGCAGACAACGAGCGCTGCTGCAGGGAAACGTTCATCGGAAGGCACTTTGCCACGGTTACAAAATGCCCACGCGATAAGCATTGCCATGACAACAGTTTTGCCGCTGCCGGTTGCCATTTTGCAGCCGTAACGGATGAGGTTTGGAATGTCGGGTTCGTTGGGCGTATCTACTAACTTGGTGAGGTTTTCATCGGTAAATTGTGGATTAAAACCGATTCGCTTGCCGCCTTGGCGGATTTCAGCAAGGTAGATGATTGTCTCGACTGCCTCGCGTTGACAGAAAAAGAGTCGTCGCAAAAGATCATGGCGCGCCCAATGCCGCAGGAGTTCACGGGTTACGGGTGTAGCGTTTCGGTAATTCGCATCGCGCCACCGTTCGACATCTGCGCGGAGTGCGTTGACTAACGGGAGATCGTCCCACTCCTCCTCTCGAAACATTTGGAGTTGTGCGCTGCCGGTGCGTTGTGTTTTGTACCAGTAACCAGCATCGCGCCGTCCGGATTGTTTGACGGCTTCGCCTGTTTGGGTGTCGTAAATCCAGTGTACCTTCGGTTTTTCGTAGGGACTGCATAGGATGGGTTGTTGGACAGGTTGGATTGGGATGTCGGCTCGGTTTTGGTTCATGAAGATTCCTCGGTTTGTGTGTTAGCGGATTCTTTTTGTGCTCTCCAATTTCTTACAAAATCGGGATCGTGTTTTTGTAATAACTCTAAGCATCTGATTTCTACTTCCGGCATCATATTTGTTAAACCATTCGTCATGATGTCCTTTATACCTTCCGGCTCGTTGAATCCATCAAAATACTCAGTCAAGTCTTTTAGTGCTTGGTCTTCGTCTAATTCAACATTCAAATACGGTATAGCCGTTTTAAGTAGAAACACTGAATCTTTTGTATTCAGTTCACCACTAACTCGAGCAAGCGAAAATACGGTCTGTGTTAATAATAATTCCTTGAGTTCCACATCTTCTGTTGATAACAAACGGTCAAGGATCTTTTTTAGTTCTTCGTACACCTCTTGAGTGTGTATATGTCCGAGAAAATTTACAAAATCAAGCAGACGGGATTCTGCATGCAAACTATCTTTCCAATCAAATTCTGAATTGATTACTGAATTTAAGAACTCTAGCAATGGAGAAACAAATTGTGGGATTTTTCTAGCGGATAGTACCTCTCCTGCCTTATATCTCAACCCTAAATTGCGTGTTTTGTCAACAAATACATCTAAAAGAGTTTCGCTCTGGATTGTGCTAGTTTCCTCATAATCGTTTTGTTCTTTTGGATCGTAAAGATTAACTAAACCACTTAATACAGAAATTGCCTGTTCTTTTTTTAATATACTTACCTGATCTTCCAATATATTTACTTGACCCACAGCTTCCTTCAGAACATCTACCTGGGCCAGGGCTTCCGTAAATTCATCAAGGCTCTCTTCAACTTTATCTGCTATCAATTGATTTGCTCTAGATCTAAGCCAAAACCAAAACACGTAACCAACACCAATGAGAATTGCAGCGAAAATTCCAATTATAGTCAGAAACCAAAGACTCCATGACTTTAACCATTCATTGTTAGATTCCCTCAATTCGTTCTTAAACTTGTCAAACTCTGCATTAGTAAGTTTCGCATTTGCCTCGGCGAGTTTCGCTACGAGTTCCATCTTCTCAACATTTTCTACGGTCTGGAGTTTACTTTCGAGTTTCGAGATACGTTCTTCGAGTGCCGCAATCTCCGGGTCAGGTCTTTGCAAGTTTTGATCTCGTTGCGCAAATAAGAGAGGAAGTATCATTATGAATAACGCTGCCAATAGGAAGCAGGCTATATTTTTTTTCATTTTTCTATCCGTGTCTTTTTTACCGGTGTGTAGAGGTTTACTTCTGTTTTTGACTCTTCACATATCGCCCTGCCGGGGCTAAAGAGGGGTGGGGCACCACGTAACTATAGACATGTCGCCCCGCTGGGGCTGAAATCTATGATTCAGGCGAGGAGTGTTTCTTACAATCAGCGTTAATCCGTGTCATCCGCGTCAATCCGAGATTTGCGGCGTACCCGCCCAAATGCGACGTGCATTCAGACAACAGCAAAATCAATACCGTCGATCCCCCAAATTATGCACCGACATCACCTCGTTCCCGCGTGGGTCTATGACTTTGACAGCGACGCAGGCGTGTTCGCCAGCAGGGAAAGGTAACGATTCTGTGCCGCTAAATTGTTCAAAACGGTCTTCGTCAATGACACCTTTGAGGGCGCGGGCGATTTTGTTCCATGCCGACTTGTCCGGAAAGAAGGCTTGGGTGATGCAGAAGGTGCGACTGTCGTAGTCGGAATCGACGAACCATGCTGCAACCTTATCTGCCCCTGCGGAACTCACCGTGTTATCTACGGGATTGTAGATGTCTACACCCTCCATTTTGATGAAGTATTCACCGTCGGTTTTCACTTCAAGGGTTGTGCGAGGCATGCCAAACACAGTAAACAGTTGTGTAGAAGGCGTTTCCTTGAGTAGGTACCCCATTGCGACATCAGGGTTGATGTGCGCTATATGGATACGGACATTGGGATTCAGATCATCTTGTATAATGGCCTGCGCGGCACCATCGAAACTGAAACCTGCAAAGACGAGATCATCATAATCGTACCGATACGCAACGCGCAGACACTGTTCGACCAGCATCGCTGTTACAGGTCCGTGTTGTGGACCAAAGACGACCGCGACTCTGCGTTCTGCATCGTCATTTTCCCAGCTCCCTTCAGCATTAAGGAGATCGCCCTCAAACGGGTCGAGTGTGGCAAATTTTAGTGTTTGGTTGTTGGGGAACCGAACGCCGTCATTTCGGAGTAGGCGGATCATCTGGTCAAGGTATGCCTCGGCATTGACAGCGTTGTTTCCATTTGTCTCCGCATCAAACGTGTCTGGGTCATTTTGGGATTCGCCACCGATCGGTAACTCCACATCAAGGGATTCTTCTGGGGGTTGTACGGCTTCAACTGTGAAGGGACCGCTTACTCGGATCCGCTTTCTGTCTATCTCTGGTGAATTAACTAATTCTTCGCTTTCTGAGGCTGCAGCGATGCATTCATTTACCTCATCCATCTTTGCGCGCCATGCCTTACGGTAATCGGTTAGGGCATCCTGCAAGGCTTGGGGCCAGTCGGGGTCGGTATCAAATGGGACTTCCCACTCTTGCCATGCTGTCTTGGGAAGCTGCCAGCGTCGCGAGTCGGCATCAGTGATAGCTCTTTTGCCTTCGCGCCTCTGTTTCTCTGCAAGTTTCGTTAGGAGTTTTGAACAGGTATCCTGTGTAACTTCAGTTAGAGCGTGGTTGAGAGTGTCCAATTTCTCTATGAGAATTGGTTCGTGTTTTGCAAAGATGGGATCAAGCGCGGTGTTTTGAGCAATGCTCTTGAGCGTGATGTGCGGAACTTTTTTATTTTCAAAGCCTCCGCTAATACCTTTGGATTCGTCTTTGAACTCGTAGTAATCAAATGAACCTGTTAAGAGACGCTGGCGTGCCAAAGCGACTGCCACGCGGCTTGTATCAATCGTAATCCATCGTCTGCCCCATTGCTCAGCTACGTAGGCGGTTGTGCCGCTGCCACATGTTGGGTCGAGAACGAGATCTCCGGGGTCAGTAGTCATTAACATGCAACGTTGGATTGGAAGAATTGATGTTTGGACCACATAGGATCTTATTGTCTCAGGTGCTGTGTCATCCCAAGTCGTTGTAATTTCTGCTACACTAAAGTCATGAAAATAATATATAGCTTCTAAAACTGTTTTCCCTGCTTGGATGCGGCCTGCTGAAATAAGTCTGGAAAAACCTTCTTGTGAATACCTCCAATGTGAAGAATTAGAAATTTTCCACCTCTTTCCTTCAAATTCACGTTCCTGATTGTCGCCAGCGCCTTGGCTATGCAATGGTAATGAGCGAAAGGGACGTGAATGATGGGGCAATAAAGTGGGATTTTCGCGCTCAGTTTCTACCATTGAACGCCGAGTCCCGTTTTCTAACTCAACACTTTTAAATGTAGAACCTTCTCCAAATGTCTTTTCCACATAAAGACGATTAAACTTCCCTTGTTCTCTATCCTTTGCGTACCATAGGATGAAATCAGAAATGCGACGAGGTCCTATATTTTGCCGAGTACCACTAGTAACCTTGTAAATTATATTCGCAACGAAATTGTCACCACCAAACACCTCATCCATGATACACCGCACCCGGTGAACATTCTCATCACTAATCTGCACAAAAATACTCCCGCTGTCTGTCAACAACTCTTTGGCAGCAATTAATCGGTCACGCAGGTAGGCGAGGTAGGAATGGACCCCGAGTGTCCACGTATCGCGATATGCCTTGATCTGTTCCGGTTCGCGAGTTAAATCTTGTTCCCTGTCTTTTACATCACGTTGAAAGACTGTCGGTTGGAAATTAGAGGCGAATTTGATACCGTAAGGTGGGTCGATATAAATCATCTGCACCTTACCGGCAAGGTCCTCTCGGTGGGCGAGGGAACTCATGACGGTAAGACTATCACCAAGGATGAGACGGTTTGCCCAATCCACATCGTGCTGGTAGAAATCGACTGCCTCGCCGTACGTCTGCTGCGGGTCGGCAAAGAGATCGCGCTGGACATTCTGGCGTTCTGCGACTTTCAAGATGGCTTTGGCACTGACGCGTTCGTGGATGTGCAAGGCAACTGGATCGACGGTAAACGATTTTGTCTCCTCTTTGCCTGCCCATTCGAGCCACGGGTCGTGTTGTCGGAGTGCATCGGCGAGGGTTTTGGCTTCCTCTGCGGTGAGTTGTCGCTGCTGTGCGATTTGTAGGAGTTCGGGGAGTTTGTCTGCATCTCCGTTTGGATCGGAGCGGAGATTGGGGGGTAGGTGTGGATTGTATGCGTATTCCTGTTTCGGTGTTTCTTGGATTTTTCCCTGTGCGGCGATGCCTGCGGGTGGGTTGTTTTTTCGGGTAGCGGTGTCGTGTCGGTAGTCTTGGACATCTTTTTGCTGGGTAGTGCGTTTCTTTCTCGCCATTCTGGAACCTCCGTTATTATTGAGGATTATAACACAGGAAAGAAGTTGCTGTCAAGTTGTTTTTCTGAAAATATTGCTTGACCGCTGGACTAAATTTATGGTAAACTTTAAAATAAGGTGAGTCCGTGAGAATATTCGACTCAAAAACAGATGTTGTGTGGGCATCCAGCCAGGTTGACCGAAAGAGATCTTCATGAAATTGGAAGTTATTAGAAATGGCAAACATAGGAAATAATTAAGACTTATTCCGTACTAGATTTAGTTATGTCAGATTTCCAGGAGCAGCAAATGCTGAACGAAGTTGTGATCAATTTGAATCAGTTATCACATGCTATTGCAACGCTGGACTCAAAGGGCTCAGAGACTAACGAACCTATATCAAAAAACCTCAAGCGAGATCGTGGACTTCACCAAGAGGTCTACCTTATCACGGGCGATAAAGATATGGCTTCGTTCGCAACCTTGGAAAACCAAGCGAGTCTCCACATCGGTGCCCACGTTTAGATCCAGAGGTTAACTCTGTTCGGTACGATTCTTACAACCGGAAATTTGTGTTAACGCCCATCCATTATCTACTGTGGGATTTCGTCCAGGTTTTTAGCACGATTCGCTTTGAAAGCAAAGATCATTCAGGCAATATGAACTTGTTTACTATTCACCAGCGCGTTGAGGATTTTGCTAATGACGTAATGGAAATTCGGGAGGTGTAACAATTGGACCCGATTACCATAAGCAAATTACTTTCCGTTGCGGATGCCATTGAGAAATACCGTGCTGCAGGTGAACTTTCAATGGATGCCTTCTATGAAATTGTTGAGAGTCAAGGAAAGATAAAAAATCTCGTCCGAAGATCAGGTGATATCTTGAGAGTTTTTGAAGCATCTCATTGGATTGTCCGGAGTATTCAAGACCGGAATATCTTGTGTCTAACTGAAAATTACGATAGGTTTATTCATGCTTGGAACTCTGGAGATTGCCTGTTGCCGATGAGTCAAGGACTGATAAATTATCCACCTTACTCGGATTTTCTTGAATGCTTGAAACAGGAACAAAAGATAGAGATTCCGCAACGTCAAGATAAGGAATCTCGTAGGGATTTAGGGCGTAAATTAAAGCCTAAATACGGCATTACCTTCGTTGCTTTTGATATATTTCAAACATGGGCAGTATCCTTAGGGCATGCTTATCGTTCTCCCTTTGAAGCTATCCTTTATTGGGGTGGAGAGTGGGATGTCGATCGGCCTTCCTTAGAACACTTCAAAACGGTCTGCCAAGCACATTATAATTGGGCAGAGAAAACGTCCGGTTACGCGAACGTTGGGCGGTTGGCACATCAGGTTTGTCGAGAATTACGCATCTCCTTTCAAGCTTTTGAAATGAAGATGAAGCAATTTATAGAAAGGTTCCCCGGCGAAATTACACTCGCCCCAGCAACAATCCGCCGGGAAATTTCTGGCCATCTCCAGATCACTTCAATACGA
The DNA here is from genome assembly GCA_022827625.1 of Candidatus Poribacteria bacterium. GTDB lineage: Bacteria > Poribacteria > WGA-4E > WGA-4E > WGA-3G > WGA-3G. The sequence goes on along the minus strand of JAJEIE010000019.1, from coordinate 255,166 downwards.
TCGAGAAAAGAGATTCTCAAGGAAAAACTTTCGGCAAAGTTGCTGCCTGGCAGTAAGAGACCTCGTCTACGGTGGATCGAACGTCGGTATCTGGAGGATGGAGTGCGCATCAATGGCAAATTGGTTAAACTAATTCGGTGGGAGGATTAAATTGGCATTGGAAAAAGATCTTTCTCTATTTAAAGCAAGACCTGAAGAACTCAACCCTTATGAGGAAGTATTTCTTCTTGAAAACCCCTTCCCAGGGAGCGCTGAACCTAAGTCAGATGTCTGCACTGACCAGGACGCTGTAAAGAAGAAGTTTATCTACAGTCTACAGAATTTTTCCTCAACTTCAAAACGGTTACGTATTAACGGAAGAACTGGGGCAGGAAAGACAAATATCTTGCAGTACTTTGAACGGTTGACTGACGAGGCAAGACTGAGTAAACTTATCAAAAATCTTCATCCGATCTATGTCTCGGAACCTGGCGAAAGTTACTTCAAGGTTCACGGACAAATTGTTGATAAACTTGCTGGATCCTTCTTGACCGATTTAGTTAATAAACTACAAGTGAACAAGAATTTAATTAGCGAACTTTCACAAACAGTTAAAACATCAAGCGAATTTTTGAAAGTCATTAAAGCTATTGCTCAACCTACTCAAACCTCACTTTCGGGTTCGGAAGAACGCCAGAAAGATGCCTTCATTCGGTGGATAAAAGGGCAGCAAAAACTCACCGCTGCTGACAAGAATCTCTTAACTGATGCTGGAAATCCTCCAGTTGATATCACGAGTTCTTCACTCGCTATGCGGTTTCTGTATGGATTTCTTGAGATCCTAAAGGAACTTAATATGTGCAACGGTATTGTCTTGTTATTCGACGAATTCGAGGAGATCTTTGAAGGGTTAACCCGATCACACCAAGCCCGATACGCCCAAGACTTGCGGCATCTTTTTGATATATTAAGCGAATCTGTTTTCTTTGTAATTGCAACCACACCAGAACCAAGAGATCTTGAACAGTATCCTGCAATTGAGCGCCGCTTAGGCGAACCAGTGGAGCTCCAACCCATAGATAGTCTTGAACTCGCTACTGACTACGTGACTGACTACCTCAATAGCGGTCGTAACAAGTTTGAGAAAGAAAAAAAACGTCATGAATCTAACCGACCCGACGGGTTGGAACCTCTAACACGAGAGATTGTTGAAGAAGAGTACCTTTTATTAAAGCAAGAAGTTGAAGCTTCTGGAGAGAATGTTTTACCAGGGTATTTTTTACCAAAAATACGCGAACGGATGAGGCAGATTGTGGAAAATGGTGATTGATGAATCAAGATGTAACATACTCCTCCGTTTTTTCAAGAGTTCCTTTGGAAACCCCCAACCTGTTCGCGAGTTATCGCATAGGTGATTATCCGCATGCAGGGCTTCTTCATCCGCCTTGGGAAATGACCGGTACCCAAGCAGTTCTGGTTAATGCCTTCGATCTGTTAGCAAATCACCGAACGCGAAGATTTACTTCAGAAGTCAGAAATATGGAAGGAACACTTCGCGAATACATCCACTTTGAGGGTCCATTGATGCTTGATTCCGGTGGTTTTAACTTTCAAAAACAAGATAAAATCAGCATAGCTTCGCTTGATGTCCTTAAGATTGGAATTGAATTTGCTGTGGATGTCTCTGTCGTTCTTGATCACCCTTTCCTTCCAACTTCCGAGCCGAAGGAAAAGCAAGATCGTTGGGAAAGTACCGTAACAAACACCGAGGCAATGTTTGGAAAACTAAAAGATAATGACTTACCAGATTATTTCCAATTGATGCCGGTGCTTCATGGATACGATCAAGAGACTCTCAAGAACTCCCTTGATCGTATTGTTGAGATTTGGGGTGAAAACCCTCCGATAATTGGTATCGGGAGTTTGGCACCGTTGGCACTCAATGGAAATAAACGCACGGCGATTAAGATTATCTATACAGTTAGAAAACTTCTTCCAAATACTCACATTCATTGCTTTTCATTGGGATCCGCGTTGCTAATGCTATTCGCTTTTTATTCTGGTGCTGATACGGTTGATTCACAGAGTTGGATCATTAGTGCTGCATTCAAAAATGTTCAATTGCCTGGTTTTCCTTGGACGCGATTTTCTGTTCGTGAAAAAGAAAAAGATACCGAGAAATATGAACAGAAGTGTAATGCATTCGCTGATCGTTTATTGGAATTAATAGACGAAGAGGGATTTGCTGTCAAAGACTGGGATAAAAAGCAGGATTGGGCAATTCGGAATCAACGCGATGCGCTTTCTTACTTAGATTATCTTGAGCATCGGGACGGAGAAAAACATATTCATCGCCGAGCTTGCCATAATTTATACGCATTCAACTTTGAGGCGAAACGTGTACGCGAAGAAAAGAAAAAAGGCATAAGAGCATTTGAAATGTTTATTGAGGGACGTATGAAGAGTCCTGTCTATCGGAAAACTTTCGAGTATGCTATTGAAAAAGTCAATTCTAAATCCTAAAAAACGTGTGTCCAACACAAACTCGTAGGCCCAGTTACCTCAGTTACCTCAGTTACCCCAATCAGCTAACGAAGGTTTCCACAGCCATTTTTTCAGTTGAACCTGTTTTTTTCCTATCGGACCGTAAGCGATAATTGATTCTGTAAACGCTGGGATCAACTGTCGCAAATCCCTAAATGCCTTGAGATAAGTCTTTCCAAGTACAAAACAAATTGAGGCATATTTGTTTTGTAAAATATTTGAGAACTCAGTATTAACTTGAGGCTGCAACTCTACAATCCGTGATGTGTTCATCTTCCGATCATACAATGGAGTTGGAAAATCCGACGGGATAAGCCCATAGGCAGCGGACAAGATATACACATCCAGGTGCCTTGTCTGCTGTGGACACTCACGAATAAAACGACGTAAGACAAAGAATAACGGACCGTCGTATCTCTCAATTGCAGGTAAAGACTCTGGGGAATCAGATTTGCGTTGTGAACATGATAGAATAAGTAACCGTTTTTTGCAGTTCATAGGGTCCCTACCAAGAGGAAAATTCATTTCTACAATTTGTTTGACGAGTTTCAAAAATTTTGGTATGGATCCGGTGCGTTTGAAAAACTACACCTACCAACCTAAAAGTAAAGCCTTGAATGGGCGAGGTTACAAACCTCGCCTACCTATTTTAAGAAAGGATATATCACTGCATCGGCGAAAACGGTGCAGGTAGCAGGAGTTTGCTCTCTTGCGTAATCGGTTTGACGGAGCCTTTGGGGGGCCAGACACCCTTCTCTCGTGTCTCTGCTCGGACACGTGCGCGTTCTTCAAAACTCCTGTATGCCCATACGTGGATGAAGTTGTTGACACCGCCATACTCCGAATACCAACAGCCTGCCAGTGGTGAGAATTCTAAGCGATCAGGAATGGCTGTGCTCCACGCCTCTAAAACCTGGGGCATCCCTTCTGGTGGATAGGTATACAGACGCATTTCATAGATGGGTCCGATGTCTCTATCATCCAAAGGTTCCATAAAGGGGGCGGGTAGAAAAATCTCGGATACCATTGAGACAATCAGATCACTGGTATCGGGGGGCCAGACTGGATTCGGTCCGGCTTCCGCAGCGCGTCGGATTTCTGTCCGCTGTTCAAGACTCTCGTAGGGCCATACGGCAACCATCTGATTTAACGGTCCGACTTCGGTGTACCAATGCGCACCGAGTTTCGATAACGCTTGGCGTGCCGGTAGTTTTTCGCTGAAGCGGTCCCAGTATTCGTTGAGTTGACCGAGTTTCAAATTGTAGGTTCTTATTTCATAGATCATGCTATCCCTCCGGTGTTATTCGGTTCGACTGAATCATGGGAATGATACTTTAAAACGTGATGGATGTCAAGCGATTGTCTGAGATGGATAGGAGATTTGGTTTTCAGCAAGAAGTCGGGATTCGGAAATCCCTCCTACAGCGGAACTCAATGGCTTTGTGCTATTTTTCTTGACGGCAATTATCATCTGTGTATAATGAAGGAAAATTAAGTAAAGTCTTTGGAAGGAACTTCGATGCCGAATCCAGGTCCCAATCTGCTATACATCCATTCCGACCAGCACAACCCTTATGTGACCGGTTGTTACGGCGATCCGTTGGTGCAAACACCTAATCTTGACAGTCTTGCCGCGGAAGGGGTCGTACTTGAGAACGTCTATTGTCCGTCCCCCATCTGCGTCCCGTCGCGGATGTCGATGCTCAGTGGACGATACCCTTACGAAAACGCAGTATGGACGAACAGTCATATCCTCGATTCTGGGATCCCGACTTTTGCACACGCCATGGGCGCAGCGGGGTATCAGCCTACGCTTATCGGACGGATGCACGCACTCGGACCCGATCAACTCCACGGGTATGCAGAACGTCTCGTTGGTGACCACGGTCCGAACTATCACGGTGGAAGCGGTGTCGATCACGGTGAACTCTCTGGAACAGCAGGACCGGCACGCGTGAGTCTCGAAAAATCGGGGGCAGGTCAAAGCGCGTATCAGGTCCACGATGAAGATGTGACTGCTGCAACAGTTGACTATCTCAATCGACTCGGTGTCCAGAAACGGGCAGGACTTTTAGAGACACCCTTCTCCATTTCTGTCGGGTTCATGTTGCCACATCAACCGTTCGTTGCACGTCAAGAGGATTACCAACTGTATGACGGACAGATGACAATGCCCGAAAATCCTGAACCTTTTTCAGAGGCGTTGCATCCACACTTCCGACAGTGGCGTGAGCAGTGCGGGATCGTTGAGGTTTCCGATGCGGAGATTCTCCGCGCACGCACGGCGTATTGGGCGTTGGTGACACGGATGGACGTAATGATTGGGCAAATCTTGACTGCGCTTCGGGAAAATGGGTTAGACGAGAACACATTGATTCTCTATAGTTCGGATCACGGTGAGCAGGTCGGTGAACACGGACTTTGGTGGAAACAGACGTTTTATGAGCATTCGGTGAAAGTTCCTGCAATCTTATTATGGCGCGGTACTTTATCGGAAGGTGTGCGTTGTGATCGGGTCGTCAGCGCGTTGGACTTGAACGCTACAATGCTCGATGCACTCGGTGCCCCGGTTTTGCCCCATTCTCGTGGACGGAGCCTCTTACCGCTGCTCCAAGATCAAGATACACAATGGGAGGACACCGCCTTCTCTGAATACTGCACCGATGACGGTTGCTACCATCGGATGGTTCGAGATGGGGATTGGAAGTTGAATTACTATCATGGACAACCGGCGCAACTTTTCAACCTGAAGGAAGACCCGAACGAGTTGCACGACCGCGCAAACGATCCAGCATACAGAGACATCTTGGCGCGATTGACTGAGAAGGTTTTGGACGGTTGGGATCCAGATTGGGTTGCGGCACAGCTGGCAGCAAAACGTGCAGACACACAACTCCTCGGTAGATGGGGACGGAATACACAACCCGCAGACCAGTATCGTTGGAATCTGCTACCAGAGATGGATTATTTGGATTGAACTATAGGGGTCGGGGAACCCAACCCCTACGCAGCCTTCAGGCAATAGGAGAAACAACATGGCAAACAGTCCAATACGCAAGGGTGAACCTTTTAGTGAAGAGAAGACAAAAGAGATAGCCGAACAATTCTTCCGCGATGGGTTCGTTTATATTCCGGGTGTGCTGACTGAAGAAGAGGTTACCGCGCTCCGAGAAAAGACAGACGAGTTTTTCGCCGATCCACAACTCGCAGAGAGAACGAACCCACACCTTGCGGATGTCAGGTATATCCAGATGGGCGCACACGCCGATTCCCAGGAACCGATGCCTTTCATCTTACGAAATACGATTGAACTCGATCCGATCTTCCGAGATATGCTCCTCCGAGAGCCGATTCTGAGTTTGGCAGAGGCGATTGTCGGTGAGAACTGTAAATTCTGTGGTCAGAACGTCCTACGGAACCTCCCTGGACTCTCAATTGATAGTTGGCACGTTGACGGTTCGGTGCATTTCCCTGTCACCGAAGAGATGCCCCGCCACGATCCACGTCTACGGATGCCAGTGATGTGGTTCACTGTCCAGATGGCGTTGAACGATATTGATACAATCGAGGAGGGACCGACGCAATACGTCCGGGGCAGCCATTACTCTGGTCGGCATCCGAACGATCAAGAGAATCCTGAATTTGAGGGAAATAAACCGGTTTCCATTCTCTGTAAGGCAGGCGACATCTATCTACAGGACCCACAGTGTTGGCACCGGGGTGCACCGAACCTTTCTAATAAGACGCGCTACATTTTACAATCGCAGTATGCGGCGTATTGGGCGTATTGGCGGTTTAACCTCTGTAACGAGGTTCCTGTTCCTGAAGATGCGCTCGAAGGTGCGAGTGATCGGTTGTTAAGTCTTTTGGGCCGCCCGCGTCCAAGTGATGCAAACTAAAAAAGAACGAGGAAAAAGCAGATGTCCGAAACACCACTTCATTTCAAGACGATTACCGAGATTTCAGAAGCGATTGCTTCTAAACAGTTATCGCCTGTCGAAATTACAACTACGATGCTGGCACGCATAGCGCAGCTTGACGGTCAACTGATGAGCTACGCCACAGTGATGGCGGAGCATGCAATGGCTGCAGCCCAGAAAGCGGAACAGGAAATCGAATTGGGAATGTATCGCGGCCCACTTCATGGGATCCCTATTGCAGTGAAGGATCTCTGCTTTACAAAGGGTGTCCGCACAATGGGGGCGGCGAAAGTCCTCGCCGATCATGTCCCTACGTTTGATGCCACGGTCATCGCGAAACTTGAGGCGGCAGGTGCAGTCCTACTCGGCAAACTCAATTTGACGGAAGGCGCGATGGGTGGCTACAACCCTGAGTTCGACATTCCTAAAAATCCGTGGAATCCAGAGCGATGGACAGGTTCTTCGTCGAGTGGTTCAGGGGTTGCAACGGCAGCGGGGTTTTGTTTCGGTTCGCTTGGGAGCGATACGGGTGGCTCCATCCGTTTTCCCTCGGCATCGTGTGGCATCGTGGGTATAAAACCGACCTGGGGTAGGGTCAGCCGTTACGGTGTGCTCGCACTCGCAGAATCAATGGATCACGTCGGTCCGATGACGCGGAGTGTAGCTGATGCGGGGATTATACTTGCGGCGATCGCAGGTCCTGACCCGAACGATCCGACATCTCTGCCGAATCCGGTGCCGAACATGCTTGCGGGAATTGGACAAGACCTTCAAGGTGTCCGTATCGGGTTCGACGAACACTATGCCACGAACGATATTGATACAGAACTCGCCGCAGCAGTCCGTGCGGGTGTGGAAGTCCTTGCGGACCAAGGTGCTGAAATCGTTGAGGTGCAATTGCCGAATGTCGCCGAATACGTCTTAGCGTGGCCCACGTTGTGCGCTGCAGAGGCGGTATTAGCACACGCAGCGACCTATCCGTCTCAGCGAGATACTTACGGGCCTTGGTTCCGAGGATGGCTGGATATGGGTGCAAAGGTAACGGGTGCCGATTATGCGAAAGCGAATAACTTAAGAGCCGCCTGCACAGGACACCTGAGACGGGTATTTGAGGAGATTGATGTGCTGGTCTGTCCGTCGATGTCTGCACCACCCCACCGCGTCTCACCAAAGATGTTATATGGGTCGTACGATGCCCGAGATCCGAAGTTCCAGCGGTTTACTGTGCCGTTTGACTACAACGGTGCACCGACACTATCTGTGCCGTGTGGCATGAACAGCGAAGGGTTACCGTTGAGCATTCAGTTTGTCGGAAAACACCTTACAGAACCGTTGTTGTGTCGGGTTGGACACGCCTATGAGCGGGCAACGCCGTGGCACAACCTCCACCCAGACGTTTAGGGGTTACTTCTGCGGCAGATGATACCCCTCTTTCAGGACCTCAATACTGTAGAGGCAATTTTCTGCCGTTATATAAAGACGCCCACTTGATCTACCGCGTCCGAACGCGACGTTGGTCGGTTTATCCGGCGTTTCGACGTACGCCAGTTCCTCCCCTTCAGGCGTGTAGACACGGATCCCCGGTCGGGTTTCATCGCGCACCGCGGCATAGAGATTCCCTTCAGCATCAACAATCATACCATCCGCACCGTCTTGTGGGGCATAGTCAACAAGCGTTTTTCGGAAAGTCGCAGTGCCATCCGGTGAAAGATCGTAGGCGAGGAGTGCCATATTTCCACTACGCAGTGGTATATCCTCAGGAAAACTACCCATCGCGCCGTTGTCATGACTGATGACATAGAGGGTTTTTTGATCAGGCGAAACAGCCACACCGTTCGGCTTCCCCGCATCCGTAACAACGAGATGCACAGAACCGTCTGGATCAATGCGATAAACGCCAAAAATAGGTTGTTCTACAGGTTCATCTCCGGCGTACCGAGGGTCGGTAAAATAGATACGTCCCTGCTCATCAATTGACAAATCGTTCGGTGAGTTAAAGGGTTTTCCGTTATAGAGACCGGCGATAATCTCGCTTTTACCCGTCGTCATGTCTGTCCGCGTAATCCTACGTCCCCCGAAATCCGCACCTTCCGCGACGACCAAACGACCGTGTGCATCAAACTTCGTACCGTTGGACATCCCACTCGGAGAACGGAAAATAGTGGTTTCTCCAGTCTCTGGATTGTGTTTCCAGATATTTCCGGCTTTCATATCCGTCTGATCTGTGAAAGTGATGTCGCTGAAATAGACCGTTCCATCCGGTGCGACGGAGACACCTTCCGTGAAATGCGCACCGTTGAACAGTTCTTTAAGTTCTGCACCCGGCGCAAAGATAGCATCGTGACTCGCAGCGTTTCCAATTAATGCAGGTGCTAACGCCAGACTTGCAGCAAGGGTACATGTAAGGGTTTGTGATACATTCATCGGCTTATTTCACTCCTTCTAATTCCATGTCTTGAATGTCAAGAGTCTATCACATACCACGAAGGCTGTCAACCCATCGGGTGCGGACCGTGCGTTGTTACCCCTTGCCGAGCATGCGCGTAGACTGCATCTTGAATCTCAAGGATACGCACCGCATCAGTCACCGTCGGTTCAAAGGTGCCGCCATCCCGAATTGCATCAAATGCGCTCCCCATTATCCCCTGTATCCTTTCACCGTGTGATATATCCTCGCTAAATTGAACGCCTTCCGTCGTATGGACCTCAATCAGTGGTTCGCCGTTGCGACCATACTGCTCAAATACCGATGCCTTTGTGCCGACGAACCGAAAGAAATGATCGCCACCGCGTGTGCCAGACGGGTATGTATAACCGGATTCAATAATGCCAGTGATACCGTCTTCCGTTCGCAGCACGCCGATACCACTATCCTCTACGCCACGACTGTGCATGGAATTGGACATCACCGCACCAATGACAGTGATTTCGCGGTCGCCGACAAACTGGAGGAATGTATCAATACCGTGTGCCGCCTCAACAGCCCAGCAGCCACCGCCTGATATACTTGGGTCATTGTGCCAAGCGGATGGGGTCGGATCGTAACGGGACGGTGGTCCGTTGTTCAGTCTGCTGCTATACAATACAAGTTCACCGAGACTTCCATCAGCGACCATCTCTTGGACGACACTGACGATTCGACTTGCCCGATTCGGTAGCACGAGCGCGCTGAACACACCGTATTTTTCAGATGCCTCGGCAGCAGGACGCAGTCGGTTAGCAGAATCAGCGAACGGTTTATCCAAAAGATAGGGAATACGTCGATCTACACAGGCTTGGACGTGTGCTGGCATCTCAATATGTTTTCCGGCGACGAGTGCCGCATCGGGTTTGCTCGCATCGAGGCATGCCACTGCTGTTTCGTATCCGGGGCATTGGAAATCGTCCATCAACTGTTGTCGAGGAGCAGGTTCACCGTCCATGACCCCGACAATCTCGTGTCCGAGTCCGTGTGCGGTGCGCGCCATACTCCGTCCGTGATGGCTATAGGAAAGAACAACTATCTTCATATCTTATTTCCTTTTTTTGTAGCAGTCAGGGCAGCAAAGTTTAAAAGTTGCGAAGTGGTCTAAAGTGAACTAAAGTTGAAAGTTATTAAGAGGTGTCCTATAAACGCAAAGGAAACCCTTACAACTTTACAGACTTGCAAACTTTGAACTTGCAAACTTTTGACCTCTGACAGCCGATTGCTGACGGCTATCTATAAAACGAATACATCGCCGTTCCTGTGAAAAGTCGGATCAGCACCCATACACCCCCCACCATGAATTCACCGAGAATCAAACCGAGGAAAAGTGGATATGCCTTGCGATATAGACGGATTCCACCAACCTTCAACAATATCGTTTTGACACTCCAACTGATGAAAATCGAAAACCAGAGTCTGCCGATTGTCGATTTCTCACCAGCGACCATATAACCAGCCGGATGGAAGGGCCAGAATGGAAACAACGTCCGTAGCCACCAAAAGAAGCCGGTAAAGAACGCACCGACCCCGATAAAAATCACGGCAGGCACATCGGTGTCAGCCGGGTGGGAAATCCAACTTTGCAGAAGATTGTAGCCCCCCGTTCCGAGATCACTGACGACCCCGATTTTGTATCCGACGACGAGGTATGCCCAAAACGAGGCGAGAATCCCAACCACTGCAGCGAACATCATCGCGACAATTAGCCTGCCTGACCGCATACCTGTCTCCTCAGCGAGTTTAAAGCCTTCAAGCGTGTGTGGCATCGGATGGGCGCGGGACCCGCGATTGAAGGTGAGATAGAGGCGCATCATCGTTAAACTGCCCCGTGAAATCAATCGGGTCCCGAAAATATCGGTAAGAATATCGTGCGGTGTTGCGTAAGTCCGGATCGTCGGCGGTCCAACCTCCGCTCGGATACGCGTTAAGCTCATCGCCAAGAGGTAGTAAATTAGGAAGTAGAGCGCGATTGTCCAAAGTTCCATTCCACCGCGATGTGAAAAGGTGAATAAGAAGAATAGACCACAGACCAACCCAATCCCTGCCCAGCGGTACCGCATCGGTTCCCGACTATCGTCAATCTCTCCCGGTGTGTGATAGCCGCGAAAGACGTGTTTGAAAACAGCGAAAAAATAGCGTCTGCCGCCCCAGAGCGCGAAACAGGCAAGTACGAGATAACCGCCCATCACCTGCTGCCAATCGTAAGGGAAACCCGGCATAACATCAAGTCCAAGCGCGCTCCCCAATATCCGTTGCGCTTTCCAGAACCAGTAAAAAAACCAGATGGAAAACGACATTTCCAACGGCATCAAGTAAGCGAGTCCAACAGCAAAAGAACGAATATAAACGGGAGTCCAACCCATCGAACTCCACGGCTTTTGGGTGAAGTATTGACCGAGTTCGGCATGACGCACCGGGATTTCGGGAATCTCAGGAAAAAGGACATGGAATCCATTGATTAAATTGATACCACCGGCGATCATAAACCCAAGCCACATCATCCGTGATTTGAAAAGTCGTCCGTCAAGCCTTGTCATCTCCAACGGCAATTGTACGATCGGATACGTCAACCGTTCGTGTTCAATCCACTGTCTACGGAGAAAAATGTCGAGGCAGATCATCACCCAGATAAGCACAGTGAGAAAAATCGTCCACCAGAGAATCGGACGCAACCAACCGCTGAGATGTACCATCGTGTAAATTGTGCTTTCCCCGTCATAGAATGCCTTTAGTCCCGCCTCATCGGTGGAGGTGAGCCACGGCGGGAGGTATCGCCAGAAAAGCTGCCGCCACTCATTCTCAGGTGTTGCGAACCAAAAGCCGTCTGATATGGTCGGAATCACCGTTTGCATCATATCGTGTCCAGCAATCGCCGAGGAAAGCGAGAGCATCACGAAAACCGTCAAAAGCTCGCCTTGTCGAAGTGCGAACCGCGGCAGAAACCGATTGAGCAGTAGATTAAACGGGATCAGCACCATCAACGTAATAACGACGTTGTAGATGAGTGACATCGTCGTGGGAAGGGTACTCCAAAACTTGAGGTGGTTCGCCATGATGAAGTAGGTATTCACCGGGATCAGTAGCAAACCGAGTATGATGGCGCGAACAGTTACGCCGGGATGCGGTCTTTGGGTTTTTAAGGTGGGATTCGCCATAGGTATCCTTCTCTGCTGTTATTGGAGATGATACCTTAAAAGCGGGTTGGTGTCAATTTATTTTTTCTCGTCTAAACAGCGAAATTCCACGAATTCCACGGATAACGTGAACTTTACAGGGGTTGTTGGAGTTGTTCGGGTGCGGTTAAAAAACCGCACCTATCATGGTTGGGGAAAGTGGAATCTTTATTATTAAACGCGCCTACTTCTCACCCTGTTGGCGAATTGCGACTAACTCTTCGAGAATGCGCCTGTGAAGTCGATATAATTCAAGACCGATGCCGATGCCGACAGCAGCGAATACACCTATTCCGAGAATAAGTTTCGTTTTTAGGGACATGTTCTATTCCCTCATTATGTGTGATGAAGGGATTTCGGTTAGAAGTTTTCGACAATCGCTGCACCGAACTCAGAGGTACGGACCTTCGTCGCGCCTTCCATGAGACGCTCCAGATCGTAGGTCACCCGCTTTTGGAGGATGGTTTTCTCAAGTCCAGCGATAATCAAGTCAGCCGCTTCTTGCCAACCGAGATGCTCTAACATCATGACGGCAGAGAGGATCAGTGAACCCGGATTAACGACATCTTGATCGGTATATTTCGGAGCAGTACCGTGCGTCGCCTCAAAGAGTGCGACCTCATCGCTGAGGTTGCCACCCGGTGCCATACCGATACCACCCACCTGCGCTGCCGCTGCATCCGACAGGTAATCGCCGTTCAAGTTTGGCGTAACAATCACATCGTACTCATCCGTTCGCGTGAGAATCTGCTGTAACATGCTATCTGCGATTCGGTCGTTGACGACGATCTTGCCCGCTGGACGCTCACCACCATACTCGTCATAGAGTTCGTCTTCCGTAATCGTCTGCTCGGCAAACTCCTCTTTCGCGAGTTCATATCCCCAAGCACAGAACGCGCCCTCGGTGAACTTCATGATGTTGCCCTTGTGCACAAAGGTAACAGTGCTTCTGCCGTGGTCGATTGCGTACTGGATCGCCATCCGTGCTAACCGTTTTGTACCGAAGATACTGATCGGCTTTATACCGACCCCAGAATCTTCGCGAATCTCCACACCCATTTCAGAACGCAGGAGTTCGATAACCTTTTTCACTTCCGGTGTGCCTTGTTCCCACTCAATACCGGCATAAACGTCCTCCGTGTTCTCACGGAAGATAACCACATCCATCTTTTCAGGATGCGTGACCGGTGCAGGCACGCCTTGGAAATACCGGACAGGACGGACACATGCGTAGAGTTCAAGTACCTGGCGCAAGGTCACGTTCAGGCTCCGAAACCCACCGCCGACCGGGGTCGTCAGCGGTCCTTTGAGCGCAACACGAAAGTATTCAATCGCGTCGAAGGTATCCTGCGGGAGCCATTCGTTGTACTTCGCCATAGCGTTTTCGCCGGCATAGACATCGAACCAGACGATCCGCTTTTCAGCGTTGTAGGCGGTCTCAACCGCTGCGTCAACAACGCCTCGGGTCACCTTCATGATGTCGCGTCCGATACCGTCGCCTTCAATGACGGGGATAATTGGGGTATTTGGGATAACGAGACGACCATCAACGAGTCCAATCCTTTCACCCGCTGTTGGAACTGTTAATTGCTCGAATTCAATCACGCCTAATTCCTCTCTAATTCGTTTTTTTTATTATTGAATCTGGACGGCATGAACGTTGTTCATGTCGATTTTCAGCTAAGTCCAACTCGACTGGGGTTGTCTCTGATCCTTTGTCAGCAGTGGCTATCCGCTGAAAGCATTCTTATCCGCCATCCGCTTGTGCAATGCGACGACTTCATCCGGGATCGTCATATCGTCGGTCGGTTTTGGGATAACATCAGGGTGCGGTGGGATAACGGGTCGGATAATCTTCAATTGGAGTTGTTCACGTGCGTCCATCATCCAGCCAAAGCCTCGGAAGATGTAGGTCAACAGTGTTCTATCGGTTTCATAGATGTCCAATCCTTCTTGGACACACCATCCCCCAAAATCGGTATTCGGGGTTAGACGGAGCGGAGGTTGGTCCTCACGTCCGGGTCGGATAAACCCTTTAATGAAAGCGAGTTGGTAAATACGCTGGGCGATACGTAAACGTTTTCTCTGCTGATCGTTGAGTTGAATATCGCCGTTGTCAAGCGCCTCTAAGAAAGGGTTGAAATAGATGGCAGGTCTTGGATCCTGCTGGATTTCATCAGAGCGTCCAGCAGCAGCGATTTCCGGGTGTCCGAAGGTCGGGAGTGCGGTCAGCATCCGTTGCTGGATCGCATCTTCAAGTGCAGCGTCGTCAAGGTCTTCAATCTCGTTAATAAACCCGGTCATATCGTGAATCGCACCAAAATGCCGGTTGCCATCTAACGTCATCTGTGAGGCAACAAAGAAATCAGAGACCATGCCGGTGTGCAAAGTAGCAAGATAGCGTGCGACGACGTTGGAACCCGCAGAACCGTGGTGGGTCTGTATGATGCCCATCCGTTCAAGGATATTCGCCTCAACCGGCGTTGCCTTGCGCCCCAGGAGGAGACTATAAGAGGTTTGAAAAGCGGTGCTTCCGTCTTTCTCGTGTTCAGTGATGAGATCCGTGGCGCGCATTGCCAAGACTTGCGGGTGCAATGCATTGTTCTCGCGGAGCTGATGTCGCATATAGGTAGAGATTGTGGCAACAGCAACGTTCTCCATGTGTGTCTCAATCAGTTCAACGAGGAGTTCACCGGGGTCCCTTGTTCCACTAATTCCTTTTTGATCTGGGTCACTCAATTTACGGAGCGTTGAGAAATGCTGGATGACGGCTTCGGGACCGGCTTCTGGGAAGGCTTTAACAAATTCTGCGACTTGATTAATGAGGCGTTCGTTACCTGTGAGGCTGTCTCTACGCGCCGTCGTGACCTCATAAAATTTCCTATTTATTAATTCTGTTAGTACCGCTTCTTCATCGACGCCATCCGCATCTGTCTCAGGTCTTCTACCGAAAAGCCCCACGAAAATGACGTATGCAGGACTCAGTTGGTCTGCGATAATCTCACTCTCGGTTACAATCCCGCAAAGGGCAAAACTACGGATATTCAATGTCATCTGGGTGCCATCGCAGTCAACCGCAGTTTTGTGGAGTGCTGGATTCGCGAAAACAGTCGTCGACTGTGGCATTGAACTGACACCATTGAGAACAGCGACAATTCCATCCTCGCCTAACTCAGTCGCCCTGTTTAAGGCATCCGCTACCGGGGCATACGTTGAGGCTTCAGGCACATGAGACAGGATTTCTTCAACCGCGGCTACCTGCTTCGCCTCCAAATTCTTATTCAAAATGAGTTCTCCTTCGTTGACTTATTATTTTTAAGAGCAAATTTCGTCTCGCAAGTATCGCTAAAATTCTAACACATCCGGATTCAGGCAACCCGTCTTCACGCGCCGAGCAGTGAAGGGTTCCAGATTCCGTTGAAAAACTTATTGACTCGCTATTTTAAAACTTTAATATATTTTATCAGAATTTCCATTAAAAGTCAAGATAAAAGTTTGGAAACTTAGCGGCACTTAATTTTCAGTTTTCGGCTGTTAAGGCTCAACCGAATATTCTAAATGTGTCAAAAATTTGACTTGCAGAAATACGGATTTTGTAGTATCATTATTAACGAGCCTACTTGATTAAGGAACCGCTGCGCGCCAACGCTACAGGAGAACTCTAAAGACATATTGACGGTGCGCTGTGTGGTGCCTTCATCTTATTCTTTATTTAAAGACAGACAAGGAGTTTAATTACATGCGCAATGAAGCATTAGGAATGGTTGAAACTCGCGGACTGGTCGGCGCGGTCGAAGCTGCAGACACCATGGTGAAAGCCGCAAACGTCCAACTCATCGGAAAAGAACAAGTTGGCGGCGGTTTCGTCACCGTTATGGTTCGCGGAGATGTCGGTGCGGTGCAAGCCGCAACAGATGCGGGTGCAGAAGCCGCGAAAGCCGTTGGCGAATTGGTGTCGGTACACGTCATCCCTCGCCCACATGCAGATGTGGAAACCATTCTCGGCGGAAGTTCAGAATAACAATAAATGAACAGGTTTTGTAGGGCGGGGGATGACTTTCGCACCTCAGCCCTACGCCGCTTCGCCAGAGAAAGTTAGAACTCATACAAGTGCAGCAACGCCTACTGGACGTGTAAGCCTGCTGTTCGTGATGAGGTACTGGAGGGCTGAATGGCACAAATTGACGAAAAACAGATTGAAGAAATTGTTTCTCAAGTCTTGAGAACTTTACAACAGGATGGACCGGTAACAGCACAACCGTCGGTATCTACGGTGACGGGTTCTTCGCGCGCTGGCGTTTTTGGTACAGCCGCAGAAGCCATCGCTGCAGCGAAAACGGCACAGGCAGCCTTCGTTAAACTGGGGTTTGCCAAAAGACGTGAAATCATTGCAGCGATTAAAGAGGTTTCACTCGCTAACGCCAAACGTCTCGCGGATCTCGCAGTCCAAGACACTAACATGGGCAACGCCGCACACAAGGTCATGAAAAATGAGGGTGCTGTAACACTCTCACCCGGCGTAGAAGATCTGCTGTCGGAATCAATCTCAGGTGATGCCGGGACGCTTCTCATTGAGTACGTTCCCTTCGGTGTTATCAACTCGATTACCCCGACAACCAATCCGACATCAACAGTAATTAACCACGCGATTATAATGCTCGCCGCCGGGAACGCCGTTGTTTTCAGTCCGCATCCAAACGCCCGTGATTGCACCGAAGAGACGATGCACGTTATTAACGAGGCGATTGTAAAAGCAGGGGCGCCAGCGAATCTGCTCACCTCTGTCGCAAACGCCAGCCTGCGGACCGCAAAAGAGATTATGGAGCATCCCGACATCGCCATGGTCGTCGCAACCGGTGGTGCTTCTGTTGTCAGAGCAGCGTTATCAAGCGGGAAAAAGACCATCGCTGCGGGGCCCGGCAATCCACCGGCGATTATCGACGAAACCGCTGACATCCAAGAAGCGGCGAAGCACGTTATTGCAGGCACGAGTTTCGACAATAACCTGCTCTGTATCGGCGAAAAAGCGCTTTTCGTTCTCGATTCCGTCGCAAATGAAACGATTCGAGAGCTCACGCAAAATGGTGGACATCTACTCAATGCAAGCCAACGTGAGGCATTAGAAGCAGTTGTCACAGAAAAAGAAGAACCGAACAAGGAATACATCGGCAAAGATGCGACGACGATTTTAAACGCTGCGGGCATCACTGCCCCGGCAGGGACGGTCGCCATCGTTGTAGAGGTCCCCGCAGACCACGGCTTTGTTATCAATGAATACCTGATGCCGATTCTTCCCGTCGTTCGGTGTCGAGATTTCGATGAGGCATTGGCAGGCGCAGTCAGAGCAGAAGGGGGACGCGGGCACACAGCTGTGCTACACACGAACAATACCAAACGCATTACGCAGTTCACGAAAACGATGGATTGCTCTGTTACAGTTATCAACGCTCCGTCTTACGCATCTTGCGGACTCGAAGGTGAAGGATTCTTAGCGATGACGATCGCAGGACCCACAGGCGAAGGGTTCACCCGTCCGCGCACCTTTACTCGCCAGAGAAGGTTAACACTCGCAAACAATTTATCGGCACACACACTGTGACGCAAATAGACTGACTTGCGGTAGGTCGTGCCGCTTATTCTTTTCGGAAGCGTTTTCTAAAACCGAATCAGTAGTATCCAGTTTTCTGTCGGTTCTATAGTCTAAGTCGCGATTCGGAGATCGCTCCTAATCAATAGTATCCGGTTTTCTGTCGGTTCTATAGTCTAAGTCGCGATTCGGAGATCGCTCCTACAGGGATGATGGAATCCGGTGTTATGCAAACTGAGATTGAGAAACTTAGAGCGTTAATACGCCATTATGAGCGTCAATATTATATCGAAAACCATCCGGAAATCTCCGATTCGGATTTCGATGCACTCATGAGGAAACTTGAGGCACTCGAAGCGGCGGATCCAATGCCGATCCCACCGGATTCGCCGACGCAACGGGTCGGTGGTGGTGCGGAATTAGGCACGAGATTGCAGCATCGTAACCCGATGCTGAGCCTCAATAATAGTTACGACGAGAACGATCTGCGAGAATTCGGGGCGCGCGTGGAGCGGTTGTTAGAAGGCGCGCCCGTCGAATACGTCACAGAACTGAAAATCGATGGATTGGGGGTCTCGCTGACCTACGAGAACGGGATACTCACGCAAGGACTCACACGCGGCGACGGCGAATACGGCGAAGATGTAACCGCCAATTTGCGAACGATCCGCGCTGTCCCGTTGCGGCTTGCTGAAGCAGAAACAGCAATACCGCCCGTGTTAGAAGTCCGGGGTGAAGTCTTTCTCCCGAAAGACTGTCTTAGTGAAATTAATGTGCAGCGCGAAACGGAAGGCGAATCGCCTTTTGCGAACCCTCGGAACGCTGCCGCCGGTTCACTTAGATTGTTAGATGCCTCCATTACCGCCTCCCGTCCATTAGATATTTTCATATACACTCTTAATTACGCCGAAGGATTTGACTTCGCAACGCATACGGCATCGTTAGAAAGTATGCGGCGTTGGGGTCTTAAATGTAATCCGAGTACTGCTTGTCATAAATCAATTGAAGCCGTTCAGACCTACTATCAACAGTGGGTCGAAAAACGACATGAACTTCCGTATGAAGTTGACGGCATCGTCGTCAAAGTCAACCATCTTTCCCAACAACAAACGCTTGGTACCACCGCCAAATATCCACGTTGGGCAATCGCCTACAAATTCAACGCACAGCAAGCCATTACAACCGTTGAAAAAATCGAAGTGCAGGTAGGACGCACTGGGACACTGACCCCTGTTGCGATCTTGAAGCCTGTATCGCTTGCGGGTGCGACAATCACAAACGCCACCCTCCACAACGAGCAAGAAATTCGGACGAAAGACATTCGCATCGGTGATAGGATTGTCCTTGAGCGTGCAGGAGATGTCATCCCTAAAATCGTTGAGGTACTCACAGCAGATCGGACCGGCAATGAAGTTGCTTTTAAATTTCCAGAGCAGTGTCCAGCGTGTGGTAGTCCAGTCCAACGCACAGAGAAAGAAGTGGCAGTCCGGTGTGTGAATGTGGCGTGTGCAGCGCAGCTGAAACGTCGTATCGCACACTACGCTTCGCGCAACGCCCTCCAGATTGAGGGTCTCGGTCCCGCGACAATCACCCAATTGGTCGATAATGAATTAGTCCGTGATGTAGCCGATCTCTATACGTTGCAAGTAAAGGTCTTAAGCAAATTGGAACGGATGGGAGTACCATCTGCCCGTAACCTCATCCACCAAATTGAACAGAGTAAAATGGTACCAGCGGAAAAATTGCTTTTTGGACTCGGTATTTTCCATGTCGGTGAAAGCATCGCTGAACTGCTCATCGAAAACTTCTTATCTTTAGACGCGCTTAGTAAGGCAACGCCAGAAGACATTGAATCGGTAAAGGGCATCGGTCCGCAGATAGCAGAAAGTGTATCCACCTTCTTTTCCCAAAACCAAGTACTCCTCGAAAAATTACGGCAGGCAGGCTTACACTGCCTTACAGCAGCGGCAGTATTTACGCAAACCCAAGCAAGTGAGACTGTAGATAATTTTTTCAATGGGAAAACATTCGTTGTCACGGGGAGTCTTGAAGGGATGACCCGTTCGGAAGCGTCTCATGAGATTAAAAGTAGGGGTGGCAGGGTCACATCAAGTGTGACAAGCAAAACGGATTATCTCATTGCTGGCGACGGGGCAGGAAGCAAATACACGAAAGCGGAAGAATTGGGTATCTCGATTTTGACAGAAACGGACTTTTTCGAGAAGCTGCAGTAGTCTACGATCACTCAGGCAACTTGTAATATCCACAAAACGTTCGCAAACGGCACTCTTGACAATTCGGCGTTTTCTTATGACATACTCTGGCACCGTGTCCAACGATTAAAGCGTGATATTCGTTGAAGAGATCGACATCGTGTGGAAGATTGTCCATAAACAGTGCGCGGAGTTTGTCATAATCGTATCTCCCTTCAACCCACCCTAATCGCGAGAGAAGTCTATAGGTATACGAATCAACAACAAAACTCGGTTTCCCCGCAGCGTAGAGGATAATTGTATCCGCTGTTTCGGGACCGACCCCGTAGATAGTGAGCAGTTCTTCACGCAATTCGGGAACATCCTGCGTGAACATCACAGGCATCGGACGTTCCTTGATATGTTCCACAAACGCACGCACCTTCTGCGCCTTCATCCGAAAATAACGCGAAGGGCGGAGGAGACGTTCTAACGTCGCTTGACTAACAGAATCTATCTCTTCAGGTGTAAAAGCACCCGCGGACCTGAGATTGTCCAACGCTATTTCGACATTACGCCAAGAGGTGGCTTGCGTTAGGATTGCACCGAGTGCGACTTCAAACGGCGTATCGGCGGGCCACCATTTACGGTGTCCGTGTTGGGCAAGCAGTTGGTTATAGAGTGAATAGAGTTTTTCAGTCCGATTCTCTTCGCACAGAATTTGCATGCGTAGGGTGTCCTCAGTGTTCTAAAAAAGGAAGATTATGGATTTAAGTTTCAGCACGAGCGTAGGCAACGGCGCATGGCAGCTTGCCGAATGCGCAGCATGGACAAAAGCCAACGGGTTTGACGCAATCCGTCCCAACGCCACAGGCGTTTTTGAACCCAGTGTCATTATACAATCCGGCACAGAAGCAGTCAAGGAAATTCTCAGTGCCAACAACATCTATCTTGCAGCCCTCACATCGCACTGTAACCTACTCGATGATGACGTAGAAACACGAGAGAACGCACGCGAGGCACTCATGCAAGCCATTGAAGCGACACACATCCTCGGTGCTCCTGTGTTGGTGACTTATGCGGGTAGTCCGGTCAGTTGGCATTTTTATGGGCAGTTCTCTTCAGAACCGGGAAATCCTGGGGACAGGTCGGTTGAACTCGTTGGACGCTTCAAGGAGATGTGGACCCCTGTTGTCCGCTTCGCCGAAGAGAAGGATGTCCAAATCGCGTTAGACTGCGCCGTACGGATGGGCAACATCGCGTGTAACCCTGAAATGTGGGAACGGATTCTTGACGCAATCCCGTCGGATGCGTTGGGGTTATCCTGTGACCCGTCGCATTGGCTATGGATGGGGATTTTACCGGCTGAGGACGCGATTCGTATGTTCAATGGCAAATGGTATTATGCCGATGTGAAAGATTGCGAAATCAGTCCACAGATGAAGTTTCGGCAAGGCATTATCGGGAACTGGTGGTGGCAATACCGTGTGCCAGGACGCGGGCAGTTGAATTGGGGTACGATTACCGGTGCGCTACAGGAATCTGGCTATGACTATGTGCTCTGTGTTGAAAACGAGGATCGTGGTGCACCAGGACTGGACGGCTTCGCTCTCGGCGGTCGGTATCTCCGGCAATTTCTGTAGTTATTGGCTGTCGGTAGTCAGTAGGCAGTGTTTATTGTCAACATCAGAATAGACGTAGGGGTTGGGTCTCCCAACCCATCTGAACTATCGCTTGCAATTGGTTACGATTTATGCTAACTTATCAGTATATCCCAATCTGCACGAAATGATGAAAAAAAATGGTAAAGCAATTACAACCGAAATCACATAAAATCGCGATTCTTGCCGAAGGTTCGTTCGGTATCCTCGAATCGAAAACCGCTACGGTCTTGGTCCGCTATCTTCCTGAGAACGTCGTCGCAGTTATCGACAGTGAGAACGCCGGACGAGACACCAGCGAAGTTATTGAGATTGGTAAAGGCATACCTATTGTCGGAACTCTCACCGAAGCGATGCGGTTCAATCCGACGCTGCTCGCTATCGGTATCGCCCCACCGGGTGGTGAATTACCGCAGGCATGGCGTGCGACCCTTCACGAAGCGATACACAACCGTCTACACATCATGAGCGGCTTGCATCAATTTCTGAGTGAAGACCCAGAACTGTCCAAAATGGCGGACGCACACGATGTTGTTCTATGGGATGCCCGAAAACCGCCTGCGAATCTACCCGTCGCGACATGCAAAGCCGCTGATGTAGACGCAACGGTTATTCTCACCGTAGGTTCAGATTGCCGTGTCGGTAAGATGCTGTCGGGTATAGAGGTTACAAATGCACTACGGGTGCATGGCGTGAACGCAGAATTTTGTCCAACGGGACAAAACGGGATTATGGTCTGGGGCTGGGGTATTGCGATTGATGCTGTCGTCTCTGATTTCACTGCCGGTGCAGCGGAGGAGATTGTGCTTGAAGGTGCAAAAAACCATGAGCTGCTTATCGTTGAAGGGCAAGGTTCACTGGTGCATCCGGGATACTCTGGTGTAACGTTAAGTCTACTCCACGGGAGTCTACCGGATGCGATGATCTTCTGTCATCAACCCTCGCGGGACACGGTCGCTCGGTATACAGTGCCGTTGCCGTCATTGACTGAGATGATAGCACAGTATGAAGCAATGGCTGCACCGATCAAACCTGCCAAAGTGATTGGACTCGCACTCAATTGCTTCGACTTGTCTGATGCCGAGGCGCGTGAGGCGGTTCAGCAAGCAGAAGCAGAGACGGGGTTACCGGCGACGGATGTCGTACGGTTCGGGGCAGACAAACTGGTTGATGCTGTTCAGAAGATACACACAGGAAAGTAGGGAGAAATTCCGATGAGCGAAACAAAAACACCAGAAATACCAGAAATGCTCAAACATCCAAATGTTGAAATTTCTGTCAAGAATTTCGGTCCGATCGCAAATGCCACAATAGATCTCCGCCCGTTGACCGTATTTGTAGGTCCAAGCAACACCGGTAAAACCTATTTTTCTACACTTATCTATGCACTGCAAGGAATCTCTGCAGGTTTCTCACGACTCCCGTTGCCAAATATATTCAGAGATGTGGCGAGAATTAATTACGGTTCTCGAAAGGGACTAACTGCTGCTTTCATGTCGTCCGAAGAGGAAGCTCGGGATATAGTTTCCAAGTTAGAAACGAGCGGCAGACCTTTCGGATTCTCCGATCTCCCACAGGAAATCCGTAAGTTAGCAGAGCAGAGTCTTGAGGACCCCAAATTTTTGGGACGCGATTTAGAGGATGAACTTGGACGCTGCTTCGATATCGCTTCAATTTCCGAACTAATTCAACAAACCGATAATCAAACCAATGAGATGGAAATTGTCTTGGAAGTCCGCGAAGAGAGTCAAGATCTGTGGAGCTTCGACATTACAAAAACTGCCAAATCCGATTCCGTCGTAGATGGATATCTCAACGAAAATATAGTATTTTTCACAGAAAAAGAAAACTTTGGTTTTGAAGAATTCCTTAAACATTGTCCTGAAATTTTCCCTGGACTTGAGATAAAAAAAAGAGAAAGGTATTACCTACCAGCTGCTCGGAGCGGTATAATGCAGAGCCACCGTGTTATTGCAAGCTCCCTTGTTGGTGGTGCAACTCGCGCGGGTCTGACCCCCTTGGCAGTCCCAACTTTTTCAGGGATAATAGCAGATTTCATGCAAAGACTCATACTTTACAATGAAACTGTTAAAGGAGACGACAGAGTATCTTACCTTGCCGATGCTCTGGAATCAAATGTGCTTGAAGGACAGATTCTGATGAATCCTGTCCCTGGAGGATACCCTGAATTCCTCTATCACTCCAAGAAAGTCGAAGAAGATGTTCGTCTAACTCGTGTCTCATCAATGGTTTCTGAGCTTGCCCCTTTAGTTTTGCTCCTTCGCGGTGGTATTCGCCCTGGGGACCTGCTGATTATTGAGGAACCAGAGGCACACCTGCACCCCGGTGCACAAACTGAGATAGCCCTAATCCTTGCAGGCTTAGTTCGCGCGGGTGTGCGCGTGGTTGTGACGACCCATAGCGACTGGCTGCTTAAAGAAATTGCGAACCTGATTCGGATAGGTGAACTGAAAAGAAAAGGCGTCCCGCAAACTAAAAAGATTTCATCAACACAGTGGTTGTTACCTGAAGAAGTGGGAACCTGGTGGTTCCAAAAGGACGGGATAGTAAAACACATTCCGTTTGATTCCACTGAAGGCATAGAACCAAAAGATTACGAAGACGTGGCTTATAAACTCTATGACCGTTCTGTTAACCTCCAAGACTTACTTGAGAAAGCTGATAGGAGGTAGCAGCGAGTGGGATTAAAAGAACTTCTCGCAGAAATTGGAAAGCAAGTACACGAAGAATGCATTAGCAAATCTTGTAGTGGAGATGGTTGTCGCGTATACCTAACAGATGCTCCACGTAACCGAGTGATCATAAATCTTGAATGTGAGTTTGAACAGCGTAAAATAAATACGAAACGGTGCGACTATGTGCTTTTTTACGAGGATACTCTACAAAATAGTTTGGTTCTTGTTCTTATCGAACTCAAGAGCGGCACCTTCAAAACACCGACAGTAACCGACCAGTTGCAAGGGGCTGCTGACTTCGTCACAGAAATGTTTGGAAAATTGCCTAAGGCGGCGAATGCGGTACTCAGCACACTTGAAATCACATGTGTTCCTGTGTTGTTTCACGGTAAAGGCATTGACAGATTTCAACTCCGCGAACTTGAACGTGCTAAAATTCGTTTCCTTAGTCAAAACTCAGCAATTAAAAGAAGTAAATGCGGTCAAGCAAAAAACCTCGCCTCGGTTTTGAGAGGGTAGACATATTCTCAAATAAGGAGATGTAAAACCTATGACCGATGAAGAAAAATTTCGATTCGACTTAACCGGATTCCTCGTCCGACCCGCAATCCTTGCGCGCGATGAAGTGGACGCGATTGTTGATCAGATTGACCAGATACATCACAACCCAGAATCGCTACCACCGGAACACCGCGCCGTGCCGGGCGGTCCTGCAAGCGTCCTCATTGATCATCCCAAAGTGCTGGATGTTTTACACGAAATCATCGGACCCGATGTCCGGATGGAGAATACATTCTCCGTCTGGCGTGAAAAGGGACAGGAACACGGTGGACTCCACGGCGGGGGACCGCAACAAGGGGATCCGATCTTCGGCTACCGCGTCCATAACGGACGGATTCACGCAGGAATGGTGCGCGTCGTCTTTGAACTGACGGATATTTCCAAAAAGGACGGGGCAACACACTTCATCGCGGGCAGTCATAAATCCAACTTTCCGATGCATCCCGACCACATGTCGTTAGAGGAAGGCAAACGGAGCCCGTTCCTAATGACGTATGAATGCCCAGCCGGTAGCGCAATCTTCTTCACGGAAAACCTGTGTCACGCCGGTCCTGTATGGCAACGTGAGACACCACGCGTGGCAGTGCTAAACGCTTATGCCCATCTCGCAACACACTGGCACCGTCTGCGGATTCCACCTGAAGTGCTTTTAGGCTTACCTCGCGAAAAGCAGGTATACTTCCGCGAACCGTGGGTGGCTGACTTCCGCACGCGTCCGGCAACGATTAACACCATCGATCGGTTCCTGAACAATGACGAACCGCCTGTCAACACCGATACCAAGCCGTGAGAGAAAGTTCATCCGTGCGTTTCTTAAAGGTTAAATAGTAGAAAAACAAAGTCCAAGAACCGGGCTCAACGTGGCATGTTGGTGAGGTTGGGGAATCCTGTTAAGGATGTAACGGATGGGGACTGGAAAAGCAAGGATATAAAACGAAAGCGGTGCGGTTAGAAACCGCACCTACCTATTTCAAGGGAAATTGACTGTGCGACTGATGAGGTTACGGAACCGCCGGAACAGTAATCTCACCGGCAATGATACTCGCCTTGAGTGCCTCGACTTTCTGAAGAAGTTCACCAGAAAGCATATCCATATTGCCTTCACCGAGGATATAGCCAACATTGTCTTCGGCAAGACCCAGCGAACGCATACCTGCCATGAAATTCCTAGCTGCAAATTCTTTGACAACGTTGTAAGCCGACTCGTCAATCCCTACGCGCAGTCCTGTTAAGACAATACCGGGTGCCATATCGGTAATATCAATGTAATTCCATATCACATACCTACCTTCGGCGAGTTTCGCTGCTTCAACAGCACCGAACCCAGACTGGTCTGCCATCGCATAGATGACATCGACACCGAGCCCATATTGGGTTAAGGCGATCGTCTTGCCGACCTCGGGTTGGTAGAAGCCTTGCTCATTATTAGCGACATAACCCCTGATAATCTCTGCGTCCGGATTGACGGCTTTGACACCAGCGACGTAACCGGCTTCAAATTCGTGTAATAAGGGCACATTCGCCCCACCGAGATAACCGACTTTCCCCGTCTTTGTTTTTAATCCAGCAATCGCCCCAAGTAAAAAAGTGCCTTCGTTCACCCTGTGCGCAAAAGAGGCGACATTCGGAAGATCCACCGCTGCATCAAAAATAACAAACATAACTTCCGGAAACTCGGGCGCCACGCGTGAAACGGGTGCTGCCATCTGATAACCGGCGGTGATGACCAAGCCTGAACTCCCAGCAGCGGCTTGTAACTGCATATCCCATGTCTCAGCACTGCTCACCATCTCAGTTACCTCAACGCCGGGGTCCATCTTAGCCTTCTGTGCACCGTTGTAAAGAATATCGCAATAAGAAAAATCACCAAGGCAATCACCCGGATAGACAAAACTCACCCGAACCGGCGCGGGGTCCACTGCTTCCCCCGGATCCGTAGGCAGCATATCCCGGGCGTACTCACAGCCACAGATAGAAACTAAAAAGATTAGCATGCCTAAAAAGGCTACGTTTTTCGACAGATTCAAGTATTTCATTTCTCTCCTTACTAAGTTAAAATGAGTTGTATTTCTCTAAATAGTATATACCAAATTACGTATAATTCACGGAAGAAATGTATTGATTTTTCGCCTCAAATAAGGTATAATAACATAGGTCCGATATTAGTGGCAAAGTGCCATACGGGCATTATAACCTCAGCATTAAACACGACATTGCACGAAATACAAAAAATAATACGTCCCCCTTCCGATAGCAGGCACCGGAGGAAATCCGATGAACATCCTTGATGAATTAAACGAGAAACAGAGAAAAACGGTAACACATAAAGATGGTCCGCTTCTTGTCATCGCAGGTCCCGGCACTGGAAAAACAAAAGTCATTACGCACCGCATTGCCTACCTGATTCGTGAACACGGGATAAAGCCAGAGAACATCCTTGCGATTACCTTTACCAATAAGGCAGCGGAAGAGATGCAGGAACGCATCAATCGTGAAATCGGTGAACCGCACGGATCCAGTGTTAAGGCTTGTACCTTTCATGCATTTTGCGTCAAGGTGCTCCGAAAACATGCGACACAGATCGGACTGAGCGAAAACTTCACCATCTTCGACCAAGAGTTCCAAGACGAGATTCTAACAGAAAGCGTCCGTGAGTTAAGCCTTAATCCTGACGACTACCCAGTATGGCTGCTGCGCAACATCATCAGCAATGCCAAATGTAAATTACAGAATCCTGTCGATACAGCAGATACACTGGATATTTATGAATCCGGGACTATTGAAAACACCCGAAGTGTACTACAAAGCTATCAGGATAAACTCGACGCATACGATGCCCTCGATTTCGATGACCTCCTTGTGAAAACCGTCGAACTGCTTGAACGGGTAGAAGAGGTCCGAGCAACCTACCGTAAGGAACTCTCCTATGTCCTTGTTGACGAATACCACGATGTGAACAACGCGCAGTATCGTTTACTCCAATTGCTCTGCCCACCACCGGAAGGGAACCTGATGGTAGTCGCTGACGAAGATCAGGCGATCTACAGTTGGCGTGGGTCGAATCCACAGTATATTGAGGATTTCAGAACCGACTTTAACCCAGAGACCCTCACACTGGACGATCACTACCGGTGTAGTGAGAAGATTTTGCGCGCCGCAGAGGAGGTCATCTCCAGAAACACAGAACGACAAAAACAGCATACCCTCAGAACCCATAAAGATGTTGGACGCGACATTTTCCATTATACTTTCGATACACCTGTAGCAGAAGCACTCGGTATCATCAACGTTATCGAGAACTTGGTAACCCAACGCAACTACTCTTACCGTGATATAGCAATCTTTTATCGAACGCATAGACTCGCAGACGTTTTGGCTGAGCAGCTCCTACGCGCAGACATCAAATTTCAGAGAGTTCAGCCGATGAATTCCTTTGGAGAGGGAAACAGTCAGAGCATTCTCGCGTATCTCCGTTTTATCCAGTGGCAACTTCCACAAGATTTGGAACGTGCGCTCAATTTTCCTGAGACCTGTATTGACGATTTGACATGGGTGCGCCTTAAGTGGCTCGCACAGCGTGAACACATTGAGTTTATCGAACTCCTGAAAAATATCGAGGCATATCCACAGGATGTTGGACCTCTGACACGCCAAAATGTCCGCCAATTCTGGACCCAACTTGAGCATCTATCGACCGAAATTAGAGGCGAACAGGTTGATAAAATCATCCAAAATCTCTTTGACACTTTGGAACAGTCTCGCTCTCCCTACCGCGCCGAAGAATTAGAGGTCATCGAAAGACAACCTGAACCGTCGAATCTCGCAACGGCGCAAGATGTTCTCTATAGTGCCCTCGACCTCGATGAACCGATTCAGATTATTGCCTGCCATGGGATCGACGAATACTGCGCGGCACACATTATCCACCAGACGCTTGAAACCTATCTGGATCACACAGCGCAACTTCAATTTTTACCGCCTGATGAAAACGATGTAACACAAATAGCAAATGGCGTCTACATGCTCATCGGCGATTTTGCCGAAATCGGAGAAAGTGGGAGAGACGCGCGGACAGTTCTGATTGGAACAGCGGATACAATAAATACAGATGCGATTCATCTTGGAGTCGAGGGGGCTCGGAGCATCACGGCACTCAAACTCTGCCAACGGCTTATTAACCGCTTTGAAAGTCCTAACATGGCGGATATGGTCGTTTACGATCTGGAAACGACCGGCATCAATCCGAAAACAGCAGAGATTGTTGAGATCGCCGCACAACGACTCAGTGTCATAGGAGATGAGATCGAGCGGTTTTATCGATTGGTAAAGCCGCCCGGTGGCCGTATTCCACGTGCCGCCACGCGCATTCATAGAATCGACGCAGAAACCGTCAAAGATTCACCAGGGATTGAACTGGTTTTGCCGGAACTCATGGGGTTCATCCAAGATCGGATATTGATTGGACACAACGTCGCGGGATACGATAATCCAATCCTGGCGCGGGACCTCAGACGGTATTTGAGGCGGGATTTGTCTGCCCCGCATTATGACACGCTTGCCACGGCGCGAAGGCTGTTCCCACGACAACGGTGTAGTATGGGTGCACTTGCCGAAAAATTTGGCATCGAACACGGTCGTCTACACGGTGCCTTGGAAGATGTTACGGTCAATCGAGAAATCTTTAAAGAACTCATCAAAATTGATGCTTACAAGCGCGAGGTGAAATCTCTGGCTGAACTTCTGCCACTCGTCGGTATCGGTATCCTCGCCAAAGCCGAGGCATCGCCATCAGAAGTTGCTCCTACCGAGGACACCTTAACCGAGACGGATGCGTTACTCAATGCTGCGAAACGTTTCACGCAGACGCACGGTCCTGAACTACCCGATCGCTTTCCGCTTGAAGCAACGGAGATGGAACAGGCAGCGGCGTATATGGAAGCATTACAAGAGGTCTCCGCGCCAGAGTTTCCAGAAGACCTTGCGTGGCGGCAACGGCGTATTCAGTTTATGAACGCCGTGCTTCATTTTGAATCGATGAGTGATACCAATAGGCTCACTGACTTCTTGGATTATCAGAAGTTGCTCACGAATGTCGATGAACTTGACGACACAACTGAGCAGCTGACGTTAATGACGGTGCACGCAGCGAAAGGGACAGAATTTCCGATCGTCATCATCATTGGTATGGAGGAGGGGAGTTTTCCGATGTGGCGGCAGGATATTACGGAAGCGGAGCTTGAAGAGGAACGTCGGCTTTTCTATGTCGGTATGACCCGTGCACAAGCGCAGCTTTATCTCAGTTCTGTCACATACCGTTTTGGGGATAGGGATCGTGCCTCGTCGATGTTTGTCCGAGAGATTCCATCTAATTATGTGATTAAATGGAGTCCACAACGCAGGAGATAGCACGCTGTTAGTGGACACTATTCAGAAGTTTGCAGCCGTTCAAGGGTTGCTCGGAGTTCAGCAAGTTCGGTTTCTGCTGCTGCTGCGCGAGTCTCCGCTGCATCCGCCCGCTCATCAGAGGTAGGCAACCACGTACCATTCAATGCGTCATACAGGCGCAACGTGTCTTCATGTTCACCAAGCTCCAAGCCCAGTGTCTCAGATGGAAGCCTCCCTTCCACAAAACCTATTTCTTCATACATACCCCCCACAAGACGGAACCCTATGAACGAGGGTTCTACCTCATGATAGGGATCGTAGATATAATACTCTCTGACTTTCAGCACATTCGCGTAAAGCTCCTTTTTCTCACCTAAATCTTTTCTGACTGTGCTCGGACTCGCAACCTCCAATACGAAATCAAGCGTCGGATGCTGTTCCCACGTCTTATACACGCGGAGTTCTTTCTTCGAGACCCCCCGAACCATGAACACATCTGGGGAGACAGACTTCCGAGGGTTGCCTTCTTCGTAATACAATAGCATGTTCCCTCCAATATACACTTCGGGAACCTTACGGAAATGTCTTCTCAGAATATCCATACAATCTATCATAACTTGCTGATGTCTCGGAGTTTCTGCCATCGGTTGACCGTCGGATTCGGGATAGACGACTGTGGGGGCAGAACGGAGTCTTGGGTGCATCGTGCTATCTCCTCAGTTGCTATAGAAAATTTATTTCGTGTTGCTGTGAAATTACCTACTATGAGTGTATAGCAGTAGATTCCACTCGCAACAGGCTCATCTGCCTTATTTGGTGGTTAACTTCCATGTTTTATAGGATAGCATAGATTGGCTCAAAACGCAAGAATTTTCGTAAGTGTGTAAAAATCTTCCATAGCCGAAACTTAAAGACCTCCTTACTTCCGAATGAGCATTTTCCGAGTTGCTGTAAAATCGCCTACCGTGAGTGTATAGAAATAGATACCACTCGCGACAGCCTCACCCACATCATTTTTTCCATCCCAATACACCGCACGACTACGGCTTTGATAGATACCCGCAGGTGTATGTCCCAATGCCAATGTCCGAACTAACTCGCCATTGACAGTATAGATACGCAAGACAACCTCCGCAGGTTCGGAGAGTTGATATGGGATCCACGTCTCTGGATTGAAGGGGTTTGGATAGTTGGGCAGCAATGCAGTCTCTTCAGGAACAAGCAGTGCTAAGATGCTTTGAAGGTAAGCGATGCCCTCTTGGAAGGCGATAGAACCGTCGTCTTCGATCTGCGCGAGTTCTATCCACGCTTGAATCATCGCAGGATCAAGGTTCTCTATAATATTGCCCGTAGCAAGCATCGAAGGTGATGCTGCTCCTATCGCTTCACCAAGATGTTGTGCCACGAGAATGAGATCCAGAATGGTAATAACGCCATCACTATTGACATCCGTTCGCGAATAAACAGGTACTATCCTTCCGAAATCTCGCGCAATAAGAATCAAGTCTAAAATACTGACGTGTCCATCACCATTCACATCCCAGATTAGCCCATCTTTCACCACAAGAGCAACCTCATGGGGTCCAGCAGAGATTGCTCGCCCCGTGCCAGAAGTGAGTTGAAAGTTCTGGAGCGTCGGTTGTGTCTCGCCACCCGTTTTTGCTGAAAAGGTTACCGACAGCAGCAGACCCGTGCCACTGACGGAATTACCATTGAGGACTGCTTCACCGAGACCTGTAATTTTCCCCGATCGATTATCAATTGTGCCTTTCTCGAAAGAGGTCACACCCTCCGACTCCAGAAAATAGCCTTTGCGGATCTCAAGTGCTTCGAGGCGTGTCGGGTCAAAGGCGATGTCAAACTGCCATTCTACTAAATCAGTCACATCTTCCGCGTAGATATCAAGCCTAAACGCATCACCTGTAGAGATCTCGACGTTGGAAAGCGCATACCCAACACGAGCAAAAGCGAGCGGTGTATATTCCGCATCTGCTCGAAATCCAAAAAATCCGCTCCACCCTCCAGTACGGTTTTCAACAGCGACCAACAAGGTATTTATCCCCTGTTTTAGGGTAACTGGGAAAGAACCGCGGTAATCGGAGGCACTCCGTCCAACGATCTCTTCACGAACCAGTTCACCATTGAGCCAAACCTTTACGCTGTCATCACTTCCAACAAACATTCTTGTGTTCTGTTCTCGCGGGGAATCTAAGGTGATGAAGCCATAAATGACGCGGTTGTTTCCGTTCCAGCCGAGCGGTCTCGTCATATCGGTGATGTTATCTCCACCGCTGTCGGAAATTTTGAGAGAAGTCCATATATAGTCGCCAGCTGTGTCTCCTGGTAACGCACCGGTCATTGCGATGTGTTGCTCTGTAACAGCACCGCCACTTGCTTTCGCCAGCAAATCTGTAGTTCTGTCAAGATGTTCATCTGGTACCAATACCCATAACCACGCTCCCTCTATTTTCGGGCCACCTTGTGTGAGATCCAATTTGCTATCTTGGGCATCGGAAGATTTGTCAGGTTGCCCTGCATCAACGATAATGCTCTCAAAAAATTTTCTATGTTCTTTTTTCGCAGCCTCTACCCATGCGGGAAGTGCTCCGAGTCGGTGTTCCAGTTGTGCCTCGTAAAGTGAATCAGGAGAGACGTGGGTTCCGAATCCTTCAAAGTAGGCGTTGCGGGGGAGAGAACCGCCCAGCGTTTTGTATCCGATTAGATTGCCTTGCGTGACTGCAAACTCATATCCACCGGGTGTCCACAAGTCAAAGGTGCTGCTGTCGGCGACGGTGTTGTTCCAGCGTGTGTATCCATCCAGATGGTGTGGCAAACTCTCTACTCCCCCACCACTCGTATGATGGCTGATGCTGTCGCAATTATCGAACAACGAATGGCGTGACTGTGCCCCATGTGTATCAGGGCCTCCGACTAATGGTCCCCGGACATGCCAAGTAACACTTCCAGCAGAATAATGCGACACAGCTGCACCATGCCACATTCCTCTATCTGTATAATCCTCTAAGAGAGCATTCAAGCAATATGTTGAACCAAATATATTCCCTAAATTATGTCCAGATCTACCATCAATTATATTGCTAACCGCCGAACCACAGTAAGAATGACCAATTGAAAATGCAGTAATAACATTAGAAATCCGACAACGGCGAATCCATGAATGTGCGGTTTCCCATAATGAAATGCCACCACGTCCCCTTTGAACTAAATGCTCATAGACTTCATCAAAACCCCCATCAATATGTAAATCTTCAAAACCTATACCTTCCGCTAAATCAACCCAATGAACAGGCATACCGGGGCTTAGATGCGTTACAAGCGGCGCTTTTAGATGGACCCGGTTTCCTTCAATTCTATCAATCTCATGATATTCTCTAAGTGTAATCCCGTCACGGATTCGAGTATACAACTCAGGTAAATCAGATAGGGGTCGTGAGGAATATTTACCATAATCCTCACCCCTCAGATTAAACCCTCTTATTACAATAAATTTGTGGCCTCTAAGTTGAGTTGCGTCCCTCACATCAAAGTACTTTGCACCACTTGGAAATGCACCATTAACCCTTGTTTTCGTATCCCAATCAAAATCAGCACCTGGTGTAACAAACAACATTTCACTACCGATTACCAGTTCATTATGCATCTTAATAGTTGTTCCATCGCTGCCAGCACCTTGCGCGCCACTCCCACGAATAATCACATGATGTCCTCTTACGACAAACGGGTCTTTTACGTCATTATTCAGTAAAACATCATATTGCCCGGATGGGAAAAACACAATACTGTTACCTACAGCAGCTGCATCAAGTGCTGCTCTAATACCAGCACTGTCAGACTTGCCGTCATCAGGCGTTGCGCCATACTGAGTAACATTATGCACTGTATATCCAAAATTTTCGGGTATTCTTTCTGTTCCATTTTTATAACCAGCATAAGAAAAATCAATCAGGTCCGGTGTTCCCACGGGGACTGGTTCGCCGATAAATTTCTTCCAGATATTTGGTGTGATTTGGGCTGAGGCGAACGGTAATAGGAACAGAAACAACAATGCCGCGGCTGTCCAATTTTTTATTTTGTTAGTCATCGTTCGTTTGTCTTTCTTTTTTATGAAATGATAGCATTACAAGCCGTAAGATTCAAGTTTTTTTCGGGAGCAGGACGGATTAGGAAGAGGTGTGTTTTTGTCTGAAAAAGATTCCTTGATAAAAAAGGGTTAGACATGGCATACTAAAGAAAATATAAACATGACATATCTTTGACTCAAAAAATGCGAATTGATTGTCAGAGCCACATATTTCCAAAAGCCTATATCGAAATCCTGGCGCAGAACCCACACCCTCCGCAAGTTATACGTAGGGGCAGCGAGGCTGTCGTTACGTACGGCGATGTCCAAACATTTCGCCTACAAGACGAAGCCTACGATCCGAAACGTAAACTTCAGGACATGGACGCAGCGGGTGTTGACATGGCGCTGCTCACCACCAATATACCGCCACCCTGCATGCTTGTGCCTGAATTAGGAAACAGAGGTGCGCAAGCCATCAACAATGCCATCGCCGCACTTGTGGATGCTCATCCAGATCGATTCGCAGGATTGGCGTGCCTGCCGTGGCAAAATCCAGATGAAGCCATAACAGAGATGGATCGGGTCAAACAACTCGGGTTCCGTGGGATCATGCTCTATTCTCATATCGGTGGGAAACCCGTTGACACACCAGAATTTGAACCGGTTTATACATACGCTGAAACGCTACAGATGCCTATTGTGATGCACCCGACTGTGCCAACGTGGGGGGAAGCCATCAAAGACCACTGGATGATCGGTATGATGGGGTTACAAGTGGACAATAGTTTTGCCCTGTTACGACTAATTCTGAGTGGAATTCTTGAACGTCACCCTCACCTACAAATCGTAATGCCGCATGTCGGCGGTATTCTACCCTATATGAGTGGCAGGATTGATCACCAAACTGAGGTTCTCGGTAGAGCCAGAGAGAATATCACACAACCTCCAAGCGCGTATCTGAAACGTATCTATCTGGATACCGTGTCGCCATCGGTAGAATCATTACAATACGCTTATGAATATTCTGGCGCGGATCGGCTGCTGTTTGGAACAGACCATCCGTGGGTGGATATGCCACGATTTGTCGGTTTGATTGAGGAGATGCCTATCTCTGAAGCCGATACAGCACGAATTTTTAGTGAAAACGCTATAAAATTGTTCGATTTAAGGTAAAATCCGAGAAACCGAAAAGCGAGATTCCTGAGAACCTCGCCAGCGAAAAAAGAGGATTTACTGTATGTCACACGAATTGACTGATGCCGAAAAGTTTTTCTTTGAAAATAACGGCTACCTCGTTCTGGAAAATTTTCTTACCGTCTCACACGTTGCAACGCTCAGAAGTGCTCTTGCTGAAGTCATTGAGAAGCGGCGAGAACGTGAGGAGACAGGGGGAACCGAAACCGGTATGACCCACATCCACGGCGAGAAAAGCACCCGTATCTTCTATATACTCGGTGATCATCCAGCATTCTTGGAACTCCTGGATTGGCAACCCATCCTGCCGTATGTCACAGGGCTGCTCAACAAGATGCCCCACCACCACGCATCGGATGCCATCGTTGAACACGCTTCGGATTTAAAGGAACGTCTGATGGGATGGCACATCGACGGACACGACGAAGGCTACCGAAACCTGCGTCCAATACCGTTTTTGCAACTCAAAATCGGTTATTATCTGACAGATATGACAGCGGGCGGACAGGGGAATTTGTGGCTCATTCCGGGGAGCCACACAGCAATGTATGACCCAAACCATGAAGACTTAAGGTATCCTTATGAATATCCGGGGGCACTTGAAGTCTGCGCACCACCGGGGAGTGCTATTCTATTCCATAATGCCGTCTGGCATTCTGCTGGTATCTTTACCAAATCAGAAGGATGCCGGGAAATGCTCTATTATGCCTACGAGCATCCCTGGATGATCGCTTCGCAAGAACATTGGGGCTATCCTCAAGATTTCTATAACGAGCAACTTTCACCCGAACAGCGGAAGTTTTTTCACGGGTTTGTCTTTGATCCGCCAGAACAACGGTGGGGATAGGCACAACGCAAGGAGGACGCAATTATGCGTTTAACCGAATCTCAAATTTCGTTCTTTCACGACAACGGTTACCTACTGCTCGAAGATGCGCTTGATGAAACCGATCTGGGTCCTGTTATCGACGAATACAGCCGAATTATCGCAGAACGCGCCGAGAAATTGCACGCAGAAGGGAAGGTTCGCGACACATACACTGATAAATCCTTCACGGAGCGGCTGCTTCATCTTGCGAATGAGGCACAGGAGATAACAGCAAATCTCGATATTATGCAGGCGCGCGGTGAGGCGACGTTTAACTTTTTGAAGAATCCGAAAATCCTTGACATCGCAGAATCTCTTGTCGGTTCCGAGATTATCTGCAACCCCATTCAACATATCCGTGCTGTCTTACCAATAAAGAGTTCACAGCGGGGACCCACACCTTGGCATCAGGACGCAGGTGTGTGCTGGCCCGATACCGACCCCTACTTCATGCTAACGGTCTGGATTCCGATTGTAGATGCGACGTTGGAAAACGGATGCTTACAAGTGCTGCCGGGTAGTCATAAGAAGGGGCTTTTCAAGCACGATTGGACATCAGGCGGGTTAGCAGTGCTACCGGAAAATCAACCCTCTAACCTTACACCCAAACCGTTGCCCATCCGGGCAGGTGGTGTTATCTTGTTCCATAACTACACGCTTCACAGTGCGAAACCGAACGAGTCAGACAGCATCCGATGGAGTTTTGACCTGCGTTATCACGATGTCTATCAACCAACAGGGAGACCCTTCTACCCTGCATTTCTCATGCGGAGTCGTTTGCGACCAGAAGCGGGTAAAACGGAATATAAGACGTGGTGTGAACGGTGGGTATTTGCGTTAGAGAATTCAAAAGGTGCACAAGCCTATCGGTGGCCCCGTTAGAAAGTAGCAGGCACACTCCGTTGTGCCGAAGCGAGTACATAGGAGGAAAACGTGCTTGAGATCTCAGACCTACCAACGGTCAATGCGACACTAAACACAATCAGCGGCATCCTGCTGCTGACCGGATACGTGCAAATCCGTCAACGGAAGATTACAGCACATAAAAACTGCATGCTCGCCGCTTTTGGCGTGTCTGTGCTTTTTCTTATCTGCTATGTCATCTATCACTATCACGCCGGATCGAAACCGTTTACAAAGCAGGGATGGATGCGTCCGGTCTACTTTACCATCCTCATCTCGCATATTATCTTGGCGTTTGTGATAGTGCCACTGGCGTTGCGGACACTCTACTTGGCGTGGCGTGAACGGTTTGACGCACACCGCCGCATCGCGAAGATTACCTTTCCGATCTGGCTGTATGTCTCGGTAACAGGCGTAATTATCTACCTGATGCTGTATCAATTATAGGGCAGAGGACATCTGTTCATTTTATTTTTTCCACTATGCCTCAAACGGACGGAATCCTCGCAACATCAAGCCTCGATCACTATTAGATTTCTTCGCTTCCTCAGCCGCCGCGGCACGCTTCTCGGCTTCTGCCCGGTTTGTTGTCGTTGTCCCACCGATGACTACAAAGTCGTCTGTGCGACGGTAACGGTTAATGAAAACCGGACGCGGTTTGTCGGACATATTCTGTTTGGAACCGTGGATCGTCTTGACGTTAAAGAAGATTGAATCACCCGCTTTGCCTTCGACTGGGAGTGCGCTCTCCCAGGGCCACTCATCCTCCTCCAGACCGAGGTGTGAGAACGTATCAATATGCTTGAGCTGCCCGAGTTGATGCGAACCCGGTACGACGTGTAACGCACCATTCACCAAATCCGTATCCACAACGTAGTTCAGAATACCAACCGGTCCTTGATAACGGTGTTCAAAATACGCGGAATCCTGATGTAGATGCTTCGGATGTCCACCAACGGGTTCTTTATAAAGGCACTGTCCGTTACCAAATATCTCCACATTCGGTCCCAAGATTGCCTCAACAATATCGGCTGCAGTTTCGTCAAAAGCAGATTGGAAAAACGCCGCACTCGTCTGATAATTCACCGCCAACACCATAATCTGTTTATCGCGTTTGTAG
This sequence comes from Candidatus Poribacteria bacterium, assembly GCA_022827625.1. GTDB lineage: Bacteria > Poribacteria > WGA-4E > WGA-4E > WGA-3G > WGA-3G. Next base: position 216,832 of record JAJEIE010000019.1, on the reverse strand, counting down.
CCTTCTGGTGCCGGAAGGAACAGCGTGCCATTCGGCGTACGCCACCCTTCAACAATCTGTTCTGCCTCGTCAAGGCGTGATAGGGATTCTGCTGCGGCAGCCTCAATGTCCTGATGAATTGCTTTAATGTAGGGTTTCATTAACCCGCGGACGACAAGGCATCCGTGTTCTTCAAAGATGTCCGCGGCTTTTTGGACATTTAACGCGCCTACGGACATTTCAATGTCTTTAATTGTTACTTTAGGTTCTTTTTTCACAAAGTAGTCTCCTTTAAACTGCTTCTGGATTAATAGCAATAATTTCTTCACGTCTATAGCGAGTAAAGTCCTGCGTATTAAAAGTCAAGATGTGTGTTACGTCATGGAAAATCATCGTAGCAACCAACCGAGCGTCGTGGACCTGAACGCCTGACACACTATAAGCCACAACAAGTCGTCTCCATTCCAGATAAACATCAGGTGAATCTGGTAGCAGAAGGAAAAGTTCTTCAAGGTATTTCAAGAGTTGATTTGTGCTTGATGGTGTGCGTCCAAAACCATTTTGAGGAGTTGGTCGAGTTGAAACGTTCCAGAATTCCGCGAAATTTTGCGATGTCGTCTGTAGTTGATGACCTTTTGCTAACAATTCACGTACAGCAGGTCGAACAATTGGATAACGTGGATCGGTAGGATACGAAAATCCTAACAAAACATTGGTATCAACCAGATAAATCATAATTTTGGGTAATCTTCATATATGCTTTCGCGGCTCATCGCATAATCGGATAATGGTTGAGCATCAGGACCGTCAATTTTCATAGACAGGTCTGCCAATTTATCTGCCAAAGCATCGAATTCTTCAAGTGATAACCGTTGATTGTTATCCGTTGAGGTTTCCTCCATACCGTCAGAAATCTCAAATGAAGAATGATCATCAGCGTGGATATAAATTGTAATTGCCATTGATTTCACCTCATTTTCATGATGAATTGTTGCCCGTTTCTGCCTGTACATTCTTTTCTTTTTCTGCGACTTCCTGCTCCCGTTTGCTGACAACAATGTCCAATTCTCGCAGAATCTCTTGTTGAATTTCGCTTGGGAGTCGATCTATCCGAATTTCCAAAGTACTGACATGCTTTCCGAGGTGATGCTTAGACAATGGCTCTGTGAGAATTACAGGTTTACGGAAACCAGTCGTAACGTGGCGGACATCCTTTTGGATATCTTTTGCAGCTTTGGCTATTTCAAAAAGCGGCGATTTTCCGACTGTCGCCAAACCTTCATCTTCTCCAAAATCAAGACAGAAAGTGCGCTCGTGCCTACGTTTCAATTTCACCGAACTCGTATAAGTAACACCGATTTCAAGGGGGGTCTCTTTTAGTTTATCTAATTTGCCTATTACACTCACCAGAAAATGTTCAATGTTTTCCTTCGGTCCAAGGTAGTCAATGCCATTTTTGAGAAAGCCAACCTGTTCAAGAGCTCTCTCTCCATCAGGTTTAAAAGAAAGGTCTGTTTGGAATCGGATATTACGGGCTGCTCCTGTTCCTATATTCTCTATGCAAAGCATAACACAGTGGATATATGCTTCATGGGGACGTAGGGAAATTGCAATTTCAGGTGTGTCGTTAGCTTTTAATAGCCTCCACGTTAAATAGGTATAACAGATTGTAACGCCTACAAGTACAACAGTAGCAATCCCTATTATAGCACCATTGTTCGTGTTTAGCCAATCTATGACTGCCATAGATTTCTCCTTAGAGACACTTACTCTTTTTCACCCCACGGGGGTCGCCTGCCGGTCAATTCTTCAAGATACCGTGCTGTCTGGTTCACCTCTTCCTTGAGTTTCCTGCTCGACCTCTGTTTTGCCTTATCTTCAGCTGCATATCTGACTCGGTAAACCCCTTTTCGGATTTGGAGTAGTGAAAATTCACCAGGGACATTCCTATTGATATACTGGAGCATATCATACAAGAGCCAATAAACATCCGTGGATGAATAACGAAGTTCGTTGTGCTTATGAGACTTCTCACTAACAAGATCAAGCGTCTTCTTCACAGCCCCAATGACTTCGGAGAGGTTATAAAATTTGTCCTCTTTCACATGAACATCATTCATATTTATGCTCCTGCGACTTTAACCGTAGGCATTCTCTCTGGTTGTGCGTCAAAAGTCTGAACGTCTTCAGCGGCGTTACGGATCTGGATGAGCTGCGATGCAATGCTCACAGCAATTTCCGGCACGGTTTTTGAGTTGATATTGAGACCAACAGGGGCATAAACCCGCTGGAGTCTCTCTGTGGGGATTCCAACATCCAGCAAATCGTCAAATATCAGTTTAATCTTGCGGCGGCTGCCTATTAAACCGATATAACGGGCATCCGATTCAACAACGGCGTGGAGTGCCGACTCATCGTGCTGATGCCCACGGGTGACAATCACGACATAGGTGAGTGGCGTAATCGGATAATTTCGGAGTTCCGTTTCAATATCGCCGACGATAATGTTGTCCGCTTCTGGCAACCGCTCAGCGGAAGCGAAGTCGGCGCGATCATCAACAATAACAACATCAAAATCTAACCAATTACCGAGATGACAAAGTGCCTGACCGACATGCCCTGCGCCTGCAATCAGCAGCGTGGGTCGCGGTTGTAAAGGTTCTAAGAAGACAGCGGTTGTCTCGTTTTCTCGAAACAGCACGGCGCGGTTGTCTTTAAGGACGCCATCAGTTTTCTCCTCAATCGCAGTCTCCAAAGCCGCATCTCCCAACGTTCCGATGCGTTCACCATTGTTGGCAAAGATCATTTTCATCCCGACTTCTACGCCCTGCTTTTCACTGGCTACAATTGTGGCACAGACGAGCGGGACTTTTTCTTCATTGAGTGCTTGGAGACGTTCAAACATCTCGGCTTCGGCGGACGTTTTCGGCAGATCAATGAAGATTTTCATGTTCCCACCGCAGATGAGACCATCGTCCCAACCGTAATCGCTATCCAATTGAAACTCAAGCAGTCGCGGCATCCCGCCTTGCATCAACCCAATCGCTTGTCGGCGTGCTTCCGCTTCGACACATCCACCGCCGAGGGTACCCACATTTCGCAAATTGGGCAGAATTAGCAGTTTTGAGCCGGGTTTTTGTGGCGTTGACCCTTTTGTTTCCACGACGGTACAATAGGCACCGACTTGAGAGGCTTCAATTAACTCTGGGATTTTCTGGTATATTTCTCGCATCTTTTAATAGTTGTCAGTTGTCAGTTACCAGTTGTCAGTTAAGAAGGAGGTTGTTTATAGCGAAGTGAAAAAATAAATAGACATCTCACCCCTACTCAGTGGTGCAGCGTATCTCATTAATTTTAAAATCTACCATAGTTGCCAGTTGTCTTAGGGCTGGTCTGCAGCACTCTGAGCGACCAACTTTTTGAACTGTTCACGCTGTTCTGCCGCCAATGCCAGCGGCACAATGTCAGTAACACCATCACACCCAACTTTCGCTGGAACATTCAAGTAAACCGATGTCAATCCGGCTGAGACACGGGTCCCAACACTCATCACCCGATTTCTATCAAGTACGATGGCTGAAACGACTTGCAAAATGTGACTGATTAGCGTATATCCGGTGTCCGTTGTATATGGACAACGTTGTGAGACTGCTTCACGGAGATGTTCGATGTCAGCGTCAGGCATTAGTTGGGCAATTGGAATACCATTGACCCGGCAGTATTGTGGAAGCGGGTATGTCTCTTGATCGCTCCCGATAGTCAAAGCCATCACATCTTTCACTGAAACTTTGATGTGGTTCGCAATTGCAGCAGTCAGGTGTGCAGTGGCAGCACCGTTTCCAAGACCGATAACCTGTCCAGTACCGAGTGCCTGATATATCCACGCAGCAATATAATTCGCAGGAGATGCCGCTACCAAGATTTTGGCATCCGACGCATACTGCTGGATTCCCGGAACGAAACCCCTCGCAAATGCTATGCCCGTTGTCTTGGACGCTTGAGGCGACCGGAAACCGGATTGTCCCATCGGTGGTAGCAAAACAACAACATCTGCATTAGACAATCCCTCTAACGAGTTGTAAACAGAAATTGCGGTATCACTTGCGCTTAATGCATTCGCCTCCACGAGATCTCGAAGACTCGCCGGTGCGGCTTCTTTTGCATGAATAAATCTATTTTTGCTTGATGCCGTATCTGACACAAAGGCGACCTCACGCACCGCCTCTAATTGGCACAAACCCCAAGCAACCGAGACAGCAAACTGATTGTTGCCCAATAAAACTATTTTCATCTATCACCCTTTATACCAAAAATGTTTCAACAATTGCTTGAAACTGCTCCTCAAGATACTGACGATGGCCATCGAGATCCGGATCCGCAGCGAGCTTGGTGGATATAAGTTCATCGTAACGTTCAACATATTCCATCAAGGTTTCGACCTCTTTTTCATAGCAGATTGCTGATGCGAGGACTTTCTCCTTGAGCAAAAGCGGGAGTTCAGCCTCAGTAATCTGTGTCAACTCCCATCGCCACACCTTTTCAGAAATATAAGAAACAAACCGATTGAGAGATTCCCCTTGATAGTCGCCGCTTTGAAGGACCTTCACCTCTTGGATAAGCCCTATCACGTGGTTGAAGAGTGCATCCGGAAACTGCTGACGCAATTCCATGAGTAACCTACCCGTTGTAGATATAGGGAGCTGGTTTTGCAGAAGGAACACCCGTAGATTAGGATAATCCGCAATGTCCTTACTTTCGCTAAGCCATGTTTCACCGATAGCAGGCAAATCACTGACATCGAAACTGAGCACTTGTTGCCGCCGAATCTCCTCAAGATTCGATGCGAGCGGATCAAGTCCAGCCATCGCTAAAACCCCGATAACCTCCTCCTGCCGATAAGGTCTCAGGTAGGTCATGAGTTCTTTGACTTTTTCCTGTTCCGCTTCAACCGCTTCAATATCCGCGGGACTACCGTTCCGTACCTGCTGATGCCGCCGCTTTTTCCGTTTTTGAGGGGCATTCGAGAGTCGGTTCACCCGCTTCGCCAAAGTGTCGTGGTAACCCAATAATTCCTCATAGAGAATTGCGAGAAGTGCATCCCCGTGTATAGCGAGCATCGCTGGTGTAGTGACATTCGTCAATTCATGCCCGGTTTTCGAGATAATTGCCCGATTCAGATTGCGCTCTATCGACTTTCGGTCTTTTTCGGCTTGGATAATCAGTGTACTTCCCAACATGAGAGTGATGAGCCGCTTTGTCTGGTCCGGTACACTCAGGTTAATATCACAAGTCGGTTGGGTATCGGTGAGGAGCCGTTCACGCAGCTTACCATCAAGCAGTAACGTCCATAAGGTTGCGTAATGCTGGCGTTGATCTACTTTTGGCGGCAGATGCTCCAACCACTGCTTTATCGTTGGAAGATGCAGCTTCACATGATTGAGGAGCTGCTCAAAATCATCATCTGGAATTTCAAATCCGGCAAAACTGGCAGCGCTGCGGCGTTGCTGTGCCTGCTGACTTCGACGCTGTGTTTGACCCGTCGTTTTTGTCGCCAATAGGAGATTGACCAACGGTTGAATAACGACTTCAAAATCTTGTTTGCGCTGACTCACAAAATTCGCGAGTCCAAGCAATTCCAACCAGATAGTCCCAAGACGTTCAATTTGCGACGCATGTAAAGTTGACCGTAGCGCGACGCCAGCAATTTTCTCACGTACCGTCCCGCGCGTCCATTTCGGAAGATAAATCTCGTCTAAAAGTTCGTTATTCTCAAAAATGAGGAAATCCACCTGCTTGACAAGTCCGGTTTCAATGAAATCTTGCTCAAATACTAAGTCATGAAACAGTCCGGTCGCGCGATCCAAGACTTGATTCGCAAGCTTGTAACAGGATTGGATGAGATGATTCAGCGTTAGCTGCGGGTTATCCTGTAATTGCCAAAATTCTATCATCGGATCAATATTCTGGGCAAGCATCTCCTTTTTCGCTGCTGCGATGTCCGCCCCAAAATATTCCGTCAGACAGGTTTCATAAAATTCGACAAAATCGAGGACAGTGTTCCGTAGCTCTCGAATCACCAAGTCGTCCCACACCTTATTGTGAACACGCTGGCCGGGTCCGAGCACAAGTGCTCTCAAACGGGTTTCCACGCCTTGCTGAAATTGTGCCATTAACTGATACGCGTGCTGGTTGGCTTTCACCGTATACGCTTCAATTTTCTTGGCACCCTCGGTGATAGCCGCTTCAATTTCATCCGCAGGCGCATCAAAAGCAATAGGAACTAACTGGAGCGTTTCCGGTTCGAGCGGATTGTAAACCGCTGCTGTAGCGAGTACCTGGACGGGACTGATCGCCTCCGTCGCACCCGTTGGCTTTTCACCTTCAGCAGTCACAGTCTTAGAGAGGCGCGTCAGAAGTGCCAAACTGTGTCCTAAATCCGTCAAATCAGGGTACTGTTTAATATGCGTTCGAATGACAACAAGCAGTCGATTGTAGTCATTATTTAATAGCTGCGTAAAAAGAACATCCTCATTGAGGTGTACGCGATGAATGTGGGTCTGCTCTGGAATGATAACAGTAGCTGCAGGAACCTCTTGCGTAGCAGGTTCATCAACCCGCGCCAGCACATAACTACCGGTCTTGACGGTACTGGGTACTGCCAAACGCGCCTTCAAAACTTCTTGGGTCAATTCAGAGAGCGTTAGAGATTTTCCCAAGTTTTGAATCGTGATGTCAGTAACAACACCATCGGCAAAATCGGTGATTTGGCGTGCGTTGCGTTCGAGTTCCTGTATACTTCTGTGGACCCGATCATAATCGTCGCGAGCATCAGCAGAAACCTTCGCCTCGTCAATCCAAGAGACCCATGCCCCCGGACGCGGCCGCATTTTCACCGTCAGCTCGCCATCTTCTGAGTCGAAACCGGGCAGAATGTCACCTTCTGAAGTCTCCTTGGGTGTCCAAATAATTAGATGCTTATCTGCTTTCACACCAAGTCCTAAGCCGAAGGTGTCTCCCCAACTCATCCGTCCCTCAATACTGGATTTGATTTTATCAGTTAACGCAAAAAGTGCGTTTGAACGAAAATTAAGCGATAATCCTTGCATTGGGTCGATTCAATCATCTGCCTTTCAAATAAACTGAGGCAATAAAAATAGTTGTCAGTTGTTAGTTATCAGTTAATGAGACCTCAAGTCCCCAAGCGTCCCAACCGTCATACTGTCTTCGTGCAAACAGTTCGATTTTACAGTGACCGGGAAACATCGCCTCAATCCCTTGACGCACGTCCTCTGGTTTTTCAGAGTGGCGTGTCCGTTTTGCCTTAACAAGTTGCCTGATGTTTCTGGCACCCCGCGGTTGCGGAATGTTCCCGCGTTTGAAAACGAGACATAATTCACACTGGCTCATCGTGTAGAACCCCGGATTCACACGCTCCTTATCCCACACAAAGGCAACAGTTGCCCATTGGAAGCCCCATGCCTTACCGAGCCGAATCGCCTGATCAAGGTGCGGAGAGGAGCTCCACATAAAAAGCAGGCAATTCTCTTCACTGATGGCTGCGACATCCCACGCTTCCATTTCTGACACCGGCAGTGTCGGATAATGCCGAATTGCGCCACCACTCTCCTTCCCACCCTTTCCAGTATGTTGCAGCTGCCCTTTGTAGTCCCACGGCGGATCTGCATAGATAATGCTATACTTTTTATTTGGAAAAGGCGTATACAAGGGTGCCATCAATTGTTTCAAACGATATCTTATCGTGCCTCAACACTAAGCCCTTCTTGCGGAATATCGTTGTTTGCAACAAGCATATCGCGATCAAAAATAAAGTCGCTGCGGGAACTTCCAAGACTCTCCCCCTCTTCTTGACGTTCACGGAAGTATTGCGGGAGTGTTAAGCCTGTCATCCGAATCGCATCCTCAGGGCAAGCCTCAACACAATATCCACAAAAGATACAACGGAGCATATTGATTTCAAAAACATCAGGATACTTCTCGCGCTGATAGCCTTCCTTCGTCGTCCAACCTTCAGGGGCGGGTGCTGCTTGGATAGTGATACAGTCGGCAGGACAAGCGGTCGCGCACAAAAAACAGGCGACACACTTAATCTCATCCTTCTCGGTCATCGTGAGCTTGTGAATGCCGCGGTAGCGTTCATTGCGTTCATCCACACTCCTCGGATCTTCAGGATATTGGTAGGTTAATTTTTTCTTAGGGATATGTTTTAACGTGGTAAACATTCCCTTAATTAACGCTGGGATATAGAGTCTATCCCAAAAAGACATTTCTTCGCTAACTTTCATTTTTTAATTATGGCCTCCTGGATTGGTTGTCAGTTATCGGTTATCGGTTATCGGACAAGAGGTTTTTGCTAAACGATACCCTCTTAACCGAAAACCGACGACTGAAAGGATTTTTGAAAAAAAATCCGAACCGAAAACCACTTCTATAGTTATGGGGAAAGATTCGCTACCGTATAGTTCGGTGCTTCTTCGGTGATATCAATATCGTGGGGATGGCTTTCGCGGTATCCACTGCTTGACATTCGGACAAATTGACTATCCCTACGCAATGCCTCAATATCCGGGGTTCCACAATACCCCATAGCAGAACGAATACCACCGACCAATTGATAGACGAAATTACTCAGTTTTCCTTTGTGCGGAACACGTCCTTCAATACCACGAGGTACAAGTTTAGAAATGTCCTCCGAGCTTTCCTCCGGGGCGCGGGTCATCCGTTTTCGTAGAGCACCTAATGACCCCATGCCGCGGTGCATCTTATAGGTTCTCCCTTGATAGATGACTGTATCGCCTGGGCTCTCATCCGTTCCGGCAAGTAAACTGCCAATCATGACGGAACTCGCGCCGGCGCCGATAGCTTTCGCGATGTCTCCAGAGTAACGGATGCCGCCATCTGCAATAATCGGTACCCCTGCTTTATCAGCTGCCGCCGCACAGTCATAAATTGCCGTAATTTGAGGGATACTCACGCCTGCAACCACACGGGTTGTGCAAATAGAACCAGGACCAACGCCTACTTTGACTGCATCTGCACCAGCATCAATGAGGCTTCGCGTGCCTTCTGGTGTGACCACATTCCCAGAAACAAGTTCGATATTTGGGAAATGCGACTTAATATATTCTGTTGAACGAATTACGTTTTTGGAATGACCGTGTGCCGTATCCAACACGAGTACATCTACACCCGCCTCGACTAACCGATCAATATCTTCCAGAGGCGTTGCGGGTACAACAGCGGCACCAACACGTAAGCGTCCTGCATCGTCTTTACAGGCTTGTGGAAACATCTGGATTTTATCAATATCCTTGATAGTGATCAATCCACAGAGTTTAAAATCTTCATCTACAATTGGCAGCTTTTCCTTCCGAGATTCGTGAAGTATCTCCTTCGCTTTGTCAAGTGTAATACCGGGTACTGCAGTAATCAATTCATCACCGGGCGTCATCCGGGCAGTTACCGGCAGTGAAAGATTATTTTCATACTTGAGATCACGGTTGGTAATAAGCCCAACGAGATATCCATCTTCAGTAACAATAGGGACCCCACCGATACGATAACGCTCCGTTACGTCAAGGGCATCGCGAATCGTCTTATCCTGTGTGAGCGTAATCGGTGCGGTAATCATTCCACTTTCCGAACGTTTGACCCGATCAACTTCAGACACCTGTTCATCAATCGTGCAATTATAATGAATTATCCCGATGCCCCCCTCCCGTGCGATTGCAATAGCAAGGGTAGATTCCGTGACGGTGTCCATAGGCGCGCTACAGATAGGAATATTCAGCCGAAGATTCCGAGTGAATTGCGTACCCGTATCCACCTGATCCGGCAGCACATCCGATTCGGACGGAATCAGCAAAACATCGTCAAAAGTTAACCCTTCTTTTGCAAATTTTTGGGGGAAGACATCGGAGATTTTGGTCTCCATTGGAATCGGCTCCTTCATTGCGGATAGAATGGATACGATAAACTTAAAAACGGTGCCTAAGGACAGCGTTGCGAGGTTTTTACGTTTTGTATATTATAGCATTTTTTGCTTTTGATGTCAAGAAATTTGTCGGGTCCAATAGGACGCGGGTTCAGATTTACTTTTAGCGTTAAATTTCTAAACAAGACACGGGCATTCCACAACCGATTTTGTGAAACAGCGTAACTATCTTCCCATGTTTAATTATACGTGAAAACGAAAATTATATCAATCATTTTTCTATATCTTACTTGACAAAAAATAGGGGATTCGCTAAAATTATAAGAAACGTTTCGGAAACTTTCAGAACGGGTTGACAACGGCTTCAGAGTCTTATATAAGTCAAGGACACACTGACGACACAGACACGGAGACGATCATGGCTACGCTAAACGATTTTCAAAGCAAACAAAGAAAATACATTCCTATCTTTCCAAAAGCGAGCGGAAAACCGACCGTTTATATCGAAGGATACCCTTGCGAGGACGATGAACCCATGGCGGCGACAGGATTTCACGGTGAACAAATTCGTATCTTTTCTGACCAAGTCTCGCGATACTTTCAAATCAACCCGCATATCTACATCGGCGTTGACAGTTTCATCTACTACCGTGAAGGCGATGTCACAAAATTCGTCGCTCCCGATGTTTACATTGTTTTTGGGGTTGCTAAATATCCACAGCGGCGGAGTTTTTATACCTGGTCAGAAGGGGCAGTTCCTACCACTATCTTCGAGTTCCTTTCCGATTCAACAGCCTATCAGGATCGACATGGAAAGTTTCAAGTCTATCTGGGTGATATGGGTGCGCAAGAGTATTTCATTCATCAACCCGAAATGGAGAAGCCTGCGGAGTTTCGGGGGTGGCGGCGAAGTCCATCGGGAGACATTGTTGAGATTGCACCGGATGCACAAGGCGGTCTGTTCAGCGAAGCGTTAAATCTCTATTTTCGGTGGGAAAACCAACTTGAGACTCACGTTAGACTTTTACGTCCGTACTTACCTGATGGTACTCCGATTACGACTTCTACAGAGGAACATCACTTGCGGATGGAGGAACATCACTTGCGGATGGAGGAGGAGCGTCTTCGGATGGAGGAGGAGCGTCTTCGGATGGAAGAACAGCACCGTAGGATGGAAGCGGAAAGGCGCGCAGCGGCAGCAGAGACACTCGCAGCGGAAGAAACACAGCGTAGACAGAAAGCCGAAGGTGAGTTAGAACGGCTCCGCGCCCAACTTGCTAATCGCGAAAATAATGACATTTAAGAGAACGCCTCCTCGTTACCTTGCAGTACTCATAACTCGCCCAGAACAACTTCACTATTGGACCTGGAGAATTTGCAATCTTGGTGCATAATGGACGACATAGGTTTGATACACCACGTCTATCCGTATTCACAGAATTTAAAGGAGTTGCTAAATGGATAATTTAAATGTTGGAATCGTCGGACTCGGTTGGGTAGCCGGTGCCCACATCGAAACTTTCAAAAACGTCACAGGGGCAGATGTCACAGCTATCTGCTCCCGCCGGGAACATGATGAATCTGTGTTAGCAGCAACGTATGGGACACCGCTTAAAGCCTACACAGATTTCGATAAAATGCTCGCTGATCCGGACATACATATCATTGATATTTGTACACCCCATCCATTTCATGCGGAACAAGCCATCGCTGCCGCGCAGGCAGGCAAACATCTCATCATAGAAAAACCGATCTGCCTTACTTATGACGATGCGAAAGCCATCCGTGATGCCGTTAAAAGTACCGGAGTCAACGTTTGTGTCTGTTTTGAGTGTCGATATAGCGCACATTTTACGATGATCCGTTCCGTCATTGATGAAGGCTTGCTTGGAGACCTGCACTACGCGGAAGTCGATTACTACCACGGCATTGGACCCTGGTACGGGCAATACGAATGGAACATTAAAAAAGATTTTGGTGGCAGCACCTTACTAACAGCAGGATGCCATGCCCTTGACGCCCTTCTCTTCTTTATGGATGGGACGGTCGAAGAAGTAACCAGTTATCATACACAATCTACTGGGGAAGTCTTCCAACCCTACGAATATAAGACAACCAGCGTCAGTCTTCTTAAGTTTGAAGGTGGCGGAAAGATTGGAAAAGTCACCTCCTGTGTCGATTGTATGCAACCTTACTACTTCCATATCCACCTCGTCGGCAGTGAAGGCAGTTTGCTTGACAACCGTATCTATTCGGCGAAACTCAAGGGGATGGATAAGAGCAAGTGGAGTACGCTTGAAACCTCACTCATCGACTCAGGGGACGTTAGCGACCATCCGTATGAACCGCAATTCCAAGCATTCGTAGATAGCATTGGGAAAAACGAACCGATGCCGTTAACCGATTTTGATACGGCATTTGAGTCACATCGTGTCGTCTTCGCTGCAGACATGTCCGCAGAAGCGGGTGGCAGATCCATCAAGATGAGTGAACTTGCCTAAATTACCAACGCATTGCCGCCTCTCGATAGAGTTGAATCTGGTCCATATTGCGAGGCACTGCGATGTGGATAGCCTTCCGCTTTCCGTTTATATCTCGGAGAACAATCGGTGCACGGAGCATGTTTGTCATCGTCACAATGCCAGAGCGGTAGAAGACCCACAAGCGTTGTTCTGTGTAAGGGTTAAGGACATACTCCGAAGTGTGCGCAGCAGGATGTCCATCTATGTCAACAAAGAGATCGTGCTTCGGATACGTAAGTTCAACAGTTGTATCGTGTCCTTCTAAAAACAATTTTTCAGGCGGCGGCTTGGGTGAATAACCACTCAGTTTACACCTGCGAATCCGAATGGGTGCGCTTGATTTGTTCGTCAGATGTAAAGACACAACAATAGCGAGGCGATGGTTGTCGTCCCGGTTGATAAACCATGTATCTTCAGGGATCACCGCTACCGTTAAACCCGGAATCTGTCTTTTCTTGTTATAGAGGATCGCTAATACTATAAAACTGATTAAACCGATGAGGACCCACTGTCCGGTTGGAGTGGCTAAGAATTGAAGGAGTTGTTTTAAAGCCTGTTGTAGCACATGAACTCCTTGGCGAGTGTTTCTTCCGAAATCACGCCGTGCCTTCGGATGACCGGCGGTGAGACAGAAATGTCGTAGACTGTAGATGGAATGGGACCCGGGGTCTTACCGCCATCAACGATCATATCGATTCGTGAGGCGAGCACTTCACCAATTTCTTCGGGAGAGGTAGCGGGTGGCTCTCCTGAGAGGTTCGCACTTGTTATCGCCGCCGGACCGCCAAACGCTCGGAGGATTTGCAGAAGCAGTGGATTGTCAGGGATGCGTACGCCGACGGTGTTCCCACCCGCCGTCAATACGGGTAGCAGCCCCTTTGCCTCAATAACGATAGTCAAACCACCGGGCCAAAAGCGATCTGTGAGATGAAAGAAGAATTCGGGTAGGTTTTGGGACACACGGTGAACATCGGCAACTGAGCTGAGAACGAGTGGGATGGGTTTCCCATCAGGCCGCCCCTTCACAGTGTAGAGTCTTTGCACAGCATCCGGATTAAACGGATCCGCTGCCAAGCCGTAGACCGTATCGGTCGGAATAGCGATAATACCGCCTGATTTCAAGCATTGAACGGCTTCAAAACACATTTTTTAACTATTTCTCCTGGTCTGTCCTCCACTTCGTTTCGGACAGGTTTCGGGTTAATTCGCAACGGGGTTGGCGCAGCCGTGTGCAACTTATTCCCTCTCAGTAATAGAACCATTTGCAGCGGCATTCAGAGCGAGTCCATTTCGCATCCCTTGCTGATATTTCTGATAAGCGATACCGGCAATCATCGCACCGTTATCTGTACACAGACTCATCGGCGGATAGTAAACTTCAGCACCGATTTCCGCAGCAGCAGTTTTTAAGGAAGCGCGAAGTTGGCTATTCGCGGCAACACCACCGGTTAACGTTATCGCGCTCGCACCTGTGGATTCCGCAGCACGGACTGACTTGTAAACAAGGACATCCACAACGGCAGCTTGAAAACTGGCAGCAATGTCCTCAACGGTCACCTTATCTGGACTCATATCCATAACATCCGCTTGTCCATCTTCAACAAGCACACCTGCGCGCCGCGCTTTCTCTACAAAATAACGCACTGAGGTCTTGATGCCGCTAAAACTAAATTGGTAGTCTCCACTACTTCGCAACGGTCTGGGAAATTTTATCGCCGTCGGGTCCCCTTTTTGTGCCAGGTCGTCAATGACCTTTCCCCCCGGAAAACCGAGTCCGAGATACTTTGCGACTTTATCATAGACTTCACCGGCGGCATCGTCTTGTGTACTTCCCAATACCTTGTATTGCCATCCCTCGTGAACCTCTATGAGCAAAGTATGCCCTCCAGAAACCGTGAGGCAGATATGTGGAAACGCCAGATGGTCATGTACCATGAAGTTAGCGTAGATGTGCCCCTCAATGTGATTAATACCGAGCAGCGGCAGGTTGTGGCAATAGGCGAGACTTTTTGCCGCTGCGACACCGACCAGTAACGCACCAATTAATCCCGGACGATTCGTCACAGCTATCGCTTCCAAATCTTTAAATGTGACACCCGCTTCCGCTAATGCTCGACTGACAATGTAATTAATGGCTTCAATGTGCTTGCGAGATGCGAGTTCGGGGACAATGCCGCCGTATTCTTGGTGCACCTCAACTTGTGAAGCAACCACATTAGAAAGGACTGCCCTGCCATTCGCGACAACTGCAGCGGCGGTTTCATCACATGAGGTATCAATGCCGAGTATCTTCACAATTCTTCCTTCAATTCCCTCTTTGATGTGTCATTAACTGACCTTAGTAAATTGCTTGCCCGGCAACTGCTGCACAACACCCTTCAGCTCCAACATCAAAAGCACACTCGAAACCTGACTAATTGACAGTTGTGTCGTCCGAACAATCGTATCAATATGAGATGAAGGCACTTCGATTGCTTCAAAAACTGTTTTTTCATCTGGTGTTAGATTCGGTGGTGGTATACTCTGGGTAGACTGCGGAACTTCGGAGGGAGGGTGTGTGGATGTAAGTTTAGTATCACGCTTCTCAACAGTAGATTCCTGTGAAGATTCGGTCTCTACATTCAACACTGGAGATGCTGGCACTGGAGATTGTATCTGGCTTAAAGCGTGTTGTGGAAGTTCACTGAGAAGGTCATCCACGGTATTGATAAGTTTCGCGCCATCGTTAATCAACTTATGGGTCCCCGTCGAAAGTTCAGAGAAAATCTCTCCGGGAACAGCAAAAACTTCCCGACCTTGCTCACCAGCGAGGCGAGCAGTAATGAGCGCACCACTCCGGTTTGACGCTTCCACCACTACAGTTCCAAGCGTCAACCCACTGATGATACGGTTACGGCGAGGAAAATTTCTCGGTCTCGGTTTGACCCCGATTGGGAATTCAGAAATCAACGCACCAGAGGCTTCAATTTTCTCAACGAGTGCACGATTTGTTGCAGGATAGATGAAACTTAATCCGTTGCCCATTACTGCAATTGTTCTACCACCTGCTTCAAGAGCCCCGCGATGCGCCGAAGTATCAATACCCTTCGCGAACCCACTAACGACTGTCAAGCCGCGTTGGGCGAGTTGATAACTGAGTCGATAACCGACCTTTTGCCCGTAATCCTTCGCATTCCGAGAGCCGACGAGCGCAATACTCAACGAGTCTTCTCGTGTCAGTTCGCCTCTGATATATAGAATAAGCGGGGGCGTATCAATTTTCTTTAACAGCGTTGGATATGTTTCATCATAAAGCGTTAGTACCCTACACCCATACGTCTCTATCAATTCTAACTCACGTTCTATCGGATAGAGGACAGGTTTGTGGATTAACACTTCACGCATCGCGGGCGAAAGTCCATCTACTTTGGCAAGTTCATTCGGTGTCGCCTGCAATGCCCGCTCCGCAGTACCAAAAACATCGCGCAAGACTTGAACGGTTTTGAGTCCAACCCCTTGAATCAGGTTAAAATGAATTAGACTGATTGTTTCGTTAGAAAGCATCTTCCCGCCTTGCGCGATGTAGAGATCAATTGCCTCGGCACATTTTGAAAACGCGCCCGTTAGTCACAGGAACCGACTACTCCGCTGTCGCGGCTTCAGCCACTGCTGTTTCAGCGGGATCCGGCGGGAGTGCGTAATAGAGTTCAATCTCTTGAATCCTCTTGTATTCTTGTGCACTCGGCGCACCCGTTTCGCCACGTGTTGAACGTTTCTGTCCAGTTACGCGGCGCGAATCCCAACGCCGTGGCACTTTCAGCCGAAACTTCGTTGTGACAATCGGATCTTTCAAAGTGAACCTGTAAACAGTGCGAAGGTTATCTTTCACCTCTTTAACCGTGACCCATTCGCCTTCCTCATTCATATACTGAACCGAGAAGAATTCCATCTGTCCCTCTTCGGCTTTAACGACAACCTGCTGTATCGTCTGCGGCTGCCGCCATTTGAGAACAGCTTCCGTGAATTTATCAGATTCTTCTTGGGATTTCACATCCTTTTCATCTTCGAGAATAGGACCTGTCTCTCCGCGTGTGTGTATATTGTCGTCGTGGTATCTCGTGTCCTCACTTGTCGCATCAATAGCAATGTTCTTGCTCCAGTTTAATGACGGATTTGCAGAAAGAACACACCCCGACAATCCAACGAACCCACAGAGAATTATCACTAATAATCCAAAACGCATGTTTGCCTCCTTGTTTCGCGGAACGGCTTAGAGACCGCCCCGTATAGTCTGAAGTTGTGCTGGTAGCATATAACAACCAACTTAGGGCTTACTCCTATATTACTCCAATTCGAGTAAATCATCAAGTTCTTTTTCACGCCTATCGGTGGCTTCTTCGACGGCTACCTGCTCAGAGGTTTTATAACCGTAGAGTTCAATCTCTCGAATTTTTCCAACAGCACGTCGGCTACCGACATTCCATCCTCTCCCCGCAGAACGGGCGCGTTCCTGACGACTCAGCAGAGCATCATCTTTCGTTCCTAAAACACGCAACCGAATTCGATCCGTCGGGAACGGAATCAGTAGTGAAATTTTAATAGGACTGCTTTTGACACTCTTTACGTCTTTGATGAGCTGCCAATCCGCATCAACAGCGATGCTGCCTTTATCTGCAAAAATATCAAACTCTGTTAAATTATCGGAATGCACCACAATTCGACGGATAACTTTTTTCTCTGGCAAGGTAATCACGACTTGGGATGCGGGATTCGCTCCGACGAATCCTTGCGATCCAGCAGGGAAAGTTGTTTCACCAATCGTATTGAGCTTGCCATCAATCATCTGAGGGCTTGTCGCTTGTGTCCCTTCCAAGAGGGAATAATTTTCGCTCCATTCCTGCTCTGAGAAGAGGGCAGCGCACCCGCTGAGAATAATAATAAAAGCGAACAGTGCCAAGAGGGTAATAAACCTATACATTATCTTTTTACTCCTTTAAGTAAATTATTGATTTCCAATGCCTCCAATTAAGATACAATCTTCCAAGTCGCACCGTCGCGAGTGTCTTGTATCTCAACATTGAGTTGCTTAAGCCGATCCCGAATTTTATCCGACGTATCCCAATCTTTACGGCTCCGGGCATCCTGTCGTATTTCCAAAAGGAGGGCGATGAGATGGTCGCGTTGCTCTACGTCGTCACCATCCGCACGTTGGGCATCCGTACTATAAACACCGAGTACCTGGCAGACTTCAGTCAACGCGCGATAGGCTTCTGCAAAAGCAGTGAGCGGGACCCCATTCGCAGCTGTTAGGGATCTGTTCACTTCGCTGACAAGGGTGAAAATAGCACCAAGTGCCTGTGCGGTGTTGAAATCTGCATCCATCGCGGCGGTAAATTGCGACTTCATTGCTTGTACCGCGTGTTGAAGCGGTGAAGTCGTTGTCTCTTCTACCTCAACCTGCGTATCATATTTCTTCAGGGCATCCAAACAGTTGCTCAAGCGTCGGAGCGCACTTTCCGATTTTTCCAAACCTGTTAAGTTGTAATCAAGCGGATGTCGATATTGCGCCGAAATTAAATAATGACGGATAACCTCCGTTGGATACTGATTCAGGGCATCTCGCAGGAGAATAAAGTTCTTCTCAGATTTACCCATCCGTGTCCCATCAATCTGTAAGAAAGCGACGTGTACCCAGTAGCGTGCAAACGGCTTGCACGTTACCATCTCACTCTGTGCGATTTCATTTTCATTGTGCGGAAATTGCAAATCTTCTCCAGCTACATGAATATCAAGGGTTTCACCGAGGTGCTTCATTGCCATCGCAGAGCATTCAATATGCCATCCGGGTCTCCCTCTGCCCCAGGGGCTCTCCCAAGAAGGCTCCCCAGGTTTTGCAGCCTTCCACATGTCAAAATCGCGTGGATCCTCCTTGCGTTCATCAATCTCAACGCGTGCGCCAGCAAGTAAATCCTCTGGCTTCCGATGCGAAAGTTTCCCGTATTCAGGGAAACGATTCACTCGATAATAGACGCTACCCTCAACTACATAAGCGACTCCCTTGTCCAGTAACGTCTGAATCAAGGCGATCATCTCTGGAATGTGTTCTGTCGCTTTCGGATGCACATCGGCTTCAGTCCCGAACTTCTTGGCATCCTCAAGGAACGCCTCACCATACTCCTGGGCAAGCTGAGAAGGACTCACCCCAAGCAGCCCCGCACGATCAATAATTTTATCATCAATATCTGTCAGATTTTGCGCCAACTTTACTTTGTATCCCTTATAACCCAGATACCGCCTGATAATATCGGTGACTAAAGCCGTCCGCGCATTGCCAATGTGAATATAATCGTAAACCGTTGGACCACAACTATAAATCGACACTTGTTCAGGATTTAGTGGTACAAAGTCTTCCAATTGTCGACTGAGCGAGTTATAAATTTTCATTTTTTTTATAATTGGATCCCTGGGCCTCATTCCACTTCGTTTCACGAGGGCATCTGGTGAGCCCAGAAACCTTTGAGCACCTGGAACGGATTGGAATTAACCAAAAACCACTGAAAAATATAGTGGAGTAGTGCCGAGATTCCCAGAGTGAGAAACACAAAACTATACTTATAGCCGAGAAAGACAGGCAACAGCGTGGGCAACAATCGCTTTACCTTCACCAACAACGCCCAATTCTTCGGTGGTTGTTGCCTTAACGTTTATCTGCGCCACAGCAATGTCAAGGGTTTCGGCAAGACGCGCGCGTATCTCCAAAATGTAAGGTGCCAATTTCGGGCGTTGCGCGATAACAGTACTATCGATATTTTCGATTCGGTAACCTTGTAGTCTTACTTTCTCTACAATATCTCGAAGCAAAACAAGGCTGTCCACACCCTCATAACGCGCATCGGTATCAGGGAAATGCGTTCCAATATCACCAAGTGCGGCGGCACCCAAAATTGCGTCTATGATTGCATGCGTCAAAACATCCGCATCTGAATGCCCCAATAGCCCTAAATGATATGAAACCTCAACGCCGCCCAAAATCAATTTTCGATTCGAGACCAGTCGATGGACATCGTAACCAATACCTACTCGCATCTACTAATATTATTCTATCCTATTAAGTATTCTAACGCAAGCCTCTATTATTTTTGATCAGGATAAACCCGAGAAATTAAAACAAAAAACGCCTACTCAAACGTCTGGTTCTCAAGGAGAGCCGCTGCGATTTGTAAATCCACTGGCGTCGTTATTTTTAGATTCTCATAATTCCCGTGTACTAACTTGACAGGAAAACCGAGTTGTTCAACGAGCGCAGCGTCATCGGTCGCAGTGAGTTGGCGTTGCTGTGCTATCTGATGCGCTTCTACTAAGAGGGACTTGCGAAAAACTTGCGGCGTTTGGACTGCCCAGAGCCGCTCACGCACAGGGGTCTCAAGAACAAAGCAGTCCTGATTTGCCACTTTGATTGTATCTTTCACAGGAACAGCTGCGACGGCTGCGCCGTATTCGTCTGCCGCTGCAAGACATGCGAAAATCGTCTCATCCGTCACAAAAGGACGCACGCCATCATGAACGATCACGAAATCAATATCTGCTGGCAGCGCGGATAGACCGTTTTGGACAGATGCTTGACGCGTCGCTCCGCCTGCCACAAGTGGCTGCACCTTCGTAAACGCATACGGCTCCAATACCGTGGCATAACACGCAGCGAAATCCGTTTCATCAACGATGACAAAGATGGCATCCACAGCACTATTTTGCTCAAATCGCTGAATGGTATGGGTTAAAATCGGCTTTTGTGCCAATTTTAGATATGGCTTTTTAACCGCATGCTTCATGCGGTGCCCTTTACCAGCTGCGGGAATAAGGGTGCAAACCTGGCTCCTCATCAACGTCCATTTCATCTGCTTTGATACGGGTAAAAATCATCTGCCCCGCGCTCGTCCGTAGCATCTGCGTCACTTCAACATTGAGTGCTTTACCAATGTACGGCTTTCCATCTTCAACAATTACCATAGTGCCGTCATCAAGATAACCAACGCCCTGATTAGGTTCTTTACCCTCTTTCAAGAGAAAGACCTGAATCACCTCACCAGCAATAACCACCGGACGTACTGCATTTGACAATTCATTGATATTGAGCACCTTTACACTTTGTAATTCGGCGACTTTATTGAGATTTAGATCGTTGGTTACAATCGTAGCGTCCCGCTCTTGGGCGAGATGAACCAACTTCGCATCAACTTCGGTAAGATGCGGTACATCTTCCTCGGTAATCTCAACAACAATCGCTGGATTATTTTGAAGTGCCCGGAGGATATCAAAACCCCGCCGTCCTTTGTTTCGACGGAGCGAATCCGTTGAATCCGCAATACGCTGTAATTCGTTTAGAACAAATCTTGGAATAACAAGTGTTCCCTCAATAAATTTCGTTTGACAGATTTCGAGAATCCTGCCATCAATAATAACACTTGTGTCTAAAATTTTGAAGTTATTTCCGCTCTGGAGGGCGTGCGTCTCTCGAGAGCGGATAGCCCCATTCGACCTCAGTAATCCACCAAAATCTAAGGTTGTAGCGAAATAGTAACCGAGCATCATCCCCAGATAACCGAAACTAAGAACAAGGATTATAGTTAGGCTACGATGCGATTGTGGAAAAAGAGAGATGACCCCTACGGCAACTAACAAACCGAGAAATAATCCGATTAGGCTCGCTACAACGTCGCGGGTGCTGGGCAAGTGCAAACAGAATTCTGCAGCTACAAGGAGAAACGCCACAACAAGCGCAGCCAACACAGCGAACACATCACCATCGTAAACAACGTAGCAAATTGCTGCGCTGGCAATTATAAAACAGGAACGAATAGCCCAAATTTTCATTTGATGTTTTGTGCGTGTTTGGATAAGGTAAAAAGTAATCCGATTGCTTGCGGGTGCGGCCTTCAGGCGCGCCTACAAGACCTCTGTTCACGCATCTACTCCTATATCTATAGACACACTTAAAAAAATAAGCATGCCAATTCAAAACGACTGTGTTAAGAAATTTTAGGACTATGAATTGTAATAACGTGAGTTCAGCAAAAAGTTCAGGGTCTTTATACAGTTAGTCGGGTACAATTATGCAACAATTTGCATAATAAATCAAATGAAAACTGTAGAACTCTTAATTTGTTTATAGTATCATAGCAAAGCACTCAGACTATCATACACATCTTTAACACCTATTAATTCAATGGGTTCCTCAATTTCCAATCCTTTACGGTTGTACGCAGGAAAGACCGCCCGCGTGAATCCCAACTTCGCAGCCTCCCGAATGCGTCTTTCGACATGTGTTACAGGTCTAATTTCGCCCCCGAGTCCAACTTCCCCAATCATGACGGTCTGTCGATCTATAGGTATCTCTCGATAACTTGAGGCGATCGCCATTAGCACACCGAGATCAATACCCGGTTCAGCGACGCGCAACCCACCTGTAATGTTAACAAAAACATCAGCATCACCCACATCAATACCGACCCGTTTATTCAGGACTGCGATAAGAAGTGCGATTCGGTGCCGGTCGACACCTGTAGCCGTGTTGCGTGGATTCCCGTGATGGGTAGGGACAACGAGTGCCTGAACTTCCATCAGCAGCGGGCGCGTCCCTTCCATACTTGAAACCACAATAGAACCTGAAACCTCTTCCTCTCTATTGCTTAAAAAGAGTTCAGACGGGTTCATCACATCGACAAGCCCCTTGTTTTGCATTTCAAAGATCCCGAGCTCATTCGTCGAACCAAATCTATTTTTAATCGCCCGTAGGACGCGATAGATATGATGCTGTTCACCCTCAAAATAGAGAACCGTATCCACCATGTGTTCTAAAACACGAGGGCCTGCGAGCGCACCATCCTTTGTAACATGACCGACGAGAAATACGGGAACATTCCGGTTCTTCGCACAAATTAGAAGGCGTCCGGCACACTCGCGAATCTGGGTGACACTCCCAGGAGCAGACTGGATACTCGACAAATAAACTGCCTGGATAGAGTCCACAATGACCACTTTCGGCTGGAGTGTCTCAATATGTTTTTCAATCTGTTCCAAATCGTTTTCACACAGCACATAAAGCGTATCAGAAACAACCCCGAGGCGCGTCGCCCGCAGCTTTGTCTGGCTCACAGACTCCTCACCAGAGACATAAAGGATGTCGCCATAGTTCCGACTCAAAGCGTCACTGGCTTGCAGTAGGAGCGTAGACTTACCTATTCCCGGATCGCCACCGATGAGGACCACGGACCCTGGGACAATGCCGCCACCGAGTACCCTATCAAACTCAGACATCCCTGTTAAGTGCCGTTCCACCTCACTCGCCACAACCTGTGAAATGGGTTCAGGCGCACGGGAGGCTTGTCCGATGCCGCGATGTTTTGACGATGTAGCGAGTTGCTCTATCTCTTCAGCGAAACTCTGCCAACTTTGACACCCAGGACATCGCCCGAGCGATCTTGGCGTTATATATCCACATTCTTGACAGACAAATCTACGTTTCTCTCGTGCCATTTTTTTTACGATTAAATCTGAGCTGCTGCGTCCAAGGAATAAATTAAAAACCGGAAAAGCGGAATCCCGTTGTCCAGCGTCGTTCGTTCGTTAAGTTCTCCACACCCACCAAAAACTGACCATATCGAAAAAAGCGCAATGCTAATTCTGTATTTAACTCGGGTTGTCCACTGGTCAACCCAACCCCTTCCAAACTGACACCTATGCGTCGGGATAACAACCACAGATCAATTCCCATACCGACCTGAGAACGCATGAAACCTGCCCGTGCTCGAAAATAATCTCCTACATCATACGCATACTGAAATTCAAAGCGAACGTTCTCGTCTCGAACCCCAAGACCGAATCTGTAGTGAGCATTCGGACCCGAAGCCAACGAAAACGCTAATTCATTATGGAGACGCTCTTGAAGACTCAAATAACGGAGTTCATAATCCCAACCTATCTGCGGCGGCTCAAAACGTTTTAACTGCTCTTCGGTACGTTGGGAAAGCAGCGTCACACTTGCCAGTGTTTCATCCACATTTCTCAAGGTGCGCCGCGCATCCGCAAGCGGTTCCGACGTGTTCAACAATTGCGCAATAGTCCCATCGCCGTCGTTGACCACTGCGAAGAGACGATTGATGTTTTTCTCAAGTTTAGCGAACGCAGCAGTTGTCGTCTGTAAGTCTTTAAGAATTGGCGCGATGCCAGCTTCACTTGTTTCTATAGCACTGCTGCCTTGCGAAACAAGCGCAGAAACCTCAGAACTCAAGGCAGCGAAATTCGCACTAAAATCCGTCGCTATTTCTCGAAATTGGGTCGCGCTTATCCGAACGTCCGTCAAAATGGTATTGAGCTTTGGAGCGTTATGATTAATGAGTCTGAAGATTTCACTTGTAATGTCGCTCACCTGACTACTGACCATGATGGAATCGCCTTCCAACTGAGAGATAAGGTTATTTACCTTGATGAGTGTCTGCTGAAAACGCCTGTCATTTTCAACGGCGAGCTGCGTCAAGGTCTGGACCGTTTCCCCAGAGTCAATGCTTAACTTCTCAATAGTTTTCCCAGTCAATGCAACAACTTCGCGAATCTCTTTGATAGCGAGTTGGATGGCTTCTTGGTTCGCCTGTAGGACTTCATTGGCAGCAGTTGTGAGTTCAATAGCCTGCGTCATCCCCGCACTCGTCTGTTCGAGCAGTTCCAAAGCATTGACCGGATCCCTTCCAACAATGGGGAGGTTCGCCGGTTTCAGGGGTGGATTCTCAATTGGGCCATTGTTGAGAGCGATATAAATTTCACCGACAAACCCGTTCATAGAAATGCTCGCCCCACAGTCTTCTCTCAACCATTTAAACGCATTTCTGACTTTCGCCTCAATGCGGACATGATTCGCCTCCGGTTGGAGTTCAATGCTGGTGACTTTGCCGATTTGGACACCAGATAGATAGACCCCAGCACCCACATAAAGTCCATTCACCGATCGGAATTGGAAGGTCACGTCATCACCAGCCGTCGCCCAGGGCCAATTCTCAGCATTTGTGAGAAGAATTGTAAGAAATATGATAGCGATTAAAACCATCACGCCAACTTTCACAGACGCTGTCCAAAAATTCATGCTATCTCCCTAAATATCTTTTCAAAATCGGATTTTCCATGTTGAGAATCTGGTCTGGTGCGCCAAAGAGAATAAACTGCTGCAAAACAGGATTCTCGTTGTTGATAATTTCATCGGGAGTCCCGTAGGCAATCTGTTTCCCTTCATGAATCATAGCCATCCGAGTTGCGACACTAAAAGCACTATGCATATCATGCGTCACCACAACAGAGGTAACATTCAGCTTTGCGTGTAGGTCGTTGATGAGTTGGTTGATTTCAGTGCATGTCACCGGATCGAGTCCAGTTGTCGGTTCATCGTATAAAATAACTTCCGGATTAAAGGCGAGTGCGCGCGCCAGTCCAACACGTTTTCGCATACCGCCGCTTAATTCAGCGGGACGTAACTCCTGAACACCACTCAAATCAACAAGACTGAGCTTCTCATCAACAATTTTACGGATATCCGACTTGCTCAGGTCGGTATGCTGATCAAGCATAAAAGCAATATTTTCGGCGACAGTCATTGAATCAAACAGCGCAGCAGATTGGAAAAGCATTCCAATGTTTCGACGGATGATATTCACTTCTCTGGTACCGAGGCGCGAGATCTCTGTACCGTCAAACCAAATCTCTCCGGAATCAGCGGACATTAACCCAGTAATAATCTTGAGCAAGACACTTTTCCCAGACCCACTTCTCCCCATAACTACGATCGTTTCACCCCGTGGAATCTCAAGGTTCAACCCGTTCAAAACGTTTTTTCCGCCGAAGCTTTTAGTAACATTTCTAACTGAAATCATATTTAATGGTGGTCAGTTGTCGGTTATTGGTTCAGAGGATTCTCTGTAACAATTCACGACCTGTTGGAATATTCCAAGTTTGACTAAACTGTTACCAAGCCCTCTTTAACTGATAAAGATAAACTCAGATTATACCAAACCCAAAATATTAAAGAGCACATGATTTAAGACGAAATCTAAGACGAGAATAGCGATAAGCGAAATGACAGCAGAACCGGTTGTAGCAATACCGACCCCCTCTGCTCCACCCGCTGAGGAGATACTAAAACCCTTGTAACAACCAACTGCTGCGATCGCCATTCCAAAAGAGGTGGCTTTAATGAGACTAATCAACACGCTGCCAACAAAGAGATTCTTCTGAACCTCCGAAAGAAAAAAGTAGCCGTTCACATCAAAGAGCGTTACAACGGCAACAAATCCGCCTGCGATACCTGCGAACGTTGAAAAGATCGTAAGCGTCGGCAACATAATAGAACACGCCAGAAATCGAGGGACAACCAAATACTTGACGGGATTCGTCCCCATTACCTCAAGCGCATCAATTTGCTCCGTAACCTTCATTGTCGAAAGTTCAGCAGTAATCGATGCCCCGATGCGTCCGGCAAGCACAAACGCCGTAATCATCGGACCCAGTTCCTTTACGACCGAAACACAAACAAACCTTGCCACTGAACCTTCTACCGCATACGGCTTCAGCTGAATATAGCCCTGGACCCCCAAGACCATTCCAGTGAAAAATCCAGAAACAATAACGACAGCTAAAGAATTGAAACCGATCAGTAATAACTGCTTAATCAGGAGATTAAACTGAAAAGGGGGACGAAAAATTTGAAAAAGCGTTTGAAAAAACAGTGTAAAGGCTTGCCCTATCTCAGAAAGCACACGGTGCAACCGACTTTTGATTGAATAATAAACCCCACCGCGGGATTCGTGTAGAGTGGATTGCTGATCCATACTTGTTAGCTCAGATTTTCAAATCGCATCTGTTTTTTAGTAAAATAGAGCACGACTGTCCCCGTTGGTCCGTTACGCTGTTTTTTTATCATGAGGTTCGCTTCAACTCGATCACCGGATTCTTCGTCCTCGTAGTAATCTTCTCGATATAAAAAGGCGACGAGGTCGGCATCTTGTTCAATTGCACCGGATTCTCTTAAGTCGGAAAGCTGCGGTTGTTTGTCTGGACGGCGTTCCACTTCACGGCTCAACTGTGAGCAGGCGATGATTGGAACATTCAGCTCCCAAGCAAGGACTTTCAAGGCGCGCGAGATCTCAGAAATCTCCTGTTCGCGAGAATTGTATCTACCAGTTCCCCTAAGCAGCTGCAAATAGTCAACAATAATAAGTGAGAGATTGTCGTGTTCGCCTTTTAGCCTGCGTCCTTCGGCACGCAGCCCCTGAACGGTAAGCCCTCGGTTATCATTAATAAGAATAGGTGCCTCGGCGAGTCTACCCGCCGCCGCTGTCAAGGGGCCCCAATAATCTTCGCTAAAATTACCAGTGCGGAGCCGCCCAAAATCAATGTGAGATTCAGCAGATAACATCCGCATAACTATGTCCTGTGCAGGCATCTCAAGGCTAAAAATGGCAACTGGACGCTCTTGCTCAAGTGCGATATTCTGCGCCATATTCAGCACTAAAGTCGTTTTGCCCATACTCGGTCGGGCGGCAATAATGACGAAGTTGCCGGGTTGTAACCCAGATGTCATGTGGTCAAAATCCATGAAACCGGTCGGTACGCCCAAAAACCGGTCGGATTTATGATAGAGTTTTTCGATAGCATCTATGCTATCTGAGATTAGCGGTTGGATAGGGTAAAACCCGCGTTGTGCTTTGTCTTGACCGATCTCAAAAACAGACTCCTGTGCTTGATTAAGGATTTCCGAGAGTTCTATGCTTTCATCCTTGGCGACCTCACGAATCTGGGAACCTGCTTGAATCAACTGGCGGCGTGTTGATTTTTCATAAAGGATATCGGCGTAAAACTCAGTACTCTCCGTCTCCACAATAGGTGCCTGGAGTTCATAGAGATAGCTTGCACCCCCCGTCCTATTAATCTGATGCGTCCGCCTGAGTTCATCAGCAACAAGCACTGGATCGGCGTTGCTAACACGTTCATATACAGCAAGAATAGCTGTATAGATTAACTGATGATCGGTTGTGAAAAATGCCTCAGAAGTATGCCCAAGGAGGGCAATTACACGAGGAATAACCGACTTCTCAGTCATCATGGCACCGAGTACAGCCTGTTCAGCCTCCTTATCAGAAAGAGTCTCAACCGCTTCCGCCTGCATGATCACTCTTCACGTTCAACAACCACCCGGAGTTCAGCATGAACGTCGGTATGCAATTTGACAGGGACCATGAACACACCGAGTTCACGAATCGGTTCTGCGAGTTCAAAGAAGCGTCTTTCTAAGTCAAATCCCTCAGCACTTAACGCCTCCGCGATATCCATAGGGGTGACAGAACCGAAAAGTCGGTCATTTTCGCCAGCACGCCGACGCAGCGTGCATGTAACTCCGGCAATCTGTGCAGCAATTTCACGTGCCTGTTCTCTATTTTTCGATTCTTGGTGATCGATGACCCGCTTTTGGTGTTCAAAATGCCGACGGTTCCGTTCCGTTGCATGGAGCGCCAATTGCATGGGCAAGAGGTAGTTACGCGCATAGCCGTCAGCGACATTCAGCACATCACCCGGGACACCAAGTCCTTCAACACTTTCCTTTAAAATCACTTCCATAATTGAAATCCTAATTGGCTCTCGGCTTTCGGCTATTAGCGGTCAGCCAAGAGGAATCCTGTAACAATTCAAGAATTCTTGGAATATTCCAAGTCGGATCAGGTTGTTACCGAACCGCTTTTTTGCTGACAGCCGATGGCTGACAGCCATTCCTCTACTTCTATTGCGTAAACGGCAACAATGCCATATTACGTGCACGCTTCACCGCGCGCGTCACCATTCGCTGTTGTTTCGCCGAGAGTCCAGTAACACGGCGACTTACTATTTTCCCACGTTCGTTAATAAATTTTTGCAGCGTATCGACATCTTTGTAATCAAAAGATTCGATCTTGTGAAAGCGCTGCCGCCGACGGAATGCCATATAATCTTGTTCCTTCTTTATTAAGTTGCGCGCCAATTAACTTGACGCGCTATAGGTTCATCTGCCTCTGATAGAGAAAGAAAAGCAGAAATGATATAGAGAAGCGTTGCCGTATAACAACGGCGCTCCGAAAAACACTGCTTTTACTGCCCTTAAAACGGTATGTCATCGTCCGTTGAGGGCGGAGTACTGCTTGCTTGGGGTGCCGGTGCTTCTTGATACGGTGTAGATTGCGTCGGTGCCGCTGCGGGTTGGGCATCCGCATAACCACCACCCATTTCGTCCCCATCGCGACGTCCACCGATGAGTTGAATGCGAAATGCTGTAACAGACAGTCTATTCCGCTTCGTTCCATCGTCAGCCTCCCAAGAGTCAAATTTAAGACTCCCTTCAAGGAAAACGGGGCTGCCTTTCGCGAGGTACTCGTTTACAATCTCTGCTTGTCTACCCCAAGCCGTTATCTCAACAAAACAGGGAGACTCCTTTTGCTCACCTGTTTGCCGATCGGTATATCGCTCGTTCATAGCGAGTCCAAAATTTGTAACAGCAGTTCCACTCGGAACATATCTCATTTCAGGGTCGCGGGTAAGATTTCCCATCAAAATGACCTTGTTGTAACTTGCCATGGTTTCTCCTCTTTAAACGTTTATTCAGATTGTTTGGCATCACTTAAAAACCAAAACTCATTTTTTAAATCTGGATGATGCGCATTTTATTTGGACGTTGTCGTGGCTTCAGACCCATCATTACCATCGGATGTCGTTTGTCCCGCCTCAGCGGTGAGTTCAGCCTTCAATTTATCGATATCGTCCTCGTATCCGACAACCATGTAACGCAGAATCGTTTCAATAACACGCAGGGATTGGTTGAGTTCAGCGACAAAACTCGGTGCACTCTCAAAAATGTAGAGCACATAATAACCTTCACTACGTTTCCGAATCGGATAGGCGAGCCGCTTTTTTCCCCAAGGATCAACTTTCAGGAGAGTTCCCCCATTTTCGATAATGCTCTTTACTTGATCAGTAAGAGCCGCTGCTTCGCTCTCATCATAGTCGGGGGTGATGATAAGCAGGAGTTCGTAAGGATTCAAATTTTTATGCCTCTCTTTGGACCAGTGGCTCCACTGCGATTTCCACAAAAGCAGGGAGCAGAGATTAATTGTGTAAATTCCATCTGATATACATACTGAAGCTGTAATCACACTTCAGATGGAATTTTATTCACCAATTGTTAATTTATATAATTATACCACATATCGAGACCTATATCAACCAAAAACCACATTTTTTTTACAAAATTACCTAAAAAATGATAACAATTTTTCATAGCAAAATGAGCAAAAATATTTTGGACAAATCGGGGCAATTCGCACGGATTTTGCGGAATTTAAATTGGAAGTACTGCGTATGCCGTCACATGCAACGGTAAGAAAAAAGGACGTTTTGATGCAAGGACCTCTTGGCGGAGCCGTGCAGCTAAAGTATCCAAACCGACCTGCTCCGCTGTTGCGAGTCCGTATTCTTCCAGAAGCGGAAGGAGACTCTGAAAGATGGTTACCATATATCGATAACCCTCCCATGCTTTCGCTGCACCAATTGGAGATTCAAGGTGCATCGCCGGTGGCGGTAAACCTGCGTCTACAAAAGCGCGATACAACCCGATTCCCATGTCAAGGTGTGCCCCTGAATGCTCAAATACATCTAAAATCCAGGCAATGAGTTGGTTTATAAGGGGCGTGTCTGGGTGTATGAACGCAGGATAGAGCGTGTATTCGGGTTCCTGAAACGCAGCAATGCCGCCCGGTTTCACATGCGTCATGAGTTTCGCAAATGCCTTTCGAGGATCCGCCATATACATGAGAACAAACCGTCCGACAATCGCATCAAACTTACCTGGAAAGTCAAGCGTTCGGGCATCACCGGCAATAAATTCAACGTTCCGCGTGCCGGCATCCGCAGCGCGCTGACGTGCTGTGTCGAGAATTGTTGCGTTGACATCGACACCAACGACCCGTCCTGTTGGTCCAACGAGTTCAGCAAGTGTGAGGGCGACATCGCCAGCACCACTACCGATTTCAAGCACACGCATCCCTTGGGTAATACCGGCTCGTTTACAGAAGCGTTGTGTTGACTCGCCGTAAATTCTGGATTGCTCAATGAGGCGCGTCGTTTCGTGTGAGGTGCGTCCTAAGGTATAGGTGGCATCGTGATTTGATGCCTGTGTGTTCTCTGAATGATTTTTCGCCATATACCGAGCCTCTTTAGGATGCAAGCGTGGTATATGCTGTGATGTGTGGCGGCAATAGGAGCGGTCGTTTTGATGTAGTAACTTCTGCCTGAATCCGATCCGCGAGTGTGTCGATATCTACCTCTTCAGCAGTGGCGATGCCATAAGCCTCCATCAATGGCACGAGGCTCCGAAAACTGTTGGCGAGATACTCAAACCCGGGCCAGTCTTCAGGTCCACCCATGGGTGCCTCAAAGTGTAAGGTAGGTTCAGGCAAACCCGCATCAACGAATACCCGGTAAAGTTCCATACCCATGTTGAGATGTGCCCCTGACCGTTCAAACACCGTAAGCCCCCACTCAACGAGCTGATTTATCAATGGTGTATCCGGATGTATAACCGTCCGATAGAGTGCAAGCTCAGTATCCTGAAAGGCGACGATCCCTCCACCGCAAAGATGGGTAGCTAACCTTCTCAGTGTCTCCGCTGGGTCTGCCATATAGAGAAGGACGAGTCTGCCGACGACGGCATCAAAATCGTTAGGGAGCTCAAGGGTTCGGACATCACCTGCGATGAATTCAACGTTTGAAAAACCCGCGGCATCCGCCCGCTCCCGTGCTGTTTTGAGAATATCTGGATTAACATCTACACCGACGACTTGCCCTTCGGGTCCCACAAATTCAGCAAGGGTTAGCGCAACATCGCCAGCACCACTCCCGACATCAAGGACTTTCATGCCTTTTGCGATGCCGCTTCTGAGGAAAAAACGCCGTGTTACATCATCGTAGAGTTGGGATTGTTCAATCAAACGTTCGGTTTCTTCCTCGCTGCGCCCCATTGTATATTCTGCATCTCTGCTCTGATTGCTCATATAATAGACCTCACTTCAAAAAATCTGCTAAGTGCAGAAACCTTATGTTGTATAATTGCAATTGTAAATATTACGGTACTATGAACTGGTGAAACTGTATCTTTCCATCTTTAACAGTGTTGATAACCGAGCTCTTGATTGCGTGTCGATTTTCATCAAAATGCGATAACATCGTTGCGCCATTGTAGCTCTGAGTCGCTTTAATTTGATCTCGAATAGCCGCTGGATTTACCTCCGTTGCCCGCTGCATCGCTTGAATTACAAGGCTCGCAGCGTCATAACCGAGTGCCGCGGGTCCATCGGGAACAATACCAAACCGTGCGGTATAGGCACTAATAAATTGACGCGCCTCCTCACTTAGATGTGCCAGCGGCGCATCTGGTGAAAAGTGATTCGCAAAGAAACTGCCTTCAACCGCCTCCCCACCGATTTCAACCAAGTCTGGTCGATCCCAACCATCACCGCCAAGAAAGATTGCAGAAATACCAAAATCATTAGATCTCGCCTGTTTAACTGCCAGCGGAAATTCAGAGCCTAAACCTGGGAAAAAAACGACATCAACAGGCGGATTAACCGCAGCAACTGCCATTAACTGCTCAGTAAAATCGGTAGTACCTGGCTCATAAAGCTGATGAACAGCAATTGTGCCGCCTTGTGCGCTGAATTGGGAAATAAAAGTATGCGATAGTCCTTCCGAGTAACTGCTGCCTGTTTCAGTGAGGATAGCGGCCGTCAACGCGCCTAATTCCTGCACAGCAAAACTGACCATTATACTCCCCTGATACGGATCAGTGTACGCCCCCATGAAAGAGAAATCTCCATGCCGTGTAACCTTTGGATTCGTGGGATAGGTTGTCACCATCGGTATACCGTGTTGTTGAGCGACCGCACCGACTTCTACAGCCAAATCAGAGTAATCGGGACCCACAATTGCCAAAACACCTGCAGCGATTAATGCCTCAGTGTGTTGAACACTCAGCGCAGGATCTCTTTTATCATCTTTAATGAGAAGTTCTACCGGTACGCCGTCGATTCCGCCTGCCTCATTTGCAAGGGCAACCGCTAATTCAGCACCATTTCGAGTCGTCCCCGGGTCAGATGGACTATAAATGAAACCAATTTTGACCGCAGCAGGAACGTTAGGGGTCGAATCCACAGGAGTAAGCACTTGATGAATGCGATCGCAGCCTAAAAAGAAAATGCTCATTACAAAGAATGCAGCAAGAATCCCGAAAACATTTATATCTCTGGGCGTTATTCCCTTCTGTCGAAACAACATAAAAACTATCTCCGATACTAAGAATCCATTTTTAACTGCGTTCCGAGGATTTTGATGAAAATACTTACGATTGAAAGAGAACGGATACAAATTGATAGGCGCGGTTTTTAACCGCGCCTATTGCGAAAAGTTTCTCTATACCTTTCATGAGATAGGTCTTAGAAACTGTATCCGACCTTAGCATACCAGTACGCCCCATCAAAACCAAACGGACTGAACTGCCCATATTTGTTGCCGACAGAATCAGCACCATTCGGATTTTCATCGGGATAGGTATTAAGGATATTTCTGCCACCGAGCGTGAGAGTCAATCCGGAACCCACGGTGTAAGTGGTTTCCAAGTCGAAAATAACCCTTCCAGTGTATTCGCCAGTGCCTGGCACATCTGGATTCTGTAAGTAATCTTCAGAATCGAACCAACCGCTGAAATAACTGGCGCGCCCGAGCACTCCCCAGTCATCCGTTATGGATTGAACGGCAGTCAGACTGGCGCGGTGTGCGGGTAAGTTCTCTTCCAGTTCCCTGATTCGATGCGCGTCCAGCGTGTCGGGATTGTGATCGGTCACCGTGGTGTTCGTGAAGTTATACACAGCGATGAGGTTTCCGTTCGGTACAGGTATCGTAACGACGGTATCAATACCGTTGGTTGTGGTAGAGAAGTCATTGATAAAAAACTGGAATGTTTCCAGATTCGCTGCACTGGTTACACCTGCGGCGATGAGGTCGGCCTTCTGCGCGTCAGTCAATGTAAAGTGCTGTGACACCGATAACCGGTTTTTCAGCCGAATATCAAAAAAGTCCATCGTGAAGTTTACACCCAAAATATCAACGGTAAATCCACCTGTGAAGTTATTTGATGTTTCCGGGTCAAGCGAGTTATCTTCCTTACCTGTCACAACACCGACAGCTGGGTTGGTGGAAGGAATTGTTCCTTTATTAACGAGATCACCCTTCGCAAAATCGTATTCAGTGGTAATGTTGAACGTATTTTGCTGCCCGGGTGTCGGTGCGCGGAATCCACTACTATAACTTCCCCGTAACCGCATGGTTTCCGTAACCTTGTAGTTTGCAGCGGCTTTGTAGTTCAGGGTACTACCGAAAAGCTCAAATTGTTCACCGCGCACAGCCAGCGCGATCAGGAGCGGATCAATCGGTCTAAGTTCAGTTTCCAGATAGGCGGCAACGTTGTAACGGTGCCACTTGCCTGCCGCAACCGGACTGAACCCCGAAAATCCGTTGGAGGCAGCAGTAAAGCCTTGCGCGGCGAGGGGCCCGATCTGATGCGACTCGCGTTCGCCCTCTATGATTTCAAATCCTTCGTTGCGATATTCCAAACCCGAAGCGAGGAACACCATGTCGTGCAACGGATAGGTTACATCAAAGTTGAGGTTATAATCCGTCTGGATATAGTCGCCCGGATCAAAATATGTCGGTGTATCGGGTCCGAGCGAAGCATTAACAGTGTTGAAGATAAAGAAATCAGCGTGGTTCCGTCCAAAAGAGCCACTCAGATCCCACGTTAAGTCCTTACCCAAGGCGTCTGCGAGCGCGGTGCCTTTAACACCAACGACGACGGAACTATCCCACATGAATGCCCCAAATCTCGGTGTGAATCCGCCTGGGAACATCTCTTGGAACGTGAATAAGTTCGGGTCATTCTTGACGGCTTGCAACCGTGCTGGATCAGGAACGTGATTGGTTATCGGAATATCGTCAGCATCGTGAGGCGACAGTTCGGTAAACTCCTGCCCAGCAGCCTCTGCTGCCTGCTTTCGGGCTTCCCAGTCCGCCATCTCGGCTGTCAAACCTCGCATATCCCCGACGAGCAACGTATCGCCACCCGACGAAGTAAACACACCACCACGGGTATTCGGATTACGGAAATAGAACCCACCTTCAACTCGCTTGCGGGCGTAGTTGGCATGCCCATAGAATTCGATGTCCTCTGTGAGGGTGGCACCGTAGTTGGCAAACAATTTGACATCATTCTCTATAATCGGCTGTCCCCAAATTTGCGCCGGGTCTTTCACACTAAAATTGCCGGCGTTAATCAAGGCGATGGCATCATTACGTTGGATAGACCGGATGGTCGGATCTGCGCCACCGTATTCAAAACTGAGGCTACTCCAGGCGTCTGGATTCCCTAAACCGATGTTGCCAGCAACAGCAAATTGCCGACCGTCGCCGAATTGGTAGATACCGGGTTTAAATTCAAACGACCCGCCTTCATAGTTGTCTTTCAATCGAAAATTCATCACACCCGCAATAGCGTCCGACCCATATTGTGCGGATGCGCCATCACGGAGGATCTCTACCTGTTGCAGCGCAATTGCGGGAATAGGTGCCAGGTCAGGTCCCTGTGAGCCATCAGACAGACCGTTCCCGAGCCAGTGAATCACTGCGGCACGGTGTCGCCGCTTGTTATTGACGAGCACCAGCGTATGGTCAGGGGCAAGCCCTCGTAAATTTGCCGGACGCACCACTGTTGACGCATCACTAATCGGCTGCGTATTAACGTTATAAGATGGAACCAAAGTTCTCAGCAGATCCGGTAGATCTGCCCCGCCCTGCTTCTCAAAGGATTCGTTTGAAACAATATCGATTGGGACTGCCGAATCCAAGATAGAACGCGGTTGCGCACGCGTTCCCACCACGACCAAACTCTCAAGCCTTACGGGATCCGCTTCGGATGCCTCTTCCGCTGCTTCAGCTTCGTCTGTGGTTTCCGTTTCTTCAGCATCGGTAGATTCCTCTTGCGCCATAACCGGCGTAAACGCGCACATCAAAATGCCTATAATAATGCTGAACGCAAGAATGATTGGATGAATATCATTTTTGTAGCACATAAATCTCTCCTATGATTTTGGCGTAAACGCCAAATTGCCCGCACCGATTTCACAATCAGTGATAACTTAACATAATAACCTATAGATACCCTAAATTAGAAAACGCAGCAAATAATTCGCGTTTTCTGGACAAACGTTTTTATAATTATACTCAATATTATACAATTAATCAAATTTAGAACACAAATTTAGACTTGACAATGAAAATGTGTTGGTATATACTTAAGT
This sequence comes from Candidatus Poribacteria bacterium, assembly GCA_022827625.1. Classification (GTDB taxonomy): domain Bacteria; phylum Poribacteria; class WGA-4E; order WGA-4E; family WGA-3G; genus WGA-3G. The sequence continues at coordinate 180,935 of JAJEIE010000019.1, read as the reverse complement.
TATGTGTTAGACTTGGTGCTACACACTGTTGAGAATGTAAAACAGTTATTGAAACGTTCACCAAATAACGACACGCATCAAAAAAATATATTACCATGGCTAAGAAAAAGGGTCGCCGCTCCGCAAATGTGGCACGGAAACGTGAAAAGCGAAAGCGTTACCAGAAGTCCAGGCAGAAGCAGCTTGCCATCGAAAAGCAACGCAGACTCCGCTACGAAAAATCGGAAGAAGAGCATTTACATGCCTGCATCGCGCAGAGTCGACAACTGCTCCATGAACCTGAACTTGCAGGAGTCCTTTACGATCCCGAACTGATGTATACACGGGTAATGGAACTCCTCAGTGATTACGAAGTAGAGGGGCGCGATACACCTACAGACGTATCAGTTGAAGCGAACTCAATTGTGCCGCCAAATGCATTAGATGAAGAAATGGCAATTACGGAACAACCCGCTTCAGCATCGGACGCGGAGACCGCCTGTGAAAACTTTCGCTTAGAGGTACTCCCGCATCTCGTTACACCGGAGTTCATGCGAAACCTCGGACAAGCACTCACAGCATGTGAAACCCGTCTCAAGTTGACCGGTAACCGAAACCTTGCCGAGGTGGCTTATGTCACGCGCTCCCTTTTTGAAGCAGCACCACCGGAAATATTAGCATTTCATCCAATGCTCCAAGCCATCGGCATTGAAACGCTACGGGTGCTTGTGGAAGAACAAGACTTAATTATCGAGTGGCGTGATGGTGTAAAAGAGATTCTTTTTGACGTATTGGAACACGAAGATTCAGAAGCATCTTCGTCTCAAGAGATCTCTGTCTTTTCAGATGCTCCTATTGATAACAAACGCCAGAAAAACGACGATACCGAAATGCCGCCGCTGTCTTTAGAGGCAATAGATGTCGAAACAGAAACCTATATTGAGCATGCTGCTCCCAAGCGGGACGAATCAGAGGTGAATGCGACAACGGAAGTAACGTTAGATCCAGCACCAGTTGCGGCCCCCGAACCCTCTATGCCGGAGGCAATTCCAGAGTCGTTATGCTTGTCACCCAACGAACTTCCAGCTCGCGCGCTCTACAAAAATTTCACAGGACTGGCAATAAGAGAAAATTTTAAAGCACAAACAGATAAAGGGGCTTCACAAAATGGCACCCTCAATTATGCCTTGGTAAACGAGAGCGAAGCGCAAATCGAATTTATTGATGTAGAGAACGAACGCTATGTTAAGGTCACCGAAGAACGGCTGCAGTTACACGCACGCTCAGACGCAGCGTTGCGTACTGCAATGGCAGAGGTAGAAGCACAGTGTCCATCGGCACTCATGTACCTCGCTAAAACAATCGAAGAAAGGGGGTAAAATTATGCCACGGAGTAAAAGTGGGCAGGTCCGGCGTCGGACGCAAATCCGTCAACGCCAAAAACGACGCCTGAAAAAGCAGAAAACGGCATTGAACGAACGCTTGCAAAATCGTGCAGTTTAATATGCCAATGCCCCGTTGAGGCGGGTTACCTGCCCGCCCATATCACTCAGATTCAACGTCTATTTCATCTTTTCAAAGTGCACAAACGCTGACGTCGGCAACCGGACAGCACTTTCGGTATCTTTTTCAATATATCCGAGCCTGAGAAGTGTGATTACCTCATGAAAGATAGGGATATTGAAAAGTCGGCGAATCTGTTCACGATCCGCTGAACGCTCCAAAGGCGCGCTGACAAACTGTACACCGATGTCTAACGTCGTCGCAGTGAGAAGGATATTCTGAATTAACATCCCCATACTTAACCACATCCATCGAGTCCCACCTTCACCAGGCGGATATCTCTTGCAATTCATCGTAACCAGCATAAGCAGCGGTGCCTCGCGCACCTGCAAAGCGATCTCCTTAGCGGGTATCTTCCCTGCCCCTAAATGCCCTAAAAGTGTAAATGACTTGGCGTTTTTTAGGAGTCCTTGTAATAACTTTTCCGGGGCATCCTGAAGGGGTTTTGGGAGCGTGACGTGGTCTGCGAGCAACACACCATCACCGAGTTCTTGCCACGCCTTTTCGGTGACGCGCATCCAGCGGCTGTTGTCATCAAGAAACTTAGCATCCTTGAATTGCGCAATGACAGCGCGCTCCGTCAGACCCGCGAGTGCCGATTTTCCTGCTGCCTCCCGAATCAACACAAGTTCCCAAGGTTGAACATTAAAGGGTGAGGGTGCCCAGCGCGCAGCTTCAATGAGTTTATCGAGGTCGTCAACCTGTATGTCGCGTTTCTGAAATGTTCCGCGATGGCTTCGGCGTTGGAGTATTGCGTCAAGGACATTCATAGGCTCATAGAGTTCCGATGGCGTTCAAGGATTTCCGTTGGTGAAGCCGTACCCGTCGTTCCGATTTTGGTGACCGTAATTGAAGCCACCAGATTCCCGACATAAGCCGCCGCAATAGCTGCCTCCTCTCCTGTCAAAGCAGGCAAACTACAAAGCGTCGCAACAAGTCCAGCAGAAACACTATCCCCCGCTCCAACCGGATCGATCTCACTATCAACGGGAACGCCTCGGATATGCGTAAATTTTCCTTCACAATAGACGAGCATACCGTTTTCACCGAGGGTAATGTATACTGTGTTTTGTGTCCGTTTCGCGAGCGCAATAGCACACTGCTTCGCCGCTCGGATGTCAACTTCGTGTCCGCGCCATTCTGGCTGAACAGCACGTTTTGCCTCAAACCGGTTCGGCTTAATGGTCAAATTCCGATACGCCCCAATCCGCGTCCGGGAGTCTGCGAAAAAAATCTTTTCAGGAAATGCTACCGCCAACTCACACAGTTCTTCTCTCACTCGGTTAGTAATAACACCCAAGTTTTCATGCGGCATCTGGTCTCCAACGATTATACCATCAACGATCGGCAGACAGGCTTGCAGGGCATCAATAACCGCGGTCTCAACATCTGCTGCCATCGGGGATTGGTTCTCAATATCAAACCGAGGTCCCTCTGTCTCGACCCCTTCATAACCGCGGTGCATCGGTTTGAGGTAGGTAGGCGTGACCCAATCTGGCACCTGGACCATAAAATCGGTCAGGCACCCGTTCGCCTGTAAACGATTCAGCAGTGTGCCCCCAAATCCGTCTTCACCAATGACCCCAAGTGTGTAGACGCTCCCCACACCCAACGCTTTTAGATTATTCGTGACAGTCCCTGCTGCGCCGGGACTGTAGCGTTGCGCAACGACCGGATTGGTATGCCACGGTGTCTCCAAGGATAACGTAGACCGTGTTTTATCTATGTGCCAATAGGCATCAAGATAAAAATCTCCGATGACAAGGATACGTTGCTGGTGAAATTGATTGAGAATTGTCTTCAGACGCGCTTCGCTAATCAATGTGTTTCTCCGATGTCTGGACCTACATCGTTATGTAGAGAACCATTATAGCATACTTTATTTTTTCAAACACCAAATTTCACCAACGCAATAACACCTAATTTGCAATATCGCCCCAGATGTAGTAAAATATTAGGAATCCAGTTTTCTTAGGACAAATTTAGATTATGACCCCAACATTTGGAGGAAATCCATGTATAAAATCGGTCTCATCCCGGGCGATGGCATCGGCCCCGAAGTAACACGGGAAGCAATGAAAGTCTTCGGGGCAGCCGCCGCAGAAGCAGGTATACAGTACGAAACAGTTGAATACGATGTCGGTGGCGATCGGTATCTCAGTACCGGTGAAGTGTTACCCGATTCGGTTTTAGAGGAACTTCGAGGACTCGACGCTATTTATCTCGGTGCTATCGGCCACCCGGATGTCAAACCCGGAATTTTAGAGAAAGGTATCCTGCTCAAGGTTCGGTTTGAACTCGATCTCTACATCAACCTCCGTCCTGTTAAACTTTATCCAGGCGTGCCTACACCCCTGAAAGATAAAGGACCTGAGGACATCGATTTTATTATCGTTCGCGAAAATACCGAAGGTTTATACGCTGGCATAGGCGGTTTCCTAAAACGTGGAACACGCGATGAAGTCGCCATCCAGGAGATGATTAACACCTACAAAGGTGTCGAACGCTGTGTTCGCTACGCTTATGAACTGACCCAAAAGCGCAACAAAGAGAATACACTGACGCTCTGCGATAAGGCAAACGTCCTGACTTACGCCCACGACCTGTGGCGCCGCGTCTTTGACGAAGTTGGCGAAGATTATTCCGATATCAAAAAAGAATACGCTTTCGTTGATGCAACGACGATGTGGATGGTGAAAAATCCAGAGTGGTTCGATGTCATTGTGACGTGCAACATGTTTGGCGACATCATCACCGATCTCGGCGCGATGATTCAGGGCGGCATGGGGATCGCAGCATCCGGTAATCTGAACCCGGAGAGCGTTGCCATGTTTGAACCGATCCACGGCTCCGCGCCGCGCTATACCGGCAAAAATCAGATTAATCCGATCGCAGCGATAGGCGCCGCTGGTATGATGTTAGACCATCTCGGACACGCAGATGCCGCCGCAAAGGTGGATCAAGCCATCAGCGATTTACTCGCGAGTGGAAAAATCAAAGACCTCGGCGCTGGAAGAATGGGTTATACCACTGAAGAGGTTGGCGACCTCATCGCCGAAGGTTTGTAATCAGGTTTCCAAGCGTGCTGTAAAATTAATCCGATCTGAATACCGGTTCCAACGACTGAAGGTATACATATCGTAGGCACTCAGCGTCTTGTAACCCGCCTTTTTGAGGAGATCGTTAACAACAGGAACTTCATAGATACGTTGTTGATGTACCTCCTCATAACGTCTAAACAACTCACCTTCACGAATAAAAAAGGTGAGCAGCGTACGGCACATTTTGCTGTGATAGAGGTAATTATTTTTCCAAATGTAGGTATAATCCTCATGATTGGCAGCGAAGGTCTTGTTGTGGAAATGCTCAACGATGTTCCGTTCCGTCGTTACGTCAAAAATAAACAACCCGTCGGGTTCAAGATGCTCAGCAACGCATTCAAAGACTTGACTTAACTCATCTTCATCGTAGGCGTAGTTAATGCTGTCGTAAGTGCAGAGGATAGCGTCAAACCGTTGGCTGAGGTGAAAATCGCGCATATCGCCGTGATGCAATCCGATGTTCAGATCGTGCGCGGCGACCTTCTCCTTCGCGATTTCCAGCATGCCTGCCGCCCGGTCTACCCCTGTCATTTTATAGCCTTTTAATGCGAGGTGTATCGTCAAGGCACAAGTCCCACAAGCCAAATCAAGGACGCGACGCGGTTTACAATCATACCTATCGAAAAGCGACTCAATGTAATGGGTCCAGCGGGTATAGTTCACATTGCTCATCATACGGTCATAGGCGTAGGCGAATTTTTCATAGGGGGGCGTTAGGTGTGTTTGCATTGTTCAAGTGTCGTTTGCAAAACGATATTGCAAGTCACTCGTCTCCTCCTTTAAATCCGACAGAGGCATTCATCATCCGCAGGAGTGTGTTAATCTCGTCAGCATTCCAGACCTCATCTCTGTTGGCTTCTATTGCGTATCTACCGACAGCGCGAATCTTGCGGAGACTGATTTTCCGAGTGAGAAAACTGAATGGCAGCTGCATACCCGCAGTTTTGACCCGGTCAAACGTAGCCTCAATGTCATATCGATCGACACCTTCAGGTGCCTGTCGAATCAAGGCATCTCTCACCATATCTGTGCCGAAACCGAATAACTCTTTGATAATAAACCATTGCAGAACCGCAAGACAGACCGTGAGGATTAAGAGAATCGTCAAAACTTTGACAATATGCCGTTTCCATCCGACTTTCTGGGCAGCCATATTCAATTCACCTCGGGGTTGGATTCTGTATCTAACGCTTATATTACCAGTTTAGACAGATGTCGTCAATAGGTTTTTCTTTTATCGCAAACGAAAAAAATAAAATGGATCCATATACAAAACATGAAGATAGGGATTGTCGGTAGACCACAAGTCGGAAAAACCACGGTGTTCAATACCTTAGCCCAATCCAATGCAGAAATTGGGGGCTACACGAACCGTGGTCAGATAAATCTCAGCACGGCTAATGTACCAGACGAACGTTTGGCGCAGTTAGCAGCAATATTGCAATCTAAAAAAATAACACACGCTACAATTGACTATGTAGATGTCGCCGGTGTAACAAAATCGGACGTAGAACAGGCAGAGTTGGACACTGGAACGCTCGCCTCCCTCCGCACTGTTGATGCGCTTGCCCATGTCGTCAGACTGTTTAAAGATGAAACAGTACCCCATGTTGATGGCAGCGTTGATGCCGAACGCGATATCGAGAGTGTCTCCCTTGAGTTCGCATTCGCCGACCTACAGATCGTTGAAGGTAGACTTACACGCCTCCGCAAGCAATTTCAAAGCCAGAAATTACCAGAACTCCAAAGCGAAATCCGACTTTTAGAGCGGTGTCAGCAGACCTTGGAAGATGGGAAACCGCTCCGTGTCCTCGACCTATCCGCCAATGAGGAAAAACTGATACGCGGTTATGGGTTCCTGACACAGAAACCGTTGCTGCTGGTATTTAACATCGGTGAAACACAATTGGATGCAGCCGATGATATTCTCAAACGTTTCAAGAAATACGAGGCGGCACCGCAAACGGCAGTTATCGTGCTCGCCGCACAGTTAGAGATGGAACTCTCACAACTTGAGGATGCCGATGCGGAGATTTTCATGGAAGAATTGGGATTACAGGAGTCGGCTTTGGAGCGGTTTATTCAGACCTCGTATCACTTATTAGGACTCCTCACGTTCTTCACAATCAACCCAACGGAGTCCCGCGCATGGACCCTACGGGAAGGGCAAACCGCTGTTGACGCAGCCGGACGTGTCCACACCGATTTCGCGCAGGCTTTCATTCGTTCGGAAACGATTAACTGGGCAGACTTAATCGGATGCGGGAGTTATCCTGAAGCGCGAAATAGAGGGTTGCTAAGATCTGAAGGTAAAACCTATCAAGTCCAAGAGGGTGATGTGTTATTAATCCTTGCGAACCCTACAAATTGAGCATCTGATCCCGCAAATCCGCAATCGCTTCCATCATTTGATTCCCCATGTGCTGATACATCTCACGTCTCGTCTCGAATTCCTCGGCGATGAGTTCAAGCGGTTCACCAAAGATAACTTTTAGTTTTGATCGGCGCAAGCGTTTACTGTTGCGTGGCAAAACCCGCTCAGCCCCGCTGTGAAAAACCGGGAGCGTCGGAACACCGGCTCGGTGCGCAATAAAGCAGGCCCCATCGCGCGCTTTACCCAACGTCCCATCAACGCTACGGGTACCTTCTGGAAACATAAGCACAACATTCCCGGCTTGCAAAAGCGAGATCGTTCTTCGCAACGCGCCTAAGTCCGGCGCGCCTCTATTCACAGGATAGGCATTATAAACCGAAATGAGTTTTCCTAAACCGGGAATATCAAATGCTGTACTGCGCGCCATGAAATGAATTTCACGGTTCGCAGCAGAGCCGATGATCACAGGATCCAGGAAACTGACGTGATTTGAAATGAGTAACACGCCACCTTCCCGCGGAATATGCGCAACGCCGTGCGTTTCAAGGCGACCCACGGTTTTACAGAAAAGGCTCGTAAGCCGATGCCCCCATCGGTAAATTGGACGGGGTGTCCAGAACTGATTATTGGTATACCACATAAAACACAGGGTTATAAGTTATAAGTTATAAGTTAAGAATTGAAAATCGGAGTTCTCTCCGACAATTGTGCCCTCAATTTTCAATTACTTGTGCGATAATAAAATCGACCACTTCGTCAATCGTCCTATCAGTCGTATCTACGATAATAGCATCAGCGGCAACGCGTAGTGGGCTGTGTTCTCGTGTTGCATCTTTTTCGTCGCGTTCGCGAATCTCTGCTTCAACTGCCGCCAATGTTGTATCCACACTTTGCGCCTGAAGTTCAGCAAGCCTACGCTTCGCCCGTTCTGTTACGGAAGCATCAAGGTAGAACTTAAAATCAGCATCGGGAAAGACGATAGTTGTTAAATCCCGCCCTTCAGCGACGATGCTTCCCTCAGCACCAATCCGCTGTTGGTGTCTGACGATTTCTTGTCGAATCTCTGGGATCTTCGCGACATCTGCAACCAACCTGTTAACAGCCGGCGTTCGGATCTGGACAGACACATCTTCAGCATTGAGCAAGATCGTTTTGCCGTTATCTCTAAATTCAATATGGCACATCTTCACCTGCGCTATCAACTTCGGACTATCCGCTGGTAGGCTATCCGCTATTGCCAATAAAGTTACGGCTCGGTACATTGCTCCAGAATCAAGGTAGAGCAATCCAAGTCTCTCTGCGATCCGTCGAGCCACCGTGCTTTTCCCGGACCCAGCGGGTCCATCCATCGCAATCGTCACCTGAGGTCGATTTTTTTTCATGTGCCTCCTAACATCTCCCTGCGTTTTTTAACGATAGTCTGTGCTTCGACAAGCACACGTTCAATCTCAGCAAGATTGTCTGTTTGCAGTAAGGTTTTGAATTCCGTTAAATTGGCAACGATATCCTCAATTAATGCTAAGAGGGCATCGCTGTTCTGCGTAAAAATACCCGTCCATAAGTCAGGTGAACCGGCGGCGATACGAGTGGAATCCCGAAAGCCGGTCGCTGTAAAGTCCAACGCTTTACCTTCTTCCGTTTCGACATTCGCAACAGTATTCGTGAGTATACTCGCAATGAGATGGGGTAGGTGGCTTGCGGCGCCGATGAGGTGGTCATGCGTTTCAGGTGAAAGAAAATATGGCACTGCACCGACGAATTCCCAAAGACTTCTAACGAGCTGCAAGGCATCAGGATCACTGTTTTCTGTGGGTGTCAAAATACACTTCGCATTTTCAAAAAGCGTTGCATACGCCGCATCTACACCCGTTTCGTGTGAACCTGCCATTGGGTGTCCACCTATAAAAGAGAGGGCATCCGAACCGCGCGCCTGTAGGTACGCCTCAACTGACTTCACCAACATAGACTTCGTGCTACCGGCATCTGTCAATACAATCCGGTGCTGCGGCACAACGGATTCAGCGATGCGTTGCACCAATTCTGGAATCAAATCCACGGGCGTACAGAGCACCACGAGATCGCTTTCAGAAATCCCGTCTTCTACCGCTGTTGTTACGACATCAACGGCATCCCGTGCGAGTGCATTTTCGAGCCTACCGATGTTCCGTCCCAACCCGACGCGTTGCCCCCGAAATCCGTTCTTCTTGAGTGCAAGCCCAATGGAACCACCGATTAAACCGACCCCCCATATTGTTATCCGACGCAGCTGCTGTATCTGTACCATAGAAATCCATGAACCTTCAATTTGCGAACGTATTGCTGTCCATTGCCATCGAGAAGTTGATTACATTTTAAGAGAATTGAGGTGCCGCTGTCAAGTGAAAACTTACACGCCATCGGAATTTAGTTCTTCGCTGACAGCTACTCACCAAATAAACCGATACATCGGCTTTTCCAAGAAGATACCGAGAAGGCCCCAGACACTCCCGACCAAGAATTCTCCGAGAATCAGCCCTAAAAAGAACGGGGCAACTCGCCGAAACGTCCGAACACCCCCGAAACGCAGGATCGCTAACTTGATGAAGTAGCTGATAAAGACGGAAAACCAGAAGAAATTCACCGCCCACGTTCCAGAGATCGCATACCCGATCGGATACAGGGGCCACCAGAAAAATCGGAGTCGAACCAAAGTCAAACCAAAGGCGAACAGAAAACCGAAAATCATGGCAATCAGTGCCGGAACATCCACAGGCATCGGGTTCGTCAGCCAACTCTGCGTGCGATTAAACACAGAACCCGACCAAACTTCAATTGCGCCACTCTCATAACCGATATGAAGCGCGCCCCAAAACGCAGCAAACGGACTCAACACCATCGCAAGGAACATGGCGATCGCAATCCGTCGCGGCGAACTCCGAGAGCGTTCCGCTAATTTTAAACCCTCTAACTGATGTGGCATGGTGTTACCACGATACGCACGATTGAAGCAGAACACGAGCGAAAAGAGTGCCAAATTCTGTCCACCCAGCCGACGCAGTCCAAATATTTTAGGAAGCAGGACATCGGGTCCCATGGAACGCAGATCGTGGATCGGTGGACCCAATTCGGCACGGACGCGGGTAATCACGGTCACCGTCGTCAAATGGATGGCAAAAACGAGGACTGCGACCCACAAAGACATGCCCGCCATCCACCAAAAACCCGCCAATAGCAGAAACCCACCGATGAGTCCCAATACCGCAGCACGATAGGAGATCGGTTCGTTTGCTGCCGCTTCCCTGTTGGGATGCCACGCCTGCCTGAGAACACGCCTCAGATGGTCCCGCGCACTCCATAGCACCATGCATAACACGCCGACACAGACCCCAAACGACTGGTCAAAAATGAAGGGGAACCCTGGAATCCGTTGCAAACCAGCGATACTACCGAAAATCATCTCAAATTTCCAGAAAATGTAGAAGAACCAGAATGTGAAGGAAAGATCCAGCGGGATGAAGTACGCCATTCCAATAACGAATGGAAAGAAAACAATTGGTGTCCAGCCAATCGCGTTCCACGGTTTCGTTGTAAAGAGCGGACGTAAATCGTAGAATTCGCCGCCGAGTCCAGGAAAATTTGGAAACAGAAAATGGAGTCCGTTCACGACATCTATCCCACCTGCAAGAATTATCCCAACCCACAACGGTTTTGACCGAAAGAAACGCGTCGTTGTCATCCGATAGGGTAACTCAATGATTGGATAGCTGAGCCTTTCGACTTCAATCCACTGCCTTCGCAGAATAACGTTGATGCAAAATGTCGTGGAAAGGAGTACGATGATAAAACCGCTCCATGCCAGCACAGGTTTCCACCACATTTGGAGATGTGGCTGTAGATAGAGGCTCGACTCGCCTGTAAAATAGACGGTCAACTTGTTCTTATCCGTCAATGCCAGCCAATCTGGGATATAACGGTGAAAAAGTGTGCTCCACTCATTTTCTTCTGTTGCCAGCCATCCGACAGTAGCGATATTGGTGATAATTACTTCAAACAGGTCGTGCCCACAGATGGCTGAGGCGACAGACAGCATGGCATAGAGCGTTAGTAGCTCGCCTTGGGTGAGTGCGGCACGCGGTGCGAATCGGTGAAGGAGTGTATTGAAAGCTACAAGGACGGCGAGTGCGAAGATGGTATTAAAAAAGAGAGACATCGTCGTTGGGAAGCCTTGATCCCAGCGTAGCGATGCGAAGACCCAATAGTTATTGAAGGGGATCAGCAGAAGCCCAAGCCAAATAATCCGCCAACGAATTTTCTGGTGAGAAGCAGACGTAGAAAAGGGGACGGAGCGTCTCAGCATAGATAGCACCAATCGTTTTTTAAGTCCAAATCCGCGATGCTATTATACCTTAGAACCGAACCTGACTCAACAAGTTTTTTCCTTGAAAAATTAGAGAAAATCTGGTAAAATAAACCTTAAATTATCTAAGCTCAAGGCAATTATTTTTTAAAATGAACGCTATAAAAGAGGCACACTATAACCTCGGTATCGCTTATCTGGAAGCCGGACAATACGACAGAGCTATCCGTGAATTTGAAGCCACCATAAAACTGGATGCCAGTTTTATAGGGGCGCACTGCGCGCTCTGCCGCGCCTATCTCGAACAGGACGAACTTGAGAAGGCAGGGACGGCTGTTACGGCAGCATTGGCACTTGATGCGACACACCAACCGGCGTTGCTGCTCCACGGCACCATAACGGAAGTCTATCACGATAAAGGCAAAGCGTATTTAGATGACAGACGTTACATCGAAGCGATTGAGGCATTCCAGAAAGCCATAGACCTTGATACAGATTTAGAAGAGAGTCCACAACTCTTTCCCACTGAAAATACGCATATCCACGTTCACCTTGGGGTTGCTTATATATGTATGAAAGAATATCAGAACGCCATTAATGCATTGCAAAACGCGATAACTCTTGATCCGGATCTCGTTGATGCTCGGTATCACCTTGGGCACGCTTACGTGAAGCATGGAGAATACGACAAAGCGATTCCGCATCTGGAACGTGCTATAGCAATTGTCCCAAATCTCAAGAGCGCACACTACAACCTTTCTCGCGCCTACTGTGAGTTAGGTAATTTGAAAGCGGCGACCCATGCTGTCGCAGAAACATTAAGAATCGACCCTAACTTCCAAAGTGCTCAAAAACTTGCTGAGAAAATAAAAAAAGCACGCTTGAAACTATCACTTACCGCGAAAATGAATGCTATAGTGAAGTAACTAACGACCTATCCATGCAAAACAGCGGCACCACGCGAAACTCTCCGCGCAATGTCGCTGTTTAAGTCAAATTTCTGTAAGCGTGGATTTCTACCCGACTACTCTTCCTTCATCACAAAGAATTTTTCCTCTTTAATCCGCTCTTCAGGGAAACGCGCACGCGCCCAGATCGCTTTCGCATTCTCAATCATCTGTGGATGTCCGCACGCATAGACGACAGCATTCGTGTGGTCATAGCCGAGCTGATCGCCGTACTTCCGAACCACATCTTCCGCACGTCCGCTCTCACCTTGCCAGTCCGGATCTTCCCACGGACGACTCACTGTCGGAACAAAACTAAACCACTCTTCCTGTGCAGCGAGTTCGTTGAGTTCATCCATGTAATATCCAAGCTCCCACGAACGGCTCGCACCGACGATTGCAAGGATCTGGTGTGGACTCGTCTTGCCCTGTTCCTGCTCGATTTTCTGCGTCCGCGCAATGCTAATATACGGCGCAGCACCCGTGACAGTTCCCGCCATGACATGACGCGTCATACCACTCTCCGTGTCCAAGACGAATCTTCCAACGAGGCGATCTCGAATAAATACACTGTCGCCCAATTTCAGTTCCCAAAACAGAGGGGTTGTCGCACCTTCCGGCACCAGTTCCACGAAAACCTCCATAAAGGGTTCGTGCGGTGAGGAAACTATCGAATACGGACGTTGGACAATCTTTTCGTCAACTTCAAAACCGATTGTAGCGTATTGACCGGGTATAAATGGCAACTGCTGATCAACACGGAATTTGAACGCCGCTAAATCTTCAGAAAAGTCCTCACGTTCAATCAATTCACCTTTACAATAACGCGATCTGGAGCGTCTTCTTCTTCCCATAATTTTTCCCTTCAAATTTTCTATCACAAATTTCGGTCTGTGCGTTAGACCGAAAAAGATAGTGGATTTTTGATTACCGTTTTAATGTATTATACGCAAAACGATAAATTAGTTCAAGTCTTTTACATCTCCGACAATTTCTTCTGAAGCCATTGCGTCATCGGGGCATGTCCCGGATCACAGACCTCGATGAAATGTCCCGGTAAGGGTTGCCCGATGAGTGCTTCAACATCTCGCCGCCGTTCCGCCACAACCGTTGGATGGTCACTCGCGACGTTCACCTTCTCCTCTGGATCGTTGCGGACATCAAAGAGTTCATCGCCGTTCGCGTCGTTATAACCTACCGATGTACAGAAGTTCCAATGATTATCGCGTACGCTGACGCGGCCGCGGGCATTCCCCGTAATAAAGCCTGCCCAACCTGTGATGATACACTCACGGAGAAATGCTTTCTCCTGCGTAACGAGTTGCCACATATCCTCACCATCCGTCCAACGACATGGAACATCAAGCAAATTGAGGAGCGTAGGCATCAGATCGTGGTTCTGTACAAACGCCGAAATATCTGTGTCATTCGGTCCATCTGGGTGCCGTATCATCAGGTTCAGCTGCGTATTGAACGGATGCAGTTTGTTCGGTCCCTTCCCGAAGCTCCCGTGGTCGCGGAGTTGTGTGCCGTGATCCGACATCAAGACGACCAACGTCTCGTCCTCGATATGCAGCTGCGCTATCTTATCAAGGAGAACACCGACCCATTTATCGACGAACGTCACTTCACCGAGGTAGAGTGCCTCAATACGACGGCGTTCATCTTCCGTAGGTCCGTCGCCTTCGTTCGCGCTCCCCGGTGTAATAAAATCCTTGCCTGAATAGTCTGGAAAATAGCGATCTGCATAGGACTTTGGCGGATCCCACGGTTCATGCGGATCAAAACTGTCAACCCATAAGAAAAACGGACCGACAGTATGATTATCTTCAAGCCAGTCGGCGGCAGCACGGAAAACGCGAGCACAACTGTAATCGTCTTCCGACTGTCGATGCCGTTGCGACAACAAATAGTTGACAAGCCCGGCATGGCGTTGCCAATTGATGGGTTCACGGACATGCTTGCGGAGTTGTTCTTCAATCAACCTCGGATCGCCGCTGTGCCAGTTATCCGACTCCTGTCCACGGATAAAATCGAAGTGTGCAAAGCCGCGCGAGAAGTTCATCGTCGGTTTGAACATGTGATAGGTATCGGCAATGAGTGCGGTCAGGTACCCGCGTTCGAGTAAAATCTCAGCGATCGTATCCTGTTCCGGTGGAATCTTATGCCACCCGGGTGCGTGGTGCCAATGCCCGCGTCGATCGAAGTTATACCGCCACGGAAAACTCCGCATCCCCGTGAAGTTTGCGCGTCGCACTTGGAGCGTCGGTTGTCCCTCACCATAAGCGCGTGTGAAACGGACAGACTCCGATGCCAAGGCATCAAGGTTCGGCGTTTGTACGTGGCTATACTTCTTACCTTCGCCGATGATGTCCGCACGAAACGTGTCCAAACAGATACAGATAATATTCATACTATTATGCCTCTCTCATCTCCTCCAGAATCATTTCAGCAGCTTCTAAGGGATCGTCTGCCTCAATAATCGGTCTACCAACGACGATGTAATCCGCGCCGCGTTGAATTGCTTCCGCGGGTGTGGTAATGCGACGCTGGTCCCCAGTCTCTGCCCATGCCGGACGGACACCCGGCGTGACAATTACAAAATTATCACCACACGCTTTTCGTATCGGTTCGATCTCTAACGGCGATGCGACAACACCCCTTAATCCTGCTTCCTGTGCTAACTGGGCGAGATAGACGACCTGCTTTGTAAGCCCCCGTTCTGAACCGAAACTTTGCTGAAAGCCGTTTTCGTCAATACTCGTTAGAACCGTTACACCGAGCAGAATTGGCATCGGGACACTGTTTTCGGCGGATACATCTTCTGCGCGCTTTCTTGCTGTCTCCATCATCTCAAACCCACCAGAGGCGTGCATGTTAATCATCTGTGCGCCGTGTTTTGTCATTGTACCGACATCGCGTGCGACTGTGTTCGGAATGTCGTGAAATTTCAGGTCAAGAAAGGTTTTATGTCCTCTCCTACTCAACCACGGAAAAGCCTCAGTGCCAAGGGCACTAAACGCCTGAAAACCGACTTTTACCCAAGAAACTACGTCCATAAGTGTCCCGGATAACCGATCAATATCTTCACCATCGTCAGTATCTAAAGCAACAATTAACCTGTCTCTCAATTTTCTCTCCTTATTCTTCACTGGTAAGTTTTCATAACTGCTCACAGCCTTTTCACCCAGCAACGAGATCGTTTTCCGTATTGGAGGCGTGTTTGGCTCTATCCGTCTGAATACGCGCGGCCAGCTCTGGATTGTGTGCATGATCATATTTTTCTATAAGCACAAGAATGAATTCCATTAAGGGCGCAAAAAGATGATTTTCGTCGCCACGTACCACGTCCGTTAATTCACCCAACAGCACAACAAGAGAGTCGTAATCCTCTTCCGTCAATGGGACAAAGTCATCATCTTTGTGTGTGCTAATTGTATGAATTAAAACTTTCAGTGCTGTCGCAAATAATTCAGAATTGTTGGGAATACCGTCTCTAAATCCCATTACACCACCATCTCAACTGGTTCTCTCAAAACTTCCTCTATGATCCGTAGCGTTTCTCGGTGCGCGTCGTCAATTTGCGTCTGGCACGTCTCAATCTGTGATGCAATCTCATCCAGTTGCGCTTCAAACTCGCCTATCATCCGTCGAACCTCTTTCGGTGAAGTGCCGCCAAGACTCTGGTTATTCCGAAGTGCTGACACCGCATCCAGAATCTGCTTGAGTTGCTCAATAGAAATCCCAACGTTCTTCTGTTTCAAGAGTTTTTGTGTGAGGTCCCAGTCAGCGAACGTTTTTTCCTGCTTTACGAGTTCTCCGACAAGCCACCCGACAATCTCGTGGCACTCCCGAAAACTCAGCCGATGCGCTTTGACGAGATAATTGGCTAACTCCGTCGCCGTTGCGAAGTTCGCATTCGCCAATTCCGCCATCCGTTCCGTCTTGAAATCTGTTGTTCTGAGGAGTTCCGGCAGGAGACCGAGGCACGCTTTCACAATATCGAATGCTTCCCACAATGGAGGTTTATCCTCTTGGAAATCGCGGTTGTAACCCATCGGCAGTCCCTTGAGGTTTGTCAACAAGTCAAGCAAAGCCCCATAGACGCGTCCTGTGCGACCCCGCGTAAGCTCGGCGATGTCGGGATTCTTCTTCTGGGGCATGATGGAGCTTCCAAAACTGTAGGCATCGTCAAGCACCGCCACCCCGAA
Source organism: Candidatus Poribacteria bacterium (assembly GCA_022827625.1). Classification (GTDB taxonomy): domain Bacteria; phylum Poribacteria; class WGA-4E; order WGA-4E; family WGA-3G; genus WGA-3G. The sequence goes on along the minus strand of JAJEIE010000019.1, from coordinate 164,424 downwards.
TTCGTAGGTCGTCCAATAGACGATTTCCTCACTAATCCGCGAAAGGTTCGCCATTACAAGGGATAACGCGAAAAGCACCTCGGCGATAAAGTCCCGGCTGCTGATGACATCAAGCGCATGTTCGTGCGGTGCATCGAAACCGAGGAATTTTGTTGTCAACGCTCGGTCAATAGGGAACGTCGTGCCAGCCAAAGCACACGCCCCAAGCGGATTCATATTGGCAAGCCGGTAGGCAGATTGTAGACGTTTCTGATCCCGTAGGAACATACTCACGTACGCCGTCGCCCAGAAACCGAGGCTAATCGGTTGGGCGTGCTGTGTATGCGTGTACCCCGGCATCACAGTGTCAGCGTGTTCCTTCGCAATTTGGAGGAATATATCACACAGTGCTGAGAGACCGCGCTGGACATTGAGGATTTCGTCCCGAATGTAGAGGTGTGCATCCACGAGTACTTGATCGTTGCGAGAGCGAGCGGTGTGGAGTTTACCACCTAACTCACGACCGGCGTTCTCAATCAGGTACGACTCAACGTTCATGTGAACGTCCTCTTTATTCGGATCAAGCACAAAATCACCGTTCTGAAAATCCGCTTCTGCCTTTCGGAGCCAACGTAAAATCTCACGCAGATCGGCATCAGAGATAATCCCTTGTCGGGCAAGCATAATCGCATGCGCTTGGCTGCCCCAGATATCGTATCCGATGAGGCGTGTGTCGGCTTCAATGGAGTGTGTGAAGGCGACTGTCTCTGTAGTGAGGCTTGTGCTGAAACGTCCGCCCCAAAGCACTTTTTGTGTTTTTTTCATATCCCGTCAGTTTTCTGCTTTATCAAGCAATTCAAAAACCGCTGCCGCCACTGAATTTTGATCCTGTTCCGTCCAGATATTATAGTCATCATCATAGATAATATGCTCGTGACGAGCCCGATATAAATTGTGAATAACTCGCTCAATGCGTTGCAGCTCATCAGGACTAAGATTCGGTAATGACGCTTCTATCTCTTGAACCGTAAGCATTAGGAATCTCCTTAAATTTTTTAGAAAGATTGGAACAATCTGTCCAAAGTCTCCATCAATAGAACGTTCGAGAAGTAACCTCACACGCTACGCGACCCGCGACGGATGACATATCGGCACAGGAATCAGTTATAGACGTGTCCATGGATCAATGAGTTCAACTCCAACCCCTTCAAAATCTGTAATATTTCGCGTCGCGACAGCAGCTTCATAAGAACGAGCGATTGCGGCGATTTGACAATCAGATTGACCAATAGGTCTACCTATTGCTTGCCGCTGGGCAAAGATTTCGGCGTAAGCGGATGCTGCAATGCTATTAAATACTAAAACGCGTCCAATGAATATGGATGTAAAAAAATAGTTTGCTAATTCAAAAAGATTATTTTTGCGTCTTCCACCAGGTAAGAGTTCAATACCTGTCAAAATCTCTGCTTGTGTAATGGTAGTTATAGATAAACTGTTTGTATGTTGTGCATCAAACCAATCCACAACCACTTGGTCAGGACTGTCCCGCATGAGCTCCGAGACGACATTAGTATCAAGAACAATCATAGTTGGCATCTTAGTCAAAGCGAGGCGGTTCTCGCATTGGTTCTCGAGGGGGTATCTCGAGTTCTACCCCACCGATCTGTTTGAAAAGCTTGTGGATAAACGTTCCAAGTCCCTTCTCTGGAATCTCTTGGACATGAAATGTGGGTAATATGTTGGCTGCGTCTTTACCCTGGAGATCAGCAAGATAATCAACAACCTCTTTAAGTTCTTCAGTAGAGAGTTGTTCGATTAACATGATCGCCTGTTTTTGTAAATCCATTTTTTGCATAATCAAACCTCCTCTTTAGGTAATAACACGATTGTTGCTACACAACCCGTGGCGGACGACGTATCGATGTCGGTTGGATAATCTTGCGCTGATCTGGTGTCAAACGTGCCAACAATTCGTCCGAATGCGGATAGTCAAAACGCTCACGGACATATCGCGGCGAGTAACGATAGACAATCGACCGGCGATACCCTTCATTCGTCCGCTCTGCCGATCCGTGTGTAATTTTATCTGTGAACATCACCACATCGCCCGCTTTGAGATAGATTTCCTTCGTTCCGAACGCCGTCCCCGCAGGCTTACCACTCACGCCATCGTAGACCAAGCCTTTCCCATCGACCTTCAAACGCGGATGAATCTCTGTGCATTTATGACTCCCCGGCACCAACACCGGGGCACCGTCTCCGGGTCCAATATCGTTGAGTGCCATGAGGACGTTAATCTGCCCGACCATCCATTCGCCCGTCTGCTCTTGTCGAAACGTTAGGTAGCTGAGCGGGACATGCCCGCCACAGTGGATATGAATGAAACCGCCAGGACCGCGGACGTTCAGGAAATTCTCGTGGATCGAGAGTCCATTGACTTCATGGACGTATTTCCGCACGAGATTAATCCACGCCGGATGGTCGATTAACTTCTCGAAGACCTCTCCACCCTCAATGATATTCTGGAAATTCACGCCGTTTTCGATGTTGTAGGTATGCGTTTCGATGTTCCCAATCCAGCGCGGGATCCGTTTATCCTCGGTGTTTTCTGCCCACGGTGCCTCGACGTACGCCCAGTGTGCGTCAATCCAGGCGTTCATTTTCTCCAGATCTTCTTCTGAGATCGCATTCTCTAAAACGAGATAACCCTGTAAGTCGAATAGATAATCCTGTATCTCTTGGTCCATACGTCTGTCTCCTTACCAGTAGGTACGGTTTTCAACGGCACTCATAAAATAGGACCGTGCCTACAGATACGCGTTCAATTCCGCTTCAGTTGGTGTCGGCGTAGAGATGCCGCCTTCCGGGACTTCCACCTTCGCTGTCCAAACAATCCCATTAAGAACGAACCTACGGAATTGGTCATCCCCCCAATTCCGATGGTAATGCCCACCCGTAAATCCGAACCCACGCCCACCATCTGGACGCTCCACACACCATCCCAAATGCTGAGGTTCACCCTTTGCGACCGATGCACGGACGTGTGGGTTCCCGCTGTGGGGTCCATCAGGTCTTGTGAGCGTTGAGGCAGGCGCGATGGTGCTGAGTATCGGTGTCACCCCTTGCATATTCTCACGAAACCGCATGTGATAATACCATTCGTCTTCCAGTGAAAACGGCTGCATCCCACGCGTTATCGGATGTTCAGGAAACTCCGTAAACGTCGCCGTCCAATACGGATTCACCGAAAGCCCAGGTTCAAAGTAGCCACCGATCCAGTCTAAGAAACAATCGCCCGGTTTACCTTTCGGCACCTCGACTGAAAAGTGCAACATCGCAAGCCCTATACCCTGTGCCATCAACTGACCGATCTGGTCAAGATGCGGAATGCTAAGGTGCTTCGCACCGCCACTTGAATAAACAATAATAGCATCTGTATCAGCAAAAGTCGCAGCATCTGTGGGCCATCCCTGTGAAACGACCACATCCACACCGTCAAAAAATTTGTTCAACTGATCGGCAAGAAAGGCACACCCCGCCGGATGTTCATGCGCGCCACTCCCATGACTTGCGCTCCCTGCCACCATAACAATTCGAGATTTTTTCGCCATATTTTAAAGCCTCCGTTTGGAATATGTATTCAGTTTACCATATCCTAACTTTTTTCAACCCGTCCCTTTAAATTCTACACGCTATTGTTGGCGTTGTCAACGTCAATTTTAAACCGATTGACAATTTCACACGGGTGCCTTAAGATAGAGGTAAATCCGATACGAAACAGGAGCAACGCAATGGAAAGATTCCCGATTGTTGACACACACGTTCATCTATGGCACCCAGAACAGTTGAGATACCCATGGCTTTCGGAAGTTCCAGCCCTAAACAGACCTTATCTCCTAAAAGATTACACTGAAGCGTCCGGCGAACTGAACATTGAATCTATCGTTTTTGTCCAATGCGATACACACCCCGATGATGGCTTGAAAGAGACGGCATGGGTGACTTCTCTTGCGACGACAGTAGAACCTCGGATTCAGGGCATCGTTGCCTGGGCACCGCTCGAAGAGGGTGAACAGGTCGCACCTTTCGTCGAAAAACTATCAGAGAATCCATTCGCCAAAGGTATCCGTAGGCTCATCCAATCCGAAAGCGTTGATTTCTGTGTCCAACCCGACTTCGTCCGTGGCGTTAAAGTGCTTTCCCGCTACGGATTGAGTTTTGACCTCTGTATCTTCCATCCACAACTCGCCAACGCGATTCGACTCGTGGAACAGTGTCCGCACGTCCAGTTCATCTTGGATCACATCGGCAAACCCGATATCAAGCACCAACTTTTTGAGCCTTGGAAACAGGAGATCCAGACGCTTGCGGGGTTTCCGAACGTCCATTGTAAAATCTCTGGGTTGGTAACGGAAGCCGACTTTGAGGCGTGGACCCCCGCTGACCTCCAACCGTATATTGCACATGTGATTAGTTGTTTCGGTTTCAATCGCGTCATATACGGCAGCGATTGGCCCGTCTCCACACAAGCATCTGATTATCCGCAGTGGGTCCAGACACTCAGGGAAGCCGTCTCAGGCTGTTCGCCTGAAGAGGTCCGAAACCTTTTTCGAGATAATGCTATTAGATTTTATCGGTTGGATTCCTAAAAGATAAGAAGAAAGATTGGCGAGATTAGGAAATCTCGCCAGCGGAAACAGAGAAGAGCGAGTTGGAGGATACCCAAACTTGTTTGAGCATCCAGAGGGTGCAATATTGACGGAAAAAGCGGAATATCACACATTATTAGCCGCCTGCCTTAACCTCTCGTCGACGCGGATGGAGTACAAACTCCGTATATCCGTTCGGGAGTTCACACCCTTTAAAAACCAGGTCTAAAGCCGCTTGGAAGGCGACACTCTCGTCGTAATTCGGTGCCATGTCCCGATAATTCGGGTCACCAGCGTTCTGTTCGTCAACGATCCTTGCCATCCGTTGGAACGTCTCAGTTACTTGTTCCTTTGTAACGATCCCATGGTGGAACCAGTTGGCGATATGTTGACTCGAAATCCGTAGCGTCGCCCGATCCTCCATCAAACCGACGTTGTTAATATCAGGTATCTTTGAACAGCCGATACCTTGATCAACCCATCGGACGACGTACCCTAAGATGCCTTGGGCGTTATTGTCCAACTCACGCTGAATCTCATCGGATCGCAACAGGCGTTCCTCTAACAACGGCGGTGTGAGCAGGTCCTCCATGCTGGCACGCTGCCTCGCAGCCAATTCCTTTATCCAGTTGCCGACATCCACCCGGTGATAGTGCATCGCGTGCAGCGTTGCAGCAGTCGGGGACGGCACCCATGCGGTTGTCGCGCCCGCCAAAGGATGATTTACCTTCGCTTCGACCATCTCAGCCATCTGATCCGGTTTCGTCCACATCCCTTTGCCAATCTGTGCGGTTCCGAGCAACGCCGTCTCAATGCCGATATCGACGTTCCAATCCTCATAAGCGAGCATCCACGGTTCGTCGCGAATCTCCATTTTGGGGATCATCGCGCCTGCCTCCATGCTCGTATGGATTTCGTCACCCGTTCTATCCAAGAATCCGGTGTTAATAAAGACGAGTCGTTCCTGTGCCACGCGAATCGCCTCTTTGAGATTGACAGTCGTCCGCCGCTCCTCATCCATGATCCCGATCTTAATGGTATTCGTTGGGAGTCCGAGTGCTGACTCTATCCACTCAAACATCCGAATTGTCATATCCACTTCTTCAGGTCCGTGGAACTTCGGCTTGACGATGTAGATACTCCCAGTTTTGCTGTTCGCGTGGCGACCTGCCTCTTGGATGTCGTGCATAGCGGCGAAAGAGGTTACCATCGCATCAAGGATACCTTCTGGAACCTCTTCACCGTCGGCAGTCGTGACGGCATCGGTGTACATGTGGAGCCCAACGTTCCGAATCAGGAGGAGACTTCTCCCCGGCAATGTCAAGTCGCTGCCGTCGGGTGCGGTAAAGGTTTTGTCAGGTGCCAGACGACGCGTCAGCATTTCGCCGTTTTTCTCAAACGTCGTCTCCAGTGTCCCCTTCATAATCCCGTTCCAATTGCTATAGACGCGCACCTTATCCGCTGCATCTACAGCAGCCACAGAATCCTCACAATCTTGGATCGTCGTGATTGCAGACTCAAGGATAACATCGTAGACACCGGCAGGATGTTCTCTGCCAACCGGATGCGCTCGGTCTATTCGTATCTCGATGTGGAGTCCGTGATTTCGGAGGAGAATCGCAGTCAGTTCACCGTTGTTTTGTGTGAACCCGACGAATTTGGAGGGATCCGCCAAGCCAACCTCACTGCCATCAGCGAGTGTTGCGCGTAACTGTTGCGCGTCCTGAACGGCTTTGAGGGAAAATTGGGTAACGTCAGAAAAACTGCCCGTTTCCAGTCCAGTCATCTCATCTAAAAAATCCTCTGTGTACGCGATGACTTTCGCACCTCGAGCGGGATTATAGGTAGCACTCCGCGTTGCACCCTCCGATTCGTCAATCACGTCGGTCCCGTAGAGTGCGTCATAGAGGCTTCCCCAGCGTGCGTTCGCTGCGTTTAGCGCATAGCGGGCGTTATCGGTCGGCACAACGAGTTGCGGACCGGAGATGAGTGAAATCTCTATGTCAACGTCCTCGGTAATCACAGTGAAGTCTCGTCCTTCAGGGAGTAGATAGCCTATGTCAGTAAGAAACGCCTTATACGCCTCACTGTCAATCGGTTCACCTTGACGTGCGAGATGCCAGTCATCAATCTGCTGCTGGAGGGCATCGCGTTTGTCTAAGAGTGTCTTGTTTTCCGGTGCGAACGCTGCCACGATGTCACCAAACGCCTTCCAGAAGGCATCCGATTCTATCCCGGTGCCAGGTGCGATCTCATCTCTTACCAATGCGTACAAATCTTCATCTATACTGAGGTTCCCGATTTCAATTCGGTTTCCCATACTCACTTCTCCATTCCAAGGGGCTATAATGTGTTGGATCCTCGTTAGCCGATGCTTCGTTGCACCGACAACCAATTTCGCCTCAATTGCCAATTATCATAGCAACAAATCTGTCGTTTGTCAATTGTTTTTTTGGTAAATTATGGCTTTTTAGTTTTTGGTTATTAGTGATTTTTCCTCTTGATGGGGGATTTTTGCCGATCCTTCCGCCGCGATTTAAACACATCGCTTGTTTGCTCAATATGTTTAACCCGATCCAGAAAGTACAAGCGCATGGGAGCCGCAGATTTATAATGCGGATTATCCACAAAAACATCTGGTTCGCCTAACAATTCGCCGATGAGACCTTTTGTCCAACCACGTTCAGAGATGAGCCGTGTCTGGGTGATTTTTTCTTTCTCACGCACTGCCTTGCGTGCTGCAGCTTTCTGCTGTTTCTCGGTTTGCCACAATATTTTGAAATCGTCTGAACGTTCGACTTTGCGAACATCGGATTTCAGATAAATTGGATAGGTTAAGCGCCCGCCTAAAAAGGTCATAGCGAAAAACTCAGACGACAAGAATCTATTTACGCGTTCGGGGGTCCAATGTCCACGCCTCAACAATTCTTCGTGCGAGAAGTGGGTGTCGGGATGGACTTCCATTTCTATATTCCAAATCTCACAGAATCTTTTTCGCATTGAGACATCGTGGAAATTCTCAAGCATCAATTCTTTTTCCGCTTTCTCAATATCATTGTAACGAAAGAGCCGAACTGCGTTTAAATCCTCTATTGTAATCACAGTAACACCGCCCATCGTTCTCCTTACTTTTCTTTTTTCGACTTCAAAATCAAGGAGCCGTGATTCAGAGAGAATCGTGCCACGTTTTCCGAGTTGGGACTTAGTGATGTATCCACCTTTTCTGATCGTAAAATTACGCGCGGGTTTCCGATGCTTTTGCTGTTTCATGCTGAATACCTCCGGACAGTTTGTGTCGTGACCAAGACAGTTTCAATATCAGATTATACTACACTTATAGGCAATTGCCAACGCCTTTTTGACCGAAGCACCTACGCCCTTCCCATGCAACTTGCGAAAATATAGTCCTTGTGTTAACATATTTAAGACCGTACACACCCTTAATCACGCTCGAATTAACCTAAAACCTGCCTGAAACGAAGTGGAAGGCAGCTCAGGAGCCCATAGTTAAAAATATGAACATTGGAATCATTGGCTGTGGAACAATCAGCAGTGCCTATTTTGAAGGGGCGCGAAAAACCGACATCTTAGAAATCAAAGCCTGTGCGGACCTCCGTATAGAAGCCGCACAGGCACAAGCAGAAAGATATAACGCTCACGCCTGCAGCGTCGATGAATTGCTCGCAGACCCAGAGATTGAACTCGTCGTTAACCTGACCATTCCGAGAGCGCACGTTGAAGTCGGCTTGCAAGTCTTAGCAGCCGGGAAACACGTCTATAGCGAGAAACCGCTTGGCGTGGACACCGAAAGCGGAAAGCAACTGATTGACACCGCAGCGGAAAAAGGACTCCGCGTCGGCTCTGCACCCGATACCTTCCTCGGCGCAGGCATCCAGACCTCTCGGCAAGCACTGGACGCAGGGAAAATCGGCAGACCCATCGCTGGCACGGCTTTTATGTGCGGGCATGGACACGAAAGTTGGCATCCGAATCCCGCCTTCTATTACGACATCGGCGGCGGTCCGATGCTGGATATGGGACCCTATTACGTAACAGCACTCGTCAATATCCTCGGTCCCGTTAAACGCGTCGCGGCGATTACGACGAAAGCGTTTGAAGAACGCGTCGCGACAAGCCAAGCCGTTCGAGGTTTGCGTATCCCTGTCAAAATCACGACCCACCTCACCGGCACGCTCGAATTCCAGAACGGCGCGATTATCACAATGATTATGAGCTTCGATATGTGGCGGCACAGTCTCCCGTGCATCGAAATCTACGGCGAAACCGGTTCAATGACGGTTCCCGATCCAAACGGATTTGGGGGTCCCGTCAATGTCTGTCCCGCAGGCGGCAACTGGGAAGCAGAGGAAATCCCTTACCCGAACAACGCACGGATGATTGGCGTGATTGATATGGTCTCGGCGATCCAATCGGGACGCATGCATCGCGCAAACGGCGCATTAGCATACCACGTGCTTGAGGTGATGTGCGCTTTTGATAAGTCTTCCGAAACGGGTGAACACGTCGTCATCGAAAGCACAACGGAACGACCTGATCCAGTCCCAACTGGATTGAAAGAATGGGAGATAGATTAGACCCTATCTATCAGATTCTCTGAAGGCAGCAGGTGCAGTTTCATGAAGATTCTGGATGCCCGAATTTATTCGGGGCAGTACACACCGTCTCAAACAAGAATGTAATACATTGTCCCGCAAGTCCACACGCGACTTATGCTATGGATATGGTATATAACTTTTGTTCGTAGTCGCGCAATTCATTGCGCGTTCGTGTTTTGCGACGTGCGATGAATCGCACTACTACAAACTGGGCTGCTTGTAATTATATGGATTGAGTTGGATTGAAAGCAAAACCTCATCAACACACTTGAAAAATCGACAAACTATCTGAAAGGCAATCAAATACATGAACATTGGAATTATTGGCTGTGGTACAATCAGCAGTGCCTATTTTGAAGGCGCACGAAAAACCGAAGTCTTAGAAATCAAAGCCTGTACGGATCTCCGTATGGAAGCCGCACACGCACAAGCCGAGAAATACAATTGTCAGGCATGCACGGTTGACGAATTGCTCGCAGACGATGAGATTGAACTCGTCGTGAATCTCACGATTCCGAGAGCGCACGTGGATGTCGGTCTCCAAGTTTTGGAATCAGGAAAGCACGTCTACAGCGAAAAACCGCTCGGTGTAGATATCGAGACAGCAAAGCAACTGATTGACACCGCATCAGAAAAAGGACTTCGCGTCGGATCCGCACCCGATACCTTCCTCGGCGCAGGCATCCAGACCTCTCGGCAAGCACTGGACGCAGGGAAAATTGGCAGACCTATCGCCGGTACGGCGTTCATGTGTGGACACGGACCCGAAGGCTGGCATCCGAACCCCGCTTTCTTTTACGACATCGGCGGCGGTCCGATGCTGGACATGGGACCTTACTACGTAACAGCACTCGTCAATATCCTCGGTCCCGTTAAACGCGTCGCAGCAATCACGACAAAGGGGTTTGAGGAACGCATCGCAACAAGTCAAGCGTTAAACGGCTTACGTATCCCTGTTGAAATAACGACCCATCTCACCGGTACGCTCGAATTTCAGAACGGCGCGATTATCACAATGATAATGAGTTTTGATATTTGGCGACACAGCCTGCCGTGCATCGAAATCTACGGCGAAACCGGTTCCCTACAAGTCCCCGATCCAAACGGATTCGGCGGTCCCGTGAGAGTCGCTCAAGAACGGGGGGAGTGGGAAGATCAAGCGCTCGCTTTTCCAGATAACGCCCGGATGATTGGTGCGATTGATATGGCATCGGCGATCGGTTCAGGACGGACACACCGTGCGAACGGTTCACTGGCGTATCATGTGCTTGAGGTGATGCTCGCTTTCGATAAATCTTCGGAAACGGGTGAACACGTCAAGATAGAAAGCACAACGGAACGTCCTAACCCAATGCCCCTCGGTTTGGAGGAGTGGGAAGTCGATTGAGTAGCGGTCAGCGGTCAGGTCGCTGCGCTTTCAGCGGTCAGAAGAATAGCCATCAGCATATTAGCTGTCGGCTGTCGGAAACCTTCAGTAAAGAGAACATTGTGGCTGTTGCGGATGTTTACCATTCCCACAATGTATTACTGACTGCCGAGAGTGGAGCGCAGCGGAACGCCCTGATCGCTGATAGCCGACAACCAATTCCTACAAATTAATCGTAATATACGTCTCCACGCGGAACAGAATCGCCACCGTACCCCAGAAGGTCGTCACGACGAACTCACCTAACACGAGACCGAGAAAAAACGGGGCTGCCCTCCGAAAACCGCCGATGCCGCCGTGTTTGGTAATAATCCATTTCAAGATGAAACTCACAAGCAGGGAAAACCAGAAGAAATTCATCGTGAAGGTACTCGTGACGGCATAACCCGCTGGATGGAACGGCATCCACATCCATCGCCCGCGTAGGAAAGCCAAAAGAATCGCCATAACCGTTCCGATACCGATTGCACTCAACACTGCGGTATCGGGACCCGCCGGTTGGACGAGCCTTCTGCCGAGCCGACTGAAGGTCTCTCTACCCGCCCACGCCGTATAGACACCGTCCTGATACGAGACGTGTAGGTATGCCCAGATTGTGGCAACGATACTCACACCGATGGCGATAATCACCGCCTTCGCGAAAGTCTTGTTTTCAATGTTGGCGCGCTCTGCTATCTTCAAGCCTTCGAGATGATGGGGCATCAAGAGGCAATCGTAGGCACGATTGAAAAAGTAGAGATACGCCAAGCCGGTCAGATTGCTGGCACCAAGCCGTTTCGCACCGAACACAGAATACATCATTCTGTCGGGACCGGCATAGTGCTGGTCGTGGACGGGTGAACCGAGTTCAGCGCGCATCCGCGTAATCCCTGTCGCTAAGCCGAAGAAAAGTCCAAAGAAGGTCGCAATCACCCATAACGACATTCCCATCTTATAACAGAACCCAATCAGGAAAGCGATACTCACCACCATCCAAATCACTGCCGCCCGATAAGAGATCGGTTCATCTTGATCCTTCAGTGTATTGTTCATACCGAGGAGTCTACGGAGCACCTGCCCTAAGTACCGCCGCGCACTCCAGATAGCAATCACACCGATACCGAGATATGCCCCGAAAGACTGTTCCTCTGCGTAAGGAAACGGTGACGACACACCGACGGCACTCCCTAACACCCGGAGTGCTTGCCAATAGAGGTAAAAGAACCAACAGGAGAACGACAACTCCAGCGGCATGAAAAAGGCGAGTCCAACGGCGAACGGATAAATGCCAACGGGAAACCACGTAATCGCATTCCACGGACGCACAGTAAAGAAATCGGCGATGTCGTAGGCGCGGATACCGCTGAGGCGTGGCACTTGCGGGAAGAGGTAATTGACGCCGTTGAGGAGATCGATGGCAGCGGCGACCCCAAACCCAACCCACATCGCCTTGCTGCGGAAAAACCCACTCCTCGGATTCGCCATCGCAAGCGGTAGTTGAATGAGCGGATAGCTTAACTTCTCATTCTCGGTCCACTGCCTTCGGAAAATGAAGTTGATGCTGAGCATCACGGAAAAGAGTGCAGCGAGGAAAAGTCCCCACCACAACAGCGGCGTTGTCCATGCCCCCAGGTGTGGGTAGAACGTCGAACCGCCATCGAAAAAGTTTGCGAGTCCGCGCTTATCGCTAACGGATGTCCATGACGGGATGTAGTGCCAAAAGAGGGATTGCCAATCGTTTTCCGGCGTTGCGTAGGCGAAGGCGTAACTGATAATCGGGAGGAGGATCTGCACGCACATGTGCCCACCGATAGCAGTCGAAAGGCAGAGCATTACATAGATTGTTAGGAGTTCGCCAGCAGAGAGCGAGAGGTGCGGTGCGTATTTTTTCGTGAAGCGGTTGATGAGGGTCAGCGCGAACAGGAGCGTGATGGTGTTATAGAGCAGCGAGATCATCGACATGTGCGCGATGTCCCAGCGCAGCCCCATCATCTGCCACACCGCATTCGCCGGAATCAGCACGAGTCCGATACAAACCGCTTTTAAACTAAGGGGAGAGAGTCGACGTTCACGCAAAGTAGTTATCGGTTATAAGTTATAAGTTATAAGTTATAAGTTATAAGTTAAGAGGGTCATGGTTACAAGGGAGCCTCTTAACTAAAAACCAATTGCTAATTGCTATTCGCTAATCGTTATTCACTAACCGCTACTATCAACGTCTGAGTGTTTGGCTGTTCTTAAGATACCGATAGAGGTCGCTATCCGTCGTCAGAATGAGTTTCGTACGCTCACCTGTTGTCTGACGATAGGTCTCTAAGGTCTGGATAAAAGCGAAGAATTCCGGATCTTGACCGTGTGCTTCGGCGTAAATCTGGATAGCCTTGGCATCGGCATCCCCCTTAATCTGCTCGGCTTCCTTATAGGCTTCGGATTGTATCCGCTCTAATTCCTTTTGCTTCTGCCCCATGATGTCGGCGGCTTCACCCGCACCTTCAGACTTGTACTTCTCAGAGATACGCTGCCGTTCAGAAATCATCTGGTCAAAGACCTTCTTGCGGACTTCGTCTACATAGTTAATGCGTTTTATCCGAACATCAACGAGTTCAACGCCGAATTGTGGGACGGTTTCCTGAACCTTTTCGAGAATCATCCGTGTAATCCGCTCCCTACCAATCTGAATTTCTTCCAACGGTTCGCCGGATTGCCCCTCCTCGTCTTCAAGAGCTTCCATATCCAGACTTAAGACCCGATTTGAATCCCGCACGACCTCAATGAGGAGCTGCGCCGTCACCAAATCGCGCGCCGCAGAATCAATAATATCATCCAAGCGAGATTGCGCAAACTGCTCTGTCCCAAGTGCCTGATAGAACTTGAGCGCATCCACAATGCGCCAGCGCGCCGTGGTATCCAACCAGATGAACCGCTTGTCCTTCGTCGGAATCTGATTCGGCGAACCGTCCCACTCAAGCACACGTTTCTCGAAACGGTGAACCTGCTGAATAAATGGGGTCTTCACTTTCAAACCTGCGGTAACGATGGGTTGCCCAATAGGACGACCAAACTCGGTAATGACGACCTGTTCGCCTTCATAGACGACGTAGAACATTCCCAAAGCAAGCGGCGCTACAAGAACGACAATGACAATCAACGGTATAATGACTTTTTTCGATAGCATCGGAACACTCCTTTTGTATTGTAGCCGCGCTACTCTTTGAGTTGCAAGATTGGAATAGGCATGTTGGCGTTACCGTCAATGACATAAATCTCTTTCACCTGTGGCAACACTTCCCGCATCGCTTCCAGATACAGACGACGACGGGTAACCTCTTTCGCCTTTTGATACTCCGAACGAATCGCCTTGAACCGATCCGCATCGCCTTGCGCTTCGTTAACCCGTTTCAGTGCGTAACCCTGTGCCTCCGAAATCCTTTGTGCTGCCACACCTTTGGCTTTCGGAACGGATTGGTTGTAATCGCGCCACGCCTCGTTGATTAATCGCTCTTTCTCCTGTTTCGCCTCATTAACGGCGTTAAAGGCGGATTTCACCGCTTCCGGTGGATTCACATCCTGCAAAGTCACCGTCGCCACATCTAATCCGGTCTCGTAGAGATCCAACAAGCGTTGAAGGTGTTCCTCAACTTCTGCGGCGATTTCAATACGACCGATAGTTAACACTTCCGTCACTGTCCGATCACCAACGACTCGGCTCATCACCGATTCCGAGAGGTCGCGTAAAGCCCGTTGCGGATTTCTCACAGAAAACAGGAAACGCTCTGGGTCCTTGATTTTATACTGCACCACCCATTCGACATCAGCAATGCTCAGGTCTCCAGTTAGCAGGAGGGATTCCGCCGCGTAGTCACGGGTGTCATACTGCGTCCGAATCCCTGCCCGAAGCGTCCGAAACCCGAATTCTTCTTTAAAGACCTTCCGCACAGGAACGTTAAGGGATCTCTCAATACCGAGCGGTAACTTGAAGTGGAGTCCGGGTTCGGCTTGCCGGACGGATTTGCCAAACATCAGCACAACCGCTATCTCATCTGCTTCAACGATATAAAAACTCGTCGCCATGCATCCTAAGAGGATCAGCCCCAGGATTACATACAAGATGCGCTTCGGCGTGATGAGACGTGTGTAGGGTTGCTGTGTAATCAGTTCATGGAGTTCTTGCACAAGAATTCTCCTTTTTTATTTTTTACGATATTTATTTTTTAAGGTAAGCCACCGTAACCACACCTACAATGATAATGCATCTGGTTCATGCAGTCAAGGAAAAGATTAAATTAGGGGACTCGGTTTAGAACTGGTGGTCGGCTATCGGCGGTTGGTATTTGTCAGAATCAGGATTTACAGGATTATACAATAAAATCTATACGAGACGCACCCGACGTAAAAACGCGGACACTCTTTTGTAGCACAAACTGTTAGTTTGTGTCATAAAGGTATAACCATTCAATCGACTTCACCCTAATCGTCCCTTCGCGCAGCAGCGGACGGCTGGTCAAGATAGGCTTGATAGAGTTGATGCATGAGATCTGCCTTGATTTCCGGTTGCGTTAATTTATTATAGAGGTCAAGTTTACTATCAATGAAACCGAATAAAATGTCATCAATCACCTGCTCAAACTTGTAGCGTTTGTTGGTCTCCGTATTATCTCCCTCAATCACCTGCCGAAGTTCCTCGTTTTCGTGCACTTTTTGGTGAATGCTCGCAAGGTCAACCTTATCCTCTGCAGTAAAATCTGTATGATGGACACTGTTCAGCGTGTCAATGATATTAGAGAGGAAATCCTGCTCCGGGTCCCTGACAGTAGCGACATCGCTGCCAATTCCTGGAACTTCGCTATCCTCCGCTTCAAGGGAGAGTTGTAGACTGTCGTATGTTTTCTGGATACGAAATGAGTCCAAGTCCACAGCCTCAAGGACACCCTGTAAATCTGAGTGTTCCCGTTTCGGGAGTTTCTTGTTTAAACTACGACCGAAGATATACAACTTTTCCAACGTTACATCGGTGAAGGTAATCAACTGCGAAATGTATCCATAGAGGCGAATATAACTCTGCAAGGTAGAGCGAAACGCCTCCGGCTCATTTATGTCTTCAAGTTCCAACCATTTCTCGACGACGCTATCAAGGATGCCCTGTAGAGACGCATCCGGTCGATCAGATTCGTAAAAGGTCCGACAGAATTGATCAATGACCTTCTCATCATAGAGATCAAAACCGTCCAATTGGCTCTGTAAGTCATACAACCGATTCGGGTCGGTCTCCTCCGCAAGCCCTGTCGTCTGATAGTATTGCTGAAACGCCTCTTGTATCTGATCGGGTTCATTCACAAAGTCGAGGACCAGCGTATCCGTCTTACCGGTGGCGACGCGGTTCAGACGGCTCAAGGTCTGGACACACTGCAGCCCATCCAACCGCTTATCCACGTACATCGTCTGCAGGAGCGGCTCATCGAAACCCGTCTGAAACTTATTCGCCACAATCAGAATCCGGTATTCAGGACTCTTAAAACTGTCCGCAATGGAAGTCCCGGGTGGCAAGGAATTCATCCCGTTTTCCGTGTAATCCACCCCGTTGTCGGTGTCGTGTACCGTATCGCTGAACGCTACCAGACAGTCGTAGGGCAGGTCTATCTCCCGCATCTGCTTGTCGAACTCCAATTTGTATCTGACGCAGTGGCGTCGAGACGGCGTAACCAGCATCGCCCGCCCCTTCCCTTCTATCGTTTTTGCCGTGTGTTCGGTGAAGTGTTCCAACATAATTCGGGTCTTGGTCTCAATACTGTAGTGCTGTAGATCAACATAATTGGTGAGTGTCCGGAGCGTCCGCGCCTTCTCATACGCTTTATCCTCTGAAACACGCTTGACGAGTTGGAAATATCTCTTAAAGGTAGTATAGTTCTGTAGCACGTCCAGTGTAAACCCTTCGCTGATACTCTGGCGCATGGAATAGACGTGGAACGGGACAAATGTCCCTTCTGCGTCCTTCCGTCCAAAGAGTTCTAACGTCTTGTTTTTCGGCGTGCCGCTAAAACCGAAATAGGAGATATGCTCCTGCATTCTACGCTGTTCCATCTGTTCAAGGATTTTGGCATCTATATCTGATTCTACTTCGTCGGGGTCATCATCTTCTATGTCTTCCTCAACTCCTTTTGAAAGCGAGACTCTGAGGTCTTTTGCAGCCTCACCGCTCTGTGAGGAGTGTGCTTCGTCGATAATCACAGCAAAGGTCCTGCTTTTGAGTTTGCCGATCTCCTCAGCAATCACACTGAACTTCTGAATTGTTGAGATGATGACGCTTTTGCCGGATTCGAGATAATCTCTGAGCTGCGCTGAGTTCTTATCAACGGCATAAACTACACCTTCAACTTGTTCTACCTGCTTGATCGTTTCTTGAAGTTGTCTATCAAGTACGACTCGATCCGTCACGACAATGATGGAGTCAAAGATACGATGGGTATCGTCCTCCGACCGATACAGATGCGTCAGCAGGTGTGCCAACCATGCGATGGAGTTCGATTTCCCGCTCCCGGTGGTGTGTTGAATCAGGTAGTTATGCCCAACGCCCTCGGCGACGATAGCCGCTTTCAATTGACGAATCACATCCAGCTGATGGTATCGCGGGAAAACGAGTACGCGGTGTTTCACATCTTTCACGGCGTTAATGTTGGAGTCATAAACCTTTTCTGTGGTCTCCTGCTCATGGATAAAGTTGTCGATGAGTGCCATGAGGTTATCCGGATGCAAGACATCCTCCCACAGGTAGGCAGTCTTGTGCCCGTCGGGATTTACAGGATTTTCGATGTCCTTGTTAAACGGAAAGAACCGCGTCGTACCACCCTGTAACCGGGTTGTCATAGAAACCTTCTCGTTGCCCACCGCAAAGTGCACCAGACACCGCTTGAATCGGAACAACGGCTCCCGTGAATCCCGATCTGTCCGGTACTGTTTCTCCGCATCGGCGACAACCTGACCGGTGAGGCTGTTCTTCAGTTCCATCGTCACCAGTGGCAAACCGTTGAGGAACAGGGTCATATCAAGCGATTTCTCGTTCCGTTGCGAATAATGCAGTTGTCGAATGAGGGAGAATCGGTTCTGGGCGTAAAGTTTTTGATGGTCGGGGTTCATGCCACTTGAGGGTTGGAAGTAGGTCAGTTTAAAATCACAACCCCGATCCTTAACCCCTTTCCGCAGCACGTCCAGCACCCCACGCCGCGTAATCTCTCTACTCACACGGTTGAGGAGGTTAGCGGGTGTGTCGGCACCGTACTGGCGTTCCAGTCTCTGATACACTTTGGGTTGTGTATTCTGAATAAATTGCAGCGTCTCATTGGGAATGAGACAGAGGTTTCTATCATAAGCGGCAGGTTGTAACGACTGGTAGTCCGATGAATTTAGGTGCTGTTCGATGTGGTCTTCAAAATCTGTTTCTGTATACGTCCGCATCGTCTATACCTCGTTTCGGACATCTATTTTGCCGGTCACTGCTTCGGAGATGAGGGATTGACGGTATTCTTTCAGGAGTTCGATTTTTTGCTGCTCTGCGGCTATCAATTCGTCAATCTGTCCGGTTTTGTAGTCAAGGAAGTCAACAATCTCATTTTGTTCGTCAACAGGCGGAAACACTAAAGGGATTTGACCAAACTGATCAAAATATAACCTCAATCTAACTTCCATGATACCTCTTGACCGTTTTTTGAATTCTGTAAAATAAAGTCCACATCGAAACAAATACTCATAGAAACGTTCATTTAGAGGACGACTTTTTCTCAAAATGTCATAAGCAGGACTTGTTACGCCTTCATAATTAGACAAACCAATTGCCCCCATCCACGCGAGAAGTTTATTGACGATGAAGTCACCTTTTTTGACCAGCCAATATCCGTCTGTCGTCGTCGCCCTGTTTCCTCTTGCTTCCAACTCTTTTCTGGGTTTAACACCAATCTCTGTATAGATTGATAAAAGTTCATAGTCATTGTTTTTCGGTGCTGGCTCTGTAACCAACCGAAATAGGTATTTTGTGTTTATAACTTCCCAATGCCTCGGTATTTCCCCAATCCATTCTAACCCCGACGGTTTCATTTCCACACTCAGGTCAAGTCCCTTTGTCACCGCCTGATTTATCAGTGCGGTGCGTTGTTCCTGCATCAGTTCTATCCGTCGTTCTTTGATGCGGATGAGCTCGTCAATCTGTTTGGTTTTGCGGTCGAGGAAGTTGGCGATTTGGGTTTGTTCAGAATCAGAAGGTATGGGTAAGAGTAGATTTTCGATTGATGATTTTCCCAAGCCATATCTG
Source organism: Candidatus Poribacteria bacterium (assembly GCA_022827625.1). Classification (GTDB taxonomy): domain Bacteria; phylum Poribacteria; class WGA-4E; order WGA-4E; family WGA-3G; genus WGA-3G. The sequence continues at coordinate 145,476 of JAJEIE010000019.1, read as the reverse complement.
GTAATTCCATTTGAATTTACCTCAAAATATCTTCTCGTCCTATCGGATTGAATAAATCTAAAAATGAACTCCCCATGGCAAGCAAGTGGTCTAATCATCGTTAAATGATAACCACAGACAACACGGTCCAAATCGCCTTTGACATAAGTTGGAACGCCAATATCATCTGGGGTCTCAGAATCTTTGGTAATTATAACATCACCTTTCCTCAAAGCAAATTTCGTAAACTCACTTTCCTTACAACTCCCCTTTTTCAAAACGGTATCAACTGTAATATAGTCGTTGTAATAAACATCTGTATAATTGCATAATCTGACCTGGATCTCATCCGGATAAATGTGTTTATCAACATTACTTGGTAGTATCTTCGCAACGTGTTTGAGTCTTCTGACTTTCCAATGCGCTGGGATATCCCTAATCCACTCCACACCCGATGGCTTCATTTCACCATTCGGGTTAAGTCCCCTCGTTACCGCCTGATCGGTGGTGTTTTTGCCCATCTCTTTGTCCTACATCGCTTTTATCTTGGTGTGGGTGTCATTATGATCGTCGGCAAAAGTTCGTGAGAAATTGGATAAATATCTCAGGATTTTCACGAAAAGATTCACAAACACCGTGGATAACTTCATTAACTAACTCGGTTAGTTCCTGCTGTGCGTTATCGCTATATTGAGGATCGCCTAACAAATTCTCCAATTCCTTGGCTCTGTTCAATAGATGAGTCTCACAATGTGGTGAGCCGCTAAACATCTCAGAGACTTTGCCCTCCTTGAGAAACTCTTTACTAATTAGTTTAGTCGGTTCCGATAGTTGATTGATATGCAAAATATAATTTACAAAGTCTTCTGGATTTTGATCGAAGCTTTCTACATAACCCTCAAAAAATTTATAGACTAAATGAGTTAATCTCTTTTGTGCGTTATCGCTATATTGAGGATTGTCTAGCAAACTTTCCATTAATTGAACCTCATTCAATAAACGATCTTCACAATCAGGGTGGACGCTAAACATCTCAGAAACTTTGCCCTCCTTGAGAAACTCTTTACTAATCAATTTTGTATATTCAAACATTAGAACTCCTTTCAGTAAGTTTCAATATTAAAATAGGACTTACGTGATGTTTTAAAAATACGCAATACTTTCGTATTATGGCGAGTATTAATTGTAGTGCATACGCTTATTTAGACCACAATTTCGCAAAGTTAAGATAAGTTAGGGCTTACGCAAGGCGCAATAATGCACGTCGCATTTGGGCGAGTACGCCGCAGAATTGCGCAACTATGAACCCGACTGCTTTTGAAAAATACGCGCATTTCCAAGGTACTTGTGTTTGCAGTCCGAGGATTCATCGCTTGTTCACGTTAAGTCATAAAAATATTTGAAAAATAACTTGACTATTTTGGGGTTAAATGTTATAATATTATTGTGCAGGACTGAACCCTCCCTTGGCGGTGGATGTAGGCCCTGCTTTTTTTATGCCATTCGTTCAGGTTACCCCGGTTGTATAATCCCTTCAGATATTGGTTCTAACAAATTGAATGCTTGATCAAGACCGTACTTTGTTTTAGACGCAATCGGACGTTCTTGACGCAGCAGCGCATAAGCACAAAAATCAGACAATTGAATGAAATATGACTGATCGGATTGCTTAAAAAATGGATCTTCAATAATACGATCAATTGCGCCACTTTTTGAGGTTTGCATGCGTCTAACTAATTTTGTATAGATAGCATCTTTTCCTTCATCACAGATCAAAATCGCGTGACTATCCCATTTTTGTAGGGTTTGGTTTATACCTCTGAGTAAAACTTCATAAGCATGCTCGCTCGTTTTAGTTGGGAACGCGGTGCTAAAAAGGCGCGTTTCCGGTAACTTCGCTACCATTTGAAGTGTCTGTTTGAAAATTTCGCATCGTCGCCCTTTCGGGACTATGCCATCAGCAATTTTTCCGCGCCCCGAAACAAATTTCCACGCATGGAATTCAGTGTAAACAGAGATGCCATCACTCATCTGTATATCGCGCCGGAATTTCTTGATTGCCCTAAGACAAGAGTTCCATTTGTCAACTCGAATCGTTAAGGCTGAAAATACACATAGCTCTTCATCTCCAGAGTCGTCAATATAGATTAGGTGCATGCTGTCCCCTATATCCTGTTCTGCATTTGATAGGTATCCTATCACTGATGCTCAAATTCTCACCTTTCCAACAATAAACCCCTATTGTATTATAGATCATCAAATACAATAAGGGTTTGTTTGTCCGTTAATTTAGATTTCTTGGTCTATACAAAGGCATTTTAGGTCTTTGTTCTTGCGTTGTCCGATCACCCGTAAACTTTATAGACGCATCTCCCTTGAATTTCCTGGATGCTTCATACACATCATCGCGCGATTTGCTATGAACTTGAACTATTCCAGAGACGAGGTGAGTCGTATTCGTGCGAACTTTAGGTTCAATAATAAATAGCCATTCGTTGGGGTATTTTTTAGACATCTCCTCCACAGTCATTCTTTCGGCAGACATTGTAATTCTCCATTTTCAAAGTAAGAACAATTTACCTTCAGGCATTTTGCCAGTATAGTGTATAGCTGCCCCTCCTATAAATCCGTCTAATGCATCATAGACATCATCACGGACGCTGCTATGAACAGAAACTATACCGCCTAAGAGTTCAGTATTCTCACTGATTTCAGGCTCTATAATAAACAACCACTCATTTGGATATTTCCGTTCCATTTCTGCTATCGTTAAACGTTCAGCACACATTTTATAGTCTCCTCGCCCCTGAAAAGGCTGATTAAGATTAAAATCATGAAGTTTCAGAGAATATCTCGGTAATTGACGGGCAATAAATTGCCCTACTACAAACAGGAAAACGGTTCGTAGTAGTGCGATCTACCGCACGTTGAGAAACTACCGAATTAAAAAATTCATTTTCATCTTTTTAATCTTGAGACATTATACCACATTCTCTACTTTTCGCCAAGTAAAGTATAAACGATGCCTTAAGCTCTCATAATTCCAAAACCGCATTCAGCAACCCTTCACTTTTCCGCTCCAGTGCCAACAATTCGTCCGTAATTTCCTTCAGCGACCGCAGCGGCGTATACCGGTAGAAATACCGATTAAAGTTGATTTCGTAGCCTATCCTATCCTTCTTCCTGTCTATCCAACTATCCGATAGGTGCGGTTTCACTTCCCGTTGGTAGTAGTCATCAATATTTTCCGTGAGCGGCACGCGTTCATAATCTCGGAGCTTCGTATCCGGTTTCGGGTTACCTCGCTTGTCCGTGACAACGACTTCCGTCTCCTGTCCGAGAATCTCCTGTTTTTCAATCAAGGGTCTCTCAACCGTTACCTTCGTGTAACCGAAAAAATCGTTTGGATAGATTTTAGAGTGTTCCGTCTCTTCAAAATCGGTGTACAATGCTACGATGCGACGGATATGGCTATCGGAGATAAGAGCATTCTTGTCCCCAAGATTCCTTTTCATACTGTCGTGGAAGTCAACGGCGTTGATGAGTTGGATCTTGCCCTGTCGTGCCTCAGATTTTCGGTTCGTTAGTATCCAAATATACGTGGCGATACTGGTGTTGAAGAACAACTTTTCAGGCAATGCGATAATACACTCCAACCAGTCGTTCTCAATGATCCAACGTCGGATTTCACTCTCACCGCTACCGGCATCCCCCGTAAAGAGCGGCGATCCGTTAAAGACGATTCCGACCCGACTCCCGCGGGCCTCCATCTTCGAGAGCATGTGTTGCAGGAACAGCAGTGCCCCATCAGAGGAGCGAGGCGTACCCGCCGAGAATCTACCGTTAGCCGTCTGTGCTTCCGCTTTCACCGCCGCTGCATCAGACTTCCAACTCACGCCAAAGGGTGGATTCGTGATCATATAATCGAAGCGTTGTCCCTGAAATTGGTCATTGGAGAGACTCGATCCATGGCGAATATTATTGGGGTCCTCACCAGTAATAAGCATATCCGACTTACAGATTGCGTAAGTCTGGGCATTCAGCTCCTGACCCAACAGCCGAATATCCGCATCTCGATTAATCTGCTCGCGGAAGTATTCCTTCCCAATCGTCAACATGCCACCCGTCCCGCAGCACGGATCGAAAATACTACGGATAACCCCTTGTCCGCGCAAGTCCTCACCGTGTTCAGCAAACAGCAGCGAGACCAACAACCGCACGACATCCCGTGGCGTGTAGTGTTCCCCACTCGTTTCGTTCGACATCTCCGAGAACCGGCGGAGCAGTTCCTCAAAGACCTGTCCCATTGTGTGGTTGTCCACTTTATTCGGGTGCAGATCGACCTCGGTAAACTTATCGCAGAAGATGAACAACCGGTTGTTGTTGTGGAGTCGCTCGATAAACCCACCGAGATTAAAGTTTTCGATGATGTCGCGGACATCCTGACTGAATCCGCCGATGTAGTGCTCAAAGTTGAGGTAGATATTGTTCGGGTCGGCTTTCAGGCGAGAGAGATCGTATTGGGAGGTATTGTAGAAGCTGGTGTTTATCTCTCTCAGGATAATCGGCGGTAGCCTGTCTTCGGGTACTTGGTCCTTAAACCGATTGTAGGTCTCAATCGCTTTCTCTTTGCGTCCATCTTCGTCTAAGATGCAGTCCAATCGGCGGAGGACGAGGAAGGGGAGGGTGATGTCGCCATATTCGTGCGGTTTGAACAATCCTCTGAGGACATCATCGGCTACGTTCCAAACCAGATTCGCCAGTTCTTGATAATTCGCCATCTATTTCCTTTTTTTTAGTAGTACCATCTCTGAATAGGTTAAAATAATAACAGGTTTCAACAAAAAATCAAGCCGAAACATCAAACAGGCATCGGAAAATAGATCTTTTTTTGAAAAAAATCAAATTTCGCTAAAATTTCTTGAATTCTTTTGGCAAAATAGGGTATACTATATCGTGATCGTGAAGAATTCACTTGCAGAAGTAAAGTAGCAGCCGAAAACTATTGCGTATGCTAAGCTGCCCGTTGACGGATCAATGGGATAGGTTGCCCACCTCTCACTACGGTGGTTTTCTGCCGGATGATCCGCGGTTTAAAATACTCGATGAGAATCAGAAGTAAAATCGCAGCCGAAAACTGTTGCGTATGCCAGACTGCCCGTTGACGGATCAATGGGATAGGTTGCCCACCTCTCACTACGGTGGTTTTCTGTAGCTTACCCTATAGGGTGGGGTCGTTGTGCTCCGCCCTATTTACATATACTCCGTAGGGTGAGGTCCCGAAACAGGATTTATCCATCCAACGAGAATGTCACGTTTTACTGCAAGGGAAAAAAGCTCTTTAAGTTCATTGTCTCCGTACTCTAACAAATCCCGCGTAGCACCAGCCACTGCATCCGCTAACCTTATAAGTGGTTCGCTCTCATCTTTTCTACCTCGTACTTTTTCGACGCGGCAACCAAGTTTCCTTAACCGATTTTTGTACACCTTGTATTGGGTTTTAACCAAACCATCAATATAAACGTGAACAGGAGACGTAGAAGGGTGCAAACTGGCAACCGCTAAGTCAATCGCTCGGATAGTTGCCCCAACGTAATCTTTCGTCTCTTGGAAAACGTAGGAAAACAAAAGGATGTCACGAAAGCGATCATTTGAAACGATGGTACGTAGATAAATCAAACGGTTGTCTTTATTTGCCTTCCCCCACTTAGCGAGACCTTTACGCGAGGTTCTCTCAAGGGATGTACAAAACTGTCGAAATTTATCACTGTCTCCTACCGCTATCCCAGCGACAATAAACGATTGACCACCCGTGTGTTGTCCAGATTCGTCGATATAGAGGTCTATTCGTTCTGGTTTTGCTGTGATTGATTCAGACACTATTATCAAAACTATGAAACTTCAACTTTCCAAAATAGATACCGAGTATTGAGAGGCAATATCTTCAGACAACGAAAAATCTGTAGGGAGTTTAAAAGTCCATACCGTTCTCCTTTCCTGATGGATGGAAATAGGAATCTGTCTTTATCGGATGGGGCAAATAATTGAATATGACTATGTTAAGTATAACAGAAAAAGAGCCTTGAATGCAACATTCCCATCATACATCAAACGAGACAGAAGCATTCAATTTTTAACTTGACATCAGTTAGTAAAAAGAGTATAATATATCATAAGACTTTCCAAAGAGGCGAATATTGTATCAAGCTACAAAACCCTGGCGCGGAAACTGCCCCAAACGTTTCCAGCGGTTACATACCTTCCAGTCTTCCACCCCCTTCCATTCTTCCAGCCTCTCCTTTCTCTTTTCTTGACGAAAAATGCCTTTTCACGTATAATCCAAAACAGTATGACACAAGGCATCTTTATCACAGGTACAGGGACAGAAATCGGGAAAACCGTCATTGCCGGTGGGTTCGCTGCAGCCCTCAAAGGAGCCGGGATACACGTCGGCGTGATGAAGCCAATCAGTACAGGCGACACCGCTGATGCGCAATTCCTCAAACACGCCGCGCAGACCGACGACGCGCTTTCCGTAATCAACCCCATCTACCTCCGACATCCGTTGGCACCCTCCGTAGCGGCGCGGATTGAAGAAAAAGAAATCGAGCTCTCACACATTGAGACCGCTTTCGCAGCACTTCAGCAGAAATACGATTTTGTCATCGTGGAAGGGGTCGGGGGGATCGCAGTGCCGATTCAGGACGACTTCCTTGTGACGCATCTCATCAATAAACTGCAATTGCCGATACTCATCGTCGCCCAGGTCGGATTGGGAACCTTGAATCATACACTCTTGACCGTCGGGTTCGCGCGGCAGTTCAACATCCACATTGCCGGTATCGTCCTCAACGGCTTGCGTCCAGAGACCGCAGGACTCGCCGAAGCGACAAACCCGTTGGAAATTGAACGATTGACAGGTGTACCAGTGATTGGGGTCGTCCCTTATGAAAAAAAGTTAGGGACGGCTTATCCAGACCCAACATTTTTGGCAGCATTCATGAATCAACACATCGCATGGAGGAAACTGGGAATACGCTAATGATAAATACAGCGATTGTTCTCGCCGCAGGATTAGGACGTAAGGTATGGCCCTATGGGGAATTTCGACAGAAATGCACGATTCCCGTCGCCAACAAACCGATCGTGCGGCGCGTTGTAGAGAATTTGGTCGAAGTCGGATGTCAACGCATTATCGTTGTCGTCGGGCATCACGCCCAACAGGTGCGGGGTGCCGTCGCCGATATACCAAACCTCGTTTTTGTTACACAGCACCCCATCGACGGCACAGCAAGCGCAGTGCTGACCGCCGCAGAATACCTCGAAGATGAACCCTTTCTCGTCGTCTACGGCGATATTGTAACCACGCCTGACAATCTACGCACCGTAATTGATGATTTTTGCTCGCACGATGTGGAAGCGGCAGCACTCGTACAGCCCTTGAACAGTGAAGACGCAAGCGACTGGCTTTGTGCAGGTATCGGCTCCGAAGAAGCAGATGGCAGAAATGTTTCAACCCTCACGGGTATCGAAGGACACCCACGCGGGGGTTCCCATCGGCTCTGCGGTGTATACGCTTTTCGCAATAGCGCAACCGCTTATCTCTTAAGGAATCCTGGCATCGTTACAAGGGTCCCCGTCGGCGGGATGCCACCCCCTGAATCCGAAATCGCCCAATCTCTACAATTGATGATTGACGACGGCAGAACGGTGTTGGCAATTCAGACCGATGCGTTCTGCGTTGATGTCGATAAACCGTGGCACGTGCTGGAAGCGAATAATCGGATGGTTGACTACCTCGCGAAACAGGTCACGACAGATCAGATCGCGCCTGGGGCAACGATTTCCGATGCAGCGGAAATCAATGGACACGTTGTTTTAGGAAAAAACTCCGTGATCGGTCCGCGCGTCGTCGTCAACGGCACACTCATCGCAGGCGCAAACAACAACATTACAAACGGTGCCATCTTACACGGCAACATCTTCGTCGGAGATCAGTGCAGGATTAGCGACTATTGCGATGTCGGTAGCAGTGCCATCGGAAACCGGTGTATTATCGGGCACGGTGCCGAGATGGCAGGAGTCCTGTTCGATAAGGTCTATCTCTACCACTACTGCGAGATGTCCGGGGTCTTCGGATGCGCCACGGACATCGGTGCTGCGACGGTATGTGGCACACTCCGCTTCGACGACAAGGATACCCCAATACAGGTAAACGGACGTTACGAGGTACCGCCATCCGGGGCAAACGCAACTTATATGGGAGACTATTGCCGGACGGGTGTGAACGCTATTATTATGCCGGGGAGACGCATCGGTGCTTATAGCGTCGTCGGACCGGGGGTCATTTTATACGACGATGTCCCGAGTAAAACGATGGTAATGGCGAAACAGGAGTTAATTACAAAACCGTGGGGCCCCGAGCGTTACGGATGGTAGGACAGTTTGCGGTTTAATTGTTGTAGAAGCGAGTGTTTTTGCTTGGGTGTTTCCCCGCTGCTCGCGACCTCCCTATGGCTTAATTTTTTAGGAGCTCTTTGAGCAGGTCAACGAGCTCATCGTTACCAGCAGCGAGTTCAAAGACGCGTTTGATTTTCTCTTCCCGGTCCGTTTCAGTTTGAGATGTTCCCTCAGGGTCCCAGAGCACCTCAATTTCTTTCGGATTCAGCCGGTCATAGGTAACCTTGACGAGAGAGAAAGGATAGTTCTCAGGAATAATGACAATCCAGTCGATAGTTTCACCACGGGCGGAGTATTGTCTATCTACAGTGAGTTTCGATTCCTGATGCGGTACGTTCTTTTTGATCCACTGTTCACGACCCAGCGCATCCGTTTCATAATGACCGACTTCCAGCCAATTGCGTCCTGCACCGTTCGGTTTCGTGGTAATTTCAATCCGTGGCATATTTGCTGTTTCTCCGTCTTGAGCATTCCAGTCGTTAGAGACACAAGTTTCGTGGAGCAATTCTAACACGTTGTGAGAAAAAAGTCAAGTCTGAATCGGAAGATTGGAAAGTCAAGCGTGGAGACGCGCTTCCAAAAAAAGCGGCAATGCTGATTCTACTTGAATTAATTAGTAGATATAGGGTACAATAGCATAGAATATGCCGAATCTGTAAAAAAATAGCGTTTTTTTCCACTCAAGTAGCAACTTAGAATATAACAACATAAAATAAATTTGCTTTTTTTTCAAAAAATCGGTATAATTGTAAAAGGAGAGCGTATATTAACGCAATAGCGCGCTAACATTGGCGTCTTTAATTCAGCCTGAAGGGACAACTTCGACATGAAAGTGGAAATGAGATACGGCACTGGCACGTTACCGATGGAGATTCCTGAGGTGAATGTTGTTGGGGTCCTTGAGATTGCGGAAAGTGTTCCACTACCGGATGAAAACGGAGCGGTTCGGGAGGCAATCGCGCGTCCCATCGCCTCACCGCCCTTGGCTGAATTAGCCGGAGATCGCGAATCGGCTTGCATTGTGATCTCCGACATAACTCGCCCTGTGCCCAACAAAGTGATCCTCCCCCCACTGTTGGAAGTACTTGAACAGTCAGGTATCCCCCGCGAAAAAATCACTATTCTTATTGCCACTGGTATCCACCGCCCAAATAATACAGAAGAACTCGAAACGATGGTCGGCTCCGATATTATGGAAACCTACCGAATCGTTAACCACTTCTCGCAGAAGCCAGAGACGCAGGCGTATTTAGGCAAAACCGAGAACGGCACGCCGGTTTACATCAACAAAACCTATCTCGAAGCAGACCTGAAAATTACCACCGGATTGATTGAACCGCACTTAATGGCAGGCTATTCTGGCGGCAGGAAGGCAATCTGCCCCGGTATCGCCTCCGTTGAAACCATGAAGGTAATGCACGGTCCCGAACTCATGGAGCACCCGAAGTCGGCTGTCGGCATCTTGGAAGGAAACCCGTTCCACAAAGAAGCGACGGAAATTGCACGCATGGCTGGCGTTGACTTTAACCTGAACGTGGCGATCGACAAACACCGCAGCATCACAGGTATTTTCGCCGGTGAGCTGGTTGAATCTCATCGTGTCGGCGCGGCGTTCGTCGAAAAACAGGCGAAGGTCACACTCCCCGCCCCGGCAGACGCTGTCGTCGTGTCAAGCGCCGGTTACCCGCTGGATTCAACATTCTATCAAGCAATCAAAGGCTTGCTAACCGCCGTTGAAATCGTCAAACAGGGGGGCAGTATCTTGCTTGTCGCAGCGTGCAGTGAAGGCATCGGCAGCAAGCCGTTCACAGACTTAATTTTCAAGACCGACGATCTCACTGCGTTTGTGCAAGGACTGTACAATCCAGCGAACTTCGTCATCGATCAGTGGCAACTCGAAGAATTAGCAAAAGTCGCCCGGAAAGCCGACATCTATTTCTATACCGATGGGATTCCCTACCACCAGCGAGCGAAACTGTTTGTGCATCCATTGAAGACACCGCAGGAAGGTATTCAAGAAATCTTAGACCGATACGGAGCAGACGCGCAAATTGCGGTGATTCCAGAGGGTCCCTATGTCTTAGCACAGTTGGAAGATTCCTAATACACCTTAGAAAAAATAGCAATCAATCGGTCGTCTCTACTGAGGCAGTCCCCTCAACATCATTGAATTGAGATTCAAGCAGCACATGGCAAATTCAATTGTAGCACTCAGAGCATATAGAGACGGTTTGCATTTAATTATCAAGCCGCATCTCTCTATAACGGAAATTGAAAAGGCAATTCAAGAGGAAATCTCTCGGATGAATCGCCCGCTAAACGGGGCTTCTATCCAGATTGACCTCAAGGCACCGACCTTGCAAGAGGAAGAGATGGCGTATCTCCGGTCAAAACTCAAGGAAACCTACAACCTGACAGTGCGAGAGTTCATGGTAGCCTCTGAAGAACCAGCACCACCGCCTATCGCCGCTGCGCCGACAACACATATTATAACGCAAGCCGTGAATCCGCCAGATAGTCGAGAGAGCGAACCCTCTCGAATTATTCCTTACACGATTCGGTCAGGACAAACAGAAGATTTCCCACAAGGGAGCCTGATTATCTACGGCGATGTCAACTCAGGTGCCGAAGTGAGAGCGGGTGGTGATATTGTCGTTTTAGGCGCATTGCGGGGCAATGCACACGCTGGGATGAACGGCAGACTCTCATCGGTCATCATCGCTATGAATTTAGTGCCGATGCAGCTGCAGATTAGTAACTATTTGAACCGCATACCGATCGGCGAAAAATCTCGAGGATACCCAGAAATCGCGCGTATCGGGAAAGAAGATGTGATTATTGTTGAAAGATTTGTTAAGTTTTAAGAAAGGAGATTCCGGTTATGGGAAGAGTAATCGTAGTAACATCAGGAAAGGGGGGTGTCGGAAAAACGACCTCTACAGCAAATTTAGGGACGGCTCTCGCGCTTCTCGGCAAAACAGTTGTTGTTGTTGATGCAGATGTCGGGCTCCGAAATCTCGATATCGTGATGGGGCTTGAAAGCCGGATCGTTTACACCTCAATGGATGTTATTGACAAACAGTGTGAACTTTCAAAAGCACTCGTTAGAGACCGGAGGGTTGACGGTCTCACACTCCTGGCAGCCTCACAGAAAAACAATAAAGACGATATCCAGCCAGCACAAATGAAAGCGATTTGTGATAAACTCCGGTCAACGCACGATTTTGTGCTTGTTGATTCCCCGGCTGGCATTGAACGCGGGTTCAGCAACGCCTCCGCGGGTGCCGATGAAGCGATCGTCGTCACAACCCCAGATGTCTCCGCTATTCGGGACGCTGACCGCATCATCGGGTTGCTACAACACGCAAGAATTGAACCCATTAATCTCGTCCTAAATCGCTTCTCACCAGAACTCGTCGGGAACGGGAGTATGATGGACCAAGCCGACGTTATGGACATCCTGAACATCGACCTCTTAGGAATAGTCCCGGAAGACACTGGCGTCATCACTTCTACAAATCGGGGGATACCCCTCGTCTATGAAGAAACCTCTGCCGGGGCACAGGCATATATGCGCATCGCACGACGGCTCACTGGACAGCAGATCCCAATCCCAGACTTGGAACAGAAAGGTCTCTTCACCAGTATTCTCAACTGGTTCACAAGGAAAAGTTAAGGAGTCAATATATGAATATAAGTATCCGACAACTCTTCGGGCGCAAACCGAAATCAAGCAGTATCGCCAAACAGCGCCTGAAACTTGTCATAACACAAGATCGACTCGATGTCGATGACCGCATGATGATGCGGCTACAACATGAATTGACAGAGGTGTTAGCAAAGTACTTCGAATTTTCGATGAACTCTGTTCAGGTATCGTTGAAACATGAAGGCAACTCCTGCACACTCGTGGCGGATTTCCCTTACAAGAAAGCGCACGACTTGAGTGTGAATCGGTGATTTACTATTTTGCAAATGCGTACCTTTAGACGATGCATCAACAGGAAATTGCAACTATTTACCTGTATCAGAGAATGAATTCCCAGATGGCCTTTGCGACTCCGTCATCGTCATTCGTTCCTGTGATATAATCCGCACAGGCATGAATCGGTGGGACTCCGTTTGCCATCGCTATGCCGAAACCGGCTGTTTTGAGCAGACTTTCATCATTGTAACTATCCCCAAAAGCAACAACCGTAGCCATCGGGATGTCAAAACGATTGGCAAGCGCAGAGAGTGCACGACCTTTTGTAACTTCTGGATTCATAAATTCAATATATTCTGGTTGGGTCTGTGTGACGTAAAGTTTCCCTGCGTAATCGTTTTGAAAATCGCTCAAAAGTGAAGGTAATTCTTCGGACGTGTGAATAATCAGCAGTTTCGTCGGTGTTTCACCTGCCAATTCGCGTAAGTCGCCAACCGGTGTCGCTGGCACCCCTGTACGCGCCTCGTAAAGCGCACTCCACGCATTACGTTCAGCCACGTAAAGTTCATCATTCAAACAGAAGTTGAGATGTAACGCCTGTCGCCTACACGCCGCAACGACTGCCATTGCGTAATCTGCTGGCACGGGTGTGTGATGATACACTTCACCGGTCGTGGCGTGCTGTACCATGCCGCCGTTATAAGAAATAATAGGGTTTTCTAAACCGATTTGGTCGCTAATCGGTTGAATCGAACGGTGCATCCTTCCTGATACCAAAACGACGAGAACATCGTTGGCTGCAAGGTTGCGGAGCGCGTCGCAGTTCTCAGCAGACAAAGCGTGTTCACTATTCAGCAGGGTCCCATCTAAATCAAAGGCTGCCAATCGGCACGGGACTTTCGCGCCTTCACTTTCCATTCTCTTTTCCTCCATTTATTCGCGGTTCGCGGTTCGCGGTTCGCCATTCATGGTAATTTCTGAACGTGCGATAAATCGCACTACTACGAACAAGCCCGTTTGTAGTAGGGCAATTCTGCGGCGTACTCGACCAAATGCGAAGTGCATTATTGCCCGTCAATTACCGAATTATTTTCTGAAACTTCATAGAGTTTGCGTCTTAGACAATATCAAGGGCGTCATCACGAAACAACCCGTTCCGTCTTCCGATCAAAGAGATGCATCTCGGTTTCACTGAAATCCAACCAGATCGTATCACCAATCGCAACACGGAACGTCGGATGGGTTCTCACACGCAGTAAAATCGGTTCTTGTGTCTCTGGATGTGTACCGAGACGAATATCAAGAATGTTCACGGCACCGAGGGGTTCAACAAGGTGAACATCGGCAGCAATTTTTTGCGCCTCGGGTTGATTGACGGCGGTGATGTGCTCAGGACGGATGCCGAAGACCAAACCGTTCTCTTGTGCAGTTGCATTGATAGTTGCTTGTCTTTCAGGTGATAACGGTAGGTAAACATCGGTATGACTGAGCCGCAGGACAGACACCCCATCGCGTGCCGTAAGTTCCGCGTCGAGGAGGTTCATCGTCGGCATCCCCATAAATCCAGCAACGAAAAGGCTTTCGGGTCTGTTATAGACTTCGTAGGGTGTCCCGATTTGCTGCAGGACCCCGTGGTGGATAACGGCTATCCTGTCAGCCAACGACATCGCCTCAACTTGGTCGTGGGTCACAAAGATCGTCGTTGCTCCGATGTCGTGTTGGAGCCGTTTAATCTCAGCGCGCGTGTCAACACGGATCTTGGCATCCAAATTCGCCATCGGTTCATCAAGGAGATAGACCTTCGGTTGCCGAACCATAGCGCGTCCGAGGGCGACGCGTTGCATCTCCCCACCACTGAGGACGCTCGGTTTCCGACCCAGCATATCGGATATTTGCAAAATCTCCGCAACACGCTTGACCTGCGTATCAATCTCTGATTTTGAGACCTTGACGGCTTTAAGGGGAAAAGCGATGTTATCGTAGACGGTCAGGTGCGGATAGAGCGCATAGAACTGGAAGACAAAAGCTATATCTCGGTCTGCTGGCGAAAGATCGTTGACCCGTCGACCCTCAATGAAAATATCACCCGCTTCGGGATGCTCCAAGCCCGCGATGAGACGGAGCGTCGTGGTTTTGCCACAACCGGAGGGACCGAGAAAGACGACGAATTCCTTGTCTTGAATCTCCAAGTTAAAATCTCTGACGGCGACAAAATCACCGAAGCGTTTTAAAATATTTTCAAGTTTAATATGTGCCATTTTTTTAACGATGGAATCTGGGCACCGCTCCATTTCATTACGCGGTGGTTTTTGATTAATTCTCACCATCTCTGGGGTGTTAGGGTTTTTATTTCGTGGAAATAGCACCTACATGGCTAAAAACTGAATGAACGTGCTTTGCATTAGAAAATGCATCACTGCCCCCGAAACCAACGGAACTGTCAGGTTATCGTCAATCGGGAACGGCAGCATTTCTACGACTGTGGCGACTAATGCCCCGATAATCCCGATAACAGGATGTAATTTGATGAGGGCGATTGCAGCACAAACCACGAAACACGCCGCACTGCCTTCTAAACTCTTTGTGCCAAGCAGTTTCGTCCGTCCCCACTTTTTGCCTACCAGTGCGGCTGCGAGGTCCCCAAGGACCATGAAAAAGATACAGACAACAGCCAGCGTCTTAGAAAAAAAAAGGATACACAAGAACGCACTGATGATGTAATACGTCGCGCCCGTTATCGCGCCCTTCTGTTCGTGTCTACGGAGCATAGGGGCAAAGATTTGGAAAAAGAAACCCCCAAAACTCGGGGAAACCCATTTTACCAATTCTACGGTGATCGCAATGCCCACCAATACGCCGACGAAAATTAACATCGTCGACTTATCGAGAAAGAAATAGATAACCGGCAGGCTAAGTCCTGATAAATGAATACTTTTCCGAAGGAGTTCGGCTAACATGAATTCGTCTCCATAGCATGAGTCCTATTATTATAGGGTTTCTACAAGGAAATAGCAAGAAAAATCGGATAATAGCAGACACATTCAGTATCCTATCTCTTAACTTATAACTTATAACTTATAACTCTTTTTACTTTTTGACAAAAAAATAACACATTTTTGTATCATTTACAGGTTACAATTTTTTCACCATTGGAACAGTATTGAGAATAGAAACGTTGGCGAAACACCATCTGCGCGATAAAAGTATCAAAGGACGGATTCTCAAATCCGTCCGGGCGCGCCGGATAAACAGATTCATAAAAGAGAAAGGATTTTAATTACGGGTTAATCAACGATAAGAAAATGAGAGGATTTCTAAATATGGGCTGCCAAACCCCACGCTTTAGGGCGCGTTTCTACCTCGGCTTGCTGCTTTTGATCCTTGGGATGTCGCTCGGGCTTGGGGACGTAAGTGCCGCCGACTCAGAAACGCAACAAGTCGTCAAAATAACAGGTAGCGTTGTCGATAATGAAACCCAAGAGCCTTTGGCGGGCGTAACCGTTCGGGTTATAGATACACAGATTCTGGTAACAACCGATGAAGCAGGTACGTTTTCATTAGAATTGCCGAGGGGTACCCACAGAATCCAGGCAACCGCGCCGTTTTACAATACTTATGTCGTACCGGATTTTCAGGTCAACGGGGCAGAAGCCCCACAGCCCCTGCAAATATTACTCGTGCCGCAAGTGGTTAAACTCGACGCCATTAAGATGCCCGTCCAACTAAGCCAATCCAGTGAACGTGGACTCCTTGAACAACGAATGCGTAGTTCGCGAATTGAGGATAGCATTAGCACCGAAGAAATGAGTCGGCTGCCAGCGTCTTCTGCAGGAGAGGCGATTAAACGGATAACCGGTGTTAGCATCGTTGGCGGGCGTTATGTATTTGTGCGGGGCTTGGGAGAACGGTACAGTAATACCCTCCTTAACAACGTCGAGATTCCGAGTCCTGAACCGAACCGACGGGTCGTGCCGATGGATATATTTCCGGCGAGCCTGCTGGCAAGTCTGCAGACGGTAAAAACCTTTTCGCCGGATCAACCCGGCGGTTTCGCCGGTGGATCGGTTCAAGTTTTCACCAAAGACTTTCCCGAAGAACTCACGATGTCGCTATCAATGTCGAGCGGTTTTAACACACAAGCGACAGGGGAAGACGGTTTGACGTACCCAGGGGGTGGTCTCGATTTTCTCGGGTTTGACGACGGTTCGCGAGCCTTGCCGTCTATCGTCGAAACGCGCGCAGCCGGTCTACCCATCCGGGAACGTGGTCGTTTTACACCCTTAGGATTCACCGCGGAACAGATTCAAGAGTTCGGACAATCCTTTGACAACGTCTGGTCGCCGGAACGACAATCCATCCCAGTTAACCAAGGTTACAAATTCAGTCTCGGTAATAGCAATACCCTTTTCGGGAAAGAGTTCGGCTATTTAGGGGTCATCTCTTACGGGAATAGCCATAGTTACGGCACACAAGTGCGCAACGCCTTCCGTATCGGTCTAAACGAGACCCTGTCACCCGTGACTTCCTATAATATTGAACGGAGCGGCAATGAAGTCGACTGGGGCAGTGTGTTGAATGGAAGTCTAAGGTTCTCGCCACACCATCAACTCAGTATCCGAACGCTTTTCACGCATACCGCCGAAGACGAGACGCGGACCTGGGAAGGGTTCAACGCCGATAGAAATACGGATATGCGGAGCACACGGCTCCGCTATGTCGAACGTCAGCTCTTCTCCGGACAACTCGCTGGTACACACGACTTCAATTTCGGTGAACCCGCAGTGGAAACTTCAGAATTGGAACCTCCAGAGCGGCCAGATGTCTTTATGGAGTGGCGGCTTACATATTCCCGGGCATCCCGAGAGGAACCGGATACTCGCGAAAATATCTACGAAGATCGCGGCGATGGAACCTACACATTCCGTGATGTTACGCACAGCGGAAGCCGGTTCTTTTTCGACCTTGAGGACGACGAATACAACGCCCGTGCTGACTGGAAAATTCCGATCGGAGCTGAAGGACTGTTCAAATTTGGTGGACTCCTACGGGATAGATCCCGTACGTTCGATGCACGTCGCTTCAGATTCTTGCCTTCTGACCAAGTAGATGCCACCGTCGATCTCTCTGCACAACCCGAAATACTTTTCCAAACCCAAAACATCGCACCTCGTGTTTTTGAATTACGGGAGTCAACGCGTGCGACTGATAACTATCTCGCAGATCACACAATCTACTCAGGCTATCTGATGCTTGACATGTCCATAAGTTCAAAATGGCAGTTCATGACGGGGGCGCGATTGGAATCTTCAGGGCAAAAGGTTACGACCTACGATCCGTTCTCTGCGTCAGCACAACCGATTGTCGCGAATTTGGAAACGCTTGACTTACTGCCGGGTGCGAACTTAACGTATCGCTTAACGGAGCGGATGAACCTGCGTTTCGCAGCATCTCGGACGATCACACGTCCTGATTTCCGAGAACTTGCCCCGTTTGAATTTACAGATTTCGTCGGCGGTAGAACCATCCTCGGTAACCCAGAATTGGAGCGGACACAGATTGACAACTACGACCTCCGCTGGGAGGCTTTTCCACAGATAGGCGGCGTTTTAGCCATCAGTGCCTTCTATAAACGATTCCAAAAACCGATTGAGCAGATTGTACAACCGCAGGCAGAAGTGCGGATTACCTATGAAAATGCTGATGCTGCGAACAACTACGGTCTGGAGTTAGAAGCCCGTCAGAATTTGGGCGTGATTACACCGGCGTTGCACAACTTCTCTATTAATACAAACGCAGCGTTGATCGCTTCGCAGGTGGTACTCCCGGATGTCGGGATTCAGACATCTTCTGAGCGTCCACTACAGGGTCAATGCCCTTACATTGTCAACGTGTCTGTCGGGTATGAAGCACCGAACTGGGGTATTTCAAGCGCGATTGCGTATAACATCTTTGGGCGCAGGCTTTCTGAAGTCGGTAACCACGGGGTGCCAGATGTCTACGAGCAGCCGCGCGGTCAACTGGATGCGAGTTTCAGTCGGGTCGTCGCCGATTACTTCAAGGTGAGTTTTTCGGCGAAAAATCTATTGGATCCGGACATCTTTTTCAAACAAGGCGAGGCGACGTCCGTTCGGTATAAACTCGGTAGATCCTTCTCGTTTGGTATCAGTTATGATTTGTAGGAGCCCAGCAGTCGGCTATCAGCCGTCAGCGGTCGGGATTTGGAGATGCCCTATAAGAAGAGAAAAAATCAAAAGCGGTCGGGATTTGGAAATCCCTCCTACAGATAGCCATCAGCAGTTGAGATTTGGAGATGTCCTATAAGAAGAGAAAAAATCAAAATAATGTCACTTTTCTGCAACAATTTATAGGTATTCTTAAATATGAGATAAATGGACAACAGCGATTCAGCGTTAGTGGATCGCAACTACGTATATCACCCGTGTTGTCGGGTGAGGCAAAAAAAACAAAAAAGGAGCTTAGTTAACTAATGTTAAATATTGGGTCAACCCCTGCATCTACAGGGACCAAGGGTCTATATCAAAACTGGATTTTTCAGTTAGTAGCCATTTTCGCTGTCGGATTAGCACTGACGTTCGTCGGTTGTGGTAGCGACGAAGAAGATACCGAGGAAACCGAAGAAGCATTAGTCCCGGAAGAAAACATTATTGAGGTCGATGGACGGCAAGTGGTGGTACTTGAAGGCAGACTGAATGCGGATAAAACGCTCACATCGGCGTACGATTACCTCCTGCGGGGTGCCGTGTTTGTTGAAGGCGGTGCGACCTTAACCATCGAGGCGGGTGTCCAAATTTTTGGTGAGCAAGCGACTAACGGCACACTCATTATCGCCCAAGGTTCAAAAATTATGGCAAATGGCACAGTGGATTCCCCGATTGTTATGTCAAGTGATGCCTTTGAAGGCACACGTGCACGCGGACAGTGGGGCGGTTTGATCATCAACGGGAACGCACCGACGAACCAAGGCGTAACGTTCGGTGAAGGGGATACAGGGGCGTTCGGCGGAAACAACCCAGCGGATAGCAGCGGCGTGCTTCGCTACGTCCGTGTTGAATACGCAGGTATCGAATTCAGTACTGACAACGAACTAAACGGCATCGCCTTTCAAGGCGTTGGGTCCGGTACGATCGTTGAGAACGTCCAAGTCCACATGAACCAAGACGACGGCGTTGAAATGTTCGGCGGCACTGTCAACCTGAAATACGTCCTTGTTACAGGTGCGCGGGATGACTCCTTCGACTGGACGGACGGTTGGACAGGTAAAGCGCAATTCCTCGTGGTACAGCAGTATGGTGACGATGCCGATAACGGTTTTGAGGTTGATAATAGCAGTAAAGATAACGAAGCGACACCCCGTTCCGCTGCGACGATCTACAACGTAACGCTCGTCGGGGACCCAGCAGGTCCAGAGAGCGACAACGGTATGCTGATTCGTGAAGGTGCCGCTGGCACATTCGCAAACTTCATTGTTACTGGCTTCAATAAAGTCGGTCTTGATATCAACAACGAAGCGACGCACGCCCAAGCGGATAGTGGCAAACTGGTTGTAAAAAACAGTATCTTCTTTGAGAACAGCAAAAGCAATTTCGGCGACGAAAAAGACGACGACGGTTTTGATGAAGCCGCTTTCGCAGCCGCCAACGGCAACGAAGAGACGGATCCGAACTTGGCAGCACCGTTCAATAAGAGTGCCCCCAATTTCACACCCGGTGCCGGTGCCACCGCGGTTTCTCCCGCAGCCCCACCCGCTGATGGTTTCTTTGAAAACGTTAACTTCATCGGTGGCGTGAGCCCGTCCAATAACTGGACAACCGGATGGACAACGAGTGCCCAGAATTAGGAAACACACTGTTTTTTCTTCAGTTTACATCTTCCTAACCCTGCTGTTCGTTTGGAGCAGCTCGGTTGGGTGTGAGAAACCCGTATGGAAAGAGAGTCTCGACTCGCCAGACCAACTCGGTCTGGCGGTCGTTGACGCGCTAAACCGAAAAGACATTGCGCAGTTGAACCGCCTACGGGTACAACGCCAAGCATATCTTGCGTGGATTTGGCCCGCATTCCCCGCGAGCCGTCCACCGAGCAATTTTCCAGGTGATTTCGCTTGGTCAAACTTGAATACGAAATGTAACATCGGTATGAAAAAGTGGATCAATCGCTACGGTGGGCGTAACCTACAATTTGTGAGTATCCGCTTCGATCAACCGCAGGAAAATTATGACGGATTCCACCTTTTGCGTGGAACCGTTTTGACGCTACAGAACGCCGCCGGGGAAAAACAGGAACTGGAAATACTCGGCTCGGTGATTGTTAAGGATGACAGATACAAATTGCTGAGCTACGAGGATTAAGGGGTCGAAAACTATAAGGAGGATTAAATTTTTATGAACATTGCTGATCTCCAACGCCAAAATCGCGAAGCCTCTCAAAAACGGAAAAAGAAAGCGATGCGGATTGCGAGTACCTTCGCAATCGGACTGCACGTCATCGGAATTATCGCCGGGGCGATCTACTTCATTCAAAAAACTGTGTTAAATCCAAACAAGGACAAAGTAGACAGTGTCGTTCTGGAAGCATCGAAACCGGAGCCGAAACGCCGAACACCACCTCGGGCAACACGAAAACCAACAAAACCGAAGTTCTCCCAAGTTCGTGCCCCCAAGGGACAAGCCGTTACAACGAGTGCGAAAATCCCAGTAGGCAATGCCCGATTTACACTGCCCGCAAGCGACGTACCTACACGTCCGGTAATGGCACCCAGTACAGCAGGGATCGGTCGCGATCTATTCTCGGGCTCCCGACAGGCGACCATTGTTACGACTATGCCGAAATTTGAGGTGCCGAAGTTTGAAAACACGAGTTTAGTTTCAAGGCTGGATATGGGAACAAATCTCGCGCAGACGGAATTCAATGACCCCGGAAATCTTGAACTCGCTTCCATGAACCTCGGAGATGCGAAACAGTCGTTTAACGAGTTCCTAAAAGCCGTCCGGGATCGCATTAAACAGGTTCAACGCTTCCCACCACGCGTCCGAAGTCTGGATGCGGGTGCCGCTGCAACGATCCGGTTTACGCTCTTCAAAGATGGGACTGTTCGGAATCCAGAGGTCACCATCTCGTCTGGATCGAAAGCACTCGACAATGCCGCGCTTGCTGCCGTCCGAAATGCCGTGCCTTATCCACCGTTCCCCGATGGACAAGAGGGAACCAGTTTACGACTTGAACTTCCGATTATCTTTGAGTTGGCGAATTAGTGGTTAGTTGTGCCACAAACTGTTAGTTTGTGACGCTGGCGAGGTTTCTAACCTCGCCTTTCTATTTTAATCGCTAAACTGGAACGCCAGTTTATCCGCTTTCGCTTTTTCCTCATCCACAAATCCTAAGAGAATTAACCCGACGATAAAGAAGATCATCAACGAAATAATCGAGAGGCGGGCACTGCCGGTAATCTGTTTGATAACACCGAAAGTTACGGGACCCCAAATGGATGAAAACTTACTAAAAACAGAATAGAACCCATAAAACTCGGCACTTGCGTTTTCTGGAATCATCGCGCCATATAGGGAACGACTCAAAGCCTGCGTTCCACCCAGGACGATCCCAACAATCATCCCCAAAACGAAGAATTCTGTTGCGGTGTGGATGAAATAGCCGTAAGTAACGACCCCGCTCCATAGGACTAAGGCAAACATCACAGACCGTTTCGCGCCGATACGACCCGCCAATCGACTGAATATCAACGCGCCCCCGATTGCGACAACTTGGACCAGCAGGAGCGTTACCATCAGTGCTGTTGTCGAAAGTCCTAACTCCTCAGTGCCGTAAATTGTCGCCATGCTTGTGACGGTGTGTATGCCGTCGTTGTAAATCATATAGGCGACGAGGAAGAGGGTAAGATGTTTAAAGCGTCCAACCCTTTTCGCTGTTGAAACCGTCCGACTGATACCGAGGGTGAGATATGCCAAAACTTTTGGTCGGTTGCGGTAGGCTTCTGGCAGTTGGTATGGCATTTTCTCTTCCTTCAGGTATTTCATCGTCAATAGCGTCCAGCCTGCCCACCATGCGCCTGTCATCGCCATTCCGATCCGCGCTGCCATCGCTTGGTCCGCGGGTGTTTTTTGCATAGCGACGAGCGCGAGGGCAATGGAAAACTGGAGCGCGCCGCCGACATATCCAAACGCATAGCCTCTCGCAGAGACAGAATCCATTTTGTCTTCAGAGGCGATCCCTGGTAAGAACGCATCGTAGAAAACGTTCCCGCCGACAAAGCAGATTTGAGAACCGAGAAACAGCACAACCGTTAGTCCGACATCACCAGACTTGCAAAAATAGAGCATCATTGCGAAGAGACTCCCCATATACGCAAAGCCCATGAGGAATCTTTTCTTGGCTGAAGAGAAATCCGCAATCGCCCCAAGTACGGGTGCAAAGAGGAAGACGCAGAACGCCGCTGTTCCCAACATATAGCCCCATAATGTTGTAGCGGACATATTCATACCGAGGATATCAATACCGGCTTCGCCTACAATGGCTTTCGCAAAGTAATTCGGCAATATAGCGGCGATCACAGTGGTGATATAGGCTGAATTCGCCCAGTCGTACATGCACCAACCGAAGATTGTCTTCTTATCATTCTTCATAGTTCCCTATTTTCGCATACCTTGGAAAGGAAATCAACAAGATTCTGTATTAGGTAGGGTTATCCAGTTTTGGGATTAGGAAATCCTTATTACAGGAGAGTAGATTGGAAGGCAGTAGGCACGTGAGGATGCCACGCGCCTACTGTTCAAACTTCGCCAAGATTAGGCGAGGTCGAAGCGATCGAGATTCATGACCTTGTTCCACGCAGCCACGAAGTCACGTACAAACGCTTCTTGTGCGTCATCACAAGCATAGACTTCCGCAATGGCGCGGAGTTGGGAATTTGAGCCAAATACAAGATCGACACGGGTACCGGTCCACTTGAGTTCACCCGTCGAGGCATCGCGCCCCTCGAAGATATTCTCAGATGTAGCGGATGCCGACCACTCGGTGTTCATATCAAGTAGATTCACGAAAAAGTCAGTCGTCAACGACCCGGCTCGCTCGGTGAAGATGCCGAATCCTGACTGACAAACGTTTGTATCCAAGACGCGCAAACCGCCAACGAGAACCGTCATCTCAGGCGCGGTTAGCGTCAGCATTTGTGCCCGATCCACCAGCAGCTCCTCGGCGGTTCTCTCGTGTCCGTTCGCGAGGTAGTTGCGGAATCCGTCGGCTGTCGGTTCAAGCACAGCAAAGGACTCCTCGTCGGTCTGCTCCTGCAACGCGTCCGCGCGTCCCGGTGCAAACGGAACCGCTACGTCAACGCCAGCACTCTTCGCAGCCGCCTCGACCCCTGCACACCCAGCGAGAACGATCAGGTCAGCGAGTGAAACCTGCTTCCCGTCCGACTGCGCTCCGTTAAATTCGTTTTGAATCTCCTCCAAGGATTGAAGGACCGCCTGCAGTTCGGACGGCTTGTTGACTTCCCAATCTTTCTGGGGTGCGAGACGAATGCGTGCACCGTTAGCACCGCCACGCTTGTCGGTGCCGCGGAATGTTGCAGCAGACGCCCATGCGGTCGAGACCAGTTGGGAAATGGAGCGTCCTGATTCCAGACACTTGCTCTTGAGGGCAGCGATGTCTTGTGCATCAATCAATTCATGATCGACAGCAGGGACGGGGTCTTGCCACAACTGCGGTTCTTCGGGAACCAAGGCACCGAGATACCGTGTACGCGGTCCCATGTCGCGGTGGGTGAGTTTGTACCACGCCTTCGCAAAGGCATCGGCGAATTCCGCTGGGTTCTCGTAGAAGCGTTTGGAAATCTCTGCATAGGCGGGATCCGCTTTCAGAGATAGATCGGTCGTGAGCATCATCGGCGCGTGCTTCTTTGCGGGATCGTGCGCATCCGGCACGGTGTCCTGTGCGGATTCATCTTTCGGCGTCCACTGCCACGCACCACCGGGACCTTTTATCAGTTCCCAGTCGTAGTTGAACAGATTGTGGAAGAAGCTATTGTCCCACTCGATCGGCGTGGCGGTCCAGGCACCCTCTAACCCACTGGTGATTGTGTGGACACCCTTACCACTGCCAAAGGTATTCTTCCAGCCGAGCCCTTGCTCCTCAAGGCTCGCGCCTTCGGGTTCAGGACCGACGTATTCATCTGCATCCGCAGCACCGTGCGTTTTACCAAACGTGTGTCCGCCAGCGATGAGCGCGACCGTCTCCTCGTCGTTCATTGCCATGCGCCGGAACGTCTCTCTAATGTCTATCGCTGCAGCGACCGGATCCGGGTTCCCGTTCGGTCCCTGCGGATTCACATAGATTAAACCCATCTGGACGGCACCCAGCGGTTTCTCTAACTCCCTGTCGCCGGTATAGCGTTCGTCACCGAGCCACGTAGTCTCCGAGCCCCAATAGATGTCCTCTTCAGGTTCCCAGACATCCTCTCGTCCGCCAGCGAACCCGAAGGTTTTGAGCCCCATCGATTCCAAGGCACAGTTCCCCGTGAAGATCATCAGGTCTGCCCATGAGAGCCTCCGACCATACTTCTGTTTGACCGGCCAGAGCAGTCGGCGTGCTTTGTCGAGGCTGGCGTTGTCGGGCCAACTGTTGAGCGGTGCAAAGCGCATCGTGCCAGAGGCACCGCCGCCACGTCCATCGTGGATGCGGTACGTGCCTGCACTGTGCCACGCCATCCGAATGAAGAGCGGACCATAGTGTCCGTAGTCGGCGGGCCACCACGCCTGCGATGTCGTCATCACCTTCTCAATGTCCTGTTTGAGTTCCGCCAAGTCGAGTGTATTGAACGCCTCGGCGTAGTTGAAATCCGCGCCCATAGGATCGGACTCAGGTGGGTTCTGGTGTAGTGCCTTCAGGTTCAACTGATTCGGCCACCAGCGTTGGTTCGCTATGCTACCCTGTGCGTGAGCATGGCTCATCATCGGGCACTTGCTTTCCTTACTCATATTTCCTCCAAAAGTGTTCTGCTTTTTTCAACTTATTCTTTGACATCATCCGTTGTAAACGTATGTTTGAAAACTCCAAATGGATATCTGAAATAGTATATCATAAATTGGAAAAGACATCAAATATTCCGAAACACCCATAGATTAGATATGCAGAATTTGAAAAGATGTGGTATAATAGAGAAAACTTAAGATTAGCACGGAGGTTATTTTTGGCGAGACTTGCAAGTCAACGCTTGCAGTATAAACGCCTACCTTGTATACCATGGATTATCTATGTAGATGGCTATCGATGCTACTCCTTTTTTGCCTCAGTGCTGGCGTATACGCTGAAACGGAAGCACTTCAGGCAGAGGCGTATCGTACTTATGAAAGCGTCGAGATTGATGGCGAACTTACAGAGTCCGATTGGCAGAAAGCGACACCTATTCGCCAATTTATCCAATATGAACCCGATGCGGGCGCGGCACTGACGGAAGCGACGGAGGTTCGGATCCTTTATGATGACAGATACATCTATTTCGGTTTTGTCTGTAGCGAACCGGAACGCGCCAAGATTGTTGCGAATAAGATGCGGCGCGATGCGATGTTATATGATAATGACAACGTCTTCGTGATGTTGGACACCTATAACGATCGACGCAGTGGGTTCTTTTTTCGGGTGAATCCGCTCGGTGCGCGGGAAGATGTCGCGATAATGGACAGTGGGGACAGCCGAAACGAAAACTGGAACGCAGTCTGGGACAGTCGAGCAAAAATTAACGGCGATAACTGGACGACAGAAATCGCCATCCCCTTCAGTCAGTTGAGATTTAAGGACGAAGAGGCGTTAACATGGGGTCTGAATCTCGGACGCAGGATTCAGAAAAGCCAGGAAGAAGGCACGTGGGCACCCGTACCAGCAGCCTATAGTTTCATGGCACGTTATCGGACAACCAATCTCGGAACCCTAACGGGTTTATCCGGGATCTCACAACGCCGAAATATCGAGTTTCTGCCCTATTTCCTCCCCGGTGTCGCTCGAACAGAGGAAGAAGGAACGTTTGGTGTGTTTGACTTAGGGGCAGACATGAAGGTGGGTCTCACCTCAAATCTCACCGCAGACCTCACCGTTAACACAGATTTCGCACAGGTCGAGGCGGATCAGGAGGAAGCGAACTTAACACGGTTCAGCCTCTTTTTTCCTGAGAAACGGCAATTCTTTTTGGAAGGCGCCGGAATCTTCGATTTCGGTATCCCACGCACGAGTTTCAACGCACCACCGCCACTCCTCCTTTTCTACAGTCGCCGCATCGGTATTGAAGAAGGACACGCCATCCCAATCATAGGGGGCGGAAAAGTTACCGGTAAAGTGGGAGGTTTCGGCGTAGGGCTGCTGAATGTTCTCACAGATAAGTATGGAGCGGACGCCACGGAGGATACGGACGCGGTAGACCTTGATAGAACCAACTATTCGGTGCTGCGCCTGAGACGCGATCTTTTCACTGGCTCAAGTGTCGGTATGATCGCGATTAACAAACAAGACTTCGACAGGCACAACCGCGCGACAGGTTTGGATTTTATCTATCGCCCCATCGATAATATGACCTTCCGCGGACTCTGGGCACGCACTTTTGAACCGAGTGAAATTCAGGACGACCCACGCAACGGACAAACCGCCGCTAACAATAGTACGTTGCCAAACGGAAACGCGAATGCTTTGTATTTCGGCGGAAATTGGCAGAGCGAAGTCGGGCGCCTGAACGCCTCCTATACGGATATCGGGGATGATTTCAACCCCGAGGTCGGCTACGTCTATCGGACAGGTTCACGCTGGTTCCGGGGTGAAGCGCGCGCCACGCCTTACCTCCACTGGTTCGGGTTTCGTCGGTTGTGGACTGGACCGGAACTCGATCTCATCTTCAATTCAGAGAATGAATTAGAGACACGCACTTTTATTTGGAGCACGTGGCTTGAGTTGGAGACGAATGGGTGGGGCGGCCTCCGAGTCTACCGGAACTTTGAGCACCTCACCGAGGACTTTGAAATTCGAGACGGAATTGTCATTCCACCGGGTAGGTATAGTTACAACAACTATAGCCTCATGTTCAACGCTGAAGGTCAGATTTTCAACGGACGGTTTGGGTTCAATATCGGGGATTTCTACAACGGCACCCGTCGTGGATTTGACCTGCGTCTCGACCTTCGGTTCGCTGGACGCTTTAGTGTGGAACCGAGATACGAGTTTAACCGCGTCACCCTTCCAGAAGGATCCTTCAATACGAATGTCTTTGGGGGACGTATCGTCTATTCCTTTTCGACAGACCTCTTCACCAAACTCTACGTCCAATGGAACAGTGATCGGAACCTCGTTACAACAAATTTCTTAGTTAACTATGTCTACCAACCCGGTAGCGACTTCTATTTTGTTTTCAACCAAACTTACGGGACAGACAGCGTATCAACAGGGTTGTTGGATACGACCTTAGTTGGCAAAGTAACCTATTGGTGGAATCCTTAATGTTTTCCGAGTGGACAACTTAAAATTAGCCTCAAAACTGTAGTCTGAAACGAAGTGGAAGGGTTTTTGCTGGGGTATTTCTTTAGCTCTACGGAAAGGGTGTCAAACTACAAATGCACCCTTAACGAACCGCAAGGAAAGTTAAAAAGATGAAGATTGTTGATGTGAAGACTTATCTCGTTGATGTACCGCCACCGCATTGGGGTGGAAGGCGTTGGATTTTCGTCAAACTGATAACGGATGAAGGCATTGAGGGGGTAGGCGAATGTACCTATCATACCCAATTGAACCATGTCGTTATCGAGCTGATTAAAGATTGGGTAGAACGCTACCTGATGGGTGTAGATCCCTTTCGGATTGAGCGGATTTGGTCTACGCTTTACGAAGGACCGTGTGTGCGGCATTCCGGTCCCCTGACAAGCCCAGCGATGAGCGCGATTGAGATGGCGTGTTGGGATATTGTCGGAAAGGCACTAAATCAGCCGATCTATAACCTATTAGGCGGAATGTTCCATGAGAAATTGCGCGCCTATTCCTATCTGCTGCAATGGCGGCGCGGCGACTCTCCAGAGAAAACCGGGGAACTCGCACTCTCTTATGTCGAAAAAGGGTTCACTGCCGTCAAATTCGATCCTGTCGATCCGAACACCGCCGATAGGCTGGAGACGCTGGACTACGCAGAGAGCGTTATCCGAGGGATCCGAGATGCCGTTGGCGATAGATGTGATATTCTGATTGGAACCCACGGACAGTTCAACACGAACAGCGCAATCCGTTTCGCAAAACGCGTTGAGCCGTACGATCCGCTCTGGTTTGAAGAACCACTGCCTCCTGAAAATATTAAAGAGATGGCACGCGTCGCACAATCCACGAGTATCCCGATTGCGACTGGAGAGCGGTTGCTAACGAAATATGAGTTTGTGGATCTGTTGGAACAACAGGCAGCATCTATACTGCAGATGGATTTGACAATCACGGGGGGTATCCTCGAAGCGAAGAAAATCGCATCTATGGGTGAGGCACACTATGCGCAGATAGCACCGCATCTGTATGGCGGTCCGATCGGGGGCGCGGCGAATATTCAGTTGGATGTCTGTAGCCCGAATTTCCTGATTCAGGAAGGTATCCATACATGGGACGGCTTCCACGCTGATATCCTCAAAGAGCCGCTGCAGTGGGAAGATGGGTATATCATTCCGTCAACGAAGCCAGGACTCGGTGTTACGTTGAACGATGCGGTTTTGGAGAAGCACGCTGTTAGCGTTTAACTGTGTTACATTTTTTTGAATTAAATTGCGAGAAACGGGTTTTTATAAAGGTGAGTATCCAATATTCAAAAATGCAGTAGATAGTGAGGTTTGTGATGTACTTGGTTTGCTATTCGTGTAGGTGCGGTTACCGCGTCCATCAAGAGAGTATTGACTTTGTTGAGCGCAAGACCTGCTCAAACGGGCACGTTCACGATGTCCAGTGCAGGTGCGGTCGGAAGATATACGCCGTCCAACGTGTGGATGCCACGCGTTGGAAATCTATTGATCGTAAAGACCTGTGGAAGTATCCCGACGCACGTACACCTGGGAAATAAGAACGGAGGTAGAGAAAAGGAATGTCAACTGCAGAGACACCAACGGGTACGCTTGACCCGATACCCGATTTAGTTAAAGTAACACTGAATAAATTAGAAATTCGTCCAGAACAGATTCGATTCGCCGTTCAAAGCGATGTAAACGCAGCCGGCACTTACGGTGAAGAGTGGTTCGTGCTAACAGATGCAGCAATTTTTACCGTAACAGGCGAAGGCGAGGTGCTACACTACATCCCATACGAGAACGTCTTAGGTATCCGCGCGGAAGCCGTTGTGGATGCCGGTCTCTTGGTACTGGAAACAGAGACAGGAACTGTGGATCTCATCCGTTATTCAAACGGTTGTGCCTCAAAGTTCGGGTTCGTCGCCCGATTTATCGGAGACGAGATTGAGTTCCGAAAAGGCAAACGCGATGAAGCACCAATATGGGACTATAAACCAGAAGAACAATTCTGCCAATCGTGCGGCTTGCTCTTGCCAGATGAGTTTTCACCGTGTCCGGCATGCACGAAAAAACACAAAGTCATGCTACGGATTTTGTCCTATATCCGCCCCTATCGGGGTCGGGCAATCCTGTTCATGCTATTTGTGATTGCTGGCACGCTCATTTCGCTTGTGCCACCCTACTTCAACAAAATTCTGATTGACGATATCCTTCTCCTAAACGATCCCACTGTTGCCGTACAAGAAACATCCGGTACACGTTTAGGAAATATGTTCCGCACCATTCAACCGGCAGCAGTGGCTTTGTCCATCGCTGTAGGCACACTATTAACGATACAGATCATCCGAGAAATTTTCACAGTTTTCCGGTTGCGTTTAGGTGCATGGCTGACGTTCCGCGTCGCAGCGAATATCCGGTCGCATGTCTATCAGCATTTGCACAACCTGTCGATCCGCTTTTTTGATAAACGGAAAACGGGGACGGTTATCTCACACATCACCGAGGACAGTGAACGGCTGCAAGACTTCATGTTAGAGGGCCTGTCGTTCCTCGCGGTAGAGTTGCTGCTCTTCTTTGGTATTGGGACAGCCCTTTTCTTGATGAACTGGCAATTGGCGTGCTTCATCTTAATCCCGATTCCGATAATCGTCTTTGGCGCCGGTTGGTTCTGGAAGAAGGTGCGAAGCCTTTGGCACCGTGCATGGCGGCGTCGCTCAAAGTTGTTTGATGTCGTCAACGACTCTGTATCGGGTATCCGAGTTGTCCGCGCGTTCGGACAACAACGGAGCGAAGTCAACCGGTTCGCTGATGCCAACATCGACGCACGGGACTATGAAACGAATGCCGAATTAATCTGGGCAACCTACTACCCACCACTGATGTTCGCAGTGCAGTTGGGGTCTCTGATTGTCTGGTACGCCGGCGGTCTCAACATTATCGCTGGAAGTATGACGCTCGGCACACTGATGGCTTTTAACGCATACCTGATGATGTTCTACGAACCGTTACGCTATATTAGTCCGTTGATTAACTGGGCTTCTCGTTCGATGACAGCAGCGGAAAGGCTCTTTGAAGTCATAGACTCGCAACCCGAGCAGTTTGACGACGGCACGCTTAAAGCGATGCCGAACATCACAGGCGAAGTCAAGTTCCACAACATGACATTCGGCTACGACTCACACAAACCCGTGCTTCGGGATATTAACCTGCACGTCAAACCCGGTGAGATGATCGGACTCGTTGGACATTCAGGGGCAGGGAAATCGACGCTGATCAATCTGATTTGTCGGTTCTATACGCCCGATTCCGGACGCTTAGAGGTTGATGGCGAAGATATTAAAGAGATTGATCTCAAAGATTTGCGTCGCCAGATTGGGGTCGTACTGCAAGAACCGTATCTGTTCAGCGGCACTATCGCCGAGAACATCGCCTATGCACATCCGGATGCCACGATGGAGGACATTATCACGGCAGCGAAAGCCGCAAACGCCCACGAATTTATCGTCAAATTCCCAGACGGCTACGATTCAGAAGTCGGGGAACGCGGCGGACGCTTGTCCGGCGGGGAACGCCAACGCATCTCCATCGCCCGAGCGATTTTACACAATCCGCGTATCTTGATTCTCGACGAAGCCACCTCGTCTGTGGACGTGGAAACCGAGAAGAAGATTCAACAGGCAATTGATAGACTGGTGCAGAACCGGACGACCTTCGCGATTGCCCACAGGCTTTCAACACTCCGAAACGCCGATCGGCTCTTCGTGATTGAAAAGGGCAAAGGTGTTGAGTGTGGCTCTCACGAGGAACTCATGGCGCAAAAAGGTATATACTACAAACTCGTAGAAACCCAACGCGAAGCCGCGAACGTCCGCGCCGCAGCACAAGCAGTGGAGAGATAGATATGCAGAACGAAAACACAGCAAAACAAGGCACCCTTGCCGCAGCACCGACAGCGAAGCCTGGATCTTCTGAATCGGATGACTTTACACCGCGTTATCTGGAGCCAGCGACGCTGACTTTCACGCGTTCTGAGGTCGGAGCACCGCGGCTGGAAATTCGGAAAGAGGCGTGCTACCTACGCGTAGTCGTGCGGCGGCTTATG
Source organism: Candidatus Poribacteria bacterium (assembly GCA_022827625.1). Lineage (GTDB taxonomy): Bacteria > Poribacteria > WGA-4E > WGA-4E > WGA-3G > WGA-3G. The sequence continues at coordinate 113,474 of JAJEIE010000019.1, read as the reverse complement.
CCACTTAGCGACCCGAACCAATACATCTCCATCGCAGCCGATGAAGATACCGAAATCGGAATCCTCGTTAACCCGTCGGAACTCGATTCAAAGAGTCTGGAGATTCTCCAAGAGGAGTTGGATAAACGCTACTTCACACCGACAATCCAGAAAATTTACCGCGTGAAAGAGCAATTCGGTATCCATGAATGGGAGGTCGAAACCGAGCGGGGTCGTGTGACATTCTCGGTACGCGGGTTGAATCAGAACATTAAACAGGTACCCCCTGCCCGGCTTTTCATAACGGATGTCCGGGGGAATCGGTACGACATTCCGGATTATCGGGAGTTAGATGCCCAGAGTTACCTACACATCCAGCGGCATCTCTAAAGATTGCCATGAGACAGAGACCTTTTTTGCCGCAGCTTGCAAGCCAAAACTTGCGACATAATCGTCGAGCAGCTATCGCTTCGATTGGCTTGCATCTGCTTTTCGTCGTCCTTGCAGCGTTTCTGTTCTCAGGGCAACGGGAATTGAACAAAGATACGTTTGAGGCGGCATTCGTCACACTCACTCCAACACGGATAGACACCCCCGCCCGTCCGACACGCCGAAATGTGACGGTTAGTACACCACAGGTAACAACTGCGGTTACTGCACCGAAACAGATGTCGAATTTCACGCAGCTGCCGACTGAGCGGACAACGGTTGTGCGGCAGATACCGGAACTGAAGGTTGACCCGGACGTTCTTAATCCTGAGGTGGCTGCGGTGTCGCCGACATTGCCCAGCGTTGAACAATCGAACCGTTCATCGGCAGCCCTCGTCGGTGCTCCCGTTACGGAAGTCCCAACACTTGAAAAAAGCACGTCGCCGCTGATCCAGAGAGGTACTACAGGCGCAACCCATAGTGGGCTATCGGAATTCCTCGATGGATCGCTGCCGACAGCGGGTTTAGGCGATGGGTTTGATACGGACTTGAAGGAACTTGTGCAGCTACCGAAGGGACAATTGGGCGGTATTCTTGCAGGCACCGGCAGCGAGATTCGAGGGCATATCCGGTTAATTCGGCTCAAACACTCGCTCTCGGACTGGTGGCAAGATCCGACGGCTATCCCCGCGCTCATCAAGTGGTTGGAGGATTACACCTCAATCCGAGCGGATATGAATTTTCAAGGCGGTGCTTTACCGATCACGGATCCGCAAATCATGGATGCCCCTCTCATCATAATGACCGGACACGATAAAGATATCACTGTCGGGCGTGGGCTTGCAAAAGACGGTCCCTTACAGACGGGTTTTACGCCGCAAGAGCGTGCAGCACTTCGGAAATATATCGTAGAAAAGGGTGGGATGCTCTTTTTCGACGACTGTGGTTTCAACGGCTTATTTGCGCACATTGTCGCTGACGAACTCAAAACAATCTTTCCTGAATACCCCCTCGAAATCATCCCACACGATCACGAACTCTATACCCTCTACTATCAATTGCCGAAACCCCCGACAGGTGGCGATGTGTTCTGGGGAAATGAGAACAACGCACAACCCACACAATTCCCGTATCAGAAAGGGATTACGATTGATAAGCGGTTAGCGGTAGTCTACAATCGTAAGGACTATATGTGCGCGATGGAAACTGCGGAGATTGAGAGTCGTACGATGTTGCGGCTCCGGCGTTCTACGGATGTCTATCGGTTTATGTCGAACCTACTAATTTATGCCCTGAAATATGGGGGGAATACGGATAGGACGGGATATAAGGAATAGGCACATAAAGGTTAAAGTGAACTGGTCAGCGCGTCGGCAAGGCTCTTCGGAAAATCGAACAGCGATGTGAGATTTGTCCGGATTAACATCCGTCTGATGCTTCTGTTGACGCTGAGCAGGACTGTCCGTCCACCCATTTGACGGATCTGCGTGCTGGTCGTGATAAGGACCCCTAAGCCTGCACTATCCATCGTTTTGGCGTTCGCCATATCAAAAACGAGCAACGGCGTTGCTTCCTGCTTCTCAAGTGCTTCGATGTGTTGATCCAGCATCGTTTTTAGTACGAGGGCATCTTCTCCGATGACGTTTCCTTGGATTTCAAAGCGTGTGAAATTTCTGGTTTGGACGTTGATTTGCATGGGACTACAGAACCTGTTAGGTAGCAACTCGGGTTAAATAGACAACGCACACAGGTCATCACTCTGCCAGCGAACCGTGCGCTCATCAATTTTCTCGGCACCGCGTTCCAGATACCTGTCAATTGATTTGCCTTCCAGGACCCGGACTTCAAATTCATAAGGAGGGTCGATTTTAAAGGGTGGGATCTCAGTAATATTTCGGCAAGCAGTCGCAGCAGTTTCTCGAATCAGTTCGCGCGACCGTTGCGGGGATAGATGTAACGCCAGTTCCTGTCCGAGACCTTGTTTGGTTTCAACACCGTAAATACTGGGGATAAGTTGCTTCGCTTCCGCAACCGCCTTATCGTCGCCAGAGATGAAAACCGTTGGCACATCGAAAGTGCCTGCTAAGGCAGCACGGCATCCGAATTCCCCGATCATTTTCCCATTGAGCTTGTAATATTCAATTGACAAGGAAGAATACGTATGACTTAACGGGGCGTTGGGTGTTCCCGCCATGGCGTGCTGCCCCACGAAAAAAAGGGCATCGTACCCCTCATCAAGATAGTAGGGTGGACGAATCGGACCCCGCGCGATGAGCTTCGCCTTCGGATGAAACGCAAGGGCATCAATCCCCCCAGTCCCGTGTCCATCCCAGACGACAATTTCCGCGTTCGCGTCCATATCCAGAATGCCATCAACAGCAGCATTAACTTCCTGCGTCAATAGTTTCATGGCTGCCTGTTTCTGGGGACCCTCCTCACGGGTTTGACTGAAGCGGGATACCATTGCAACCCCTTCTAAGTCGGTTAAAATGTAAATCTTCATGAGTGCTTCCCCATCTTAATTTTATAGGCGCACTTTCAAACCGCGCCCACCTTGGTTCGGCGTTCTACCGCCATCCTGCTCAAAATCCCGACTACTGACCGCTGAGAGCGCAGCGCCCTGACCGCTGACCGCCATTATGATACAGTCCACGTTTCACCAGCGTTGAGTAACGCCTCAAGGTCGCCTTCGCCGACCCGATCTTTTGCACTTTCGATCTGGTTGGTCATCGCATCTTCATAACAGGGGTGCCGGACACTGCGGAAAATACCAACAGGATGCGGCATATCAAGCGTGTCACTCATCCCCGCCAGAAAGTTCGCTAAGGTGGTGTCTTCGGCGTATTGGTCGTGGACGATGAGGTCGTCGGTGGTGTAATCGCCGTTTGTAGTTTCGACGACTTCGGGTTGGAACCCGTTCAGTCGGATACCCTTGCCGCGCTCCGCACCAAAAACGAGAGGTTCGCCGTGCTCCAAGAAGACAGTATTGTTAGCCTTTGTGTCCTTCTCTGTGTATTGAAAGAAAGTGCCATCGTTAAAGATGTTGCAGTTCTGATAGATTTCAATGAAGGAAGTGCCTTTATGCTCAAACGCTGACTTAATCATCAGCCGCAAATGATCCGGATCCCGGTCAAGCGAGCGCGCCACGAAGGTCGCGCCTGACGCCAAAGCAAGGCTAATCGGATTAAAAGGGGTCTCAAGGGAACCGAGCGGTGTCGATGTGGTCTTTTTCCCTTGTTCCGAAGTCGGTGAGTACTGACCTTTAGTGAGTCCGTAGATGCGGTTGTTGAAGAGCAAGACGTTGATGTCGAAATTACGACGCATTGCATGGATAAAGTGGTTACCACCGATTGAGAGGGCATCGCCATCACCTGTGATTACCCAGACAGAGAGGTCCGGGTTCGCCATTTTTACACCTGAAGCAATCGTCGGAGCTCTACCGTGAATGGTATGGAAGCCGTAGGTGTTCATATAGTACGGGAACCGACTTGAACACCCGATGCCGGAGATAAAGACGATGTTCTCGCGGGGGATGCCGAGCTCAGGCATAATGCGTTGCGTCTGTGCCAGGATGGAGTAATCACCGCAGCCGGGGCACCAGCGCGTATCTTGGTCGGATTCAAAATCCTTTTTCGAGAGGGTGGGCACACCGACGGGAATGCGTGAGGTTCTTTGTCTTTTAACGCGTGGAGTTCTTTCTCTTTTCATAATTTTACCGCCTTTTACAAGTAAAGCCGATAACTAAGGATATATCGTTGCTGGTGACATCTGCAATTACTTTGGAATGCTAAACACACTTCTTCTTCACCAGCAAAAGGTATTTCAGATATGGTAGGCTAAAAGTGTCCTAATTCTTTAAGTATCTCGTCAATTTTAGATTGCAACTCAAACACGTGGAACGGTTGTCCTTGGACCTTGTTAAGTCCGATTGCATCAATCAGATAAGTGCTACGGATGAGTTGACGGAGCTGACCGGTGTTTAGTTCAGGGATTAAAACTCTCTTAAATCTTTTTAGGATGTCAACTAAATCGTTAGGGAACGGGTTGAGGTGTCGGAGATGTACGTGTGCGATGGAGAGCCTCTCTTCGACGCATTGTTCCACTGCTGTTCGGATAGCACCGTAAGTGCCGCCCCATCCGAGCAAGAGAATGTCGCCCTCTTGTGCCCCAAAGACCTCTGTTGGCGGTAGATCGTTAGCGATACGCGCGACCTTTTCGGCTCGGATTTCTACCATCCGCTGGTGGTTCTCAGCATCATAACTCACATGTCCCGTTATATCAGATTTCTCCAAGCCACCGATACGGTGTTCCAAACCAGGCGTGCCGGGTTTCGCCCACGGACGCGCCAAGGTCTCTGGGTCGCGTTGGTACGGTTCAAATCCGTTGCCATGTGCCTGATCCCGCCCCGCAAAATCCGCTTTAATCTCCGGTAACTCAGAAAGTTTCGGGATTTTCCACGGTTCAGCCCCCATCCCAATGTAGAGGTCTGAGAGGAAAATTACCGGTGTCCTATACCTCACGGCGATCCGGCAGGCTTCATAAACCGCCTCAAAACAGTCATACGGACGCGAAGGCGCAACAATCGGAATCGGAGATTCACCGTTTCTTCCATAAAACATTTGTAAGAGATCCGACTGTTCCGTCTTTGTCGGCATTCCCGTTGACGGACCTGCACGTTGGATATTGCAGATGACAAGCGGGAGTTCAGCAATCATTGCGAGATTAATCGCTTCCGATTTGAGGGCGAGTCCCGGTCCGCTACTGCCCGTAACACCGAGTGCACCACTAAATGCGGCACCGATTGCGACCCCAACAGCCGCAATCTCATCTTCCATCTGCATCGTGATGACCCCAAAATTTCGGTATTGAGCGAGACCGTGTAGGATATCGCTTGCCGGTGTTATTGGATAACTGCCGTAAACGAGGGGCAATCCAGACTGATGCGAAGCCGCTATTAATCCAAGGACAGTTGCCATGTTGCCTTCAATGTTTCGGTAAGTACCGGGTTCAAAAACAGCGGGTTTAACATCGTAAGAGACAGCAAACTGTTCGGTAGCTTCACAGTAGATATTACCCGCACGGAGCGCGAGAATGTTCGCCTCAACATACTGCGGCTTTGTCGCGAATTTTGTCTTAACCCACCGCATCGTATAGTCCATTGGGCGGTTATAGAGCCATAAGATCATACCGAGCGCAAAAAAGTTTTTACACCGATCGATTTCTCGAGTTGTTAAATCTGTATTTTCGAGTGCTTTTCGGGTGAGGCGCGTGAGTTCAACTTGGAAGACCTGATATTTGGCGACAGTGCCATCCTCAAGCGGATTCGCCTCGTATCCGGCGAGACGTAGCGAACGACGTGCGAAGTTATCAATATTAACAATAAGAATGCCGTTGGGTCTGAGTTTGTGAAGGTGAACTTTCAAAGCGGCGGGGTTCATTGCTACGAGGACATCACAGAGATCGCCGGGTGTATGAATTTGTTCGCTTGAGAAGTGGAGTTGGAACCCGGAGACCCCGGCTAACGATCCAGCGGGTGCGCGAATCTCAGCGGGATAATCGGGTAGCGTAGCGACATCATTGCCAATGAGGGCAGTGGTTTCTGTCATTTGTGTGCCAATGGTCTGCGACCCATCACCGGAGTCGCCAGCAAACAGGATAGTCGCTTCCTCGATTTGCTCTACTGGCTTGCGCATCACAATCGCTTCCTTTTTCTGATAGGGGCACGTCTAAAAAGTGCGCCTACACAATATGAAAAGTGCTAAACATCTACGCACCTTCTCGGGCTTTCATGGCATCTCGTACGGGCCGCGGCGGTAGTGCTAAAACTTCTTGGGGAAATTCCTCAACGAGATAAGAGATAACATCGCGAATCGAAACCATGCCAATCGGCCGGTTCTCCGTATCAACAATCGGGACGTGTCGGTAGCTGCCATGTGCCATGTAGAGAATAGCGGCGTTCAGAGAATCTTCGGGTTTCGCTGCCTGCGGATCAGTTATCATGAATTGTCTAACACCAACACGGTCGAGGTCCCCCACCTCTTTATTTAGAATCTTGTTCAGGACATCTCTCTCACTAAAAATCCCACAGAGATAGCCGTCTTCGACGACAGGTGCTGCCCCGATATTGTTCGCCAAGAGTAGGTCAATCGCTTCATTCACACTGCAGCTGATGTCAATAGTGACGATAGGCCGCATCAAATCTTTTAGCGAAACGTGAATTTCTTGTGCGCTCCATGCCTTTAACGCAGCGTTTTCGTCCATCTGTTCTAATTCTTCATCGATTGCTAAGTCATAAAGCACGGTGGGTTCTCCTACTCTTGATTTTCTATGAATATAGCGATGTGCTCGAGAATATCACGGGTTGAAATTATTCCGATGGGGTATGCTTCGCCTTGGTCGTCCCAGACGCAGAGAGGTAAATGCCGGAAATGTCCGAAGTGCATCAAGTTTAATGCAAAGGCGATCGGGTCACTGGCGCGAAGCGTCTCCGGATCCGCAGTCATCACCCGTTCGACCTTAAAATCTGCGGCTGCAGCGCGTTGTCCACTCACGTGACGGAGCAGGTCGCGCTCAGTGATGATTCCCGCCAATTGTTCATCCTCATCAACAACGAGGACGCAGCCGCGCCCGCCTTTTTGCATCATATCAATGGCAGCAGAGACCGGAGAACCGATCTGCACGGTGTCAGGTTGCTTGTAATCGAGGGTGCTAATTGGTAGAGACAGCGTTCTTGCGTCCATCGCACATATTCCTTTAGTATAACGTCAAAAAACAGATTCTGGTTTCCTATTTTGTGTATTTAAGGATACCACATTTTTTGCCAACTTGCAAGTACATTTTCTCGTTGGTAGTTCGCGATTCGCAAATAGCCGTTAGCAAAAAGCAGTCTGATGCGCCTCAACAATTTCTTTACTAACAGCGAACCGCGAATCGCTATAGTCGAAGTGTAATGGCGCGAGAGGACCGGGAACCCCATCCCGGCACAACAATCGTCCATCTCCCGGCGGGTCCACCTGCTACCATAAGCATCAGATCGTCCGCTGCATATTGCTTAGTGGCATCAGCGATGTATTGTCGGACATCGTTCTTGTCAAACCCGTCCGCTGAGATCGTTTTTGCGTGTTCAACGCCAATCACGAGTATCGTTTCACCGACGCTGTTGCCGGGGGCAGCGATGTTCTGTGCGATTGTGTTGAGGATACCTTCTGCGGTGTTGTTGCCGTGATCATTGACGGTTTGGGGACCGGCACCCGCAAAGATCGTGACGGTACTATCGTCGGGTTTGAATCCACGGTTGACATGCAACGGATCCCAAGGGCTTTCTTCCTCTTTCTCGGCGATGCAGCAGGTATACTTCCCAGCGTGCCCAAACGCTGACCGATCCAGTTCACCCGGTAAGCCGCCACCGATATTCGTACAGACGAGACGCAGGGCGCGTCCGATCGTCGCATTCGCCCGCCACCCTTGTCCGAAGAGATTAAACCCATCGTTAATATCTAACTGCCTCCGAATCGGTCCGTTGACAATGAGCATGGGGGAAACATGAGAGGTCGTGACCTGAACGCCGTGCAGGTTGAACTGCTCGGCAGTTACCGCCTCGACTGCGGTGAGGATCAGTGGCAGATATGCCGGTTTGCAACCCGCCATGACGGCGTTAATAGCGACCTTTTCGACGGTGGCTCTGCCCCATTTCGGCGGAACTGCGGCGATAAGTTCGTTTGGATCTCTATCTGTCCCACGGAGCATGCGTTCAACGCGTTCGGGCGTTGGTGGAACGACCGGAAGTCCGTCTGTCCATCCATTTTCATAACAAATCTCAATGAGATCCTCGGTTTCATTAATCTCTAATTGTGTGGAGTGCCAGTCCTGTGCCATAGATATTTCCTTCCGCTGCAATTAAGTTTGATATGCCCGTTTAAGGTATGTTATTATAGTAGCATAGATTTTTTAGGTTGGCAAGATGCCATTTTTTAAGGAGCAAATGTGAAAACTCTTACATTCCAAGACATCATTGCTGCGAGAAAGGTCGTGGCACGATTTTTAAAACAGACACCTTTAATCCATTATCCCGAATTGTCCAAGCACCTCGGATTCCAAGCGTACATCAAGCACGAAAATCATCATCCAACAGGTAGTTTTAAGGTCCGCGGTGGACTGAATTTCATGCAGCACCTGCCACAAACACAACGCGAAAAAGGGGTAATTACAGCGACGCGTGGGAATCACGGTCAGTCCATTGCTTACGCTGCAGCACAGTTTGGCGTCAAAGCAACGGTTGTTGTGCCGTACGGGAACAATCCAGAGAAGAACAGTGCGATGCGCGCCTTCGGTGCAGAACTCATTGAGCACGGTGCAGACTTTGACGAAGCACTCGAATTGTGCGAAAAACTTCAACAGGAACGCGGACTCTACTACGTTCATCCGTGCATGGAACCGGCACTCTTTCACGGTGTCGGCACCTATTCGCTTGAGATCTTCGAGGACCTCCCGGATGTAGATGCGATCATTGTCCCTATCGGCGGCGGGAGCGGTTGTTGTGGCGCTATTACAGTCTCCAAAGCGATTAACCCAAATGCCAAAGTCATCGGTGTGCAAGCAGAAAACGCACCCGCTATCTACCAATCGTGGAAAGCCGGACGGCGTATAGAAACTGATTCCTGCGATACCATTGCAGACGGAATCGCAACACGTGCCCCCTTCCCGTTACCACTTTCCATCATTAAAGAAGGGGTGCACGACATAGTACTACTCAGTGAAGCGGAACTCAAGGAGGGCATCCGTTCGGCATTGCGCTGGACACATAATTTGGCAGAAGGCGCAGGTGCCGCTCCAATAGCAGCTGCGTATAAACTCACCGATACATTAGTCGGGAAAAATGTGGTGATGGTGATGAGTGGTGGGAATCTGGACACAGAGACGCTCAAGAAAGTCCTTTGCTACCAATTATGAATCACATAAACAGGTGCGGAGTCGTCAATCAGCTTGAGCGTTGCCCACGCCGCGCCTTCTCTAAATTCGTTGCGGAGGGCGTTTGTTAAGTCGGGATGGATGTGTAACGACGCCAAGTCCCAACGCAGATTTTCGCTGCTTTCCACAACAACGTTGGAGACTTCCGCGATAAGCGAAACGCGTTGTAACCCACTGCTTTTTCGCGCTAACCTCACTGCTGATAGGACATAGTGGATTGTCTGTCTCGGATCCCGCATCTCGGCTTTGTAGGGTTCGTCCGAGGAAAGCCGGTAACGCCCAAAACGCATCAGTTTCAAGTTTCCAAGAAACTGGTCGGTTTCATATTCTTGTGGACGCGGTAAGCCGCCGTAGATGATAATATGTCGGCATCCGTATTTTTCCAGTGCGTAATCCACAGCGAGCTGCCCATCTGTCCAATCTTTGTCCGTCTGCCCAACCCACTTCTGAACAGTCTGTTTTGCTTGTGAGAGCGGTTCGGAACCCCGATCCGAGACCGAGTCCATATCTCCGATGTGTACATCCGGGACAAGAAGCACCTCTGAACGGCGATTTAATTCGTCAAAGATACGGATGCCGCCGTCAGCACAGATAAGCGGAAAACGGTTTTCTATTGCGCTTTCAATCTCGGAACGATAAAAATCGAGATAGCGTAGGTCGTAATAGCCGTTGAGGAAAATGAGTGATGCCTTCATATCTCTTGCTCGCTGTTTAGGAGGTCACGGAATTTACTATATTAACCCAAGTTGTGCCTAACAAGATTTTCGCTGTGAACTTGTGTTTTTGTAGCGCAAACTGTTAGTTTGCGGATGCACACGCACAGACTAACAGTCTATGCTACAGCAATAAAAGGAACAACTTGCATGATATTATACGATAGCATCAGTCGAGTTGGGTGATAAGAGTGTTTGACGCGCCTCAGGTTTTCTAACCCAGAATCGTCCATAGCATTAATCCACTTATAAGTTCCCATTAACTCACGACAGAATTCGCGATAGATGAATTGTGCCAGTCCTTTCGTACAGAGGTCTGTAACTTCAAACAAGACACAGAATGTATCGGTGTTTAGCGGATAACCGAAGGTATAACCTTTAATTTCACCATTGACACGAACAACCCTCCCAATAAGCCCGAGCGCGTCTGCGTATGTAATAGCAGTTCGGTGTGCAGTCCGCGAATCATCAAGCATGGCACAATAGACCACATCTTTAGATTGTGACCCACGTTCAGTTCGCCATGCGTCATAGAGAGTAAAACAGGCATCACGGTCGGTAAAACAATAAGGCGTAAGTGTTGCCGACGGGTGCTGTGCAACAAACGCGTTATAGGCACTCCGTTTGCTCTTGTAGCGGTTCCCACTTAACCGGCAAAGTGCCTTCGTTTCATAGAGATATTCCGTCTCCTTCAAAGTCGCAGAAAACCCATTTTCTTTAAAGAAAGAGAGCATCTCCTTCGGAACATTTTCGATTCGGACGATGTACGGGTTTCGACTCGATTCCAACATAAATTGATATGCCTGACGCACCACATTCAAATAACCGCAACTCCCAACTCGGTATGGTATCGGCAAAATTGGCATAAAATAGTCGTCGTTCTGCTTTGCGAAAACACACAGATATTCCTCCAACTGTCCCCAATAAAATGTGAAGTGATCCCGCCATATATACAGCGGCGCAAACGCATAACTTGACAAGCGCGTGTGTTGGCGAGGTTTCCCCACCTCGCTCTGTGCATATAAGTCAAACATTGGCTTATCATTGAGGGTCAGCGGTTGCAGTTGCATCTCTCAGTTGGTCTGAAGCATAGCAATCAGGGAATTACTGTTACGAAGCCTGTGGACAACCCTCACGGTATCTTGGTAATCGCCGATGATACGCCAGTTCGCGGCGATCTGCGTCCTAACCTCTTCGGATTCAATGTAATTGATGACATCACGGATGTGTCGCTGGAAGGCCTCTGTTTCGAGATGTTCCTCACCAAACGGACAGAGGGTATCCACACCGAGGACAACCGCGCTTCCATCCTCACTGCGCATCAGGGCAAAAGGATAGAGTTGGCAATCAAGTGGGCGGATTGGATAGATAGTGCAGTGGCTCGTTTCTGGGTCAAAAAAGGGACAGATGTAGAAATCTTTGTAGGGTTTTAGTTGAATCTGCGTGCTTCTTCCATCGGCTTGTGGACGGAATAGCGAGGGGTCCGCACCAGCTGCTATAACCTTTTCCGTTTCCACCGCTGTGAAGATGGGTGCGAGTGGACTGTCCGCCTCCAAAAATCGACAACAGACATCACACGAGAAACAGACCTCAGCGGGGATAATTTGGGAGAGTGTGGTGTTTGCGGAGTTAGACGTTTCCATCTTTTGTCATGGTGAATACACAGTCTAAACCGGCGAGGTTGCAAACCTCGCCTACCTACTTTTAACGGAAGCCAAGAAAGCATATCTGACGGTGGACTCTTATCCCACAATTCTCCCGATCTCATCAATTACAATATGAATCTCCTCTTCGGTTAACCCGGGATGGAGAGGAAGACTCACGACGCGTTCAAACGCTGCCTCAGCACACGGGAAATCACCTATGCGATAGCCGTATTGCTCCTGATAAAACTCGAAGAGATGTAAGGGGATATAGTGGACGCTGCATTCAATATTTGCCTCACGTAAGGCTCCGATAAACCCTTCGCGTTCACCGGGCGGGAGCTGGATGATATAAAGATGCCATGAATGCCCCTTGGGATCATCAGGGACTACGGGTGTACTGATTTGCGAAAAATCCGCGAGTTCCTTTTGATAGATCTGGGCGAGATCTCGGCGGCGTTCATGCTGCTTGTTGAGTTTCATGAGTTGGCACAATCCCATCGCCGCTTGAATATCGGTCATGTTGTACTTATATCCCTCGGTAGCGATGTCATATCGCCAGATGTCGCGCTCGGATTGACGCGCCCAAGCGTCTTTGTCGATCCCGTGGAGCCGCATCGTGCGGAGCGGTTTAGCGAATGCGTCGTTGTTGGTGGTAATCATACCACCCTCGCCTGTCGTGAGATTCTTATTCGCATAGAAACTAAAAGCAGATAGGTCGCCGATGTTGCCGATGTATTGCCCTTTGTATTCAGTCGGAATAGCGTGGGCAGCATCGTCAATGAGTGTGAGATTGTGGCTTTGGCAGATGGTCTGTAGGGCATCCATATCACACGGGAGTCCAGCAAAATGGACGGGCATTATTGCCTTCGTACGCCGTGTTATCGCCGCTTCAATTCGGGTTACGTCAATGTTCAAGGTATCGGGCTGAATGTCCACAAAAACAGGCTTCGCGCCGACATAGCGGATCGCCTCGGCGGTTGCGGTGAAGGTATAGGGTGTCGTGATGACTTCGTCGCCGTTCCCGACCTCGGCTACAACGAGACTCAGATGTAACGCTGCGGTGCAGGAACTGACAGCGATTGCGTGCTTGACACCGAGATATTCGGCAAAGGCACGCTCAAACTCGCGCGTTCTCGTGCCGGTGCTAATCCATTTGGAGGCGAGCACTTGACTCACGGCTTCGATTTCGGCGTCATCAATCCAAGGACGACTAAACGGTATGAACGGATTTTTTGCCATATCTTTATTTTTCCTTGCGGTTCGGTGCGGTTCATCTCGGATTTCAGGAGTGTCTCCGTATATCTGAAGAAACACCCAAGCAAAAACCTTTCCACTTCGTTTCAAGCGACGCGTTTTTTAATTTCCTTCAGTTTGTTTGTTGCAAAATCTGGACCATTGCCTCAAGGGCGAGGGTATAACTATGGGTTCCGAAACCGCCGATGACCCCGACAGCGACCGCAGATATATAAGAATGATGCCGAAATGCTTCGCGGGCATAGATGTTGGAGAGGTGAATCTCAATAACGGGACGTGCGACGGTAGAGAGGGCATCCCGGATGGCGACACTGGTATGCGTATAGGCAGCGGGGTTGATTAGAATACCGTCTGCCCAGTCGATGTGGTCTCCGATGATAGAGACGAGTTCGCCTTCGTGATTAGACTGGAAGATTTTGAGTGTAATCTCATGCGGTGATGCTGCAGCGTGCCGATCGAGCGTGGCGTTGATGTCTGATAGTGTTTGGTGTCCATAGATCTCCGGTTGGCGTTTCCCCAAGAGATGTAGGTTTGGTCCGTGAAGGACGAGTATATTCATGTGAGTGTGTTCCTTTTTCCTGATCTATTGCCTTTGCCGTAGAGAGTATACAACGGATTAGAAAAATTTGCAAAGGTTTTTCGGGAATCCGATGTTAAAAGTCTCAATCTATTTGTGGATCAAGTGCGTCTCGGAGTGCGTCGCCGAGGAGATTGAAACCCAAGACAATCAGGAAAATAGCGATACCGGGAGCGGTGACAGTCAGAGGTGCACGGCGGATAAATTTTCTGTTCTCATTGAGCATCGCACCCCATTCGGGTTCGCCAATCTCTGCGCCGAGTCCTAAAAAACTCAGACCCGCCGCATCTAAAATCGCCGCACCGATACCCAGGGTGGCTTGGACAATCAGCGGGGCAATACAATTCGGCAGCACAGTCGTCAGCAGGATACGACTGTCACGCGCACCAATCACCTTCGCGGCAACGACGTAATCTAACTCGCGCACCTTGAGAACGGCAGCCCGTAGAATTCGGGCGTATTGGGGAATATAGACAATCGAAACGGCGATAATCGCATTCGTAAGACTCTGTCCCAAAATCGTGACAATCACCATCGCGAGCAGGATACTCGGCATCGCAAGCATCATATCCATGAGGCGCATAACCGCGTTATCAAGTCTACCCCCGTAATAACCGGCGATTGCGCCGAACAACGTACCGAACCCGATCGAAAAGGTCATGGCGATCAGTCCGACCCGTAGAGAGATCCGAGTGCCGTAGACGATCCTGCTGAAGATGTCCCGTCCGACACCATCGGTGCCGAGATAGTGCGTTGCCGACCAACCGCTGAGACGTTCAACAACGTTCGCCTGTCTCGGATCGTGCGTTGCAATGAGTGGCGCAAAGATTGCGACAACAATAAAAAATAGGATAATCGAGGCACCGATAGTCGCAGAACGGTGTCGTAGCAGCTTCCGTAAGACGTGTCCTTGGCTGGTGCCAGTTCCCGGCGTATTCATCTGGCGGTGTCCTCTACTCGGATACGCGGGTCGAAATAGGCATACAACATATCGACGATAAGATTGACGAACATAAAGACGGTTGCGACGAAAAGCACGCCGCCTTGTACCGCACGGACATCGCGCGCCTCAACGGCAGCACGCAGCCACGAACCGAGTCCGGGCCACGAGAAGATATGCTCGGTTAAAATAGCACCCCCCATGAGGTAACCGAATTCCAATCCGATAATCGTTAAAACAGGCACCATACTATTCTTCATGGCGTGTTTGCTGATAACCTTCCACCGCGACAAACCTTTCGCATACGCCGTTGTAATATACGGTTGATTCAGGACTTCAAGTAGACTCGAACGGGTCATCCGAGCGATAATCGCTAATGGAATGGTCCCCAACGTAATCGCCGGAAGGATTAAATGGGCAATAGCGTTCCGAAAAGCCGTAAAGTTTCTGGCAAGCAGCGTATCAATGAGATAAAGACCTGTACGGGTTTGGATGTCTAAATCTAAGACGACATCCAAGCGTCCCGTGCTCGGAAGGATCGGAAAAAAATAGGAGAAGAGGAGGATAAGCATCAACCCCAGCCAGAAGATCGGCATAGAGATCCCAGCAAGGGAGACGGACATGGAAAAATAGTCCCAAAACGTTCCACGCGAGACGGCAGCAATAACCCCCGCAGCGATGCCGAACAGCATCGAAAAAGCCATCGCCGCGAGGGTTAACTCAACAGTCGCTGGGAAATAACGTTTGATCTCGTCGATAACGGGTTGTTTGGTTTTAAAGGAGCGTCCGAAGTCAAGATGCGCGATATCCCACAAGAACTTGGCGTATTGATAATAAAGCGGCTTATCCAGTCCCATCTCCTCTCGAAGTTCGGTGAGTGCTCTTTCGGTAGCACGTTCTCCCAAAATAGCGACAGCGGCATCGCCCGGGATGAGATGCACCATCAAAAAGACAAGGAGCGATACCGCTAAGAGAGAGAGACCGATTGAAAGGAAACGTTGAACCAGATACGAGACCATTTTTTAACGATTATGTCTGGGCGGGGTTTCCGTTGTCAACCCCGACCTTAAATTGGTAAGAAAGGCGTGTTAGGTTTAAAATCCTTTTTTAACAATTGAAATACCGCAAAACCAACGGACACAGCAGCTCAGAAACAATCGTTAAAAGGTTAAAAGAACGGGTTGTGTGATTTCTCCTCACCGACGGTTGTGGAGGGACCGTGTCCTGGATAGAGTCTAACCGTGTCAGGAAGCGAAAGTAGATTGTCACGGACACTCTCAATTTCAGCCTGATAAGAGATGTTAGGACCCCCGACAGAACCGGCGAAAATCGCATCACCGACAAACGCTGCGTTCTGCGTGAGGAAACTACAGCCGCCGGGTGTATGTCCAGGTGTATTGACAACCGTTACCATGAGTTCACCGACGGAGAGGACATCGTCGTGTGCAACCTCACGGAGTTGTGTATTACTCCGAGGTTTCGGTTCGTCCCTATGGATGTAAGTTTCGCAACCGGTGGCGGTTTGGAGCTGCGGTAACCCATCGGTATGATCGCTGTGGGCATGCGTCAAAAGGATCGCCGTCGGATTCACGTTATGGGCATCTACCTGTTCCAAAACGAGGTCTGGATGTGCAGCAGTGTCAATAATCGCAGCGTCATCGGTGGCTTTGCATACCAAGAGATAGGCATTGACGGGCCACCCACCGACGGGTGCGCTAATTGTGATAACCGCAAGTGCTGCGTCGCTTATCTGTTGAGGGGATTCTGGTTCCCACCGCTCTGTCGCAATATCGAGCAATTTGGCACCGTCTAAATTGAGTATTTCTGCGAGACGAAAGACTTGCGATTCTGTCGGTTTTAAGGTATACTGTTCCATACGAGCGAGTTCCGCCTCTGTAATACCGGCGGCGGTAGCGATCTGGCTCTGAGAGATGTTCTGTCCGCGTCGGGCTTTACCAATAATATCACCAAATTCGTCTTCAAGTGCATAAGCCATAGTGGTGTTCTCCTTAACTTTTTGATTTGAGGAACATTATAGCAAAAAATTCGGTATAATACAATTGAAAACGGCAAGGGACAGAGAAGGAGGTTTTGATGGACATTCTAAAGAACGGTTCTGAACAGGCAGCAATATCCTTGGCTCCCATAGAAACAGATATGACCTTAGATGAATTTTGCGAATCTGATTTAGAAGGCTACGAATATGTAAAAGGAAAATTAATCCCGATGGCACCACCGACAATGGAGCACGGTGAAATCAGCATGAATCTCAGTTTTCTTTTGAGTTTACATGTTCGCGAGAATCAGCTGGGACGTGTGTATCCCGCGGATACAGATTTTAAATTGGGAGATCGATTGGTTAAGCCGGATATTGCCTTCGTTTCAACAGCAAGGCTGCCTGAGAACAAACGCCAAGCATCCCCTGTGGCACCAGACCTCGCCGTTGAAGTCGTCTCACCGTCAGATATTCAGTACCGTGTTGCTGAAAAGGCATTTGCCTATCTTGATGCGGGGACCCGTCTCGTGTGGGTTGTCGAACCTGTGGGGAAGACGGTAACGGTGTATCGCTCCAAAACAGACATCAAAACGCTCACCAGTAACGATACCCTTAGCGGCGAGGATGTCGTTGAAGGATTTACGTGCCAGGTCGCAGAACTTTTTGAATAGGAATAGATAGCGTTGAGACATGGTAAACTAATTACGGAGGGCTAAAAAATGAATCAACAAGACGTTAGTGAAGTCGCCCAAGAGATGCTTCCACATCCCGAGAAGATGACGTTGCAAGAATTTCTTGAGAGCGATTTAGAGGGATATGAATATGTCAAAGGAGAATTAATACCGATGCCACCAACTTCAGGCGAACACGGTAAAATTAGTATAAATCTCATTTTACCTTTAGGTGTGTATGTACGTGAGAATCAACTCGGGGATGTCTATGCACCAGACACAGGTTTCCAGATCGGTGATCGGGTACTGATGCCAGACATTGCGTTTGTGTCAACAGCACGAATGCCTGAGGATTTAAGCACAGCGTTTGCTATTCCCCCAGACCTCGCCGTTGAAGTCGTTTCACGGACAGACACTCAATCCAGAGTCATTGAAAAGGCATTTGCCTACCTAAGCGCAGGGGTGAGACTCGTCTGGATTCTCGAACCGAGGTCAAAAACGGTGACGGTATATCGTTCTGAAACTGACATTAAGTTGCTTACACGCAACCATACACTCACCGGTGAGGATGTCGTTGAAGGATTTTCGTGTCAGGTCGCACAACTTTTTGAATAAGGAGACCCTATGAAACTTGGTTTAGTTACATATAATATGGCAAAAGATTGGGATATCCCCACAATTATTGAAAATTGTGTGGAAACAGGATTTGCGGGTGTGGAATTACGGACAACGCATGCCCACGGCGTTGAAGTCGAACTCTCGGCAAGCGAACGCGCAGTCGTAAAACAACAATTCGATGACGCTCCGATTGAGATTGCGGGTTTGGGTTCAGCATTTGACTATCATTCCGTCGATCAAGATGCGGTTCGCCAGAATATAGAAGGGACAAAGTTATACTCCCAATTGGCAGCAGATGTCGGGGCACCAGGGGTCAAGGTACGTCCGAACGGACTTCCTGAGGAAGTGCCTGTTGAAAAGACGTTGGAGCAAATTGGATTGTCATTGCGAGAGTGTGGCGAATTCGCTGCCAATCTCGGCGTGCAGATTCGGTTAGAAGTACACGGTGGCGGCACCTCTGAACTCCCACACATCCGAACGATTATTGATGTCGCTGACCACGACAACGTCTACGTCTGTTGGAACTCCAACTTCGGTGAGGTAGAAAACGGCTCCATCCAGAACAACTTTAATCTTGTAAAGGGTAGAATCGGTTTGGTGCATATCACGGAACTCCACCGACGCGAGTACCCGTGGCGAGAACTCTTTACATCCTTAAAAGAATCTGGGTATACGGGGTACACCCTTGCGGAAATCGCCGGAAGTTCTGACCCTCTGCGCGTGATGAACTTTTATCGAGCATTATGGGAAGAATTAAGAAAATAAAAGGAGGCATTCTGATGAGTATGCTAAAAGCTGAACCGGAACAGGTGGCAATCCCTCCCACTCCGATAGAAACCGAGACGGTGTATCGTTCGGAGACAGATATCGAAACGTTTACGCGCGAAAATACGCTTACGGGTGAAGATGTCGTCGAAGGCTTTTCGTGTCAAGTCTCACAACTTTTTGAATGAGGATAGAAACCAGTGTCCAGATTGCGATTTTATATCTTATCTATAGGGGTATTTCTCTTGGCTTCTCTCAGTATGGGTGATACGCTTGAATCAATTCGCCATAGCAGTACAACCGCCAGCGGTACAACCTGGACAGTTGAAATCTTTCCACAATCGCTCGCGGTGAATGCCTATCCTGAAGATACGAACATAACAGTACGGATTTCATCGGGACAGAAGGGACTCGGGACTGTAACAGATTTTTCTCATGATCTTTCTGATGAGGGCATCGTATTTAGTTGGAAATTGCCTGAAAGACACCTCACTGTTCGTATTGAATTGATAGAAAACACGCTAACCTCTGAATTCATTCAAGATGCGTCTATAAGCGACACACAAAGTTTAACCTGGCCGATTATTGAAAACACAGATGCTATTCAAGGCTATATTCTCCCTTTTTTTGAAGGGAGTTACGTGCCAAAAGATGACGCTACGTGGCAGGACTTTCTATCTAAACGGGGACCGATAAACACAACAGCGGGTCTCTCCATGCCGTTTTGGGGACTCGACCTTGGCGATAGGACACTCACCTATATTTTAACAAATCCCTTCAACAACAAAATTCTGTTCAGTAAGACCGAAGCGTCTGCTTTAGGCATGCAGGTGTCCCATACCTTCACACCGAACTGGAAAGAGAAAAAATACGGGGTACGTCTCTCGCTCGGCGAAGCATCACCCGTTGAACCCGCCAAACAGTATCGACGTTGGCTACAGCAAAACGGTGAGTTCGTCTCCTTCGCCGAAAAGATTAAACAGACCCCTGAAGCAGAGAAATTACTCGGTGCGGCGCACGCCTACCTCTGGGGCGGCAAAATGATCAGTCAATACGATGTAACAGATTGGAAAACGTTCGCCTCAAGACTTAGTCGTGGCAGTAATGAACGCGCAGCAGAGACCATCGAAGGACATATTTTTTCACGATTAAACATAGAAACACAGAACGCCATCCGAGAGATCGCCCAGTCAGACCATCCGTCCAATTACGTCCGACGGGTTGTAAGTCGTGCAATAAGTAGGCAGCTTGAGAGGCCGAATTTTTACAATCCCACCGCTTGGATAGGGATTCCGCTCATGCCAGAAGCGGAGAAGCTGCTTTTCCGAAATCCGGCTACGCTATCACCTACGGAACTCTATCGACGCAACTGCCTACTGCTCTACGCAGCGTTTTCAAATATGCTACGACATCCGAATGAATGGGGGGACGGTCTGTCTGTGAAACTGCTGGAACGGTTTGCGAAAAATGGACTGGATAGACTCTGGCTCGGTGCGGATTCGTGGCAGGACGGGTTTCGGCATCCGACTGCCGTTGCGAAAGCGAGAGAACTCGGTTATCTGGTTGGACCCTATGACTCCTACCATAGCATCCATCATCCGAACGAAAAGAATACATGGGAGACAGCACAGTTTGACCTATCGCTTTATGAGAGCGGCGGGATTGTCAACGCCGATGGAACAAAGAGCGGGGGATTTAAAAAGAAGGGGTATCACTTAAGTCCCCTCGTCGCGCAACCTTACGTCGAAGATCGCGTCAACGGTATCCTCACGCAAATGCCAACGGATTTTAATTCGTGGTTCATTGATTGTGACGCTTACGGAGAACTCTTTGACGATTACGCACCATCGCACCCTGCGACGCAGTTAGATGATATGAATGCGAGACTTGCGCGTATGGCGTGGATTCGGGATACCCATGCTATGGTCATCGGTTCAGAAGGCGGTTCCGCTTATGCTGCAGGGACGATCCATTTCGCACACGGTATGATGACTCCTGTCATCGGGTGGAGTGATCCAGATATGAAGGATAAAGCCTCGCCTTACTACATAGGTGGGTACTGGCCCCCCGAAGCCCCTGCGATTCACGTTAAACAAGTTCCTCTCAAAGAGCATTATTTCTATCTTTATTACGATCCACGTTTTCGGTTACCGCTCTACCAGATTGTGTTTCACGATTCGGTGGTGACGACGCATCATTGGGGATATAGTAGTCTCAAATTTACAAATGCAGTAGAGACAGTAGCACTCTTAGAGTTGCTCTATAATGTCCCGCCGTTGTATCATCTGAACACAGCAAGATTTGCAAAGCATAAAGATTGGATAAAACAGCACTACGCCTTCTTTTCACCATTGCATCGGCAGATTGGGGGAAAAGCGATGACGGATTTTGAGTGGTTGACCGAGGATAAACTCGTTCAGCGCACGATGTTTGCGGATACGGTTGAGATGTTCGCGAACTTTGGGACAGAGTCTTTTGAGGATAAAAAAGTGGTGGTTTCGGGGCGAAGTGTGGTTGCACGGTGGCTTGAGACGGGTAAGGTTGAGGCGTTTTCTGTGACACCGTAATTTGCAGTTGGTAGGAATGTGAAAACGTGATATACTTTCGGTAATTTATCTATAACTAAAGTTTGGACAATTTGGATAATATTTCAGGCTTTTCTATCAAGTATTGGTATTGTCTCTCTCACGAAGGTGTTTAATATTCTGCGGTTTCGTTTTACAGAAACACCTGAGAAAAGAGGCGTTGTAGTATCATCAGATGCGCAGCCCCAGCGGGGCGAAATGTCTATAGAAACGTCGGACCCCTCCAAAATATAAGCCCCAGCGGGGCGAAATGTCTATTGCCCTTGAAATTGTCCAAAATTTAGTATCTATAAGGAGGTTTGTAAGTAGAAACATGATGAGTTATCCTAATCGTGACGCTCTCCGCGCGGCACACGATATATATTTGAATGCTATGCGTCCATTCGTTACTAATCACACCTTGGAGGAAATCAACGGGGAAATAGACATTTCTGACATTGCCCGTATTATCACAAATAACTGGTTCAATTCTTTCAAACGGTGGTTTGAGAATGTTGATCCATACTACGAAGCCCGGAGTGCTGCGTGGCAGATAGTAGAGAGTCGAAATCGCGCCTCACACCCACCATGGGATTTGGATCCCGAATTCACCCGAGCGCATCTTTTCCTCATTGCCAGGGTCCTTGAAAAAATCGACAGGGCGGATGCTAAACGTAGTATTGAGACAATTCGAGATCAACTCTTTTCTGATAATATTGACAAACAACAAACTGAAGTAGAACAGATTGCTGTTTACAAGAAACGTCTTACAACTATATCCAGCCAGTTAGCAGCAGTAATAGCAGAGAAGGCTACCGCTGAAAAACGCTTATCAGACATATCAAATCAATTAGAAGACGTGGAAATAGAGAAGACTGAGATGGAAAAACGTCTCAAAACTATGTTAGATCAGTTAAAGAGGGAAAATGCCGCGTATAAGAAACGCATAGAGACTATTTCAGACCAGTTAGAAGCAGCGAATGCTGAGAAAACAAAGCCTGAACCTCACACCGCTTTAGCGCAAGTCGAAGTCCGCAAACAACTGAAAAAGAAGTCGTCGGTCTCGGAGCGTTACACAACGGACACAACCGAGGATGAACGCAACGAGGTAGCGGTAAAAGTGGCCAAACTTCGTATAAACGCCTCAGGTTCTAAACCCCTTAGCTGGCGTCGCATCCGCGAGAAATTGGGGCTCAAGAATGACCAATTCCACAAGGTTATTCGATTATCCCCGGGCTACCGGACAGCCGTGATTGAGCGTATCAAATCGCTTAAAGCCTCGGAAGAGGGTTGGGAATACTCCGGTAAACTTGAGGTACTTACAGGGATCGAGTTAACCGAGTCCGAGTTAGAGCCTAATTCTATCACTTTTCAAGGGACGACCTTTATGCTGCATTCAGACGAGTATTATGCTGAGGGAGACGATATTACCCAAAGTTTCTGGCACTACTGGCATGCCCAAGGCCCCGACGGTAAGGAAAAGATGAGACAGGCAGGATGGAGTGTTGAGAGAGTAGATGGCGATTGGGAAATAACAATTTCCTCCGAAGATTTTCAAGCGTGGATAGAGCATGAAGTAACAGAATTAAGTAAACTGTTCAACTCTTCACGGAATCAAGAACTTTCACCACAGCCTGTCCAACCTGTTTATGAAAGAACAACGCTACCTACAGGTAGAGAAATGGAGCAACCTGTGCTTGAACTTCTTGCGGACGAAAAGGAACATCGTCGGTTGGAGTTTATCAATCTCCTTACCGAACACTTTTCCCTGACCGATGATGAAAGGAGTTACTTAAGCAAAACTGGACAGGCAGAAAAGCACTTGATGAACAAAGGATTGATAGAACGAACGAGAACGGGCTATTATCGCATAACTACTCGCGGGCTTCAGGTCTTGAGGTGAAATCGGTATAAAATTATTGGGTTTTAGATGTCGTTGAAAACACAAGGTGGTATAGCATAACGTGAGTAACGTTTGAAGTGTTGGGTTTCGCTATCTCTATCTACACAAACGGTTTAAGGACTTACGTAATGGCGTGCAAAATGTTAAAGCAAAAAATTCAGAATCTGCTCAAAACAGGCTACTTCAGCGATACAAAAGATTTTGTTGATGTATCTGATGGAGCTGCCGATTTCATCCACGTTGTCGTTGTCAGCCGAAAATTTAACGGACACACAATGATAGATAGAAGTGACATCATCTGGGACGAACTCTTAAAGCATCTTTCAGATGAAGAATGGGGACACGTCTCCTTATTAATTGGTGCCATTCCTGAAGAGGTCCAACTTTGGTAATTGAGGTAGAGATATGGCATCTGAAACGCTAAAACAGAAAATTCATGACACGCTAAAATCAGGCTCTTTCCCAGATCCAGACTATTTCGTTGATGTTTTTGACGATGATGACAAGGAACATATCCGCATTCTTGTTATCAGTCGTAAATTTGACATCTATGAATATAAACGTTCGGAACGGGAGGACCGAGTCTGGGAAGATATCGTCCAAGTGCTATCCGAAGACGAACTTGAACACATTTCTCGTATCGTTGCTATAAACCCTGAAGAAATTAAAATCTATACCTAATGCCGCGACAAGGAAAATTATGAATCAGGCTGAATTTTATCAAGCAAAACTTAATTACGAAACAGATTCTTGGGATCTCTTTGAAGCACTCAATAACGGCAATCCTGTCGTCGTCATAGACGCTCGCTCGCCAGAGGCTTATGAAATTGAACATATACCGACATCAATAAATATCCCGCATCGCACAATGTCCGAGGCGACTACGGGTGAACTCGATAGATCCAAGTTATATGTAACCTACTGCGATGGTATCGGCTGTAACGCTTCTACCAAAGGTGCTCTGAACATGTCAAAACTGGGATTTCGAGTCAAGGAACTGATGGGTGGCTTGGATTGGTGGAAACGTGATGGATACGAAACGAACGGCAAGAAAGGGGTTCCGGGTTCGCAAGTCGTATGTGGGTGCTAAATTATGTTTCTGAGGAAATTCAAAGCCGGTCTCCGGTTTCTCGGAATTCTATTTTTGAGAGTGCTACTCGGATTCGTGGCGGGGCTGTTATGGACGTTCGCGGTAGCAGTTATTTTTCATATAGCAGTGGGTAATCCTGCTATATCTCCACCTATCGGTTCCGGCCATCTGTCTATTTTTGATATTCCTGATTACTTCTACGAAGAATACGCTGACCCTCCCCGAGAGTTCCGCTACCGTGGCACGGCAGGCAAGGCTTATCCCACTGTTTTACAGATTGGGTTGATAGGTTTCTGGGTATGGTTAGCTGTCGGTGTTCTCTGGGGCTTTTTGCAAGGCAAGTTAGATGTGCGGAGATGGTTGAGAAAATAGGGTGAAACGGCAAAATCCAAAAAATGTAATTTAATTTGCAATTGCTGACGAGATAGGTTATAATTAACATCAACATTCCCCCATAGCTCAGTCGGTAGAGCAGATGGCTGTTAACCATCGTGTCGGCGGTTCGAGTCCGTCTGGGGGAGTTCTCAATTTTGCTGACGGGCTTTGCCACTCATTTTGATTGTCAAGGTTCGTCAGCAAAAATTTTTAATCTGTTTCTTTTTACATCTACTCCACTTCTCCAATGGAGGTAACGCATGCCAAAGCAATTTACTGACGCACAGCTGGATGAACTTTTAGCGAAAGGCTACCTAATCGTACCCGACTACTATTCAGGGGAACAACTTGCGGAGATGCAAGCCGCCCAACGCCGTGTACTCCCAACATGGGAAGAGGTCAAAGACGACCCACCCCCCGGCAGGGCGACTCTAACGGAATTTCCACCCGCTGAAATGGCACTGTTACGCGGAATTGTAGACCACTATGCGTGGGAATTCGCACGTAAATTTCTGAAAACCGAGCATATTCACTTTCGTGCGGGGTGTATGATTGCGCGCTATCCTGGATTCAAAGGTCCCGGTGTCGATAGCGATCCAAGCAACTTGCACATCGATAACGGCAACAACTCACTGTTACCACAGTCTGAGAGTGCGCCTGAGTTCGGACAAATCGGCTTCTGGGTACACCTTGAAGATGTTGACGAAGATCAAGCACCGCTGAGATTGCTTGCTAAGGAACATGGACGGGATACCTCTAAATATGAACCGCTTGTCTGTAAAGGCGGAACCGTTTGTATCTTCAACAACTATACCTTGCACTCAGCAAGCGACTATCTACGGGAAGATGGACAACGCTTCACGTGGGGGTTCGGTTTGGGACGGGCAGACCACTATTGGGAAGGTTTCAGGCATTATACCGACAAAGGTCGGAACCCGACATTCTCGAAGTTCATCGGCACACTAACAGCAGCAGAACGCGAAGTCTTTCGGTTCCCACCCGCTGGACACCCTTACTACACGCCACAGACGCTTCAGGCGTTGGAAGAACAGTATCCGGGTTGGAACGCTCGCGGTGAGTATTAACTTATTCACGAATAGTTCGTTAAAGACCGGTTGTTCGGAGCGGTTCGGTCTGCAACCACCCGATTACGTTCATAATGTCGTCCTGTTTTTCTTGCAGCATCACTTCAATGAGTGCCGGTTTCTCAGCAGCGAGCGCGTCCCGTAGGGCATCCTTAAAGCCCGCCAAATCTTCTACCCTTTTGGCATACGCACCGAAAGACTGTGCGAACTCGACAAAATCTGGATTTAACAAGTCCGTATCAATCGTGCGACCTTCACATCCCTTTATCTGAGATCCTTTAATCGCTGACAATGCACCGTCATTGACAACAATCGCCACGACGTTTATGCCGTATTTCATAGCGGTTGCCATCTCTACGGCTCCCATCAGAAATCCACCATCGCCACTGAAACAGATAACAGGACGGTCAGGATACGCTACCTTGGCACCAATAGCGGCAGGATAGGCATGTCCCAACGCAACACCGATATTCGGGTAGAGGAAAGTCCTCGGATCATAGATAGGAAATTCTGCAAAAGAAGCGTAACCAAGGGAATGAACATCAATCGCATAGATGGTGTCGCGCGGGAGTACATCTTGTAATTCGTGAATAACAGGGAGTGGCGGCTGCGTGTCAAACTTGGCTCGAAGCTCTGTCAGTACCGCGTCCCACCCATTCTCGCCCGGGGCGACATCCTCAATGAGTGCCTGCAGCGTCAGTTTCAAATCCCCGACAACCCCCACATCACACGGATATTCAAGCCCAATCTCGTTCGGATCCTCATCAATCTGGACGAAGGGTTGCGGCAGTTCCAGGCTCCAATTGCGACTATCAATAGAGGTGAAGCGCGGTCCGATACCGATTAAACAGTCTGATCGTTCGAGTGCCTCGCGTCCGAGGTAGCCGTAGCAGATTTGGAGTGCTAAGGGATGATCCTCCGACAAAACACCTTTGCCATTACGAGTGACAATAACGGGTGCGTTCAATTTCTCAGCGAGGAGCCGCAATTCGTTCCGGGCATTCGAGTGGAAGACAGCAGAACCGGCGAAGATTAAGGGCATCTTGGCGTTACGGATTGTTTCAACAGCCGTGCTGAGATCTGCGTTGTCGGGTGGCGATAATTCGGCGCGTTCGACACGGGGTGGAATTCGGACATCTCCCTCCCCAGTAACGACATCCATCGGGAACTCCAACATCGTGGGTCCGGGTCTCCCGTTCCGCATCGCTTTAAAGGCGTTTTCAACAACGACAGGAATCTCGGCGACCGTGTGGGCGATGGCGCAGTATTTGGTGATCGACTCAAAAAAGTGCATCTGATCTAAGCCGTGGAACATCTTACTCGGATGTTTGCTATAGAGACTGGAATCGCTCTGCCCAGTAATCAAAAGGACAGGGGCGCAGTCAGTGAATGCCTCTAAAATGCCCGTTGATGCGTTGCTCGCACCGGGTCCTGGCACCGTGATAGCGACACCAGGTTCCCCTGTTGCGCGAGCGAAACCGTCCGCCATCTGTGTTGCGGCATACTCATGCCGGACGAGGTAGTGGTCAATCACACCGCTACCCCGCCGCAGCAGCGCATCGTAAATTTGGATGTTCTGCGTGCCGGGCATTCCGAAAACTGCTGAGACCCCTTGCGCTTTTAAACATTCAACGAGAATATCTCCGCCTTTCACGTATTAATCTCCTTTGTGTTCTCTGAGAAAATTTTCCAGCCATGCATCGGGGTCATATCCGAAGCGACGTAGCAATTGACATCCGATACGTTTGAGGAAATTCGGGATGAGGTTAAAGAGTTTGAGTCGCCAGTCCATAATCGTTAAGAAGTCAGGATTACAAATCCCTCCTACAAGAGAGCGTTACCCGTGGTTTTATCGAAAAAATGCATCCGATCCGCGACGAATGTGACGTACAGATGTTGTCCAATTTCCGCTGCAAAGTTGGGTGCTGTGCATGCCTTCAGAATCGTATGCGAACCGGTTTCATCCGTTCCGAGCGTCACTTCAACGATTGTTTCCGCACCCAGCGGTTCAACACTATAAACCTCAGCCTGAAAAGCATTTGAGATGGACTGATGGCTCACAATAACATCTTCAGGATGCACGCCGAAAACGACCTCCCGATCTGGATGGGTGTCGTTCAAGGCTTTCGTAATCTTTTCATCCTGAATTGCTATCGAATTGTCGCTACCTCCATTGCTTGTCAAAGTCAAACGAAGTTCGCCATTAGCAGCGGAGAGGTCAGACGGGATACAGTTCATGCTTGGATTGCCAACGAAGCCAGCGACCAAGAGGTTTGCCGGGTGGTTATAGATGTCAGCGGGTGTTCCGAGCTGCTGGATTTTGCCTGCCTCAAGGATAGCAATCCGATCCGCCATCGACATGGCTTCAACTTGATCGTGTGTCACATAGAAAGTGGTTGTGCCGAGGTCGCGCTGCCGCCAACGGATTTCGGCGCGCATTTCGGTGCGGAGTTTCGCATCGAGGTTGGAGATGGGTTCGTCCATGAGGAAGACTTGCGGACGACGGACCATCGCCCTTCCCAGCCCGACCCGTTGCGTTTCACCGCCGCTCAACTGATTCGGTGTACGCATGAGCAGATGTTCAATATGGAGCATCTGTGCGATGTCTCTGACGCGTCGGTCAATCTCCTCACTGGAAAGCTTTCTCGGATGTAGTGGGAACGCCATGTTCTCGTAAACACTCAGGTGCGGATAGAGGATATGCGATTGAAAGACGAAAGCGACATCGCGTTCTGCGGGAGTCTTGTCGTTGACGCTAACACCGTCTAAGTAGATTGTACCCTCTTCGGGCCTGTCCAAGCCTGCGATACAGCGAAGCGTCGTGGTTTTTCCTGCACCCGTCTGCCCGAGGAGCACGAAGAATTCTTCATCTCGGATATCAAGAGTGATGTCGTCAAGGGCGGTGAGGTCGCCGAACCGTTTTGTAATGTTTTCGAGTTTTACAGTTGCCATAGAGGATGCTACAATTCTGTATTTAGGTATTGTTATAATATAGCATGAATTGCGTTTAGGGGTCAAAAGGAATTGATTTTCGGATTTTTTGGTTGTTAGGTTAAGAGTCGGGATTTGGAAATCCCTCCTACAGAAAAAATGTATGCAATTCAGTGGTGTATAGGGTATAATTAAACATGAGTCCGATTTAAAGGTTGAAGATGCTGATAGGTTATACCCGAATGCCACAAACTAACAGTTTATGGCACAAAGGTTGGAGAAAAAGATGCTGGATCGCCAAGAGGCAGAACAGAACCCTCAAAGAAATCTGTCTCTAATAGACAAACTCAGAAGACAATATGACTTAACACCCTCCATCACGGTAGTCTTGGGACTAACGACGCTGTTTTTTCTTGTCTTCCTCATATATCCCCTTCTCTATGTTTTCAAAGAAGCGTTCTGGATTGAAAACACATTTGACCTCACATACTTCAAATTGATGGGAACCGACCCGAATATTCGGAAATTGGTTATCAACAGTTTTAAAATCGGTGTGATGGTTACACTGATAACGAGCGTTGTGAGTCTGCCACTGGCGTATTTTTTAACGCGATTCCGATACCCTGGGCGTGATACCTTGCGCGCCATCATTCTGATTCCGATGATTATGCCGCCTTTCGTGGGGGCAATCGGCATGCAGCAGTTCTTCGGCTTATACGGGAGCGTTAATATGCTCCTCGTGAAACTGAACCTGATTGATATAACCCAAACCATCGACTGGTTCCGTGGCGGCTTCTGGGGTGTCGTGATGCTGTCAACACTACACCTCTATCCAATAATGTATCTCAACATCGTCGCAGCACTCGCAAACGTAGATCCCAGTCTGGAGGAAGCCGCAGAAAATATGGGAGCCTCGCGCTTCCAAGTCTTCCGTCAGATAACACTCCCGCTCATGATGCCCGGTTACTTCGCTGGCGCGATTCTCGTCTTCATCTGGGCTTTCACGGACCTCGGCACGCCGCTGATTTTTAATTACAACGAAGTCATTGCCGTGCGTATTTTCCGGCAAGTCACCGAAGCGAATGCGAACCCGATGGGATATGCCCTTGTCGTTCTCATTATCGTCCTGACGGCATTGGCTTTTTACGTTTCCAAGCGGTGGACGGGAAGCAAACATTACGAAATGCTCGGCAGAGGACACGTGACTTCACGTGAAACCGATACGAACTGGATCATGCGTACAGTCATCTATTTCTTTATTGGCGGATTGACACTCATGGCGTTGCTACCCCATATCAGTGTTATTATGGTCTCCTTAACGCCGGACGTAAGCCAATGGCGATTGAGTGTACTGCCGAAATCGTGGACGTTTGCACACTACATAGAAACTTTTACGCATTCTGATACGCTACCGAGTATTCTCAACAGCCTGAAATACAGTATTTTTAGTACATTGTTGGCACTTATTGTCGGGATCGTGGTGTCGTATCTATTGACCCGCAAACGCCTTCCGTTCCAAAATTTGTTGGACGCTGTTGCAATGTTACCATTAGCATTACCGGGGGTTGCGATTGCGTTCGGCTACCTCGGAAGTTTCTCCGATACAACGCTTCTCCTACGGCATCTGCCGGACGGACTCATCTCTGTGATTGATCCGAGACAGAACCCGACCTTCCTTTTAATTATCAGTTATGCGGTGCGGAGATTACCGTATATGCTGCGTTCCATCTACGCCGGACTTCAACAGACAAGTGTGACGTACGAAGAAGCCTCACAAAATATGGGAGCGACCCCGATTCGGACGTTGTATAAAATTACCTTGCCTCTGGTTATCGCGAATATTCTCGCCGGTGCGATTCTTGTGTTCTCCTTTTCGATGCTTGAAGTAAGCGACAGCTTAATCTTGGCAATGAAGGATCAACACTATCCGATTACAAAAGCGATTTGGGCACTCTCTCAACGTCCTGACCACGGTCCCTATACAGCGAGTGCTCTTGGTGTGGTGGGGATGTTAATTTTAATCGCGTGTCTGCTGGGTGCTGGACGCGTCCTTGGCGGGAAATTAGGAGAGATTTTTCGGATTTAGCGGTTGTAAGAGGCAAGCAAATCATGATTCCAGATTGCTCTTATCGAATAACTTGAGTGGTTCGACTGAACCATCGAAAAAACTTCTGAATTGGGCTGTGCTGGCCGCCCCGAATTTGGGAAACATCACGCAGTGTGACCGCTACTGATTTCCATGTGCCATCCGCATAATCCGGATTATTTTTATGGAACGTAATATCCCTGGCTTCCGGGACCGGCTCGCCATCAAGCAGCATGCCCTCAATATGACATTGAATAGCTTCTGAGGCTTGATTTTGTGCGTCGTCAAGCGTAATCCCAGCAGTTATGCAACCGGGCAGATCGGGGACAACGACACAGTAGTCACTATCCGAATCTTTGTGAATAACAATAGGGTAATATCTTCGCATAGAACACCTCGCGTCCTTCTGTCCCGCTTTCTTTTTTTCTTCCAATCTGGATTCCAACCATCCCAACCTGCTTGTCCACATATACTCAACAAGGTCTGTTTTCGCAGGTCTTTTTTAGGATGCGGAACAGTCACTCTACCCATCTTTTTCGGATGTTTGTAGTGGTGGTGACTTCCAACAACATGGACTAACATCCAGCCCTCTTTCTTAAGTCTTTTAATGACTTCTCGACTTGAAATTGCCATATTCCAACACTATCCTGCTTTTCGGGAATTGTAACACAAATTAAAGTGATGCGTCAAGAAAAAATTCCTTAGGCAATGCCGCCAAAGGGACTGCTCGGGAAATGCTATGGGTTTTTGGAAAAACTTTGACATCTGATAGATTCGGTGGTATTCTTAAAAACCGATAAAGGCGCGACCACAAACCAGTGCTACAAGAAAAAGGAAATATAATGGACATTTTGGATACCATCCGCAATGCGTTGTTAGAAGCGCAGGAGGCGTTGAATCGGTTTACGCAAAATCCCGAAAATATTGCAACCCTCGCGAAAACAGCAGAAATGATGCGAGGCGTGTTTGAACGGCAAGGTAGAATCTTCACATGCGGAAATGGCGGCAGCCTGTGTGACGCAATCCATTTCGCTGAAGAATGCACGGGGAAGTTTCGAGACAATCGGAGACCACTACCAGCGATTGCCCTTAGTGATGCCGGACATATTACCTGTACAGCAAACGATTTCGGTTTTGAAGAAATTTTTGCCCGTCCATTATCAGCACTCGGACACCCCGGGGACTTATTGGTAGTACTCTCAACAAGCGGAAATTCCGCGAATGTTGTTCGGGCAGCCGAGACAGCAAAGCAGCGCGGCATACACGTATTTGGATTACTCGGTAAAGATGGCGGAAAACTCAAACACCACTGCGATACTTCCCTCATTGCCCCAGGCAACACCGCAGACCGCATCCAAGAGATCCACATTAAGGTGTTGCACATTCTGATAGAGCATGTCGAGCGATTGATGTTTCCTGAGAACTATTGACAGAGACAGAAATCCCTGCTACTATGTCATATTGGCTTTCCAACTTTGACGCGCCAACCCTTGGAGGACAATTTATGGATACATCAGCGAAAAATAAAGCATACTGGCGGAAAAATCTGCAATACCTTGCGATCCTATTGAGTATCTGGTTTATCACCTCGTACCTATGCTCAATCGTATTTGTAGAGCAACTCGATAAGATTCGGTTCGGTGGGTATCGACTCGGCTTCTATTTCGCCCAACAGGCATCTATCTGGATTTTTGTTGAACTCATCTTCGTCTATGCCTGGTTGATGAACCGCTTAGAAAAAAAATACCGAACAGACGCGGAAACAGAGGAGACCGAACAACCATGAACGTACAAGTCTGGACATTTGTGATGGTCGGCCTCTCCTTTGCCTTATACATCGGCGTTGCGCTCTGGTCGAAAGCGCGTTCGACTGGCGATTTTTACGTTGCTGGCAGCAATGTGCATCCCGTCGTCAACGGAATGGCAACCGCAGCGGATTGGATGAGTGCCGCCTCTTTCATCTCTATGGCAGGACTTATCTCGTTCATGGGACGCGACGGTTCCGTCTATCTACTCGGATGGACAGGTGGCTATGTCCTGCTGGCGTTGCTTTTAGCACCCTATCTCCGTAAATTCGGTAAATATACGGTTCCTGATTTCGTGGGTGACCGGTATTACTCGCAAGTCGCACGAATTGTCGCTGTTGTGTGTGCCGTCTTCGTCTCGTTTACCTACGTTGCGGGACAGATGCGCGGCGTTGGTATTGTCTTTTCCCGATTCCTGAACGTCAACATCGAAATCGGGGTCTTCATCGGCATGGGGATCGTGTTCTTTTATGCGGTACTCGGGGGGATGAAAGGCATTACTTACACACAGGTCGCGCAGTATTGCGTACTCATTTTCGCATTCCTTGTCCCTGCGATTTTTATCTCTATCCTGATTACAGGCAACGCTATCCCGCAGTTAGGATTGATGGGCAAGGTGGCGGACGGGTCAGGACTCTATCTCCTCGACCGACTCAACGGCTTGAGCGAAGAGTTGGGGTTTAACCTCTATACAGATGGCAGTAAAAGCACGATTGACGTGTTTTTTATTACAGCGGCACTGATGTTGGGAACAGCCGGACTCCCGCACGTGATTATCCGATTCTATACCGTCCGAAAAGCCTCTGAAGCACGAATTTCCGCGGGTTGGGCTTTACTGTTCATCGCGATCCTCTATACAACAGCACCCGCCGTCGCGGCGTTTGCCAGAACGAATTTATTTAAAACCGTCAGATACGAACAGAACGGTGAACGCACAGATGTCAGATACGAGGATGTACCATCGTGGTTTAAGAATTGGGAAGCGACAGGTCTCATCACGTTTGAGGACAAAAACGAGGATGGCGCGATTCAATACCGAGGGCCCAATTCAGATATAGAGAACGAGTTGACAATCGATCCAGACATCATGGTATTAGCGAACCCTGAGATTGCGAAACTTCCGAACTGGATTGTTGGATTAGTCGCAGCGGGTGGCTTAGCCGCTGCCCTCTCAACCGCAGCAGGTCTACTCTTGGTCATCTCGACGGCGGTTGCACACGATCTCCTGAAGGGTGCTATCATGCCAACGCTCCAAGAAAAACAAGAATTGACCGCGGCACGCATTGCAGCGGGGGTCGCCATCTGCATAGCGGGTTACTTCGGGATAAACCCACCCGGTTTTGTCGGACAAGTCGTCGCCTTCGCCTTTGGGCTCGCGGCGAGTTCATTTTTTCCAGCAATTGTCATGGGTATCTTCTCCAAACGGATGAACAAGGAAGGCGCGATTAGTGGTATGATCGTCGGTATTACCTTCACTGCTGCGTATATCATTTTCTTCAAATTTATCAGCCCGGAACTCAACACGCCCGATCACTGGTTATGGGGGATCTCACCGGAAGGTATCGGCACCGTTGGTATGGTCCTAAACTTTATTGTTTCTTTGAGTGTGTCGGCACTGACTTCGCCACCACCGGACGAGGTACAAGCACTCGTTGACGACATTCGGGTTCCATAGAAAATAGCCGTCGGGAGTCAGCGGCATAGCCGTCAGCCATTAAGCCAACAGGAGGTTTTTAATGAAGGCAAGATTTTTAACGTGCTGTCTGTCTTTACTACTGCTCACCGCCTCTGTTGCGGACGCAGCGAAGGTAGAAGACTTCATACCACAGGAAAGTGGTGTCTATGTAACACTTCAGGATATAGATGAAGTCTATAGCGAGATTGAGACTTCTGAAAGTTGGGAGAAAGTTTTTGGTCAATTATCAGAAGTGCCAGAGTTTGAAGAGCTGCGGCAAGGGTTTGTGCTGATACAAGGACTTCTTGGCACAGACGTGCTGAGCATAATGGAGACGATAGGATACCGAACGGCGTTAGCCGTATGGTCAAATACAGACAATTCTCCACAAATTGGGGCTGTTATACATTCAGGTGGAAATCTCAGCGAACTCAAACGGTTTACCAAAATTGTGGAAGGGTTCATAGGGATGAGTGGCCCAAACGTCCTTCACATAGACGCAGGCAAATACCAACGGGTTCGCTACAATATGCTGAAGTTGAACCGGCAGACTATCAAGTATGGGTTTGTGGACGAGTTCCTTGTACTCGGTGTGGGGAAAAGGGCTTTTGAGAAATTGCTGGATACCTTCCGAAAGAAAGCCCCCTCAATATCGGAAAACACCGACTATACTAAAATATCTAAGAAGTCAGGCTCTGGACAGGTTTCACTTTTCTGTAACGTACAGCAAACTTTAGCGGATTTTCCGATAGATAAAGACCAAGAAGAGCCAAATGACTTAGAGAAACTTATAGCCGCATTGGATGAACTTGATTTCTGCGAAGTTATGTTGGGAGAATTCAATTTGTTAGAGACTGGCGAGTTTCTCACGTTGCACGCGCAACTTACGCAGAAGGCCATCGAACAATACCATGCGTTCGTTCCAAATCCTGAACGCTTCACAAAAGAAAAAAATCCTTTCAAAACAATCAAAGCGGTATCCGCAGATGAAGATCTCTTCATCGCCACCGCACCGGTAGTCTCTGAAGTTCTTTGGCAAGGCATTAGCCAATTCATCGCTGAAGAGGCAGATGACGATGTTTATGCGGGGATCTCTTTTTTTGAAGGGCTCTTGAACTTGAATCTGGAAGGCGATATTTTTCCAAGTCTAACGGGTGAACTCGCTATATCGGTCCACGACTTAGCCGAGTTTGACCCAAGTGCCTTAGAAAGTTTGGAAATCGAGTTTGACGGCGCGTTTTCAATGGATGCTGGCGGCGTGGAAACACAAGGCACTCTAATTTTTAATTCCAGTAATCCACTGAAATGGAACCAGTTGGGCAATAGCGTTTCTAACTTGCAAAATCTTTCCGTCTCCCAAACAGAGCACAATGGGGTAATCGTGTCTACATTTGCGACGAACATCCACTATAGCACGGTAGACGGACTATTCTTAGTGGGTGCTTCAGAAGAACAGATGTATGCCCTTATTGACGAAATCAGAAACGGTAAGAGTCCAGCTTACTTCAAGGAGCCGCCGCAAACACCTATAGCCATCGCGCAGCTGAATGTGGCGCGGGCTTTGGAACTTGAGAAGGGAGCCCCACCTTCCGATAGGACTCTCGTCAATTCCAGTGAGATTTCGCCAGTGGCGGCGTGGATTTCGGTTAAAGATGGCGAAGCCTTGCTACAAATGACGCTATCGCGCAGAGGCACTGGCTTAGAGGCACTCGCGAGATTGGTGCCATTTCTCGTCTGGAACGTGGAACAACAATAGGTTATCAAATTAAAAAAGTCAAGGAGGCAAAACCGTGAATCAGAAACGATTTTTTTGGGTGATAGCAACTGTCATTGGTGTGTTGCTCGGTTTGGGAATCGGTCAGATGGTGCAATTTCAGGAAGCAACGGCAGAACCACAGGAAGGCTTTGCCCAACTCAAGACGGAACTCAACGCACTGAAAGCAAAACAACGCGCACTGCAAGCAGAATGGCAAGCCGAGTTGCTCGCACAAGTTGTGCCGACTTTGGCTGACGAATCCGAGAAAGTGAAGCGTCAATTTGTCGACTTCTTAGAGGACCTTGGGAAACCGGGCGCGGCTGCACTCATCGCTATGCTCGAGGATCCATCTGTACAAATTCGACAAAAGGCTGCCGATAAGTTAGGGGCAATCGGCGAACGCGAGAGAAAGGCGAAACGCAATGTTGATGCCATCGCTATCGGACTTGCAACAGCACTCAACGACCCCGCCGACAAAGTTTTCCGTGAAGCACTCCAAGAATTAGACGACGTGCGCTCAACCTCCCCGGAATCGGTTGCAGTCGTTGTGCCGGCACTGATCGCAGTCCGGACGAGAGGGTCATCGGGAGCCCGCTCTGATGTGCTGAATGTATTAGGACTCATCGGCGAAAGCCTCGCAAAAAACGGGGAACCTACCGACACCATCCGCGATGCCCTAATTGCTGGCTTGGCAGATGACGCTTCAAACGTCCGAACAAACGCTATAGAGGAGTTGTCTGATATACGAGCAGCTTCTTCAGAGACCTTCACTGCCCTGACAAATGCTTTGACTGATAGATCCAAGTCTGTCCGAAACCGCGCTGAAGATGAACTGATTCAACTTGGTAAAGGTGCTGCGACAACTGTCATTCCGATATTGGCGGACGCGTTGGGGACCAGCACATCACCGGTGCCCCGTGGACACATTGTCGATGTCTTAGGCGCAATCGGTGAAAAAGGCAAAATAACTGAAGATGATCATGAACGGATTGTACAAAGCCTTCTCGTAGCGTTGCAAGATACTGACGAGAACGTTCGTCGGAACGCTGCGGATGAGCTCGGTGAAATGCGTGCGGCTTCGCCCGATGTGCTTACCGCATTGACGAACGCCCGCAATGACAGCTCTAAAAAGGTCCGTAACGCTGCGCAAAAAGCGATCCAACGGATCGAAAGGACGAAATAGTGAATCATAAGGCGCAAACTGAAAGTTTGCGCTACAAACACCACACGTAAATTGCGGGCGACTTTCTTAAACTTATTCAGGATTGCTGCGTCTTAATCATAGAAACAGAAACCATCAAACGAACCGAGAAAAAACACAAAACAGGGAGATCGCTCTTGTTAGGTATACTGGCCCCAGAGCGTTCACACCATGCAACAGACGCTGAACACATCCTCGCTTGTTGAGTTAGTACGACAGGCATCCGCTATCTCTGAGCAAGACTATAAAGACATCATTGCCGAAATCCAACAGACAGGTGCCTCCGAAGCCGCTGTGCTCTCCAAGCACGGTGTGCCTTCCGATATCCTCGCGCTTGCTACAAAGAGCGTCGAATATGGAACACCTTTTACGCAATTGGAAGGCATTTTCCCTGAACCCACCGTCCTTGAGAAGGTCTCCCCTGGGTTCGCATACCGCAATAAAATTGTGCCTATCGAGTTAGTAGATGACGCACTCACGGTCGCCATGTCAGATGTTCTGAATGTCGTGCTTATCGACGAGCTCCAACTCATCACAAATTGCCAGATTATCCCCGTTCTCGCCGATGAAACAGATATTGATGAAGCGATTGTCCGTCTCTATGGGCGCACAGCAGAGAGTCTCCTGAGCGCAGGGATTAAGGGGCCCGTGGGTGCAACCGCCACGCTTGAGCGTGAAACGATTGAAGACTTCGGCATTGACGAAAAGGACCTCAGCCAAGACCCGACCGTCATCCACGCCGTTGACCAGATGATCATCGATGCAGTGCGGATAGGGGCAAGCGATATCCATATCGAACCGTATCCGACGCAATTGAAGATTCGATTCCGTGTTGACGGTGTGCTGGAAGATCAACCGCAACCGCCCGCCTACCTACAATCAGCGATTACCTCCCGTATCAAAATTATGGCAGGTATGGACGTTGCGGAACGGAGACGGCCCCAAGATGGGAAAATCAGCCGACAGATTGGGAGCGTCGGTAACCGACAGATAGATCTCCGTGTCTCTACCGTTCCAACGGTGGCAACACTGCACGGTGAGAGCGTTGTCCTCCGTATTCTTGACCGCCAGTCTATTGAATTCGGACTCGAAGAACTTGGACTGACCGAAGACAACCTCGAACTCTTCCATCGCATGATTCGCAAACCGCACGGCATTATTCTCGCCACTGGTCCCACGGGGAGCGGCAAGACGACCTCACTTTACGCCTGTCTGAAAGAGATTAACTCACCGGATGTAAAAATTATCACCCTTGAAGACCCGGTCGAATATGAATTAGAGGGTATCAACCAAATCCAAGTTAATCCAGATATCGACTTCACTTTTGCCGATGGACTGCGTCACATTTTACGTCAGGACCCAGACAAGGTCCTGGTCGGTGAGATTCGGGACTACGAAACCGCGGAGATGGCGATTCACACATCTCTGACAGGTCACCTTGTCTTCAGCACCCTTCATACAAACGACGCACCTGGGGCTATTACAAGGCTTGTTGATATGGAAGTTGAACCGTATCTCGTCGCCTCTACGGTGGAAGGAATCATCGCACAAAGGCTTGCCCGACGCGTTTGCAAAGCATGTTGCGAAATGTATCTACCTGAAATGCGCGAATTGGAGGGACTTATGGGGAACGGCAGCACATCTCCAATCCCGTACGATCTGAAGATTCCGAGAGCCGTTGGCTGTAAGGAATGTCGAGGCCGCGGTTACAGCGGTAGAATCGGCATCTTTGAAGTCCTGTTCATGACCGAAGAAATCCGAGCGATGGCACTTAAACAAGCATCAACGAGTGAAATCCGTCGGCTTGCAATCCAATTAGGAATGAAAAGTTTACGAGAAGACGGTTGGCGCAAAGTCGCTGCGGGTTTGACAACCGTTGAAGAAGTCATCCGGTTAACACAGGAAGATGCATTCGATTTCGGAGAAGTTGTGTAGGGATTCCTATACCGTTTTCCACTACGGGTGGCGCAAGGCTGAAGCGGCTTTAAGGCACTCGTATCATCCGAAATTATGACGGAGAGGTTGATTGTGCCGACATTCCGATATGAAGCCCTCACCCACAGCGGCGGCACCGTTAATAATACGCTGGAAGCCGAATCCAAAGCCGAACTTATTTCCCGATTACGACAGATGGGCTATTGGCCCACGAATATCGTTGAGGAAACGGAAGACGCTGCGCCAACAGACATACACCGATGGCTTCAGATGGGTCGGCGTGGGGTCAAAGCGGCAGATGTCGAATTTTTTACCTACCAGTTGGCAACGTTGGTAAACGCATACGTTCCGTTGCCGCGCGCCTTAGAGGTCACCCTCGGACAAATTGAGAGTCCCGCACTCCACCGCATCGTTTCACAAGTCAAATACGATGTCGAACACGGTGCGACCTTTCACGATGCCCTCAGTCAACACCCAAAAGCATTTTCAAATCTATACATCAACATGGTCCGCGCTGGCGAGAGCGGCGGTGTGCTCGGTTTAGTCTTAGAACGCCTTGCAGAATTCGCAGAACGGCAAAGACTCCTGAAAAACGATGTTATTTCAGCACTCTTCTATCCAATCATTTTGCTAACGCTTAGCGTCACTGCCGTTACCGTCCTTATGATCTTTGTCATACCACAATTCACTGCAATGTTCAACGATTTGGGCGTCGCGTTGCCACTTCCAACCCAGATACTTATTAACGCAACGGCTGCCTTTCAAACCTATTGGTGGATAGGACTTCTGATTGTTATTATAGGTGGCGCAGGGTTAAGACAATATCTTCAACATGAAACCGGTCAAGTCTGGTTTGACAGGTTGAAACTCAAATTGCCGCTTATTGGTCCGATATTTAGCACGTTTGCGATTGTTCGTTTCACACGGACAATGGCGACGCTTTTAGAAAACGGCGTACGTATGCTCCCGGCGCTTCAAGTCGTAAAAGACACGATAGGAAACAAGGTTTACAGTAATGTCATTGCGGCAGCAGAAGTAGAGGTTGAACAAGGGTCAACACTCTCGCGTGAACTCGGTAGGAGTCAGGATTTCCCTGAATTTGTCACGCACATGGTCGCTGTCGGTGAAGAATCCGGCGAACCTGTTCACATGCTCAGCAAACTCTCTGAATACTACGATTTAGAAATAAAAAAGAGTCTTGAACGTTTAACGAGTTCCATCGGTCCTCTCGTTATCTTACTGATGGGTATCATTATAGGGTTTATCGCTGTTGCGATGATCCTGCCGATCTTTGAAGCGAATCAACTGCTTAGCAATTAGCAATTGGCTGTTAGCAGTTAGGGCGTTCCGCTAACGCTCCACTCTCAGCAGTCGGTTTAAACCAAATTTCTCTTTGCCGAAAGCCGAAAGGAAATCTGCTGAGCAGATTTCCGTACTGACCGCTGATAGCCAACCAATACAGGAGAAAATAAAATGCTTATGCACCTGAAATCCGATGAATCTGGATTAACCCTAATAGAACTGACAATCGTGATTGTCATCTTAGGTATCCTCGCAGCCTTCATCGCCCCTCGCGTTATAAACGCACCGCAGCAGGCGAAAGTTGCGAAGGCACAAACAGAAATTAATAGCATTAAAACCGCCTTAGAACAATACGCAATAACAACAGGCGAATACCCAACAACTGAACAGGGACTCAGTGCCTTGTGGCGTGCTCCGAGTCCAACACCGCCGAACTGGGATGGTCCTTATGTAGATAGCCCAAGCTTTATGGATCCGTGGGACAATCCTTATGTCTATCGCCAACCGAGTAGTCATTATGGTTACGATTACGATCTCTACTCGATGGGAAAAGATGGCAAAGAAGGTGGAACGGATCTGGATGCCGACATCACGAATTGGGTTGAAGAGACAACGGGAGTCTATTAAAACAGTGCTGCAAACCAAAGACAGGCGCGATCGACAGGGCGCCCTACTTTCTCAACCTCAGATGTTCCGCACGCCAATCGGCACACGATCTCCAGGCTTCACAGTCACGGAGTTATTGCTCGTTTTGACGCTCATCGGTGTGCTCTCGGCAATCTCAATGCCAGCACTGAAAGGGTTTGCAGCAACACGTCGGTTAAAAGCATCTGCCGCGACACTCCGGAGCCTTCTCACATTCGCACGAGACATGGCAATAACAGATCGGACAACGTACCTTGTGGTCTTTGACCTCGATAACGATCTATACTGGCTCGCCTCCAGTGAAACGTTTAACCCGGGGACCCCGCTTAGGTCAGCCCTCACTGCCCAAAACTCTACAGCCTTAGCCGCCATCCAGAGCAACATAAATATCACCACCGCTACAACGACTACAACTGGAAATACTGTTCAACAGAATCCCTTGTCACGTACCAGCGGCATCCTCGGTGTGCCTCACTCAGTGGAACAGAATGTAACCTTGGCTGCAATAGTAACCAACGCCAACGGGAGAGCCGTTCAAGCCGATTCAGGCGTAGCGTACATCTATTTCTCGCCTCACGCGACATCCGAAGAGACACTTGTGTACCTCCGAAACTCACGCAGTCAGATAATGTCCGTTACTGTCGAAGCGGCGAGTGGACGCGTTCGCACGCGACAGCTTGTCCCTGCAGAGATCGAAATGTTAGGATTTACGCCCGAAAATTAGCGCATCTCTAACTTCTGACCGAAGGCACCAAAAAACATGCAACTCCCAATCAAATACGCAATGCGAAAAGAAAAAGACGGTTTTACGCTCGTCGAAATACTTGTAACGTTAACGATCTTGGCGGCTGCGCTCCCAGCACTTTTGCAGGCGTTCACCACCGCCACACGTAACCAAGCCCTTTCAGACAACAGTACGACCGCGCTCTACCTGCTTAAGTTTCGGATGGCGGAGATTGAGATGGAGGGTTACCCGGATGTCGGACAGGAGTCAGGCGAATTCGGTGAAAACACGCGCTACCTCTGGCGTTCTGTCGTCGAAGATATCGAGTCTGAAGAAGTAGAAAATATCCGACAGGTTACGGTAACCGTCAGATGGCAACATAAGAATAGAGAACGCTCAATGTCTATGAGCACCTTCATGGCAGACCGCCAAATGGAGCAATAGCCGTCAGCAGTCGGCTATCAGCGGTCAGCAGTCAGCGGTCAAGATTCTGGCTTCCTTATGAAAGTAAACGCGATCCCTTTGTAGCATAAACTGTTAGTTTGTGTCTATGTGGATGACCGTTCAAACAATTTTAACCTCTAAATCGATCTCACTTTAAATAGTCTGCTCTAACAGTCAGTAAAGAGAACATCGTGACAATAACAAACGTTTGTAAATACCAGACCCTAAACCGACAGCCGAAAATGGCTTCGGCTTTCATAGCGAACATTCCGAATGCTGACAACCATTCAGAAAGTGGACTAACACTCATCGAAATGCTCATGGCAGTCAGCATTCTCGTTATTATTGGCGGCTCCGCGTATTTTGCTTTCAAAACAGCGGTGGAGGCATACCATAGGACAGGGGCAAGGATATTAGCGGCGCAAAGATGTCGGGTAGCCATGGATCGGCTTGTAACGGATCTACATAACATGCAAATTTCACTGGAGGCACCAGAACTCGCGCTTTATACACAAGACGGACCGAGTCAACTCGGCGAGAGGGATCTGCTCAGTTTCGTTACATTGGCGAAAACAGACCCGGATCCGTTTCTGGAGCAGCTTGCGAGTTTTCAGGCACAGAACACCGCCCAAGTGCCTGCACCGTTGCTAAGCGATGTGCAACGTGTCGCTTACTTCGTCGGACCCGAACTATCACCGAGTGAATCGGCGTTGAGTTCAGGAGGTTTCCAAGGCGGGTTCACAAATAACACAAGCACTGAAGAGATAGGCGAGTACGCGCTTTTCCGGGTTGCAACGACGACACTCGATCCTGAATCTGTCATCGGCACCTTGTTACAAACCGGCGAGGTCCCACAAACAGACGAGAACGGTGATCCTATCTATGTCGATATAGCGACCCTCATCGCTGGGCTCGTCAGCTTTGATCTGAAGTATTTTGATGGACAGACAGAGAATTGGAATACCGCATGGGATGATACTGAAAGTCTACCGAGTGCTGT
The DNA here is from genome assembly GCA_022827625.1 of Candidatus Poribacteria bacterium. GTDB lineage: Bacteria > Poribacteria > WGA-4E > WGA-4E > WGA-3G > WGA-3G. The sequence goes on along the minus strand of JAJEIE010000019.1, from coordinate 70,398 downwards.
TCAGATCCTTATAACCGTCCAAGGTGAACCACAGCAGACAATAAGTATGGATACGACCCAACTTGGGGTGCAGAATCAACCGACTTCGCAGCCAAACAGTATGACCCAATCAACGATGGTCTACCTACCTGCCAGTATTTTAAACGATTAAACCTGAGCTGCTGCGTCCGTTGTCCTTGCAGATATAGAATCATTAACGAACCTTTCATAACCTAAAGCGGGTTCTTATAGTGAATTTAATTGGACACTCCTATCGTACCGCAAACTGTTAGTTTGCGTGACAGTCCCTATACACAAACTAACAGTTTGTGCTACAAGTGTTCACATGTTTTTGGGCTTTACTATAACAAATTTAGAGCAGATAGTGAAAAATATGCCACAGTTTGTAAAGCAGATTTCCCATACGTTCCGCAAGGAGCAGGATGGGTTATCGCTCATCTCAACCCTCTGGATATTGACGATTCTCTCAATTTTGGCAACGCAGTTGCTCTATTCAATCCACATAGAACAACGGACACAGCAGAATTTCTTGGATAGAGCGAAGTTCCATTACGCCGCGAGAGCCGGATTTGAATGGACCTTGGCGCGCATGCGTGATGATCAGACACCCTTCGATTCACTCGGTGAAAGTTGGGCTGAACCCATCATAGGACAAGTGGAAGACGGGATCCAAGTTGGCAACTTCTTAAACTATCGTGTGACAATCACAGATGAAGCGTCAAAAGTGAATGTAAACACTGCGGATGTCGGGCTTATCAGCAATTTACTCGCACAAGTAGGGGCTAATCCAGATGACGCACTGACTGAAGAACTCGCCAACAAAATCGTGGAGAGCCGTCCTTACCGGACTGTTCGCGATCTCGCCCGCGTTGAGGGTATGACATCCGAACTCCTTTACGGTGTTCAACAAACAGGAGGGTTCACACAAGCCAGTCCAACGGCAAATACTGGAAACCTTCAAGCAACCGCTACGGATAATCAACTCGGACTCGTCGATTTAGCAACCATCTATTCAATTGATGCGAGTACAACGCCGGACGGGGAGCCGTTGGTGAATATCAACACCGCCGAGGCAGACGAACTGACGAAAATTACCGGACAACAAAACCGACCCGTCTTCACACAAGGTGAAGCGGAATCCCTTATCCAGCAACGCGAGTTTGACAACCTTGCTGCACTCGTAGACGTACAAGCCGTCTCTGACGAGATTTTTAACAACATCCAAGACCGACTGACCACTGAAGACACTAACGAGAACACAAACGAAGAAGAGGAAAACAACAATCCACAAGAACAAGGGGGGGACGGACAGGTCAATATTAATACTGCTGATGTTGAAACCTTTGAATCACTACCGGATATCGATCAAGGGATTGCTGAACGGATTGTCAATCATCGCGACACACAAGGACTTTTTCAGAACATTGACGCTATCAAAGATGTCAAAATGTTAACACCGCAAGATTTTATCGGAATTGTTGATAAAATCACGCTAAAAGATGGAGAGACCCGCAGCGGACTTATTAATATAAATACAGCACCCTCCGAGATCCTGGCACTGCTACCCGGGATGGACCCGGAAAAGGCATCAGCGATTGTCGAACGCCGCGAAGAAGATGCGCCTGACGCTTCGCAGATACAGAACTTTACCGATGAAGAGATAAAAGGAAATCCGTTTACCAATATCTCACAACTTTCGCAGTTAGAAGAAATTGATTTTGAAACTTTCCATCAAGTTGTCGATTGGATAACTTTTCGCTCCCACGGATACCGAATTGAAGCAAATGGCGTTGACACGGCAGACAAAGTTATCTCAACCTGTATCGGGATTATTGACCGGACGGGCAATGAAATCGGCATTCAATATTGGTTTTTAAACTATTAAATATGGTCACTGTTCCACAATGTAAAGCTAAGACAAATTGTTCGCTAATCACTCACAATTTCGTTTCACAGTGGTTTCTTTCTAAGTAGAGAACTCACGTTAGGTTATCAGTAGTTGCTAACTTTACCAAAGACCTGCCCGAAACGAAGTGGAGGGCAGCTCAGAAGCACATAGTTAAAAATAAAAAATGGCAAAAAATCAAGTCGTGGCGATAGATATCGGCACAAACACAGCGAAAATGGTTCAACTCGAACTATCGTCTACAGGCGTGCATCTCATTAATGCAAACGTTGTGACGTACGCAGACGCAGCGGAACAGCATCAAGCCGTTGCACGGCTTTGGGCTGCGCTGGGGAACACACCCACACGACGGAACCTCCTTTCGTTATTCAGCAGAAATACGACAGAGATCGCACTCGCGCTTCCACGATTCTTAGTGAGTACCAAACGCTTAGGGAATCTACCCGTTGCAACAGATGATCAACTCGCCAATATTGTTGCCATCTCAGCAGAAACAGAACTCCCCTTTCGGATTGAGGAAGCGATCTTTACCTACCACGACGTTCAGCAGACCTCAGAGGCGATGTCAGTAGAGTTAATATCGACGAGACGCTCGACAGTTACAGATTATCTTGACCGGCTTGAACAGACCGGTGTAACGGCTTCCGCGGTCATACCTTCAACGATAGCGATTGCCGAAGTCGCGGCAAAGAGTGGATGCACTGCACCTACATTTATCGTTGACATCGGTGCTGAACAGACGGACTTCTGTTTCATGCAAAACGGCACGCTTCGGTTCTCACGGAGTTTCCGACTCGGTGAAAATCATCTATCTGAACAATGGACGACTCAATTCATCAGCGAACTTCAGCGCTCAATCGCTGCAGCCAAAACGTCCCAAAAAACTAACAACCTTGACACAACGGAAAATGCTGGAGACCTCGCGCCACCGGAAACCGAAGCTGAACTCTGGTTGTGTGGCAGCGGTGCCCGCATTCGAGAACTAACAACTGCTTGTGAAACCGCCCTCAACATCAGAACACAACTATGGAACCCACTCCACGCTATCGAACAGTACGGAGGTATTGACACCAACCTTGTGAGCACAGAAGCAAAGGCAGTCCTCGATGAATGGAGCGACGCGTTCGCTGTGCCGTTAGGTGTTGCGCTTAATGCGGTGAATCCTGCGACAAAAGTATCGCTGCTACCGCAAGAAGCCGTTGAAACGCTGACCCAAACCGCACGACAACGCCAACTCTTCGCCGCTGCTGGATTAGGCGTTCTGGTAATTGGTGGGATCCTCTTTGGCGGTTATACACTCCAACGCGCACAGCAGTACCGATCGCAGGCACTCGACACACAACTCTCACACTATGCGCAACCTATGGCAATTGCCAAAGCGCAACTCGGACGAGAATTGGCGATTACTGAGATGCTCACACATCACATCTCGCCTCTGGATATTCTACACGCCCTCAGCGAGATGTTCCGTGATAGAACACAGGTGGCTTGGACGAACTTCAATATTACAAATCTTCACACGCCTGAGACGGCACGTATTACATTTAATTTGGAGAGTGCTTCGCATAATGGAATCAACGCGCTCTTGCGGGCGCTGAGTCGTTCTGATGTTTTCACCAACGTTCAAGCGGGTGAAGTTACAGCAACTACACAAAACAGAAAACAGATTTTCCAAGTGCAGGTCCGCTGCAATCTAACATCATCCGCTGTCCAGGCATTCGCTAAAAAACGCTATCCGATGCCCGAACTACCGACCCGTGAAACGACGGATGCTGAACCTTACATCGACCGCCCTGCGTTGGAGACCCTTGAAAAACCAAAAAATGAAGAAAAAAAATAAAACACCGGATTTCACTGGTTTTGATAAACGCACTCATTTATAGAGGACAGACACATGGACTTAAATCTCGAATTAACGCCTCGTAGCAAAATTTTACTCGGCATCTTAGGTTGCCTGCTGCTGGTTGTCGTCATATTACAAGGGGCTCCCATCTTCTATCGTCTGTTTTCAAATCAAGGCACCAAAGCGAAGCAAGAACAGCTGTCAAAAACCGAAGATTTAGTCCACGCTGCAGCGGTCCTCAAACCCGTTGAATTTGAAATTTACAAAGCGACGGGGTTGGCACTTGCAGAAAATCCACAGGTGAACACGCGCACACAAGGCGCAGCGACACTCTTCGACACAGAGCCACCGGAAACCGTCATCCGAACACGCATTGACGCACTCGTCAAACGGGCAGGTATTCAACAAAATTATCAACTTCTGACGAAACCGGTAACCGCTAAACAAACACAGAAATTGACGTTGCAGACGCGGGAAAACCTTGTCCGCTATCTCTACTTCAAACATATAGAGACAGAAGAAAAAGAACTCACAGAAATCGTTGAGGCGGAAACGGAAGCAGAGACTTTCAACCTTCTGATGGATGCGTGGCTCTCAGAAACCGAGACTGACGAAAAGATGGAGAAAGCAGATAACGCATCTTCTGACAAAGGACATGCAACAGAAAAATATGAAGCAGCGAATAAAGCACACCCCGAAAATCCGAGAGACGCTGTGACAGATTGGAAATTTGCTTCACTTCCAGAGACAATACCGATCCCACTCCGCATTAAACTCGCCGGGTTCATCAAAACTATGACGCTGCAGCAGCTACGCGGTGCAACAGATTTCAGACAAGGCTTCCTTGCAGCACAAATTCACAAAGCCACAACGCCTCCGTCGTCAGGTATCTTTGGTATCGGTGCAAAACCGGCTACCGTCGAAATCCAATTGCGGAAGAACAGTGCGCTTTTGAATTTTCTAACGCAAGTGTTAGATGTGACATACATCGAAGAGCCGTTAGACATAGGCGAACTTCAATCTGCCCTCGTCAAATACATTGAAAAGATTCAAGAACAACAAAAGACGCTTGTCAATCAACTCACTTTAGCACCGGCGACTTATCAGACAGAAGTCTACACGGTTGAAATGAAGTTCAAAACAGATCTCGAAAAACTGGTAAACTTAAACCATCTCATTGAAACAGGTGCCAAATGGCTAACAGTGCGTGATTTGCGAATCTCCGCTGATAAACAGGAAGCATCGCGCCCAGCAGCCATGCGCGGCAGGAATTCCGAAGCTGCTGGCGGAAACTTGAATGTGGATATATTCCTGATCGCTCGAATATTTTAATGGTTATCGGTTGTCAGTTGTCGGTTGTCGGTTAAGAGACTTTGATGTAACAATCTACGCTGCCTTGGAGCACTCCAAAATAGTGTGAATTGTTACAAAGAGACTCTTAACTGATGACTGATAACCGATAGCCGATAACCATTAAAAAAGGATTAGATTTATGCAAGGACGAAAATTCTTATTTACTTCTCTTCTCTGTTTAGGCGTGCTTCTCTTGGGGTTCACCGAATTACATGCCCAAGAACAAGAGCCGACAATGCGCGTTGCCCAAACAGACGAAGAAGGACGGGCAATCCGTTTCGACTTTAACTTTACGAGCCAAGAACTCAAAGGTCTCTTTGAATGGCTCTCACGAGAAACGGATCTCACGATTATCGCCAGCGAAGAAGATATTCGAGATAAAAGATTCTCACTCATTAACTTGAGAAACGTAACCATCGAAGAGGTCATCGAAAAAATTAAAACCGTTCTGACACAATATGACCTCACATTGATCCAAACCGATAGCACACTCTTGGTTACGACCTTTGCCCGCGCGATAGTGACAAAGGGGACCGTTAAAAACATCACACCAGACCCTGAACTCGTCGATATGACCGACGAAATCCAAACTTACATTATTCAATTAAATACAGTCGTCGCTTCCGAACAGGTAGAACGCCTGAAACCACTTCTGAATAAACAAGCAAACATCTTCGCAGACACCGCAACAAACACGCTTGTCATCACTGACGTTGCCTCTAATATACGCCGAATTGTCGCTATCCTTCAAATCGCAGACGAAGGGGAACGTTTTCCGTTAAAGATTCTCATTATTCCGCTCGCGTATGCTGAAGCCGGACCGTTAGCGCAAACACTCACGAGCATCTTCCAACAAGGAGAACGTGATGATGAACGCCAGCAAAGAGCCAGCGGACCGGGGATGAGCGCGGAAGAGGCAAAAGCGGCAGCGGCGGAAATGAAAGCCGAAGGTGTCGGATATGAAGTCCTTGACGGTGCGATCAAGATTGTTGCGGAAACCAGTTCTAATTCACTCGTTCTCAAAGCCTCTGAGGCAAACCTTGTTTTCCTACAGGAGATCGTCAAGGAACTCGATGTCGCACCGAGTTTACAGACGCAGATACGTACCTTCCGTCTCAACTACGCAGCCGCCGAAGATGTCGCAGAAACCCTTCAAGAGGTACTCACCGGTGAACGCAGCCAAAATCAAGGGAGAATGGACGCGTGGGACCGGGCAAAACTTAGAAATTGGCAACGCGAACAGGGGATCGATCAATCCCAAGGTATCGTTGGCAACGTTAACGTCTCCCACAACGACCGACTCAACATTATCGTTGTCGCCTCGGATCCTCGTAATTTTTCCATTATTGAAAAGGTTATTAACGAGCTCGATCAAGAGCAAACGCAAGAAGAGATTCGACTCTATTTTCTTCAGTTCGCCGATGCCGAAACCCTTGTGACGAGTCTACAGGACCTGTTTGAAGGCGGAGCCGGTTCCGATAGAGATCTCCCGTGGTGGGAACGTGAACGCCGCGCGCGACGCGGAGAACTCAGCGAAGGTAGCACCGGATTTGGCGTGCAAGGTGAGGTACACATCGTCGCGGATTTACGCCTCAATGCCATTCTCATCTCTACCAGTGCACAGAACTTTGAAACGATTGACGGACTCATCAAAAAACTCGATGTCAATATGCCCGATCAGGAATGGGGCACTCGGATGTATAAACTCAAATACGCCGATGCGGAAAACGTTGCAGCCGTCATCAACAACGTCTATCAAGGTAGCTCTGGGAACAGCGGAAACTTTTTCTTCTTCCTCGCCGAACGCCAACGCAACCAGACGCAAGGCTCATTGGCAGGCAACGTTACTGCTGAAGCGTACCCGACGCTGAATGCAGTTATTGTCTCAACGGCGACACAACGGAATTTCGATCTCATCACAGAGTTTATCAACTCTATGGATGTCGCGACGCCAGAGGGGCAAAGGGAGATTACAGAGGCAATCCGACTTGAGTATGGCAATGCCGATCATCTCCAGGAAGTCCTTCAGCAGGTCTGGGAAGGAGAGGAAGGCGGCGATGGAGGCTTTAGTTTCAGTCGTTTCTTTGCTTCGGGTGGCAGACAGGAACAGCAAGATATTAACTCTCTGCGCGGAAAAGTCACAGTCTTTGCTGATGCGGATACCAATTCCTTGATTGTCACAACGCGGCAGCGATACCTTCCGGCTGTCAGGGCACTCATTGAGAAGTTAGACTTCGTTCGCGGACAGGTCTGGATAGATATTCAGATTCTGGAAGTCACCCTCGACGAAACCACTAAACTTGGTATCGAACTCACGGCACAGGAAAAAAGAATCTTTGGTGCCTCCGTCGCACCGGGCAACCCACTTATTGGTGAATTTGAGAGCCAGCTCGGACTTGAACAAGAGATTTCTGGGTTTAACCTCGGCTTAGCAACGAAGGAATACATGTCGCTCCTCCATGCCCTTATGCGTGAAAACAAGGTCCAAACCCTTTCAACGCCGTCCCTTCTCACACGAGACTCTTGGAACGCTACGTGGAGTAGTGGTCGCCGAATTCCGTATCTCCAAAGTGTTGACACCACCAGCATTTTAGGGGAGGCTGTTTCGCAACCCCTTTTCAACTATGATTTTATCGATCCACCGGTGGGTATTAACATTTCAGTTACACCTTACATTGCCAAATCGCAAGTCAGCGAAGACGGCAAACGGACAATCGGTATGGACATTGAAAACATCAGTGCCAGCAATTTTATTGAGTTTACGGACTTCAATGCGCCGATCACCGATGACAACGCCATAAGCGTCTATATTGATGTTGAAGACGGGCAACAGATTGTCGTTGGCGGTATTATCCGCAAAAAGCAGAAAGAGATAGAAAACAAACTCCCAATCTTAGGCGACATCCCCTTAATCGGTAGACTCTTCAAAAATACCGAAACGGCTGTCGAAGATACGGAGATTGTCATCATCATAACGCCACACATCGTCGATATCAACAATCCGGAAGACCTTGAGAAACTCAAGGAGAAAGCACAGGATTGGCAGAACAACGGTAGTATTGAAAAAGAAACGAAGAGCACAAAGGAATAGGTCCGGAACGGTTGTCATCGGATGAGAGAACGGAATGCTGGTGTAAAACGGATGGCATCGAATTCGCTCTGGGTTTCGACTCTCTGTCTGATGCGCGCATCCAGGGCGACGGCTCGGTTTAGATATTCCAGTGCTTGGGAGGTCTGACCATTTTTCATTGCAGCCAAACTGCCGTGATATAGGTATTCAGCGTTGTCCGGCGCGTGCGCGAGTGCCTGTTCAAACACGGTAAGGGCTTCAGCGTACCGTCCTTGCTTATACAGTATCCATCCAAGGGTATCATTAATATGCGTTGCATCCGGGTCGAGTTCGAGGGCACGTTTTGCCAACTTCTCCGCTTCTGCTAAGTTCGTTCCCAATTTATCGGCGTAGAGCCATGCCAACGTATTGTATGCCGCCGCAAATTCGGGTCCTGCTGCGATTGCTTGCGAGAGCAGCGCAACCGCCGCCTCCAGATTCCCCGCTGCACCGGCACGCCGTCCCTGTTCCCAGAGCTGATACGCCTCAAAAGGGTATTTTCCCGTCTTAAGTTCACTCGCGAATTCAATCAATTGTGCGACCTGTGGATGCGGATGAACCGTTTGAACAGTTTTCGCTGCTTGGATCGCATTGTCAAACTGTTTGAGGTTGAAATACCCCCACGCTAAATTTTCATATGCCGTTGCGTAGTGAGGACTCAGCGCGACCGCCTGCTTCCATAACTTAAGAGCAGCCCGTATATCGCCACGGTTTCCCGCAGAAAATCCCTGTCTCCATAAGCGATACGCCTGCATTGTGTATTCGCCTGCTTTTATATTTTGAGCCGTCTTGAGGGTGAATTCAATATTGCTTAATTCAGACGGAGACACACCCGAAACTTTGCCCAAGGAAAGCGTAGTGGTATGCACCTTGAGTGCCGACTGACACGCCATAATAGCAGCATCAAACCGCTCCATTTCAAGTAAAGCAGTACCCATGTTTGCCCAAGCACTTACCATCTCAGGATTTATATCCACTGCTTGTCGGTAGGCGGAGACCGCCGCTTCCAATTGTTGTGCGCGTAAATAACTGTTACCGAGATTATAGAAAATGTTCGCTGTGCCTGTCGGCTGAGAAATCTGATTTTCGGATACCAACGCAATTGCCGAAAGATACGTCTGAATTGCCTGATCGTATTCGCCCTTTTCAAAGTAGAGGTCAGCCAACTGCAGATACAGTTTCAAATATCTTGGGCTTTCAGCAACGGCTTGTTTCCAAGCCGCTATTGCCACTTCTGTTCGTCCGGCTTGCTCGGCACGCACACCTACCTGATAATGTCGATGCGCAGCGAGCGAATAAATGCCAGCTCGTAGGTCACGAGCCGTTGCGAGATTGGCATGCAGTTGCGGTTGGTCTGGACTGAGTGCCAACCCTTCCTCATATACTGAAATTGCCTCGTCAAACCGATCCAATTCTTGATACGCAAGCCCTAAATTGTTGAGTGCCTCTACGTTATGCGGTCGAATGTCAAGGGCGGTTTGATATGCTGCGACTGCTTGTTCATAGAAGGCACGTTTCGTTCGGGTATCGGCGGCATCTATATCGCCCGCTTTATGGGAAGCCAATCCTAATTTGATGAGAGCATCTATGTCCCGCGGCAGCAGTTCTAAAGTTCGGGTGAACGCTTCAATCGCTTTTGGGAATTCCGCTCTCTGGTAGTAAACCAATCCGAGGTGATAGTGTGCATCGGCAAAATCAGGCGCGAGTGTCGTAACCCGCTCGAATGTCTCAAGCGCAGTGTCAAACTTTTCGGCGTTTAATTCTTTGACCCCTTGTGCAAATAGGGACATCGCCGCTTCGTTTGCGAGCGTCGAACTCCCAATAGCGATGAGAAGAACACACATCCAAATGACAGATTGACGACAAGACATTGATTTTTCTCCAAATCAAATTGACAGATTAAACCTGCTCATATTGTAGCGAGTTTGCCGTTTTATTGCAACCGGACGCGGGAAAACGGGAAAACATCTAAATTAACACTTGCACATCCTCGAAAAATCGTATAAACTAAACAGATATAACCCTAAAGGAAAACCAACCATGCCCGAAACACATATCAGAACCGACATCCAACGCGCGCTGAGGAACTTCACAGACGGAAACCTCGCCGAGAACGCAACCCATCTCCTCAAGGTGTTAGGTTACGAGAGCCAACGCACCCTTAACCGAGAGGCTAACACCCCGGAAGCATTCCTCGAAGACTTTGACCCTGATAAGGAGATAAACCCCGCGAAAGCACGCTTCCACGAATGGCAGACCGTCGATTTTCTTTTTCAACTCACCGCTGATGAAATCAGACAGCACACCCAAGAGATGATAACCTTCCATGAGGACGCAGGCGTTGATGAGAGTATCTATCAATCCTATCTCTTTCTCGCCGTCAAACTCAAAGAAGCCACCTACTCCCGCACCGCACTTGCCAATATCACACGAGAAGTCAATAAATTGTTCGCCATGCCAGCACTCCTGATTTTTCAGCATGGACGCGCCCTGACCTTCGCCATTATCAATCGCAGACCGAGTCAACGGAATCCTGAGTTAGATGTGCTTGAAAAGGTAACGCTTATCAAGGACATAGACGTTGGCAGTCCACATCGCGCACACCTTGACATCTTGGCAGAGTTGTCACTGGATGCCCTCTATCAGCAGCACGAATTTACGAACTTCCTTGAACTCCATCAGGCATGGCAGCAGACGTTGGACATCTCTGAACTCAACAGACGCTTCTTCAAAGAGATCGCCGATTGGTATTTCTGGGCAGTTGATAGAGTGACGTTCCCATCGGATGCAGGTGAAGATGAAACCGTCCGCAATGCCACGTGCATCATCCGTTTGATTACGCGGTTCATCTTCGTCTGGTTTCTCAAGGAGAAAGACCTTGTCCCCAATACACTTTTTGACGAAGAAGCGATAACTGAGCTGCTGACGAATCTGGATGCCGAGGAAAGCACGTACTACAAAGCAGTTCTCCAAAACCTATTTTTCGCCACGCTGAATCAGGAAATGAACACATCTGAAAAACCGAACAATCGTAAGTTTCGAGGGGAGGGACGACAGCACTATAACATCACCTCACTTTACCGCTACAAACGCTATTTCAGAGACCCAGACGCGGCACTGTGCCTGTTTGAGACCATACCCTTCCTCAACGGCGGCTTGTTTGAATGCCTTGACAAGCCCGCGCCAGACGAAAAAAAGAAAATCCTACGTGTTGACGGTTTTTCTGATAGGAAGGACAACCCGCTCTGTGTCCCGAACGAACTTTTCTTCTCCGAACCGCAGGCGGTCAATCTTAATGCCGTCTACGGCACAAAGAACAGCCGATATACCGTGCGGGGGTTAATCCACATCCTCAACCGTTACAAGTTCACGATTGCCGAGAACACACCAATAGAGGAAGAAGTCGCCTTGGACCCTGAGTTGCTCGGTCAAGTATTTGAAAACCTACTCGCTGCCTACAACCCCGAAACCGGCACGACTGCAAGAAAGCAGACCGGCTCTTTCTACACTCCCCGCGAGATCGTCAACTACATGGTAGACGAATCCCTCATCGCCTACCTCCAAAACGCACTCCTCTGTAGGAGCGAGCTCCCGCTCGCGACCGAGACCAAACTCCGGCGCCTCCTTGCCTACAACGACGAACCCCATCAATTCACCGATATTGAAATTCAACACCTCATCACCGCCATCGATACGCTAAAGATTCTGGATCCAGCCTGCGGTTCCGGGGCCTTCCCGATGGGTATCCTCCACAAACTCGTCTTCTTGCTCAGCAAACTCGATCCCCGCAATGCCCAATGGCGACAACGCCAGATTGATAGAGTCCAAAGCACCATTGCGACTGCCGAAAAGATTGACGATAGTGTTATCCGCGAGAGCACGATTGACGAACTCGAACGAGAGATTGAGAACATCAACGAGGCATTTGAGCGCAACGCACTCGACTACGGCAGAAAACTCTACCTCATAGAGAACTGCATCTACGGCGTAGACATCCAACCCATTGCCACACAGATTGCCAAACTCCGGTTCTTTATTTCATTGATTGTTGAGCAAAAAATAGACGACACGCGCGAAAACCGCGGTGTACGTCCGTTGCCGAATCTGGAAACGAAGTTTGTTGCGGCGAACACGCTCTTCGGCGTGGAGAAACCTGCACAAATGACCTTTCGGAATCCAGAGATAGATAGCAAAGAGAAGACATTGGAGGAGGTGCGTCGCAGACACTTCACGGCGCGAACCCCACGCACGAAAGACCATTATAGAAACCGCGATGCAGAGCTCCGGACTGAGATTAGCGCGTTGCTGCAACAGGACGGGTTTCCGAGCGAGACGACTGAAAAGATTGCACAGTGGGATCCTTATGACCAGAACGCCTCTGCAGACTTTTTTGACCCTGAATGGATGTTCGGTATCACAGACGGATTTGATGTCGTGATTGGCAACCCGCCTTATGTCCGCCAAGAGAAGATCAAAGACCTTAAACCCACGTTGAAACAGCACTATACCTGTTACACCGGCGCAGCAGACCTTTACGTTTATTTCTATGAGCGCGGGCTGCAATTGCTGAGTCCAAGCGGTACCCACACGTTCATCTGTTCTAACAGTTGGCTGGATGTCAACTACGGTGCCCCGTTGCAGCAGTATGTATTGGAGAACACAACGGGTGGAGTTATTTGCCACAGTGAAGCAGAACGTGAGTTTGAGAGTGCCGATATTAACACCATTGTGAGTATTCTCTCCAACGGAATACCTGATGCAGATTCTTGTATGCGTTTCCTCACGTTCAAGACGTTTATCGGTGACCCAGATGTAGAAAACCGTCGGGAGCGAACGCGAACGTATACCGAGTTAGCACAAGCAGGCACGCGTGAAAATAAATATACAGGCGACAAATGGGGTGGGAAATACCTCCGCGCCCCGGACATTTATTGGACGATCTTAGAAAAGGGAAAGGATAAATTGGTGCGTCTGGGAGACGTTGCTGAAGTGCGACGCGGTTTCACAACCGGTGCAAATGAATTCTTCTATCTCGACGCTGAACGGATTCAGGAATGGGGGATTGAGTCGGAATATCTGAAACCTGTTATCAAGAGTCCGCGAGAATGTAAGAATATCCGTGTTGACCCAAACGAATTGCAGTTCAAGTTATTTATGTGTCATGCAGATAAAGCAGCGTTAGCGGGAACGGCTGCGTTAGAATATATCAAGTGGGGTGAGACGCAAGGGTTTCATCAGAGACCGAGTTGTCGGTCAAGGGCACGCTGGTGGGATTTGGGTGAACAGTCACCTTTTGATTGGCTTATCCTGCGCTTCCGTGATAGAAGGAATTGGACTCCGATTAACGAAACGCCATCTTTGCTGGCTGGCGATGTTGTCTTTATCGCGACGCTTCATAATAGAAACACAATTCAATCTGCAAATGCAATTGCCAATTCCACTTTAGCGGTGCTTGTTTCTGAAATATACGGTAGAGTCAATTTGGGAGATGGTTTGCTAACAACCTATGGTCCTGACATTCTGAGTTTCGATTTCATATCCCCCGACTGTATTGCTGCCCAAAGCGGGGAAAGTTTAAGCCAAGCCCTTGAACTGATGAAACAGCGGGACGTTCTGTCAATTTTCGATGAAATCAATCAACCTGATCACCGCGCCCTTGATGCAATTATTTTCGATGCCCTTAATCTCACACAAGGCGAACGGGATGGCGTGTATGAGGCAGTTGTTAGGCTTGTGGAATCTCGGCTGCGGAAGGCGAGGAGTTTGAAGGGGAAATAGTGGATCTCGGTTGAAATTTGCTTGTTAGATGTGGTATTATTAATCTAAAAGAACAAAAGTCAGGATGGCGGTAAAATGGCAGAATTCTTTAGATTCAGAAGTATAAACGCTCTATTAGGGGAATATCAAGAACTTGAAAAACAGACTATCTATTTTGCCAGTCCAGAACAGCTAAATGACCCAATGGAAGGTTTCCGAGATATTGTGTGGAGTGGAGATGAGATTGTCTGGACTAATTTTTTCAAACACTACGTTTTTTGCCTACACCGGAATTATTTGCTATTCATCAAATATAGGGACTCTATAAAATTAGATTCGGGTAACATCCCAATTTTAGAAGGTTGGAATGAATTCCCAACACCTTTAGAGGAGAGCTTATTTGATGACATTTGGCACAATTTTCTCAATCTGCCAAGAATGCGCGAGGTTATTGTGGCAATGGGGAACGCGAAACTCAAAATCAGATATAACCAAATCGCATGTTATCTCCGAGTTATACATTCTTTACTTTTAACAGAAATACCAAAATCATACATTAAGCATGGACTTATTTCCAAGATGCCTCAACTGCCTGAAGAATTACCTGTTAAAATGTTGATTAAAGGGATCCTTGCTTGGGTAAAACTCGCTGAAAAAGCTAGTAGCGAGGAGGAACTTGACCAGGCTTTTTTCTTCAGTGATATGATAGATAATAACCAAAGACTTATTCAGCAATACAACAGCCAGATGATTTGCACAGGAATATTAGGGGAAAATAATCAACTAGTATCGTTTGATTTTCCCAAGATATATATTGGACAACTTGAAAGGCTGCTTTGGCCTGAGTGGTACACTGCCTGTTTTATGAAGAGTTACCACAACTCATCTGTGTGGGGGAATTATGGGGATAATCATAAGGGCGCATGTTTGATTTTTGAGACTGTGAAAACGGGTGAATTGAACAACTTGGAGTTAAATCGAAAAACCGGTAGTGGGTCTATAACGATACCGTTCTATGAGGTCCGTTATGCAGATAGACCGGGTGAGATTGATTTCTTTAGGACTATCTGTAGGTTGCCAGTGGCTGCACTTAGAAAACTATGGTACACGGATCAGGATGGTAACATCTCTGAATGTGCCGCTCATATTGGGTCTGATGGCGATGAAAGTGCTTGGAGAAAAAACTATTGGGATAATTTTTTTCGAGATATTACTATCAAAACCAAAGATTGGGCGTATGAGCAGGAATATCGTTTAATTTTAAGTGATAGTTTGGGTGAATTCAGTGAGGCAAATAATAGAGAACTAACCTACAACTTCAATTCGTTGAAAGGGATTATTTTTGGCATTAAGATATCTGACGAGGATAGACTGAAAATTATTGATGTTGTTCAAAGGAAATGTCGAGAAAACAATCGAACTGATTTCAAGTTTTTCCAAGCCCACTACTCTTCAGAGAACGGTGATATTCGCAAGTCCCCAATACAACTGCCGTTTGCTAAGCATGGTGACAGATAGAGAAATCTCTGGTTACCGATAAAGGTCAACCTAACCTCAAATCCAGTATTCCAAGCCGCTTCAGTGTTAAACAAGATGTTCTTCTATCCGCGCTGTGAAATTCAGTTGACCTCTTTTACCTTGCATGTTATTGTTTTCGTTAGGTAGTCCGTATTGTGGAGGAGAGAAATTCGTGAGTGAACCTTTAAAAGTTTTTATCACCTACTCACATAAAAATACAATAGAAAAAGACGAATTGATAACACGTCTTGCCCTTCTGAAACGTGAAGGTATAATAGATATCTGGCACGACAACGAAATTCTACCAGGTGACAAATGGCGTGATGCTATCTTCAGCAATCTTGCGGATTCCGACCTCCTGCTCTATCTCACCTCTGCTGATAGCCTTGAATCTGAAAACTGTAATAAAGAATTCGCCTCGGCACTAAATGCGGAAATCAGGATTATTCCAATTATCCTTGAGAGTTGTGACTGGTTCAATCATCAACTGAGTGATTTCCAAGCTCTTCCTGACAGAGGCTTACCTATTGACGAATGGTGCCCTCAGAGCAAAGGCTGGCAGAGCGTAGTAGAGGGTATCCGAAATACCATCAACAAACTACAGTCTCAGACGGATCCGCCATTTAAGGTTTCTTCGGAATTGATGTTGCAACACGGGAATATTCTGATGATGCTCGGACAACAGGATATGGCAATTCAAGCATATTCTAATGCTATCAACTTCAACCCACATAATGCTAATGCCTATAATAACTGCGGCGTTGCTTACGGCGATAAAGGTGATTTTGACAATGCCATCAAAAATTTTAACAGGGCTACACAACTTAATCCCGATTATGCTGGTGCCCATAATAATCGTGGTCTTGTTTACTTCAACAAAGAAGATTTTGATAACGCAATTAAGGACTATAACACCACAATACGACTCAATCCCAATATGACTACAGCCTATAAAAATCGGGGAAACGTTTATGCTGTTATAGGTGATTTTGACAAGGCCATTGGGAACTATAACACCGCAATACGACTCAATCCTGATGATGCTGATGTCTATTACAGTCGGGGTACCATTTACGGTAACAAAGGCGAGATTGATAACGCCATCAAAGACTTTGATAAGGCAATACAACTCAATCCCGCTCACACCGGTGCTTATAACAATCGTGGTACTGCTTATAGTAAGAAGGAGAATTTTGACAAAGCCATTGAGGACTATAATACCATAATACATCTCAATCCTGATGATGCTGATGCCTATTACAGTCGGGGTACCATTTACGGTAACAAAGGCGAGATTGATAACGCCATCAAAGATTTTGATAAAGCAATACAACTCAATCCCGCTCATGCCGGTGCCTATAATGATCGGGGCCTTGCGTATGGTGAGAAGGGGGATTTTGACAAAGCCATTGAGGACTGTAACACCGTAGTGCAGCTCAACCCTGATAATGCCAATGCCTATTATAGGCGGAGCAATGTTTACTCCCAAAAAGGGGATTTTAACAACGCCATCAAAGATTTTGGTAAGGCAATACAACTCAATCCGAATGAGGCTAATTTCTATAGCGGTCGCGGAGTTGCTTATGCTCAAAAAGGTGAGTTTGGCAATGCCATTAATGATTTTGACAAAGCGATACAACTCAACCCGAATGATGCTACAACCTATTATAGTCGAGGCAATACTTACTCCCAAAAAGGGGATTTTAACAACGCCATCAAAGATTTTGGTAAGGCAATACAACTCAATCCAGATGAGGCTAATTTCTATAGCGGTCGCGGAGTTGCTTATGCTCGAAAAGGTGAGTTTAGCAATGCCATTGGAGACTTTGATAAGGCAATACAACTCAATCCAGATGATGCCACAGTTTATCGCAACCGAAGCGCAGCGCGGTTGCAGTTATTAGAAGAATGGAAAGAACTAAATCAGATCTGACAACTGCTAAAGGTATAGGAATAAATATTCATCGCTGCGGTTTGTAAGCAATACAAAAACGTTGCCTACTTTGAAGAGGAAATAGTGTTGAACTGCCAGAAAACATTGCCCCACTGCTGAAACAGGAGTAGAAGCAAAACCTAATCCCCCATTTCAAAACCGCTGCCAGTTTCACAGAGGAGAACGTTCTGGCTGTTTTATTTATCTTGGCAATCCTATAAATCCTGGTTCAGACAATGAACAATGGAGGGTTCTCGGATCACTTCTTAACTTCGTTATACATAGCACTCCAAATCAACGGTATGAATGCCTTATGGCATTCCCCGGGAGTGCGGGAATTTGGATACGCGATTTTCTATAGACATATCGCTCCGCTGGAGCGAAAAAATTAAAAACCGATGATGATTCAGAACAATCAAGAACTTGAGGCAACCCTAACGCGCATCAGGCATTTTCAAAAGCAGGTCGAAAAACTCCGAGAAGTTGAAACCAATCCACAGAATTATAGACTCTCCGCGGGTGGTTTCCTTGCCGAAATCGATCGGATGAACCTGGAAGTGAAAGAATACTTATCAATTCATCCGAGCGAATTGATAGAACAGGGCGCTGAAACCAGCACATAAGAAAAGAGCAATCGTCGCGATTCAGAAGCGGGAAACTCCGAAATCCCCGCGTGTTATAGACATACCGCTCCGCTGAAGCGGAAGAATAGAAAACAGATCGAGAAACTGAGAGATGGAGGATTTTGATGGAATACAAAATACCACTGCTGCTAACACCTCAAGTTGAAGGCGGATATACAGTCACTTCTCCGCTGTTGCCGGAGTTAGTTACCGAAGGTGATTCGTTAGAAGAAGCATTAGAAAACGTCAAAGATGCTTTTGCGGCAGTCCTCGAATTATATCAGGAAATGGGACGCTCATTGCCCGAAAATACCCAGATTCCTGACGCGAAGGGGCCCGTGTGGTTGGAAACGGTGGTATCTGCCTCGTGAGATGAGGTAGAACCTATCGTCTCTGAGATAACACCTCATATCCGTAGTATAGCAGGTTAAGTAAAGCAGTCGCCATCCAGAGATCGCGCCTAAATAGGTGTGTAAAGTTTTTGA
The DNA here is from genome assembly GCA_022827625.1 of Candidatus Poribacteria bacterium. Classification (GTDB taxonomy): domain Bacteria; phylum Poribacteria; class WGA-4E; order WGA-4E; family WGA-3G; genus WGA-3G. Next base: position 51,871 of record JAJEIE010000019.1, on the reverse strand, counting down.
CACTAAATCCTCGAAGACACCCAACCGCTATCTACCAACCACTAACAACCATTTGCTAACCGCCAATTCATTTTAACTTGACATCAGTTAGCAAAAATAGTATAATATATTATAAGACTTTCCAAAGAGAGGAATAACGTATCAATCTCCAAAATCCCGGCGCGGAAACCGACACAAACATTTCCAGCGGACTACATAAATTTCTTGCTAACCGCCAATTCCTAATAACCCGGGGAATGCCACACGGCATTCATACCGTTGATTTGGCGATAAAAAAATGTTACACTTTTCGCCAAATTCGTTTTTTTCCACACAAGAGAGAAATCGAAAATTAAACACCTACAAACCCTTATGGTGACTGGATTCTCTAACGTTATAGGCAACACATCAAATGGAACATAGGTGTAACATTTTTAACGAAGATTTATTCATATATACCGTTTCGTTAATCTATATTCACGTCCATTAGTTTGAGTTTTAAGGCACATGCGTGGGACTCTTGGGGATCAACCTGCTTTCTCTATTGCGAGATCTTTATACAGAGGTATGGATTCCACGAAAAGTTGAAGAAGAGTTTCTCAGAAAGGATCCGATAGTCCGCGGAGAACCCCCAAAAATGCATCCTGGATTAAGACTGTTGATTTAACAGAGCCGCAAACCGCATAGGCACTTTTCATTCATGAAGATTGCATTCCCATTATTATTCAGCCTTCTTATTATCTCCAATTCCATCGGACAACCGAATGTCACGTTCACAGATGTCACAAACGAAAGCGGCGTTACATTCCATCACGAGGACGGACGTAGTTACAAGAAGTATTTTGTCGAAACGCTCGGTTCCGGTGTTGCCCTATTTGATTACGACAACGACAACGATGTAGATATTTACCTCGTCAACGGCGCTGATTTGGACGCATCACACACCGTTCCAGACGCAATGAATCGTCTCTATCGTAATGATGGCACCGGGCACTTCGTCGATGTAACCGAAGCAAGCGGCGTTGGCGATCGAGGCTACGGTGCCGGTGTTTGTGTTGGTGATTACGACAATGACGGTTGGCTTGATCTGTACGTAACCAATTTCGGTGCCAACGTCCTTTACCAAAACAATGGTGATGGAACTTTCACAAACCGCACAACGGAAGCCGGCGTCCAAGTCCCTGAGTGGAGCGCAGGGTGTGCATTCGCAGATGTAGATGCAGATGGTGATTTGGATCTCTACGTCGCCAATTACGTGAATTTCTCTGTGGAAACGCACACGCCATGCCGGGTCAATGGTATTTTGGTTTACTGCAGTCCACGCGTCTACGACGGCGTAAAAGACACCTTTTTTCGCAATAATGGCGACGGCACTTTCACAGAGAATACAGCAGCAGCAGGTTTCGATAATGTTGCGGCGCGTGGGTTAGGTGCTACCTTCGCTGACTACGACGCTGACGGGGACGCCGATCTCTATGTCGCAAACGACGCAGACGTGAACTTTCTCTATAACAACGACGGAAGTGGAAAGTTTCAAGAACAGAGCCAATTCTCCGATGTGGCTCTCAGCGAACACGGATTGGCAGAATAACGGGATTGGCGAAAGTGAAACGGAAGAAGAATAAAGAAGATTTGACAAATATCGGTAAGATAGATTATAATTAAAGTAGCATTTTATGCTTATGGAGGTGCCTATTATGCTAAAAGCTACTATTCTCTTTTACCTTGCCTTATGTTTTCTGCTTGTTTCTCAGATAGGTAATGCGAAACTCTTAGTGGCAGACGACTTTGAAGGCAAACTTAAAGATAAGTACTGGAAGGGGCAGGATGAGTCTTGGGATGTGAACCGCGGTTATCTGGAAATCCATAGACTCGCTGGTGACGGCAACGGCGAGGTCGATTTTGGGTACGGAGTCGTCGAGTTTGAAGATTTTGGACTTCGCCTTGATTTCTATCTGTTTGAAGATGATGATTTTCCGAGCAAAATGGAGATCCTATTTCGTGCCAACGAGGATTATCATTTCTACCAATTAATTGTCACACCTGCTAACGGATTTGGTCGCCCGAATTCGGCGCGCTGGTACAAGCGTGAAGGCAACGATCGGGGTACATGGAACGAGTATCGCGATTTTAGAGCCGAATTCCCAATTCCTATCGAAACAAAGCAGTGGTATACATTGGGTTTGCTCGGCAAGGGTAGTAATTTTGAACTTTACATCAAACGGCAGGGCGAACTCGTATTTCAAAAGGTTTCTGATATGAACGATCCCAAAAACCTGCACCCTAAAGGGGTACTCGGGTTCCACACGAATCAACTCCAACACTATTATATTGATAACCTTTATCTTTACGATAACCCCAACGAGGTTAGTCTATCGGTTGAACCTCAAAACAAGCTTGCTGTAACATGGGCAAGCCTCAAACGGTAGCGTTTCAGTTTCAAGAAAACACAAAAATCACCAACTTAGTTCTAAAACGGAGGCTCTATTATCGTGAAACAACTTTTTTTATTATCAGCACTTAGCTTATCGCTTTTAGCACTCGCTTTGACAAGCGGGTTTGCGGCGGACTTGGCAATCTATTCGGGTCCCACGAATCCGGGTTGGATTTCAGAAGACGCTGCAATTGCGAATGCTGAAACCATCATGAACGATTCTCAGATGCAAGCCATCTTTGAAAGTATTGAAAACTATGGAGATGGTGATGAAGTCGGTTACGACTCACCCTTAGGTTTATGGATGCAGGCACACACTGGCAACGGACAACAGGACGTTTTCATTGCTGCATCCGGGACGGCACCGAGCGCAATCTATCAATTCCCGAACGCGGACCCAGATGGTTCTAACATCGAGGACTTCATTGAAGATGGGAACGTTTTCATTAACGTCGCTGACTGGATCTTGTATATGAGCTACGAAGGTGGAACTCGCAGCGCAAACAATGCTGCGGATGGTGCTGCGAATGTCTTTGACATTCCGGGACTCAGTTTTGGTGCCAGAGGTGGACCGCAGGTCCCAACGGAAGCCGGAGAAACATATCTCCCTTCACTTGTCGAATTTCAGTCTGACCGTCCCTGGCATCTTGAACAATTCGATGGCACAGATTGGGAAGTCACCCCTTTTGCTGTCTCAAATGACGATCCCAATTCCTCCGATCCAGCCGTTGCTGTGAATACGACTTATGGCGGTATCATCGCCGCGATGTGGCAGAAAGCACAACCCGATTGGGAAGGCGACGACCCGCGGGCGAGCGGCGTTATCGAATTCATCGCCAACTGGCTCATGGAACATGGCAGTATCGCAACACCGGTAGAAGCCCAAGATAAAATAGCGACAACTTGGGGCAGAATTAAATCCGGTCAATAGTTATTTTTTATTCAAACTGTGGGTGGCGCGCACGCGCTACCCATATACCTAATTAACTCATAATGATGGCAACCAAAAAGGAGGTACTGCACATCATGAAACTTTATGTCTATTTGGGAATAGCCATTTTCGCGTTCACCAGCTGCGTGGCTATAGTCTCAGCCAACGACTTGGCGTTCTACTCGGGACCTACGAACCCGGGATGGATCAGCGATAAAGCTGTCCGAGAGAACGTTGCAGTCATTAAAGACGATCCAGGGGTCAAATCATTGTTTGACAGCATTGAAGATTTCGGTGACGGCGATGAAGAAGGTGGTGATTCCCCGCTTGCCAAATGGGCCATCGAGCATACGGATAACGGGCAACAAGACGTTATCATCCTCGCTTGCGGAACGTGCCCGAGTGCACTTTATGAATTCCCGAATAAAGATCCAGACGGATCTAACGTCGAGAATTTTGTTGAAGCAGGCAATATCGTCATTAACGTCGCAGACTGGATCTTCTATATGAGCTACGAAGGTGGTGTGCGAAGTCCAAACAACGGCCCCGACGGTGCTGCGAATGTCTTTGACATTCCCGGACTCAGTTTTGGTGCCCGGGTTGGTGCAATGAAACCGACCAAACTCGGGGCAGAGGTCATCCCGTCAATGGAGGATTTCACCTCTGATCGTCCATGGCACGTAGAGCAGTTCGACGGCTCAGATTGGGATCTCGTTATTTTCGGAGAAGCCGACAAAAACAACGCCGATCCTGCTGTTGCTATCAGCAAAGAACCCGGTCCGGACGGCACAGGTATGATTGCTGCCATGTGGCAATCTGCCAAACCAGAATGGCCAGGCAATACCGACATCCGCGGTATTGGGGTTGCTGAATTCATCAATAACTGGCTCGCAGACGAAGCGGAATTCAACGTTGAAGCGAAAAATAAGTTGGCGACGACTTGGGGTACCCTCAAGCAAACTCGCTAATATTGAGACAGGACTGACTGTCCTAACATCTCTAAAAAATGCCTCCGTGCTGTTCAAGCAGTGCGGGGGCATTTCTTTTTTTAGCGTTGCATATATTCAGAAAAGTGTTAGAATGTTCATTATAGTAGATTCTGTAATTACTTATACACTTCGCATCGGTGCGGTTAGGAAACCGCACCTACCGGGGGAGAAAAGTGTTCATTTATTTTTCGGATCCACTAAAATAAAAAATCTTTTTTCTGAAATTATGCACCCTTTCCGCTCTAAAATTGTGTCTTTAACTAATGTAGCATAGACCTGTTCGTCTGTGCATTTCTTCCGTAGTATAGTCCGTAACATAGCCTGTCAGTCTCTGCCTTCTGGAGGGTACTCTGATGAAACACACTACATCAAAACTTTTTTTCATTATCGCCTCGGTCGTGTTGTGCCAGTCCGTGTGTCCAACTATCGTAGATGCTGCGACGACCAGAGAAATTGTCTTCACATCAACCCGCGATGGAAATAAAGAAATTTACATCATGAATGCCGATGGAAGCAAGCAGGTCAATTTGACGCGACATCGTGCTGATGATTTTGATCCGACTTGGTCACCCGATAGAACACAGATCCTGTTTGTCTCAGACCGCACTGCGAGGGTGCGCGATCTTTATCTCATGGACGCAGACGGCACAAACGTTCGACGCGTCTTCCGCCAAATAGAACACAGAGAACAGCCCACATGGTCTCCCGATGGAAAACGGATTGCTTATGTAACCCCTGAAGAGAATGCTATAAAAATTGCCACGGTAACCGGACATGCTGAGAGGCGTTTGACATTGACAAGCTGGGGAAGTGTCAACCCCGAATGGTCGCCTGACGGTTCAGAGATTGCTTACGATTGGAAAGGGAGTGGAGGCATTCGGATCATTAATGTGACCACCAAAACCGTAAGCGTGCTGCTGCCAGACCTGAAATTTGTGATGTGGTATCCAGCATGGTCTCCCGCCGGAGACAGCCTCGCTTTTGCCGCCTTCAAGTGGCCCGAAAATCACGCGGGGCCCCTGAGAGTAGACGATAAACTCTCGCTTTACATTGCCGACCGAGACGGCACCTGGGTAAAGCACCTTGTTAAAGAACCGATTGTCAACCACCCCACTTGGTCTACAGACGGGAACGAGATTCTCTATGAAAAACGCTTTGACGATGCCAGAAGAGAGCGACAACTCTTTAAGATTAGCGTGGAAGGCGGTAAACCTCAACAACTCACAAGTAAAGGCAGCAATTACCAAGCAGATTGGCTGCCTGATATTTCACCATTGCCCGTTGAACCGACAAAGTCTTCATTAACAACGATATGGGGAAAAATGAAGCGCGAGTAGTAGTTGCAACTACCGGATATGGCGATAGAGTCTCGCAAGTTTCTCTGGCGAAACGCCGAAAAAATAGAGCAAAGTAATCAGCCAATTGTTTAGCGTTGTTCTAACAATTCCTCTCGCCTCCCAACGCCTCGCCGATATATGGATATAGGGGGTCAGGAGTGTCGTCTTGCCGAGTCGCCGTAGGTCCCTTGAAAATTCCATCTCCTCCAGAATCGGAACATCTGGAAAGCCTCCGATTTTCTCAAAATCCGTCCGCGCGAGGAAAATACCGCTATCGCCATAAAATACCTTTAGATACTTGCCCCGCATATTTCCGGCTATCTCAATCAGGCGATACAGGAAACACTTGCCATCAATCTTCTGACGAAATCCACCCCCGACATAACCTGAAGAGAGTGCCGACACTACCGCCGTCAATGCTCCCGATTCAAGCCAGATATCGGCGTGCAGGAAGATGAGGATGTCACCCATCGCTGCCGTCGCGCCAGCGTTCAACTGTTTTGCCCTGCCACGCTCTGATACAATTACCTTTCCATATTTTTCTGCGATACCAACCGAGTCATCCGTACTCCCACCATCTACAACGATGAGTTCATGAGATTTTAGTTCCGGTTGGAGTTGAGAGAGGGTTTTCTCTAAAATCTTTGCCTCGTTTAGAACCGGCATAATAACCGAGATTTTTCGGAATGTCTGCATAGGGGATCTCAGTTATGGGCAATTCGGGGTTACAACCCCTCCTACAAAGGTGTTCGCAAAAACTGATTTAGCGCAAGTATGGGAAAGACAGAAGCATAAATCGGATCGGCGTATCCACCGATAATTTCCCAATAGATACCGACAGACTGCTCGGGCCATGAACCCTCTTCTCGCTGATGTTTGAGCAAAAAGGCTATACCGTCTTGAACCGCACGTTTTTCTGGCGCAGCGAGTAGAAGGGCATACGTGCTCCACGCCGTCTGCTCTACAGTGCTTTCAGTCGGGTTTCCGAACATATCCTCACCCCAACCGCCATCTGCGTTTTGACTGCGTTCCAACCATTCAGCACCCCGTTGGACTTCAGGTACTTCTTTCAGTCCGACCTTGACAAGGACAACAATGGCGCACGCCGTCCCGTAGGTATCTTTCGCCAACCAGAGATCCCGCCAATAACCTTCACGGTTAATTTGCTTGCGAAGCCAGCGGATACCCCGATCCATCTCACGATGCATATCGGGTTTATCTACAAAATCGCTCCGATTCAATTCAAAGAGTGCCTCAATCGCATGTGCCGTGATACTGACGCACCCAACATCACCCTGTCCGGGTTGATAGGTGCTCCAACTCCCATCCCGACTTTGCTGTGTCTTTAGCCATCCGACACCGCGGCGAACCGAATCCTCTAAAGCGTCTCGATTAACGGGTGGACTTACACGAAGTGAACGGAGGAGTGCTAAGGTGCCGAGTGCGGTATCGTCGGCATCGCTTGGAAGCGTGCTATCGTCTAACCCCGAAAACGCCCAACCCCCATCAGCGTTCTGGTGTTCGACGAGCCACTGTGCTGCGCGCCCTACTTCATCAGTTACTTCAAGATTCAGCGGGACGGCACTGCTGCTTTCAGAACACAATTCTGTTAGAGCCATGATGCTTAGCGCAGTATCCCAAACGTTCAGGTTCAACGCCTCTCTGCACCCACCATCAGGGTTTCTGGTAGTACGAAGCCAGTCAAGACCACGCTGAATAAATGCAGCAGTATCTTTATCTGGTTCCCACTTCTTTTCTAATTCAATGAGTGCCAAAACGGAAAGTGCCGTGATATAGTTCACACGAAACCAACTCCCATCACTGAGGACTCGTGCTTTCAACCAAGCAACGAGCGACGCAATCATCTCAGGACGACGCCTGGTATTCAGTTCAATTAAAATGAAAACGGGGACAAGCGTATGCTGCTCGGCGATGAAGAAGGTATCAAACATTGGGGTATTGAACAGAGCCACAGGTGGCAAACGATGCCGCGGGGGTTTCAATCGACTGCCAAGCAGCGGAATTTTTGTCAATTGTCTGGCAAGTTTCATGAGAGGCAGTGCCTTCTCTGAGAGTGTCAGTTCATTCCAATCGAATTGATCGAAAGCGGCATAAGCCAATTTGACGAGCGCGAGGTGTGGCGGGATTTCTGGGACGGACGCGAGAGGGTCTTGGAGAGACGGGTCTGACGAACGGAGATGAATCTGTTCCAGAATCAAATGGGCAAATCGGGTTGCTTCAGCGTTGGATATGTTCGCTGTATCCAATCCCCAACAACCGTCTTCGTTTTGATGGGTGACGAACCATTGGGTAAGATTTGGGTCTGGCGTTTCACCTTGCGCAAGCTGAATCCAAGCATACGCGCAAGTCGGGAAGGTACTGGAGGAGAGTTGCCCCTCAAAAACACCTTCTTCGCGTTGTTGTGTGAGCAAAGCGGTAACGCCTTGCGTCAAGGCAAATTTGGCTTGTTCTTTCATCTTATGGATATTATACCATATAGAGTTTAACAGGTCAAATCAAATGAAGTGTGTGGCATATAATATCGCGAGCACAGCTCGCTCCTACAGCAAAGAGTGCTTAGAGAGGAGATCAAAATTACTGGAGAATTGAATGGCTCTGCCCGTCCAACTGCTAAAACATTGACTGCAACCGTTAGAATGTGTTACAATTGCGATATAAAAAATGCTGAGAGGCGATAGGATGTTCAACACTCGTTTTCGGCGTACACTATCCTTGATTTCTTGCGTCCTACTTCTTGGATGCGTAAGCCTGCTCACAGCTTTCGCTGAAGAGGAGACCGAACCCGTACGCATAGAAAAGATCGTTGTAACGCCCGGTCGCTTTACAATCTATGACGGCACTTCCGCAAGAATCGCTTTGTCCAAACAAGAGATTGAACGTTTTCCACTCATTGACAATGACGTAATGCGGGCAGGACACATCTTCCCGGGTGTGGTTTCGAGCGATTACAGTGCGCGATTCAGCGTCCGCGGCGGTGAAAAAGATGATATTTCGGTCAGATTAGACGGAATGGAACTCTACAATCCGTATCATCTTCAGGACTTCGGCGGTGCGGTCTCACTCATCGGTATCGATCTCATTCAGAGCACCGAACTCCTCATTGGCGGTTTCCCTGCAGAATACGGAGAGAAGATGTCCGGGGTCTTTGACATCACAACAAGAACACCAAATACCGAAGAATTCTCCGCCAATTTTGGCGTAGACTTAATTAACGCCACGGCTACCCTGGAAGGACCCCTCACCGATAAGGTCAGTTGGCTCCTGTCAGCACGACGCGGGTATATCGATCTGATTCTCGTCCTGATGGACATCGACGAAAACTATAAACCGCAGTATGCCGATGTCTATAGCAAACTCACCTATCAGATGACACCCGCAGATACGCTCACCCTCAATGGACTTTACGGTTGGGATAAAAATCGGATTCGCGTGGACGATGAAGATAATAACTTGGATTCTCGATACGACAATACGACCGCTTGGATGAAGTGGCGGCACACCTTTGGCACTTCACACTGGACGGATGTGTTTGTTTTTACTGGCACCTCACGTCAGGATAGAATGACAGGTAAAGCAGATATTGATGATCGCGATTTCCGATTTTTCGGAACAAAAGCGGAACTCACAGCAAACCTTTTTGAAAAACATACGTTACGTAGTGGTGCAACGTGGCGATGGTTAGCAGGACAATATCAATACAACGTTCAAGAACGACAAGCGGGTATAAACGTCTACAAGCCGATTCTCGCTGATGTTGATGCTCAAGGGAATGAATTTAACGCCTTTTTGCAGGACGAATGGCAGCTGCATCCGAAACTCGCCCTCAATATCGGCGGACGTTATCTCTACCAGCAGTATCGAGAAGAAGGTATACAGCGTTATGAAATTGGACCGCGGGTCGCTTTGGCGGTGAAACCTACAGAAAACCTCACCTTGCGGGGGGCATGGGGAATTTATCACCAACCCGTCCATCTGATGGGAATTCCAGTGGAAGATGGGATGGAGACAGCCGGACGAGCCGAGCAAGCGATACATTATATCATCGGGACCGAGTATACGCCGACTGATAATTTTTTGGTAAGTATTGAAGGCTATTATAACACGTTTGATAACCTTGTCGGGCGACTTCGCGAGTTCGGCCGCCAGAATCAGGTTTTCGTGCCACCTGAATCTGGAACAGCAAGAGGCGTTGATGTATTTATGACGCATACGGTTTCCAGCCGTTTGGCATGGACACTCGGTTATGCGTTCGGCATTGCAGAAGAGATCGCAGGGGGAAAAACCATTTTTCGTCAGTATGATCGGCGGCACGCTTTCGCCATTAGCAGTAATTACCAGTTCGCACCGACTTGGCATCTCTACCTGAGTTGGCGTTTCCATACGGGTGAACCGAGAACGCCACTTACACACAGAGAGGTTTGGTTACCCGATGGTGGTATCGCCTGCGATCGACAGTTCGGTGATACACATTCGGCGCGAATGCCTGCATACCATAGCCTCGATTTTCGCATTACCAAACGGAGCTCTTACCAACGGTGGGAGTTGTCTTGGTATTTCCAGATTTTGAATTTATACAACAACACAAACGTAGACCAGTACGCATTCAGTGAAGTGCGAGATGAAGGAACAGCTGCCGTTATCGGTTGTGAAATTGACGAAGAACCGCTTTTTCCGATCGTTCCGACGTTAGGGGTCACGGTGAACTTCTAACGGTTTGTAATACAGTAGTGGATTCTACAATTAACTTTACATCTGAACTGTAGGAGGGAACTCCGATTCCCGACTCACAGCGGTTGGGTCGCGATTCGGAGAGTGCTTCTACAGAATATATGTAAACTTATTTACATAATTTACTACAGGAGCGAGCAGGGGAAATCCGCAGAAATACCCAAGCAAAAACTCCAAGCAAAAACACTCGATCCTACAAGAAAACAAAAATGTTCAAACGTATCAAGAAAGCATTGAGAAAAATACGGTGGTCTTTTACTGCAAAGGCGCGGGATCGGAAATTACCGAAGGCTGCGCCGAGTGTGGTAGAGGCGATTTTTCCGCTGGACACGGATACGTATACCATCACGCCACAGCATCTCGAAGAAATGATGAACACCGGTAAATCGTTTGTTCTCTTGGATGTGCGGGAAGCGTGGGAATACCAGATGGTTCACCTTGAAGGTGCTATCTCAATTCCGTTGGGGGAGCTGTTGAAACGATTTCGGGACATCAAACCCGGAAGTGAAGTGGTGGTTTATTGCCATTGGGGCATGCGCAGCCTTGATGCAGCGTTTCTTTTACAACAACTCGGTTTTAAATCGGTCAAATGTCTACTCGGGGGCATCGATCGATGGGCACAGGAGATTGACCCACAAATCCTACGGTATTAATAGCGATTACGAAAGGGTTTTGAAATCCTGGCTTTGAAGTCCATATTTCTGCATCCGATGCTGAAGTTTCCGTCTCGAAATACCAAGCAATTTCGCGGCTTGAATCTGTGTGCCGTTACTTTTCGCTAATGCGCTACAGATATATTCCTTGATAATATCATCAAGAGAGACCCCTTCCTCAGGAATATCAAACTCAAGATCGGTGGTTGGGAGTGAGGTGTCCAAAATCTCAGGCGGCAGTTCGTCCATATCAATGACCTCATTTTCTGAGAGTACAAAGATACGACGCAGATAATTTTCTAACTGTCGAATATTGCCGGGCCACTGATACCTTCTGAGTGCGGACATCGCTTGCGGCGTGACCTGTTTCGGGAGTGCCTCAGCGTATTCGTTGCTAAACTTTTGGATCAGAAAATTCACGAGCAACGGAATATCTTCCGGGTGTTCCCGAAGGGGGGGAACATGGATCGGAATCACATTGAGCCGGAAATAGAGGTCGTCTCGAAAAGCACCGTCTCGAACTGCCTGAATGAGATCCTTATTCGTCGCAGCAATCACACAGACATCCACTTTGATACTCTGGGTTCCGCCAATCCGACGTATTTCCCGTTCCTCAAGGACTTGTAAGAGTTTGCTCTGCGTCTGAACAGGCAAGTCGCCAATTTCATCAAGAAAAAGCACACCGTGGTTTGCCACCTCAAAAAGCCCCTTTTTCTGCTGCGCCGCGTCCGTAAACGCCCCCTTTTCGTGCCCAAAGAGTTCACTCTCAATGAGCGTATCCGGGATGGCACCACAGTTAATCGCTATGAAAGGCTTGTCTTTTCGGTTTCCGTGTTTATGGAGTGCCCGTGCAATTAGACTTTTTCCAGAACCGGTTTCACCCGTAATAAGGACTTGTGTCACCCCGCGATGAAGGATCCGTGCCATATTTTTGAAAAGCTCCTGCATCCGTTCACTTTCACCGATAATTTCATCCATCTGAATGTCAGGCGTTGCAGCGTCGCTCCCGTCTTCAGTGTCTCCAAGTGCGCCGCGGGTCTGTAAGGCGTGTTTGACTTCCCGTTTAAGCACATCCACCTGAATAGGTTTCTCAAGATAGTAGAATGCCCCCTCATGGGCAACGAGGTTGACTGCATCGTTAAGTTCGGCGTAGGCTGTCATGATAAGGACAGGTAGGTCGGGGTCTGTCCGTTTAATTTCCCGAAGCAACTCGCGTCCTTCAAACCGTGAGGACATCCACATATCGCTGATCACGAGATCAAACATCTGCTTGTCCAAACGCTCAAGCGCGGCTTTACTATCGCCAACGACTTCAACGGTGTAACCCTCGCGTTTTAAGATACGCTGTAGAATTGTCAGTTGTGCCCGGTCATCGTCTACAAGTAGTATAGATGCCATCGTCCAGCCCTCCTCCTATGCACACCCAATTTTAAGGGGCGTGATCCCGATCAAGCGTGAAACTGATTTTAAAAGCCGTTCCCATTCCCATTTTGCTTCGGACTTCAATCTTACCTTTATGTGCAGTGATAATCTGATGGGAGATCGCCAGTCCGAGACCGATCCCACCGGTAGCGTCCTTTGTTGTAAAATATGCGTCGTAAATCTGTTCCTGAATCTCTTCAGGAATGCCGATGCCGGTATCCCGAATTTCGAGGACGATCTGTCGAGATGTCTCATCTATCTCATCGATCATGGTCGTAACATAAATACTGCCACCCTTTGGCATCGCTTGGACGCTATTCTGTACAAGATTAAAGAGTGTCTGTTGCATTAAACCTGGATCCAATGGAATATCAGGCAAAGTTTTATCGTAATTTCTAATTACCTGAACTTTTGCCTCTTCAGCAATGAGTGTGAACTCAGATAACACACGATCCATGAGTGCATTGAGATTTATCGGTGCCACATTTAATTTTCTCGGACGGTTCAAAGTGAGGAACTGTTCTGAAGTCTGTTTGAGTTCGGTTATTTTTTCATCAACAATATCCAAAAGTTCTTTTGCCTCCTCAATATCCGCTGGTTTAACTTCGGATTGAGAAAAAACAGATTTCAGATGCTGCGCCGTCATACCGATTGAGTTTAGCGGATTCCGAATTTCGTGAGCGACCCCTGCGGCAAATTGTCCTAAAGCAGCAATCCGTTTTGAATGGGAGTCGCGCAATTGCCAGAGCATTCTTGCGAGATTATAGGTCGCCTTGCCGATTTCATCTGACGAATAATCCGCTTGCGTTGATAAATTCCCGCGCTCCGCGCTCTGAATAATCCGGGTCATGCGTTCCAGCGGTCGCATAATGAGATGATTCGTTGTTAAATCAATGAGGATGACGAGTAATGCGCCAACAATCACGATGAGTATGGCGTGCATTAGCAACGAGTAGCGAATCGACCTACCAATATAAGGCACATCAAAAAGTACTTGTATGTAACCCGTTAACGATCTCTGAATCCATAAGATATCATCTTGCCTCCATAAATTATAGAGATCGCCTTTTTCCTGATCGGTAACTCGCCAACGCCTACCTTTCTCCTCAGGTATCACCGGTTCATCTGGTACATAGACCTCTTCACCAAACATCCTCCACCAAACATCATACCAGACATCATACGGCAATGCCCCTTCATCAAGTATTGACGCGTATGCGATACCACTCGGATCTAACTCAACCGGGCTTGGTCCAGTCAAAACAACAGTGTATTTAATGACCATAGCCGTTGCGTTCTGTCCTTCAACAGTCCGTATCGTTGCCCCTTTCGACTCAATTTGCGCCAGGTCTGCCGCATCCAGATTTATGTCAACGGCATCTTCACGGGCAAGCAGACTCGAACGCACACGGGTATCATTCAATGAGATGTGGACATTTAGCACATCCTTCATATCTGGATGTTCCCACTTCAGCCTATTCAGTATCTGATCTAATCGACGTGCATCAAGCCGCTTTGTCGTCTCAATCTCCCTGACAACAGCGTCAAGAATCGTATTTTCAACGATTTTCTTCAGTTCAGCCCCGCGTTCTGCCCCTAAAGCGTGAAGCGCGTACATCTCATTTCGGACCCGGGTGCTATCAAAAAAGTAAAACGCCACAAGGATCGCTATGACACAGAGATTAATAACAAGAGAGTATTTCCATTGGAGTCGCATTTTAACCCATCACTCGTTGTACGGCTCTTTTCCACTGTGTGAGTTTTTGACTGCGTTGGTCGGCATCAATTTGGGGTGAAAAGGTCTTTGCGTTCGTAGCACCGGTTGCGATCTGAGCGTGCCGAGCGCGACGTGTTTCTAACGCCTCAATGTTGTCCCAGATTCCGGTTGTAATTCCAGCAAGGTATGCGGCACCGAGTCCGGTCGATTCTATTTGTGCCGGTCGTTCTATATCAATCCCCAGAATATCCGCTTGGAACTGCATAAGGAAGTCGTTCGCGGTCGCACCGCCATCCACGCGTAACCGGTCGATTTTCACGTCTGTCTCATCAAGCATTGCGGTAACGACATCCGCTGATTGATAAGCAATCGCCTCTAAAGTCGCCCGGACAATCTGCTGGCGCGTGGTGCCTCGCGTTAAGCCGAGAATCGCACCCCGTGCTTCCGGATCCCAATACGGCGCGCCAAGCCCAGTAAAGGCAGGAACAACGAAAACACCGCCTGAATCGGGTATACGCCTTGCGATTTCCTCGGTTTCCTGTGCGCTACTGATAATCTCAATACCATCTCGGAGCCATTGGACAGCAGCACCCGCAACAAAAACACTCCCCTCCAAGGCATAAACCGGATTCTCATCTAAACTACAAGCGAGTGTCGTTAACAGTCCTGTCTCCGTTTCAACTTTTTCATTCCCCGTATTCAGCATGAGAAAACACCCTGTGCCATAAGTGTTTTTCGCCATACCAGGATTTGTGCACAATTGACCGAAAAGTGCTGCTTGTTGGTCGCCAGCGATGCCAGCAATCGGAATGCCGTCTAAAGATACATTTTTACCGAAGGTTTCAAGCCAAAAATTGCGATAGAAATTGGCTGTCCCGAAATTGCTCACAGAAGGGCAGACTTCAGGCAACACGGACCGTGGAACGTTGAACATTTCCAAAAGTGTTTCGTCCCATGAAAGTGTGTTGATATTAAAGAGTAGCGTGCGCGACGCGTTTGTATAATCGGTCTTATGGACGGCTTTATCCGTTAGTTTCCACAGCAGCCAAGTGTCTACCGTTCCGAATGCGAGTTCGCCCCGTGCCGCCCGTTCTCGTGCACCGCTGACGTGATCCAGAATCCACGCTATTTTTGTTCCAGAAAAGTAGGCATCAAGTAGAAGACCGGTTTTCGCTTTTATCTCTCCAGCAACGCCCTGCTTCTCAAGAGAAGTACACATATCAGCAGTGCGCCGACACTGCCAGACAATCGCTGGGTGGATCGGTTTTCCTGTTTCTCTGTCCCAAACGAGCGTGGTCTCGCGTTGGTTTGTAATCCCAATAGCGATAATGTTCAACGGACGGTCATCAAAAAGTGCGTCTATTGCTTGGAGGGTCGCGTCCCAAATTTCCTCTGGATCGTGTTCTACCCAACCCGGGTGGGGATAGTATTGCGTGAATTCTTGATAGCCTCGTGCAATGATGTTGCCGTCTACATCAACAAGGAGAGCAGTAGTACCTGTTGTCCCCTGGTCGATTGCGAGAATGCAAGCGGTATTTGACATGCTATGCGTGCAGCTCCTCAACCGTTTTTTAAGAATAATAACACGGCAAGAGAAAAAGAACAAGTCAAAAGCAAGGAAACACGCGTAATAGCCCTGAGATTTTTGCCAATTCCAGTTGACATCAAATCTCTCATTAGGTATAATAGATAACACTATGTTTTTACTGCATTCGTAGGCCGCTCAATACTTTACATTAGAATCACCCTTTTTGCCCTGAGGACAAGTAAAAACCTACACATTTTCCCACCAGCCAGAGACCTCAATTGGGAGATTGGAACAGCGAAAAGGCGAATTAGAGAGTTTACTATTTAAGTAATTTGCAAGAGAAATCATGGTCATGAATATAAACAGATTTTCAATAGTTCAGAGAGGAGTAAATGTTGTGAAAAAGGAATGTACAGCAAAGATAAATTTTATCGGTATAGGTAAAATTTTGCTTTGTGCGCTTATAGTGTTCTACTTGGCTGTGCCTCACAGTTATTCGCAGATTGAGTGGGATGCTGAAAAATTTATGCCGTTGTCCGAAGTGAAACCGGGTATGAAAGGGAAAGGCTACACGGTCTTTTCCGGGACAACGGTGGAAGAATTTGAATGTGAAGTTGTCAGCGTTGAACACAACTTTATCCCAGGATGGCATGTGGTATGGATGAAGGGGTTGAGCGACAACTTTAAACGCACGGGTGTTGCCGGCGGTATGAGTGGTAGTCCAATATACATTGACGGACGCCTCATGGGGGCACTTTCTCTCGGTTACTTTAACCAGCGAGAACATGCCAACGGTTTTGGGGTAACCCCCTTTGAATTAATGTTGAAAGTCGCACAGCGTGGGATGAAACCCAATTTAAGCTACGAAGGTGCTCAACTCTTTAACCTCGATGCTTCCGCAGCGATGCATCAATATGGATTGGATACCGGTCAGTCTCTGCTCCGCGATGGTCAGGTCGCACAGGTGCCACGTGCTTTTGATGAAATGTGGCGTGACAGTGTTACCGATATGCCTTCCCAAATGAGATCCGCGCGATTATCTATCCCTGTCACACTTCCAACCCTTAATTCGGAGGTCATACGATTTATCAAGCCGATGTTTGATAAACTCAATTTTACGCCGGTCCAAGCATCAGGCGGTGGAGGTCCCGTTAAGGAATCGCCGGTTGAAGAGGGACAGATGATCGGGACGGAATTTGTCCGGGGTGATGTTGCATTTTTTGGTTATGGGACAATCACTTACATAGATGGTAATGAACTCCTCGCTTATGGACATTCTGCATCTGCAGAGGGTAACGTCAATATCCCGCTTTCTGGTGGGTATGTGCATTTTATCCTTCCAAGCCGTTCCCGCTCCTCCAAAATAGCATCACCGACGCAGCCCATCGGGACTTTAGTGCAAGATAGGGATCCTGCCATTGCGGGTATCATCGGAAAACACCCGAGTTATATTCCTGTAAATGTCAATGTGCAGACCGCCGATAGTAAGCGACATCAGAAGTCATACGAAGTGATTCGGCATCGCAGTTTATCTCCGATTTACACAGGCATGGCGGCGTGGATGCTCATGGACACACTTGAGTTTTATCTGGGAGATTACACCCTCAATATGGAAGCAACCATCACGCTGAAAGAACATCCCGACCTCAAGAACCGCGAATTAGTCTATAAGAACATATATTCTTCCAGAGGATCCCCCGGGTTTGGGGTCATGCAGACGCTCATGTCACCAATGTTCCAACTCGGCATCAATCCTTATACAAAGGTTCAAGTTGAGAACGTTACACTCGATCTGAAAATAGGAGATAAACGACGTACAGCGCGGATTCAGAGCCTTCGGATGGATAAACTTCGCTACCGCCCTGGAGATACCGTTGCAGTAGAAATAACATTGCAGCCCTATCTCGAAGCACCTGTAACACAGACCGGTACGATCACTATTCCTAAGGATGCGCCAGAAGGGCTTGTCACACTCCTCGCCGGAAATGCGAATTTTCACGAGTCCTGGCAGCGGTCCCGTGCGCCACTTAATTTTCGCCACAAAAACATCAACCAACTCATCAAACTGCTGCAGCGCGGTGAACGGAACTCCGATATTATCATGGAACTCTTTGTGCCCGAACCGGGCCTTACCGTTCAAGGAGAAGAATTCGAGAGTCTGCCACCTTCAGTTATGTCTGTAATGAACACCGCAAAGCAGACCGGGGATAGTGGATATACCTCGGCGACGACGCTACAAATGGACAAGGTCGCCACAGATTACGTTATCTTTGGCAGCGGTATCATTCGATTGGTTGTTGACAGGAACGCTGAATAAGGCTAAATAAATTATATACAAAAACTTAAATTTGGCAGCTTGCTACATCACTTTTCAAGTCTCGCCTAAATAACCCTATAGGAGGGTACTTTTAATGCGCCGTGTCATCTCCTTTTGGAGTCTTATTTTAACCGTTTTTATGCTCACAAATGTCGCACTCGCCGTCAAGACTTCGTTGTGGGAACAGCAAAATCACGCCGATTTTGAGGCAGGCAAACCTAAAGATCTTTCATTTACAAGTACCGGCGACGTTATGTTGTCTCCTAAAATCGAATCTTTCACGAAACTCAAAGAGACTCAGGTTTGGGCGCTTGTTGAGGATTCAGCAGGCAACCTCTACGTTGGCACTGGTAACGAAGGAAAAATCTATAAAATTAACGCCGATGGAGACACCGCTGAACTTTACTATAACTCACCTGAAGTTACAATTTACAGCCTCGCCATTGGACCCGACGATGTTCTCTATGCTGGTACAGGACCGGATGGATTGATTTACAAAATCACTGACGCGACAACACCGCCACAGACGATTCTCAATGAAGGTGATAAATACGTATGGTCGTTGCAATTTGACGATGCGGGCAATCTCTACGCTGCGACAGGCACGGATGGTAAAATCTACAAAATCACACCAGAGGGTGAATCCAGCGTTCTCTTTGATGCTGAAGAGAAAAATCTCATGACGTTGTTGGCAGCAGAAAACGGATTTTATGCCGGAAGTAGCGACAACGGGATCATCTATCACGTTATGAACGACGGCACAGCGAAAGTTATCTATCAAGCGGACGAAAAAGAGGTGCGCGCCTTGGAAATGGATAGCCAAGGGAACCTCTACGCCGCAGTTGTTACCTCGGCACCCGCGGAACCCTCAAGAGGTCGCCGAGGCGCAAATGGACCACCGACGCCGAGCGGTCCACCCCCACCTGGCGGTGGCGCCCCTCAAGAAAACAAATCCAACATCTACAAGATTCGTCCAGACGGCACTATCGCGCCCATTTGGAATTCGCCGGAACCGCTCATCTTGGCGATTGTCCTCGAAAGCGACACCCAAATCCTTGTAGGTACCGGAGATGATGGGAAACTCTATCGCATCAACCCGATGACTGGCGATCACATTGAAGTCGGAAAATGCGCAGCGAACCAAGTCATCGCAATACACCAAAAAGAGATAGACGGCAACACCCGAACCCTCCTCGCAACCGGAAATCCCGGTAAACTCTTTACGCTCACAACGACCTATGTCGAATCAGGCACGCTTGAATCAACGGTCCACGATGCACAAAGCCTCTCGCGTTGGGGTAAACTCGCATGGGAAGCCGAAACGGCAGAAGGAACGGCTATCTCCTTCTCAACCCGTACCGGTAACACCAAAAAGCCGGACGATACATGGAACGATTGGTCAGAGGAACTCACAACCGCAGAAGGTTCTCAGATTCCGAACGCCGATGCACAGTACATCCAATGGCGTGCCAAGATTACGACCAGTAATACCACGCAAACGCCCATCTTGAAGAAGGTAACGCTTGCCTCTGTGCAGACTAATATTGAGCCGAGGTTTACCAGCATTGAAATAGATGACGGCAGTGGCAGCGGGAACAGAGAGCAAGGACGGCGTCCCTCCGGTGGATTAGCACCACCGGGCGCGCGTGGTGGCAGTAGTGGTGGATCCAGCACTGGAAACAGCACGCCATCTAAAAACTGGAAAATTAACTGGAAAGTGGAAGACGCAAATGACGACACTTTGCAGTATACTGTCTACTACAAAGCGGTTACGGAGAATAACTGGCGACTTCTGAAAAAAGAACTGTCAAAAGCGGAACACGAATGGGATATCACCACTGTCGGAGATGGACGCTATACAGTGAAAGTTGTCGCAACTGACAAACTCAGCAACCCGGTTGGCTGGGCGAAATCTGTTGAGAAGGTCAGCATGCCGTTTGACATAGATAACACCCAACCCGCTATCGGGGAAATTCAGGTCACTGCGAACGGTAACGGCACTTATCAAGTTGCCTGTGATGTCACAGACATGAGCACCCCAATTGAGAAAGCGGTTTATAAGATTGACAACGATGAGCACTGGAAAGCCATCTTCCCAGAGGACGGCATCTTTGACTCCAAGCAGGAGAAACTTCTCCTGGAAACCGGTGAACTCTCTGAAGGGGCACACACCATCACCATTCAGGTAACAGACAGGGCACAAAACATGGCAGTGCGCCGCGGCGGTTTCTAAAAGGTTTTAACGAATCGTAGGGCGGGTTTAAAACCCGTCCTATTTTTTTAAATTTCACTCTGGCACCGCTTCAATTGACGCATAAACGATGTCCAGCAGTGTATCTAACGCTGGCACCGAAATCTGCAATGGGGGCATCAAGACGATCGTATTGACAAGTGGACGGAGTAGCGCGCCACGGGTGAGTGCCTCTTTACAAACCCGGATACCTACCTTCTCCTCAAACGGATAAGGCGTATGGGTATCTGGGTTTTTCATTAAGTCTATACCTGCGGCAAGTCCGCACACACGGACATCGCTGACATGCGACAGTCTGTAGAATTCTTGAAGCCGGTTTTTGAAGTGTGCAATCGTAGGTTGGAGTCGGGAAAGAAGATTTTCGCGCTCGAAAATAGCGATATTTTCTAACGCGACGGCACACGCTAACGGATTGCCCGTGAAAGTATGTCCGTGGAAAAAGGTTTTGAGGTCCCTATATTCACCGAGGAAGGCGTTATAGATTTCGTCCGTGGTTAACGTCGCAGCGAGAGGGAGATAACCGGCTGCGAGTCCTTTCGCCGTGCATAAGAGGTCGGGTGTGATAGATTCGTGTTCACATGCCCACATTTTGCCGGTGCGTCCAAACCCGGTCATCACTTCGTCAACAATAAGAAGTGTTTTCCACTGTTTCGCCAAGGCAGAGAGCTCTTTCAGAAACCCTCTGGGTGAAAGAAGCATACCGCCAGCACCCTGAATTAACGGCTCCAAAATGATACCTGCGATTTGCCCGCTATGCACAGACAGGGTATTTTCCACCGCATTGAGCCATTGGGTTTTAATCACCGAGTCGTTGGTATTGCGGGAACGATAGGTGTCAGGCGTAGATACACGGATCCCTTTGAAAAGGAGGGAATCAAAGGTCGCGTGGAAACTATCAATGCCGCCGACACTCATAGCCCCTATCGTATCGCCGTGGTATGCGTTATCAAAATGAACAAACAGTTTCCGTTGCGGTTCACCCTTGTGCTGCCAGTACTGATACACCATCTTCAACGCAATTTCGACAGCGGTTGAACCATTATCAGAATAAAATACCTTATTGAGTCCTACCGGCGTGAGTTCTACTAATTTTTTTGCAAGTTCAATCGCCGGAATGTTGCTATAACCGAGCAACGTGCTATGCGCGACCTTATCCACCTGTGTTTTGAGTGCGGTGTTTAACTCGGGATGGTTGTGCCCATGGACGCTCGTCCACATAGAAGCCACACCGTCAATATACCGATTCCCATCAACATCAATGAGGTAACACCCTTCACCACGCGCAATAATAACGGGTGCCTCTGCCAACCAATCCTGCATTTGTGTAAATGGGTGCCAGAGGTAACGCTTATCCCAAGCAGCAAGCGTCTCTTTATCAACCATAGTCTCTAACGGGTTTGACTATCCCTTGAGTTTGGCGTAATGGACTGTCGGTTCAAGTCCGAGCGCGTCACAACTCCCATTTTTGGCAACGACAATCGTTAGCACTTTATCCCGATAAATCGCCTGAAAGTCCTCCGGTTGTCCTGAGAGCGGTAGGATATTCGTGAAGCCGTTTGGGAACGAACTTGCGCGCCCTAATATGGGAGCGAATCTCGGATCATCCAACTGGGTCTGAACGGTTAAAACACTTTCAGGAGCGGGTGTTGCGTCCGGCATATACGGAGAACTGAGATTAATTTCATAGGTGTAGTCGGGCATGCGATCCGGAAGATTGTACGCCTCTTTACTAACGGAATTAGGCACCCATCTGGGAAACTCAATTTCAACTTCGTAGTGGCTCGCCTTTTCTGTGATACGATTCACCATACCGTAGCGTCTGTAGCGTTCCCGCACGTCATCAGAGTAGAGCGTGCCACCAGTATCAACGGACCCGGGTACCGTCGTACGCGCTTGTGTCGGCGTAACAACGAGAGCAGAACGTAAGCCGATCAGCACCGGTGTCGCAACTAACGAAGCAATCCAACCGTAGAACGCCGCACCATAACGCGGTTGATCGACTGTTGAGTTGAATTCGTCTTTAAACCGATAAACACCTTCAGCGATTGCAATCACTATTCCCAAGAAGATCATCAAATTACCTTCATTGGTGAATAGGCTTGCACTTTCCCCTCTTACACCGATCAAGAAAAGGACAAGCGGATAGAGCGTTATATTGATGAGCGCATTAATACCGGTTGATACCGCTGCACTAAAGACGACCGGGTTCCCTGCCATCTCTTCAAGCCGTGTTTTAAAACCTGCTGAAAAGGCACCGAGTAGCGGTTGCAAGAGCAGGACCAAAAGATTAAAAGGGGCACGCAGCCTTGACTCTGGAAGCTCCGGCACTTGTGCGAATTCTTCGGGAATGCCCTGTTCCTTCCCTCTCCCCGTCGTTCCAGCCTCACCCTCTCCACTATCTGCGGTTTCAGGTTTAACGAATGTCTCGAAAAATTTACGGTTTATCTCAATGAACGGTTGCCACTCGGCTGGCACATCACTTTCCATTGCGATTGCGTCAACCGGACATGCGGGTTCACACGCAGCGCAGTCAATACATTCATCAGGATTGATATAAAGCTGGTTTTCGCCCTCTGTGGTATGTATGCAATCCACCGGACAGACATCAACACATGCAGTATCCATCACGTCAACGCACGGTTCACAAATTATGTAAGCCATTTCCCCCTCCTTTTTGTAGTAGATACTTCGATATTAAGTATATCACAATTAACCGCAGATAGCAAACAATATTGCTACCTCTGGAGGACTCAGTTATCAGTTTTCATCAGCCGTTAACTGT
The DNA here is from genome assembly GCA_022827625.1 of Candidatus Poribacteria bacterium. Lineage (GTDB taxonomy): Bacteria > Poribacteria > WGA-4E > WGA-4E > WGA-3G > WGA-3G. The sequence continues at coordinate 28,782 of JAJEIE010000019.1, read as the reverse complement.
CAGTAGTACGATTTGACAAACAAGGTGATAATTCTTATAATAAATAAAGAGAATACATTCCACAAACGCAATAATTTTGCATAGACAAATAAAAATTTAATAGCAACCCCACCGAAAGCAGGCAAAATGTTCAAAATCGCGCCAGAAGATTTCATTGTTGAAGAACTCCCGCTTTATGAACCCTCGCGTGAAGGGACACACACCTTCTTTGCGATCCAAAAACGGAACGTAAGTACATTAGAAGCGATCAACCGACTTGCGCGGGAACTCCAAGTACCGGCGCGAGATTTCGGTTACGCCGGATTGAAAGATAAAAATGCGGTCACAACCCAGATATTATCTGTAGCAGGTGTGCCACCAGAACGGGTTTTGAAGATTGAGCAGCCTGTTATTGAAGTTTTATGGGCAGAAAGGCACGCGCATAAATTGAGAGTAGGACACCTCCGCGGTAACCGTTTTCGGATCACAGTCCGCGACTTAGCACAAGACCGCCTCCCTGCAATTAAAACAGTCATGGAACGATTGGCAACTGAAGGGGTGCCAAATCGGTTCGGTGCACAGAGATTTGGAAACAAAAACGATTCACACCTGATTGGCAAAGCACTCATGAAATCGGAATGGGAAAAGGTTGTTCGCTACATGCTCACAGATGACACACCACGAGCAAACGATATTACCCAACGCATGCAACGGGAATTCGCGCGAAAATCCGCTGAGCGAGCGGTCTTATGTATTCCGCATCGGCTTCGGAAACTATTTCTGTCGGCGTATCAAGCATATCTGTTCAATCGCCTGCTGGAGAAACGCTCACCCCATTTAGGCAAACTCCTTGCTGGCGACCTTGCGGTAAAACACAGTAATGGCGCATTCTTTCTTGTTACAGATGCAAGCATTGAACAGCGACGTGCGGATGCTCTTGAAATCAGTCCATCAGGACCGATCTTCGGATATAAAATGCGTCTGCCAACCGACGATGTGTTAGCACTAGAGACCTCAATTCTTGTTGATGAAGGGATCCGTTTTGAAGCATTTCGCAAGGTTATGGGTATCCGGCTACCGGGTACACGCAGAGCACTCCGGATGCGGATGCACTGCCATGAAGTTTCAGCAGTTGACAATACCGGGATCCATTTCAACTTTACACTTCCCGCAGGCGGTTATGCGACAGTGGTATTGGATGAAATACGATCTGACTTAGAATCTCCAGGATTCCAAGCCCGTTCCGCATAGCAATCCGTTCTTAAAGACACCAAAAACAGCGAAAATCAGACAAAACTTGTTTTTTTCTTGACATAGCGTGAAAAAATAGAGTAAAATTAGAATAACTTCTTTCTTGAGATGTTTATTTTTTCATATATTTATTGCGCGTTAATTCTCCACAGCGTGCCATTTTCCTTAATTCTTTTTCGATATATTGAAACGCAATTGGGTACATCTACGTTATATCATTTAGCCTGCTATAAGGTCTTTAATAGGTAAAGGAGCAGATAATAATGGCGCGCCAAACAACTAACGACTTATCTGCTGTCGAAGACACCTATCTCGCGACGCAAGCGAAAGCGGGTAATGATGCTGCGTTTAGGCAATTGTTCGACAAGCACTATAAGTGGGTATATAACAAAGCCCACCGGATGCTTGGGAACTATCAAGATGCGGAAGAGGTCGCCTCAGATGTGTTTATTAAGGTCTGGCAAAAACTGGGCAAATGGAACACAGAGCAGGGCAGTTTTCAAGCATGGCTAAATACGGTGGCCCGAAACACGATTATTGACGCGATACGGAAACGCGACCGGATCCGAGAGCGTCCGCTCAGTGGTTTACCCGATGAGGACGAACAGCCGCTGAGTCAATACGAGGACCCACGTCCGGGACCCGACCAAGAATTTGAAGCTGCGGAAGCCCAAAGAATCTTGGAAGGTGCACTTGAACAGGTAACGAAACCCAACCATCGTATTGCATGGATGCTGCGACACTTGGAAGGTTATAGTATTGCAGAAATCGCCCGCATTCTGAACCGGAAAGACGGCACTGTGAAAATCTGGATTTTTCGGTGTACAGAAGAATTGCGGAAAATTTTGATTGCTAAAGGTATCCAATGGATATATTAGGAGGATTAACTGTTATGCGCTTCTGGAGGAAATCGCGGAGGCTTGATATCTCCGCGGATGAATTGAAAAAAGCAGAGATGTTGGAAGCCTACACGCGTTGGCTAAAAAACGAAAGATTATCACGGAAACAGAAACGTCTTCTGAAGGAATTCAATAGTTCGCCGGTGTTCCGACCCTTGAAGCAGTTGGTCGACTTCGCGCACTATCGCTTCGAAGAGCGAGAAAATATTATGCCGCGCCCTGGATCGGAAGAACGGGTGAGAGCACGCGTGATGGCGGAAATTCGTGGGGAAGCACCAGAAACGGTTTCCACTGATGGGCTGGAGCCGCAACTCGGCTATAGTCCGCACGGTATGGGGAGTGAGACTACCGAAATCATGCAGATCGACGCGTCTCTACCGAACGCTGATACAATAGACCGTTGGGACGCTGAACAGCCGACCGTGCCTTCAGAGGAATTGAAACGTTACGACACAATCCAAACGCTTTCTCGTTTACACATCCGATTTGAACAGAAAGATGAAGATGTATACGTCACAGATTTAGGAAGCTCCGAGACAACTTACGTCAACGATGAACGTGTTGAGACACAGACACGGGTTCAACCCGGGACTACGCTAAAATGTGGAAAAGTCAGTCTTAAAGTCGTCAACGTCAAATAAAGGAATATTCATAGTCACGTAGGAGAAGGATTGTGCTGTGCATTGGGGACGCACCCTTCAATGCACTTCCATTCCTTATAGAGGCAGTGTACTTAAACCAGACCAGTTCACTGGCATTATCGCATTTTCAGCAAGCGACGCTCAGCTACGGAAAAGCGTGCTACGTTGAAGCCATCCAACACTACCTCGCTGGCTTGAGATTAGGAGCAGCACAGCACCACTACATCTATGCAGACCTTGCGAAAGCATACGAGATGGTCGGTCAGTGGGACAAGGCGTTGGCATGCCTTGACATCGCCCTGCGATTATGCCCGGATTCACCGACAGCGCTGCGGCGGCAAGCACGCATTCTTGATGAAAAAGCGTGTTATGACACACTGATTTGTACGGATGACTTTCGGGAACCACCGTCCCAAGAATTTCTCGAACGCTTGCAGGGAGACGCTACGACATCCCCGCAACTGGTTATAAATTCTGAATTTTTCGATCTCACCTGTCATTCACCAATGAAACCCGAGACAGTGTGGAATATCTACCGTCTCATTCATCAAACCCGGACGGAACTCGGCGAGATGTTGGGGTGCTACCCCATTGTCCAAGTCCCCATCTCAATTACAAACACAAACGGGAGGACAGAGTCAGAACGTTCTCTCCCGAAATGGGCGAGCGGGCGATATGACGGCAGCATTCACGTGGCATACTGTGGAGCCGGTGAACCGGTGCTGAGTATCCTATACGCGCTACTCCGACACGAGTGGGTCCATCTATTAGTCCATTACTTGACCCAAGGACACTGCCCGATGTGGCTTAACGAAGGACTCGCACAGAGCCTTGCACGTCCAATGCTCCAATCTGAACGATTTGCGTTAGAACACGCAGTTGAGAAAAAGTACCTTCTCTCCTTCTCTACCTTGAGCGAACCGTTTAGCGAACTGCCTGCGAAATCCCGGAAATTAGCCTACATCCAATCCGCAGCGATAGCAGACTTTCTCATTCAGCGATTCGGTTTCCCAAAAATTCGCGAACTCCTCTATGAACTCAGCAACGGCACTCAGATAGAAGACGCAGTCGAAAAGGTGTTTGAGCAGACTTTGGCGGAAATACCGTTAGCAGGTGTGTGCTGAGGCATAACTTCCAAACTTCCCATACCTAACATACAAACGATGACGAAATTAGATATCGGTATCCTCATTCTTGTTGCATTAGCCGGGCTGAGTTGTTACCGTGCAGGTTTCACTCGGAGTGCTTGGGGGATATTCGCGCTCGGTGCGGGTTTCGCGGCTGCGTGTCAATTTTGGCCCGCCCTCGCGAGATTCATCCAAAAATTCATAGAAAATCCAACCTTCGCGAAATGGACGAGTATCGTTGTTCTTATTATCGTTACCTCCATTATAGTTGATACGCTCTTTGAACGCATCCAGCGAATTATTGAAAAGGGAGTGTTGGGTTGGTTAAACCGTCTTCTCGGTCTCTGTTTCGGTATCGCTTCAGGCGGACTTTTAATCGCCTTCGCGCTCATTCTTCTCAACACCTATGCTGGCGATGGTTTCAAAAACGAGATTGCGAATTCTCGTTTTGCCCCACAACTCCTCGATATTGGTAATCGGGTTTGGGCAGTTAGTAAACAGCATGTACAAAAACAACTTGATTCCAAATGAAGACTTTTCTTTCCGTCTCCGCTTTAATTTTCCTATGCGTCCTCCCGATGCGTGCCTCAGCATCGGGGTCTGACTTCGCAGATTCGCTCTTCCAAGAAGGCGACTACCTCAACGCCGCTCATGAGTATAAACGGATTCTCTTTCTATACCCCGATACCGTACATATCGACTTCGTAGCCTTCCGTGTTGCTGCATCCTATCAGAACGCTGGACAATTGGAGAAGGCAATGCGTGCCTATCAGTTTCTGATTGATACCTACCCGGACAGTCCACTTGTTGAACGTTCTACAAACAACATCGCTCAGTGTCACATCCTCTTAGGTGATAAAGAACGTGGGATTGCTGCACTCGAAAATTTTCTTACCGAGCACAAGCGCAGCGATTTAGCACCGCTCGCGCAGTTTACGATCGGTATGGTCCATATAGAAAGAAACGAATGGGTAGAGGCGAGTCGAATATGGAACGATGTCTCCTCAGCCGATCCACAAAGTCTGTTGGGTGAAGTAAGTGCGAGGTTGGCAGGCATCGTAGAAAACGTTGATATTTTGCCGCGTCGTTCTCCAACGGTTGCGGGTGTGCTTTCAGCGTTGGTTCCGGGAAGTGGACAGATTTACAGTGGAAGGCGTGTAGATGGATTCTACACCTTTATGAGTGTGGCGGTGTTAGGGAGCGCGAGCGTCTATTATACCAGAGAAGAACGCTATGAAGTTGCTATTCCGGTAGCAGCCCTCGGTTTGCTCCTTTATGGAAACAACATCTATCAGGGTATTCAAGCGGCGGAAACATTCAATCTGCAGCATGAAGTATATTTTCGGAATCAAATCCAACAGGAAATTAGGGATTCCGGATTATTCGGGGCAATATCAACGCCAAACGACAATGTTAAACTCACATTGTGGCACGCCAGGTTCTAACATGTCAACAGCGTCTTGTTTACTCTCCATCATAGTCCTCACAATTGGCGGCATCTCTTCCGAGGAAAATCAGCAGCCTCGTTATGCCGAGCAGCTTTTTGAATCAGGCGATTACCAAGCGGCGAGACGTGCCTATAAACGACTCCTGTTCTATCATCCCAATACCCCACTCAGAGACACAGCAGACTATCGGATCGCCCAGAGTTATTACCATCAAAACCTACCTGAACTCGCTGAACGAAGCTTTCGAGAATTTTCAGCCATCCATCCGAATTCACCGCTGCGGTTTCAGAGCCAGTTGATGCTCGGGCAGCTCCATTTTGATGCAGAGAAATACGCACTCGCACGAACAATGCTTTTTGAACTCCTGAACAGGAGTAAAGACGTGGAAGTCATAGCAGCGGCACACTACTTACGGGGTTGGTGCTACGTTCACACGTCTGATTGGAACAAGGCAATCACGGAATTTCGGCGAGCGGACGCGGCTGAGATCAATCGCCCTGAAAAAGAAAAAGCACGTCAATTAGCAGACACCGTTCTCAATGAAACACCACTATCCCTGAAATCACTCGAAATGGCAGGATGGCTTTCTACAATTATCCCCGGAAGTGGGCAGTTGTATACAGGGAACGTTAAAGAGGCGATCTTCTCAGCAGCCGTCACGGGGACGTTCATTTATCTCGCAGCAGATGCGGTTCGCGAACGGCGATATGTCGATTGTGCAGGTATCTCTTTGGTTGGATGGCACTTTTATTGGGGCAACCGAACTGATGCTCGACGACTTGCTACCGAATATAACGAACAACGTGAACAGGCATTCATTGAAATCCTAAAACGTCAGGCGGACGGCGTTCTGCCGTAACAATAACCCCGTATTTTTCTCCAAAACGCCATCAAAGCGTATCTGCAGTGGAAACTTACCACGCCGCCTGTTTGAGGAATTCCAACGCCATCAAGGTATGTCCCTCGGCATTCGGATGAACACCGTCTTGGGTTGTCCAGAGCGCGCCGGGACGGGCAGCAACAGCAAGATCAAAAGCAGCATTTGTCGGTATCAACCGTGCGCCAAATTCTTCAGCAAGCCTGTGAATGCTCTCGTTGTAAGCATCTACAGCCAACGGACGTGGCATGTCAACATCTTCTTCAATATAGAAAATTTCAAATAGAAAGAGCGAGGCACCTAATTCGTTTTTAGCGCGTGTGAGAATCCGACGATAGCACGCTTCCCAAATAGGCAGATATTCTTCCGTAGAAACACCCTCTCCATGCTGCCGACTGGCGTTGTTGATACCGATTTTCACCGACAGCCAATCGGGTGCTTCGGCAATGACATCAGGGTCCCATCGACGCTCTAAACCTTCAACAATATCACCACCAATACCTTTATTGACATAAGCAATGTCGCGTTCGGGATATTTTGCGGTGATAAGTTCCGTTATTTTGCGGACGTAACCGTGTCCGAACGGTGCGTGTGCGTCCCGCCGACCACAATCTGTAATACTATCCCCAATGAAAAGCACTTTATCTCCAGATTGAAATAACAAATTATTCACAAAGTGTCTCCTTATGTGCTATACTAAATTAGCAATCAGCAATCAGCAATCAGTAACAAGAGGTTTCTGTTATAACGAAAACCTCTTTACTGAAAGCCGAAAGCGAAGCGACCTGACTGCTGACCGCTATCTATAATCTATCACATTTTGCGGGACATGCCAAGATGAAAAAGATCGGTGTTCTTCACGTTATCACAGATACGACGCTGCAATCTCGATTCACACACGCGGAACTGGCAGAACTGGCGATTCAAGGCGGTGCTGACACGGTGCAATTTCGGCAAAAACAGGGAACGACCCGTGAATTAGTCACAACAGCAGAAGCGATGCAGAAGGTATGCGAGGCGCACAAGGTCCCATTGATTGTAAATGACAGAGCGGACATCGCATTGGCTGTCGGGGCAGCAGGTGCACATTTCGGACAAGACGATATGCGAGTCTCTATCGGGAGACGGATTTTACCGCCGGAAGCCATCCTCGGAGCATCTGCCCGAACTGAGGAAAAAATACTCGAAGCGATTACGGAAGGTGCTGATTACATCGGGTTCGGTCCGATCTACGGCACGACCTCAAAACCGGACGCGGAACTGGCGAAAGGATTAGAACGCCTCCGTCGGATGTGCGATATTGCGGCGTGTCCAGTTATCGCTATTGGTGGCATCGGTGTCGAAACTGCAGGTGATGTCATTCAGGCGGGTGCACACGGTATTGCTGTGATTTCCGCTGTTTGCGCGCATCCTGAACCGGATGTTGCAACACAAAATCTACTGAACGAAATTCACGGAGCGAAATAAGTCAAAACACACGGAAACGTCTATGAATGATGCAGAAAAAATCGAATACATCTTTAAACAGTTCAGGGAACTCGATGAGACCTACAAGCCAGACCTGGATAAAGTAGACGAGGCGTTTGTTCAAAAGTTGTGGAATGAGCAGCGTTTTTTCGACACCAACATGGAGGCAATTGATAGACGCGCGATTCGTGTGCTGAAACCGGGTATCTGGAACCATAACGAAGGTCCCGATTTCATGCACGCTGAGATCGAGATTGATGGCAAGCTCCAAATCGGCGATGTTGAAATCCACGTCCGATCTTCGGAGTGGTATGCGCATAAACACCATCTCAATTCGAGATACAACCGTGTTATTCTGCACGCTGTGTTTTTTAATGACGACTTCAATCTACGGACGCGCCTGCAGAACGGCAAACGTATCTCGACTTTAGAACTCCTAAAATGGATTGCGGTAGATACCGGCGATTTGTATGACGACACGGAAGATACAACAACAGAAGAAGGTATCTGTCGGGTTACAGGTAAGCAGCTCAACATGGAGGTCCTGAAAGGCGTTTTTGAATCGTTAGGACGTGAACGTTTCTTAGAAAAAGCCGAATCGATGCGTCTGTTGAGAACGCGGCTCGACTTCGAGCAACTCCTCTATGAAGGTATCATGGAGGCACTCGGATATGCACGCAACAGCAAAGCGATGCGCGAGTTGGCACAACACATTCCATTCGCGGATTTCGATCAGAAATCCGAATTAGAGATTCAGGCGATTCTCTTTGGGGTCGCCGGACTCTTGCCATCACAACGGGAGAAACCGCTACCAACTGAGGTAACAAGCGATCCAAGCATCGTGGCATTAGAGGCATTGTGGTCGGCTTCAGCATACGCTGAACTGCCTGCCCGTATGACGGAGGCACGTTGGAGTTTTACAAGCAGACCTCTTAATCACCCAACGCGGCGTATTGCAGCGATGAGCCGGTTAATCTATCAGTGTCAAGGTAGTTTAATGATGTACTTTCTACCCACCTGTGAAAAGGCATTGTCCGCACATACAGAGCGGCAGTTACGAAGTATCATAACAGCACTCTGTACACTGCTGATGCTCGAACCGACTAGCTATTGGGAGAAGCATTCTAACTTCGGTTTGGAAAGCAGACGCAAAACAGCGTTGATTGGCAAAGATCGCGCCTTGGAGATTATCATCAATAAAATTCTACCAGCCGCCTATGTTTGGGCAGTTGAAGCGGAAAGTCGGCTTCTACAGGACACCGTCCTCCGACTCTATAGTGCCGGATATAAATCAAAAGGGAACAACATTATACGTAAAGTTGATGAACAGATTTTCACTGAAACACAGCAGCTGCGGCACTTAAACCCGACAGCAAAAATTGAACAAGGGGTCATCCGTCTTTACAAGAATTACTGTGCTGACCGACTTTGCGACCTCTGCCCTATTTTGGAACACGACGCGGTTCTACTGGAGGAGAGTTAGTATGGATTCACGAGTTACACCCCTAACAGATGAATCCTATTGGACGACGCTCTGGGATGGGCAACAGCATAAGGTGCGGCATTTACGTTGGGCTTATGTGGCGAACCGCCAACTCGCTCAGCTGTTTCATCTCGCACTTGCCGGGTTTAAAGAACCAACGCTGATTGAGTTGGGCTGCGCCGATTCGTTGTGGCTTCCGTATCTTGCTCGAAACTACGAAAGCGATTGCTACGGCGTTGACTTTTCAGAATTGGGGTGTCAACTCGCCGAACGCAATCTTGCCCTTGCTGGAGCGAAAGGCACAATCATCTGTGAAGACCTGTTCGATTTTGCCAAAGCGCAGCAGGCTGTGTTCGATTTTGTTTACTCAATGGGATTAATTGAACATTTCAGTACACCGCAAGCGATCTTGGAAGAGATGCACAGCCTCCTGAAACCGGGAGGCACAATGCTTACAATAACGCCGAATTTACGTGGTATGTATACACCGATAGCCCGCGTCGCTAGTCCGAAACTCCTGGCGACCCACGAAGTTATTCCACCTGTGGGTCTTGCTGCGGCGTTACAGGACGCTGGATTTCATGTCACCGAGTATGGATATACGGGGGGTCCTCTGAAGTTGAGCGTCGTCGATTATTCACCGTGGCGGGCGGTGATTGGCAGATGGGGACACGAAGTCCTTTGTAAATGCGTTAACCTGACAGATATTGTTATTGGGAATCTATTGGCGGCGATGCGGGTGCCAAATCAGCAGTTGACCTCGCCTTACGTATACGCGCTCTGCAGAAAACCGATAGGCAATCGGCAGTCAGCAACCAATTGATTCTCTATTTATGTTCCATTATGTCGAATCTACGTCAATCTAAATAGGAGGCGTCTCATGAAAACGTTATGTCTTTTGACAATTATGTTGCTTTGTGTCTCTGTTGCTATAGCAGAGGAGACCTTTTTTTCTGCGTTAGAGAGCAAAGCGGAAGTTGAAAAAGAGGGTGGTACCGTTCCCGGTGGGGTCTTCAAGCCCGGTAAATACGGTAATGGTTTTGTTAGCGAAGCAGTTGGGGATGTTATTCACTTCCCTGTGGAAGACCGTTTCGTTAATCTCGACGAAGGGAGCGTTGAGTTGTGGGTAACGATGGGGCTGGATACCAGCGACATCGCCGGTGAACTCTTTACGTTCATGACTTACAAACGCGGGACTGATGCGGTATTTCTGCAGTTCAACACGGGTGGGATCGCACAGATGCGAATTAAAAGCGCAGGGTCGTGGCATAATGCTAACAGTGAAGCACTCGACTGGAAAACGGGAGAGCATCATCACATGGCGGGGACATGGGGACCCGATGGATTGAAACTCTATTTAGATGGCAAACTTGAAGGGGAGGCTGATTTCAAAAAAGGACCGACTGTGTTTGCGGAAACCTTTGAAATCAACAACGCCTCTCCACCCGACCCCAGATTCCCAACGAATTGTGTCGTTGATGGATTGCGACTCTCTGATCACCAAAAGCAACCCGATGAGTTTGTAATGGACGATCCGGCAGATGTCCAACCAATCGGAAAACTCACAACAACATGGTCACGGATCAAACGAACCAAGTGATAATGTGTTTTGAGGTCCATGTTCAATATTCGTAGTAGGGGCGAGGTCATCTCGCCCGATATACACCAGTTCACAAAACGAATGGGTTGGGAGACCCAACCCTTACGGCACCATTATCTATTTTGATTGTCAAATCCCATTAGGAGCGCACAAGTATGCACAAAACAGAGCGTCCCCTTTTCACGGCGGGAACGGAAGGATACCATACCTTTCGGATTCCCGCGCTTGTTCGATCTAACAACGGAACGCTGTTGGCGTTCTGTGAAGGCAGACGCACAGGCGGTGGAGACTCAGGAAATATCGATATCGTCCTGAAACGGAGTTTCGACAACGGCGAGAGTTGGGAGCCGATGCAAATCGCTGTCTCTACAGGAACTGATACGGATGGCAATCCTGCCCCAGTCGTTGACCGTGATTCCGGCACAATCTGGCTCTTATTCTGTAAGAATCTCGCCGACGGTGCGGAAGGGAAGATTGTTGCGGGAAAAGCACCGCGGACTGTCTGGGTAACCTCAAGCAATGACGACGGGGAAACTTGGGCGGAATCGAGAGAAATCACTGCGACAACCAAAGATGAAGCGTGGACATGGTATGCAACAGGTCCCTGTCACGGGATTCAACTCGCAAATGGTAGATTGGTGATTCCGTGTGACCATGTGCTTGGAAACGAGCGGAACTACGCCGAATACGGCTACTCACACCTGATTGTCAGCGACGATGGCGGTGAAACGTGGCAGATTGGTGGCAAAGCACAACCCGGGACGAATGAATCGGTTGTCGTTGAAACGGTGGACGGTGGACTCTATTTTAACTGTCGGAACTATGTCGCACCAAAGCGGCGTGCTTATGCATGGAGTAGCGATAATGGCGACACATTCACAGAATTCGGCTATGAAGAGGATCTCGTTGAACCGATTTGTCAGGCGAGTATGGTGCGATATACGGATGCCAATCAGCACGACAAAAACCGTATCTTGTTCTCCAACCCCGCCAGTGAGAGTCGTGAGCGGATGACGATTCGTATCAGTTATGATGAGTGTCAAAGTTGGAGTCGCGGCAAAGTTTTGCATGCCGGTCCTGCGGCGTATTCGGATCTCTGTATCGCTTCGGATATGGAGATATGTTGTCTCTACGAATGCGGTAAAGAACATCGTTCCGAGATGTTGTCGTTTGCGAAGTTCGACTTGGCTTGGCTAACAGATGGTGAGGATTCGATTTGAACTAATGGAGAACAGTCAGATGAAAGAAACGCCAGAAAAACATCCAAAGTTTGATCCTGAAACGTATACCGATCCTATCCTTGAAGAATGTTATAGAATCAAAGCAGAGATCAGTGCCCAATTTAAGAACCCAGGCGAATATTACGCGTATTTGAAAGCAATGCAGGAAGAGGATAAACGGAATGGGGTAAAATACGTCTCGTACTATGATCCATCCAAGCGTATACCGCCCCAAAAATCTGATGATAATGAAAAAAACACGCAATAAAATCTTAGGAAAAGAAAAACGACTTGATGAATGCCAAAATCGCTATAGCAGTAGAGACAATAATACCACCGATTTTCCACCGTTCGTTGGTATCAGCCTTACGCTCGCCTATATTAGTGATAACCCCATCGATTTTGGCTTCCACCCGTCGTAAATCTGTTTTTACCTCGGATTCTACCCGTTGCAAATCTGTTTTTACCTCGGCTTCCACTCGTTGCAAATCTGTCGTTAACTTGGACTCTATGCGTTCCAAACTCGCAGCGAGTTGCACATCCGCAGTTTCCGACCGACGGCGATCATCAGCTTGTTGTATCTTCACATCAGTTATATCTTTCTGTAAACTGTCTACGTTTTTCCGTAGGTCTTTGACATTTTCTGAAAGTTCGGATAATTTCTCAAGAATCAATTCTTCCCTATCCATCGCCATATCCCTCCAACATCATCATCCCAACCCATTTTTGGACACTTCTTTTATCGTACAATTACGTGGACCTCCGTATTGTAGCGCAAACTGTTAGTTTGCGTCCCCTTCTGCACAAACTAACAGTTTATGCTACATAAGTCCACATATTTTCCCATCTTACTATAATTATCCGATATTCTGTCCTAAAATTCAAGAGAAACGCTAAAGGAGAGATGAAGCACGGAGGAATTTACAAAACTCTCTACCGCAGATATTCCTCACCGCGATGTTCGGCAATCCAAGTCTTTAGCGGGACATCTGCATCCGTAGGTTGCCACCAGCCTTTAACGTCCACGCCGTCACCGAGCAATTGCCGCCGAATCGGGTCGCACTTCTCAAGGACCTCCTCTGGCATGAGGTTGTAATCCAACCCACGCAACCAACGATAACTATACCCCATAAACAAGACCTTCCGCGTTACATCAGAAAAATTCCAACCGCGAGAGTGCCACATCCGTCGGTCAAAAAGAACAGCTGTACCGCGTTTAACGAGTAGATCCATCGCACCTTCTGGATCGCCATCAGGATCGTTATCCCTGTTTGGCGGTCGGGTGTCGAGTTTATGGCTCCCCGGAATCAGACGCATTGCGCCGTTGTCACGGTCAGTCACATCCGTCAACCAGTAACTTACCTTCAAAGAGAGTCGGGGGTGCGGACGCTCCATTTCTGGCACGGGTCTACCGCCGTCCTGATGCCAATGCGCCGCTTTGGCAATACGGGGTGTATCTGCGGGTTCCGGCGGATACATGATGAGATGCGATATATAGAGTTGGATGTTCCAACCGAGAATGTCCCAGAGGAGCGGAAATACTTTCTTATTGTCAAGCAGTTCCAAGAGTATGTCGTCTTCAATGACAGTTCGGAACTTTGATAACAATTTATGGGGTGCGAGTCCAGTTTTGGCACGTTCTTCTGTATCAAGCCGATCTGCGACCGCCTCTAACGCATCTACCATTTCAGGGCTTATAGCGTCCTCAACAATGAGGTACCCCGTGTCGTTAAACGCCTTGAGCTGCTCGTTCGTGGCACAGTATTCCAGCCAACTTGTATCTATCATTGCTATCATATCCTCCATGTGCTAACGGCGGTGGATCTCCGTTTTAATCCGTCCCCACGTCGTTGTGAGTTTGTCCGTGACTTCCACGGCAAAAGCGATCCCCTCCATATCCTCCTGAATCTGCTCTTCCGAGATAGCAACGTTGAGAATACGGAGTTCATCCAATGTGCCGTCGAGCCAGACGCTCTCGTTCGCTTTTTTGCCGATCCAGACAGAGGCTTGATTCTCGTTGATGTCCCCTTTCCGATCAACTTTCCCATCCTCTTCACCATCGAGATAGATGCGAACCTCCGAGCCGTCGTAGACCATAGCGACGTGATGCCATGTGTCCAATTTCATCTGTGTTGCCCCTTGTGCAACGGCAGCGGCACCTGGGGCGGTATAGACGAATCCACGAATCTGTCCACCGGGTGTATCAAATCCCCATCCACTTTCAGCAACGGAGCCTTTTCTCGCAATAGGTGGGTGTCCTGCGGGAAACGAATTCGGTTTGAACCACGCCTCGATTGTCAACTCGTCGCCGCCGGGAACGAGGCTGTCGTGATGCGGCACTTCAATAAGCGTACTTGCGCCATCAAAGACCAATCCGCCACCATTCTTTCCGTCCGCTGTCCATTCAGCATCAACGATTTCACCATGATTCTCAAACTCGGATAGGTCTGTGGCTTCATCGGCTGTCTCTTCATCGAAGAGGTATAATAACACGGTTTCCTCTTCAAACGCAGCGAAACTGCTCATTCCAAGACAGAGTAAGACCACAGTGATTGTTAGCATTTGAGTCATTTGGAGTTCCTCCTTTTTATAGTTCAGATCGTTTGATAAACAATACTGATACAACCCGCAATTACTCCACTCTGAACCAAGTGTCACCTAAGTCAAATCGCAATTGGACATCATTCTTATCTAATCTTCCACGCGTTCAATAATCTCTCCGGTTTCTCGATCCCGGAAGATGCGCTTCATTCTACCATCGGGCATCCGCTCACTTTTGAGTGGCGCATATCGTTCATCGGCATCCGACTGACCCACTTGAGCGTCAGTAGTTTCCGTTGTGCCTCGCCAATCCTGAATTTCAACCGATTCCCACTGTTTGGATTTCGCCGATTTATAGCAGGCATCAATGATGGCGTTGACGACGTACCCATCGTAGAAAGTCTCCAACGGTTCCCGTCCTTCGTCTATTGCGTTGAACATATCGAGAAACATATCCCGATAGCCGAGTTCAGCGACTTCATCGCCGACGGGGAAGAGCCAACCCGTATCGCTTTCTGCTTTCTCAGCGACATAACCGCCTTGTCCGACAGCCGTGAACATCTCAAAACCTGTCCGGAGCCAATGGTTGAGCCAAATAGTCCCCTCGCTCCCAGAGACCTCGTCGCGTAAATCCATTCCACCACGGAACGCCCAGCCGACCTCGAACTGTCCCATCGCGCCGCTCTCAAATCGGATGAGTGCGATGCCGTGATCCTCCGCATCAATCGGATGCACAAGCGTATCCGCCCAGCACATCACCTCAAGCGGTTTGTTGTTTTTGCCAACAAAGTTTCGGATGATCTCGATGCAGTGGCATCCCATATCGACGATAGCACCGCCACCCGCCTGTTCGAGATCCCAGAACCAGTCGCTGTGGGGACCCGGATGCGTTTCGCGGGAACGCACCCACAAAATCTTACCGAGTGCGCCGTTTTGTACGGATTCTAAGGCTTTGAGGGTTTTGGGAGGATAGACAAGGTCTTCAAGGTATCCGCCAAATACACCTGCGTTTTCAACGATGTCCAACATCGCTTTCGCCTCTTCAGCGGTTCGCCCAAGCGGTTTCGTGCAGAGAATAGCTTTACCGGCTGCTGCAGCGAGTTCGACGGCTTTCAGGTGTAAGTTGTTGGGTAACCCGATGACGACAGTATCGGTCTCAGGGTGGTTTATAGCCGCTGCTAAATCGGTTGTGGCGTGCGGGATGTTCCACTCTTCGGCGAACGCAGTTGCGCGCGCTTCACGCCGAGAATAGACACTCTGGACGCGGTCTGCGCCGCGTTGATTGTGGAGCGTCATCGTATAAAACATTCCGATGAGCCCCGTGCCGAGCATGGTAACTTTATGGCTTCTCAGTTCTGACATTGATTTCTCCTGATTTTAGTTATCAGTTGTTAGCTAAGAGAAATTTATCGCAAAAAATCTTTTAACCGATAACCAACAACCGATAACTGACAACTACTCTCCTTTATATCCTGCGATGACACCCCAATCGTTAATCGTCCAACAGTGGTTCTGATCGGTTGCATGAACGCCCTTGAGATTTGCGGCACCGGGTATATTCGATACCGTCCATGTCGCGCCGCCATCGGTGGTGTGGAGAACGGAATTGAAACCGCCGACTGCCCAACCGACCATCGCATCGACAAAGATAATATCGTGGAGATCGTCATAGGACTCGGTTTTTTGCTGGTTCCACGTCGCACCGCCATCAGCGGTATGTAGGATTAAACCCTCCTGTCCACAAATCCAACCGGTATTTTCATCAAGGAAGTGAATACCGAAGAGATTATTATCGAAGCCTGGGTTGCGTTTCTCCCACGTTTCACCACCATCCGTGGTATGCATGAGGGTTCCAAATGAACCGATAACCCATCCGGTTGTAGGGGAAACGAACCAAAGACCTTCAAGATTGTTCCGGGTTTCGCCGACGCGTGCGCGTTCCGAGCTGCCGACCCACGTTTCACCGCCATCCGTGGTCTTGAGAATTGTATTTTCCGACCCAGCGATGAAACCGGTCGTTTCACTAATCATCTGGATGCCCATCAAATTGGCGCGAATGCCGCCGCCTCTTCCACCACGTCCGGGGTTCGGGTTAGCACTCCTTGCCATTTTCCGTGCCCAAGTTTTGCCACCGTCTTCGGTTTTTAAGATAGTCCCTCGCCCCCCGATTATATATCCGAGATTTTCATCTACAAAATAGATATGATAGAGCGGTGAACCCCCACCGCCGCCGAACATACCCGCTGGCGGTCCACCACCGCCGGGAGGTCCACCTGGTCTTTGCCCAGCACCTGGAGGCCGCATATCAACTTCTTTTCTCCCCCAAGTCGTGCCACCATCGGTTGTCACCAATATTAAACCCCTATCTCCAACGACCAAACCGTTCTGGTTATCCATGAAATAGACATCGTGTAACATGCCTTCAATGCCATCGCCGCGAAGGATATCATCCTCGCGGAGGACGGTCCACTCTGCATGGGCGACCGTCGCGAAAGCAAAAAGGAACGCGACACCGAATAAGGCGATAATCGTTCTGAACATAATAATCTCCTTTTTTATTAGCCACCAGCCATCGGCTTTCAGCCTTCAGTAAAGAGGTTTTTGGCGCAATTACATCCTCTGGTTGACTGTTGACCGCTATTCTTCTGAGCACTGACTGCCGATTGCTGATCGCTATTAACTCGCCTGAAATGCATCATAAATCTGCCGTGCTCTCTTTTCAACATCCCTTAAGTAATTTTGACCTATTTGTTCGGTATAAAGTTCGGTTAATTCACCGCTCGCCTCACCGAAGACTTTGGCGAACTTCCGACACTCCTCCTTATCGCCGCCAGAAGCGTAGGCTTTGGTTTTAGCATCAGTGCCGGACTTTCGGACTTCAACACACTTATCACGGAATTTGAGATAACTCCCGTCTCCAACAAATCGAACATCCTCAAGATCATCAAAATTAAGACCCGGAAGCGCGTCTGAAAGGATTGCACGTGCCTGATTCATATCTATTTTCCCATCGCGGAGTGCAATAGCGATACCGAGGAAAAACAGATCGTTTTTGTCGCGTTTCGTCTCACCTTCGAGCTTTGCTGCGCGAAGTTTTTCCGGGTTCGGTTCAGATTCATTGTAATAGGTAATGTCTTCCCTGACATCACACGTTGCAGTGATTTGGCTTTCGGCAAAAACAGCGACAAGGTAATCAGACAGCGGTATATTTTCCTGTTTACAATGCGCAGCGAGTGCCGTGAGGAGTACCATAGACTCGCCTGCCGACTTCTCACGCATCGCAATAGCAGTGCGCCCGCCTTGACTCCGAATGAGTTCCTCAGGACCGGTAATCATTCCCCCACTCTCTTCACCGGCGAAAATGAGTCTTGGTTGTACACCGAGTGAAATCGTTTCGCCGTAGACATCTTGGATAACGACGGGTGCGTCTGGTGCGTCAGCGATTTGCCGCTCAATTTTTTTCATAATTGCAGCGATTTCCTTGAAACCTACGGGTACGTTAATGACATGAACATCGTTTGCCTCACCCCACTGATCCCAAGCGAGCGCGGAGGGTGTCGTCTTAATCATGAACCGCGGATGGTTTTCCCAGCGTCCAGAAGTTCTGAGTTGCTTCGCATAGAAATCCATCAACATAAGAAACGCCTGATTCGGCGTGTAAATCGTTAGGAGCCGGTTATCACCGAGATCAAGAAAATCAACACCGAGATGTTCTAATGTTTCTGCTCGCGATGCGTCTTCTATTTCACAGACGACAAGTCGGTCGCCATCCGGATCGGTCGCTTCAATGACGGTGCCGATGGGTTGCGCCTTGAGCTTGGTCGCATAATCCGTGGACTTGACGACATCAAGGATACTAAAATCGCAGCCGAGATCATAAAATTCAGCCTCACCCGTCTTCGGGTTCCGATTGAGTTTCCCGATGTTGTGATAAAGCGGGTCTGCTTCAACGTGTAACCAGTTAACAGAATCAGCGATACCTAACCGCTCAAAGATAGCACGCATCGGACGATACATACATCCACCGACACAATCGACAACAATCGGCGGTTTAGCTGCGCGAATGAGGTTAAGATTTGCCTCTGTAGCGACCCCATTTTTGAGATAGCCGACATAAAGCTGCACACCGTCGTGGAGTTCATCTAACCGTTCAAAATCGATGTGATCGTCAGTAACAGCACTGAACTGAATAGGATAGCCGTCTGCTTCAGCGGTTTTGAGAATCTCTTCAATCTTTTTAACAAACCGCATGGACTCTTCGGGTAGATATTGACTCCCCTGATTGTTGAGGTCCTTAGTAGCGTTTTTGGTGCTGACGGAGTGACTTGACGTGACGTGTTCACCACCGTCGAGATCCAGCATGAAAATCAAAAAGGATGCCATCCAGATGGGCAGCGTCCCAAACGCTTTCGGGACGTATGTGCGAATGCCTTGTGCAGCTTGGATGCGTGCGATGAATTCTACATATTTTTGCGAGTTATAACGGACTTCACATCCCGTAATTTTTTCAACAAGTTTTCTGTCCGCGGTTTCGTTAGCGACAAGACTTTTGCCGAGCGTTGCCAAGACAATTCCGACCTGGTTAATGGGGAAACGGGTGTCCCACGGGTATAGAATATTTTGTGGACCACGGATACCCGCAGTCGAGACCTGTGCTTCCTTGGCGTAATTGCGGAACCATTCCCAGAGATCCAAACGCTCGATGAGTTCCTTATCAAGATGGAATGTGAATGTCTTTGGTTCATCTTGCGGAAAAAGGGGTGTTTTGATAGTATCGGGTGTATTCTGCTCAACGACTCCCAAGAGTTGTTGTTCGGTGAGGTCTCTTTTATGGCGATAACTCTCATCAATTTTGATAATCATTTTCTTAATTTTCCTTGCGGTTCGGTGAGAAAGGATGGGATTTTGATAGACATGCTATCACATTTCCACATTTTTTTCAAACCCAAGTTTCCGAGCAAAAACCGTTATCGCGAGTCCTACCGTTCCCGTCCTGAAATGAGCAGATCAAAGGAATTGCTCTGCCATCCGCCATCCATGACGATATTGTCTCTCGTTTCACGCAAACGATCAACCATACGTGCTTTCATACGGCGGAGGACATGTTTGTACCCCAAGTGTCCTGCCAAGTTATGGAGTTCGTGTGGGTCGCTCTTCATGTCGTAGAGTTCATCTTCACTGTAAGGATTGTAGACGTACTTCCAAGAATCCGTCCGCACCATTCTGACGGAAGCAAGCGTCGGCTCGTACCCGTGAAATTCGGCGAACACATCATCGGGCCAATCATCTACGGTTTCCCCTCTTAACAAAGGCACAATGGATCTACCGTCAAGATTCCCAGGACCTACCGCGCCACCGAGTTCCAAAAAAGTCGGCATGAGGTCTACAAGGTTCACAAATTCATCACACGTCGTGCCGGGTGATGTTGCGTCGTGCCAGCGAATAACGAGGGGGATGTGGTGCGTCTCCTCGTACATGTGGAAACCTTTGTTGAAAAGCCGATGGCTGCCGAGCATATCGCCGTGATCGGTTGAAAAGATAATAATCGTATTTTCCGCCAAATTGCTTGCTTCGAGGCAGTCAAGGATTCGTCGGACCTGATCGTCAATGAAAGTACAGTATCCCCAATAGGCAGCGATGACTTTCTGCCAATCGGGCCATGTCAGATGGCTGGCGTTCCAACGGAGCATCTCTTTCTGCTGAATAAGCGGTTTGTTGATGAACTGCTCATCAAAGTTCCCCCACCGTTCAACGCTATCGGGATCGTACATTGTGTCGTAAGGTGCAGGCACGGCATACGGGAAATGCGGTCCGAAGAAGTTCGAGGCAATCATAAAGGGTTGTTCAGAATCCGCATAACCGTTGAGCAACGCAATTGTTTTATCTGCGGTCCACGCCTCCATCGTCCGTTCTGCGGGGAGCGGGTGTCTTCCATAGAAAGGTGCCTCACCGCCCCATTCAAAGGGTTGAACAGCGTCTCTATCAATTCGGAAGTCAATACCGTCATCACGAAGCCACTGATGCCACTCGCGATACGGATGCCACTTGTCGTAACCCCAGAATTCCGTATCGCCTTCTTTAGCGAGATGCCACTTACCGACACAACTCACCCGATAGCCTGCCTCTGTCAAGAGTTTCGGGTATGCCGGTTTGTCGAGAATTTGATTTGCAAATACGCCGTTGAAGTTCCCCATATTCGATAGCTGCCCGTGATTGTGTGGATAAAGTCCAGTGAGGAGCGACCCGCGTGCGGGTGAACAGAGGGCGATCGGGGTATAGGCGTTTGTAAATCGCATACCTGTCGCAGCGATTTCGTCAACGGCAGGTGTTCTGCAAATTGGTGCACCGTTGCAGCCGAGTGAATCGAAACGTTGCTGATCGGTGAGGAGAAATAGAATATTGGGTTGTCGTGCCATATTATTCCTTTTCGGTATTCAGTCTTATAGAGATAGAAAACTATGCATAACTTAGATCTTATAGTAAAACCCAAAAATATGTGAACACTTGTAGCACAAACTGTTAGTTTGTGTGTAGGGACTGTCACGCAAACTAACAGTTTGCGGTACGACAGGAGTGTCCAATTAATTATTGAATTCACCATAATTCAAACTTACGTTAAGTATAGTCGATTGCCAAGAAAACGGCAATAGAGAAATCCGCAAAGGCACTCAGTTTTCAGTTCTCTGTTGTGTGCTTGGCTACCCCGCCGTCATTGTCAGCAGACGTGTAACGTCTGACCAACATTCCCACTACAGGAATGGTAATCAAAAGGATGAGAAGGATAATCAGATAGTGTGTTGGGATCTGGAATCGGTCGCCGAGGAGTGCCATAAGATAATAGCGTGGAAAACGTCCGAGCAAAACTGCCAGCAGATACAAGGTGAGATTATAGCCTGCCAAAATCGCGGCGAATCGAAAAGGTTCAAAGGGGATTGGCGTGAACCCAGTGAAAATTAGACATACGAACGCCATACGACGAAAATAGTAGGAAAACCGTTGGAAGATGCGGCTGGTTTCGAGGCGAGACTGAAGTTCAGTTTTTGAAAAGATCCAAAGCAGCAAGCGATATTCTACAAATGCGGCAATGCAATTCCCGACCGATCCAGCGAGAGCCACGAGGACCGGATCAAAGACTTTTCCGAGTGCGATGACATAGGGTGGTGTCGGCAATGGGATTATCGTGCAGGCAACGCTCATATACCCGAAAAAACCGAGCAGTTGGCTATAACGGCTTCCTTCAAGAAAGAGGTATCCCAATGCGAACGAGAGGCTGATTCCGATTGCCGTGAGAATCCATTTTCTCATAAGCCGAATTGTGGTTACAAAACATTGGAGACAGCACTTAACTTATGTTCAAGCGGGTTCAGATACAATAGCGATATTCTTCGGTCCCTTGAAGTCGAGTTCAATCCGTTCAAACCGGACGGAGTGCCGGCGATAGAAATCCTCAATTGCCATTAACAATTCATATTGCCCGCGACGGTGTTCATCCCAGAAGTTGCAGCACGGAATTATGACGGCGGGACGAATGAGTGCTGCCTCTCCCAATTGACGCAACGCACCATCGGGATGGAGTCCGACTAACAGGTCATAATAATCCGCCATATCGGGATCAAATTGTTCAGGTCGATGTTCAATACCTTTGAGTACAGTGCGTCGCGGATCAATGAGTTCACATTCAAAGTTCTTCTTTTTTTTCAGAAGCCGCGTCAATATCCCCTTCCCACCGGCAACATCGGCAACCGACTGGATCTCATTGCCGTATCGTGACGCAATAAAATCAGCGACGACTTCAAATCGTTGTGGATCGCCGTATACGGGGTGTTGTTTTCTACTCATACCAAATTCTCCGGGTTCAGTGCTTCCAATGCGGAGTGGACAAACCGTCCATCCTTGCGAATCAGGTTCCCGTCAAAGGACATTTCGCCACCCCCATATTCCGGTGTTTGAATCATCACCATATCCCAATGGACAGCGGAACGGACACCGTTATCCGCTTCCTCGTAAGCCTGACCGGGTGTGAAGTGGAAAGAGCCAGCGATCTTCTCATCGAACAAGATATCGAGCATTGGATTTGTGATGTAAGGGTTGAAGGCAATGGCAAACTCGCCGATATAGCGTGCACCTTCGTCGGTATCAAGAATGGCGTTGAGTCTTTCCGTGTTATTCGCCGATGCTTCGACGATTTTGCCGTTTTCAAAGCGGAGTCGGATGTCTGTAAAGGTTGTACCTTGATAGATTGTAGGTGTGTTGAAATGGATAGTGCCGTTGACGGAATCTCGAACCGGGGAGGTGAAGCATTCTCCATCAGGTATATTATATTCACCGGCACATGGAATAACGGGTATGTCCTTGATGCTGAACCGTAAATCGGTATCCTCACCGACGATGTGGACTTCATCCGTTTCTTCCATGAGAGCCTTGAGGGGTTCCATGGCGCGTTCCATTCGACTGTAATCGAGCGTGCAAACATCGAAATAGTAATCCTCGAACGCCTCTGTGCTCATCTGTGCCTGCTGCGCCATCGCCGGGTAGGGCCACCGTAGGACAACCCACTTCGTTTTCGGGACGCGGATATCGTTGAGCGGGCGAATCCAATGCTTTTGATACCGCTGCATCGCCTCCGACGGGACATCCGACAACTCCGTAATGTTATGGCTACCGCGTATGCCGATGTACGCCTGCACCTTTTTCATACGATATATTTCGTATTCACCCATCAATTTTATCCCAGCATCGTCTCCATTGAGAATGATTTCACGTTGGATACGGTTCTGCTTGAGTTCAACGAGCGGAATGCCACCGGCTTTTCGCACAGAACGGATGAGCGCGATAACCATTTCCTGCGGAATGTCAATGCCTTCAATGAGCACAAATTCGCCGGGCTGGATCTTGGTGGAGTGGGTTGTGAGAACGTCTGCGAGTTTATCAAGTCGTGGATCGTGCATAGTTACCTCAGAAGTCGTTAAAATTAAAGAGATTTCAACCTTCAATATTGTTTGTTTGATTTAAGACTTTTTCTGCTATGAGCGTCATTAGGGATGCCCATGATATGTTGTTTGTTCGGAGGCGTAACAGGTGTGTGCTACCCGGTGCATCATTGGCACCCAAACCGGGTTCAATAATCTCTGTCCGTGGATCGCGTTCCAAGCATTTGGCAATTCTATTTTCCAAACGTTCAGGAGAACGGATAGCGAGGATATTTTTAATCTCCGCCGATTGTAGATCCAACAGAAAATCGACGTTCCAGTGCAAGGTTTTGCCGCGTTTCGGTAACAGATCACGAGGTCCCAAATCACATTCGGCGAACCGAGTCATCATTTCTTCCCGAATAGTGTGTGGTGGTTTATTACCACTCCGCGTTGCGTGTCTAATAAGTCGTCGGGCGAGTGAGGTTGCCCCTTTTTCCGAAAGGGCAGAACCTACATAGACATAATCACCCGCAGGCAGTGAAATAAGTTTCCCTTTCTTGAACCGTCCGAATTGCAATGTAGTGTCTTTTTTAAGGCGAATCCGCAGGACATAAGTGCCTGCCTGCGACGCATTGTCGATGATAATAATACTCGGAATTTCCATTTCCCAATCTATAGGTTATATCTCTGTCAATTCTGGAACATGTTCGTCTTCATATTTTTCAATCAACACACCGATGACTTCCATCAGTGAAGCCAAGGGATGATCTTCATCCTCACCTACGACATCGATTAAATTATCTAACACCTCCGTAAGTCGTTGATACTCGCCCTGTGCATGCGGAACGAATACAACCTCCGTTAGCATCGGCCATACATTCTGAGCAGTTTGCACTTCCCTTACCATGGTTTATTCCCTCCATAATCTTGAGAGTAGTTTATCACAATTTAGAATAGAAGGCAAGTTTTGATTTGCAAACTTCGCCAACAGCACGCAAAATTTTGTGTCTTGCAACAAAAAGGAAAATCTAATAGAATAAGACGCAAATAGCATTGGAAAGACAACACACGTTGCTGAGGTTGAAGCATAATGAAGATAGGTCGATTGTCCATCGGGTATGTTACAGTCATTGTTTTGATGGTGTTACACCTCCTGCCGGTCTGGGGTTTTAAGTACTTCCCGACGCAAGATGGGGCGAGCCACATTTACAACTCCTACGTGGTGAAGGAATATCACAAACACGAAAACTATCGACTCCGTGAAGTCTACGAACTCAATGCAACGATCTTTCCCAACTGGACCTCGCACGCGATGCTGCTCGTGCTGTTGTACGTTTTCCCGCCGCTTGTTTGTGAAAAGATAGTACTGACGCTCTGTATTGGTCTCCTACCGCTCTCCCTTTTCTATTTCATCAACGGCATTGCGAAAAGAAATATGATCTTTGGACTGCTTGGGTTTATGTATGCCTACAACTACCTGCTTCACATGGGTTTTTATAACTTTGTCCTTAGTATGTCCCTGTTTTTCTTTACGCTGGGTTACTGGTGGCGAGTCAAAGATAAACTTCGACTGACAAACATCATTGTCATATACGTGTTGTCGTTGGTGACCTACCTCACGCACTATCACTCTTATGTATTGCTCCTCATGTCACTGACGTTCTTCCCCATCTTCTTATCGGTTTATGATGCCCTGCAGGGGATATGGGGGCATAAGGAGACATCACAACCGTTGATGCGTCGACTTAAGGAGGGTGTGGCGACACTCAAGCCGACACTGTCCTTCCTCGGTGCGCTTGTACCTGCTTACTTTATCATGTTTTCCTACTATTTCTACCTCACCAACACGCATGGCGGAAATAGCAATCATAAAGGTTTTGAATGGGTAACAGACTACTTCTTCGGCATGAAATCCTTAGTCTCTTTCCGGGATGATCACGTGCTGATTGGACGGGTATTGCTGGTCTTTTTTGCTATCGCCATTGTCCTCACAATCATCAATAGAATCCGAGCGTCCTATCAATTCCGTAAATCAGAAGCATGGAAAGAGACAGGCGAACGACTCTGGACTCGCGTTGTGACACAAATGGACGGGTTCCTGATCATGTCAGTCTTTATCACCGCAATGTTTTTCATAGCCCCGTGGTCTGGCTATAGCGGGGGTTGGATAAACGATCGGTTTCATCTGTACATATTCCTTATCTTGATTCCGTTCTTTGCTGTTAATGCGCATCGGTACGTGAACTACGCAGCAGCAGGAATCATTATCGCTTTATCCTTATGGCATCTCGGTTACAATGTCCACACTTATACCTTGCTGAACCGAGACATCACCACCGCGCTCTCGTTAGAAGGTATGGACGCGGAAGATACAATCCTCATGAGCGAACCGGGGGAATGGGGCGGTTTTTCAGACTCGCTCGGTTTTGAACCGAAATACGTTGAACCCTTCGGTCATCTCGAATGCTTACTGGCAGTTTACAAAGGAATCGCTTACCTCGACAACTACGAGGCAGACACGGATCATTTTCCGCTACGGTATAAGGAGGAAGAGGATAGGGAAGAGAAATATCTTGCCGATTTTGCTATTATCTGGCGGACAGAATACGGCGACGTTGCCGGGCTGGAGGAAGAGTATGACCTGCTCGACTCTAACGACTACAACCGACTCTATCGCCGCAAACGCAAGTCCCCCGATCCAGAGATGTGGGGTGGTGAAACTGTCCTTGCTTTTGACATGCAGCCCGAAGATGGTCAGACAACATCGGGGCATATCCCTGTGTATGTGGATACAACTTACACTGATGGAAAATACGGCTGGTTAACAGCGTCAGAGCGTATAAACTCACTAAACAAATTGGGGGTTCCACAACCTTATACAGATAGCATTTTGGGGCAAGAAGATGCGGTTTTCCGAGTCGCACTTCCGAATGGAAGGTATGAAGTGATATGCCATTTCAGCGCAAATATAGCAGATGAAGAGGATAGACCTGAACCGTTAGCGGTAAACCTTATCGCGAATGGTGAGAAACAGATTCAGCGATTGCAGGTTCCCGTAGGAAATGAGACGATTGATAGGCGTTACCATATCACGATTACGGATGAACATTTAACGCAAGTGATATATACCCATGAAAAAAGTAGATACAAAAGATGGGGTTGGAGCGGTTTTACGATTCGGTCGACAGATGGCGGACCGAACTTTCGCCTTTCGGGACAAAATTGACCGAGCAATACATTTATGATGCGGTAGAACTTCTGTTAGAATCATCACATAGATTTGACAGAGTTTTTAGGCAGAATAGGTGCGTATATCCCTCAACATCGTCCCAACAAGAAAACTAAAGAACCGTCGCAATCGTGTGAGTTGGCTCATGGTATCCATAACGCGTTAATCTTTTCTATGATTGATGCCACCTTTTCCTGCTGGTTATGTTCAAGAACATAGAGTAAATCCGGAAACGGGGCGGTACGTCGATAAAAAGCACAGCGAGCCTCCCATCCATCGTCAACAATGCCATCGTAGTAAGCCCTTAAATCCCCAACATCTTCTGCCGGGTCACCAACCGTGCAACTTCCCCAATCAATAATTCCAGTAACGGTTTCCGTATCAACATCAACGAGAATGTTGTGTGAATAAAAATCTTGGTGAATAAAGACGGGGGTGAAGGAAAAGATAGACGGATTTGCCATCACCTGCTCAAAATAGGCGGTAATTTCTTCTTGCTGTCGGTGAGTAAGTCTTGGAAAGATGCAGGTTTGTATTTTTCCCCACATCTTGGTTATCCCTTCCTGCCATGCCTGTGATGTCGTATAAACGTCGGACTCAAATAAGTCTTGCACACGGTCTATAGGAAAGCGATGCAGCGCGGTGAGAAAAGCTCCTAACGGCGGTTGCCACCACGTTGCTGATTGTACTTGTGGTGAACACTGATTCAGTGGCGTTCCGTTAATGAAGGTATATCCGCCAAACACGAGTGGGTAATGTTGTGTGGGTTGCCCGTGGTAGAGATACTGGGGAATAGGCAAGGGAACGGTAGGTGCAAGTTCGGTTAGTAAACGTATCTCACGTACCAAGCTGTGCGCTGCGACCTGATGTTTAGGGAAGCGAAAGACTATCCGCTGGTTGACCAGAAACGTCCGATTCGCCCAACCTTCGTAGAGCGGTTCCCATGTTTCAATCGGTAATTGAGGGAAGTTTTCAGTAATCGCTGCGTAGTAGTTATTCTCAGTCAGTTGGAGCATATTCCTCCATTATCAGTGCCAAGCCAATATAATAGGTGGATGCGTAATTTCTCGTTTCATGCCAGGGGTCTTCCCCAAGTAACCCTTGCTTCTAAGTGAAAAGTCAGAAATCCTTTATCATCAACAAAGTCAGATAATACATGCGAGAGTTCGGCATCAAATGCCTTGGCGTTCTTCTGTCCCATGTGTTCTTTGGACATGCTTTCTCTCGAATGAAAGGACTGCACGTAGTCTGTAAGCGATTGCGAGAAGTTAACGGGTTGTGTCCACTTATCTCCAACCAAGCGTAGATGTCCTCTATCCACGAGTTCTTGAATCAGATCAATTGGCTCATGGTGTCTGTTAGTGGAATACTTGTAGATTAAGGAAAGTTCTGCATCGTGCCAAGGCGATTCAATAGGCCGATCTCCATCAATAATGACAAGGTGTCCATCTGTCGTTAGTACTTCTTTGAACCTCGGAAAAACCACACACCACTCCATCCAGTGAATACTCGCACCAGCCGTTACCATATCGTAAGGTGGATACAACTTTACTGTCTCAACAGGCCCACGAATCCACCGAAGGTTTGAGTGATCGCCATTAACGAGTGACTTTCCCACTCGGATCATCTCCTGTGAGAAGTCAACGGCATCAACGCTATCTACATGATTGACGAGTGCCCGTGCTATCTTTCCTGGACCACATCCAACATCAAGAACTTTTCCTCGTGATTCTCCCAGCAAACTGAGAAGTATTTCATACATCTCCTCTGGATACGGGGGTCGTAACGCATAAGTTTCTGCCAAACTTCGATTCTTGAATCGGGATGCGTAATCGTCCCAGTATTGTCTGGGTCTTGTAGTTTTCATCTAATCTTCGGGCAGGAAACCCAAGTATTTATGCTTGGGAGGAATGCCCACTTCTCTATTTTTTTTCTTGACAGAAAGTGTCAAAAAGTGCTATAATAATCTTACCAGTTGGCAGACATGTTTAGGCTTGCTTCTCGGCAAGTTGTCTGCCTACCCACTAAACAGGGGTTAAAGACTGGTAGCTGGTAAGCGTTATAAAAAAACGAAAGCACAAACAAAAACGGGCGCGTCGCACCTATAA
>JAJEIE010000033.1 GCA_022827625.1 Candidatus Poribacteria bacterium | reverse complement strand
TCTCGTAATCGAGAATCTTATCTTTTCAAGTTATACTCCTTTTATCATTCCTTGCTTGATATTATTTTGTTTCAATCTCGTAATCGAGAATCTTATCTTTTCAAGCGGATAATAGACACCCGTGCCGATGGGAATCCCCTGTTTCAATCTCGTAATCGAGAATCTTATCTTTTCAAGTGGCTCGCGCTGGAAGCTGTGAGGGGTATTTGTGCTGTTTCAATCTCGTAATCGAGAATCTTATCTTTTCAAGGTGAAGCCGTTGACAGAGCATGACATTCACCTCTTGCTGTTTCAATCTCGTAATCGAGAATCTTATCTTTTCAAGGGGCAGAACTCGACGGCATGGAACATCTGTCATTATTGTTTCAATCTCGTAATCGAGAATCTTATCTTTTCAAGAGTATTTGACATTGCCACAAGCACCTACTGTTAATGGTTTCAATCTCGTAATCGAGAATCTTATCTTTTCAAGGGGAAAAAGAAGGATGCCCACGGTAACCTAATTTTGTTTCAATCTCGTAATCGAGAATCTTATCTTTTCAAGTATCCTTGAAGACCTCGATATCGACTTCATCGAAGGCGAGTTTCAATCTCGTAATCGAGAATCTTATCTTTTCAAGCGTCGGATGTCTGATCTCGCCGCTTTGCTTGGCAGAGTTTCAATCTCGTAATCGAGAATCTTATCTTTTCAAGTGAACTGCGCGCAAAGGACAAGTTATGGTTTGACAGTGATTTATTGTTTCAATCTCGTAATCGAGAATCTTATCTTTTCAAGTCCTTGCCAAGTCCTGCCTCAAGGATTTCCGCTTTTCCCGTTTCAATCTCGTAATCGAGAATCTTATCTTTTCAAGAGTTGCTTTGTTTGAATGTTGGTACTAAAATATTTTTTTGTTTCAATCTCGTAATCGAGAATCTTATCTTTTCAAGATATGCGCTTGGACACATGAACAAAACGAACATGTACCGTTTCAATCTCGTAATCGAGAATCTTATCTTTTCAAGTTGGGTAGGATACCCGACCCTTTCAGAAGGATATGCGTTTCAATCTCGTAATCGAGAATCTTATCTTTTCAAGTTTTGAGAGCGGCGATATGGAGCAGAGACGCATGGCGTTTCAATCTCGTAATCGAGAATCTTATCTTTTCAAGACGACCGGATGCCACCGGCGAAGACCTTTACGGTTTTCGTTTCAATCTCGTAATCGAGAATCTTATCTTTTCAAGTTAATCAAAGGCTGTGCTTCGTCAAAGCGTGCGGTGGTTTCAATCTCGTAATCGAGAATCTTATCTTTTCAAGAAGATAAAAGTTGGTCGTTGCCCACAAGTGGGGCGGGTTTCAATCTCGTAATCGAGAATCTTATCTTTTCAAGTTTGAAACGTGAAACGCGAAACACGCGTTCTTATGTGTTTCAATCTCGTAATCGAGAATCTTATCTTTTCAAGGGACGATGGGCGAAACGGTGAATGCTGCGACTGGATTGTTTCAATCTCGTAATCGAGAATCTTATCTTTTCAAGAAAAAAGCGGTGAATCCCACATAACAGAATGGACAGATGTTTCAATCTCGTAATCGAGAATCTTATCTTTTCAAGGCACAACCACCGGCACGCCATTCACAGACAAACCTATATGTTTCAATCTCGTAATCGAGAATCTTATCTTTTCAAGTTATGATGCCGTTGTTGACCGCGAGAGTGGTGCTGAGAGTTTCAATCTCGTAATCGAGAATCTTATCTTTTCAAGAAAATAATGCTTACTATTCGCATTGGCGCCGTATCTTCGTTTCAATCTCGTAATCGAGAATCTTATCTTTTCAAGCGCGCCGTGCGTGTCGCTTCTGTGTGCGTGCCGAAAAAGTTTCAATCTCGTAATCGAGAATCTTATCTTTTCAAGTTTATTGAACCATCTGCCGTCGATAGATACTTCGTTTTTGTTTCAATCTCGTAATCGAGAATCTTATCTTTTCAAGAACAGTCACACGAACAGGTGTTGCGGTTTATCTTGCGTTTCAATCTCGTAATCGAGAATCTTATCTTTTCAAGCCAGCAGCAAAAACGCTTGCGCGACCGCGATGCGCGTCAAGTTTCAATCTCGTAATCGAGAATCTTATCTTTTCAAGTCGAGGCAGACGATGCGGGTGTTCAAGTCTTGACCGAGTTTCAATCTCGTAATCGAGAATCTTATCTTTTCAAGTGCAGTTGCTAGAGTTGTTGCCGTTGCACTATTAGAGTTTCAATCTCGTAATCGAGAATCTTATCTTTTCAAGTGAAAAACGTCTGTGAGCTGAACCGACCGGAGATGGTGTTTCAATCTCGTAATCGAGAATCTTATCTTTTCAAGTCCGCCCCTCCGGAGACCTTACGATACGTGGCTTAATCCATAGCGATTCCGCGCGCGACAATTTTTGGAGTGCACCCGGAGACGATAAATATGTAACCAATTGATTCAAGACACGGTTCATAAGGGATCCTACCTTCCCATGAGGGTCAAGGGTTTTTCGGTCCCCATTCGCTCATAGAAACGACCTGATACCTAAATTTTACACAATATAAGAGCGTTTGTCAAGCCCTTTTTTCAAACCGATCCGGTTAATCTGCTTTTCACACGCTGCACAGAGATGATAAAACGTAATCGTATCCTCACCCAAGTCAATGACCTTCTCCAATCGACTCTGCAAACGCAGCAGCGCGCGCCGGTCGGTGTCACATTCAAAGACGCTATATTGGATACGAGTCCCAAAATCCTTCAGAATCTTAGCGACTTTGTTTCGGCGTTTATCGTCAGTTATATCATAAGCGACTGTATAATGCATCGGTCACTCCTCATCAAATCTCCTCATTGTTTTTAGACACCTTCTTTTCCCTCTCAGCCTTTGTTGGGTTAGGCGAAAGGTTGGAAGGATGGAAAACTCCACCCCCATTCTTCCACTCTCTCTTATTTTCCGCCAGACTCGTGGCTAACAGCATTAGCGAATTGTCAGGGGTGTATACGCCGCAATTTCACCAGTTAGATACTTCGCCAGCAAACGGACTTGTAACTCCAGCGCACGCCGAAATGTGAGCTTATACTTAAACAGTGGATGTGTAATGGTCTCATTCTTCCGAGTTTCATAAGCAGCATAAAATACCTTCCGACGATGATCCTTCAGATACCATCCACCGTGGGATTGCGTGAAATCCTCTGGCTTAATACGCCTGTTGTTGATGAGCGTAATGACGACAGAATCCGCAATAATGGGACGAAATTCCTCCATCAAATCGAGCGCAAGGCAGGGCTTGCCGTACTTAATCTGATGGAAGAAACCAACATACGGATCAAGTCCCACTGTCTGAATGGCTGACATCAGGTCGGCTGTCAAAAGCGAATAGGCGAAACTCAGCATTGCATTGATTGCGTCTGCTGGAGGGCGGCGGCTTCGGCGTTGAAAGTCGAAACCCATTTTCTGCTTCAGTAGAAAGTTGAATGCCCCGAAATACAGAGCGGAGGCGTTCCCTTCGATACCTAACAACTCGGAAAGTTCAGTTGCCCTGTCAACGCGCTTTTCCATTGCTTTCATGGCTTTAATGTTAGCAAGTAGGGGATCCAATGTGGAGTCCGCGCTGTCCGGAGCCTGCCATTTCCGCCGTTGGAGCATCGTCCGCATGTTCACCACTTTACCGCGCACAAATGCCTTTGAGAGATCAAGACACGCCGGCGGCGTATTTGCAACCTTATGCTGCTCACATCGTAAAAGTGAATTCCGAGATACTTGAGGGGTCAACGCCCCGTGGTAGCGTCCGTATGCAGAAAGAAATACAACAGGAATACCTTCGTGCAAAAGCGTTTGCATCGCAGGTGTGGTAAGATTAACGTTGCCAGAGATGACGACCTGCCCGAGATGGATAAGCGGAACGTCGCGTAAAATCTCATTTTCTTTCGCAACTAATATGCGTTCCCCTGTCTTTTTAATAGCACATCCTTGCTCATCAACGTACAGGACGTTATCAATACCGAGCGCAGGTTTGATACGTTTTGGACGCTCATCTAACTCTTGGAGATACGCAACCTCATCCGGCAGACAAATCGGACGGACGCTACATCCGTTGCATCGGTTGTCGTGGACAGGTTTCGGAATTTTCTGTGAATTGAGTAAGGTACGTGCTGCTTCCACATAGCGGCGCGTTGTCTCTCGTAGTTCTTTGTCAAATGGAACCTTACGCCGTCGTTTTGAGCCGATATAGAAGATATAACCGTGTGGGATTGAAACGCCTGTTTTCTCCTCTAACAATAATCCCTGTAGACAGAGTTGCACCTGATCGTTAAGCCAATTGCCTGTGCCTGCCTTTTTGAATTCGACTGGATACGGAATGCCATTTTTCTCCTCCACAAGATCAGTATAACCAGAGACACCGAGTGTATCAGAAGCGAGGTACTGTCGCCGAGATACAGTCTTATCCCCCTTTTTCCGATCTGTCACGGCTGTGTGGACGTTTTCATGCTTGATCTTGCCTTCTTCAACATGGTCATTGACAACCTGATGCCCTTCAATAGATTCGTAATAGAACCGTCGCGGACAAAAAACGTAAGTATTTATCTGTGAAAGTGGAATATAAGTTTCTGACATCTGAAACCTCCTTTAATCAACCCGCCGCGTCTGCCCCATCCCCATGGTGGTCTTATAACCCGTGCCACAATAAAACGCGAACGCTGCCAGACAATTCGCCACACGCAGCATCTCGGGGTCCAGTGAATCTTCGGGGTAAAAAACACAAGAACAGGTACCCACCCATCCGGTCTCGGCATGTTTGCCGAAGTTGAGTCGCTTCGATTCTGCTCTCACGGTCATTATGTCGCCATGCTCTAAAACAAAGGCGAGGATTTCGGATTTGTCCAGTTTCATCGGTGCAAAAGCGTTCCATTTGTTAACCCAGCTCTGATAGCATCGGACGAAATCTATGTAAGCATCGCTACGGGTTTTTCGTCCGCGCGGTGTCATCCTACGGAACGCCGTCGGTGAATAGAAGCGAAAACACATCCGGGTATCCGTTGTTGCCGATTGGACGAGTTCCGCGTACGTTTCGTTCTTGCTCCAACTGCGTTCTTCCGTGGCGTGTGAGGTCATCTGCCGGACCTGAAAGACTGCCGCTCCCAAGCGAATGGGGGGCATCTCAAGCGTCAAGAAGGCTTTACCGAATTCTTCAAAGAGGGTATCATCAAGGAACGTAAATCGGAGTCTGCACTCCGTGCCCGCTTTGATATGGAGCAGATTGTTGTGATTTCTCGCCTTCGCGATGAGTGGCGAGACAGTAAACGGTTTTTGCGGTGCTGGCGCGTGCACGGCTGCTGCGACTTCCGGATTGCTTTTCTTGAGAATAGACAAAAACGCAGCGTGTGCGTGGTGCCCCATCGTCGGACTGAGCGTTACGTCTGTTTCAGGTATGAGTGAGAGTTGTGTGCTGATAGGCATGGGTTTCTCCTTATGTTGCACCGGCAAAATAAGCCATAGATGTTGGCAAACAGACATCGCCAAATTCCACATATTCACCGTTAAATCGTGCGTTTTGTAGCAGACTCACCGGTGGCATTGAAATGAGATCGTATAACTCTGGCGAAATAGGAAGATCTATCGGATTTAAAAGATGTGAGCAGGTGAATTTACCTCGTTTTGGCGTTAAGGACAGTTCCTTTTTTATCTCAATCCGTGCTTTGCTCATCCATAATCCTAACCTTATCCACTTCGGGAGTTCTTTTGGCAACTTGCCGATGATGAAAAACTCGAACTTACTTTCAGGCGCTAGCTCCTTCGCTTTTCCATAGGAGGGTTTGTTGGTACGGTTTGGAGTCGAAAACGCGCGATGTCGGTTATCGGCGAATTTGAAAGTATTAATCACATAATCGCAATGGATAGGTTTGGCAGGCGTAACGTAAACGCCTGCCTCATTAATCGGTTGAAGGTCATCCTGATACGTAGGGACACTATCAGGGCAATAATATGGTTTCTGAATGAATCCCAATGCGTATGTCAATGCCCAGTTGTGGATAACCTTCTCTGTTTCATAGAGCCTCCCCATTTCACGAGTCGCATAATAGAGCGAGTCGTGTAAAGTGAGGTAGCATTTTGCGACGTGCATCGGCGGCTCCTTACTTTTTCTTTTCGCTTTGGATAACGCGTTCTGAATATTCAGTAGTTTCGGCGTTGGTTTCCTCAAGAAATGTACGAAGCTTGTCTGCGTCGGTAGTTACAGTGGTTACACAACTTATCAGCTCGTCAAGCGCGTTACCGTGGACATGATTAAAAATGACACCATCGTTGCTGAGAAGTTCGGGTATTACTGTTTTAGCGTTCTCAAGAACCTCAGTTTGATTCAGCGGTGTGTTCTCCAATTGTCCGGCATCTGAGAGTGCATCGTAGATCGCCTGCGTTAGTTTAAGATTTGAGAAAATTTCGCCATCAGCAAACACAACGCCAATAACATGGTTATCAAGGCGACCCGTACGCGTTGTCTGTGCACCGTAGCGTTTTGTCCGTAGTAGGTTGTTTAGTATATATGCGAAACTATTGCGCGTCACGTCTTTGATGGTGATAACTGAAGGAAAATAGACCTGCGGAACAATGTGATCTTGCTCACCGAAACTGGATCGAACCTGTCCTTTTTGACTCATGTTCCCTTTCTCAAACAACGCGTTAAATGAAAATTGTTGGTGCGATTCATCATAGCCGCTGATAGAATAAGCAGTATCCGCATAAACTTTTGACTTCTCTGCTCCAGAGTCCCCGATCGCAAAGCCATAGTAGACGCAATCTGGACAACTTTGGCAAAAATGCTCGTTGTAGTCGCAGTACTTCAGTTCTGCTTTTTCATCCTGATTTTGAGTAATACCATTCCGGCGCAGAAGTTCTCTACCCGTTAAACGTTCGGGGGAAGTCTGCTTCCGCTTAAACATAGCGAGACGAATCAGCGGTTTGGCCTCCTTCAACCCTCTTTTGACATTAGCAATGTTCAATGTGCCATCTGTCTGAAAAACAGAGTAAGATTCAGTCTCTCGAATCATGAGAATGTGGGCGTATCGCCCTTCGGGCGCCTTGGGGATCGTGTCTAAGAAACTTGTCTCAGGAATAATGGTTTGGGGAATTTCAATTATTGACATCAGTTTGCCTCCTTATTTTTTTTCTTTTCGGAATTGTTGCCAGTTCGCCTGATACCAAGCGTTGATACCAGCGTTAAGACGGTTCCGGCGGGCGCGTAAGATTGCCCGCTGTCCTTTATAATCATCCATAAATACTTGGTCGTAAAAATAATCAATCAACGCTTCAATAGCCATAGGCTCTTCTTGTTGGAGCAAACGAGCGAAGCCCTGTGCCCGACTACTTCTAACGCGTTGCATCAGATTGTGGACTTCACCGCGCGCCTCCCATTTCAAGTCAATTGGATTGATCGTCGGATCGCTGTTAATGATAACATCTTCCACCAAGGTGATTACTTTCAACACACTATTGGGGTTAAAAGAATCAGGTCCATAGAAATTAAAGCATCGTTGTGCAATGCCTTCAATCAGACTCATTTTGTCACCTCCAAGGATTTCATAGAATTGTAAATAACGTTCGGGAATGAATATATCCCCGTCTCTGGGTTTCGGAAAACTATCCCACTTATTTTTGCGACGAAGAACATCAAGATAGTGGAATACATACAACGGATCACTCGCTATATTCCCCGCAACCCCATTAAGATGTTGCCACTGCGGTTTAGCACCGTCACGAAAGGCATCAATATTGATGTCGTAGGTAGCTGCAAGTTTTTCTAAACTTGCCTCTATCTCATCAATGCGGAGTCTATCTTTTTTCAAAATATGTGTAACAAAAGGATGTGGAGCATTAAGAACTATAGTCTCTTTAAATTCCTCCGCGCTGTGGTAAAGCGGCACCTGCGACTCCGTCACGACAACTTTCGCATTAAAAGCGAGCATTGAGAGAAGGCTTAGGAATGTAGGCATTGCCCAAGATTCTGTATCAGTTGGTCGGGTACCAAGGGTTGGAATGCCGCAGAAATAGAAGGTTGCCAAATCATTTTCACTAAAATCCATTTTAAGCAGATTCTCCTTCTCAGTGTCAGGAATCTCAGTGTCAATAATGAATTCATCAAGCTCTATTAAATCGGTTGCTGCACTACCTTTGTGAAGTTTTTTCCGAACATCAAAGAAATTCAAGGATTTCAGGCTTTGATAAGCCTCTCCGATAATCTTAGACGTTTCTGGCGTAAAGAAATAACTTGGATAGAAATAGAGCCACTTGATTTTAACGCTCTCATATCCTGCCCCAACGAGGTTCCATCGTGAACGTATTAGAATTTGACGGAGCATCATTTCCATCTGGCACAGTTGACAGATTCCTCGCCTTACCCTCCCCGAATTAATCGGGTTTTTATTACTGTAAACCTGAGGTGCAAAAATTACATCCGTTTCGCGAGATTCCTGCGTCTGGAAAGCTGATGAACAGAGAGAACACCCCTTGTCTGAACCCCGGCCAACTTTTTTTGTGTTGGTGTACCGAGCGAGTTCTGTCTGAAAATCTTGATGGATGTTTTGATGTCCGTTAATATCAACTGTCTGCTTAACATAATCTCGCAGCGTGGCAAAACTATCGAATTGTGCTTGATTCCCAATAGTTTCAGCAAATACCTGAGTGATATGCTCAGCTACCCCCTCAAACAGTTCTCGCATGTCATTTTCATCTTTGCCGCGATTTCGCAAGAGGTACTTACCAGCTATAAAATACCATGGTAAAGGTACACCTCCTTGACTTGGAATAGATGTAAAAACTTCTTGCCACTCCTGCATCCCAAGATAAGAAAGCATTTCATGTGCTACAGCTTCCCGCGATGCGAATCTACCAATCAGTTTCTCTATCTCAACAAGATACTCCGCCAACTGATCAACACGAAGGTCATCTTCAAAATCCAACGAAATATCTTCAGAAATCTTACCTTCCATTTGAAGTTGCTGGAGTTTTGCCAGCCTTTTACCTGCTGACGGTGCTTTATCTTGTCGAAGAATTTTAAAACAACCTTTTTGGATTAACCTCAACATATCTTTTGGATCAAAGAAAGCATCATAATAATCCGCATATTTGAAACCTTTTCCACTGCGCGTAAAACCGTTCAGATTCTGTTGAAGTCGGGAAGCACAGTAGGTTTTGAGTTTCTCTACAACAATTTCAGCAATCTCATCTCCTGTTGGGAGTGCTTTGTCATCCGAATTCCGGAAACGTAGATACGTCACGCCAGTAGGAAAAAATAGAAACGGTCTCCACCCAAAGTTGTCTTGCATCTCCGCAAGAATAGCATTGTTAATGACGTTAGTTAGCATCCCTCGGTTTTCGGACACCTTGTGATACGCAAACACAAGTTTTCCACGACTTAAATGAGTAAGTGATTCCGAAAGGTCCTGTCTCTCCAAGAAACTTGCGGGATTTTTCATGAAATAAGCGATGAGATCGGAAAACCGGCACATCTTTTTCAAAAACTCATGGCGGTTCCCCGGAAGTTGGCGATCAAAATTTTGTGGGTTGAGATCCGCACCATATTTTACTTGCGTATTCAGAATCAAATAGCCAATATCCTCACGATAGGTATCGTATTCCGGACAAAAGCGATCAAAGCATAACCGTTCTACCCATTCATCAAGATAGCCGTAAAACTCGCTTTTCTTTTCAACATCTGCTACACTTAACCCTTGAACATTTACTAACTTGTCCAAGTCGTGGAGTGTATAAGCAATGAGGTAGATTTGTTTTTCAACGTTACTCAAAGCCGTTCCAGACTCCCTTACAATTTGCAACGTTGGAAAAATCCCGTTTAAAACGTGCGTCAGCATGCTTTGATCGTCATTCCGGGCATATCTTTCAACGGAACTCCCTTTTGCGGAACGCAGTGTGTATTCCTTTTGCATTTGGGGTCCCACAATTTCAACGTAGTCTTGCAACACATGATCATCATCTGGAATTGCCGCTTTCAGAAGCGCAATATAAGCAGGTACTTCTTCAGTTTCAACCTCATCGTCCGCTAGATCAATCAGCTGATCGAGTTGCGTCGGAATAAGTGCCTCTTCGCGTTTTTCTTCGCTATTGTCTGATTGATCAAACATTTCAAGTTGTTCAGTCATACTTATCTCTCCTTTGCCCAAATATAGGGTAATGATTGTAACAAGAGAGCGTCTCTAGAAAAAGTAACGCTCAGTTGTTCATTTCCCTCAGCATCAATCAAAGGGAAAATACCAAAAAGCGGAGGAAGCAGTAGACACGATCTCAGTTCACCTGCTGCCTCCTTGCGGATAAGACACAGGAGTTTCTTGCGCTTGAGTAAACGGTTAATCCTGTTAATGTCTTGGAAATTGCCATCAATTTGAAAGCCTTGACGTGCCCTTACTTGGCAATACGCATCTTCGCTAAATCCACTCAAAATTGCCTTATTGTAGCGGAGCCTCAGTCGCTCGGGCTCAGGACGATATTTCAGCAACCTTAAATAAATATCAACATACTTATACCTATGTGGCTGAATACCTCGTGCTTCAACGGTTTCCATGAAATCGCGCTTGTTCACCCATTCAGTCTCAGCATTCTTGAGAATCCATAGTAAATCATAGGTTTTAATTTCACCATCATCTTCATCAAAGATACCACATGTGAAGGGTGTTTCACCACGAAACTGAGTCACAGCATTTTCAATGATTTCAGGTCGCTTCTGCGTGATTTTGTAATACCACTTTACCCGTTCACTGATGTCTACCTTAAAGGTATCATTATAGGTTTCTGTCAATTGTTTTCGTAGAGATGCGTAGTTATCGCGCAACCGAGGGTGTCCCAATGTGTTAATGACATGGGTAGGATGGAGCCAACCCCATGAACGTTGATAGTTCCGAAAATCATTGGTAGGTGAGAAAATACGTTTCTCTTTGTCATTATTTTTTATGGATTCTACCAACGATACTTTATTGATCTCCTCAGGAATATTGGCAGTTTCTGTCCGTTCGGCTACATATTTCGGAAGCAGAGAGTGTGCGACGAAATTGGTAAAAACAACTTGCTTGTACCCACTGTGTCTTCCAAGTCTACCAAGGCGTTGAACCCATGAACCGGCATCTAACGCCTCAAAAATGAGATAGTTAATCTCAAAGTCAATACCAACATCAACTGTAGAGGTCCCCACAACTAATTCCGTCTTACGAGCGGATTCTTTTTCTTGTTTGCTGGTCAATCCAGTAATTTCACCGAAACTCAACGGGAAATCATCTACTTTCTGGCGTTCTTTAAAAAACCCTATGATACGTTTTGCTGTTGCAACTGAATTGACAATAATAGCCCCGCGTGAGCCTGGGTTGTCGGAAAACCAATTCACCATCTCCTGATAATGGTTTTGAATCCAAATCTCAGTCTCCCGTCCAACGCCATGGAAATGAAGTGTAAAAGGTTGACAAATCTGATTCCAATTCTGTGCGTCGGTATTTTCAAATCTATAGTCACCTTCAATGATTTCATACTGAAGTCCGGATTGATCCAAACATTCTGAGAGCAGCTGGTTTGGGGTAGCGGAAAGAAAAACAAATTTCTTCCGTTCACGTGTATTTCGTGCTTGTTCAATGATGTACAACATAGCAGTCAGGACAGACACAACTTGCGAAACGTCGTAGATATGAAATTCATCAAACAGAAATACGTCGTAACAATTCAGAATGGTCTGCAATAGCCGATCTGGATTTTGGTGCTCACTCATGTACTTGAAATTAGCAATAAGGTTGAAAATATCCGGGTTTGTCAGTAAAACTTCGTGTCCCGCCGCCAAAAATTCTATCGTACTCGCTTGGCTACCCAATTTCAATTCTGCGCGGAGATCATACAGACACTCACTGAACATACATTCAGGCGTAATATTCCTCCCAAATAAATCACAGTAAGATTTGATTTGTTTACGTTGGTCAAGGATTAACTCATTTGTCGGATACATCGCCAAAACGCGGCGATTATTAATTAACACTGGTAGATATGCTGCTAAACTTTTTCCATCACCTGTCATTGCAGTATTGAAAACAACATCAACATCGGGATCTCGAATTGCTTCAAACGTTTTAACCTGATGTTCCCGTAAAGAAAGTCCGTTTGGCAGGTCGGCAATCGGATCGGATTGAGAGATCCGAGAGTAGACAGGTAAAACTTTAATAGGATTCATTTTATTCTCCTGAAAACCAAGAATTTTATCTTTACCTTAGTTACTCAATATTATACTACATATAATTTGCGTTTTACACAAAAGACAAAAAATTCGACTTAAAAATGCAGAAAATTCAGTCTTTTTTTCAAAAAAAATCAGAGATTGCGAAAATTCCTTGACTCTGTATAATGAAATATGATATACTTTAACGTATAATTTACTTGCAGAAGTAAAATAGCAGCCGAAAACTGTTGCGTAGGCTGAGCTGCCTGTTGACCGGTCAGCAGGATAGGTTGCCCCCTTTTCACCAAGGTGGTTTTCTGCCGGATCCCAGAAGTAAAATAGCAGCCGAAAACTATTGTGTAGGCTGAGCTGTCTCCCGGCCGGCTGGGAGAATAGGTTGCCCACCCCCACGTGAGGGGTGGTTTTCTGTTTTAAAGTCTAACAAGCGTGCCCTGTTCCTTCGCTTGAGCAAACAACGTATCAATTTCTGCTGCGTCGGACGGATGTTTTTCCAAATGTCCTGCGGCCCCGGCTACTGCGTCTGCTAACCGTATGAGAGGTTCGTTTTCATCTTTTCTGATACCATTCACCTTTTCGACAGGATACCCGAGTTTTCGCAAATTGGTTTTGTAACTGCGACATTTCGCTTTTCCCAATCCATCAACGTAAACGTAGGCTCTAAAGTCAAAAGGAGACAGCCTTCGAAGTGTTTTTGCAATGCCTTTAATTGTTGCCTCATCATAGGCAGTTGTTTCATAAAAGACGCTATAAAATAAGGTAACTTTAAGAGAAGCAGCACCTGATATTGAAGAACGCAAATAAGCCAACCGTTTATCTTTGTGAGCTTTACTCCATTTCTTTTTTCTTTTGCCTGAAATTCTTTCATAGGATTCGCAAAGTTTCCTAAACTCCTCACTTTTGTCTACTGCAACTCCAGCAACAATGAAAAACCTGCCTCTTGTATTTTGCCCAGATTCTTCAAAGTAGAGATTCATTCGTTTCGGTTTTACAACAGTTCGTTTCGGATTTTTATACATGCCGTTTTTGCTTTAATTTTGGGGTGACATACTATTGATTCTAATAACTATAAAATTAATGATAACATGTTCCGTATGCGTATGTCAAATTTTTCTTCATCTCGCAATCGAGATACTTCTCATCAACACATTGAAATGCTGGAATGTGGCATACGAAGATTCTAATCTTTCAATCTCAAGATTGAGATACTTTTGCCAGCACGCAAAATTATTATATATGACTTGACCTCGCTTGTCAACTCAAAAATGCAAAAAATTTCTATGATCCTTTCAAATTTCCGAAATAAATGCCATGCATTCGCCTCACAATCTCTCCAAACTCCGTCCGAAATTCAGCTGGCTCTAACACCTCCACCGCATCACCAAGACTCAATACCCAAAACGTAAACTCCTCTTTCGGCACCTCATAACCGACAATCACAGATCCATCTGCACACCGTTCTATAATCTCTTGTGATGGGTGGCGTTCCTTTTCCGTAACAAGATATGCCTTGTGCGGGGCGATTTTGAGTGTGATGTTAATCGGCTCTCCACTAAAGAGTTCCCATCGAGAAGCCAGATCCTCAGGCAACGAAAAATCTGCTGGGGTTTCAAAAACTTCATCTGTCAGTGTAATGCTTCGGAAGCGGAGGATCTTAAAAGTGAGCGATGTATTCTCGGATAAATTGGAGCGCGCCTCAAGATACCAATCGGATTTCCGGAAAAAGATAGCGTACGGATGAAGCACATGTTCAACAGACTCTGTCTTCCCACCCGGTAAATAATTCGCACGTACGGATCTTCGATTTAGAAGTGCTTTCTCCAGTACATCGAAATATGCATCGCTGTCAGTGCGAGTGTCCTCCGATTTGAGTTGAATTGAAATGTCGCCACTTTCGAGATAGTTTGCCTGGGATTCATGGAGAGGACCCGCTTTTGCCCCAAGTGCCTTTTCAATATATGCTGCAAGGGGCTGGTGAAGTTTTTCCAATAGGCTCTTGAGAAGTTCCGCAAACCGCGCCTGCTTTGCAAGCGGCGAAGCCTCAATCACTAATTTTAGATTCCGGGCTTCTCCCTTCGTGATGTTAGGCCAGTTCAACTTGCGTTTCCCTCGAATTCTATAAACGCCCTGTTTCTTTTCTACAGAATAGTGATTTTCCAGAATTTTTAAATCGCTATAGATACGAGTTTTATCAACTCCGTACAACCGCGCTAACACAGCAACTCGTATCCCTGAAGATATCTCAAGCGTTCTGGCTAAATCCAAGATACGCTCGACCTGTTTTCTACCATCACTATAGCCCATACTGTCCTCCGTAATTAATAGTTTTAAGAATTTT
Organism: Candidatus Poribacteria bacterium; assembly: GCA_022827625.1. GTDB lineage: Bacteria > Poribacteria > WGA-4E > WGA-4E > WGA-3G > WGA-3G. Next base: position 366,006 of record JAJEIE010000033.1, on the reverse strand, counting down.
CCCGACCAAAGAGAAACAAGAATTAGGTGTAATTATATCAAGTATAACAGAAAAAGAACCCTGAACGCAACATTCCCATAATACATCAAACCCGATAGAGACATTCAATTTTTAACTTGACATCAGTTAGTAAAAATAGTATAATATATTATAAGACTTTCCAAAGAGGGAAATATTGTATCAATCTACAAAACCCCGGCGCAAAAACCGACACAACATTTTCAGCCGGTACATAAGTTTCTTACTGACTACCGACAGCCGATTGCCGACAGCCAACAGCCATAACAAATGTTACACTTTTCGGACTTATTATTTTTTTTACAACAAAAAATTAAACAGCAACAAACCCTTACAGACACTGGGTTCTCTAACGTTTCACACCGTCCAAAAAAGTTACACCAGTGTAACATTTTAAGAGTAAATTGCTCAAAAATATGCCGTTAAGTTAAAACCATATTCACGTCCGTTTTCACGAAAAATAGGTTCACCATCTATGTTCACACCCGATTCACAAATTTCACAAATTCACCGTTTTACTCTGAAAACTGTGAAATTTTGCCATCCGCAACCCAATCCCGCTGACCGCTAAAAAACAAATATGCTAACAAATAGGAAGATTGTTCCGAAGCCTCCTCTTAACTTATAACTTATAACTTATAACTAACTTATAACCCACAACCTATTTACGTAGCGTGTCCAAATTAATTCTAAGGTTTACCATAAATTTTCTTGAATCCTAATATTCAATTGTGATATAATAGTTTCAAAAGTTGTAAATACGCGTAGGATATTGTTATTACCCATATTGCGAGGAAATCACGTGAATTGCGAAATGAGCGAAACCCGAACACGAATCTTGCAGCTCCTCAAAATGCGCGCCGGTATGACGGTCAGGCAACTGACAGAGGCCTTGCCGATCAGTCAGATGGGAATCCGACAGCACCTCGCTATCCTTGAAGAAGAAAATTTAGTTGAGTACTACCGAGAAAAGCAGAAGCGAGGGCGTCCCCGCCATATCTATCGCTTAACAGAAGAAGCAAACGGTCTTTTCCCAACAGCGTATGCTAACTTTGCAGTCGGTCTACTGCACGAAGTCGCAAAATTCAACGGACCCGGTTTCATCAACAAGGTCTTTAAAGAACGGATGAAATCACAGTTGCAAGCATACCAACAGAGACTTAAAGGGAAAGATTTGCCCGGACGCGTCAAAGAACTTGCCCGGATTCGAGACGAAGAAGGATACATGGCAAGCTTCGACGAGGACGAGGACGACTACGTCTTAATTGAACATAACTGCCCAATTGCCGTGATTGCGCAAGAGTATCCACATGTCTGCGAAATTGAGTTAGGACTCTTCCGGCAATCTTTGGGAGCAAAGGTCGTTCGGGAAGAATATCTCATGCAAGGCAGCCATAGATGTTGCTATCGGATTGCTAAAACCAAAAAAGAGTAGTATGGTTCGCGACACGCAGGGATAACCTATAAAAATGTCTGATGAAACAGGAAGGCGCGGCTTTTTCAAGGTAGCCTTGAATCAGCTCATCCAACCCGTTGCGGAATTTCTTGATGATCAGGTTACAGACCACTTACTTGCTCCAGATGCCGAGCAACGTGTTATTTTTCGACCGCCGGGAGCATTGCCGGAATCAGAATTCTTGGAAAAGTGTCATCGGTGTGGAAACTGCGTCAAGAACTGTCCCGCAAACGCCATTCAGCCCTTACAGAGTACCAATGCCAGCATTTCAAATACACCTTACATAGACCCTGATGAACAACCCTGTGTTATTTGCGATTCATTGGCGTGTATGTACGTCTGCCCGAGCGGCGCCTTACAACCCGTTTATGCTGAAGACATTAAAATCGGGGTGGCGGTTTTCAACCCAGAAACCTGTCTCCGCACCAAAGCAGTAGATTGTACCTACTGTGTTGATACCTGTCCTATTGGAAGCGACGCGATTCACCTGACATCAGATGGCGTTGTAGAAGTGATGGATTCAGGATGCACAGGATGCGGGGTCTGCCAATACGCCTGCCCAACTTCACCGAAGTCGATAGTCATTCAACCACTTACGACATAAAATCGCATCTCGTATTTTTTCTGCTATACGTTATCCTTCTCACCTTTCCGCGAAAAATATGTCTATTCTCACACAAATCCTTATACAAGGGACTGTAGACGTTCAGGGCTTGCGTGACATTAAACCACCGTTGGAGATAACGGAGAGCCTATGGTTCTACTTTATTGGTGGCGCGGTGTTACTCGGTTTTATAGCCGTTTCAACGTGGTTCTATGTCCGAAAACGTCCGCAACCCTTGCCGGGGTCTCCAACGCAAGAAGATGACACACAGCTACCGCATGAAGTCGCTTATGAACAATTAGCGGCAATTGAAGCCTCAGATTGGCTCAAACGCGGCGATATGGAGACATATCACACACAAATCGCGTACGTCCTTCGAGAGTATATCTATGGACGTTATCAAATTCCGGCGTTGGAGTTAACGACAACTGCCTTGCTTCGCACAATGCGACGCGAACGGATAGATACCGCTCATGTTGACCGGATTCAGCAATTACTCTCGAATTGTGATAGCGTCAAATTCGCAAGTTACCAGCCAGAACTATCGGAAGCAAGGGCGCGGATAGCGGACGCTCGCTGGATTGTTGATAAAACAAAAAGTTCCGTCCGATAAAAAACTTGACATAAATAAAAAAAATATGATATGATTTAACCAAGTTTTCATAAGTTTGCATCTACAGCCTCGGTGGGAAGCAACTCAATTCTTTTTTTCGATACTTCATTGCCTGCCCATGGAAACGGAAAACACAGACCGAAGCGAATTTTGTGGATTCCAATACAAACATGAGTCATAGCAAGGAGGGAAACGCAACGTGTCAGATATAGCCAAACGCGTAATCCTCACTATACCTATGTATCCTGATATGGAACTTGCTGCAGCTAAGACAGCCTCTGTTCTTGCCGAATTAATGGATTTCGGGGAAGGAGAGGTCGAGGAAATTCAACTCGCGATCATCGAAACCTGTATCAACGCTTTTGAGCATAGCAAGAGCGACGATCAGGAAGTTCATATTGAATTTTTGCTTATGGCGGATGAGCTGCAGTTTAAAGTTACAGATCGAGGGGTCGGTATCTCGACAGATACACTCGACGGGAGCCGTGTACTCGGGAGCCCAAGCGTACATACCGACCTACGTAAGCGCGGACGGGGATTGCAAATTATTAGATCCCTAATGGATGAAGTGGATATAGAAAGCAGCCCTAACGGAACAACTGTGAGCGTCAAAAAGAAAAAGAGAGGATAACGGAATGTGACGTTTCGCTACACCCATAACACAATGGGGGATTCGCTGAGGAGAGTCCCTAAATTTGTGTTACAATTTGTTGTTCAACGATAGGTTTTTGCTACGTACTACCTTTATATCTACGGCGTAACTCGCAAGTCCATGTTAGGAAGCTAAGGAGGTAAGGATTTTGAATAAATTCGATATCCAAATCCGTGAAGACGGAGAACACGCAGTGATTGAGACGGCTGGGTACCTGAATGATGCCCTTGGCGAGCAACTCGCTGATAAGGCAAAGGAACTCATTGGGAACGGTTATACGCAGCTCGTTATCAATCTTGAGAAAACAACACTTATTAATAGTATCGGTATATCTATACTTATCGAAATTATTGAGGCACTTCATGAACGGGAAGGGGCTTTGAATTTCTGTGGGTTGTCAGCTACACAGGAGCGAACTTTTCGTATGATGGCACTCGCTAAGTACGCCGGCATTTTCCCGGATGAAGAATCCGCTATTGCGAATCTATAGCCTTCGCTTACGACAGGTTTGGCGCTCGAGGAAGATTGACATTTATCCTTCTGCTATGTTCAGCTGCGTATTTTGTGGAACCTCTGTTCCTGTGGGTTATCGACTGCCTTGTAATAATAGATATAAAATCGTTTTGTAAGATATAGATATAACCTAAGTTGCCGCTTGTAGCACAAACTTTCCAGTTTGTGCACGTGAAGGGAATTACTGACCAATATCTGGATGCAACACATGAAAGATTTAAGCGAGCCTATTTTAGATCGCGATTCGCAGCAAGCCCACGGCACACAGAACACCGCCGAACAGACTATGGAACGGCTCATATTTAGTCTGTCCGAGTTAGAGCATTTGGGGCAAACGCTCATCTCCGGCTATGGTAACTTTAACCATTCAAGCAAAACCTATCTGCGTATCACGCTTGGAACCTTGCAAGTCACGCGCGGTGTGATTCTGCGTTACCATCCTACCGGAAACAATCTCGATGTAATCGCATCGACACCTGAACAGGTGTTCCCCTCAATTCCTATTGAATCAGAGGAAGTTGCGAATTTACTACAACATCCAATCATTGAGAATAACACACCCCCAGTAGGGCTTGAGGCGTTCTTTGCCCGGAGTGCAGAACTCGTTGAAACTGTTGATATCAGGCTCTGGGTTCCCCTAAAGATTCAAGATGAATTCTTGGGTATGATTGGTTTAGGGCGATTTTTGGGGAGGGAGACACTCGTCGCATGGGAACAGGAATTGTTGACAACCCTCGCCCACCAAATTTCGATCGCTATTGCCTATTCGCGGATGGTGGAAGGTATCCAGAGTGAAAAGTTTCGCCTCTTCATGCTCGCTGAGAGCGCACCACAAATTTGTCAGCTCTTGCAGCCTGAAGATGCTGCGGAGCAGGTCGTCCTACAAGCCGTTTCGTTTTTGGATGCCAATGCTGGCGCACTCATGCTCACACGCCCAGAACAGCAGGAACTTGAACTCAGTTATGCCTTTCCTGAGACATTGGTTGAAAGTGCCACAGCACAGCAGAACGGGAATGCGCTGGTTATCTCTTGTGGGGAAGAAGTGCCAGCGTCTCAAGAAGCAACATCGGTCGATATGCTGAAGTCTGTTGCAAAGGATGGGTTGCCCGGCCACTGTTTGCCGGAGTCGGATACGCTTTTCGGGGGCAAGACTTTGATGGCGGTCCCTATCTCTGGACGCGACGGTGATGTTTTAGGCGTTCTTGTCGTCGGGGACAAGGAAGAGCGTGGGGGGCGGATCGCACCTTTTACCGATGAAGATGTGGTTTTACTCGACTCTTTTGCCAAGCAGGCGGGCGTGGCTATTGAGAACGCACACCTCCATCAGGAAGCACTTGAGGCACGCCAATTACAAGCGGAAATGGAAGAGGCACGCAAGATCCAAGAAAACCTCATTCCAGACGATCTCCCTGACATTCCCGGCTATGAAGTCGCAGGGCACTATGAACCCCGGGGGCCCGTCGGCGGCGACTATTATGATTGTATTGCTTTACCTACTGGACATTGGGGACTTTCGATCGCTGATGTCTCTGGAAAGGGGATGCAAGCAGCACTGCTCATGGCAACCTTGCGAGCGGGGCTCATCTCTGAATTATCTCGTGTTAATACATCCACATCAGGAGACACTGAAAATGGAGTGTGCCCATCAACCGTGTATACTGAACTCACTGAAATGGCGATGACACTCAATTCGCTCCTTTACGCCAGCGGCACTGAAGAAAAATATGCAACTTTCTTCTATAGTCATCTTAATCCCGAAACAGATATCCTGACAACCCTCAATGCCGGTCATAATCCGCCGCTCCTCGTGAGAAAAGATGGAACCTGTAAGTGGCTCGGTGAAGAGGTCGGCGGTATCCCACTCGGAATGTTTCCAAACGATATGGTCTCAAGTATCGCTGAATATGAAGCCGAACATATCGAACTCGTTAGTGGGGACGTGGTCATATATTATACGGACGGCGTCACAGAAACGGTTAACATTGAGGATGAGTATTATGAGGAAGAACGGCTGGTGGAGGCATCAAAGGCATGCAAAGATGTGAGTGCTGAAGCGATCCGAGAGCATCTCCACGGTGCCGTAATGGGTTTTCAAGGCGAAGCCGATCAGTTTGACGACCTAACGCTACTCATCTTAAAAAAGAAATAGGATGTCGTTTCGAGCGATATAAAGGGCGTAATTATAGATGCAAAACCAGTCAGAGGGACGCAGATTCCTAAATCCATCAATTCTTGCCCGAATCGGAAATCTTGAATTGATTGCTAAATTCGTCGTCGAAGGTTTTATTTCAGGCCTCCATAAAAGCCCGTATCATGGATTTAGTGTCGAATTTGCTCAGTATAGACAGTACATGCCCGGTGATGATACCAAACACATAGATTGGAAAGCCTATGCTCGGACGGATAGATACTATATCAAGCAGTTTGAGGAGGAAACCAATCTCAATTGCTACTTGCTTCTGGATACCAGCGAATCTATGGCGCACCCGGTAGATGATATACCCGAAAACGAGGCTACGGATCAGGGAGCAGCTGCACAGACCTTGACAAAACTCCAATATTCCAGCTACCTCATCGGGTCACTTGCCTACTTTATGGCAAAGCAGCGGGATGCCATTGGGTTCGCTTATTTTGATGATACGCTGCATCAGTATTTCCCCGCAAGGAGTAGCACGTCACACCTGCATTCTATCTTGCTCACATTGGAAACCTTACAAACCGCGAAAACCACCCGAATGGGAATGCCGCTGCATCAAGTCGCAGAGCGCTTGACGAAGCGTGGGTTAGTCCTTTTTATCTCTGACCTTTATGATGAAAATCAGGAAGAGGTTATCTCTGGTTTGGAGCATCTCCGATATGAGGGGCATGAAGTGATTGTTTTTCACGTCCTTGCGCAGCAGGAAATTGATTTCGCTAACTTTGAGACAGGACGCAGTTCCGAAGCCCTTATCCGTTTTATTGATGCGGAAAACGACGCTGAGATTATCACGACACCACAAGCGATTCAGGAGAGTTATCTGAATAATTTCAACGCATTTCTTGAGACCTACAGGCTTGCACTGCGGCAAGCGGATATTGATTATAACCTGATAACCACAGCGACACCGATTGATTTCGCACTCGCTTCCTATCTTGCCAAACGGCAAGGGATTCTTTAAGTAGTTGTCGGCTATCGGCTATCAGCAGTCAGGGCAGTAAAGTTTAAAAGTTGAAAGTTTGCAAGTTCAAAGTTGTAAGAGACCCGTAAAGTTTGCAAGTTCAAAGTTTGCAAGTTCAAAGTTGTAAGAGACCTTGTGTTAATCAGGTCCCCTTCATAACTTTACAGACTTTAGTTCACTTTAGCACACTTCCCAACTTTAGACCACCATGACCCAGAGGCGGTTAGAATTAACCGAAAACCACCGTGAAACGAAGTGGAACGGTGACCAGATTTAATAGTTAAGAATGTTTGGATTAGGATTTTTAGCACCCTTATTTGTAGCAGCCGGTGTCATAGGCGCGTCGATTCCGATTATTTTACATCTGTTGAATCGGGAGCGTGCCAGGCGGCTCATATTCAGTACAGTGCGTTTCATTCAGATGTCGCATCAGACGAACGTCCGCCGACATAAACTGAAACGTTGGCTACTCCTATTGATGCGTATTCTGATATTGGCACTGCTCGGTGTGGCGTTTGCGCGACCCTTTTTCGCTGCAGCCCCCGTCATTACGCAGAAGATTGGTGGGAAACGAAATGCGGTTATTATTCTCGATACCTCCTATAGTATGCAGTATGAGGAAGTCTTCAAAGATGCCAAAGCAGAAGGAACCAAAATTCTGGGCGGGCTGGATTCAACGGATGCAGCATGCCTCATCCTTTCATCAGATAAAGCACGGGTCGTCGCGCCGCTCGGTTCAGAATTCTCGCATCTCAGATCGGCTTTAAATGCGGCGGAAGTTACCTATGAACCCACGGATTATTTAGATGCCTTGCAAACCGCAAATGAGATTCTTGAATCTATTCCTATCGGACAGAAGCAGGTGTATCTCATCAGCGATATGCAAAAGCGAGGTTGGGAGAACTTTATTGAGACGGACAAACTCAATCCTGATGTCCAAATTGAGTTTATTAATGTCAGCAGCGAACAGTCCAAGAATCTCGCTATTACAGGTATCAGTGTGCCACCTGTTATTTTGAACGAGCAGCAAGTCTCACATCTTGTCGCTCGCGTCCACAACTACGGGGATGAACCTGTTGAAAGTTTACCCGTTCGCCTTTTTATCGATGAAAATATGATTCAAACCGTCCTGATCGACATTGAACCAGACGACTTAGCAGATGCCGTCTTCAGAATTGATTTCCAAGACGAGGCGACACATACGGGGTGGGTTGAACTTCCAGAAGACGGACTTGCGGTTGACAACAAACGCTATTTCACCTTACAGAGTCTACAGTCTATCAAAGTTCATGCCGTCGGTAACAGGTCTCGGACGCGCAGCTCGTTTCAGAAACCAGAAACCTTTTTCATGGAAATGGCATTTACAGCCGGAAGTGATGCCGTTCCAATTGATTTCAGCGAGTCGACAACCATTCCCAATGCTGCGATGCTGGCACGTACCGATGTGCTTATCCTTGCCGATGTTGCGCGATTCTCTCCAACTGAAGCGGATCGCATAAAAACTTACGTCGCAGCAGGCGGCGGCTTGATTGTGACAGTCGGTGATAATTTTGATGCGGATGTCTATGAACAACACCTCGGCGGCGCGGAGGGCTTGATGCCGTGCAACTTCGTTCAAGCCGTTGGAGATGCCTTTGATCGTGAACAATTCCGGGTCCTTGCAACCGTGAAGTATGAACACCCAATTTTTGCAACGTTTAAAGAACCGAACCATGGTGATTTCGGGAAAGCGCGGTTTTACAGAGTTTTTCAAGCCGTCCCGACAGCAGATGCAACCGTCATCGCAGCTTATGATGATGGGAGTCCGGCACTTTTTGAAAAATCTTACGGCGACACCGGTATAAGGACTCCCGGACGTGTGCTCTGCTTTACCTCGACAATAGACCGGGAGTGGAACGATCTACCGATACGGGCTGTTTATCTGCCTTTCTTGCATGAGGCAATTAAATACCTCGCACTCAAGGATGTAGAGACAAGTCCGGATTATCGCGTCGGTGATAGCATTGAACTCGATGTTGAAACTGAGACGACTGGAGGGGGACGGGACCGAGTGGTCGCGATCTTCAACCCAAACGGTGTCGAAACTCGCTTGCAGTCCGACGAAAATAACACGACTACAAGCGTCCTTTATACAGACACGACGATACCGGGCATCTATTCCATCCACGCATCCGGTGCTGCGTCTCGCTATTTTGTGATTAACACAGAGGCAACAGAATCTGACCTCGCCGCGCGTGATGTGGAAGAACTTACGAGTATGTTGAAAGGGACTGTGGATGAGTCCGCTGAGGACACACCTACCGCAGAACTCATCGCACAGTACCACGAGGATGTTGAGAACAGACAGGATGTCTGGATGTATCTCATGTTAGCAGTCTTTGCTCTGGCGGTAACAGAGATGTTCTTGGCGAACCGTGTTTAGCTATTGAATCGAGTTATAAGTTAACGTGAGTTCGATAAAAGGCTTGCTTGTACCGCAAACTGTTAGTTTGCGAAGCGCACGCCAGACATTAACAGTTAAAGCGGAGCGTACTTTAAAAAAATGAACTTTGAACCAAGTGCACCGATTGAAGTGCCAAAAATCGTATCTGACGAACAGATTCAATCTTTTGTCCAAGACGGTTATCTCGTTGTCCCGGATCTGCTGTCTCTTGATGAAATAGAGGAGCTCCGGCAGGATACCGTGACGCTCGCTAAAGGCGGGTATCCGTGTGAAAGCCTGAAACCGCTCCCTAACGCTATTAGTGATGACGAGGCTATCGGTCGTATCCTTTGCATTCATCAGCCACATTTTGTCAGCGCTATTATTGAAAGATACGTCAAGCACCCAAAAATATGTGGTATCTTGAGCCAGATAACCGCTGCACATCTACCCTATTGGGATGGAAGCGTCAAGTGTATGCAGTCAATGCTGTTTGTTAAACCTCCCAATTTTCAAGGACAGGCATGGCATCAGGACGAAATTTATATTCCGACCCGCGACCGCTCCTTGATTGGCGCGTGGATAGCCATGGACGATGCAACGATAAAGAATGGGTGTTTATGGGTTCTCCCTGGCTCGCATCGCCGCGGATACCTCTACCCTCAAAGATCTCACGAAAATCCTGATGAGTTCGATTTTACGCCAGAGAGCTACGGTTTTGATGAGACCGATGAGGTACCTGTTGAGGTTACGACCGGCACATTGGTGTTTTTTAACGGTTATCTCCTCCACCGTTCTCGTAAAAACCGTGGAGATACATATCGACGGGTCTTGGTGAACCATTACTGCAATTCATGGTCGCTTTTACCGTGGTCAATCCAGGAGGGCGAGCGTCCCGCCAGTGCGGATCGACGCTGTGTCATTCCGGTCTCTGGTGTTGATCCGTATGCATGGAAGGGATATGATCCAGCACCTAAAAATGTACACCTACGTACCTGCAAAGCCATTGAGGAGGGGGAGGCATCGGATGCAAGTTGAACAAATTTCTGAACTTACGCAAACCTTGGAAACGATGATGCAACGGATTGAGACAGGCGAGGATATAATGGAGCAGTTGGAAGGCATTGATGTACTGTCTCAGGCGCTCGCACCAACTGCACCTAAGATGCTTCTGCACTATCTTGAGCGAAAAAGTTATACCAAGGCATTAGAATTTCTCAGAGCCTTATAGTAGAATAGCCATCAGTTTTAAGGCTGTCAGCAGTCAGTTAAGTCGTGTGGCAGTTGCGGACGTTTGTCCCTTTCCTAAGCCTCTCTTTGCTGATTGCTAAGAGTGGAGCGTAGCGGAACGCCCTGATAGCCGATAGCCATAACTGATAGTCAATACATGGAGATCAAGGATGGAAAGAGAAGATGGACGGCAATCGAATGAGTTGCGTCTCGTCACAATCAAACGACACTATATTAAACATGCCGAAGGTTCAGTCCTTGTCGCAACAGGGGACACCCATGTGATCTGTACCGCTTCTGTGATAGATCAGCAACCGCGTTTCATGCGTACGCAACGGATCCGGAAAAAGGGCTGGGTAACGGCAGAATACTCGATGCTACCGCGTTCTACCTCTGAGCGAATGCAGCGGGAAGTCACCCGTGGGGGCATCGGTGGAAGAACGCAAGAAATTCAACGCCTTATCGGTCGTTCCTTACGCGCCGCTGTCGATTTATATGCACTGGAAGAGCGAACAATCTGGGTAGATTGTGATGTTATTCAAGCCGATGGTGGGACACGCACAGCCGCTATTACTGGCGCTTTTATCGCTTTATGGGATGCCTGTCGTGGGCTTGTTGACAGAAAAGAAATCAAAAACTTTCCGATCACCGATAACGTTGCCGCGACCAGTGTAGGGTTGATTAAAGGCGAACCGATGTTGGATCTCTGTTATACTGAGGATTCAACTGCCGATGTTGATATGAACGTCGTGATGAACGGAAGCGGGAAGTTTATAGAAATACAGGGTACTGCGGAAGAGACCCCGTTTTCGCGTGAGGATTACGACCAGATGTTGGATCTCGCTGTTAACGGTATCCAAGAGCTCATTCGATTACAGAATCGCATGATGGTAGAGGGTTTAGATGAAGCTTGTATTGGCAACGCGTAATCAAGGCAAAGTCCGAGAACTCGCGAAGGGGCTATCGGCTATCGGCTATCGGCTGTCAGTAGATTGTATGGTTGCTGCTAACGATTGCGGTCCGCACAATGATCTTTCGCTGAAAGCCGAAAGCGAAGCGACCCGAGAGCCGACAGCCATTGAAGTTATATCCTTAAAGTCCTATCCTGACGCGCCAGAAGTCGTTGAGGATGGGGTAACGTACGCTGAAAATGCTATTAAGAAAGCATCTGTAATTGCCCGATATACTGGACATCTTACACTTGCTGACGATGCAGGATTGGAAGTCAACGCCCTTCATGGGGCACCCGGTGTTAACTCCAAACGTTGGGTGGGTGAAGATGCGACGGATGCAAAACGGATTGCGAGTCTCCTTGAAGTTCTTAAAGGTGTTACAGATCGGCGTGCCCGTTTTGTCGCCGCAATCGCAGTCGTGCGTCCGGATACGGATCCTGAAGTTGTTATCGGTATTTGCGAAGGACGCATCACGCATGCTCCTGTTGGCGAGAGTGGGTTCGGGTATGATCCGATATTTGTACCCGATGGCTATGAACAGACCTTCGCCGAATTGGGAGAAAACATAAAAAATCAAATGAGTCACAGAGCCAAGGCATTGCAACAGGCACTTGCCTTAATTGAATAGTTGTTAGTTATAAGTTATAAGTTATAAGTTAAGAGGGTTTCTTGTAACAATTTACCCCCTTGAGGTATCCAGGGAGCCGTGAATTGTTACAAACTGCTCTTAACCGACAACCGACGACTGACAACTAATAACCGCTAAACGAGGTGAAAATGGCGGCACTTAACGATTTACGTAACGGATTGGTTATCCGACTTAACGATACGATTTACACTATAGTTGATTGTCAACATGTCAAACCGGGGAAGGGCAGTGCCTTTGCTCGCACAAAAATTAAGCGCGTTAGCGATGGTGCTGTCTTGGATCGGACATTCCGTTCCAATGAAGACATTGAGACCGTGCAGGTCAGGGATCATCGGATGCAGTATATGTATAGGGATGGCGATAGTTTGTGGTTTATGGACAACGAAACCTTTGAGCAACATTCGCTACTTGTCGAATTTGTTGGTGATAACTTGAAATTCCTAAAGGAAGGCGAGACGGTCACTATCAAAATGGAGGATTCAACCCCTCTTGCACTTGAACTCCCTAACTTCGTTGAACTCCAAATCGTTGAGACGGACCCAGGGTTACGAGGTGATACAGTGAGCGGTGGTTCAAAACGTGCTACGCTTGAGACGGGCGCAGTTGTTAACGTCCCACTATTTGTTCAAAACGAAACGCGCATCAAAGTTGACACGCGTACCGGAAAATATGTAGAAAGGATATAGGAGCCGTTGGCTTTCGGCTTTCGGCTTTCGGAGACCGAGTACAGTTTGTAGCAAGCTTTACTGGCTTGGTGTATTCCAAGACTCGAAAATTGTTACAGATTGCCTCTTAACCGACTGCCGACTGCTGACTGCTGATAGCCAATAAACAAATGCGTGAAAATAAAGCTAAGGGCAAATCCCAACCTACGGAACAGGACTTCAGCGGCGTGCTGGAACTCGTTGAACAGCTGGCAGCGATTCTGGAGCGCACTGACCTTACAGAAGTCCGCATCCGTGAAAATGAACTGGAAGTCCAAGTTTCCAGACACCCCGGGAGTCCATCTAAGTATGAAAATCTTCCCTTACAACCGGTGGAGACGAGCATCGCGGTAAGTCCACAAAGCCTACCTGTTGAGGATGTGGATATTGCAGAGGGTGAGCAGGTCGAAAATATCTTCATCAATGCGCCGATGCCTTCGCGTTTTTACCGGGCGCCAGGACCTGATGAACCCCCCTTTGTTGCGGTTGGCGATGTCGTCAGTCTTGGTGAACCTGTAGCGGTTCTTGAAGTTATGAAAACTTATAATCCAGTGGAAGCACCTTTTAGCTGTGAGATTTTGGAGATCCTCGTTGAAGACGGTGACGCAGTTGAATATAACCAACCCCTCTTCCGAATCAAGCAACAATAGTTTTTTTTGCTATTCAGCTTGAGCTGCTGCATCTGTGAAAACCTTTCATAACTCAAATCCAGTTGACTTAGACGAAAATCACCGTGAAACGTAGTGGAACGGTGCCCAGATTTAATTGTTAAAAATATGATAAAAAAAATATTAGTCGCAAATCGCGGTGAAATCGCTGTCCGTATTATCCGCGCATGTAAAGACATGGGAATTAAGACGGTCGCTATTTTCTCTACCGCTGATGAAGAAGCGCTCCATGTTAAATACGCTGACGAGGCATATTGCATCGGACCCCCACCGTCAGCAGAGAGTTATCTCAAATATGCCAATATTATTTCTGTCGCCGATTTTGCGAACGTCAATGCTATTCATCCGGGAGCCGGTTTCCTCGCGGAGGATGCACAGTTCGCTGAGATTTGTGAGGCACACGAAATACGGTTCATCGGTCCTTCTGTTGAGGATATTCGGACAATGGGGGACAAGGTAAAGGCATTGGAAACAGCAGCGAAGGCTGGCTTGAAGTTGATCCCCGGCAGCCAAAGTAGTAGGCGCAGAAAGGATAAAAAAGGGACGGTCGATACTGCTGAGGAGGCAGCGCAACTCGCTGAGAAGATTGGTTATCCTGTCGGGATTAAAGCCGTCTTAGGTGGCGGTGGGCGCGGCATCCGGATCGCTGAGAACCGACCCAGCTTGATGAACCTCTTTCGTACTGCCAAGGCTGAAGGTGAGGCGGCTTTTGGTAATGGCGATGTCTATATCGAGAAGTGGATTGAGGAGGCACGGCATATTGAAGTGCAAATCTTAGCGGACACGCACGGCAATGTCGTTCACTTGGGTGAACGTGAATGTTCTATCCAGCGGAAGCAGCAGAAACTCCTTGAGGAAGCACCCGCCGCTTCTATTCCCTCTAAACTTCGATCTGACATCTGTAAAGCCGCCGCAAAAGCCGCAAGATCCATCGGTTACTCGAACGCTGGCACTATCGAATTTGTTGTGGATAAAGATGACAATTTCTATTTCCTTGAGATGAACACGCGTATTCAGGTGGAGCATACTATCACTGAGAGCGTTACGGGCATTGATCTCATTAAAGAACAAATCCGACTCGCAATGGGTGAGGAACTCGGATACAGCCAATCTGATATTGAGATACAAGGACACGCGATTGAGTGTCGAATTAACGCCGAAGATCCCGCGAATCAGTTTATGCCTTCGCCAGGGCTGGTCACTACCTATGAGCCTCCGGGCGGCATAGGTATTCGGGTCGATGGATACCTCTACACGGGCTATACCGTACCCCCCCATTACGATTCACTTGTCGCAAAACTTATCGCAAGTGGTAGAGACCGCGAAGAGGCAATTGCACGATTAGACCGCGCATTGTCTGAATTCAAAATTGAGGGCATAAAAACCACAATTCCGCTCTTCCAGCAAATCCTCAACGACGAACGCTTTCTCAATCGCGCTATCTTTACAAATTTTCTTGAAACGTAAGGAAAATTATGAAATGTACCCCTGTTCGCTGTCTGCTATTCGCTGTTTGCTGTTCGCTGTTCATTCTGCTAATAGCTGTGCCTGTAGCAGCGGTTACCTATGTTGATGTCACCGATGCAGCGGGTATCCGTTTTCAGCATTCAAGTGGCGCTCGCTCCAGTCTGCTCCCTGAAGACATGGGATCCGGTGCCGGGTTCGCCGATATAGATAACGATGGGAACATTGACCTCTATATTGTGAATCTTCCTGGAGCTTTTAAACAAAACGGGAATCCTGTGGGTTCGCCGACTGCCAATGTTCTCTATCGGAACAATGGGGACGGCACGTTTACAGATATTACTAAGACCGCAGGCGTTGGACATCAAGGCTACGGGATGGGATGCGTTTTCGCGGATTATGATGGCGACGGCAATATTGATCTGTACGTCACCAATTATGGGGCGAATGTGCTTTACCGCAATAACGGCGATGGCACTTTCCGTGATGTGACGGGAACCGCTGGGGTCGGTTGTGAATTGTGGAGCACAGGGGCTGCCTTCGCTGATGTAGATGGCGACAACGATTTGGATCTCTATGTTTGCAACTACGTCACCTACGACTTAGAAGCGTTGGAGCAGATGAAGGAGGAATCCTTACAATCTGGCAAACCCGTACCGAGTGCCCTCAATCCCCATGTCTTTGAGCCACAGGATAATGTCTTTTATCGCAACAACGGGGACGGCACGTTTACGGATGTAACGGCTGAAGCGGGTGTCGCTGCACCGGGAGGCAGAAGTATGCAAGCCATCTTCAGCGATTTTGACGCCGACAACGATCTTGATTTGTACGTCGCAAATGATACCTCTGTCAACTATACCTATCGGAATGATGGGAGCGGGGTCTTTACGGATGTGAGTGCCGAGTCGTGGGCAGCTGACTTTCGGGGTTCCATGGGACTTGCTGCCGGGGATTACGACAGCGATGGGGATGTAGATCTTTTTATCAGCCATTGGGTTGACGAAGAAAACGCCCTCTACAGAAATCTCTTGAAAGAGGAAGAGGCTGCCGAACATATCAGGTTCGTCGATGAATCTTATACGGCTATGCTTGCCGAAGCGAGCATCAAGGAGATTGGATGGGGAACCGCGCTCTTTGATTACGACAACGATGGCGATTTAGATATCTTCGTGACGAACGGTAGCACCTTCCAAGAACTCAAGCGTCCGCAAGTGCTTATCGCTCAACGCGATGTCCTGTTCCGCAATGAGGGGGACGGCACCTTCACCGATGTGAGTGGGATCACTGGGATCGCTGTGCTTCCGATTCGAGTCGGGCGCGGTGCGACATTTGGCGACTACGACAATGATGGTGATGTTGATATTTTCATCGTCAATAACTATGCACGGCCGACTCTGTTGCGCAATGATGGTGGAAACCGTAACAATTGGCTGCATGTGCAATTAATTGGCACGAACGCCAACCGAAACGCTGTCGGTGCGAAGATTCAAGTGAAAACGGCAAATCGGACACAGATACGCGAGATTTACGCAGGCGATAGTTACATGTCCTCTAATAGCTTTATCGCCGAGTTTGGCGTGGGAAGTGCCACACAGGTTGAAAGTGTGCAGGTCATCTGGTCGAACGGCGACACACACACACTTCATAATGTGCCGACAAACCAAAGGCTCCGTATAACACAGGAATAGCCATCGGCAAAGAGGTCTGAACTATGATTGATAAGATTATCAGATGTGCCATGATTAGAGAGTCAGTAATCATAGCAAATCTTAAAATCATAAAAATCCCGGTTCTGGCTGCTTCCGTACTCCTAATCCTGCTCTCGTGCGGCGGAGATCCCACCATTGAACGCGGCAAAGCGTTTCTTGAAGTGGGTGATACGACTGCTGCCATTCAGCAGTTTCAGGCGGCACTTAAGCAGAATCCCTCCAATGCCGAAGCTTATTACCAACTCGGTTTGGCGTATGAACACTTAAAAGATACCTCCCAAGCAGCCAATGCCTTCAAAAGCGCGCAACGATTAGCACCCCAACGTCCAGAAATCACACTTGCACTCGGTCGCCTCCACTGGCACGAAGGGAATCGTGACCTCGCCATTTCCCAGTTTCAGCATCTATTGCGTAATCCTCTTGAGAAGGAGGTCCGCCTTCAGTTAGCGGCGCTCACAGGTGATGCCTACCACACCCAACGCCTCCGCACGGAAGGCAGCGACGATTACGAGCAGACCTTCACTGAAAAAGGAAACATGATGACGTTCACGGCGAAGTACACGGACGATTATAGTCCCGCAATCTCGCCGGATGGAAAATGGCTTGCCTTTGCCTCAAACCGCCTTCAGAACGCTGAGCTGTTTCTCATGGACCTCAACACGCGTGCGCTGCGTCAACTCACACATACCGATGAACTCGACGAATACATGCCAGCGTTTTCGCCCGATGGAAAGTCGCTCGCGTTTGTGACAGAGCGTACCCGCGGCGGTATGATGCTCCCACCTGTCCAAGCAAGCGGTTCTGATCCGAGCAGTGCCTCAATTTACCTCATGGATATTGATGGCAGGAACCAACGTCCCTTAATTGATATAGAGGGTGCCCATCGCGCCCCCGTCTTTTCGCCTGATGGACAGAAAATCGCTTTTGAATCCAGAGCACCAAGGCCCTCTACCCCTCTGATAAGGGGGGATCAAGGGGGGTTGAGAACACAGGGAAACGAGAGCACGCCTGGGAGCGTCGACAATAACGATACTTTAGAAATCTACATCATTCATACCGATGGCACGAATAAGATGCAGCTGACACATAACGGTGTAGACGATGGACATCCAACGTGGGCGCCGAATGGAAAGCAGATCGCCTTCACTTCAATGGTAGATGACATCTATCAGATTTTCAGCGTGAACGCAGAGGGAGGCGCGGTAAAGCAGCTCACTTACGAAGACGCAAGCCATTATCAACCAACTTTTACACCCGATGGTAAACAGATTATTTATGTCTCTAATGCGCATAACCATTACACGCTCTGGATGATGAACGCAGACGGCACAAACAAAACCCAACTGACGAACCATGTTGGTGCCCATTTTGAACCCAGCCTTTCGCAAGATGGAAAAAGACTTGTGTTTAGTTCCGACCGTTCAGATCACATGCGGATCTATCTCATGGATTTAGCACGACCCGTTCAAGAAGCAGAATTGAAGGCGAGATTGGCTAACGAATAAAGGTCTGAACTATGATTGATAAGATTATCAGATGTGCCATGATTAGAAGTCCAGTAATCATAGCAAATCTTAAAATCATAAAAATCCCGGTTCTGACGATTTTTGTTTTTCTTTTTTTTCTCGCGTGCAATAATACAGATACGTCGCAGCCTAAAATCTCCCCACAATTCGCAGCACAATATCAGAAAGGGATTGACGCGCTCGACGTAAATAACTTCGCTGAAGCCGAAAAAGCATTTCAGGCGTGCTTGCAAATAGATCCCAATGCCCACGATGCACGTATGCAGTTGGCGCGGACCTATATCAGACAGCAGGCGTTCACACGCGCCGAAGAGACCTTACAGACATTGATAGGCTCGCTTAAACAGGTACCCGAAACGAAGGATATGCTTTCAAGGGCTTACCTAACGTTAGCGCAAGTTTTTAGTTATCAGCAACGCTTTTCTGATTCTACTGCTGCACTTACAAACGCGCTCGAGGTGAACCCTGACGATACGAATGCACGCATTAGGTTAGGCTATTTCTTAGGCGCGCCACAGCAAATGCTCGTCCCCGACCTCTCCGCGTCTAAGCGGCAGTTTGAAAAGGTGTTGGAACTCGAACCCAATAACCTTGAGGCGATGCTACAACTCGGTTTAGCCGAATTTCGGCTCGGTGAGGCGGACAAGGCAGCCGAAAGATTTGAGAACATCATCCAAAATTACCGCCGCCATTCCGGTGCCTATTACTATCTCGGTGTCTATCACCTCCGCCACAGTAACCCTGAAAAAGCCGTTGCAAATTTCAAAGAGTCCCTCCGCCTCAAACCCCGCGATCCCGAAACCCTATGGAATTTATGGACAGCCTATAGTCAACTCGGCGGCTACCCTGAAGACTTACCAGCGGAATTCAAAATTGTAGGAGGGAACTCCGATTCCCGACTCTTAACTGATAGCCGACAGCCGATAGCCGACAGCCAATTCACCAATATTGCCCCTAATTTAAAGATGAACAAAGTGGATGGTGGACGCGGCAGTGCTTGGGGGGACTATGACAATGACGGAGATTTGGATATCGTTGCCGTCGGGACGTATCAACCCCACGTCCTTTATCGCAATAACGGGGATGGCACGTTCACAGACGTAGCAGAGCAAGCCGGGGTTGCCGATCCGAGAGGCGGCTGGGGCTCGCTCTTTGCCGATTACGATAACGACGGCTACCCGGATCTCTACATCACGCGTGGCGGTTGGTCAGGCGCAGCGGAAAACACGCTTTATCGTAACAACGGAGACGGAACGTTTACGAATGTAACGCATACCGCCGGTGTCGCCGACCCACAAAGCAGTTTCTGTGCCGCCTGGGCGGATTATGACAACGATGGATATATCGATCTCTATATTGCGAATGGGGTTATCGGGGACGGTGCTGCGAATGTCTTGTATCGTAACAACGGTGATGGCACTTTCACGAATACCGCTGAGACGGCGGGTGTGGCGAACACTGGCAATTCTCTGGGAACCGCTTGGGGAGACTACGATAAAGATGGATACATTGATTTACACGTTGTCAATTATGGACAGTCTAACGTTCTCTATCGTAACAACGGAGACGGCACGTTCACGGATGTAACGGCGGCGGCTGGTATGAATCTCTCTGTTACGGATGCCTTTGTTACCTTCTTTTTGGACGTGGACAACGATGCCGATCTCGACCTTTTCATCTCCAATTCAGGTTCGTTTCAAGCCTTCATCGCAGGGCAAATTACAGGGAGTGCTACACACGATAGCGATCGACAGGTGTTGTATCGCAACAATGGCGATGGTACCTTTACAGATGTCACAAAGGAGTCCGGTCTGTACAACGCCTATGGCGCAATGGGCGCAAATTTCGGGGACATCAATAGCGACGGTTACGTTGATATCTATCTCGCTACGGGTGCGCCGCAGATGGGAAGACTGGAACGAGATGCACTCTTCCAAAATAACGGGGATGGTACCTTTACAGACGCAACCGTCGCTTTAGGTTTAGGCAACATCGGAAAAGGGCACGGTGTGACCTTCGGTGATGCCGACGCTGATGGTGATGTTGATATCTACGTCCCGGTTGGGGGTGCCTTTATCGGGGACCAGTGGCATAATCTCTTCTACCAGAATACTGGGACTGGAAACAACTATCTCACCTTGAAATTGGTCGGTGTGAAAAGTAATCGGGACGGTATTGGGGCTAAAGTTACGCTAAGCGTTGGTGATAGGACAATTTACAGAGAGGTCAGCGGTGGGTGCGGGTTCGGTTCAACCAATAGTCTATCTCTTGAGATTGGTCTCGGAAAGCACACAAAAGTGGATACCCTTGAAATCGTCTGGCCCTCCGGCCAAGTGGACACGCATCGAAATCTGTCGGTCAACCAGAAACTCGTTGTTACCGAGGGAAGAAATCTATGAATGCTCCCAGGTCTGCTTTGCTCACGGAAGATAACATGTCCCTTTTCGTTGACTATTATCAGCTCACGATGGGACAAGCAGATTTTAATGCCCAGAACGATGCCGTTATCACAGCGAACTACTACGTCCGTTCTGTTCCGCAAGGACAGTATCTCATCGCCGCCGGTTTGGAGCAGGTTATCCACTACATCTTAAATTTGCGCTTTACCGATGCTGTCCTTGGTTGGTTGGCGCAACGTGGCGACCTACAGGCTGACTATCTCGCTTCGCTCAAGGACTTTCGTTTTGACGGTTCCGTTTTTGCGGTTCCCGAAGGCACCCCCGTTTTTCCGAATGAACCGATGATCAACGTCACAGGACGCTCCAGAGATGTCCAACTTTTTGAGACCTATCTGCTCTGCGTCATGAACTTCCAGACGTTAATCGCGACCAAAGCATCACGGATTGTGCAAGCGGCGCGCGGTAGACCGGTTTTTGATTTCGGGGCGCGACGGGCACACGGCAGAGATGCCGGTATTCTATCTGCCCGTGCTGCCTTCATCGGAGGGGCTAAGGGGACATCGTTGGTACTTGCGGGACACTATTTTGATATTCCCTATGTCGGCACGATGGCACATAAATTCGTTTCCGAGCGTCCGACCGAGTTAGAAGCCTTCCGAGATTACGCCACTGCCTTTCCAAACAGCACAACCCTTTTAATTGATACGTATGACACAATTCAAGGTGTCCGTAACGCTTGCATCGTTGCAAAAGAGATGGAGGCACGCGGGACAAGGTTACGGGCAGTTCGACTGGACAGCGGGGACCTACTGACCCTCAGTAGAGAGGTGCGGCGTATTCTTGATGCCGATGGACTTGATTATGTTCAAATCATCGCCAGCCATGAACTTGATGAGTTTCAGATAGACACCTTACTCGAAAATGGCGCACCGCTGGATAGTTTCGGGGTCGGCACTCGGCTTGCTACGGGTGCTAATTTCAATTCGCTCACAGGGGAGGGGGCTCCCTCTGCCTTGGGCGGTGTCTATAAATTGGTCGAAAGTGATGGCAAACCTGTTGGGAAGCGGTCGCTTGACGAACCCGCCAAAGCCACTGTCCCCGGAAAGAAGCAGATTTACCGCATAACCGATGCTGTTGGGAATTATGCTAAAGACTGTGTGACGCTCTGGGATGAACCGATCACCGAAGGACAACCGCTCCTCGTTCCCATCATCCAAGATGGGGAGTTGGTATATCAGTTTCCAAATCTACATGAAATTCAGAGACGAATGATCGCAGAACTGAAAAAATTACCGAATTCGCATAAAAATTTGACAGAAGCCGTTCCCTATCCTGTGGAGTTACATTCAGCGTTAAAAGACTTATAGTGCGAGGTCATGTCAAAAATTTCGTCAGATGGGTTAAATTGAAATTGTTTGACAACACTCCTATTTATAGATATACTTAAAATATAAGGCAAACGCCATCTCAAACACTTAATACATGTCTTCACGTATTTCGTAGCAAAGGAGCATACCGATGCAAACCTATCCAAAGGGGCATCCAATCCCTTATGCCCCCACAGAAGAAATCGACATTTACCCTGACAGCGACGGAGAACCAATGGCAGCCAGCGACCTTCATAGAGATCAACTGATATGGACCTTACAAACGCTTGAGTCGCATTTCTCGCCACAACCGGACGTTTATATCTCCGGTGATATTTTGATGTATTACGAGAAGGGCGTTCCCCGTCGGGTGGTCGCCCCCGATGTCCTCGTTGTTTTCGGGCTGGGTCGAGGACCGCGTCGGACGTATAAGGTCTGGGAAGAAGGGAAAACGCCTGATTTCGTCATGGAATTTTCAAGCGAAAGCACATATCAAAATGATCTAAGCGGCAAGCGGGAACTCTATGCTGAATTGGACATTCAGGACTATTTCCTCTATGATGCAGAAGGTCTGTATCTACCCTCGCCATTGATGGGTTTTCAGTTGGTTGAGGGTGTGTATGTAGAGGTGCCTGTAGGTGCAGTTGGCGGTTTACACTCCCCGGTGTTGAATTTAGATTTTCACGTTGAGGATGAAGGTTTAGGGATTTATGATCCGGTTGCAAGGGAATGGCTTCAAACGCCTGCGGAGACGGCAGAGACACGCGCAGAAGTCGCAGAGACACGCGCAGAACAAGCAGAAGCCGAAGCCGCAAGACTCCGAGAACAGCTCGCACGCTTGCAAGCGCGGTCCTAATCTCGCATTATACTAACGCATGTTGAGCCGTTTTTGGTGTGCTTTGAGGGAACGCATGACTGTCTCTGAATCGGTGGCTTGGAGGTTATCAAGGGTGCTGGCTTCTTCTATGAGTGCTGCCATTTGAACAGGACTGTCCGTCAGTGTATCTTCTGCCCTCTTATAAAAATAAGCGGCTTGTGCGCTTTCATCGTGTTTTTCGTTGATAGCAGCGAGAAAAACATAAGCCGCAGCGCGCCGTGGGGATTCGGAACGGTTCTGAATGAACTCTTCAAAAGCGAAGCGCGCCTCATTGTACCGTCCATCGTCGTAATGGACACGTCCAATCCGAAACTGTGCCCTGTCGGAGAAACTATCCTTGTAGCCTCCAGCAAGATACCTATCACGTTCTGGATATCCAATGGTGGTTTTATAGGCTTGCACTGCCTCGCTATAGCGGTTCAGTTTTCTGTACAGTTCGCCTAACTGGAAATGTGCCATCATCGCTTGTAGGGTATTGGAATGTACTGCAATAATTGTTTGGTAAGCCTCAAGTGCTTTGTTAGGCGCAGCGAGTTGTTCCGCATAAACGATGCCACTGCGATAAAGGGCTTCGGCAGAATAGGGTAGATCGGGATGGTACTTCGAGACCTCTTTATACACCTCAATCGCCGCCGGATAGTCTTGCAAGTGTTGCTCATAAATAGTACCGATTTGCAATCGCGCCCGTGCCGCTTCTACAGGCGGTAAGATTTCGTTCTGCAGCTGCTCCCGCAGGTTTTCAATGGTTGCGAGGTGTTGAAGCGTTAAAAGTTGTTCCGATGCTTGCGTGGCTTGGGGTGTATGAGGCGTAGTAGCAAGGAGATTTCGGGCGATACTTAATGCCAAGGAAAAGTCTCTATTTGCACGCGCCGCATCCAACCGTTCTAATTCCGTTTCCGCTATCTGTGCTGAAAGTTTTTCAATCCTCTTACCGATTTGTACCTTTACTTCAGACACACTCTTATCGTGCATAGAAATCTGCCCTAAATACCCCGGATCGAGTTGTGGCAGATAGGCATGATGGAACGTTTCAAAAGCCGCTATTGCTTTCGGATAGTTCAAGGTTTTTTCGTGGCAAACGCCTGTCCAGTACAGGACGGCGTGCATATTCCAGAAGTTCGGATATTTCTGTTTGAGTTTCTCAAACACAGGGATTGCGAGAGAGTATTTTTCGGAGGTCCGATGGATATTGGCAATCTGGTAGAGTGCTTCTGCTGCGAAATTACTCGTGGGGTAATCGTTGACAACCTTTCTGTAGGTGGCAATCGCTAAGGCGGATTGATTCAGTACGGTATGCCTTAAATGCGCAATGCGCCATCTCGCTTCTGGTGCCATGACCGCATCCGGATGTGCTGCTAACAGCTCCTCATACTTCGCTATGGCTTTTGCGGGTTGATTGAGTTGCGACTGATTCCGGTAAAGTTCTGCTATCTGAAACTGGGCGACGGCAGCAAGCGGCGTGCCGCGGTGCTGAATCATTACGCGCTGCTGCTCTCTGAGATCACCAAGTGCTGTGTTAATATCCCGGATCTTCTGTAAGCCCGTTTTATGCACAAAATGGGAAGCCGGCGCAAGTTTAATCAGCCTGTCGTAGGTCTGAATAGCGTCTTGGTAGTTCCCCATACGACTATAGACATCACCTTTTTTGATGATAGCAAGAAAGAGCTCCTCCGCAGAGAGTCCCTTTTTCTCAAGCTGCAAAATTTTGTCATAAGCCCCAGCTGCGCGCGTATACTGGTGCGTGTAATTATAATAGATTTCACCAATCTGATAATAACACCAGCTTTTTACAGCAATATCTTGGGTAGATGCCGCAAGCCCTTCGAGCTTATGAATCGCTGCGGGATAATCTCCGGCTTCAATTAAGACGTGCACCTCTTCAAAATGCGCCGACACTACAAGCGGAATAAAAAAGATTATTAGCAGTACCTGTGAGATAACGGTTTTCAGTCGTCTATTGTCAGGCTTCGGACAAAAACGATTTGTAAAAATCTTCCCCCACCCGGCGTACACCAAGAGGCGATGAATTGTTACAGAGAGACCTCTTAACTGACAACTAAAAACCAATAACTGACAACCTTTCATTGCTAATATCCTTTAGCCGCCGCCTGGATTATATGAGTGTCCGTCAAAGCATTCGCGAATTTTACCCAATTTGTACCCTCCGCCTGCTCCTTGACCCGCTGCAGGCGACTGTCCGTCTCCCACGCGTCATTTCGGAGATGGCGTGTAATCATAGCATCGTCCAAATTCCGTTGGATATCTTGCTGAAGATATTGTTCAATCCGAGCATCAGCCGACTGTGATTCGCTTAACTGTAATTCCACTTTCGGCTGCCAGAACTCGCCAACTAAGACAACGGCAGTAATCAGAGCGATCAGAGCGGTACTTGCAGCAGCGATTTGATGCCATCGAAAGAGAGATGCAATGTTCAGAAAGTAGGCGCGAAGGCGCGAAAGTACAGATGCCTCTTGCATCGCAGCGAGACGTTTGTACACATTCATCTCAATGTCCTGAAGTGCCGCTTCAGGCAATACAACCTCTTTCGCTGCCCTATCGGCCAAGTTGAGTAAGGTCGTGAAGGATTCAACCGCTTTATTACAGTCCGAACACCTCTTAAGATGTCGTTCAAAAGCCTCTACTTCTGCTGTTGATAGAAGTTTAGAAGCATAATCAATAGCGTGTCCTTCAGATTTATTACACTTAGGCATAAATCTTCCTCCTTAAATTTCGTTGCTTTCCCAGAGAGGCTGCAGCAGCGTTTGCAACCGTTTCATCGCACGGTGTAAATGGATTTTCACCGTCCCCTCTGCCATACCAAGCGTTTCTGCAACTTCTTTGAGTTGCAAACCTTCATATCGATTTAAAATAAATACTGATTTCTGTTTCGGAGAGAGTTGATCGACGGCTTCACGAATAATGCGTCCGAGTTCCTGCTCTTCTACTTCCTTTACAGGGTTACTATATTGGTCGGTAGCAACAAGATTCGCTTCTGGGATTTCCATGTCCTCTAACGCGTAGACAGGATTTCGTGCCTTGGCACGGTGATAATCAATAGCGAGATTGGCGGCAATCTTGTAAAGCCATGTTGAAAACTTGGCTTTCGGCTGCCAGTTTTCCAGCGCGCGGTACGCCTTAAAGAAGACCTCGATAGTAATATCTTCAGCGTCTTCGTAATTTCTAACCGAACGCAGAAGATACGAGAAGATTTTCGATTTATAACGTTTCATCAACTCATCAAATGCGTTTTGGTGACCGGCTTGAAACTGGGAAACTAACATTTCATCGTCAATCAACTTATCCATACTTTCCGCTACAGACATGCCGCCCCGCTGGGGCTGAAATATATCCAGAATCCATCTATTTATTCCCGTTGCTTTCTTAAACGGAAACGGTTTAAATAAGTTTACAAAATAAGTTATTAATTTGTCAAGCAGCTTTTGGCAACTTCAGGGTCATTCCCTTTTCCTTGTAGGAGGGATTTCCAAATCCCGACTCTTAACTTATAACTTATAACTTATAACTCATAACCACTTAAAAAACTTGATTTTCCAAGGACCTTCGTTTAGAATAAGGGACAGACGACTGAAAACTGATAAATCTCACTGCGATGCAAACCGAGAACCATTAAAACGGAGGTATTTTTTGTGGCACATACACATAACAATTCCGAATTAAAGCCTTTGGTCATTCCTGCTTCGGAGACAGCGGCGCGGATGGCACAAGCGGCTGGAAACTTTTTGGATACACTCACGCCAACCTTGCGCAAGCAAGCAGCACTACCCTTTGATGGAAACGAACGTTTCCGTTGGCACTACATCCCCATTGAGATGTGGGAACGGAAAGGCGTATCTCTCAAAGAATTGAGTGCGAAGCAGCAGGGAGCAGCGTTCGCCCTTATGGAGAGTGGTTTGAGTGCGAAGGGGTATCAGAAAGCCCGCGCGATTATTAACTTAGAGACAACGCTCGGTGAGATTGAACAGGCTGCCGGTGAAGCCCGGCTTGTCCGAGACCCATCTTTGTACTTTTTCACTGTCTTTGGTGATCCGACGGGTAACGGCGCATGGGGATGGCGGGCTGAAGGACACCACGTCTCTCTCAACTTCACCGTCGTCAATCGTGAATTGATTTCCCCTAACCCCTCTTTCTTCGGCTCAAATCCGGCTGAAGTGCCACAGGGGGAGAAAAAAGGACTCAGAGTCCTTTCCGCCGAGGAAGATATTGCGCGTAAACTCCTGACAAGCCTGGATGGTACCCAGAAAAGCCAGACGATCATCAATGCCGATGCCCCGTCTGATATTTTAACGCGCGATGTTCCTAAAGTTGAGTTTGAGGCTGTTGAAGGGTTAGCCGCGGAATCCATGGAGACACATCAGAGAGAACTCCTGATAGAACTCGTCCATGAATACATTGATCGGCTCCCAGATGAGATTGCGCAGATTGAGCGACGTAAACTCCGTGAAGGGAACCCCAACGATATCCATTTCGCATGGGCAGGCGGTGAGGTGCCGAAGACCCCGCACTATTACAGGCTACACGGTCCGTTCTTCTTTGTGGAATACGATAACACCCAGAACGATGCGAACCACATTCACTCTGTGTGGCGGCACATCGCCGACGATTTCGGTGTCGATCTGCTTCGGTTGCACTACCACAAATCCAACCATCACGATCATTAGGGATTGGCTATCAGCAGTCAGCAGTCAGAGCGGGTTGCTACGCAACCCTTTCGGTAGGAGGGATCTCCGAATCCCGACACCTGACTGCTGATTGCTAATTGCGAATCGCTAATTACGAATCGCCTTCAGGCTGCCCCAGGTCGTCGCCAACTTATCAGCGGCTTCGACAGCGAGTTCTTCGCTGGTAAGCACAACCAAACCCGTATGTTCCGAGTTCTTTCCGAAGACGATAGAGTGGGTATACCACCCGCTCCAACCTTTCTGTCCGTCCTGTCCAGCGCCTTTGTCGCCATCGTTGACGCAGATACCCAGACCGAACTCGAACCCGTCACTGAATTTTTTGCCTTTGACTTGCAACTCTTCCGCCGTGAATCTGAGTTCGTAGTAGGTTTTCTTCTCAACTTCGTCTCGAATCACAACGATGTCATCATTTGGAGTGAGACCTGCACCCCCCGGATTTTCATTGAGTGCGTTAGGAAGAATGTCCTTCGCCTTGTCGTCTAAACCGATGTTGTATAGGAACATTTGATGCCCGGCAGTCCGTTTGCCACTCATTTCAAAGGCGAGTTGTGCACCATCACCGTTCCACGCAGGAGCGGCAGCGTGCTCATGCTCGTCATCGGTGACAATCAGCGCAATATAGACAGCACTCGCGTCCCATGTAATCATGAAACAGGTCTCGTGATCATCGGGACCCGTCCATTTTCCACCGTTATGCGTTTCAAAAACATTGCCGGAGTATTCGACACCGCAGAAGGGCGTTCCATCCGTGCCTGTAACAGCATCCAGCATACCGTCCCATTCCTTAAGGTCTCCGTCAATTGTAACATCAATCCCTACCAGGGCATTATAGACATCGTGCGTTTTACTGCGCCACTGTGCATCTGCTGTGATATTTGTCAGTAGCGCGAAGGCGATTATTGGAATCCAAATTTTGCTCATTTTTTTACTCCTTGTTAGCGATTACCAATAGTTGCTTCGGGAACATCACCACCCAAACAGAAAATATACCGGTCGCTGCTCCCGATGTACAGCAATCCGTTAGCAACTGCCGGTGATGAATAGAATTCTATATTTCGTGTGACAGTTCTCGTATTGAACTCCCACTGCATCTCTCCGCTATCCGCAGAGAGGGCATAGATATATCCATTTTTTGCCGCCGCATAAACAACTTCCGGCGTTACAGCCGGTGAAGAGACAACCGGTCCACCGATATCCGTTTTCCAGTTAAGTTTCCCGTCCATTGCCCCGAGGCAATAGACATAGCCATCGCGCGAACCAAAGATAACATAGCCCTCCTGAACAGCGATCGCCGTGAGAACCGCGTCTTCCGCTTCGTGTTCCCACACGGTATCCCCCGTTTCAGCATGGAGCGCGACCACCTTACCTGCCGGTATGGCACCACTCTCAGAAAAGTTTCCTCTGCCGAGTCCAAAAAAGACGAGGTTTTCACTCACACTGGGGCTGCCCCACACCGGGTAAGGCATCTGTTTTGACCAAATTTCAGTACCGGTGTCAGCATCGACTGCGAAGACTTTGTAATCACCGTAGCCTGTTCCGAAATAGACCGTTCCGTTATGCACAACGGGCGACATGTCAGCGTGGACATCCCCATAGTGCCAAATCTGTTGTCCTTCCAAAGCGTCAATACAATAAACACCATCAGCACCCGCTGTAAAGTAGAGTTTACCTTGACTGATAAATGGCGTCGACTCAACGTGACTCGTTGTTTTGAAGGACCAAATGAGATCGCCAGTCTTTGCGTCAAGACACCGGAGATGACAATCGCTGTCTTGGTGGTAACCTTCGCCGATGTAGACTCTACCGCCAGCGACGGCGGGTGGCGAGAAAATTGGAATACGGGAACTATGCCGCCAAATGACCTCCCTTGATTCGGTATCAATGCAGTACGTCGCACCACCAAGAGAGAAGATCGAGCCGTGTGAAGAACCGATATAAAGCCGATTTCCGACAATTGCTGGTGAGGAAGAGAAGTCAACCGCCATCGCCGCTTCGTCCCTGAAAACCCATGCCAAGGTGCCGTGTGTGGGACCCGGAAGTCCATCTACATGTCCTGTCCGGTTTTTTCCACCTCGAAAGGTTGACCACGGCGTGCTAACGCTTGTATTTCCGACGCTCGTGTTCTGAACATTTGCTTCAGGTGTGAAGGTTGTCCAACTTCGCGCCGTTTCGATCAGTAGGTAGATTCCCGAAACAAATCCAACCAGAATAACGACGCTGAAGATAGCGGCAGTAACCTTATGTGCAGTCGCAAAATCACGGCACTTGTAGAAAAGCATTTTAACCGTATCCCGTGCAAATACGAGGGCTGTTAGCAACGCGACCCCGACAAAGGCGAGGATTTGCGGGATGATACTCAGCAACGCCGTCAGCGGTCCGAGCAGCTGCGGGATAACAGCATGCGCCGGGCTGGCAGAAGCAAAAAAAACAAAAGAAAGTACCGCTGTGAGCAGCAACTTTGTATTGGCTTTCGATTGGCTATCGGCTCTTGGGGCGTTCCGCTTTGATTTTGCTTTTCTCATTGGCATCTCCCTCCCTGCTACTTGGATTCTTCCATAAATCCGACAGCGAAATGCACTAAGTTCTCAAGCATCCGACGGTTTTTAGCGATTTGCGAGTTCCCTCGATTATAGAGATTTGTGATGAGATACATCCCTTTTCCATATCTGAGTTTAGCGAGGACAATCTCTTTCCCGTTATTCGTTGTCGCCAGTATCTGATATTTATCGTTCCATCCCCGCCATGAATCATCAAGCGCGAGTTGCCCAGATCGGATACGGTTAGGTTCTTTAAACAGGTCGCCTGCGTGGGAAGTCACTTTGAAATCGTTGTGGGTTGGGCTCTCCACACCCTTGAGCGGTTCAGGCAGCCAGCCACTACCACATGGGCGATCGTTGTCACTATCCTGTCCAGAGGCGATGACAATACCGCCGTTCTTCACGAATTCCCTAATCCTGCTTTCTTGTCTGTCGTTAAGTCGGTATCTGCCTTCAGAGAGTGCGCGAAAACCGAGCCACAAAATGTCTGCTTCGCCAATTGTCGGCAAGTTGCGGTCAGTCGTCGCATGATAAACAAAGCCAAAATCTGCTACGGCATCCAGTTCAGCGATAGCGCGAGGTTCTGACTCGTAGGAATCTGTTTTAAGCAACAGAAGTTGAAGCGCATCTCCACTGAGCATGCTACGTAATTCTTCTTGAAAATCCGGTGTTGAATCTCGCCTTGACACCTTATCTTCATTGAGATATTTCTCAAAGTGTGTAAACAGCCACCATCCCCAGTCTTTATCCCTCGGTCTTGTGACTTGGGTCTGAAACCATTTGCCGCGCGTGTGGGCAATGCTGTCAATGCGTCTACCCGCTTTCAGATAGAAGACGATAATCGGTTCGCCTTCCCTCAGGAAACGGATAATTTCTTTTCTGTAGTCGGTTTCTCCTTTATAAACATCAAACCGCATTCTGATCTCTTGGAATTCGCTTTTACCTTTGAGATTTTCTACGACCTTAATTTTCGCTGTCTTTCGTTCGGTGTTAACCTCACTGACGGTTCCAAAGACAACGTTCGTGCTTTCCGCAACGATTTGCCTGACGGTATACCGTTTTGCAATGTATCCGTCCGCGGGTGCTTGTGTTAGCATGATAAGACTTGTAACCAGCAGACAGAGAAGATAATAGGGTTTCCGAGCGATGTGTAGCATAAAAGTTAGCGTTGGTATCTGCATCGAATTTTCTCCTTTGTGGGTATGTTTGGCGCTTTTTGATCCACAAAATCTGCTGGCGAGGTTTCCTAACCTCGCTATTTTTCATAATTAATTGGACACTCTTATCGTACCGCAAACTGTTAGTTTGCGTGACGGTCCCTACACACAAACTAACAGTTTGTGCTACAAGTGTTCACATATTTTTGGGCTTTACTATAAAACGAAATGCCCTATGTATCACAGGTACAAAGCGAATTTATTCAATCTTCACAGCCGTCCCAGTCGCCGTAACCATTAGCATGCCGTTATTGGCACCGAGTACTTGATAGTCGATGTCAATACCGACAACGGCATTAGCCCCTTTGCGTTGTGCTTCTTCTTGCAACTCTTGGAGAGCGGTCTCGCGTGCCTCCGCAAATTTGCTTTCATAAGTACCGGATCTCCCGCCGACAAGGTCGGTCAGACCTGCCATAAAATCGCGAAACACATTCGCGCCCATGATGGCTTCACCCGTAACAAGCCCGATATATTGCCGAATTTTTCTATCTTCAACCGTATGGGTCGTTGTTGTGATCATTATTGTGCCTTGCCTCTTGCTGCAATTTCCCACACAGATTCGACGATTCCATTGCGGATGCCGTAATATCTGTCGTGGAGATTCACTGTCGTACAACAGTGCGTTGGTAAAATTTCGAGTTTATCTCCAGGATTGAGAGAGACGGTTTCATCGGATACCAGCAGCTTTCCGTGTTCTTCAGAGAGGCCAGTCATCTCTACACCCGTTACGCCAACGGGTTGCGGTATGCCAAACTCTTTGGCGAGTACTTTTAAACCCGTATCGACGATAATCCGATCCGGTGCCGGACGACTCACAACAGTTGCCAAGACTGATAACGCACGCTCAAAATGTTCACCAATGCCTTCTACGTTCCCATAAGTGGCGTCCATCAAGACATAAGAGCCGGCTTGCACCTCTGTCATTTCAGGGATACTCCCCGTGATGTTGAAGGTCCCCGTGCCACCACCACTCATGATAGGGACTGCAACACCTCGTTTTTCGAGGTAGTGCTTCGCGTCCACCAGAATTTGTATAGCTTCGCGTGCAGCGGCGTTTCGTGCCGCTTTGTCCGGTTTTGCGACAGTATGTCCCTCGTAACCCATTAACCCTGCAAATTCGACGTTTGGACTTTTGCGTATCAGTTCAGCCAGTTCCAATGCCGGTTCACCCGGTTCAACGCCGCAGCGATCCATACCGATATTAACTTCCACTAACATCCTGACGTTTGCATCTTTCGCCGATGCTGCTTCGGAGATGGCTTGCACGTTCTGGGCGTTATCGACGGCGACCATAATCTCAGAGTGCTTGGCGAGATTAATAAGGCGCGCAATCTTTTGGGCACCGACAATTTGATTGGCGATAAGTACGTCTCGGATCCCGGCGTGAATCACTGCTTCTGCTTCACCGAGTTTTGCACAGGTAACGCCGATCGCACCCGCTGCAATCTGTTTGTGGGAGATGATCGGTGTTTTATGCGTTTTCACGTGTGGTCTCAATTGTGCATTGACTGTTGAAAAATAAGCCGCCATCGTCCGTATGTTGGCTTCCATTTTATCCAAATCAATGAGTAGGGCAGGCGTGTCCAGTTCCGTTTTGTGCATGCCGATGAAAGGCATTGTAAACGATTGCTCTTGGGCACTGCGTCCTACGTCCTTGTGGTTTTCGTCTAAGTTCACTACTTTTTTCATAAATCACCTAAAAAACTTCAAAAGTTCCATACTGCTTTTCTTTAAAAAGCATCTGCAAGGACAACGTCCGCCGCAGCTCAGATTTAATCGTTAAAAATCCTAAAGTTGTTTTACGGGATTTGAGAGGGTGCCGAACCCATCAATTTCTATGTTAACAACATCGCCTGCTGCAAGCGGTAGGTCGTTAGGCACGATGATACCTGTCCCCGTCGAAACGATGGTACCGAACGGTATCGGATTATCCCGCATCAGGAATTCCGTGAGTTGTTCAAATTTCCAATTGATTTGGGAGGTGTTCACACTGCCTTCATAGATAACTTCATCGCCGCGCAGAACGGTGCACGTCATATCCAGATTATACGGATCATCTACTTCAGAGGGTGTAACAAACATCGGACCGAGCGCACAACATCCATAAAAGACTTTGGATTGCGGTAGGTAGAGCGGGTTGTCCCGTTCAATATCCCAAGCCGATACGTCGTTGCAGAGCGTATATCCAATGATCTCGCCATTAGCACCGAGAACATAAGCGAGCTCGGGTTCCGTTGCTGTCAGCGTGGAATCGCTCCGAATCCCAATAAAGCCGTTAGGACCTACGCAACGTGATGGCGTCCCCTTGAAAAATATCTCAGGGCGATCGGCATAATAAACGCGGCTGTAGATGTCCTGTTCACTGTCATCGTCGCGCATATCCGCGCTCCGTTTGTAGGTGACACCGCACCCCCAAACTTCAGGAGAGTCAATCGGTGCTAAGAGATGCGGGACATTTTCAGCGGGCGCGACATCTAATTTTTTCAGTGTAAGCCCATCCGGTTCCGTGGTTGCATGCTCTTCCTCAGGGCGTGAGTGAAGTTGTATCGGGGTCGGAGTTGCCACCTTTTCTTGGATGTCAGCGAGTATGACACCGAGACTGACTTGCTCCCGATGGGCAAGTGCCAGTATTTCTAATACATTCGGTGAGTCCTCGCTTGTTACGTCAATGACTTCCGCTTCGCGGGTAACAATCCCGACCCGCTTGCCTAAGTTTGGTAGATGAAATTGGATGAGTTTCATTATTGTCCTTATTTAGAATGGCAGTGAAATGCCAACGCGTTCAGCGACGCTTTTCAACTGTTCTTGATGTTCTTTGCCAACTGGGATGCCGATTTCAGACCATTCCTGTTCGCGCGCCCATTCTAAACCACCGGGCAAATCTGAGCGGTCATAACCCGGTGCCGGGCGCATTTGTCGTGCATCGTGGATATGTTGATCAATTTCCGCTTTATACGCGTCGAGCGGTCGAAACCGAGAAATGTCAATCGCTGCAATAAAAGCACCTTGATTGGCACCTTCCCAGATTGTTGGCGGATCCGGGGGCTTATCGAATAGCCAAATACCTGCCATGAACCCACCGAGGGCATGACTCACATGACTTAAACCCAACATCTTGAAGAACGCAGCAGGACTCTGTTCAAAGGCTTCTTCCAACGACAGCTTGGTATCAATGCCGGTTGCCATATCAACGACTATGGGCGGTTGGGTGCCTGCAGGAATCGCAAAACTCATCGGCGAGGCACCGGTTGCGGTGGCAATCGCACCCTCCGGACTGTGTCGAAAACGGTGGCAGGAGACCGCAAACCCGGCACAATCCGCTTCAAGCGCGAGTCGTGAATACTTGCCAGCACTCCCAAAGTGGAAATGATTCCGACTCGTTGCAGCACCCAAACCCATCTCTTTGGCTTTTTTGACCGCTGCCTTCGCAGCATGATACGACGCAAAATGTCCCATACCACCATCGCCGTCGTAGACCGCTGTCGTCGGAGATTCATCAATGCAGTGGACGTTTGGACGTGGATTGACTTTACCGTCAAGCATCATCCCTACGTATCCTGGCGTTTGGCGCGTACCATGACTGAACACACCCCGCAGATCCGTGAGAACGAGCAGGTGTGCTATGTGCGTAGCGTCTGCCTCTGAGGTCCCCGCCTTCTGGAAGGCTTCACTGACGAAACCTCGCATTGCATCTGGCATCACGCGGATAAATTCTTGTGGAACTAAATTCATAAAATTTATCTCTAAGGAAGTATTCTCAAAAATGTTTATTGAAATTCAAGCTGTGCCCACACTGTAGCATCCTTAACAACTGCGTCGGGCGTAATCTGTGAAGAAAGCAGATGTCCTTGGGTCGAGCGGAGTGTCGGCTGCCTGGCATCTTGGTAACGGAAATCTAAACTCCAGCGGACGTGTGCTGCTCGGTTCGGCAACCCGCGATGAAACAGGAGATTGCTGAAAATAACAGCGTCTCCTGGGACAATTTCTATGCGGACAGCATCCGCTTCCACGGGTTGAATATAGTCGTCATGGATACGTAGGTAGTATTCATCTTTTTCGTGCGGAACGACTCCCCATTTATGGCTTCCCGGAATAAATTCCATACACCCGTTTTCAACGTTGACCGGTACCAGCGGTGCCCAAACGTTCATCATCCGCAAGACATCTGCTGCCGCTGAGGTATAACCGGCATCTTGATGCCACAAAACTTCTGTGCGTTTGTTCTCAGGTAGTTTCGGACGAACGGAATAGTTTGGATACAATCGAATCTCTGGACCCAGGATCCTATATGCGAGTTCAAGGAGGGCAGGATGGGCGAACACACCGAAAAAGCCTTCTCGGTGTAGTTCTGGACGAAAGATAGTCGGATTTTCGTCTGGATAGTTTTCGTAGAGCAGCATCAGACGGGTTTCAAACGGGGCATCGCGATAAGTATTCAGCAATTTACCTTGTGCATGCCGTTGTGCCGCGAGTTCAGCGACTAATGCTTCACATTCGTCTTTGACACGCGTAAGCACGACCGGTTCCAAAATATCGTGGAGGATACAGAAACCGTTTTCATTGAAGTCCTTGATAACTGATTCCACTTTCATGTTTCATGCCGTCTCCGTAGCACATATAAGGTCGTGGAGGCACCCTTTCTCGCGTTCTAACTATCAGCAGGAACTAAACCCACTTTGACAAGAAACGCGATGACTGCTTGGGCACATTCTTCGACAGAGAATTCCACCGTATTCACAGTGACTTCAGGGTCCAGAGGCGGTTCATAAGGGGCACTAATACCTGTAAACTCCTTAATCTCGCCAGCACGTGCCTTCTTGTATAAACCTTTCGTATCGCGTTCTTCGCAGACTTCAAGTGAACAGTCGACAAAAACTTCAACAAACCTACCTTCAGCCATGAGTTCTCTTGCTTGGTCTCTGTCGGCGTGGTAAGGCGAGATGAAGGCTGTCATAACAATAGTACCGGCATCTGCAAAAAGTTTCGCTACTTCGCCGATACGACGGATGTTCTCCTCACGGTCCTCTGGTGAGAAGCCTAAGTTTTTGTTCAATCCGTGACGAACGTTGTCTCCATCTAACACATAAGTATGGTGATTCTGCTGGTGTAATACCTGTTCGACCGCATTTGCCAATGTCGATTTACCGGAACCCGAAAGTCCAGTGAACCAAATCACACAGCCTTTCTGATTCAGTAATCTTTCTCTATCTTCTGCCGTGACAGCCGCTTCGTGCCACGTGATATTAGTTGCTTTTTGTTGAGCCAATCGATTATTCCTCACATGTTAAAAAATCAAAAAATTGAGGCATTCTAAACGTGCCTCCATAATTTAGGTGTAATCCCTCTACTATTATACGCGCGAATAAACCCTATGTCAACACAAAAGACTCGAACACTCCGAAATTTCAGCGAAATCTAACACTTCACCTCAAACGGTTTTCTGTAATGTGGGTAACTCGGTTTATAGGGCTTGCCGCGTTTGAAAAATCAAGCGTCTGAATGTGTCCATTTTGCCATTGGACTTTGATAGATTGGATTGTTTTTTCTGAACCTATACCAAAGTGAAGCATCCGTTCACTACCTGAAGCATAACTCCCACCGCAAGTTGCTTCTCGGAATTGTATTGTTTCCGCTGTCCGCACCCATACTTTCGTACCAATACCATCTCGGTTACTTTCGGTGCCAATAAGCTTAATTTTCACCCAATTGTTTTTTTCACCTTCCATTTGAGAGTCGTTGCGCAGTAACACGGAAGATCCACCGTTGGATGTAACAAGAATATCCACCGCACCGTCATTGTTATAGTCCCCGATAGCTGCACCGCGCGCAACGACTGGACGTCTGAAAAACGGACCCGCTGTTTCGGATAGCTCCCTGAATTGCCCCACGCCGGTATTTTCAAATATCTGACATCTCTGCCTATAGGAAAGCACTGGTGTGATCTCTGATACGTTATCCCACACATGTCCATTTGCGACAAAGAGATCGAGTGTGCCGTTGTTGTCCACATCAAGAAACTCGGTCCCGAAACCGAGCTGCGAGAAACTCGGATCAGCCAGTCCAGTTTCAAAGGTCGTCATCGTGTAGAAGCCACCGTCGTCTTTACGAAAAAGACTGTTAACTTCCAAGGAGAAGTTTGTAATAAAGAGATCGGAGGCACCGTCGTTATCGTAATCACCGGAAGCGATCCCCATACTCGCTGTCGATCGACCTTCTGAATTGTAAGCGACCCCTGCTGTTACTGCGACATCTGTAAAAGTCCCGTCCTGATTATTGCGATAGAGAAAATCCGGAACAGCGTCATTCGCAACGAAAATATCAGGGTAACCGTCGTTATTATAGTCTGTAAAGAGTGTTCCTAACCCTTTACCCGTGTTGCGGAGTCCGGCGCGGGAAGTGACATCTGTAAAAGTGCCATCTCCATTGTTCCGATAGAGTGTATCACGGATCCCAGGATAGTCGTGGGGACCACAGTAGATATGTACGCCCTCCAGAAGACAAGCGTGCGCTGTTTCGAGGTGGTAATCCAGATAGTTCACGACATAGAGGTCTAAATATCCATCAAGGTTGAAGTCTCCGAAGGACGCGCTAACACTCCAGTTCCCATCTCCCACCCCTGCGTCCGATGTGACATCTGTGAAGGTGCCATCGCCATTGTTCCGATAGAGTTGGTTTGGACCGAAATTAGTGAGATAGAGGTCCGCGTCACCATCATTGTCATAATCTGCGGAGATGCAGCCCATACCGTATCCATGATTGTGTTGAAGTCCCGCTGCTACTGTAACATCAATAAACGTGCCATCACCACTGTTTCGATAGAGAACGTTCATTTCGTTAGGGTGTCTCTGGTGTTGGGTATCGTGGTTGAGGGTGCCGCTGTTGACAAGATAGATGTCGAGATGTCCATCGTTGTCGTAGTCAAAGAAGAGCCCACCGGCTCCCATCGTTTCGGGTAGATATTTGTGTTGAGACGCGCCATTGGCGTGTTTGAAGTGGATACCGGCTTGCTGCGTCTGCTCAGTAAAGCGGATGCTATTTTCAGCTGCCGATGGAAGGACAATACAACTGGCAGCGAGTATGAGAGTGGGGAGGAGAAAGGGGTTGGTCTTAGCACCGAGCGAGAGATAACAGTAGTTCTTCAATTTTTCCGTATATCCCGCGTTGTGGTGATACAAATAAAGGCACCCAGCGAGTGGATGCCTTTAAGTGTCTGTTCGATTTAGAATCCGCCTTTAAGCGAACCCCAAGTCGTCGTGAGTTTATCTTGCGCTTCAACAGCGGTCTGTGGATCGGTTTCGTTAGGATCAAACTCGATATCTGTTGTCGCGAAAATTTGATCGATATAGGTGCCATCCTCACGATGCGCGATGTGGAGCGTATGCTCTCCAGCATCCAACGTTACAGGCACTGGATCGTCGCCGTGCTGAACAAGCTCGGTGCCTTCAAAGGGACCATCGCGCGTATTCAATCGGAACCAGACCCAATCGGTTGTATAGTTAACCCGGAGATCTGGTAATTCAAAGAAATCCCAGATGTTCATAGTGGCATCATTGGTAGAGGCAACATCACCGTCAGCGGCATCGAATACCCAGTAGCAGGAATTATCACCCACTGATGGAGCGATGACGCGACCCCAGAAATGCCAATCGTCTGCGTCGACCGAGAATTCATATTTCACCCAATCGCCACCGTCATTAGTAGCACCGTTATGTGAACCGATGTAGGCACCACCAGATGCTTCTGTGACGGTGTAATCATCTACACCCTCAGCAGCGTTCCCTGGGTGGTCGGTTGGGACTGTGAAGACCTCAAATTTCGCACCGTTTGAATCGCTAAAGTTTTCTGCTTCCCAACTGATGTATTTTTGTGCAAATGCAGGAAGCGCGATAAGACTAAAAATTGTTAATAGAATGAGCGTTCGCATCAACAACCTCCTTAAAAAAATGGATTAAAGTTATTGTAGCACACTGAAAAGAAAAATGCTACTTTTTTTCTAACGCAATCTCTGATTTAAACTATAGTAAAGCTTACAATTAAGTAGACACCTGCTTCTTAGGAAACAAGGGTTCGTAGTAGTGCGATTCATCGCACGTTCTGCGAAAGGGTGCCCAGATATTTTTAGACTTCACTATATTTACGTTGTCACTGTGCTTTTGGATTCACATCAAAGCGTCTTCGACGGGTTCAGGCAGTTCCACTGTGCTCGGATCGACATCAATCGGGTATTCAGTGCCGTAAGCCTCAACGAGTTCATCAAAAGTGACGTTGTCTACACGCTCAAGGTCATCACCCGGATGAACGAGCCACGCACCATAGCACCCATCACAACTCACCAAATCTACATCGTCGTTTTCAATCGGAAACTGGGTTAGCGGATTGTTACAATCAGGACAAGGTAGCATAGTCGTTTCTCCTCGTAGTTGTCTCGGTCTAATGTTAGTCAGCCGCAGGTGCGAAGGTTTCCGGATTCTCTGCAGCCGCATCGTAATCGTCAATCAGTTCTGTAATGACTGGGTTATCACTGCAAAGCGGGCAATTCTCATCTCGGTTGATTTTCATCTCGCGGTACGTCATACCCAACGCATCATAGAGCACGAGCCTGCCGATGAGGGGTTCACCGATACCGAGGATGTATTTAATCGCTTCGGTTGCCATCATGACGCCAATTACGCCTGGGAGCACGCCCAGGACTCCAGCCTCACTTCAGCTCGGCACCATGCCCGGTGGTGGTGGTGTCGGGTACATGCATCGGTAGCAAGGACCTTCGTGTGGTTTAAAGAGCGAGACCTGTCCTTCAAATTGGAAGATACTCCCGTGAACGATCGGTTTGTTCAGCAGTACAGCCGCATCATTCACAAGGTAGCGGGTGGCGAAGTTATCGCAGCCATCCACAATCAGATCGTATTCCGAGAAGATTTCTTCAACGTTGTCAGCAGTCAGACGGAGGTTATACGGTGTAATGTCAATGTCCGGATTCAACGACTTAATCGTTGTTGTCGCTGATTGCACCTTCGGTGTGCCGACTGATTCTGTACGATGAAGTATCTGACGTTGAAGGTTACTGAGTTCTACAACATCGGAATCGATGATACCGAGGTGACCGATACCGGCAGCACCGAGATACACACCCGCCGGTGAACCCAAACCACCCGCACCAACCATCAGTACCTTGGCATCAAGGAGTTTTGCTTGTCCTTGTTCTCCGACCTCAGTGAGCATAAAGTGACGACTGTAGCGATCGAGTTGCTCGTGCGTCATCGGTTTGTCTTGGGCAGTCGGGTAACCCGCCGCCATCCAATCCCGATAGCCGCCTGCGAGAGAGACGGTATCCGTGTATCCCATTTCGCGGAGCGATTTGGCAGCGAGGAGGGAACGGAGTCCTGCAGCACAATACACAACGACCTTTTGGTCCCGGTCGGGAATATAATTTTCAACGGAGAATTCGAGCATCCCGCGTGTGACATGGACAGCATTCGGGATATAACCGGCACGATATTCGTCTTCATCACGAACGTCCAGCAGGACGAAATCGCTGTCTTGCTCCTGTTCGGCTTTTACTTCATCAACTGTTACTTCTGGTATTTCTGTTTTGGCTTCCTCAACGATTTGCCTGTAGGATTTCATAAAATTTTTCTCCTGCGGAGAAGGAATATGAAAGTCAAGGTTTTCATATTCTCGTTCCATGGATTTGAGTCTTTTGCGTTTGCAAAATTATATCATAAGTGCGTTATATTGTCAATGTTTTATTTTTTATTCAAAATCCTCCTGTAGGAGGGAACTCCGATTCCCGACAGCACAAGATCAAAGTAATTCTAAAATCCACCATAAACATTTCACTTGACTTTACAATAAACATTTCACTTGACTTTACAGTTGACCCATGGTAAACTTAGCGTAAGTGATATGCGTGAAAAAACTTCATCTAATTTGACTTTTTACCTCGTGTGGGTTAAGCTTAGAATCGGATAGGACAGCCAACTGAAAACATGTAGTAAAGGTTAGAACGAGGAGGACTCCCCTAACGGAATGCTCACGGAAAGACAACAAGCGGTTTTTAACTGGATAAACGACGATCTTGAACTACCGGTGTATGCCGAAGCGTACAAAGGGGCCTTGGAACTCCTAAACAGGAAATCATCGGGCTACATTACGTTTGTATCACACACCGGGAGGGATATGATGAATGGACTTGCTTCATCCGTTAATGAGATCACGCGGCAGCGGGTTCAGTATGAACAACTTGTAGATGATTTCAAAGACGATTGGAAAGATGAATGGGGAGAGGAAGAGTATAGGACAACGGAAGATAACGATGAAAACGGACATTTGATTCCTAATGAAATCTGTAAGCAGATAAAAAAACTGATTGATGAGCACAGAGAAGGCCGCCTCAGGGCTGAAGAGATAGATAGTTCTTTTTTTACTACTTTTTTGGATTATCCAGATAAAGAGAATATCCCTCAAGACTTATCTCAGGACTGGCGACGCGCCAGAAGGTGGTTTATCGGACATGCACACTTACGGGAGAATGAGTTTTCTATACAGACTTATGACGAAGTGGAAAGGCATTTTCAAAACCTTGATAGTTTTTTATACGCTGCTGCAGCCAGCGAAATTGAGCAGCTAAGGAGTATCCATGAAATCTTGGACGAAGCCAACCGATGAACTTGTAAATAAGGCACTTACCTCAGCAAGAAAGATAACCGCTCGAAAATATTTTTTTTCGCGCTTGGAAAATCCATTGTGGCTCAAACCTCTTGCTAAACGTGGCTGTTTTAAATACCCTCCGAAAAGTCTGCCGTTTGACGACGGCACGATTCGATTCCCTTATTGGCCAGAGATACGGTACCTCAAAAACGTGTG
Organism: Candidatus Poribacteria bacterium; assembly: GCA_022827625.1. Taxonomy (GTDB): domain Bacteria; phylum Poribacteria; class WGA-4E; order WGA-4E; family WGA-3G; genus WGA-3G. The sequence continues at coordinate 323,707 of JAJEIE010000033.1, read as the reverse complement.
CACCGATTTACCGAATGAAGTTATCGATTTGGTAGTGAATCTGCCGAAAGTTGACAACCCAGTTGTCTATGACGGTATTTTAGATATCGCCTTGCAGCTGACGGGAAAACAATCGGCGAAACTAAAAAATAAAATACTTGAGTATGCTGGTATGGAGCACCAACTCCAAACACATAAATTCGCGAAAATATTGGCACAATGGGCAGAGGAGAATCAGACATCTGCAGCATTGGAACTCGCAAAAATACTGGTTAAGTTTGCCCCCGACCCGCAGTCAGAGAGTAAACAGAAACGCCGTATAGAAAATCCCATGGACAGTAATACTTTACTTGAACCTTCACCCCGCATGTTCCCTGGGGAATACCGTGATATAATGGTAAAAGGTATCCTACCTCTCACGGAAAGTGATCCCTATAAAGTTGCCTGTATTTTGATCGATACAACAACAAATATGATCAGTTTACGAAGACATAAACAAGACCTTGACAAACAAGACGATATTTCCGAATCATGGTGTCCTCATCTCCAGGGAACTATTGAGAACTCCGAAACCCCTGAGGAATCCCTTGTTCATACATTGACCTTCGCATGTGAGAAGGTTTTTGAAAAAAAACATAAGCAAATTGGGAGTTTAGATAACGTTTTGTGGAAACAGCAATGGAAAATCTTCAAACGCTTACGTCATCACCTATATGCCCAAAACCCGAATCAACGGACTAAATCATGGATTCTGGAACTGATTTTAAATCCTGAATACTATAACCAATGGAAATATTCTTACGAATTTCGGCTAATGATACAGCACGCTTGTGAACACTTCGGCGATACATTTCTCACGAAAAAGGAACGCATACGGATTTTTGAAACTATTCTCGCTGGGCCATCAAAAGCAAACTATCAGGCATGGTTAATGAAGTGGTTAGGTCAGGAATATACTGAAGAAACTGAAGAATATTTTCTCGAATACAAACGTTTGCGTCAGCGGATACAATTAGCACCATTTGCACCTGTGCTCTTTGGTAAATATAAAACACGCCTCCAAAAGTTGGAAACCGAGGTCACACATAGGATTTTTGATAAGGATTATATCCCATCTAAAGCAGAGGTTCGATCGGTTGCTGTATCTAAACGTAGTCCGTACTCACATCAAGACCTTGCAAAGTTGACAGATGATGATCTTCTCAACTTCATAAATGCTTGGGATGATGAAGATAAATTCTTTGAAAATGAAGATTGTGTAGAAATTAATATTGAAGCACTTGCCAACGCGTTTCAGACCGCTTTTAAAGAATCAATCATCCCCGATCCTGTCAGATTAAAATTTTGGATGGCAAACCGTGATCGAATTGAGCGACCCATTTATGTACGCGTGATGATTTATGCAATGCAAGCACATGTAAAGGAAAAGAACTTTGATCAACTCAACGAGTGGTTAACATTCAGCGAATGGATTCTTTCACATCCAGACCGAGAACACAATAGAGACTATAAACAAGGTGATGAATCCCGCGAGAATCAGAGCTGGACCAACGCACGACGAGCTGTCGGCGACTTTATCGGCGTATGTCTTGAAGAGGACACAAATGTTCCCATTACTGTTCGCGAACAACTTGCAAAGATTCTGAAAATGCTTTGCACACAGTATGATTGGAGCTTGGATGAGAACAATCTAAGGGGATTATATCGCAAGGATCCGCTTACCGAAGGCATCAATAACACACGAAGCCGAGCCCTGGAGGACCTGGTCAGATTCGGTTTCTGGTTACGCAGATATAAACCTGAATGTGAAGTCCCTGAAGTAACAACACTCCTTGCCATGCGTTTCTCCTCCGAAACCGATTATCCGCTGACACCGCCTGAATATGCTATTTTGGGCAAGAATTATCTTTCGATTTACGATTTCGATAAGAAATGGGCAATTGCACATAAATCAGATTTTTTCCCAAAGGCAGAAAATAAACGTCAAGAATGGTACGCGGCATTTAGTAGCTTTATGCTCTGCAATGGGGCAGTTAAGCAAATCTTTGAAATTTTTAAAGACGATTTCTATTTTGCCTTACAACATTTGTCTGATTTCAAAAACCATGATCTCATTGCACAACAACCCATCGATGTCTTTGGTGAACGCCTTTTTAACTATTATCTGTGGGAGATGTTCCCACTTAAAGGTCAAGAAAGCCTACTTGGACAATTTTACCAACAGACTGATGAAAAACCAGAAGTTTGGGCAAATTTGTTCAACAATATAGGACATCGCTTGTCGAGCACTGGAAAAGACTTAGACCAAAGTATGAAAGATAGAGTAAAGAAATTTTTTAATTGGCGACTTAAACAAGAAGAACCTATAGAACTCCGATATTTTACCTATTGGTTGCAAGCTGAGTGTTTGGAAGCTAAATGGCGATTGAAGTCATATTCCAAAGTCATAGATGTATGCAAATCAGAAGATTGCGAAGTAGAAAATTGGGAAATTTATCTAAACGAGTTATGTCAAATGCTTCCAAAATATACCGCTGAGGTAGTTGAGTGCTTCTTTAAGCTAACCAATGATATTCGGAATAAAAACATCTACATTCAGACAGAGAAAGCAAAAACTATCCTAAGATCGGGACTTAACAGTAGGAATCCTGTCGTTTCTGAGAATGCAAAACGCGCCCTTAATAACCTACTCCGCGCTGATAAATTAGAATTTATGGAACTTGCGATTAGCAATGACAAAAACTTTGAAAATAAGGAGGAGCTACTCTCTTGAATAAATAAAAATTATAGTGAATTCCAAAAATAAGTTTACATTGTAGAGGTCCCAAATTCCCCCCTGATAAGGGGGGTTAGGGGGGTTCTTTTGTTTGGCAGTGTGCAATTAATTATGAGATCCACTATAAAAAATTAATTGTGCCCAGTTATGTCAATATAAAATAAAAAAGAGGCGTGATAGCCTTCGGTAGAAAACCGACTGACCATCACGCCCCGGGGTCGTATCTTTGACGTATGTCTGCCTATCATTTCTTCAGCGTCGCCCATTTCGTTGTGAGCTTACCCTTAGGCTTAGGTGGTGCCGCCGCAGCCCCACCAGGTATCTGCCAATTAACCTTATGATTTGTGTCAGGGCCAACTGCAGGATTCGTTAATATAGCATCAACACCAAATTCGTTTCTGATGTGGCAGCCACCGTTTCTGAGTCGCAGCGTATTTGCCAGAATCGCAACGCCTTTTGATGAAAAATTAGGCCGTCGGACAACCCATTCAAATTCAAGGGTTGTTGTGCCACTTCCCCTAACAGACTGAAAGGTTTTCCTGCCCCATATTTCCTGTAAATCAAAATCTATGTCTATGAATGCCGCCGACCAACTTGACGGAAGTGCTGTAGTGATAACTTTCTGGTCGAATTCAACGGCAATGACTATCTTATCACCTAATCCATACGTCTTATCAGTACCTGCATCAGACGTAATATTAACAGATTGGACAGTTGGAGCCAAATCTGGATCTGATGGTATACGCCAATCCACTTTGTGGTTAGGGTCGTGGTTTACGCCTAGAAGAGTACGGACGAAAGAACCTCCACCAGACACAAAAGTAATCGTTCCCCCATTAAGTGAGTTTGCAATAATAGCAATACCCTTTGGAGAAAAATTAGGTTCGATAATAGTATAGTTAAAATGCAACTCATTGCTAGGGCTACTATTTGTATAACTGGCTATCTTCTCACCATATTTCGGATCCATCTTTATTGTAATCTGTGGTGTTCCGGTAACGGTAAGGGGGGTAAAAATTCCCGCTGTATTTTTAATAGCAACAGTAATTGTATCACCAAGCCCATAAGTTTTATCATCACCTGGATCTGATATAATAGTTGCCGCGTAGGCGGTAGAAGCGAATACCTGGGTCACAGTAATTTCTATCGAATCTTGGTTTTGCCTACCAGCTCCAGCGCGCGTGCCCGCATCGCGAATCGAGCCTGTAATCACATAAACACCAGTCTGACCTGCTGGCGGCGTCCAAGTCGTTGATGCTGTATTACTACTACTCAATGTGCCGCCTTGATTGGCTCGCCAGCTGCCTTTTATGTAAGCAGCCCAGTCATAGGCGAGATCCGTTTCACCATTAGCGTCTGACAGTGTTAGGGTTAGAGTCTCGTTAATTTCAATTTCAGTCTCATCAGTTGTTATTTGCGCGACGAGGGGCGCGCTCAAAGCGACATTGGTTTGCGCGAAAGTAAGCAAGGCAATACTCATTAAAAAAGGGAATCTCAGGATCGAAAACAAATTTTTCACTTTAGATGCCTCCTTTGGGGCTTGGATGCGCGAGCACAGCGGCTCCGCTGCTACAAGTGGGTGGGGAAAATGTGACAAAAATAGCCTGCGCGGAGACGTTTCGTGCGAGACGAAACGCGCGCAGGCATATCAGAGATAGAATGTGCCTATAGTCTATACTATCTTGTGAAGTGAAATACTTATGATTTACTAAGTGGGGGGGGGTATATTACTATTGCAGTTCGTGTAGTTAACGCTGCGTTAATAATACGTCGCAGCAACGAATATCCAGAGAACCGGCGCACGGCGTTCACGCCCACAGCGTCAGGTTGATACGCGGGGAAGGTGGATTGCGTGATGTTCATATATCTGCTCCGTATGTAGGTCAAGTTTCGGTTTCTTGTGTGTGGTGTATAGTTATAATAAGTCAATTATTATTTTTTGTAAATTAAAAGTTATAGAAGTCTTAATATAACTATTAAAGTATACCATATTCTAAGGGAAAAAACAAATTATATCCACAAAAATTGTTAATGTTTCTTTTACTTCTGGGAGCTACCCGAATAAATTCGGGCTTCCGAGACGGGAACCCTTTACATAGGTAAACTTATCCCTTAAAACTATAGTAAAGCCTTCGCTTAAGTAGATGCGTGCTTCTTAGGAAACAAAGGTTCGTAGTAGTGCGATTCATCGCACGTTCTGCGAAAGGGTGCCCATCTATTTTTAGCCTTCACTATAAATACCCCCGCCATATCAGTGCAAAACGATTGACACACAAATTATAAATATGCTAAAATGGATGTGGACACTGCAATAGGTCCAATAGATTAAGGCATCATCTCTAACGGCTGACGCATAGCATCAGAGAATAAGGAGTAGCAATGTTGTATACAAATCCTTTTCAGCAACCCGGGCAGTGGTATCGTGGGAACACACATAGCCACAGCACGGAATCTGATGGACAACTCTCAATCAGAGACCGGTTCACTGCATATCGTGACGCAGGCTACGACTTCCTCGTGCTAACCGACCACCGCAAGGTCAACGATGTGCAGGCCTACACGACATCGGATTTTTTGGCAATATCAGGGAGCGAAGTGCATCCTGATAATCCTTATGGCGGTGATACCTACCACTTCGTTGCTATTAATATACATGAACGCATCAACTGTGCGAAAATGCATCCAAACGCAGTGCTTGATAACATTAAGGCACAGGGCGGAGAAGCGGTTTTGTGTCATCCGTATTGGTCGGGACATACAATTTTAGATTATCTGCCGTTGCGGGAATATTTCGCTATTGAAGTCTACAACGACAGTTGTGTGGACATCGGTAAAGAGTTTTCAGAACAGGCGTGGGATGATTTGCTGGATAGAGGGGGACCCGTCTTCGGAATTGCCGCCGACGATTCACACGGCACAGATCACGATTGTTTTCACGGATGGATTATGGTCAAGGCGGAAGAACTGACGCTCGATGGCATCATGGAAGCACTCCGCACCGGCGCGTTCTATTCTACGCTCGGACCAGAGATTACGGATCTGACGTTAGATGGGAAAGAGTTGACGGTCAAATGTTCGGAGGCACAATCGATTGTTTTTAAAGCGCAGTGCAGCCGTGGTAAGCGGGTCCTACCCGCTGAGGGCGAGCTCTTGACGGAGGCGGCCTACAGCATTCCGGAAAGCGTGAAATATGTTCGCGTTGAAATAACCGACGAAACCGGCAAGAAAGCCTGGTCGAACCCCTTCTTTTTCTAAGCGAATATCTTGGCGTATAGGGTTGCCTTTCTACGGGTGTTCGGATTCAATAACTTAGAAAATCATCAGAGAAGAAGGAGTTATCAATGTCGTATACAAATCCTTTTCAACAACCCGGGCAGTGGTATCGCGGGAATACACACAGCCACAGCACGGAATCCGATGGACAACTTTCCGTCTCAGATCGGTTCGCCGCGTATCGTGACGCAGGCTACGATTTCCTCGTGCTAACCGACCATCGCAAGGTCAACGATGTGGGGGCTTACACGACATCGGATTTTTTGGCAATATCAGGGAGCGAGGTGCATCCTGAAAATCCTTATGGGGGTGGGACATATCATATCGTTGCCATTAATATCCATGAGCGGATAAACTGCGCGAAGATGCACCCGAACGCGGTAATTGATGACATAAAATCACAGGGCGGTGAAGCAGTCTTGTGTCATCCGTATTGGTGTGGACATACGATTTTGGATTATCTGCCGTTGCACGGTTATTTCGCTGTTGAAGTCTATAACGACACCTGTATGGGGATCGGTAAAGGGTTTTCAGAGCAGGCGTGGGACGATTTGCTGGATAGGGGCGGACCTGTCCTCGGAATCGCTGCAGATGACGCACACGGCACGGAACACGACTGCTTCCACGGATGGATTATGGTCAAGGCAGAAGAACTAACGCTCGATGGCATCATGGAAGCACTGCGGACAGGCGCGTTCTATTCTACACTCGGACCTGAAATCAAGGATCTGACGTTAGATGGAAAGGAATTGACGGTCAAATGTTCGGAGGCACAATCGATTGTTTTTAAAGCGCAGTGCAGTCGTGGTAAGCGAGTCCTACCCGCTGCGGGAGAACTCCTGACGGAGGCGACCTATAGCATTCCGGAAAGCGTGAAATATGTTCGCGTTGAAATAACTGATGAAACCGGTAAGAAGGCCTGGTCGAACCCTTTCTTTTTCTAAGGCAATAGCTTGACGGTTCTCGTCGCCTTTTCGCGGGTGTCTCCGATGCAAAACATTCTGGTCTGCCAAACAGGAGGATGGATCGGCGATATGGTGATGCTGACGCCCGCTTTGCGCGCCCTGAAACAGGTATATCCTGAATCTAATCTGACACTTCTCTTGCGACCGCGCGTGGCAGATTTAATGCAAACGCACCCTTATGTTGACACCTGCCTCGTTGATAACAAAACAGAAGGCCGCTATCGATCTGTTAAGAACCTTGTGCGTCAACTGCGGGATAAAGTATTTGACATTGCTGTTGTACTGCATCCGACCTCATTCCGAAACGCACTCCTACCGTTCCTCGCACGCGTTCCCATACGCGTCGGAACAAATGTCGCTGGACGCGGGATGCTGCTAACAGGGTCTTGTAAAGACGACACACGGATACATGAAGTCCACCGATACCTACGCGTTCTGAAACTGCTCAATATTGACGCGCTGCCATCTTTTTTGGAGTTTTGGCATACAGATGCAGATCGGCAGTTTGTTGAACGGCTCTTGCGTGCTGAAGGTATAGTGCCAGACGACCGTATTGTCGCTCTCAATTTAGGGACAACATGGGCAACGAAAAGATGGGACGTCGCAAATTTCGCCAATCTCATCCAGCGAATTACTCGGCTTCTACCAGAAATCAAAATCGTGTTAGTCGGTTCGTCTGAAGAAGAGGAACTTGCAAAAGCGCTACCCATTTCGTTATCGTTTATTAATCTCGTCGGGAAAACAGAGATTCTCCAACTCGGGGCATTGTTGGAAAGGTGTGAAGTGTGTGTAACTTGTGATAGCGGTCCAATGCACATTGCCGCGGCGGTTGGGACACCAACAGTGGCGTTCTTCGGTCCAACGAGTCCGATACGCCATCAACCTCACGGAACAGGGCATACCGTTATTGAAAAACCTGTCTCATGCCGTCCGTGTTACAAACAGATGTGTCATCGACAGGATGCCCCACACCTCTGTATGAAGGAAATAGGCGCTGCTGAGGTTATGGAAGCATTAGAAAGTAAGTTGCGTCAAAAGACTTGTGCTGCTTGAACATAAAATGGAGAAGGAAGAAGAATGAAAAATATCCGCGCCCTCGTATTTGATTTCGGCGGGACTTTAGATGGAAATGGTGTCCACTGGTTAGAACGGACGTATCTGTTCATCCGCGAACGGTGTCCCGAAATTACACGCGCGGCATTCGACGAGGCAGACAAAGCGACAATAACGGAATTCTTTCTCGGAGATGCTTCGCACGAATGGTCTTACCAAGATGGCTCTATGCTGCCTATCGGGGCGGTTGCATCTGAGCATGCAGCGCGCTGTAATTTGCGAGAAACTGCCGATGCGATTGCCTCTGGAATTTACAGGCGATTGGGACTGAGCAAGCAAATGAAAGATGAATATGTTGACTGGTTCTGTAGTGATGTTGCCGAAAGGCTTACTGAAAATCGGCGATGGCTTAAAACGCTTCATGGCACCTATCGCCTCGCTGTAATTAGCAATAACTTTGGGAATACACAAGGCTGGTGCGACGACTATGGGCTTTCTCCGCTGTTTGGGGCGATTATAGATTCCACTGTTTTGGGTATAGCGAAGCCAGATGTGCGTATCTTTGAAGCGGCTTTGTCTGAATTGGATGTTGAACCGAGTCAAGCGATTTATGTGGGAGATAGTTACGCAGCAGATATGGTCGGCGGGAAGAACGCAGGGATGTGGACCGCGTGGCTTATCGGTGATGAGAACAAAACCTGTCCGGATCCATCTATGGTTGATGTCACGCTCTCTCATCTACACGAGTTGACCGATTTTTTAAACGCGTAAAATTTTGGGTGGAAGTGGGCAGACACTTCATCCTGCCCATCAACCAGAGTCGCAGATGTAAAAATACTCGGTTCAATATATTTCTCGATGGAGACCGATAACTTTACCAAGTATTGTGACATCACCAATGTCAAAAATACTCGGTTCAATCGCAGGATTTTCCGGTTGTAACCGGACTTGGTCACCATCCATAAAGAAGCGTTTTACGGTTGCTTCATCTTCAACCATAGCGACAACGATATCGCCCGGATCTGCATCCGCTTGTCTCTTAACGATAACATAATCGCCTTCTAAGATACCGACGCCGATCATACTTGAACCGATGATGCGGAGGGCGAAGCACTCATAGTTATTTACCATACGCGTCGGAATAGGAAAGGTGCCTTCAATATTTTGTGAAGCGAGGAGCGGCGTTCCTGCTGCCACACGCCCAAAAATCGGGATTTCCATAATATCCCGTGGTAATGCCATCACATTTGAATTCGGAGCCTGTTCTTCCAGTAATTTACTGGGGACAATTTTGGGCTGCCCTTCCTTCAAAACGGAAATCGCACGCGGTTTGCCGTCTTCTCGTTCAATATACTTCTTCTTTTCAAGCGCGTTCAGATGGTCATGTGCCGCCTTTTCTGAGAAACCGAAATGACTGCCAATCTCGCGAATTGTTGGCGGATAACCCTCTGCAATACATCGCTGGATGTAATTAAAGATCTCGCGCTGCCTTTTGGTCAAGTTCTTTGCCATGAGTAAATCTCCTTCAACTCATGATAAGCATTGGTTTATATATGTATATTATACTATATGCAGGTTAAGAAAGCAAGAAAAAAATGAATATTTTTCTTAACATACGGAAATCGGTTACGACAAAATTGAAACCGAAGCGTGCTGCTAACGTCTTAATTAAAGGAAAATTTAGAAATGCAACGTCCAACGTTTTTTATCTCTTTTTTTACGCATAACTGCCTTACCCTTGAGAAGTCCCTACCGATCTCTATTCGCTTGTCTCGCTTATGTGCTATGCTCGCGCTGTTCTTCACGATTATGAGTTCCGGGTTTGCACAAGAGAAGGCAGAGAAGGTAAAACTTGATGCTATCGTCAAGGACTTCACGCTCAAAGACGCTGCTGGCACCTCGCACACTTTATACAAATTGAGCGAGGAAAAACCTGCGACTGTCGTTCTCTTTCTCGCCACACAATGTCCAATCGTGACGGATTATGCGGAACGGATTGTCACTTTGGTTAAGACTTATGGAGAAAAAAATGTGCAGTTTATCGGTATCAATTCAAACAGACAAGAGAACGTTAAAGAGATTGCGGAATACAGTGAAAAGCACAAATTTGAATTCACTGTACTAAAAGACCCAGAGAACAATATCGCCGATTATTTTAGAGCCAGAAGAACACCTGAGGTCTTTCTGCTCGATGCAAAACGCGTGCTCCGCTACATCGGAGCAATCGACAATAGCCCCAAAGAACCCACAAAGCACTACCTACGCAACGCTTTAGATTTAGTGATTACCGGAGAAAATATTTCCAAGGAATCCAAAAAGACAAGGGCAGTGGGTTGTACGATTAAGCGCGTGCGAAAAACCAAGGTGGATAGAACGCCGTAAATACGCAGCCGTAACCTCGTTCTCTATTGAACATCACAGTGGGGGTGAAAAAACAAAATGCTTCGATTCTTATACCATTGTTTTCAAGCAGTCCTAAGCCTGTTTTGGGGCGTGTGTATTCTTATATCTATAGTTGTCTTCGCCGCGATCGGGTTTGCGGGTGGTATTTTCTTAGCATGTTGGGAAGATGTGCGGGGCATTGACCTCGACCGACTTGAATATAATGTGGATACCGAAACATGGCGGCAACACTTGGAAGTTTATTCTTCGGTCTGCGAAGTACAGAAAGCGGATAAAATTGCGTTTCTGGTTGATAAATTGAACCGGTTGGAATATAAGCGGGTTGCCGAAATTATTCCGAGATTGAGCGAACCGGGGGAGTATGCTGAGACACTGAATGCTCAAGGGAACCGCACCGTACGTATCCATCTGCGAGATTTTGAATATCCGTATCTTGACGTAGAAGCCGGACATGTTCAAATTTCGGTGCGGGATGGGAAAATAACGGATATTCGTAGTGGTGATGGTGCTGTGCGCCAGAATTTTTACCTTGAACCCGAGATGATAGCCGAATTCGCTGATGATCAGGGATCCACACGTCGCTTGATTCCGCTGCTCCAAATGCCTACGAAATTGACAGGTGCGTTTATTGCGATTGAGGATCACCGGTTTGCCAACCACTGGGGAATAGATGTTATACGTCTCGCCGGGGCAGTGAAGAATACCGTCGTGCACGGCAGTCGGTTGGCTGGGACAAGTACGCTCACGCAGCAGTTGGCGCGAAATATCTACCTATTTAATCAGAGATCTAAAAGAAGCGTCGTCCGCAAAACCAGAGAGATCCTCCTCGCTGTGAGGATTGAAAAGGTTTTCTCTAAAGATGAGATTTTAGAGCGATACCTGAATCATGTCGACTTAGGTAGGTCGAGATATGGTGGCAAAACTTTTCACGGTGTTCAGCAAGCGGCACTCGGGTATTTTGGGAAAGAGGTGTCAGAACTCGACTACCACGAATGTGCCTTGCTCGCAGCCCTGCCCAAAGGACCTTTCGCCTTTTCCCCGTTTTCCAATCCCGATGATGCTAAGTATCGGCGCGATATAGTCCTTGATAGGATGTTGGCAGAAGAATACATTCCGGCATCTGAGTGGCTCGTCGGTCGAAATGCGCCGTTACTTCCACCAAATTTGGATGAAAATCGGACCAGAATTGCCGCAAAGGAGGCGGGACACTTCCTTGAGTATATCCGAGAAGAACTCGTCCGTCTCCCCGAACTTAAAGACAAATTGTATAGTGACGGTCTAAAGGTTTACACGACTATAGATATGTCTATGCAAGCCGTCGCTGAACGGGAAGTCGCAAAGCATCTCCGCTATATGGATAAGACCTACGCGCCAAGAAGCCTACCGAATTATGATGCAAATAAACGGAATCCACACGGTGTTGATCCAATTAATAGTTATTTACAAGCTGCCCTGATTGCATTTGAACCCAAAACAGGTCATGTTAAAGCGATGGTAGGTGGGCGCGATTACCACATCACGGAGACGGAGATTAATTACTACAATCGTGCTATTGGAAGCGCACGACGGCAACCTGGATCTGCCTTTAAACCAATTATTTTCGCTTCTCTATTAGAAGACCCGTCAATCATAACGCCTGCAACAGTTATCCCTGATAAGAGATGGGGGATTGTTCCATTCCCTGGACAGAAGACGTGGTATCCTCGAAACTATACCGAAAGATTTAGGGGAAACGTCACGATGCGCGATGTACTCACCAAATCGATTAACGTCCCGACGGCGAGGGCAGTCTTGGAGACACCAATAGGCGACAACGGTATTTGGGAAGGCATCAATCGCGTCGTCGATTTAACGAAACGGATGGGTATTAAGAGCCCAATGGACCCAAAGCCTGCCCTCTCTTTAGGTGCGTCCGGCATGACGGTCCTTGAGTTAACCTCGGCGTATGGCATCTTTGCAAACGGCGGAACCCAGACGCAGCCGGTACATATTCAATATATCCTTGACACAACGGGAACCGTAATCTATCCCTCCCAAGACCATCAGGTCGAACGCGCCCGTGTTTTAGATGAAAAGATCGCGTATCAGATTACTACGTCTTTAGAGAATGTAATTCAAAACGGAATCGGTAGGCGTGCGAAACACATAATGGGCATGACGCGACCGGCAGCGGGCAAGACGGGAACGACCAATGACAACGTAGACGCGTGGTTCGTCGGTTATACCACGGATCTGGTCGTCGGGGTTTGGGTCGGATTCGATAAAAATCGGTCAAGTCGCCGTAATTACAACCAAGAGGGGGCGAAAGCAGCACTGCCAATCTGGGCGCAATTTGTAATTGATGCGGCGCGCGGACCCCATAAGGAATTTCCGGTGCCTGAGGGTATTGTTTTCCGAGACATTGATAAAAAGAGTGGGCTTCTCAAAAGGGTAGATTGCCCCGAAGAGAACATTCACACTGAAGCATTTATTGAAGGGCAACAACCGAATTCGCTTTGTAATTTGCAGCATTAAACGACACTTCTCTCTACACATTTTCGGCAAGACATGCTATACTATATGGTATACATTAGTTTGTCACATCTAAACAGATGGATTGTTCGTAGTAGGGCAATTCATTGCCCGTTTTTGACGTGCGATAATGCCCATCGCATTTGAGCGAGTACGCCGCAAAATCGCCCTACTACAAGCTGGGTTTACCTCTCATTTCAATGTTTTCGGTAAGACATGCTATACTATAGTAGATCCCGTAATTATTTGCACATGTTTTGAAACAACGGGCAATGAATTGCCCTACTACGAACGCTACTCTGGTAACGGACAAGTGTGTAAGTAATTCCAAAATCTACTATATATGGTATACATTAGTTTGTCACATCTAAACAGATGAATTGTTCGTAGTAGGGCAATTCATTGCCCGTTTTTGACGTGCGATAATGCCCATCGCATTTGAGCGAGTACGCCGCAAAATCGCCCTACTACAAGCTGGGTTTACCTCTCATTTCAATGTTGACAGACTATTGTATACCCTATCAATTTCTTGTAGTGCTGAAATAATGCATTCCCCGCAACCCAGATTGCTAAAGACAATCGGACCTGTGAGAAGGAGCAAGAAGCCGAAAATGAGAGAGAATTGGGAATTGCTAACAGAGGTCGATTCTCCAGAAGATGGCACCGTCGAACTGGATGACACAGAATTTGAGTTAGTCTCAGACTTCACACCGCAAGGCGATCAGCCCGAAGCGATTGATCAACTCACAAACGGACTCCTGCGTGGCGATGAAGCACAAACCTTGCTGGGTGTGACGGGTTCTGGCAAGACCTACACGATGGCGCATGTCATTCAAAACGTCCAGCTGCCCACGCTTGTTATTTCGCCTAACAAAACACTCTCCGCGCAGCTCTACAACGAATTCCGGACATTTTTTCCAAATAACGCCGTTCATTACTTCGTCAGTGATTACGAGTATTATCAGCCAGAGGCATACATCCCCGCTACGGATACCTTTATTGAAAAGGATGTCCGCATAAACGAAGAAATCACGCGGATGCGCCTTGCTGCAACTGCCTCCCTAATATCGCGCCAAGATGTTATCGTTGTTGCGAGTGTTTCCTGCCTTTACGGTCTTGGATCTCCACGTGAATTTGAGAACCAAAGAGTTCATATAACCGTCGGTGATGAAATCCGGCGCGACAGCCTCCTGCGCGCTTTAGTGGATATTCAATACGTTCGGAACGATGTTGAATTCTGGCAAGGTATCTTTCGGGCGCGCGGCGATGTCGTTGAGGTGTTTCCGGCTTATAGCGAAAACGCGTATCGCATTGAACTTTTCGGCGACGAAATTGATCGTATTAACGAAATTGACACCACAACCGGCGAAGTCTTGAAACGACATGAATCCCTCGAAATTTACCCGGCGAAGCACTTCATGACCGATGCTGAAATCTTTGACGAGGCGTTAATTAATATTGAACTCGAACTCCAAGAACGAATTCTGACTTTTGAGAAGCAAAATAAATTACTGGAAGCGCAGCGCATTGAACAACGCACCCGTTTCGATTTGGAGATGTTGCGGGAGGTCGGCTATTGTTCTGGTATTGAGAACTATTCGCGGCATCTCTCTGGGTTACAACCCGGTGAACCGCCTTATTGCCTCATGCACTATTTCCCCGACAATTTCTTGCTCTTTATTGATGAGTCCCACGTAACCATTCCACAACTCCGAGGGATGTATCGAGGAGACCGGTCGCGGAAGACAACGCTGGTCGAACACGGGTTCCGGCTGCCGTCTGCATTAGACAATCGTCCACTCCGTTTCGATGAAGTTGAGGGGCGCGTCAATCAAGTTATTTTCGTCTCGGCAACGCCGGGTCCCTATGAGATGGAAAATAGTGATCAAATCGTAGAGCAGATCATCCGTCCCACAGGACTGGTCGATCCCAAGATTACGATCCATCCGGTGCGCGGACAGGTCGATCACCTCATCGGTAGAATCCAGGATCGGGTCAAACACCAGCAACGCGTCCTCGTTACGACCCTTACCAAACGGATGGCGGAGGACCTAACCGAGTACTTAACCGAGGCTGGGATCCGTGCCGATTATATGCACTCTGAGATTGATGTGTTTGATCGGGCGCGTATTCTGCGCCAACTCCGTGAAGGCGTTTTTGATGTCCTTGTCGGGATCAATCTACTTCGCGAGGGACTTGACTTGCCGGAGGTGTCTCTGGTCGCAATCTTGGACGCCGATCGACCGGGGTTCCTCCGTTCCGTCAGATCGCTCGTTCAAACCGCTGGACGCGCTGCACGAAACGTTGATGGTGAGGTCATCCTCTATGGAGATGATGTCACTGACGCGATGGCGGAAGCCATACAGGAGACGCAACGCCGACGCGACATTCAACTCCAGTATAACGTTGATAATGACATCACACCCGCAACAATTGAAAAAGCAATCCAAGAACTGATCGCCGAGTCTGAGGATACGTACAAGACCAAAGCATCTGATAAGCCTATGGTTCCCGTTGAGAGTATTACGCCTGAGGATGTTGAAGTGTTAATCAGTGATTTAACAAAGCAGATGCGAAAAGCTGCCCTTGAACTCGATTATGAGGCAGCCGCCGCATTGCGAGACCGTATTGCTGAATTGAAAGATCAATCCGTGAAATAGTCGGCGAATCACTCTGTCCAAAACTTTGGCTAAATCTTAGCATTTAAACCTTGCATTCCAATCCCAAATCTGCTAATATGTAGTCGTTAATTGTAACTTTAAACCCTATAACTTCAAATCTTCTTGAGAAATAGAGAAAGGACTTTACCATGTTTGTTTGTGTAGCCTGTGGTTATTTGTGGAAAGAAGCAGATAGCCCACCAGACGAGTGCCCGGCTTGCACGGCACCTAAAGAAAAATACATTCCCTACGATGATCGAGCGGAGCGATGGGTCAAACGCGCAGTCGCAGCACATGTCATGTATCCAGACGCAGAGGGCGCAGATCTTCGCGCAGAAAATTCTGCACTCTCATCACATGTCAGATTTGCCCTCGTCGGATTACTCGGTGATCTTGAGAAAGCCTAAGTGGTTATAAGTTATTTAAGTTAAGAGGTTTCCTGTAACAATTGACCTTTCGTTGGTGTACACCAAGCCTGGCTGGGGAGATTGTTACAGAGGGGCTCTTAACTTATAACCAAAAACTAATAACTAAAAACCCTTTCTCCGATAACTGACAACTTTTATAGAAAGGAAGCGGCATCGTTTAACAGAGGCGGCTGCCGCAATATGGAGATAAATGAAACATATACGTTATTTGCTGATCCTATTTTTCGTTGCCTTACACGGAATAGTATCAGCACAAGACCTTTCAGATCGGGTGATAGAGCATACTTTTCCCAACGGTCTGAAGTTGTTAATGATTGAACGCCACACCTCCCCGACTATCGCTCCATATATCCTCTTCAAAGCAGGTTCCGTCGATGAATCAGACGATACGCGCGGCATCGCACACATGCTCGAACACATGTTGTTTAAAGGCACTAAAACCATCGGCACGAAGGATTATGAAAAAGAGAGGGAAGTACTTGCCGAAATCGATCGGATAGGCGATGCCCTCGACATGGAGCGGGCAAAAGGTTCCAGAGCAGATGACGCAAAAATTGCCGAATTGGAAGAGGCACTTAAAACGCAACAAGAACTCGCAAAAGAGTGGATTGTTACGGGAGAGTATACCGAAATCTATACGCAGCACGGGAGTACCGGATTCAACGCTGGTACCTCTGTTGACTATACCATTTACACAGTCGAATTGCCATCGAACAAGTTAGAGTTGTGGGCAATGCTTGAGTCGGATCGGCTCAAGAATGCTGTCCTCCGTGAATTTTATGTTGAGCGTGAGGCTGTCAAAGAGGAACGCCGGATGCGGGTGGATACCCAACCCGGTGGGAAACTCTATGAGCAGTTTATCGCGACCGCTTTTACTGCCCATCCGTACGGTATGCCGATTATCGGTTGGCCCTCGGATATCGCTATGCTAAATCGGCGGAAAGCCGAGGAATTTTTTCGCATCCACTACGCACCGAACAATTCAATCATGGTTATCGTTGGGAGTATTAATCCCACCGAAACCATCGCGCTGATTGAGAAATACTTCGGCGATATGCCGTCCCAACCGCTTCCTCCTGAAGTCACGGCGGATGAACCCCCGCAAGAAGGGGAACGCAGGATTGAAGTCGAATTCGACGCGGAACCCCAACTCATGATTGGGTATCATAAACCGACACTCCCACATTTCGATGATTATGTGTTTGATATGATTAGTGCCATCCTTTCTGATGGGCGTACCTCTCGGTTCTACAAAAATATCGTTGAGGAGGGGATCGCTGTCTCTGCTAATTCGGTAAACGGATATCCCGGCGGACGCTACGATAATCTGTTTGTGGTCAGTGCTACACCGCGCGCACCGCACACCGCCGCCGATGTTGAAGAAGCGATCTATGCTGAACTTGAAAGGCTCAAAACCGAACCTGTTGCGGAAAAGGAATTTAAACGTATCCTCAAACAGGTCGAGGCGGGGTTCATCCGAGGGCTGAGTTCAAACGCCGGAATGGCACGGCAATTAACCTTCTATGAAGGACTCGCAGGCGACTGGCGTTATATCCTTGATTGGCGGGAAACGATGTATAGGATTACGCCGGAAGACATCATGAAAGTCGCAAATACCTATTTTACGAAAAGCAACCGCACTGTCGCTACACTCGTTAAAAAAGAGGCAGTAGCACCCACGAGTGACGACGCGGAGGGTAAAGAATAATGAAAAAATGGACTTCTACTGGAACGCTCATCGCAACACTGATCGTTTGTCTTGTTGTGTGGGGAGTTCCCTCTACATTCGCAAGACCACACGAAGTGCTTACCTATGAACCGATTAAGTTTAAACCACCCGTTCCAGAGAAACGTACGCTCTCGAACGGAATGAAACTCTACCTCATTGAAGACAATGAGTTACCGCTTTTCAACATCAGCGGTTTAGTCAAAACCGGCGATATCTACGATCCTCCGGATAAAGTGGGCTTGTCGTCAATATGTGCGAGTGTCATGCGGACAGGTGGGACAGTGTCGCGTGAACCGGACGCACTGAACGAGGAATTGGAATCCATGGCGGCTTCTGTCGAAATCGGCATGTCCCGTGAATACGGAACAGTTAACCTCTCAACACTCGCCGAGGACATCGAAACGGGATTAGAAATCTTTGCGGATGTACTCAGGAATCCGGCATTCCGTGAGGACAAACTGAAACTCCGTAAGCAACAGTCGGTCGAACGCATCCGTCGGCGTAACGATAATCCTATCCAGCTCGCATGGCGTAATTTCTCTGCTTTGCTCTACGGAACTGACCATCCGTTCGGGTGGTATACTGAAATGGAAGGCATAGAAAGTATCACTGTTGACGACCTCAAAGCCTTTCACGCAAAGTATTACCATCCTGGTAACATAATGTTGGCGATTACAGGCGATTTTGATACGGAGACCTTGATAGCGCAACTCGAAAAAGTGTTTGAGGGCTGGGGAAGTCAGAAAATTGCGTTTCCAGAGGTCCCAACGGTGGATGCGACGCCAAAGCCGTCTGTTAATTATATCTTCAAAGACCTCCCACAAACCACGATGTTAATCGGGCATTTCGGGATCAAACGTACACCGGATTTCCCTGATTTCTTCGCCCTCCGCGTCATGAATGAGATTCTCGGCGAAGGGGGATTCACCTCTCGTCTTATGAGAGAAGTACGCGAGAAACATGGACTCGCTTATATGGTCGGGAGCCTGATGCACACATCGTACTACACAAATCCAGGGGAATGGTTTGCCTATTCGCAGACGCGTACCGAGAAAACTGCCGAGGCGGTTTCACTCATTATCGATGTCGTCAAGGGACTCCGAGATACGCCTGTGCCGGAAGTGGAACTGCAGCGCACCAAAGATTCACTTATTAATTCGTTTGTGTTTGGTTTTGAAAGCAGTTCGCAAATCGCTTTTCAACAGATGATGCTTGACTATCGTGATTACGCACCGGGTTTCCTTGAAACCTATACCGATAATATCGCTCAGGTCACAGCGGAAGATGTACAAGCAGTCGCGCAAAAGTATCTCCATCCAGACGCACTCACAATTGTCACTGTCGGCAATAAAGAGAATTTCGACCGACCCCTTGAAGAGTTCGGAGCGGTTAACGAAATTGAGATAGAGCGACCCGCACCGCCACCGCCTGCTGAACCGATGCCCGAAGCGAGTGAAACAGACATGGTGAAAGCCAAAGAAGTCCTTGCCGCTGCTGTTGAAGCACACGGTGGACTTGAGAAGCTCCAAGCGGTGAAGAATATTGTCATCGAAGCGCGTGCTACGGCAAACTCACCGATGGGGCAAATGCAAGTCGAGGGCAAATCCTACTACGTCTATCCTGACAAATTCAGACAGGATATCAAGCTACCACAGGGTGAGATGGGATATGTCTTTGATGGTGCCTCTGGGTTTGCAATGACACCAATGGGGGTTCAACCTTTGCCGCCTGATGTGACAAACTCCTTTAAGGATGCAGTCTTCCGGGAAACGATATGGCTTCTGACGAATCTCTCACAAAGTGAGATTTCGGTTCAGTATGCGGGTACGGAGGATGTGCAGGGCAAATCCGCACATGTGCTGCTTGTGCCACAGCCGTCTGGCGAAGCCTTACGGCTTTTTGTGAGCGAGGAGACGCATTATGTCGTAAAATTCGCTTATCGCGAGATAGCACAAGGCGTTACAGCGAACAGAGAGTCTCTCATGGACGATTACCGTGATGTTGATGGTGTTAAAGTCGCATACCACGTTGTTCAGAACGTAGACGGTCAACTTTTCTCTGAAAGTTGGGTAACAGGTGTCACATTGAACGCCGAACTCGACGAATCCCTATTTCAGGAGCCAAATTAGGCTGCTAAAGCCTAATTTGTCTTAGCTTTACATTGTGAAAACCTTAGATTTACGCGTCCGTTACTTTCAGGATAGCACCCCGGCAGACGAGCCGTGCCTTGAAACCGCTTTCATCCGGCGTGAATTTGAGATGCCGTTGCCTGTTGAGGAGACGGCTTTGGTACTCGTTGATCTCTGGAACGTCCATTTCATTGAGAGTTGGATAGAACGCGCCGCACGGATAACGAAGGCGTGCGTGGTGCCAGTATTAGACGCTGCGCGGCAGGCAGGCTTGACAATCGTGCATGCCCCCTCGCCGCCAGTCGCCGAGCAGTATCCGCAACTCCAACGGCACAAACCCCCAGAACCCTCTGTCCCTCCGACGTGGCCCCCCTCCGATTTCCGAAGCCGCGAGGGGGATTATGCCGTTTACCGTGGTCCCCGAAGTCAACCGCCGGGGATCGGCGTGCATTGGGACAAACTCGCAGACCAACTTTCCGTCTCTCCTGCGATTGACGTGAGACCCGAAGAGTTTGTTATCGCGACCGGACAGCAGTTGCATGAGTTGTTAGAAGAGCGGCGTATTTTGCATCTGATCTTCGCCGGTTTTGCAACGAATTGGTGTGTATTGGGCAGGGACTACGGTATCCGTTCTATGGCGCGGTATGGGTATAACATCGTGCTACTCCGCGATGCCACAACAGGTGTCGAGTTTCCCGATACTTACGATAACCTGTTCACCACAGAGATCGCTATTCGGGAGGTAGAACAGCAATACGGCTTCAGCGCATCAAATGCCGATTTCTTTGAGGCAGTTGACGGGCTTTCAACATAAAGTTTTGTAGGTAGACGCTCATTTTTCGTGGGATTGAATTCAGATTGTTTTCAGGGCAGCGGTAGGATTTATAGAGTTCTATAAAGATTCGTTAAAGCGTTTAAAAAGTCTATCTCCATCTTCAGGTGAGATAATTGTAGATGCCTCATTTTTTGAAAAAACAGATTCAAACTCACCGTCTGCTAATAAACTGTCAACTGTTTCACAAATGGCTTGTTCAGTAAGTTTTTGGACAATTAGCATATCAGATGTCCAGAAATACAAACCATTAGCACCTTCGCCAGTCTTTTCGTAGCCTTTCATCAAGGTAGCAATATTTTGGAGCGTAAAAAAGACTGCGGAGAAACTGTCACCATTAGGAAAGGTTACATGAACATCAACATTATCGTTGTCGGGATCCAGAGGGTCAATCCCATGGTAGATCGTTAATTGGTAACCATTGCATTGAATAGTTGTGTAAGGTTTGTCCACTTTTTATTTTCCTCCAAAATGTTGCAAAACCGCTCTAAGGAATTGTTTTAAGAAGGAAGGGCAAACGCGCCTTTAAACTTTCGGAACCCCTGGGTAAA
The DNA here is from genome assembly GCA_022827625.1 of Candidatus Poribacteria bacterium. Classification (GTDB taxonomy): domain Bacteria; phylum Poribacteria; class WGA-4E; order WGA-4E; family WGA-3G; genus WGA-3G. The sequence goes on along the minus strand of JAJEIE010000033.1, from coordinate 302,418 downwards.
GAGTGCCACAGCCTCCGGATCCTGACGTTTCGGTGAAAGTTGATAAGTGCCTTCACTATCGTCATGATAAGACAGCGTATAAACCCCTCGCGCGTGCCGTCCAATCGCAATAAATCCAAACGCCTTTCCGTTTATATATTGATTCTTTTCAAACGGTTTTTTGTTTCCCGTAGCGATAGCGATGAGTCCGCAGGTATAACCCGAGCTAAGGGCAATAATGCCAGCAGAGGACATGCCACCGATGGAGATTATACCGCAAGATCCCCACAGACCAATCGAAATTACGCCGCAAGACCCCCATAAACCGATCGAAATAATACCGCAAGACCCCCACAGACCGATGGAGATCACACCACAAGACAAATTTCCGAATGAAATCATTCCTGATGAGATTAATTCGTAACTTAGGTGAGAAAGACCTAAGGTATGCCAGACGTTTAAGAAACCTTTGATGTCGACTTTTGCCTGCTCTAAATACCATGCGATCCCATAAGCAATGAATGGGGAACTGATGACAAGCGTTAAAATTATACAAAAGGTTTCGTACTTCCCAACGTATCTATTAAACGTATCTCGGAAGATGTTGGCATCAAAGGGTTCATTCATCGGAAATCTCTTTCTCTTCTACATTACGTCCAAGTGTTAGATCTTCAGACATTGCCTTTCTAAGTTCAGCGTCCCTGTACCGTTTGAGCGTAACTGGGACACCTATGCCGAAGATCACTAGGCAAAGGAGACCAGGATAACCAAAGCAATACCAGACATTGCGAGGTTGCCCTGACAGATATGCAGTGATACCGATAATAAGTAGGGTAAAGGACAAAACAACTGCGAAAATCTCAACACCCATAACGAGTCGCTTTGCTTTTCCTTTTGGAGCAAGTACTCCTGCCAATGTTCCAACAACTCCACCGAGGATACCCATTATTGACCCTAATATACCGCCTGCCATTCCTGTGTTACTAATCCAGGGTTCGTTCATTTTGATTCCTCATAAGCTTTGATAAGTGATTTTGCTGTAGCCTGCGTCAGCGTGCCATCTGCTACCATCAAACGGATCTTCAATAAGAACGGATTAACTACTTCAGAATCATCGGCGATATTGATTTTGTCGATGAGCCGATTCAGCCGTATTCTCAAGGTGGGATATGAGACTTTATACTGTTTTGCTAAGTCCTTAAGAGAACCGGACGCTAAAACAAATCGTTTGACGAAGTGGAGTTCTTCTTCACTCAGGACAGAGAGCCACTTCGGAATTTGTATATTCATCGTATCGCCTTTCCGGTAAATCCGAATACTATTTAACAGTTCTATAATATGATAACATTAAACAAAATTAAAATCAAATTAAATTTTATAAAGTTAGAATAGAAAAAAATTAAGAGAAGGTATTGATAGAATAGACTGTAAAGACGCGAGGAGGATTGAATGTCTGGTGCTCTATGATTTTATCAGAATCCAAAATATTTATTGGCAAATAGTTCGCGTTTTGATTGGAGTTGTGTCAGATATGCGCGGGCATCGGTTAGTAGTTGCTTATGCTCAGTAACAATATCTTGCAATTGCAAAACCATCTCCTCAAGTGCTGCTTTCTCTTCCTGCAGCTTTTCGCTTTTTTCTTTTGCTGGTTTCAATGCTTCTGCTTCCTCCGCATCTAACTCAGCGAAGATGGCTAAGAGTTCTGCCTTTTCTTGTTCGGTCAAGATCCCTGCTGCCTCGCGAAGCCGAAGTTGTTCTAATCTGTGTTGTCTGTCGGTAGATTGCATAATTCTACGCTCCAAATTAAGGATTCAGCCCTGCGTGTAGTTTTCAGTCTCTTATGTCCGTGTTGCCTAATCAGCGGCAGCAGTTTCCAACGGCGGAAGTTCCGGATAGTTCCCACGGGCATTTCGCCACGCGATGACACCTTCAACAACCATCCAAATCTGCAATGCCTCTACAGCAACCCCGAAGCCGAAGAGCAGGTATTGACCAGTGAAGAGCCAACCCGTCTCTGGGTTGAACATCTGATGGAGCATTGCCCACGCAGGCATAACGAGCATAACAATCATCGGGAGAAACGCGAACCAGATAGGCTTGTCGCGGCGCAAGAGATAGAAGACGATGACCATGAACGCCAATCCCGCCAAAAGCTGATTCGTCGCGCCGAAGAGGGGCCAGAGCGTCAATCCGCCACTACCAGGTCCACTCGCGCCCTGCAGCAAGGCGACAGCAGCGGCTAAGACCAGCGCAAACGCAGTTGCGGTATAACGATTCGTCAGCGGCTTAATGTTAACAGTGTGCGCCAGTTCGTGGATAACATACCGCTGGAGCCGTGTTGCTGTATCGAGCGTTGTGGCAGCGAAACTCGCAACAAGCACCGCCATAATCGAAATGCTCATCTTCAGTGGAATCCCAAGAGAAGCAAGGAAGTTGCCACCCCCATCAACAAACGCACTCACCTTCGCTTTAAGTGTATGGCTTGCCCAACCACCGACGACACGTGTTGTACCATCGGCATTTGTTACCGTCTCACTCGTTGCATAACGAGTTCTCCACGCCTCTTGATTGGTAAGAGGGGCTGCGCTTTCTGTCTTGACAATAGGTTCAAACGCATAACTTGCGCCGGTACCCGTACGATTAAAAATCCCCATACCGATGCCAGCACAGCAGGCGAGGATGACAATAACAGCGAGACCCCCTTCAAGCAACATCGCGCCGTAGCCGACGTATTGTGCGTCGCCTTCAGACGCTACCTGTTTGCTGGAAGTGCCGGAACTCACCATACAGTGGAAACCGCTAACAGCACCGCACGCAATGGTAATAAACAGGAAGGGCCAGATCGGTGGTGCATCGGGTGGAATGTCAGAAGCAACAGCCGGCGCGGATGCCACTAAATCTGCCCTGCCTGTGAATCCCGCAACAGCGAGTCCGAGTATGAGGAGCAGCAGGGCTAATACCAACTCGTGGCTGTTGATGAAATCTCTGGGTTGTAGGAGGGTCCATACAGGCAGCACAGAGGCAATGAAGCAGTAGACAAAGAGAACCAGTGTCCAGATGACAACGACGTTCAGATAAGTTTGTCCGAGGAGTGGGATACCAAACCAGTGTCCTAAATCAATCGGCAGGATGTAGGCACCGACTGCCATCCCGATATACATGATACCGAGGGCGACAATTGATGGTACAAGGATGTTACCACCTCGGCGATAGATCCAGAGACCGATGGCGATAGCAAGCGGAATTTCTATCCAAACAGAAAGGACGGATTCAGGATAGTAGGAAAAAATAAGGGCGATGACCAGACCAAAGACAGCGAGGACAATGGTCAAACCCATAAAAAGGACGAAAAGAAAGAGAAATTTGGCACGCGGACCAATCATTCTACCCGCAACTTCACCGACGCTCTGCCCCCGATTTCGCAGTGAGACAACAAGCGCACCAAAGTCATGAACAGCACCAATAAACACCGAACCGAGAACGACCCAGAGCAGCGCTGGTAACCATCCCCAAAAAACAGCAATCGCCGGACCCACAATCGGACCTGTACCCGCAATGCTGGTAAAATGATGTCCAAAGATAATTTCTTTTTTCGTAGGGACGTAGTCGACATCATCTCGTAATTCTTGACTCGGCACCGTTGCTGCCGCATCCAAGCCAAAAATTTTTCTCGCCAACCATTTACCGTATGTATGATAGGCGACGATGAAGCCGATAAAACTCAAGACCGCAATTATCAGTGTATTCATGAGCGCAGCTCCAACTTTTTCAGGGTTGTGCTCGCCAAATGACTTCGTTTATCTGACACCCGTGAGTATCTCGAACGTGAGTTGATCCAATTTCTCGTATCCAAGACCTTTCTGTGCAAGGGTATCAGGTTCAAAGTCTATCTTCCTCAATTTGCCGACGCTCTCAGCGTTGTAGTGTGCCATAAGGGCTTCAAGTTCGGCGTCACCGGCGTGGAGTTCAGCGAGGATCCCTTGAATCTCAGCGTCTTCATTGAACCGACGGGCTTTCTCTTTGAGTATCAGATAACTCCGCATACAGCCAGCAGCGAAGTCCCAAACCCCTTGTTCATCTTCAGTTCGATAAGCGTGTGCGTCGAAGTGGCGGTTACCATCCCAGTTGACATCTTCGAGGAATTTGACGAGGAAAAACGCGCCTTTAATGTTTTCAGAGCCGAACCGCAGATCCTGATCGAAACGGCTCATCTTCTGGTCATTCAGATCGATATGGAAAAGTTTTCCCGACTCATAAGCTTGCGCGACACCGTGGATGAAGCTTAACCCCGCCATCGTTTCGTGTGCGAATTCGGGGTTCACACCGACCATTTCTGGGTGATCGAGTGTTTCGATGAAGTGAAGCATGTGTCCGGTCGTCGGTAAATAGATGTCACCGCGCGGTTCGTTTGGCTTTGCTTCCAGAGCGAAACGGAGGTCGTAACCTTGGTCTTTAACGTAGTGCGTGAAGTAGTTCATCGCTTCACGGTTCCACTTGACAGTGTCGGGACCGTTCTTCGCAGCGTCCACTTCCGCACCTTCACGTCCACCCCAAAACACATAAACCGTTGCGCCGAGTTCTACACCGAGATCAATGGCGTTCAGGGTCTTCTGGATCGCAAACGCTCGCACCTTCGGATCGTTAGAGGTAAAGGCACCATCTTTGAAGATTGGATGGTAAAAGAGGTTGGTCGTTGCCATCGGCACTTTCATACCGTGGTCGGCGAGTGCCTGTTTAAATTCGCTAACAATTTTATCACGTTCGACAGCTGAGGCATCAAAGGGAACGAGGTCATTATCGTGAAGGTTAACACCGTAGGCACCCAGCTCGCTTAATTTTTGGACAGTGTAGGTAGGTTTCAAGGGGGGCCTGACGACATCACCAAATGGGTCGCGTCCGGGGTTACCCACCGTCCACAATCCAAAGGTGAACTTATGCTCAGGCTTCGGCTGATACTGTTCTGACATGCATTCACTCCTGTTGTCTTTTAGTTTTGGCGAAGTTCGCGGATGAACGTTTAAATTATATCATATTTTACAGATGCGTTGCAAATTTTTTATGATAATGTCAACGACGTTTTGTAAGCTAGCTTTCATAGCGTAGCAACTGGGGGTATGGGTATCTAAAATTCAAAGATAGAAAAGATTGGTAAATTCCTCATCTTTTCTCGACCGTTGAGTTCCGTGAGTTCTATTAAGAGGGCAATGCCTACAATGTCGCCACCTGCTTTTTCAACAAGTTCAATCGTCGCCGCAAGCGTTCCACCGGTAGCCAAGAGATCGTCACACAAAAGGACGCGGCTACCTTTTGGAAAATCGTCTTGATGAATCGTGAGTGTGTCTTTGCCGTATTCAAGATCGTAGGTCGTTTCAAATATGTCGTAAGGTAACTTTCCTTTTTTACGAACAGGAACAAAGCCTGCCCCCATTCGATACGCAAGGGCAGAAGCAAAAATGAACCCTCTTGCTTCGGGTCCTGCGATTATGTCAACGCCACTATCTTTATAGTGGTTTGCGTAGACCTCAATGACAGCGTTGAAAACAGGAGCGTTTGCTAAAAGGGGTGTAATGTCTTTAAACATAATACCCGGCTTCGGATAATCAGGTATAATTCGGATAAACTTAGATAAATCTTTCATGGAATGAGTCCTTAATTATATAAAGATTGGTTATCAGGAGAAGGCTGGCACATACCGGCTGTTTTGTAAAAATTGCCGTGCGTGTGCGCAGAATGCGAGACGTAAAGTGGCATTGTCCCGGATGAACGGGAAAATGCTAAAGATGGGTGTGTTATACGTCGAGATGCGCGCCAATCTGATTCAAGACCTTCTCATAGTCTGCTTCTAACTCTACTGGCGCGTTCAAGTAACGCGGGGGTGGTTCACCCGGGGCGACCTTGTGATAGCCTACCTTGAAGTCTGGGAATTTGAGACCGTTTGCTGTAGAGATTACGATGACTCTGTCGTCCCGCTGTATCTGTTTACGTTCGACCATTTTTATCAGGACAGCCAGTGCGACACCGGTATGTGGACAATTGAATAATCCCGTTCTATCGGCTCTCGCCGCCGCATCCGACAATTCCGTTTCTGTTGCTTGGTCAACGATACCATCAAACCGTTTCAAGACTCGGACCGCACGATGGATTGAGACAGGGTTTCCAATCTGAATTGCCGTTGCTCGCGTCGTTTGTGCCTTAATTGCGTGGAATTCCGTGAACCCGGTTTGGTAACTTCGGTAGAGCGGGTTGGCGCGTTCAGCTTGCGCACAGGCGATGCGTGGCAGCTTGTCAATAATACCGAGTTCCAACATCATTAGAAATCCGAGTCCGAGTGCAGAGACATTGCCAAGGTTACCTCCCGGAATAATGATCCAATCCGGAACCTCCCAATTGAACTGCTGCACAATTTCGATACTAATCGTTTTTTGTCCCTCAATTCGGATAGAGTTAATCGAATTCGCGAGGTAGAAGTCCTTGCGATCAGCGAGTTTTTGCACAATCGCCATACAGCCGTCGAAATCCGTTTCCAGTGAGAGCGTCAATGCCCCGTTAGCGATGGGTTGAATGAGTTGTTCGCGCGTGACCTTCTCTTTTGGCAAGAGGATGATCGCCGGGATGCCCGCTGCCGATGCATACGCTGCGAGTGAGGCGGAGGTATCACCGGTAGACGCGCACATCACAGCACGAATGTTTCCAGATTCAGCGATAATCTGTTTAACCATTGAGACGAGAACCGTCATGCCAAGGTCTTTAAAAGAGCCGGTATGGCTGTTCCCGCACTGCTTAATCCAAAGGTCGCTTAAACCGAGTTGTTCACCGAAGCGTTCTGCCCAGAACAGATTCGTCCCACCCTCATACATGGAGATAATGTTAGTGTCCTCAATATTTGGGCAGACAAGTTCCTTTTTTCCCCAAACGCCGCTCCCATACGGATATTGGGTCCGCATGTAACGCTGCTCAAAAAGGGATTTCCAATCTGCAGCACTGCGTTGCTTCAGTATCTCTGTATCGTGCTGCACCTCTAACAAGCCGTCGCAGTTTTTGCACCGATAGATAATTTCTGTGAGTGGATAGGTTTCACCACATCCTTTACTGCATTGAAACCATGCATTGTAGTCCATTACGCTGTACGCTCCTCCATAACAGCTGGGGGCGGTTCTTGAGGGGATTCGCTCCCGTTGGGTGCACTCAGGAGTTCATCAATCTCATCAAGTGAAGGTAGTTCAGAGGCATCCTTCAATCCGAATTGTTGAAGGAACTCATCGGTCGTTGAGAAAAGGAGGGAACGCCCTGCCTTTCTGCCAGCAATAGAGACAAGCCCTTTCTCAATCAGTGAATTCAGGACACTGTCGCTGTTGACACCTCGAATCGCAGCCACATCGGCGCGCGTGACAGGCTGTTTGTAAGCAACAATCGCAAGCGTTTCTAATGCTGGCGGGGATAGCGTGACGCGAACTTGCTGGGTATAAAACTTCTGAATCCACTCTGAGTATTGCGGACGTGTACAAATTTGATACCCGTTCGCGATTTCAGCGAGGTGAAAACTGCGTTCCATTTCTTGATAGTCATCACGGAGTGTATCAAGCACTTTTCGGAGGGTGCGTGCGTCTAACCCCGACAGGACTGCCTGAAACTGTTTCAGCGAAATCGGTTCACTGGCAGCGAACAAAATCGCTTCCAAAACCGATTTCAAGGCTTGCTCCGACATTGAAGCCGGGTCATCTATTGGTTCCACGAGGGTAACGTATTCAGAATCCATAAACTCAATTCCTAATAGCCTTGCTCTTCTGAGTGAGCGGTTTCTACGGGCGGCGGCAGCGCAATCTCGCGATCGGTTGCCGCCGTCTCCTGTTTAACGATATAGATACTCTCAAAATGATCGGTTTGAACGGTGACAATTTTCCCGATCCGAATCAGTTCTAAAATAGCAAGAAATGTGACAATCCTATCCAGCTTGCTTGAAGATAGCGGAAACAAATCTTCAAAAAGCAATTGGTCTTCGTTTGTCAACTGTCTGTTAATGAAAGCGATTTTATCCTCAACAGTGATTGTCTCTTCTTCGACCGTTTCGTACATCTCTTCGGTCTCTATCTCTGCAGCACGGTCGGTGATATTCTTGAAAGCAGAGAGTAAGTCAAAGAGTGTCGCTTTAATTTCAAACGCACGCGTACCATCTAAATCGGCGTGCAGTTTCGGGCTTCTGCTGTAGAGCAACGTGCGCCGTTCTGCGTAAACATCTAACGCCTGTGATGCCTCTTTAAACCGCTTATATTCTAAGAGTTGTCGGACAAGTTCCGCCTGATCCCCAAGTGTATATTCAGCGTTTGGCGTGAGCTGCGGAAGGATGCTCTGTGATTTAATATGAAGCAGCGTTGCCGCCATCACCAAAAATTCAGAAGCAACATCCAAGTCCAACTGCTCCATTAAATTAATGTATTCCAGATACCGATCTGTGATTTGTGAGATCTGTATATCATAAATATCCATCTCTTCTTTTTCAATGAGATGGAGCAGTAGATCTAACGGTCCCTCGAATCCCTCTAATTTGATAGAATACATCGGGGACACAGTGTCGAGGTCTTGGTTTTCAGGAGTTTGAATTGTTTCAGTTAACATCTATGAGACTTTCAAGGGTGTAGCTGAAGTTTGATATAAAAAGCCTGTTATTCATCGTAAGCCGACAATTGTTGCTATTAAATCGAATATCGCGTAACTGATGTCACTCAAGAATCCAAATATGTTGAGTATAGGGAGGAAATACGGCAGAAAGATAAGACACATCAAAATTGGCATGCCATACGGCATTAATTTCTCAAATTGACGTGCAGCATCTTCTGGAAGCAAACCCCGAACAACGCTAAATCCATCTAACGGAAAAAGTGGAAGCATATTAAACGCTGCGAGAAACACGCTAATGAGTGCCATCCGAATGACTTGCCTGTTTATTTCAGCGTGAAGCAGTGAGCTGCGCGGACTGAAGTCTGTGAATTCCAAGACTAACCTAAGTCCTCCTAAAATGACGAAAGTGAGCAGGATGTTCATGAAAGGTCCTGCCGCTGCGATTAGCATCAGATCCCGTCGCGGGTTCTTCAGATTGAACGGGTTGACCGGCACCGGTTTCGCCCACCCAAAGAAAGCACCTCCAAAAAGTGTGCCAAGCAACGGGAGTATGACTGTGCCAATGATGTCAATGTGGACCCCAGGGTTCAACGACATCCGTCCCTGATTCTTCGCTGTCGGATCCCCTAACATATCTGCTGATTTCGCGTGTCCCCATTCGTGAAAGGTTAACAGAACAATAAACTGTGTAACGATAAGAATCGCGGCGAAAGGATCGAAATTAGCCATTATCTATGTGGCACCGCTTGTCAACGCTGAAAGCCGAAGCCATCCCATAGCCAATAGCGTATGGGGCCAAGCTTGCTATACAAAAGTCCGTAAGCGGGAATGTGCCTCCTCTTTATTGTTAATTTCTCCGTCTAATTGTGCAGCAAATAGTTCCCAAAGTTGCGTTTTAAACGCACGACTCGGCTTTTTTCCTAATTGAATTAAATCTTGCCCTGTAATAAAGGGTTGAACCTTGCGCAGGACCAAAAGATAGTCTTTGATGTTTTCCCGTTTCCATTGCGGGACTGTTTCATCTTCAGATGCTATAACTGACGCTTCAATCGGATAAGGTTTCAGCAATCGGTAAATTTCGCTCGGTTTCACTGGTTTCTTTAGTGACGTGAGTCCTTTTTTTAATTGCTTATAAGTAGTGAGCGGCGTTTCTACCCCAAATAGGCTGCTTTCTCCGCATACGTAAGTTGTTCCTGTCGGTGTTGAAACATCTGCATCAACGATGAGCCATTTTCCATTTTGGTGTTCAATTGAAACGTGCTGCGACAACGGGAATCCAAGTTTTTCAAAGGCAGCGTGTGTGACCTTCTCAAGCGAAACTTGGTGGTTCTCTGCTTGTGCGGGGCTTACCAACCTCCGCAGTTGATGCGGCAGAACAAGTCTGAAACTGAGTGCCTCAATTTGATATATTGGCGTATGCACGCCAAAAAATGCCATCCAACGCACAAGTTCAGACCGAAATTCGTCATCAGTAAGATACGCTGATGCCCAAGCGATTGCCCGTTGTGCCATTTGAAAATCGGATGCGAAATCCGGTGAAATCTTCCACTCCGTAAAGATAGTATCATATACGCCTAATTCTGCAAGGCGTTGCAAAATCCGTGGGGCGTTCTCCTCCAGAAATATTCTGTCAATTTCGTTCCGAATCCGTTCACCACTGAGTTGCGCCAGGACAGAGCGTGCTTCCTGAATCAGAGGTACGTCAGCGTTAGCGAGACGGAAACCGTAGCGTCCAGCATACCGACACGCCCGGAAGATACGGGTCGGATCGTCCATAAAACTTCGCCGGTGTAGAACGCGGATGACACCTTTCTCAAGGTCTTCGAGTCCGCCGGTGTTATCAACAATAGTCCCGAAAGCACTCTTATCTAAACGCATTGCTAATGCGTTGATCGTGAAATCGCGCCGATGCAGGTCCTCCCTGAGGGTCCCACGTGCTACTATAGGTAACGCTCCTGCAGTTTCGTAAGTTTCACAACGTGCCGTGACGAAGTCTATTTTGGGCAGGTTCGGGTTCGCTGGCGTGACAGTTGCGGTGCCGAATTGCGGATGCATATCCAGTGTTCCGTTCCATTGATGCTGCATCGCTTTTGCGACTCGTATTGCATCCGTCTCCACAACGATGTCGATGTCGAGGTTTGAGCGTTTCAGCAGCAGGTCCCGGACGGACCCGCCGACAAGGTAAGTGCCTTCTCCACCGACTTCGCCTATTTCCCGTAACAGGTTTCGGATCGGTTCAGGGATATTGGGTATCATTTTTTCTTGGCGGATGAACTCTCTACCGCTTATCTGGCAGGAGAGTTGTCTGGACAATACTGACTTACACGAATGCGAAGACGCGAGTCGGTGCACCGGAACTCTGTGCCAATTTTAGGGGCGCAATGACGACATAGAAATGCGTCGGCAACTGACTTAAATTGCACAGATCTTCAACGTGTGGGATACCCGCACCCAAGAAGACGAGATGTGCAGGCGGTAAACCGTCGTGCAACGGTGGGTGTCCCGCAACCGAATCAATGCTGCACGCATCTGTACCTATGACTTTTATGCCCTTTTCGACGAGCAACTCAGCGGCATCCTCACTGAAGCCGATCCACTCCCGATTGAAGTTGTCTTGATAGACGAATCTGTCCATCCCTGTTCTCATGAAGACGATACTGTCCACTGGAATTTCGCCGTTTTCAGTTATCCACGCTTTAACATCTTCAGCCGTTACAGCGTCGTTCGGTTTCTTAATAGCGGAAAAATCCATCAATACTGCATGTCCCGTCAGTTTCTCTTTTGGAATTTCGGCGATGGTCGCGCCACCCGGATACATGAGACAAGGGGCATCCATGTGCGTGGAGTAGTGTCCGGACATGTCAACGCGGCTTTCAAAGTAGCCATCTTTTTCTAACGTCGCCTGATCGTATATTTTCGCCGGATCAATCGGCAATTCACGTGGGCTATCTTCATCAACCACATAGGAGAGATCCAGCACATTTTTGAAGTCAAGATGCATTTTCTTTTTTCTTTCCTTCCTACAAACCTTTTACTTTTGCAAATCTATGCTATGTAGTATAACACATCTCCTTGAAATGTTCAAGTAAATCAGAAGTCAAGCACCGTGAAAATAGTTCAAAATCGCACTATGTAAGACCCCATTCGTCGCTACGAGGGACGCAGTATCTTTCGTAACAGGCTGTCCTTGTATGTCTGTTACCTGCCCACCGGCTTCCCGGACAATAACAGTGATGGCAGCGATGTCCCAGATGCTAATCGCTGCTTCAATAACAGCATCTGCTCTCGCAGAAGCCACAAGGTGATACATGTAGAAGTCGCCGAACCCTCTCGAACGTGCTGCGTCGTTGATAAGGTTGTAAGCACCCGGGAAGGTCCCTTTCTCTATAAACCATTTCAATCCACCGTGGCAGATCATTGCGTCTTCGGGTTGCGTTACATTGGACACTTGGATCGGTTTGCCGTTTAGAAACGCACCACCGCCTGCTTCCGCATAAAGGAGTTCGTTCAAAAGCGGCGCATTGGAGACACCAAGAATAAGTTCTTCGCCTTGCATCAGCGCAATTTGTGTGCCGAAGATCGGGATTTTTCGGATATAATTCTTAGTCGCATCAATAGGGTCGATGATCCAAAGATATGGCGATGTGCCTTCCTGTGTTCCGTACTCTTCGCCGAGGAAACCGTGGTCAGGAAAAGCCTGTTTGATGGTTTCACGGATAACTTTTTCCGCGCCCCTATCGGCAACGGTAACCGGTGTCTCGTCGTCTTTGAGTTCGACTTTTATATCATCGGTGTAGTAGGCGGTGATTATCTCTTCAGCATTTTTCGCTGCTTCCAAGGCAACGGTTAAAAATTGACTGGGCATAAATTCTCCTGTCTCGTTTAACGAAGTGAAATTGCTGGACAATAAACTCGGCGCCATTCGCGTTCCCACCACAGACCGCCTGAACGTTTCGTGGCGGGGTCCGTAAAGCGATAATTGTAAAGCGTCGCCCGAACATAACGTGGCGGTGTCTCGGGAAACGGATTGTCTGCTAATAATTTTAGCACTTCTGGATTTCCGCGCAACAACGATCCCATAAAATTGAGAAACCAATAGGTATTCTGATAGTCCCCTTGCAGCGCGGCGAACCACATCTGCCAATCCAGACGCGGTTGGTGTGGGGCAACCCATTTCGGCGCGGTTGTGAGGTCCCCCGGTTTCCATCGAAATTCATAAGTTTTCCATGTTATCCGGTCATTGCTACCTTCGACAATAATTTCAGGACGCGACTCGGTCATATCGGCAAAAAGTCCGTAGGTGTTCACACTCCGAAACGGTGTAATCCAAGCAACAGCTGGCAACCGTATCTCTCTGAAAAGTTGACCGCTGAATCGGATGCCGCTTAGGAGAAAGAGAAGCACTGCCACGACCCCTATGCAGATGCGTCTATATCTATGCGATGACTGTTCGCGCAAACGGATAGATGGCATCAACCTTTTCGGTAGGAACCTTTTCCATGTCACGTCGTCGATAAGCAGAAGACACAACATAATCGTCAACAGATTGAAAAAACAGTAGTTCCCTGTCAGGATGATTAAGACTTGTAATCCCACTAATCCGATGCCCCCAGCAGTTCGCAAGCGTCGCGGTGCAAAAATCAGGAACGGAATAACCAACTCAATAGCGAACATGCCGATGACTGAGATTTGATGAAACCATTCGGGTAACTGATGCACATACCACGCGATTGATGTCGGCAGAGGCTGCGTTTCATAGTGAAAATTAAGGGCGGTCAGGTTTCGCCACACTTCATCACTGGCAAGTTTGACGAACCCGGAAGCAAACATCAACCGGAACAAAAGCCAACGTGAGAGCCATAGAAATGCCCTGGAAGGTTGGGAAGCCCGTGAAAGTGTGTCGCGGATTTGAAGCGGCGCGAAAAAGATTGCCAAAAATCCTGCCTCTAAGAGCAGCACATCCCACTGGAAGCTCAGAAAAACTTGCCCGACTGACACCAGCGACAGATAGAATGCCCATAAACCGACTAAGGTCCACGTTGGAAAGAAACCAGCGATTAAGACCAAGGATAGAACAACGCCACCAGCGCACAAAAGGTGAAGGCAGAGGTCTGACGGGTTCAACCAAAACAGCGTTGGGACGAGGTGATAGCCTGATGTTCCGACCTGTTGACCCACTGCAGCCAAAAACTGGTCCGCCGGTAAAATACCGTTACTTCCAATAAGCCCATGGACCTGGACCCAGAGAGAGAGGAAGGCGATGAGGTAAATACAACCGAGGGCACGCAGAAATAACCAGCGCGAAAAACAGAAGGAGGTGCTTTCGGTGTGGGATCCCCACAGCCAGCGGGTCATTGCAGAAAAAAAGGGGCGGTGCTGTGCGATAAGGCGGTAGACCCCTTCAGAGACCTTGGCGAATCCGGGTAGGTGGTAGTAGCACCAGAGGAGGAAGCCGCTATTCAAGGCGCGCAGAACAGCCGCTGCGCCGCTAAGCACCGTTCCGTTTTCCTGAATCAGCTGCACCGAGTTTTCAAACGCTGAGATTGGTATCTCCGGGAATTGCGATGCCACCTCTTGGTACGGGGCATAATCAACACGATCACCCGTGACGTGCTGCCATTGGGCAATCCAGTATCGGCAGAAATCGCAATCGTTATCATATACAAGGAGCGGTTTGCTGCTTTGTGGCTGCATCAAAAATTTTCGGCGGGATTTGCCCAACACTTACGGCTTGGAGATGAAGGGTTCATGGGAAATCAATTCCATGCGCCGTGGATTTTGGTAATAGCCTCGACGATCTGATCCATATCCGTCTCCGAACCGAGCAAAAGGTTTTGGAAAAGCCAGACGCTCTGTTCACAGACCGATGCCGCGTTTGGACAGGGCAGCGACCGAATGAGGTTCGGATATTTCTGTGCAACATGTGCCATACCGGGTTCCTCTGAAAGTGGAGAACGATAGCCGATTGAACACGGCACACCTTCAGCAGATAGCGCGTCGACAAACGCTTGCCGCGATTTACCACCGAATCCTTCACGGTTGTACTTCAGACAGTAGAGGTGATACCCGTGTTTGGTAACCCACGGTGCGAGTTGCGGCGGTGTGATACCCGCAATTGATTTCAGGGCATCGGACAGATAGGTAGCATTTCGGTTTCGGTGCTGCGTCTGTGCTTCTAAGAGTTCTAAGCGTGCGATCAGTATCGCTGCGAGGTATTCCGATGGGCGATAATTCCAACCGAGTCTTGGATATTCCCATCTTGCACCGTCGGGGGCACGTCCGACATTCATAAAGGCACTGACGCGGTCGTGGATGTCCTTATCGTTAGTCGTGACCATCCCGCCTTCGCCAGAAGTCAGGTTTTTTGAGGCTTGGAAACTAAACGCGCCGACATCGCCGAGCGCACCGACCTTCTTTGTCTGATATTCTGCGCCGTGTGCTTGCGCGCAGTCCTCAATAATTGCGAGTTCGTGACGTTGTGCGATCTCCCGTAATGCGCCCATATCTGCTGGATGGCCACCGAGATGGACAGGTAGAATCGCGCGCGTCTCTGGACCGATCGCCGCTTCGACTGCCTCTGGATCAATCGTAAATGTCTCTGGTGAAATGTCTACAAATACCACGGTGCATCGGCGTTCTAAGACAGCACTTGCTGTTGCGACGAATGTATAGTTAGGCACGATAACTTCGCCACCAGCGCTGAATCCATCGAGGTCGAGTGCCCCCGCGACAGCGGCACTAATTGAATCGGTACCGTGCGGCATAAAGAGGGCGTAGTTTGTACCCGTATACTGAGCATATTGCTCACTGAACCGCTTAATCATCGCGCCACCAGAGCCTTCGTGCCCACTGAAGTACACTTCCTTAAGCAACGGCTCGATTTTTGATTCCCACTCCTCGGTTGTATGGAGGGGCCATTCGGGCCAAGGGTCTGTTGCTGTGTTGCGGACAGGTGTGCCACCTGAAACTGCTAATGGGTTGGACATGAGATCTCCAATCTTCTATTGACTGCTCGGCAGTCGGTAGTGCGTGTAGTGAGAAACAACCGGAATGCTCTCTTTATCTTTTCGCTGAGATGGGGCTTCCCGCTTCATCCACATATATCACTTCCCAACCCTTTGGTGCTTTACCGGTATTCAAAAGGTTCAACTTCTGTCTCTCAGAGAGTTCTCCATTTTCCGATCGGGTTATAGCATTTGTGTGCCAAATCTCAGCACGTGATTCAGTTTTTAGCACATAAATCCTTCCTGGAATATTGGGTAACGCATTTTCATCTATCACAATCCAGTCTTTCATATCCGGGGTAACGTATAAGACTTCAGCAGTTTGGGAGCCAGTGTATATCTCTGTTTTCGCCTTGAAATTCGGCAGTAGAAGACACCCAATAAGCATAATTCCAAAGATAAGGAAATATAAGTGGTTTTTCCCAGCAAATTTCATGATTTTTCTCCTCCGCCTTGCTTCAATAATAGTATTTATCAATTTATTACAGAATTTACACGATAAGCAAAAAAATAGCAAGAAAAAAATGACGGATTTGACAATTGCCGCATAAATGTATACAATTAAATCTGTATTAAATTCTATCGACGAAAAAAGGAGTCAAAAATTGAGAAATTTTTTGTTTATACTGCTTGTTGTAGGACTTATAGCGTTTGGCATGACCGGTTGTGAAAGATCGATGACCAAACCGGTGATGGATGCCATAACATCGCCCGAAACACCCACAGCAGATGACCCAGCAGCATTCGCAGTAGCACTTGTACAAGCGGCGATTGATCTTTACAAAACGGAAGGCCGCGAGGCAATGGTCGCCTACTACAACGATCCGGCAAATGTTGACGGACAGTGGTATGTCCTCATCGCTGATGCAAACGATCTCTATGTTGCGCATCCATTAGTTCCCGATTTCATTGGTACAGATATAAAAGGTATTCCCGGGATTGATGGATCATCGGTAGGCGCGAACATCGCTATGACAACGGAAGAGGGACGCTGGACTGAGTACTTGTGGCCCAATCCCGAAACGAACAAATTGGAACAGAAGCGCACATGGTCAATCCGTTACGACGGCTATCTCTTCGGTTCGGGATATTATCAGGCGTGGACACCGGATCCCGCAACCCAACCAATGGTCTCGAAAGATGATCCAGAAGCCTTTACGCGTGTTGCTGTCCTGGCAGCGATTGCCCGTTATGAATTGGCAGGGCTTGAGGCTATAGCAACCTACTATAACGATCCGGCGAATATCGACGGACAGTGGTATGTCTTTATCACTGACGAAAACGATCACTTTGTCGCGCACGCACCCAGGCCAGACTTCGTCGGAACAGATCTTAAGGATATTATGGGGCTTGATGGATCACCACTCGGCGTAGAAATCGCTAAAGCGACTGAAATAGGACTCTGGATTGAGTACCTGTGGCCCAATCCCGAAACCGGTGAAAATGAACAGAAACGCACATGGGCGATTCGGCATGACGGTTATCTATTCGCCTCTGGATACTATGTCCCGGGCCCGGAAGGTGCTGAATCAGCGGGGGACGTTACGACTGATCCAACGGTGAATTAATCTGAATTTGTTCGAGGCAGCAAGCTTCAAAATAAAATAAGTTTAAAAATAAAATGGCGAGGTCGAAAGACCTCGCCATTTTGTTGAAGATATTTTCGGATTAGCTGCCAGCCATGAGAGAATTGATTGCTTGTGCTGCTGTTTCTGTGTCTTGGAGCGGGGTGTTCGGGACACGCGAAGTTAGCATGGGGACAATGTATTGCGCTAAATTATCGAGTCTACATCGACGCACAATCCCTTGTGCTTCCATATACCGATAGACTTCATGTCGTTTGGGGAGTCTTGCCTTTTCTTCTGACAGTATGAGAACAATCACTGGACATCCACTACTCGCAGCTTCACAGACCATTGAGAAGCTATCCGCAGTGACAATAAGGAGATCGCTTAAAGCAAGAATCGCTTGATACGGATCTTCAAGTTCCGAAGGGACATCCGGTACAATGAAGAGTGGACACCAATCGGTGTGCTGCAATGTCGAGGACAGACTCGCTACCACATCTGGTGGCGTTCGACGAGAGGTCGTCACCAGTACCTGTGCGTTCATTTCCGCCGCGACTGTTTCGCAAATATCGAGCAGTTTCGCCGCGTCTGCCGTCGTAATTGTCTCGTGTCGATCTGTCCCACCGAGGAGTATCCCAATACGCTGGCAGTTCGGCAGGTTAAGTTCCTGTTTCAGTCGTTTCCGTTCAGCATTCAGTGTGTCCGATGAAATCGGGTTCGGCACCCCTATCGTTTTGCAGATATTACTCGAACCGCCCACACTATGCCATGAAATCATCGGGAGGATGGCGAGATCGAAATAACGTGTGCCTATCGGTGAAGGTCTCCGACACGTAACCGTTTTAGCACGGAAAATTCTACCAAGAAGTAGATTGACGGCTGCCACAGACGATCCAGTTGAAAGGATAACATCAATAGTCTGAAGGCGTGTTACGGCACTATAGGTTTCAGGGGTCAGGCTCCATTGCAGGAGCATGTGGATAAGCGACGCTGGTAGTGGTAACCCACCGAATACACACATAAAGACCCGCAAGAGATTATCGCGCCACTTCTGCCTGAATCGAACCTCAAGCCATTCCGTTCGGCATTCAGGCAATTTTTGCACAATGCCTAAGGACTGCTTATAGTGTCCCGGTCTGTTATCACTTAGAATAATAACTTTCATTAAATGTAGTAGACATGCGCCGTCGTGCCGTAACCAAAGGATTCGTTTGTAGTAGTGCGATTCATCGCACGTTCCAACTCACTGTTCTGCCCTTTACTCTTCGACCCCTAAAGTAATAGACATGCGCCGTCGTGCCGTAACCCAAAGGATTCGTTTGTAGTAGTGCGATTCATCGCACGTTCCAACTCACTGTTCTGCCCTTTACTCTTCGACCCCTTGTGCCAAGGAATACGCAATCAACTCTGACCCTCCTAATTCGTTTTCACTTTTCGCGATCCCAACATAAGGCACAAACCATATCGTCTGGCGATGCGCTATCGTTTCTGTTTCTGAAAAAAGCGTCTGTGTGATTTCCGTCTGATATTCAAGTTGATAGGCGTTCTCAAAGTTTCCGGCAGGCGTTTCGAGGGGACCTTCGGCGACGACTTCACCCGTGACACGAATAACCACTTCAAAGGGAAACTGAAGGAGGGCAAGATTCTGCAACATAATACTCCCGTTAACCTTCATATTAAGGGCATTCCACTGAAAACTCGGACTCGATGGAAAGTGCAGGAAGACCAGTTCAGGCGGTGAAACAGGTTCTACTATAACACGCACGTCCAAACCTGCAAGATCGTCTTGGACCAAAGCCGGGATTTCGTTTTGAACATAGTGGTCAACCTCCCCACCCACAGCGAAAAGAATCTGATTTTCTGTGACCCAATAGGAGATAGGTTTCAGCAAGTTAAAATCGGTTTTCTCATTTGGTGGTGTTTCCTTGAGGGTTCGATAGTTCTTGCCGTCAATGTTTATTTCGTCGTTAACTTCAGTTGTCCCTTGGCTTCCGTCAGAATGTAGATAAACCCATCGGGTGCCGATGCCGTCGGGGAAATAGTTTGGCACGACTTCTATCGGTTCAGGCGTTTCGTCCGAACCGCAGCCAAACAAGAGTAGTAATATCCCACAAGCAGTAAAAAGAATCAGCCGCATCTCGTCCCTTTTCAAACCACTTCCATCCAAACTCCCGGCACGAACCCCGGATACTCCCCCTCACTAAACGCCGGATAATAGACATCCTCGCCGCTAAAATCGTGAACCGTCTCACCACCGCTACCGTCTGGAATATGCACCCTGCAAGTATAATCACTCTCACGAAAGAGTTGCTGCGGTGTCGGCGCGGACGGATCCACACGATATTCCGTCAACGCTGCCTCATCCACCGTAATCCCCAACCCCGGCGACTCCGAAACAGCAATCGTTCCATCAACAACAGCCAGTCGTGTTTCAAGCAGGTCCGATTCCCATAACTCGTGGCACGTAATCGCAGGCAATTCCGCTTGCGACAAGACTGCACCGAGATGCACTGCGTATGCAGTTGTAATCCCCGTGCCTACCATCTGAAGCCAGTAGGGTTGCGCAAACGAAGCACAGAGCGCATTCGTCCGTCGGAGCGAGTTCACGCCGCCACCAACGACAAACCCACCGCAACATCGCGCATGCAGACACGCTTCGTTGAAATGTTCGACAATCCGTTTCTGAACAGCCGCTTGCAACCGCGCCGCACCCGCGACATCCGTGCCAAGATAGTATGGGCTTTCATAGATGGCAACGTTTGGGTGTTCGTCTAACTGTTGTAGCACCGGAATAGCGTTATCCGCAGTCCGTAGGAAGCCGTTGAAGTCGATGTCGAGTCGGTAATCTGCTGGCACGGCATCACCAACAACATCGACTTGTGCGAAGATATCGCGCCACGGACGCGCTTTCAGTTTCGCTGAAGTGTAGCCGCGTTTCACGGATTCCTCGACTTCCGCCACCCAATCCTCTGGCGGCATATCGATGTCCCACCACGAAATAGGACACCGCTCGCGGACTTTTGGTCCGATGAGTTGGTAGACCGGTACACCCACAGATTTACCAATCGCATCAAAAAGCGACATCTGAATGCCGAACCCGATGCTATCATCGTTCATACATGCAAATGCGTTCTGTCCAATCATGCGTTCAATGTTCGCCGATTCGTCTGCTAAATTTTCGCCGTAGCCGATAACACCGTTGCTGAGTTCGACGCGATAAACGTGAACGCGTTCCCCGTGCGTCAAAGCGCGGTGCATGTGTTGGCTAACCCGTTCGTGGTAAAATGGGACGTTCAAGGAAATCGCTTCAAGATGTTTGATGCTAAGCATGAGGTGTCTCCCAAAGATTTAAGGATATGCTTACGCTATTGTATCATATTTCTGAAATTGCCATATAATAATATTCCCGTGCCCCAATACTTGTCTCCGTTATCAAAGGTTCCCAGTTTGTAGTAGGGCAATTCATTGCCCGTCGGACTTGTCAATACTTGTCTCCATTATCAAAGGTTCCCAGTTTGTAGTAGGGCAATTCATTGCCCGTCGGACCTGTTTCCTTTCCATCGCTATACTTGTCTCCATTATCAAAGGTTCCCAGTTTGTAGTAGGGCAATTCATTGCCCGTCGGACCTGTCAATACTTGTCTCCGTTATCAAAGGTTCCCAGTTTGTAGTAGGGCAATTCATTGCCCGTCGGACCTATTTCCTCTCTATCCCTGGCGAGGTTTTGCGGCGTACTCGCCTAAATGCGACGTGCATTCCTAACCTCGCCTTTTTCAGGCTACAGTTTTTTTCAAGAAAACCGATGCCCTTTACAACTAAAGAGGCTAAATAGAACGGACGCTGAACTGACTGCTGACCGCTGATTGCTGAACGCCGACCGCTTTGATTTGACATACCTCCGTTTTGTTGCTATAATTTCTTTAACGACACAACATTGACACGCTACTGTTTTCGCAAGCGAAGGAGCATTGTATGGCGAGTATTAAACCCTTTACTGTCTCAAATGAACTCTTGGATCAGCCAGAGAAACTCCGAGAACAGGCACAGCAAGACGGGTATCTTTTTTTTCGTAGTTTGATTGATACTGATGCTATCTTCAACTTACGTCGAGATTTCTTGGAAATCTGCCATCAGCACGGCTGGGCAGAAGGTGGAGACGCGTTGATGGACGGCATTCGGACGGGCGGTCCCTACATGGAAGGGGATGACGGTTATTGGCCCGTCTTAGACGAATTCCAAAGCATGGAGTCGTTCCACGCCTTCGCGCATCATCCCGCAATTTTGGATATGTGCGACAAACTCTTCGGTGAGAAGACGCTCGTGCATCCGCGGAATATTGGAAGAATTATGTTCCCTGAGAACACCAAATACACAACGCCTGCACATCAGGACTATATCCACATCCGAGGCACAGAAGATACTTATACCGCATGGATACCGCTCGGTCCGTGTCCAACGGCGTTAGGGGGCTTGTCTGTATTATCTGGATCACATCGGCGCGGGATTTATCCCGTCAAACCCGCATTCGGGGCAGGTGGACTCGGTATTGATACGACACCCTTGGAAGCCGATGGCTTATATTGGGTCGTTGGTGATTACGAGATTGGCGACGCGCTTTTCTTTCACAGCCACGCCGTTCACAAGGCACTGCCGAATCAGACCGCTGATCGGATTCGCCTTTCAGTGGATTACCGGTATCAAGGTGCCTCGCAACCGGTTACAGAAGGATCGCTATTGCCGCATTTTAACCGAATGGGTTGGGATGAAATTTATACGGATTGGAACTCGACGAAGTACCAATACTATTGGAACGCTTTCGATCTAAATAGGGTTTAAAAGTAGTCGGCACACGCCGTGTGCCGTTCACGTTTTTCAAAGGAAACAGAAATCAATTGACTCAATTGCGAAAACAGAAGTCTAATATCTTCACGTGTCTATTAATGGTTCTGATGGCGTTAGGCTCCATCGTTGTGCCGCCGGCTTCAGCGGAAAATTATACCGGAGATTTTCTGACAAACGGCGTTGGTGGACGGGCACTCGGATTGGGGGGCGCGTATGTCAGCATAGCAGACGATGTCACTGCCACCTACTGGAATCCCGCAGGGATCGCAGGCGTTTCTGATAAGTATCAATTCTGTCTCATGCATGCCGCACGACGTTCGGGATTAGGTGCGTTCAATTATGTCTCCGGCACGACGCAGCTCCTACCGAAACTCAATCTCGGATTGTCATGGCTTCGCGCAGGCGTGGACGACATTCCCATATACCCTCTC
The DNA here is from genome assembly GCA_022827625.1 of Candidatus Poribacteria bacterium. Classification (GTDB taxonomy): domain Bacteria; phylum Poribacteria; class WGA-4E; order WGA-4E; family WGA-3G; genus WGA-3G. Next base: position 279,979 of record JAJEIE010000033.1, on the reverse strand, counting down.
GTTCCAGCGTTCGATCCCAATATTAGTGCCGATGAACGGAAGAATCTCGCAAAGAATCGACCGCGCGCCTCAGATTTCGATCCAGCGGGTTACCTCAATGATAGCGAGAACGCCTATATTCTGACCCTCGCGACCGGGTGGGTCGTCAGCCAATCGTGGTGGGACAACTTTGGAAGGGATTCTTCGCCGCCGGCGTTGATGGTTGGGGTCAACGCCAAATGGATTTCACAGCGACTGAGCAGTGGGGATCTGGATACCTATAATTATGGGAGCAGCGGCTACGGCTTTGATGTCGGTATACTTGCGCGCTTACCGGATCTCAATGCTATTTTCGGCTTAGAAAACGTTGGCAGCTTCTCGTTCGGTTTGAACCTTCAAGACATCTCAAAGACGACTTTGACTTGGAATACCGAATCTGCGCCTAAAGAATCCATCCCCTCGAATTGGAACGTCGGTGTGGCGTACACCAATCCTCATATTTTTGGTCGAAAACTCATCCTCTCCTACCAGTGGCAGCAACGCTACGGCGGGCAGATGCATCTCGGTGCCGAGTATCATATTAGCAGTCCCTTGGCATTACGCATCGGCTACCGTGATAACCGCATTACCGCCGGTATCGGCATCCTACTCCGCGAGTTCCGTCTCGATTACGCACTCCTCTTCGGAGACCTAATCAGCACCCATTTCCTAAGCCTATTATGGACTTTTTGAAAATATTACGCGAAACCAACCGCTATCTGTAGGGCGATCTCCTGATTGCGACCTCTGACTGCTGACTGCTGACTGCTGATAGCCCTTCACAAACTCGGTTTCGACAGATCGGGTTGATCGCGTAGCAGAATCAGGAGCGGTGCCATGACTAACGGAATCATCACCAAACCGTCTAACACAATCGGCAGACCGAATTGATCCCCCAAATCACCAACAAATTTATTCAATAAGCCGCCGACCCCCCACGCCGCACCCATCATAAAGCCGGAAGCAATGCTTTCATGTCCGCGCAACATCATCTGTGCTAAGATAATGTTAACTGTTATCGAGCTGGTGAGGATGACGTTCCCTAAAAAGAGGAGTGTGAGGAAACTAAGTCCATCTGTATGGAGCGAGGCATAAAGGAGCGGTGGTGCACCCAGAAGCGAGACCAGCAATAGCACATAAGTATTGACACGCGTTATCAGCCAACCGCTTGACATGATACCCATAGAACCTGCAAAGATGAAAAGCGCGATGACAAGTGAACGCATCTGATCCGAGTAATTTTGGTCGTCTAAGTGGACGGATAGGAAGGTTTCTAAACCTGTGAGCGTAACGGTGCGGAATGCAGCAATAATGAAAAGCACAATCAGTGGAAGCAGACGTGGACTTGCGACGGTCCAGAAGGACTCTTGCGGTCTCACGCCATCGCTCGGCGTTCCACGAGTGGAGGCCGTCAAATCCAGATCCTTATCAAATTTCAGCACTTTTGGCACCATCAGTGTGAGAAGTAAACCCGGTATCATTTCCCAGACGAGGTAATCCAAACCAAAACGATACGGAATGTACATCAGTACCAGTGGACCCAGGGCACGTCCAATGTTACCGCCCGTGAGAAAAATAGAGGTACCTATCCCTCTACCTTTTGCGAGAGCACCCGCATAAGCCGTCGCCTGTGGATGGAACGCGGCGATACCGATACCACCGATGGCTAAGAGGATATACACAGATAAAACGGACGGGGCAACCCATAAGAGGCTTAGACCGATAGCAGTAAGTCCAACGCCAAACGTCACAAAATGCACCGTCCGTACCCGATCCGACAGCCATCCAAAGATTATCTGTCCGAATGAGCTAAAAACACTGTAAACTGAGACGAAATTACCGGCTAAACTGTTTCGGGTAGCGGCTGTGGCGAACTTTTCTAATAAGCGGGGTTGTAGATGGGACAGAAGTGTCGCGTAAGAGTCCAGAACGGTATGGCACAACGTCAGAAAGTAGAATTGTTCCCGAGAGGACGCTTTTGATGGGGGTTGCTGATTTTTCATGAAGTAAGATGAATACCGTGTTTCCTAAAGATATAGATAGAATATATTATAGAATACATCTCCCTAAAAAGCAATTGTTTTTTAGGGCACAACCAATATTCCCTTGACAATTAAGCCTGTCACATATATCATAATACAACTTCTCTAAAATAAACAGATCGTCTAAAAATCACGGATAGCGAGCGCGCCTTTGAACAGAAAGCAATTCCAGCAGATTGCCAAAATCGGCTTACCGACAGTGCTGGCAATCATCTTAGCTTACTTCCTTCTAAGACAGATTGATCTCCAAGAAATCCCACGAACCCTCAGCAGATTGTCAATAGAGGCACTCTTAATCGGGTTCATAGCCTATTGTTTATTGGTTTTCGCGAAAACGCTACGGTTTCGGGCATTACTCAACCTTGAGAGTCGTGTCCATCACATCTTTCCAATCTTGGCGTTGCATACCTTTTGGGGCAATATTCTACCGATGCGGACGGGGGACATCTCTTATGTCTATCTCATGCAACGACGACAGAAGGTGGAAGCGACGCACGGCATCGCTTCGCTGTTGGTGGCAAGCCTGATTGACCTTGTGCTGCTAATGGGTTTGGTGATTGCGACTGCGTGGCTCCTGCGCACCGAGCTCCGCGAGACGTTCTCGGGGAGGCTGCTTTATCTGCTTCCCTTGCTGGTAGGTGGCGGTCTGATTATAACCGTAATTTCTGTGTACGCTGTCCCGAATGCCTGTCTGAGGTTTGCAGAGCGATACGCAGCGCCCCTACTACGTCTCGAAGTGCGACCGCTCTCTTGGGGAGTCAACAAAGGGGTGGAAGTCCTGCAAGACCTAATGGCGTTTCGATCAAATCAACGCTTTTTAGAGGTGTGGCTATATTCACTACTCTGTCTCGTCATCCGCTTCGGGTTCCAGTGCTACCTTGTTATGGAGATGGGGATTGATATTCCGATGACCGAGGTGTTATTCGCACTCGCATTCACGAACGTCTTTAACTTATTTCCCGTCCAAACCGTCGGCAACTTCGGAACAACGGAGTTTCCTTTCGTCTGGTTGTTGCACCATTTCGGTACATCGGTAGAGACCGCCACTGTCGCCGGGTTTAGTTTGCACATTCTAATCTTACTTTACTGTCTACCCTTAGGGGCGTACGGGTATTTAACGAACAGCAGGTTTACCAAAAACACCTGACTGCCAAATACGTAGGTGCGGTTTTCCAACCGCACTGGTCGTCCTATAAAAAAGGAACCACAATATGCGAATCATTGACCCACATGTTCACGTCTGGAAAAACGATCCACGCTTCCCGTGGGCACCGGAAACAACAAACCCACCAGAAGACGATGCCACTGCAGAAACGCTCTTGGCGTTAATGGCAACGAACGGCGTTGAAAAAACCGTCCTTGTTCAGGTCATCCACTACCGATGGGATAACCGTTACGCAGCGGACGCAATGAAAAGATACCCCGATAAATTCATGGGGGTCTGCCGAATCAACCCCGAAGATCCCGAAGCACCTGACCATCTCAGTCGCTGGACAGAGGAAGATGGGTTTCACGGTGTCCGTCTGAGCCCATCTGTGGGACCCGATGGCGATTGGTTCGCGGGACCGTTGATGCCACCCATCTTCCGTCGCGCCGAAGACCTCGGTGTGCCGATGTTGATTCTCACCGGAGCGGATCGGTTGGTAGATCTCGTGCCCCTTATAGAGCAACATCCGAATCTTGATGTTGTGATTGATCACATGGCGGGTTGTGCACCCGATGCGCCTGAAAAGCACGAACTGCTGCTCGACTTGGCGCGCTTCCCCAAGGTTTATGTCAAGATAAGCCACACGTGGTCAATCTCGAAGACCGGTTTTCCGTGGGCGGACACATACGATCAGGTCAAAAAGGTATATCACGCATTCGGCGGTTCGCGGATTATGTGGGGTACAGACTGGCCCGTCTGTCTCACACACGCCACTTATGCGGAAACCTTAGCAGTCGTCCGCGACGAAATGGATTTCTTTACACCCGAAGATCGGGAATCGGTGTTAGGCAAGACCGCACTGCAGCTCTGGCAATTCCCAACCTAACACCACAATACACCACACTCGGTAGGCGAGGTTTCCTAACCTCGCTGATCTTCCAGTCGCGACCCTTACCAATTGCTGACTGCCGATCGCTGACCGCTGACAACTGACACCTTAAAAATACGCTTGACAATTTTTTTCTTTTATGCTACTATAACGAGATTAGGTTAAACAACGGCGACTCCCATTAGCCGATGCAACACGGCAAGGCACCACACAACTCCGAAACCCAAAGGTTCTTTTACTGGTGAGGTCCAGCCTCTCCCATTCATAAGGAGGAACATCATGCCGTTTTGTCCACAATGCAACGCTGAATATAAACCAGAAGTATCAATGTGTGCGGATTGCCAGGTACAACTCGTGCCTGAACGCATGCAAACCGAAGTAACGGAGTATGGGGATTGGTACGCTGTTGAATCTGTACCAAATGAAATGGCAGGAAATATCCTTCAGAGCGTTTTAGAGGAGGACGGCATTCCTGTCTATTTGCGCTGCCATGAAGTCCCTTATTATGGCGGTGTGAAAGGCAATCTCACGGAATCTGAATGGGGAGATGTCCTTGTGCCAAGCAATTTACTTTCCCAGGCACGGAAGTCCCTCAAGGCTTATTTCGATTCACTACAGGACGTTTAAACTTGCAGGCAAGTTGCCATGAAGAAAGTGAAGCAACTTTACCTCTTTAAAGAGGTAGAATCTCACATGCGCATCACGGACAAAATTTATGTCCGAGCGCACCAAAGGAACAACGGTAGTTACGTCAGAGAGCATTGGCGGAAAAAACCTGCCAAAAAGGGCGGTCCTCGTAAACTGTCATCTACACAAGATTTACAACTCTCTTTCATTCGAGCTAAGAAAGGTTGAAAGGTTTAGGCGAGAAGGAACCAGCGCAATACGACTGATGACATCAAACATATATGAGGCGGAGTTTCTTCTCGGTAAGACGCTATGATCTATTTTTTCCGAAGCTTGCGAGTTTCCCGTTTTCCCGTCCGTTGCTTGCAAGCGTTTACGATTTTACTGTTTTTCATTGCGAGTCCCACACTTTTCAGCGATGTCTACCGCATTAAAAAAGGGGATACCCTCCTCATTGCGGTGGTCGGGCAACCGGAGTATACACATTCCGTACAGGTCCGTGAAGACGGAAAGATTAACTATTTCGGTAGCGACTTTGATGTTGCTGGACAGACGGTGATGGCGGTCAACCATCTGATTCGCGAGTTTCTCGTCAGGGATAATCATGTCCGCAATCCTATCGTTATGGTGTCTCCCGTCTTACAGGAACACGGCGTTTTTGTGGGTGGTGCAGTAAAGACACCGGGACGTTACCCCATCTCCCCTGAAACGGACATCGGTTTATACCGTGCCATCGCACTCGCCGGGGGTATGGCGGAAAATGCCGACCGTCAAGGCGTGCAGCTCATCCGTACCGACACCGCACAAAGGGTCGAAACCTACGACCTCTCAACAAACCGTGCTTACACAGATATCCGCGTCGGTGTGAACGATCTCGTGTTCGTCATGCCTTTGAGTGTGATTGAAGTGCAGGGGCAGGTCCAGACCCCCGGAAAACTCTTTATCCGTGGAGAGATTGGCATTGCGCAGGCACTCGCACGCGCCGGCGGCCCCACCCAAGAGGCAGATCTCACAGCACTCGTAAAAGTCGCAAAAGACGGCACACTCACCGAATTTAACCGTTCGGAGCAGTTTTGGAAATCGTCCGAGAACAATTCGCCATCCCCTCTTCTATCAGACGGCGATGTGCTGTATGTTCCCAACGTCTTCAAAGTTGAACCTATCTATGTGACGGGTTATGTCCGCAACCCAGCAGCACAGCGTGTTCGCGGACCCCTGAGCATTTCCCAAGCCGTTGCCCTTAGCGGCGGGTTCGACGTTTCAGCCAACCGAGAAGCGGTTGTTATCCACCGCCGTGACGGCACAACTGTAGAGGTCTCATTAGCACCCAATACCACCGAAGGCACAACCCCGCAGCAGGTCTTACTCTATCCGGGAGATATTTTAGAAATAAAAAAGAAGTTTGAGGTGAATTGGGGCCTCGTCACCACATTCGCCTATATCATCATCGCCGGCGTCGGCATTCTAATCCAGTTGTCGGGGTGAATTAAAAAGGAAATATGAGGTATGGCAACAGTATTAGATTTGGACGAACAGCAACCGGAATCTCAACAATCAAAGGAAAATAGCGATAATTGGAACGCTAACGAGATATTAAGCCAACATTTTGCACAACCCGTCCGCTTCGTCACTTATACAGGTATATGCGATATGTCCAAAATCAGAACGAACGCGTATATAATATGGGCGATTGATACCAACCGTGAACGGGTGAAGATGGCGAAATTGGACGTTTTGTTTGCTTTTCCTAAAGAGAAGATGCCGGACCTGAAACCCTATGTAAAAATAAGAAAGTCGTTGAGAGCAGAGAATCTTCAACCGATTCAAACCAGAGCAGATCGGTATCACGTGGATGACGAACTTCTTAAGCAAGCGAAGGCGAACAAATCCAATGTGAACATTGTTACCCGGTCAGGACACGTCTTGATAGGTTCGGTTCACCATTTCGACAAATATGTTCTTTACATGCGAATCGGGGGGCAGCTGGTGATTGTGTACCGACACGGCTTGCTTGATTTCACGATTGAAACGCAATCTGACGAGACTTTATAAGTGTCAAGACCCCACTACCTATTATTAGGGGCATTTATGGTGAATTCTAAAAATAATGTTATATTTACCAGACTTGTAGCATAGGCTGTTAGCCTGTGCCATAGACGTTTCGGAATTCGGAGGATGTGTAAGTAATTACGGCATCCACCATAGTTCTTCTGTAGGAGGGATTTCCCAATCCCGACTCTTCGCTGTAGGAGCGAGCTCCCGTTCGCGACTCGCCCACTCAAACGCGCAAAAAAACCTTAAAACTATGGTGGATCCGATAAATAAGTATACATTTTGAAAATAGTAAACGAGAAAGCCCTACCGACGCTGGCGAGGTTTCCTAACCTCGCTAACTTTTCAGTGTGCACTTAATTATGGGTTTCGCCATAAATAGCCCTAACCTATTATTAGGTGAGTAAAACTTTCAAATTACAAGGAAAGGACAAAGGTAAAGTATGAATAACACACCGAATCCTTTGCAAGAATTTGTTCCAGGTCAAATTGTCCTGCTAAAAGCGGACCCGACGACTCGCGGAGCTGTTGTCGCAGTCTTACCTGGGTCCCCTGAAAGCCGCATCAACGTTTTTGTTAATGGAAGTATTCAGACCTTTTATCCTTCTCAGCTGCAAATTGAGGTTCAAACCGATCAGTTTCAAAGTCTTTCGTGTGATGAATTTCACGCTTACCTCACAGCCCTTCAAATTCGTTATCCCGCAATATCTGCGTTATACTCCCTCAACGCAGCGCGGGTTGACTTTATTCCGTACCAATATCGACCCGTCCTGAAATTCATCAAAGCAGACCTGCCGAGGTTGCTTATCGCTGATAGTGTTGGTGTAGGAAAGACAATTGAGGCTGGATTGATTTTGAGGGAATTACAAGCGCGAACTGATGTTGAATCTGTCCTCATTATATGTCCGCGCCCCTTAGTAGCCGAGCAAAAATGGCAGCGGGAGATGAAACGGTTCGACGAAAATTTTGAGCATCTCGACGGAAAGAAATTGCAACACTGCATTAGAGAGACGCATCTGGACGGTGAATGGCCGGAACAATACAAAAAAGTGATTCTCCCCTATTCGTTGTTGAATAACGATCTTCTTTTTGGTCCCGGAAAGAAACGCAAGAAAAAAAATGGTAAAGGGCTTCTGGATCTGGATCCACCGCCGCGCTTTGATCTGGTCATTGTTGACGAAGCACATCATATCCGAAATCAGGGGACAGCCAATCACGAAGCAGTTCGGTTTTTCTGTGAAAATGCGGATGCAGCTGTTTTTCTCACAGCTACGCCTATCCAACTCGGTAGTCATGACCTGTTTGTTCTCCTGAATGTTTTGCGTCCTGATCTGATTTTGGATGAGGAGAGTTTTAATCATATAGCGAAGCCGAATCCTTTCATTAATCAAGCCGTTGATGCTGCGCGTGCGCAAGAGAGGGGATGGATACAAATCGCAACGGAAACACTTGACCAAGCTGCGTCAACTTCCTGGGGGCAATCAATCCTAAAGGATAATCCCGAATTCATACGGATTAGAAAGCATTTGGGTAGAAAAAACATCACTCCAGAAGATCGGGTTCAACTCATCATGGATATGGAAGCACTCCACACTTTTTCAGGAATTATCAATAGAACCCGTCGTCGTGATATTGGTGAATTTACAATCCGTCGTTCACACACTGTGGAAGTAGAATTGGCGACGGAGGAATCCGAACTCCATGAGGCATTGCTTGAAACCCAGTCGGAAATATTCCGCAGCTTACACGGTAGTCAGGGAGTTGGCTTCATGATGACCACACTCCGCCGACAATTGGCAAGTTGTCTACATGGACTCGAACCACTCCTTGAAGATATTTTGCATCGCCACCTTGACGAACTTGAATGGGCAGAAGCTGACGCCGTTGATGCCATGCCTTCTTCAGAAATCGTTACACAAATTCGTGAACAGATCCAGGTGCTGCTTGAAAAGGCAAAAAATCTTGATGCAGAGGATTTAAAGTTAGCAGCACTCCGAAAAATTGTTCAGGATAGGCAATGTCTTTCCAATAACAAGATGATGATTTTTAGCAGCTTCCGCCATACACTCGCCTATCTGCACAAACACCTTATAGCCGACGGTTTTCGCGTCGGACTCATTCACGGTGGGGTGCCGGATGGAGAACGTTTAGAACTCCGCAATCGGTTTGAAAAACCACGATCGGACAGCGATAGCGTTGACTTGATGCTTTTTTCAGAAGTTGGGTGTGAAGGGTTAGACTACCAATTCTGTGACTGTATCGTCAACTACGACCTACCGTGGAATCCGATGAAAATTGAGCAACGTATCGGTCGGATTGACCGGAGAGGTCAAAAGAGCGAAAGTGTAACCATCATCAATCTGATTACCCCGGGAACCGTTGATGCCGATATCTATGAACGATGCTTACGTCGCATCGGTATATTTGAGAGTGCGTTGGGTGGTAACGAGGAAATCCTTAGTGAAATTACGACCGAGTTACGTGACATCGTCCAGAATTACGAATTACCACCAGAAGCGCGTAGAACCAAATTGGAAGCACTGGCTGTTGGCAAAATTGCAAAGATAAAGATGCAGGAAGCCCTTGAAGAACAACAATTAGATCTGTTTGGACTCCGTTTTCCTGAAGATAGAATGGAGAAAGAGGTGGCGGATGCCTCCAGTTTCTGGCTATCGCCTGAATCTATACAGCGGCTGGTTACGCGCTATCTGGCAAAGCAGATTGGAAGCGAGCAAGAATTCATCCTTGGTGAGAAACCTCTCAAGACCCTTCGGCTTTCCGAATCTGCCCGGAATGCCTTATTAGGTGACTTTCAGCAATTTTCGAGGGAGAATACTCGCGTTTATCGGGAGTGGGAGAGATGGTTAAAGGGATCCGATCAGCATCTATCTATAACCTTTGAAGCCGATTGTGCTGCTCACCATTCTGATGCTGTATTTATCATGCCGACACATCCGTTGGTGAAACAGGCTGCTGAAGCATTAAAAACCGATCAAGAAGTTGTTGCTATGCTCAAGGTCAGAACAAATAAGGTTCCCGCTGGGAGATATGAATTTGCTATCTATCAATGGCGATTCCTCGGAATTCGAGAACATTTGGTACTTAAGCCGATTGCTATATCAGGTGAGTTGACACCACACCTTAACTACTTACTTGAAAGGGCAGTGGATAATGAGATACAGGAAAATCCAGTCCTTACTGAACAGGAAGCGTTAGAAAATGTGCAACAGCAGCTATGGGCTGAAGCACGCTCTAAGCATCAGGAGCATACGCGGGCGTTAGCAAGTTACCGTAAAGAAAGTCTGTCAACCAGTCATCAGAAACGCGTTAAACTCCTTGAGGATAGAATCGCGCAGGCGACGAATGCAAACATTCAACGCATGCGACGTAGCGAGCTTGCCAACGCCGAGGTAGATTATCGACGGCGTGCCGAGGAATTTGATGAAGCAGCAGCAAAAGCCGATGTTACAACAGAACTTGTGGCTTATGGGATTTTGGAAGTATTTGCTGATCCTTTCCTCTAATTATAGTTGTATAAATGGATTTGGAAATTTAATCCAAAGGAATTTCATAATGAATCATGATTGGGACGCTGATTTACTACTGACACAGAATTTTGATACACCTATCCGATTTTACTTACACGAACGCAAAGTTGATTTAATGGATATCAAGACTCATATCCATAATAGAGTACACGGTGTTGACAAAGAAGGTAAACGTCATCTTCTGCATAAAGAGGATATTCTTTTTGCTTTTCCCCTTGAAAAGATGCCAGATGTGAAACCGCACATCAAAATGTTTGGTCCGGTAAAGGATCTCAGGCTCAACCGAAAAAGCACTGCACAAAATTATTTTTGTGTTGATGGCGATAAACTGGAATCAGTTGTTGCGAATAATATAGCCATTGTTACGCGTAGAGGTCATGTAATTCGCGGTGAGCTGCAAGCTTTTGATCATAATCATTTATTTATGAGGGTTGGTAAGGAAGTTGTGCTTGTATACCGAGGTGGGTTATTCGGTTTTAGAGAAGAATTAAATGAAAACCTGGCACAGAACCAAAATCTTCACGAATTACGCGAAAAGCGCAAAAAATGGGTAGAAGCAAACAAAGAAAACAATTTTGAAGAGGGCATTAAGCATTTGCTCACTGACTTGTATCCGGACGATGCGCATTTTATCTATGAACTCCTCCAAAACGCTGAGGATGCAGGAGCATCAGAGGTTCGGTTCCTACTAAACAAAGATAGCGCGGTATTTGAACATAATGGAGATCGACTTTTTTCTCTAAAAGACGTAGAAGCGATAACAAGTATAGGTTTTAGCACAAAAAAAGATGATCCTACTGCCATTGGTAAGTTTGGTATCGGTTTCAAGGCGGTATTTGCTTACACTGCCACACCAGAGATTGAATCGAGCGAGTTTCATTTTCGTATTCGGGATATAGTTGTACCTGATACGGAAAAGTTGTTTCCAGGTGCACTTGGTGAAGGGAAAACTCGTTTTGTTTTTCCTTTTGACAATCCCAAAAAATCTGCTGAAAAAGCGATGGCTGAAATAGAAAAGAATCTCCGGGAACTAAACGAAAATACGTTACTATTCCTGAATAACATTCGCAAGATAGAATATCGTCTACCTGATTCAACAGTAGGTTTTTTAGAACGAAGAGGTTTTGTGAATGATGAAAACCGAATTGAAATTTATGTTAGGCCTCCTGGAGGTCAAACTCCTGAGTCTAACCAGTATCTTCGATTTACGAAGGATGTTGATGTTCAGGACGAGGACGATAGCCCTAAGTGTTGTCAAATCGCGATTGCTTTTGGTATGGATAAATCTGAAGGTGGGGGATGGAAGATCATCCCGCTGAATCCTGGACAGGTCTCTATCTATTTTCCTGCAGTAAAGGAAACCTCTAAACTAAGATTTCACTTGCATGCCCCATTTGCATCAACTGTCGCTCGGGACAGTGTTCGAGATACTCCAGCCAATGACGAACTACGCGACCACATTGCAGATTTAGTTGCTGAGTCAATGCATGTTATTCGAGATCGAGGGTTGTTGGATGTAGAATTCCTCGCGACACTACCTAATAATACGAATAATCTGTCTCCTTTTTACCTTCCGATCCAAGAGCAGCTAACCACAGAATTTAATCAGAAAAAATTGGTGCCCATGAAACAGGGAGGGCATGCTCCAGCCTCAGAGTGCTATAGAGGTCCAAGGACATTATCTGATCTGATTGACGACAAAGATCTGGCAACACTTCTCTGGAAAGATAATTCTCAGCGTTTATGGATTGCTAACCCGCGGCAAATTAACCAACCGGAAGACAATTTCTTATCCATGCTGGATATTTCTCGTTGGACAACTGAGAATTTGATAGAGAAGCTGGATACCCATGAAAAGGCAACAGAATGGTTGAAAAGCAAATCTGACGAATGGCACCAACAGCTATACGCCTTCCTTAGTGATGATGATTATCTCTGTTCAGACCTTCGTATTGTTCGTTGTAGTGATGGTGAATACAGAATCGGTAGTGAGTGCTATTTTCCTATTGATGACGTGGAGTATGAATTTCAAGAAGGAGACACACAAGATATAAATTTTCATTATGTTGTTAAAAGTGTCTATTCATCCGGAAAAAACAAAAATCAGCAGAAAAAAGCTCGGAACTTTCTTGAAGATATTGGCGTTTCCGAAGTGAATGAAGAAGCGCGAATTAAAGCAATTTTGAGACAGCGATACGAGGACCCAGACACTATAATACCCTCTAAACTTCACGAGAAAGATATGAAGAGATTCATTTCCTTTGTGGAGAACAATCCCAATAATGGAATTTTGTTTAATGAATACAATATCTTCAATACTTCTGGCGGCAACTGGTCTACATCTCTCATTTTCCTGGATTCACCTTATCTTGAGACAGGTCTGAATGTCTATTATGAGGATGAGGAATACTGGGAATTTATAGATGAAGAAAATGTTGATCCTTATTTTTCATTAGATTACGAACAATCTGACATAGATCCAAAAAAGATTGGCAAGTTCGCGGAGGCGTTAGGAGCAAGAACACAACTAGAGGCTAAAGGGCAGATAATTCCAGAAAATCATCCCCAATGGAGCGGTCATCTTGGGCAAGGATCAGGCCATTGGAGAAGTGATACAGGGATAGATGAAGATTATAGGATCCCTGAATTCCAGCTTCTTCTTACTAATCCTTCGATTGTTAAGTCAAAATTGTTTTGGAAAACGATGTGTTTTCTTCCGGAATCTTGCCTAAAAGCACGGTTCTGTTGGAATCAATCTAATCCTCTCAATGAGGGACATTCTACTCTTGTACACGAATTAAGGAATTCAAAATGGGTTCCACAAAAGAATGGAGACACCATTTCTTTTGTACGTCCCTGCGACGCTTTAAGAGAGTGCCTCCCTGGAGATTTTCCCTACGATGCCGAGCAAGCATGGCTTGAAGCGATTGAATTTGGCAAGACTACAAAACAACAAAGGTTAGAAAACATTCATGAGGAATACGAAAAAAGGAGACGAAATCAATATGCTGCGGAAATCGGATTCAGTTCGGCGGATGAAGCCAAGTTGGCCTCAGATTTTTTTAAAGAGCAAGGAAAAACACCGGACGAGTTACTAAAAAATCTTCGCACCCGAAATCGGCGTAGTGAATTACTTATTATAGAACTTGATGAGACTGAGGAAAAAGAATATGAAACTCGGGCGTGGAGAATTCGGTCAACCCGCAACACTATTGACCCAAGGACTTATCTTAGGGAACAGTATACGACAACGGACGAAAACAGAATGCTGTGTCAGATATGTTCAAAGGGTATGCCGTTCAAAAAGCGGAATAGCGATGAGGATTACTTTGAAGCAGTCGAGGCATTTGGAAAAGGTCACTTTTTCAAAGAGCATGAAGCACAATATCTGGCACTGTGTCCAGAGTGCGCGGCAAAGTATAAAGAGTTTGTGAAGAAAGACCGAAAAACCCGAGAGGCTTTCTATAACGCGCTGAAGAATTCAGATAACCCTCAAATCTACTTGGAACCCAATGCTGAAAAGATATGCATCCAAGTCCTTTTGAAATCGAATAGTGAAATGATACGCATCTGTTTTAAAGAGAAACATTGGTGGGATCTGAAAACGGTTGTATACTATTATGAAAATGTGTATGATCCGGACGAATCCGATTAAGATTGTCTAAAAATCCTGTATATCCCGATTCAGACAGTAGAGATTTCACAGGTTGAAATCGTTGAATCGGTTATACGTAACAAGGCACAACCTAACAGGTTATGCTACAAAGAACTCACACCGCATCATCTACGCTTCAGATAGACACTGACCGCTGACGGCTAACGGATAATATATTTTTTACTTGACATCAGTTAGCAAAAATGGTATAATATATCATAAGACTTTACCAAAGAGGCGAATATTGCATCATTCTACAAACAATAGTTTCCAACCGTTTCCGATTGCCAACAGCCAATTGCCAGAAAAAAATGTTACACTTTTCGCGAAATTCTCTTTTTTCAACACAAGAGAAAATCAGGAATTAAACATCAACAAACCCTTGCAGTAACTGGGCTCTCTAACATTATAGGCAACACACCAAACGGTAGACAGGTGTAACATTTTTAACGAAGATTGATTCAGATATACAATTCCGTTAATCTATAGTCACGTCCATCAGTTTGAGTTCTAAGGTACATGCGGCGGAGGGGATTTGCTTGGGTATTTCTCAGGGTTTCTTCAGGCGTTCTCTGTCCGATTGGAATTCATGGCACGGACGCGGGGATTTAGTCTGGGAATAGACGAAATCCATAGCGCAAGTCGCGTGTGGGCTTGCGGGACAATGTATTACATTCCTCGCCCCTACGATCCCAAGGTCTAATCGAAAACAAGATAACTCAAAAGCGATGCCCCATCTCAATATTAGACCCACCCACAAACCCATCAAACAATACTACGCCGAACTTGAAACCTATGAACGGCTTGGCGAACAGAACGAAGGCACCGTCCGAGCAGCATTCCAAAACCTCCTCCAACACTACTCGCGCCAAGCAAACCTCACGCTCCTCTGTGAAAAGACACACTACACACCAGAAAAAAGACGCATCACACCCGATGGCGAAGTCGTCGATACCTTCAACCTACCCTTTGGACATTGGGAAGCAAAAGATACACAGGACAATCTTTACACAGAAGCAGACAAGAAATTTGCTGCAGGCTATCCGTCCAAGAACATCGTCGTGCAGTCGCCAACCCACGCACTCCTCTACCAACACGGTGAGCTCCAACTCGACCTCGACATCCGCGAACCGCGGAACCTCGTCCACGTGCTACAGACCTTCTTCGCCTATCAGGAGGAGAACATCGCCGCGTGGCATACCGCCGTCACCGAATTCCGAGAGATCGTGCCAGAACTCGGTGAAAAACTAACCGCACTCATCGAAACCGAACGCCAAAACAATACACAATCTTTTCACCCCTGACAATACCGCACACGTTGAAAAGCAGAAAGAATCCGATATGTTCATCGTTATCGGCAACCCACCCTATAATATGGGGCAGGTCAACGAAAACGACAACAACAAGAACCGGAAATATGAGACGATGGACAAGTTGGTTGCGGACACGTACGCCAGAGATTCTAAAGCAACGCTGAGAAATAAACTCTCCGATCCGTATGTAAAAGCGATTCGATGGGCATCGGATAGGATTGGAGAAGAAGGGGTTGTCGCTTTTGTAACGAATAACGGCTTTCTTGAGGGTGTGGCGTTTGATGGCATGCGAAAACATCACCGATTGGGCATTAATCGAGTTCCGAACCCACTATAAAGACGACACCATCACCAAGTGGGACATCTTCCACTACAACTACGGACTCTTACATCACCCCGACTATCGAGAAAAATACGAGGCGAACCTCAAACGCGATCTGCCCCACATCCCTTTTGCTAAGGACTTCTGGAGCTTCGCAAAGGCTGGCGAACGACTCGCAGAAATCCACGTTCACTATGAATCTCAACCCGAATTCAGCAAGCTCAAGTTCATCCAGAACCCCGACCTCCCACTTGATTGGCGCGTCGAGAAGATGAAACTCTCCAGAGACAAAACCCAAATCGTCTACAACAATTTCCTCACCATCGACGGCATTCCGCCACAAGTCTTTGATTACCGACTCGGCACCCGTTCCGCATTGGAGTGGGTGATAGACCAGTATCGTGTAAAGACAGACAAACGGAGCGGCATCGTCAACGATCCCAACCGTGCCGATGACCCACAGTACATCGTCAAGTTGATAGGCAAGGTCATCACCGTTAGCTTAGAGACAGTAGATATTATCGAAAAGTTACCTTCTGTTCTGTAGGAGGGATTTCCTAATCCCGACTCTTGATTTCCCAATCCCGGCTTTCTTTTCCTAATTGCTAACTTGGAACCCACAACCCACGACCTAACTAATGATTGAATTGACACAGCATCGCAATTCGTGTTAAACTAATAGCGAGTGGACAACGATTTCACATTGTTTGAAAAAGGGTAAGTGAAGATAAAAGGAACGCAATGCCTATATTTTACCGAGGGGCAGGCATTAACACTTATTGGTATCTCAACAATCCAGCGGAAAGTGGGTTTACCGCCAGAACTCCCGAATCGACGCTAACGGCTGCTCGGATGATGCATCATATTTCCAGAGGCACTGCCAACACCCCTTTTATTTCTCTGACGCGCTCATACGGAGTGGCACGCGACTATGCAGTGTCAAATAGTACGGTGATCCCGACACTAAACAATCCTGCCTATGTCTATGAAATTGAGGTGCCAGATCCGCTGCCAGACGAGATAACAATTCTGGACCCGGTGAAGGAAATCGCGAAAATACTACTGCCTCCTGCTATGGGACCTCCCTACCAGCACGATGGCTCACAAGAATTCTTGCTCGGTGTTGTTGACCCAAGAAATATGGGGCATTTTCTGGTACAACAAGCGATGCAGCCTCCCTCAAATGGAGGCACCCCGCGCCCGCCTAACTTGACACTCGAATTAGAGACCTTGGTCCGCGCGCTCCGAGATGCAGAACTCCTTGCTTACGGTAGGATTCCCGCAAATTGTGTCCAGAATCGCTTTGATGTTTATTAGAGGGGCATCTTTCATAATTAGGAGTCACTTTCATGAAAATACATAAAATGAATCCCGCTGACAGGCTTGAGCTTACATATAAGACAGTTGATGTGAAAGGACGTTTACCTAATGTCGATTCCATCGAATTTTTACGGGTGGAAGAGCCTTATCACAAAGGCCACCGATACGGTCCCTTCGCGCGCGTTCGCTACGCGCTTGATGGTGTTGAACAAGTGGAGGGATTCCCTATGGACGTTAGCAAGGGAATCTTTCTCTCAATTTATGATGATGAGTTACTGGAAAAACTCCGCCCTATTGCACCAATGATTGTGAAGATTCTCCAGGAACATGCCGCCAAGGAACCTATTGAAAATCTCAGAGAGGTACACCAACAAGGCATTCGCGATGGCGTAAAAGAGAGTACCATTGAAGGTATCCTTGAAGCTCTTGAACTTCGATTCCAACCGAAGTCTACGCAAGACCTAAAGGCTACCTTGGAGAGTATTGACGATCTGCAGCAGCTCAAGCAGCTCCGCCGCGTAGCAATACAAGCACAAACTATTGAAGAATTCACAACAACTCTGCCCAATCAAAAGTTGTGAACGCTATGCCGAACCTCAACATCAGCCCCATCCGCAAAGCCATCGAACAATACTACATTCCGAACCTCGACCTCCCACTCGATTAGCGCGGCGAGAAGATGAAACTCTCCAGAGACAAAACCCAAATCGTCTACAACAATTTCCTCACCATCGACGGCATCCCACGGTAAATTCGTCAAGAAGAAGAATTATTTGACTTTTTCTTGACATTTTTTTTACAATAATGTTATTATTTCGGCAAATAAGCGCAGATACGTCTATCAGAGCAGAGGTAAGCGAACCTTTATATTCTGGAACCTGCACAATTTTCTACTACATCAAAAGGAGCTATGTAAGAAATGGAAAGGGATACAATAACGAGTCAATCTCATACGGTTTTAGTGGGTTGTTTGTGTTTTCTCTTTACTGTAGTGATGTTCTCTGTTACATCAATAGCTGCGTCAACAAAAAAGGTACTGATGTTGGGGAACAACATAACCCAAGTTGAAGCACCAACGATTAGTAAAAATGTGAAAAAAGTTGAGAATTTTACCTTCGAGTACGAAATTACGAAAGATCCGAAACTCCCGAAAGCCGATGCCGCTGATTTTGATATCCTTTGGCTTGGGCAAGGTGAGATTTGTGAAGGGGGATGGCGTTTCACGGATCAGGGCGCAGATGCCGTTTTAGCGTTTGTTGAAGAGGGCGGGGTTTGTATTAACGTTGAGCAGGACCACGATGATGCTGTCGGGTGTCCAACACCTTGGCTCCCTAAACCTCTAAATGGTGATGAAACCGATAGGACACAGAATTTTGAACCGACAAAAGCACCAGAGGTTGGGACGCTTTTCACTGAGCCAAACAAGATAAAAGAGTTTGTGACGGATGATAAATGGCACAACCCCGATCCCGCGTATATTCCACTCGCCACGGTTGGTAAACATCTCGTGGTGGCACTTCTATATCACGGTAAGGGCGCATATATCATCACGGCGATACAAAATGAAGATCAGGTGAAGGTCGATACGAATCTTCCGTTTATTGAAAACCTGCTGTTCTATGCCGCTACCCTTCAGGATAAAATTCTTGCTGTTGAACCGCACGATAAACTTGCTGTGACATGGTCGCAACTCAAAATGCGCCCATAATGCTTTGGCAACATGGGGAGGGTGCTTATGAAACTGCGACACATATTTATCCTCTGTTGTCTCATCTTCGGATTGCTCTGTCCAGTTTTTGCCAAACCCCTGAGTAGCGAAAAGATTGTGTTTTCGTCAAATCGCGACGGCAATTGGGAAATCTACATAATGAACCCGAACGGAACCCGACAGGAGCGACTCACCTACGACCGCGCCGTTGATTGCAACCCGGTCATCTCACCAAAAGGCGACCAGATTCTCTTCAACTCCAACCGCGGCGGGACGCGTGATCTCTATCTAATGGATCCAGATGGAAGGAATGTGCGCCCGCTGTTTGGGTTCACGAATGCCTACAGAACACATCCCGAATGGTCGCCTGATGGCAAGAGAATTGCCTATGCACAGCGTGCTTTAGGGGGTATAAATATCCACACAGCCAACCCAGACGGAACGTCTGTGGAACTGATTGTGCATCTAAAGAATGCCCACAGTGGATACCCAAAATGGTCATCGGACGGCACAGAAATCGCTTTTGTGGTCGCAGACGAAATTCACTGGGCAAGCCGTCAAATCCGGTTTATCAACTTAGAAACGCGTGCGCAGGAGACGCTTTTTCCTGACGACTTCCCAAGAATGTCTGAACCCGCATGGTCACCACTTGAAAACAGAGTCGCCTTTGTTTGGTTTAAACCCGCAGTAAAGCGAAAGTCTCTATTCATCGCGAATCGCGATGGAACGTATCTCAAACGGATTGAGTCATTCATTGCGAACACACCGGCGTGGGCACCGTTTGGGAATGAGATTATTTACACAGAAGGCGTTATCGGAAGCAACTCACAAATTTTCAAAGTCAATTTAATAAGTCAAAAGGCGACACGGCTGACAGACAACGGGAGTAATGATACCGGGAATTGGTTCGCACCGAAGCAGCTGCCCGTCTCCCCCTCGATGTCATTATTAACAACACTATGGGGTAAAGTAAAGAGCCCTGACCGCTGAAAGCGAAGCGACCTGACCGCTGACTGCTCTTATAGCAAGGCTGCTGCTAACGCCGTAAAATCATCCACCGTTACATCCGGTTGATACGGTGTATCCTCATACGGTAGTTCGTAGCGGTTCACAAACGCGCCCCTAAAGCCGCACGCCCGCGCCCCCATAATATCAAACGAATTCGCCGATACCATGATACACGCATTGACTTCAAGCCCTAACTTCCCGGCTGCACCACGATAAACCGCTGGATGCGGCTTAAACGCACCCACCGATGTAACCGAAATCACAGCGTCAAACTCCCATGCCACCCGTTCCGTGACGAGATAATCCAGAAACGACGGATCGCCGTTAGATAAAACCACCAACTGATACCGAGATTTCAGTTTCGCGAGGGCAGACAAAACTTCAGGGAAAGGCGAGAGAGACTGCCAACCCCGCATAAACTCCGCCACTGTTTCGGGAGCCGCATCAATACCGTTTGCCCTCAGAACATAGTGGACAGCGCGCCGAACAGTCTCCAGATAGCCGCTATGCCCGAGCATCATAATCGTATCCTGATACTGCTCAATCCGCTGGCGATACCGCCACTGTGCCCAAAAATCATCGGCTGATACATTCGCATCACGGGCATTTAGGGATTCGCTAATGAAGGGTGTTAGGCTACCGCCTAAATCCAGAATCGTACCAAATAAATCAAAAGTAAGTGCTTTTGTCTCCGTAAAATTCGCCATAGTAGTTAGTTGTTAGAATAACGGAAATTGTCACCTTTGTAGCAGACGCTTTTAGATTCTGTGAGTTGTTGTAGCATAGGCTGTTAGCCTGTGCATTTGTATCTACCAACTTACACTTTACGTTACAAATACCAAACCCACGTCACCCCAACTCAACCGTTCGTCCAGTCGCCATCGCTTCAAACGCAGCATCAATGACCCGCATCTGATTCACGCAGCTTTCCGGTGAGACCCGGTGCGGTTTTCCAGTTGTTAAAACTTCGCATAGATGCTCTAACTGCAACGCAAATTGGAAACACGGTTCAAAATCAATAACTTCTGTGCCCTCTCGTGTGATGAGTTCAATATTGACCGCTGAGTTCTCGTTATTCCAAACCCGATCGAGTCGACACATACCACCAGTGCCGGACATCTCGGCATACTGTCCACCGGCGCAATTAAAACCGGTAGAAATCTGTGCCACGCGTTCACCCGGGAATACCAACAATAGATAGGAACCATCGTCCACCTCTAACCCGGCTTGAGACATCCCGGACACCCGAATCGGTTCAGCACCAAACATAAATCGCGCGTGGTGGATATTGTAACACGCCAGATCGTAAATACTACCGCCGCCTTTCGCCTTGTTAAACCGCCAGTTCATCTCAGGACGGCGCGTTTCAGGACCACCGCCGCCGCCACCCGTGCAGAAGGTGCTGCGGATCGTCTTAAAATCCCCGATTGCCCCCGAATCAATGAGTTCTTTCGCCTTCAGGTGCATCGGATGATGTCGAAATTTAAACGCTTCTGCCACCAGCACACCGTTCTCTTGCGCCGCACTGACAAACGCTTCCGCCTCCGCAGCAGTCGAGGTAAACGGCTTTTCACACAAAATCGCTTTCACCTGCTGGGATTCAGAAATCTGGATACCGACCTCAGCGTGAAAGGCACCCCATGTGCAGATAATAGCGATGTCCAAGTTCTCGGTGTCTAACATCTCTTCTAAAGAGAGGTACCGGTTCTCAGGATCTACGTCATATCGTTCACCGAAGGTGGCTAATGCATGCTCCGACACATCACAGATCGCTGCCAATTCAGCACTCGGTGCTTGTTGACACGCGCTGGCGTGCGCATTGGCGATTCCACCAGCGCCGACGAGTCCAACACGATAAGAAGTATTTGTTGACATAATAATTCCTTTTTATCAAGACTGTACGTAAAATTAGTTATCGGTATTCGGGCAAGAACGACTTGTGGCATTCAAGTGCCAGGCAACTGCCGCAAGCATTTAACCGACAACTGAAAACCGACAACTGAAAACTATTAAGTTGGTGTTAAGGGATAACCGTTTTCAACAATTGCCTCTTGCAGAAACGCAAATTCGTATTGCGGTAACGATTTCCCTGGTTCTAATTCCAAAAAATCTTTTTTCCAACGTGCGACCGCATCCGGTCGGACAATTATCCGACCTAACGGAATACCTAAGAACGCCTCAAGTTGCTTAAGGGTTTTTTCCTGATTCAGTACAAAATCCTCAAAACGGATCTGGATAACATTCTTAGGCATCGGTGTTGCCTGCATGAGCTTATACTGATAGATCCACGAAATCGCCCGTCGTTCATAGATATCGTCGGTTTCAGGGTATACGACCCCGAAGTCCCGAAGGTCATCGGTTTTGTGGCTCCCCCGAATACAGTCCCGTGGATCCCGAATCCAATGGATATATTTTATCTCCGGAAACATCCGAATTATCCACGGATAGACGAGTGTGGTCTCTGGAATTTTCCAGCCCTTGTGCGGAGCCGGATCCCGTAGGACATCCTCAAGGTATGTCCTGATAAGCCCCTCAAATTCTGGATCGATCGGCATTGTAAATAGCGGTTCAAAATCCCACGATAACCCGCCTTGCCATTTGATGTATTGCGCCATCACTCGACACGCATCATACATCGCGAACGGTGGGATTTTATCACCGGATGGGTTCAGTTGGCTTCCCATGAAAACCCCACTGGCATACAAGGTATGCGAAATAGCGCGCGTTCCCGAATGCCCGCGCCCAATGACTGTGATCAAATTTTCCATAGGCATTACATATTAAATAGAAATCACTTGTTTATTTTCATAAATTAAAAGATAATACATTATAGGTGTTTTGTCGTGTATGCACTTTATCAGAAATCGTTGAATAATACAAGAAAAAATAAAAAAAAAGAGGAATAATGAAAAGTAAACTTATAGCAATATTTGGCTTCTTGACGTTGATAACAATACTCCTTGGCTGTGAACGGACAGAACAGATAACCGTACCCATGCAAGCAGAAGCGGTTAAAATAGGGTTCCTCGCCTCGGGGAGCCGGGTGACATATCCAAACGGCGCCGAAATAGCGGTGTCCGAAGCTAACGCAAGTGGCGGATTGTTGGGGATGCCCGTTGAATTAGTAACCGCAATTGGGCTTATGGAAGCGGATGAGGCAGTCCAAGCGGCTTCAACAATGATCCTTGACGACAACGTCATCGCGATCCTTGGACCCAACCGTTCAGCACATGCGATTCCAATAAGTGAAGTCGCACAGCAACACAGCATCCCTATGGTTACCACAACGGCAACGAACCCAAATGTAACAGGTGCTGGGGATTTTGTTTTCATGGCTGCCTTCACAGACGCGTTTCAAGGCGCAGTTATGGCGCGATTTGCTGTGGAAACGCTCGGTTTGACTTCCGTCGCAATACTCACCCGAAGCAATGAAGTCTATACAGAAGGTATATCGGAATTCTTTCGTACGAATTTCACTAACATCGGCGGGACAATCGCAGCGGATGAATTCTATGAAGAAGGCACCACAGATTTCACACAACCGCTCGAACGGATCGCTGCGGCTATGCCGGAAGCCCTTTTTGTATCAGGGTTATCAGAAGAAATCGTACGTGTAACACAGCAGGCGAGAACCTTATCCTTACAGAACACCGCAGGAAAACCCGTGCTTTTCCTCGGTGCTGATGCATGGGACAACTCAACACTGCTAACGAACGAGGAAATTGACATTGAAGGCAGCTTCTTTAGTGGACATTTTTCACCGGCAACCGATAAACCGAGCGGAAAAGCCTTCGTTGAAACCTATCAATCTCTATATGGAGAAACGCCTATCGGCGGACAGGCAGTCAGCTACGATGCAGCAAAACTGCTCTTCGCCGCCATCGCACGCGCCGGAACGCTTGATGGTGAGGCAATCCGAGATCAGCTGGCGGCAACGAAAAACTACGTCGGCGCAACAACTATTGTGAATTATGATGAAAATCGTCACCCAACCAAAAGCGCAGTCATCTTCACCATCAAAGACGGCAAAAAGCAATTCTACAAACAGATTGAGCCTGAGTAGGCGGGATTTCCCTATCCTGCCTCTTCTTTGTAGGCGGGATTTCCAAATCCCGACTCATATCCACTGTAGGCGGGATTTCCAAATCCCGACGCTTCTTTGTAGGAGAGGTTTCCAACCCCAAATGTAGGAGAAAAACATGAATAGACCACCAGAAACTTTTGTCCGCGTAGACGAAGAACGACTTCTCAACTTCTCTACCGCTTGCTTTGAGAAAGCAGGTCTCACACACGAACACGCCGCCCTCATCAGTCGGTTACTCGTCAATTCCGACCTGAGAGGCGTGCGCAGTCATGGCACCCGAACCGTCAACGGATATTGTGCAGGTTTTGAAAACGGGAGCCTCAACCCACGTCCTAATGTCCGTGTCATCCATGAAACACCCACGGCTGTCGTGCTTGACGGAAACGGGACACTCGGTTACCTTCCGATGGTGCGTGCCACTGAACACGCTATCGCTAAAGCGAAGGAAGTCGGCATCGGGATGGGACTCGTCCGTTATATTGGACATTACGGGTCCGCGGGACACTATGCGCGTATGTGTAACGAAGCCGGGTGCATCGGTTTCTCAGTGCAGGGATCCCGAAATCACGGTAACGCCGGAAACCAAGACCCCAAACCCCAGCTCGGTTATTTCGGTAACCCGCCGATCTGTTTCGCTGTTCCATCCGATGATGAACCCCCAGTCGTGCTCGACGCAGCAACCTGTATTATGGCAGACTACCAACGCGGTCCCGAATTCGATGCCCTACTTTCGATGATCCCCGCTGCCTTTTTCAAGAGCATCGGCTATACCGCTGTAGCACACCTACTCGGTGGTGGACTCACCGGCTTCACCGAACCAGCACCGGAAGATACCGCAAAATGGAGCATTCCCCAAGGCGGTATGGTACTCGCAATAGATATTGAATCTGTTGTGCCATTGGCTGTTTTCCAGGCAGAAGTTGACCGTATGGTTCATGATGTCCGTGAAACTTATGAACCGATGCCGGGGACCGATAGGGCATTGCTGCCGGGTGCTATCGAAACTGAGCGGGTGGAACAGCATCGTCGCGAGGGTATCCGTTACGGCGAAATGGAACAGGAATCCGCACGCGCCGCCAGCGAACGATTAGGCGTGCCACTGCCGTGGGATGAATAACTTCCGTACGGCAAAAAACCGAGAAAACAGATAAAATTTTTCTTGTCTTTTTTTGCGCAATGTTGCATACTTTCATTACTTCTGAGTGTCTCAGAATAGCCTGTCCTTGTTTTTACGGTATGGCTGGACGCAAGCCTGTAAAGTTTCATCTACAAGTATCATCTTTCAGGACAGGGTATCTGACATATTACTTTACTATTATACCTAAGTTGCCACTTGTAGCATAGGCTGTTAGCCTGTGCATCTTCGGGCCGAAAATAGCACGGAATCCGCTAAGTTTTTCGCAAAAAAGATCGCTTTTGGCTGAAAAACGGTGTGCGTGTATCTAAAATCACATAAGTAGCAACTTGGGTTATTATGAAAAACATATTTTAAATGAGGTTTTCGTTATGTACACGCATATTAAAACCAGCTTTCTATTTTACACATTTACGTTGTTTATATGTCTCAATTTCTTTTTTTTAAACAGTGCCGCAGCGCAAGTTGACGATGCACCCGCCAGTGACAATTATACCTTTGAGACAATTGATGTTCCTGATGTAGATTTTTTAGCATTGACGGCGAGCAGCGATTTTGAGGATTACGCCGGCTATACGAAAAGTGCCGATGGTGAAAAAGAAGTCGCCTTCACGCTCATTGATGGCATTTTTACGACGTATGATTTCCCCGGCGCACAGAATACTTATTTCTTTGCGCTCGGTAATAATGGACAAGCCGCCGGACACTATCAAGACAGCGAGGGGCTCTACCACGGGGTCGTCTTAGAAAATGGCGAGTTGCGACAATACGATTTCCCGGGTGCCGTCGAGACGGAACTATGGGGTATCAGTGATACAACGGGTGCCCTGACCGGTAATTTTACAGGTGCTGATGGCGTGCGCCGTGGCTTCTCAGGGGACACAATCGTTGAAGTCCCTGAAGCGTTAGCAACTTATGCTGCTTTTGCGACCGCGTCAGGGGCCATCTTAGGTAGCTACATAGACAAAGACGGTCTATATCATTCATACGTGCACGCCCCGGACGGCAGGTTTATATTTGGCGACGTTTTAACAGCAGCAAATCTGGAGTATGCCTTTACGTATGGTGTCAACGATATTGGGATTACGGTTTCCAGAGTCAAAATGATGGGTGATGTCCCGCGCACCTATGTCGGTAGACTTGGACAACTCAAGGAATTACAGTTTCCGGGGAGTGTGAGCACGGAGGGCTGGAATATTAATCGCGACGGTTCTGTCGTCGGACACTATGACACACCGGATGGACATAGACACGGATTTATCGCAAGACCCACAGCAGATACGGCCCCACAAGTCGGCACGCAACCCGTCACCCCATCCGCCAGTTCCGACTATACCTTTGAGAGCATTGATGTTCCGGGCGTAGATTTCTTAGAACTAACGGCAAGCAGCGACTTTGAGGACTACGCGGGTAACACGCGGAGTGTTGATGGCGAAAAAATTGTCGGCTTTACACTCATTGACGGCGTTTTTACGACGTATGATTTCCCCGACTCGCAGGAGACGCGTTTCTATGCGCTCGGTAACAATGGGCAAGCAGCCGGACACTACGAAGATAGCGAGGGGCTATACCACGGCGTCATCTTAGAAAATGGTGAGTTGCGGCAATATGATTTTCCGGGTGCCGTTGAAACGGAGATATATGGGATTAGTGATGCCACGGGGGCACTGACGGGTAATTTTATAGACGCTTCTGGCGTGCGCCGCGGCTTCTCAGGAGACACAATCGTTGAGGTCCCTGAAGCCTTAGCAACTTATGCCGATTTTGTGAGTGGGTCAGGGACCATCGTGGGTAGCTACATAGACAAAGACGGTCTATATCATGCATACGGGCGCGCTCCAGATGGCAGGTTTATATTTGGTGACGTTTTAACAGCAGCAAACATGGAGTACGTTTTTACGCACGGTATCAACGATGTTGGGGTTATCGTTTCCAGGATCAAATTGGTGGATGATATCCCGCGCACCTATGTCGGCAGGTTCGGGCAACCACATGAGTTGCAGTTTCCAGATAGCGTTAGCACGGAAGGCTGGAATATCAATCAGGACGGCTCTGTCGTCGGGCACTATGACACAGCGGATGGACGCAGACACGGATTTATCGCAAGACCCGCTGCCAAGACAGAAAGCGATTATTTTGGCAACTTCTACACTGTCACGCTCTCTAAAGGTCTAAACATGATTTCTGTGCCGTTGGCACCAACAACACCGATGACCGCAAAATCACTTGTCGCGCTGACGGGGGCAACAACCGTCATCACGCTTGATGCGGCAAGCCAGCAATTCGTCGCCTGGACACCCGGCGCGCCCGACGACGGTTTTCCAATCGAAGGCGGACAAGGCTATATCGTCAATGTCCCACAAACCCGCAACTTCGCCTTCGTCGGCGCACCCTGGACGGATCAAACAGATCAAACGGAAGTGGCTGCCGCACCTGCCGTTACCCCCTTGATAAGGGGGGATAGGGGGGTTTCCCAAGAAGCGTGGGCGTTCGTCGTCAGTGGACACTTGGAAGGTAAACCGGCGTTTGACGGCTACACAGTCAGCGTCCGGAACCTGAGAACAAACGGCACGGTAACCACTTCAGTGCAAGGGGATTACTTCGCTGCGGCAACTGCCGACTTAACGCGACGGAGCGTTATTCAAGTCGGAGACGTGGTTGAACTACGCGTCATCGGTCCCGATGGCAACCTTGAATCACAAACCCTTAGCTTTAAAGTGACTCCTAAACACCTCGCAAACGCCGTTTTGTCCCTCAGGCTTGACGGTATCGGTAGACCGACACAGAATCTGCTGATGCAGAACTACCCGAATCCGTTTAACCCGGAGACGTGGATTCCGTATCAACTCTCGGAAGATACTCCTGTATCAATATCTATTTATGATACAACCGGTAGGCTGATTCGCACGCTTTCGCTCGGTTTCCAATCCGCAGGCTTCTATAGCAGTCGGGAGCGTGCTACGTATTGGGATGGGCGTAATGAACTGGGAGAACGCGTTGCGAGTGGTATCTATTTCTACCAGTTGACGACCCCCGCTTTCCAGCAAACACGGCGACTCGTCATTGTAAAGTAGGGCAATTTTTACGTTTAAAATTTATACTTTAAGAAAGGTTTCGTTATGCACACTCAGATAAAAACCAACTTTCTGTTTTACACATTCACATTGTTGATGTGTCTCAATTCCTTTTTCCTAATCGACACACCCGCGCAAGTTGACGAATCCATTAACGATGACTATACCTTCGAGACGATTGACGTTCCGGGTGTAGAGTTCTTACAGTTGAGCGCGAGTAGCGACTTTGGGGATTACGCCGGTAGCACTCGGAGTCCTGATGGCGACAAAATGGTGGGCTTTACGCTGATTGATGGCGTTTTTACAACCTACGATTTCCCCGGTTCAAAAAACACCTATTTCTTTGCCCTCGGTAATAACGGGGATGCCGCAGGACACTACGAGGATAGCGAGGGTCTATTCCATGGCGTTGTCTTGAGAAATGGCGAGTTGGAGCCATACGATTTCCCGGGTGCCGTCCAAACGGAACTATGGGGTATTAGCGATACAACCGGCGCACTGACGGGTAATTTTATAGGTGCTGATGGTGTTCGCCGTGGATTCTCAGGAGACACAATCGTTGAATTCCCTGGTGCTTTGGAAACTTACGCCGATTTTGTGAACTCGGAAGGCGGCATGGTGGGTAGTTACGTAGATGCTGATGGCATATACAATGCTTATGTGCATGTCGCAGAGGGTGATTTTGTATCCCTTAAACTTACAACGGAAGCGAAACAGGAATACTTATTTGTCCACGGTATCAACGATGCAAGGATGATCGTTGCCCGAGCCAAATTGGTAGGTGCCCCGCCAATCACTTATGTCGGTCTATTCCCAGAGGGACTACAGGAGCTTAAGTTCCCGGGTAGCGTTAGCACGGAGGGCTATAATATCAATCAGGATGGCTCTGTCGTTGGACACTATGACACAGCGGATGGACGCAGACACGGATTTATCGCAAGACCCATAACGGACACCGCTGCACCCGTTGAGGATACACCCGTTGTCTTACCTGTCTTTGTCGACTATACTTTTGAAACCATTGATGTCCCCGGCGTAGATGTTTTGGAGTTGACCGCCAGTAGCGATTTTGAGGATTACGCCGGCAACACGCCGAGTGCTGATGGTCAAAAAACCGTCGGCTTTACGCTCATTGATGGCGTATTTACGACTTACGATTTCCCCGGCGCACAGAATACCTATTTTTTTGCACTCGGCAACAATGGGAATGCTGCCGGATACTACGAGGATGGCGAGGGTTTGTCTCACGGGGTCATCTTAGAAAACGGTGAATTGCGCCAATACGATTTCCCGGGTGCCGTCGAAACGGAGATATACGGGATGAGCGATGCGACCGGGGCACTGACGGGTAATTTTATAGACGCTTCCGGTGTGCGCCGTGGCTTCTCAGGCGACGCAATCATTGAGTATCCCGAGGCATCGGCAACTTATGCCGATTTTGTGAGTGCTGAAGGTGCTATCATTGGCAGCTTCATTGATGCCCAAGGTGTATATAAGCCATACGTACGGAACCCAGATGGCAAATTTCTATCTCTCGACCTTCCACAAGCAGCACTGTTTGAATACTTTTTTGTGCATAGTGTCAACGATGCAGGACGTGTTGTGGTGCGAGCCAAACTGATCGGTGATATTCCGCGCACTGCCGTCGGAACACTCCAGCACGGATTACAAAGTTTGGAAGTCCCGGACAGCGTTAGCACGGACGGTTGGAATATTAATCAAGACGGCTCTATCGTTGGGAACTATAAATCAGCGGATGGCAAAACACACGGGTTTATCGCAAGACCCATAACGGACACCGCTGCACCCATCGAGGAGCCACCCGTTGTCCCATCCACCAGCGACAACTATACCTTTGAAACGATCGACGTTCCAGGTGTAGACTTCTTAGCGGTGACGGCGAGTTCCGACTTAGGAGACTATGCAGGAAACACCAAAAGTGAAGATGGCACTAAAACCGTCGGCTTTACGCTCATTGATGGTATTTTTACAACCTATGACTTCCCCGGTTCTCAGAACACTTATTTCTACGCATTTGGTAACAATGGGGAAGCCGCAGGACACTACGAAGATAGCGACGGTCTGCACCACGGTATCATCTTAGAAAATGGCGAACTGCGACAATACGATTTTCCGGGTGCCGTCGAAACGGAGATATACGGGTATAGCGATTCAACAGGCGCATTGACAGGTAGTTTTATAGATGCTTCCGGCGTGCGCCGCGGGTTCTCTGGGGACACAATCGTTGAGTATCCCGGAGCACCGGAAACTTATGCCGATTTTGTGAGCGGGTTAGGCAATATTGTGGGCAGTTACGTGAGTGCTGCGGGCACATATCATGCATACTTGCGTGGTCCGGGAGGTAGCTTTGCAACGCTCGACCTTCCACTCAAAGAGGAGTTGGACTACTTTTTTCTCCACGGTCTCAACGATGGGCTGATTGCCGTTGGCCGCGCCAAACCCGTGGAGGGTGTTCCGCGCACTTATGTCGGCAACCCCCTCAACCTACAAGAATTGCGGGTTCCAGATAGCGTTGGCACAGAGGGTTGGAATATCAATCAGGACGGCTCTGTCGTTGGACACTATGACACAGCAGATGGACGCAGACACGGATTTATCGCCAGACCCATAGAGAGCACTGATCCAAGAACCAGCAATAGACGCATTGGCGCACCCACCGGCTATATATTTGAGAGTATTGATGTTCCGGGTGTAGAATTTTTAGCGTTGACAGCGAGTTCCGACTTTGACGATTACGCTGGCAACACGCCGAGTGCTGATGGTGAAAAAATGGTCGCCTTTACGCTGATTGATGGCGTTTTTAACACCTACGATTTCCCCGGCTCGCAAGCCACTTATTTCTATGGGCTCGGTAATGATGGACGAGCTGCCGGGCACTACCAAGACAGCGAGGGGCTGTACCATGGGGTCATCTTAGAAAATGGCGAACTGCGGCAATACGATTTTCCGGGTTCTGTCCAAACGGAGATATACGGTATCAGTGATGCGACCGGCGCACTGACAGGTCATTTTATTGGGGCTGATGGTGTGCGCCGCGGGTTCTCAGGCGATACAATCGTTGAGGTTCCCGGAGCAGCGGCAACTTATTCCGATTTTGTGAGTTGGACGGGCCATATCGTGGGCAGCTACGCCGATGCTGCAGGCATATATCATGCCTACATGCGTGGCGCAACGGGTAGGTTTTTATATATCGATCTGCCAGCAGCACTAAATCTGGAATACTTTTTTCTTCACGGGCTCAACGAATCAAGAAGTGTCGTTGGCAGAGCGAAAGCAATCGGGGATGTCCCGCGCACCTATTTCGGCAACCCCCTCAACCTGAAAGAATTAAAGGTTCCGGGCAGCGTTAGCACGGAAGGTTGGAATATTAATCAGGACGGCTCTATCGTCGGACACTACGACTCTCCTGATGGACGCAGACACGGGTTCGTCGCCAGACCTGCCTCACAAGTGGAAGCGGAAAGTTATAGTAACACCTACACCACCACGCTGTCTAAAGGTCTGAATATGATTTCTCTGCCGTTGGCACCAACAACACCGATGACTGCCAAGAACCTTGTTGCCATGACAGGGGCGACGACCATCATCACGCTTGATGCAGCAAACCAGCATTTCATCGCCTGGACACCCGGCGCGCCCGACGACGGTTTTCCAATTGAAGGCGGACAAGGCTATATCGTCAATGTCCCACAAACCCGCAACTTCGCCTTCGTCGGCGCACCCTGGACGGATCCAACCGAAGCGGCTATTCCAGCATCACCTGCCATTACCCCCTTGATAAGGGGGGACAGGGGGGTTTCCCAAGAAGCATGGGCGTTCGTCGTCAGTGGACACTTGGAAGGCAAACCGGCGTTTGATGGCTACACAGTAAGCGTCCGGAACCTGAGAACAAACGGTAGGATGACCGCCTCGGTGCAAGGGAATTACTTCGCTGCAGCAACTGCCGATTTAACGCGGCGGAGCGTCGTTCAAGTCGGAGACGTGGTTGAATTGCGCGTCATCGGTCCCGATGGCAACCTTGAATCACAAACCCTCAGTTTTACAGTGACTCCTGAACACCTCGCAAACGCCGTTTTGTCCCTCAGACTTGATGACATCGGTAGACCGACGCAGAATCTCCTGTTGCAGAACTATCCGAACCCGTTCAACCCTGAGACGTGGATTCCGTATCAACTTTCGGAAGATACCCCTGTATCGATCTCCATTTACGATACAACGGGCAAGTTGGTTCGCACGCTTTCGCTCGGTTTCCAATCCGCAGGTTTTTACAACAGTCGGAGTCGTGCTGCATATTGGGATGGACGTAATGAACTCGGTGAACGCGTTGCCAGCGGGATCTATTTCTACCAGTTGACAACACCGTCTTTCCAGCAGACACGGCGACTCGTCATTGTAAAGTAGCGTCAATCCGTACAGAACTTACGCACTGCCCTGGTAGGTGCGGTTTTGCGGCGTACTCGCCCCGGGGAATGCCATAAGGCATTCATACCCGGTTCATGCCCATAAGGCATGAATACCGTTGATTCTGATTCATGCGACGTGCATTCCTAACCGCACCTATCACTTAAGAACAGAAGGATAGCCATGCTGACTCATATAAAAACGCAATTTTTCTTATTTATATCTCTAATCATCTATTTCACAGGAGATGCCGTTGCCCAAGTAAGTCCCGAAATACCGATTGCAGATTACACCTTTGAGACGATTGAAGTCCCGGGTGTCGATTTTCTGGAAGTCGCTGCCAGTAACGACTTCGGGGATTATGCAGGGAACACCCGGAGCCCTGATGGCAAGAAAACCCTCGGCTTCACATTGATAGACGGTGTTTTCACGACGTATGATTTTCCAGATTCCCTGAATACCTATTTCTATGCATTCGACAACGCTGGAAAAGCAGCCGGACACTATAAAGGTCCTGATAACCTGTATCACGGGGTCATCATGGAAGATGGGGAACTCACGCAATACGATTTTCCCGGTGCAGCCGAAACCCATATCTACGGTCTTAGTGATGAAACAGGGGCATTGAGCGGCAATATCGTTGATGAGGCAGGGGTCACCCACGCCTTCTCAGGGGAGCTGATAATTACATTCCCTGGTGCAGTCAACACTTATGGGGACTTCGTCAACGCTGCAGGAGCTGTTGTCGGCAGCTACGTGGATGCCGATGGAATGTTCCATGGGTTCATGCGTCACCCCGACGGTAGCTTTACCACGATTGACCTTCCAAAAATGTCGAATCTTGAATTCCTATTTGTGAATACCATCACCGATCTCGGTGTTATCGGCTTCAGAGCCAAAGCTGCCAATGATATTCTACGGTCCTATATCCTCCTGCCAGATGGCACTCTCTATGAAGTACGGCTCCCCGGCAGTGTTACCACCGTCGTCCGAAATGTTAATCAGGATGGAAGTATTATCGGTTATTATGACTTGGCAGACGGACGCAGGTCCGGCTTTATCGGTAGACCGACACCAAACCCCGATGGAGAAGATTTCGGCAGTACTTTCTCTATGCACCTCTCTAAAGGTTTGAACATGTTCTCCGTACCGTTGAAACCGACTGTCCACATGACAGCGCGCGCCCTCGCACTAAAAACAGGCGCGACAACTGTCATCACGCTTGATCCTGCAACACAGCAGTTTGTGGCATGGACACCAAATGCTCCTGACGACGGATTTCCAATCGAAGGGGCAAAAGGATATATCGCCAACCTACCAGAAGCGCGCGCCGTTGTCTTTACAGGCACGGGGTGGACGGATCAGAACCGCAGCGCTGCAGCACCATTTGCCATTACCCCCTTGATAAGGGGGGACAGGGGGGTTGCCCAAAAAGCGTGGGCATTCGTTATGAGCGGGTATCTAAAAGGCGGGCATTATCATAACGATTATTACGTCAGGATTCAAAATCTCCGGACCAACACATCCATGAAAGCGCAAGTGAGGGACAATTATTTCGCTGCTGCCACTGTTAATCTCAACTATCGGAGTGTCGTTGAACTCGGTGATACATTGGCGTTGACCGTGACTGACGCACACGGCAATATTGTCTCAGAGAAATTCAACTTCACTGTGAACCCTGCCAACCTGGCAAACGCCGTTTTAAACGTGTCACTTGACAGCATCGGCACACCGAAACAGACTTTACTCCTCCAGAACTATCCGAACCCGTTTAACCCGGAGACGTGGATTCCGTATCGCCTTTCAGAAGCGGGTCCGGTCTCGCTATCCATCTATGACGCAAAGGGCACGCTTATCCGAACACTATCACTCGGTTATCAGTCGGCAGGCTTTTACCAGAATCAAGGTCGCGCCGCCTATTGGGACGGACGCAATGCGTTGGGTGAACCCGTGGCAAGCGGTGTCTACTTCTATCAATTGGTAACACCATCTTTCCAGCAGACACGGCGGATGCTTATTTTGAAGTAGAATTGACAACATTGCGGCATTCTTGTACCGCAAACTGTTAGTTTGCGGACCCGTGCAGGTTATCTAACAAATCGAGTGATTTATGGACCATCCTCAATTAAACAATGCAATATCAATGTAGCAAGTGCAACAACACATATCAAATTTCACCGTTGCGCTATAAATGCGACTGCGGAAATGCTCTCAATTTAGTTTCGGATGCTTATGCCTGCTCAAACCCACGCGAGTCCACGGCGATGTCGCTTTGGCGGTATCGCGAGGCACTCCCGATTGATGCAGCGACAGAGATTGTTACGCTCGGTGAAGGTATGACCCCCCTCGTTCCGCTTGATACGGATGCCCCTGAACATCTCTTCAAACTCGACTATCTTTGTCCGACGGGTTCCTATAAAGATCGGGGTGCCTCTGTCCTACTCACGCATCTCAAGGCACTCGGCGTCGAGGCGGTGGTTGAGGATTCATCAGGTAATGCGGGTGCGGCGATCGCCGCATACAGCGCAAGAGCAGGCATCCGATGCACCATCTACTGCCCAGCATCGACTTCAAAAGGCAAATTAAGACAGATTGCTGCTTACGGTGCCGAGTTGAAACTCGTGGAAGGAAACCGCATGGCAACAACGGAAGCCGTGAAACTTGCTGCGGAGACGACATGCTATGCCTCTCACAATTGGCATCCGTTTTTCTTA
This sequence comes from Candidatus Poribacteria bacterium, assembly GCA_022827625.1. Classification (GTDB taxonomy): domain Bacteria; phylum Poribacteria; class WGA-4E; order WGA-4E; family WGA-3G; genus WGA-3G. The sequence continues at coordinate 244,901 of JAJEIE010000033.1, read as the reverse complement.
GAAGGCACGAAGACGCTCGCGTATGAAATCGTTGAACAACTTGGGGGGCACCCACCGACACATGTTATCTGTCCTGTCGGATTCGGAAGTATCTATCTCGGACTCTACATCGGATTCCGTGAATTGCAGGCACAAGGGATCATTGATAGCGTCCCGCGACTCCTCGGTGTTCAGCCCGATGTCTGCTGCCCGATTTATAACGCTTATGTTGAAAATGCAGCGTCTGTTTCAAGGACAATACAAACCGAAAAAACACTCGCTGAAGGTATCACCGCTGAACTCCCTATCCGAGGCGATATCCTCTTGGAGGCACTCCGCTCGACAAACGGAGCGTTTACGACAGTTGACGACTCAGATGTCAAGTCGGGAATAAAAACACTGGCTACCAAAGGGATTTATGTCGAACCCACGTCGGCTGTCGTTGTCAAAGCTTATAAAAAGTTCCAACAGGCAAATATCATTCAAACAGGCGATTTGACAGTCTCAATTCTTACGGGTATTGGCTTAAAGGCAAGCAAATGATGAGAGAAAACAGACCTGACTTCATCCGGCTAATTACGGTGTGCGCCCTTATACTTGTTTTTATCTTAGTGATTGGGGCGTTACGCGCACGCGAACAACCGTTCTTTCGGATTGGTGCTACCAAGAGTATAAATCAAGAAACACTCCCTGACACCGTTAAACGGCGCGATGAACTCCAAAGTGATCGGTGGCACGAAGGTTTTCGACTGCTGCGTTACTGGTGGACAGGGGGCGCAGCGGTCTACGTTGCAGAGATGGATCGCAGTGCCGAAAATCTACAATTCGATATTGAACTCGCTAACGACCAAATCTTAGAACGCGAAACGATTAGCAGTGCCACAAGACGACTCATCAGGAGAGACGTAACTCCTTTAGCGGGGGTCAACGGGAGTTTCGGTATCCGAGAGGACAACCGCGGACGTGGCGGTATGATCTTTAATCTGCATATCCAAAACGGTGAACTCGTCAGCATTCCGATTGCTCTTGATAGATGGGGGTATTCGCCCCCATCTCCATGGGGTGAAACGAGTTTCGGTGTAACGCCGGATGGCGAATTTCTTTTGGATAGAGTGCAGTTAAACGGTAAACTTCGTATGGAGAATGGAACCGCCGATACACTCCAAATTAATGCGGTTAATCAGATTTGCGATTCGGTGTGCCCTGTCGTACTTTTTACACCACGCTTTGGGAAAAGAACTTTGACGCGTCGCTGCTACGAGTTCACGCTCAGACAAATTAAACTTCCGCTTACTGGAAAATATAAAAGCAGATTCGTGGTCACCGCTGTGAATCGGCGCGGCAATAGCACCATTCCGGCTGATGGTGTCGTTCTTGCGATTGAACCCCATTTAGGGCGCGACTGGGAAGACCAAATCAGAAAATCTACGGCAGGTACACTGGAAATTGCCCTTACCCCCAAAAAATGGCAAAGCGTTCAGCAGGGAGTCGGTGGAAACCTACGGCTTGTCCGAAACGGTAAGGTTGAACCTGAACTCATCGCGTTTGGGAAGTCAAGAGGTGGGACTGCCTATCGGCATCGTAACGGTGCCTCCCGACACCCACGCAGCGCATTAGGGTTTAACGACGAAAAACTTTTCCTTATCACCGTTGATGGTAGACAGCCCGGCTACAGCATGGGGATGACGCTCTACGAAATGGGAACGTTCTTCAGTGAACTCGGCATCAAACACGCCATCAATTTCGACGGTGGAAGCTCCTCAACACTATGGGCATTAGGACGCGTCGCGAACAGCCCCGCGCACGGCTATGAACGCCGTATCTTCAATATTGCGATGATTCGTTCCAGAGACAAACAATCACGATGATACCCCGATCATATCTTCTCGTACCCATGTTGCTAATATTGGCGTGTTCAACGAGAAATAACCCGCGTGCTGTCAGCGAAGATTTCATCTACAACTATTACCAGCACGCCAATCAAGAAGCCGCACTGAAACTCAGCCACGGGCTTGCTGCGGAAAAACTGGAAGCCGAAATCGCACGCGTGCGCGAAGTCCGGGAACCCGGGGAACAGGTCGACGAAATGCCAAAGATGGAATATAAACTCATGGGTAAAGAAGAAGAAGCAACGACCGCGTTATTCAACTATAGACTGACCATCAAAAGCCGAGGCGGAACAACAACGCACACGCGAAACATTGTTATTAACACTGAAGAGATTAATGGACAATGGAAAGTCGTCAACTTTGATGAGTATTAAGGAGTCGGCGTTAATTATGATTGAGCCTTGTAGGCACCGAGATCAGAGACATTCAATTCTTCTGTAGGAGGGATTTCCAAATCCCGACTCTCTTTTGTAGGAGCGAGCTGTGCTCGCGATGTTTCCGCAGCGAAAATGTTCAAACACCGACAATTGAATGGCTCTGGCACCGAGATTCTTGACAGATCACATTTATTTGGCTATGATATATCATGGATCATGAGAGACTGAACCGGGATGTTGAGATTCGCATCATTCCTTCAGAAGATAGAGAGGGGCAACAACGGGTCGTTGCTGTTTAGTTATAGCGGAAAAACTTCACACGATGAGTTGAACAATTTTTGCCGTCCCTGCTGAATTTCGCTGGTGAGGTTTTTAACGAAATTATCAAATATTTTGCTATTTAGAGACATAAAAAAATGTTCATAACCCAGAGACGGCCAACATTAACCAGAAACCACCGCGAAACGAAGTGGAGCGGTGACCAGATTTAATAATTAAAAATATGAAAACTGGAAAAGTTGCTGTTTTTACACAAGCGCAAACACCCATGGAGTTTCGTGAATATCCGATTCCATCCGTCACGGCGGACGATATGCTCGTCCGAATCCGTATGGCGAATATTTGTGGTTCCGACCTACACTTTTGGCGCGGACACGGACCCAAAATTGAGAGCGGTATCCCGCAAGTCCTCGGCCACGAGATGATTGGCACGATTGAAGCCATGGGACGCAACATCACAACGGATAGCATCGGACAACCCTTAACCGAAGGCGACCGCATCGCTTACTCCTATTACAAGCCGTGCCAACGCTGCTGGATGTGTCTCAACGGGAAACCCGGATGTCCAGACCGCTATAGAGATTGGCTCGGTGTCTCCAGCGAACAACCCCCGCATTTCCACGGTGCTTATGGCGAATACTACTATATGAAACGCGGGCATTGGGTTTTCAAAGTCCCCGATGAACTCTCAGACGCACTCGTGTCCCCAATCAACTGTGCCTTGTCTGAGGTTATTTACGGTCTCAATCAGATTGGCATCACGCTTGGCGATACTGTCGTCATCCAAGGTGCCGGTGGACTCGGACTTTACGCCACTGCTGTCGCAAAAGAGATGGGTGCTGGGAAGATTATCGTTCTCGACCGTCTACCCGCACGCCTCGCACTCGCACGGGAGTTTGGTGCCGACGAAACACTCAATGTTGATGAGATTGATATGAAATCACGCGTCGAGTTCGTCCTTGACCAGACGGGTGGTATTGGCGCAGATTTAGTCGCAGAGTTCGTAGGATCCCCGCGTGTGCTCGCTGAAGGGATAGATATGCTACGATGGGGTGGACGCTACCTCTGGATCGGCAATATTAATCTCGGATTCCCGACAGAGATTGACCCGGGCAACATCGTCCGCTGTAGTAAAGCGATTCGTGGCGTGATTGTCTATGAACCGTGGGTTATCCCGCGTGCTCTCGACTTCCTCTGCCGTACACGCGACAGGTATCCGTTCCACAAAATCATCTCCGATACCTTCCCGTTTAGTGACATCAACGAAGCGTTTTCTTACGCGGACAGTGGGGAAGCGATCCGAGTCGGATTAGAATTTGAAGAATAAAGCCGCATCTTCCATCTACATCCACATCCCATTTTGCGCCACGAAGTGCTATTACTGCGCCTTCAATACATATACTTTCCATAAGGAACAGGCGAAAGCATATCTACAAGCACTCCGCACAGAGATGGAACTCTACGCACCAGAAGCCGACGCGCTACAAACGATTTTCATCGGTGGCGGCACACCCTCTATTCTCTCTGCAAACACTTTGGCACAACTATTCGCCGATATACACCAGAATTTCAGCATAACCCCCAACGCTGAAATCACTGTTGAGTGTAACCCCGGAACCGTTGATGCTGAAAAATTGAACGTCATGCGCGAAAACGGGGTCAATCGACTCAGCTTCGGTCTACAAGCAATGCAAGACGAGACATTGCAGCAGTTGGGTAGAATTCACACCGTCTCAGAGTTTCTGGAAAGTTATCAAGTCGCACGTGAACACGGTTTCAAGAACATCAACATCGACCTCATCTTCGCGCTCCCCGACCAAGAAATAGAAGCGTGGCATCACACTTTAAACGAAGTCATCTCACTCAAACCCGAACATATTTCAGCCTATAACCTCGTGATGGAAGAGGAAACCCCATTTTATGAGCAGTGGCAAACCGGTAAACTCAATCTGCCCTCCGAGGACACCGAAGCCGATATGTTTCAATACACGATAGATACATTGACCGCCCACGGATACACGCACTACGAAATCTGTAACTTCGCCAAACCCAACCACTTTGCCAAACACAATCTCGTCTATTGGAATAACCAGCCATGTATCGGACTCGGTGCAGGCGCATGCGGATATATCAACGGCGTACGTTATACCAACATCCGAGGCATCGCCCCTTACATCAAAACACTCTCCAAACGCAACAAACCGATCGCCGGTACCGAAAACCTAACAGGACATGCTGAAAAGGCAGAAACGCTTATGCTTGCACTCCGCAAGCGAGAAGGCATTTCTCTTGAGACCTATCAGCACCGTTTTGGTGAAGGAATTGACGATACTTTCGCGAAAACTCTCAGCAAATGGATCGATCTACACCTGTTAGAACAGACCGATACACATCTCCGGCTCACCGATCGCGGACTTCTTTTGGCAAACGAGATCTTTGTCGAATTGATGTAATTTCTCCATAAGTGCCGCCCTTATGAGGCTTTGAAAACGAGCAAGGTTCCAAACTGCCCCGAAGCGCACCCGCAGATATAGTAGGTTCGGTTTTGTAATCACACCGATGTTTGTCTAAATCGAGAATTTATTAGATTACACGGATTACGCGAATTTTTCATAGTTCGTTGTATTGTTATGTCCCCAGTTTTGAGGGGCAACATCTGGCAAATTTCCATTGACGTATCTTTCAGAATCTGCTATCATATCTCTATACTAAAACTCAATCACAATGCAATATCACACTGCATGGCAGTTCTGAAAAAACCAATAGGCATCATAAAAGAGTGAAATGTACCAGAAAGCGGTAATTCTGTTTGACTTCTCAAGTTTTAGACAGTATGATATAAATATAAAAATAAGATATCGTGCAAATAAAGGACTCTAAAATGGATTTGAAACATCACGCAAAATCTCTATCGAAAGACTTACGTCGTCAAATCATCATGGATTATCGGGAAACTGATTTACATTATTTTTTAAAAAGATTGTTCCTATCCATGGAACCGGATTACATGGTCGAAATAACCCATGGACCATATGAGCTTGGTAAAGATCTTGTTATTGTTAAATCTGATAAGTTTACCCAAGAGGTTATCGGAGTTATAGTTAAATGTGGGAATATAAGAGGCACAACAGTTGGAGATGTTGATGGTTTAAAGGAACGGGTCGATGAAGTTATACCTAAGTCAACTGAAAGAAAACTACGCGAAATAGATAGCCAAATCCAACAAACTATAGCCCATCCTGCTGAAATGAAATTAATCCTTGAAAGTCTACCAATCTCCAAAGTCTTTGTTGTGCTAGCAGGAGAATTTAGCAAACAGGCACGATCCAGATTGACCAAGGAACTCACTACGGAAATTAAGATCTTTGATATAAATTGGCTTATTGATAACTTCACCGAATTTTATCCTCAGATTTTTTTTGAAGGAAGAGTTATTGATTTCCTGGAAAGGAAAACCCAAGAATTAGAGATAAATCATCGATTGATAAATTCAGGTAAGAATTTGTCCGAGTACTTTGTCAATCCTTTAATTCGACCCTTTAGTAACCCCTTACGATTGAACAAAAACCGAATCGTTCTGAGAAAGCGAAAAAAACTGCCTTTCTCAGAACTCGTGGAACTTTGTAAAAAGGTGAAAAAGTTGGTCTTATTGGGAGATCCGGGGACAGGTAAAACGGGAGCAATGGCTAAATTAACCATTGAAATGTACCAAAAGGCACATAGTCAGTTATTGATGAAATCCGAAGGGTTTGAAGGAAAGATATCTGTTCCTGTTTTTGTTTCAGCAAGGAGTTTGCTAGAATCAGAATCAACAGAAAGTTTTCTGACAGAATACTTTAAATCGAAAGAAACCAAAGACCGTTTTAAAATAGATGTCCTCATGATTGATGGATTAGATGAGATTGAATCCACGAATCAACGCTCTGTTATTGATAAATTAGATGAACTTTCAGAAGAACTTAGTTGTTCTTATATCCTTGCAAGCAGGCAAATTGATATCATCAATACACTGCCAGAAAAATATAAGAAATACGAACTAAAGCCCTTTGAATTCAAGCAAGCATTCCAACTTTTCTCTAATTTGATAAGCGACAGTAAAATTTTGGATACTATGAAAGAAACTCTGGAGAAAATACAAGCTCAAATTCTTCTGGTCCCACTTTCTCTAATGTTGCTTATTGAGTTGATTGAGGAACATAAAGAAATTCCTGCCTCGGTAACTGAATTATATGATAGGTTTTTCGATTTGCTTCTTGGTAGATGGGACAAAGAAAAAGGGGTTGAAGTTTTATTCGAGTACCACATCAAAAAAAGTTTTCTTGGTGCCCTTGCTTATAGTGAATTTCGGGTGAAAAACAGGTTAGAGATATCTAGCGAGGACTTTGAACGATTTCTTGATTTCTATGCAGAACGATATGGATTTACTACAAGAGATCTCAAAAATTTTGTACAAGAAATAAAAAGAGCCGGTATCCTAGACCAGCGAGAAGTAGTGACCTTCAAGCACAGAGCTTTTTTGGATTACTTTGCGGCATTCTATCTTTATGAAAACAGAGGAGAACTTGATAATCTAAATGATTTAATCGTGAATACATATTTTGACAGTCGCTGGAGCGAAGTAGCATTTTTCTATATCGGTCTGCTGCGACAAATCGGCCAAGATCTATTAGAAAGCATTTACTCATATGAAAACAATATGCCAATAGGGGATTCTTTTAAACTTCTTAGTGGTCGACTATTGCAAGCCGGATGGCACTCGCCAATTCAACAACGTACCTACGGTATTCAAAGGGCTATTAGTTACGCCCCGAGAGTTCGTGAACGAATAACTTCTCTAGATCCTAACATCCCTAGCATTGCCGGGGACTTTATAGTGTTTGCTTTAACCGATCTCTCCTTCAACAGTGGTTTTTTGGAACAGCAGATAAAGAATTATCTGGGGCAATTGACTAATTCAAAATCTAATGATGATATCTATATGGCAGTTGCCTTGCTTTGGTCAATCCGTCGTTTCCTGAAACCAGACGAGATGAGACAAAATATGGACGCGATTCTTGATGGATTAGCCAGTTTTTCCGATGCAGAACAAGCAAGAATATTATTACTAATGACTATTATAGAAGATGACAAAGAAATGAGGAAAGTCATAAATAGGCAGTTAGAAAAAATAAAAAAGAGATCACCCAGAGTTTTTAGAGCACTACTACCGCCCAAGTAGACCATATTTGGATAATCTTAGTGGTTTGTTCAGGCTAAAATTAGGATTTGTTTGTAGTGGCGCAATTCATTGCGCCTTGATAGGGGCGATAAATCGTCTCACAACTTATAAGATGGACAGTCTATACTCTAAAATGGAAGGACCTCCCAAATTATTTTCTCTTCTCAGAAGTTCATATAGAACTCCGCACGCTAACTAATCTCGCTTAAATACAACTATACAAAGTACCCCAAGTTGTACCAGCAACTGTTACTTGACGTATCTTGCAAAACCTGTTATCATACCCCCATGCCGACACTCAACCTCAAACCCAATCATAAAGCAATCCGCGACTACTACGCCACGCTGCAGCAGTATCAACAACACCACATCACACACGAAGGCGCAGTCAGTTCCCCTTTTGATACGCTCCTGCAAGTCTGTGCAAAACAGGTGAATGCCACCCTTGTTCCACAATACCCGATGCACACCCCAAAAGGAAATCGTATCGTCATTGACGGCGCAATCCTCGACGAATACGGACTCCCGCTCGCCTACTGGGAAGCAAAAGATATAGATGACAACCTCTCAAAGTCCGTACAGCAGAAACAGGACGCAGGCTACCCACTTGACAATACCCTCTTTCAAACACCGCAGCGTGTCATCCTTTACCAAAATGGGCAGGTAGCATTAGACGTAGACATCACTGAACCCGCCAACCTGATTGCCGCACTCCAATACTTGTTCTCTTACGTCCCACCCGCACTGAATAATTGGCACACAGCCGTCTCCGACTTCAGAGAACACGTACCAGACCTCGCCAGCAAACTGAAGGAGCTCATCGAACAACGTCACGAAACCGATCCAACCTTCAAGAAAGCGTTTTTCGATTTCTACGAAACCTGCCGTACCTCTATCAATCCCGAACTCTCACAGGAGGCGGTTGAGGAGATGCTCATCCAACACATCCTCACCGAACGCATCTTCAGGACTGTCTTTAACAACTCTGCCTTCACCCGCCGAAACATTATCGCACGCGAGATTGAAAACGTCGTTGATGCGCTCATCCGACAGGCGTTCAGTCGCGAGGAATTCCTCAAACCGTTAGACCGGTTCTACGTAGCGATTGAGCAAGCCGCGCTGCTCTGCCGAGACTTCACCCAGAAACAGCACTTCCTCAACACGTTCTACGAGAAATTCTTTCAAGGCTTCTCTGAAGATGTCGCAGATACACACGGCATCGTCTACACACCCCAACCGATTGTCGATTTCATGGTGAACAGCGTTGGGCATATCCTCGAAACCGAGTTCGGTCGGTCGTTGTCGGATACCGGCGTGCATATCATCGACCCTTTCGTTGGGACGGGTAACTTCATCGTCCGCCTCATGCAAGACATCCAAGGCACAGCGTTAGAAAACAAATACCGCCACGAGTTACACTGCAACGAGATGATGCTTCTACCCTACTACATCGCCAGCCTGAATATTGAGCAGGAATTCTTCCAACGCACAGGGACGTATCTGCCGTTTGAAGGCATCGCGCTTGCGGATACGTTTGAGTTGCTTGAGCAACAACAAACGGAATTCTTCACGCAGGAAAACACGGAACGGGTAGAGAGACAGAAAGCAGCGGATATGTTCGTCGTCATCGGCAACCCTCCCTATAATATGGGACAAGTGAATGAGAACGACAACAATAAAAACCGGAAGTATGAGATAATGGACAAACGGATTGCGGAAACGTATGTCCAAGACTCCACAGCGACGCTCCGAAATAAACTCTACGATCCCTACGTCAAAGCGATTCGATGGGCTTCGGATCGGATTGGCGAAGAAGGGGTTGTCGCGTTTATAACGAACAACGGATTTCTCGAAGGTATAGCGTTTGATGGGATGCGAAAACAACTCGCAGACGATTTCGACGCGATTTATGTTCTTGATTTAGGTGGGAACGCACGAAAGGGATTAAAAGTTTCTGATGCAAATGTATTCGGCATTCGGGTAGGAGTGAGTATCAATCTATTTGTCAAGACCAAGCAGGATTCATCAGAAACACCCCATATCTTCTACTATCGCACTGATGATTTCTGGAACAAAAAGCAGAAATTTGATTTCCTCAATAAGTGTCAGCACATTGGGATTGTTAAGTGGCAGACGGTTCGACCAGATGCCAGACATACGTGGTTGACTGAAGGACTTGATCCCGAATTTGAAACCTTTATTCCGATGGGAAGTAAGAAGGCGAAGAGCGCGAAAGGGAAGAATGGAGAAACGATTTTTAGTCTCTACTCTTCTGGTGTTGTTACCAGCAGAGATAATTTGGTGTACTCGTTTGATCTCCCGCCGCTGCAGTCGCGCGTTCGCACATTTATTGAGTTATATAACACCGCAGTTGATCGGAAAAGAAGACACAATCCTAAAGCGCCGGTCGAAAGTTTCATTGACACGAACGATCCACGTATTAAGTGGAGCCATCGGGTTAAGCAATCATTAAAAAAACTGGAATCAAGTATCTATCAGGATACACACTTCCGCACAGCCTTATATCGTCCATTTTGTCAGCAATATTTCTACTTCGATCATTTCTGGAATGAAAGGCGTTATCAGCAACATCGAATTTTCCCTACACCAGAGACAGCATCCGAAAATCGGGTGATTATCGTCAGTGATCACGGTTTCCGATCAGGTTTTAATACACTGATGACAAATCTGATTCCAGACCTTCACACACTCGCGGCGAGCGATAGTTTTCAGTGTTTTCCCTTCTACACCTACAACGAGGACGGTTCAAATCGACAGGAAAACATCACCGATTGGGCATTGGCAGAATTTCAAACCCACTACAGCGACGACACCATCACCAAGTGGGACATCTTCCATTATAACTATGCGCTTTTGCATCATCCAGTCTATCGTGAGAAATACGAGAAGAACCTCAAGCGCGACCTCCCACATATCCCGTTCACCGACGACTTCTGGGGATTCGCCAACGCCGGTGCAGCATTAGCAGACCTCCACGTTAATTACGAATCCGTTCCAAAATATGATGGACTGAAGTCCATCGAAACGCCGGGGATGAAGGTGGATTGGCGGGTTGAGAAGATGAAACTCTCGAAAGACAAGACGCAGCTGAAATACAACGATTTCCTAACGCTGGACGGCATCCCTGCAGAGGTATATGGCTATCGGTTAGGCAACCGTTCCGCTTTGGAGTGGGTCGTGGATCAGTATCGCGTCAAAACCGACAAACGAAGCGGCATAGTCAACGACCCGAACCGTGAGACAGAACCACAGTATATCATAGACCTCATCGCCCGCGTCATCACCGTCAGCCTGAAGACAGTGGAGATTGTCAAAAGTTTGCCTACATTGTAGCCGGAAATAGAGCTTTATCTATGCTTTAAAATGATTAAAAGATGGGAACTTCAATCCTACCAGAAAGCTGCTGCACTTATGGCTTGGTTAACCCGACAGAAAACTCTGGACTCCGTGAAACGCTGACCACACCATCAGCGTGCTCAAGCTGCTCTGCCACCTTAGGTGTACAGGTGATAAACAACATATTGAAGGCTGTAGGTTCCTCAATTTTAAAAACCTCGGCATCCAATTCATGTGCCCTAATCCATGCTTTAATTTCATCCTTGCGTTTGACAGAATTTGCTTTTAACAATTTATACTTTTCTGCCCGATCAATTCCTGCCAATTCTTTGGAAGATGGCCTATTTACCCTCACCATAAATTGAAGCATGTTCGAGGGTGGAACCGAGTGAACAGGTACAGTTCTATGTCTTTTTGTTCCCATTTTCTGTAAACCTCTTTAGAGAGATATTCAGGTCTAAATCCCAAAGACATATTCACAATAATTAGTTTACTACGATTCTCTTCACTTCCAAATTGAGAAAGCATCCAGTCTAAAGCAATACCAATACGTGCTAAACTCGTGCGGTAAGTCTCTCTTGTCAGATCCGGAGCGAAGTGGAACATAACGAAAATCAATTGGCTTTTTACAAAATTGAATAGGGTCTGCATCACAATCAGTGAACTGCCGAAAGATGCTATGGGAAGCTAGATTTGGACAGAGCGGTGGCTATATTCCTCCTTACCCCGCAGCGTGTTGTCTCCACGGTTATTTTCAAACCCCGGAAACGCACCTTGCTTTTTTGGAGGGCTCTGCGTGCTAATTTGGGTATCCCTTTATGGCAGAGGACCGGCACGCAGGTGTTTTTAGGAGTGCTTGGGGCGTGGTGGGCAGCGAAGTCAGCGCCCTGTTGGAGCTGTTGCGCGCTTCCTTTGATAGTACCCGTCTTGAGTTCTATAGGCACTGCGAACAAGGTATTTTCGGAGGTATTCAGGAAGAAGATAACATAATCGCAGTGTTTTCGTCCGTGCTGACCGCTCGGCAACACGGAATCCATATCTACGACAACTCTCTGGGTAGGAATACCCGTCAGGTCTGCACTACAATTATCTCTGACGAGGGTGTTCTTATTGATGATAATATGTGCCGCACCGATTTGTGTTTCAATGTTTTGGAGGACTTTATTCATCGTCTGGTTCGCTTCCTCCTGTTGCGACCTCCAACTGGTTCTGGAGGTTCGCGGAACGGTTGTAAAGGGTCTCAGCGATATCTCCGTATGCTTGGGGTTCTACGCCTGCGAAACGGTTGTACGCGATTTCCTTCACGGGCTGGTTCTTTTCAAAGTGCCAGACCCCTATCTGCGCTTTGCGGAGAAAAATGGGGGAGTCGTTCACTTGTTCACCCAGTTCGTTGAGTTCGCCTTCTCGAAGGAGGTTTCCGAGTTCTTCAAGGAACCAGTCGCTATGTGTTGTGACGATGACGCGCACGCCGGCGTGAACCAAGCGTGCTAAGGCGACCGCCATGGTAGATTGCGCCCCGGGATGCAGGTGTGATTCGGGTTCTTCGATAATGAGTGTATCGTTTGGCCTGACGACGCTTCGTAGAAACAACACGAAGGCTGCGAGTTCTGATACCATGGATGAAGCACGAGTCAGACGAATTTCTGTTTCCATGTCTTCTGCCCGGTAGAGGAATTCTGGATATCCCTGAGGGGTGGGTTTTCTGACTTCTATTTTTCCTGAAAGCACGTCGGCTTCGAGGGCATCGGCGATCGCCTGGATGTCGCTGTTCGGCGGGAGTCGCCTTCTCTGTGGGTGTATGAGCTCTTGCAGAAAATCTGCGATGCTTCCTGAAAATGTCTGCAGCTCTGGAAAGCGTTGGATACCTGCCCGGGTGGAACGCGCGACAAGCGAACTGGCAATCACACTGTGACTCTGCATAATACCACTCCTCGCGGCGGGTAGATAATACCGTTCGGACAGTCCTAGTGGCGTCCGTAAGAGTTCTAAAAGTTCTTCAAATCCGAGTATCTCCTCTGCTGCTTGCTCAGATGCAGAATGAAGCACCATGTCTTCATTGATATGTCCACGAATGTTGATATTGCTGTGGAATGCCTCCAAGTTGATGCTCCAGAGATTCTGATTTTCCGAGTTCACCTTCAATAAAACTTCCATTGGGTTGAGGGTTTTCTCTGTTTCTGACGGATCCGGGGCGCGCTGCATGTCTCGAATCAGGTCCGACACAGCATCCAGGTCGAAATAGTGTTCAAGCCCTTCTGTCAAACCTTTAGGGTTATCGAGCTGTCTCTGAAGCTGCTTGCTTATTTTCAGTGGCACATCTGAGAACGTGAACGGCCGATTAGGTGTGTTAAGGGCATCGAGTGCTTTGAGGATTTCGTCGTCTGCTTGGGCAACATCCTCTGAAACGTTCTGCTGTGTGTCGAGACGGAGGAAGGACCACAATGTATAAGGGGACCAAGGAAATCGTGAGAATCCTGCGTAAATGCCGTGCAACGCATGAATTAACATGGAGAAATAGGTTTTACCGGTATTGCTCGGACCGACAAACACGGTCAAGGGGCGCAGGTCAATTGTGGCTTCAGGAATGGGTCCGAAATTTCTAACAGAGATTTCGACATCGGTATGTTTGGGTATCTCTGCTGCGTTTGTATTTCTGGGCATGAGTCGGCTCCTATAGACAGAACTGACAACTGCAATTTATCCTGCTCGGGTGAGCGGTGTACCTGTGCCAACCCCATCTTACGTATTCCGCGCTTTGATTTCTTTTTAAAACAGTGAAATCGACCGATCTTAAGGGGATAAACTGCCCGGTAAGGGTCCGGGTGGTAGTTATCAACAATTATAACGCATTGACACTATTTTTCACAAGTGCAAAGTGTAGATCAATCAGGGATCTTGCGAGCTGCGGCTGCCACGGCGATGGCAGCAAAAACGCTTTACCGTGAAGGGACACTTCATTCCTTGTCCTAAAAATAGGCGTTGCGGTTTCGATCCTGTTGCTTCCACTTCTTAAAATTATAGCATATCTGATGAGAACATTCAACGCACATCTGGAGGTCCAACGTATTGGGAATACAATATACGGTCCCGAACAAGTTCGAGCATCCTTCACCGGGTATTTCTCACAAATGTGAAGCGGATATTTTTTTAGGACTGAATCCCCATAAAAAATTATTTTGACGCTTGATAACAAAATATGGTAACCTATGCATAGCGGATAGCGAACAACGAATTGCGAACAGCGAATTGCGAACGAACAGCCAATATGCGAAACATTAAACTCGTGCTTGAATACGACGGCACCAACTACCACGGATGGCAGACGCAACCGAACTTGCCAACAGTTCAAGGCACAATTGAGGACACGCTGGCAAAGTTAACCAAAACCCCGATACAAATCATCGGAGCAGGGAGAACAGATACCGGTGTCCATGCGGAGGGTCAGGTCGCTAACTTCCAGACGGACGCACAGATACCCGTTGTCGCATTCCAGAAGGGGCTTAATGCCATTTTGCCACGGGATATCGTTGTCTGTTCCGCGATAGAGGTGCCTCCAGAGTTTCATTCCCGTTTCAGTGCGACCCGTCGGCGATACCGATACACAATTTTGAATCGGGAATACCCAACCGCACTTTCGCGACAGACGAGTTACTTCTTTCCGACCGCAATTGACGCGCCACGAGCAAACGTCCTCTGTCAAGTGTTGGTTGGCAAACGCGATTTTTCCTCCTTTCAAAAGACCGGAAGCGATCGGATAAACCCTATCTGTGAAGTTTACGAGGTATCCTGCTCGAGGAAAGGCGAGTATGTCTATTTTGAAATTGAAGCCGATGCGTTTCTGCGAGGGATGGTCCGCGCCATCGTCGGCACGCTCCTAAAGTGTATGAGAAAAGACGATGCTGAAACCGGGCTGCACCGCATTTTGGAAGCCAAAGATAGAGCCGCGGCAGGAACATCAGTCCCTGCACACGGACTATCCCTTATTGAAGTTAAATATAACGCTAAAACCGTCTTTGTAGCATAGCCTGTTAGGCTGTGCATGCTCCAGCAAACACTATGGGTTACAAAAAACCCTCTTAACCGATAACCCGGTGAATGCCATTAAGGCATTCATACCGTTGATTCCAACTGACAACCGACAACCACTCAAAAGGAGTTCTCCATGAACTACGCCCAAGTCTTGAATGAATTGGAAACTTTGGTCAACGAAACCTTCGCACTTTGGGAACACAATCGCGTCGGTTTTCAGTGGCGACATTACACATGGAACCATACCATGCGTGTCCGTGCGCTGAGTATGGAACTCGGTGCGCGTGAAGGGGGTGATGTGAAACTGCTTGAAGTTGCCGGCACGCTACATGACATCACCAAACGGTACGATGGTGTTATCTTGACAGATGACAACGGGCAGCGTATTCTCGACCATAATGGGTTCTGGTTAAACGAAACCCTCACGCCTGCCGGTCAGAACATCGTTACAGAACTCTACGATAAGCACGACCTCCACGGCACAGTCCATCATGAATCTGGGGCAGTCATTACAGAGAACATATTGGGGATGTACGACTTTGAACCCGATTTCGTACAAGCCGCAACGGCTGTCGTCCTCGCACACCTAAAGCCGATGAATCTCACAGCGGAGGACTTTAAACTGCTCTACAACCGGATCGAAAATCAGGTCCTTTACGATGCGGATACCATGGATCCGAATGTCGGTTACACCGCTTTCTTCCGAAATATTCATATACATTCGTATTTCGCACTCCAACGTGGCAGCTTTGATTTGGAAGACTACGTGCGGAACCTACCGCGCTGGATTAACTCCAAGCAAGAATTCGTTGACAAACTCTTGACCGAATCCTCCCGCGAAGTCGCCCAAGCGCGACAGGATCGGAATCAACATCTTTTCTTGCAAATGGTAGATGAATTAGACGATATGGAGATAAACCGTAAATACGGATTGTTGGGTGTGATTGAGTACTTCGTCAGTGTAACCGAAGATCCGCACTTCCTGAACCAACTTGACTACCTACAAAGCGAATGGCTTCCGCAACGTCGGCAATGGCTGGCTGAAGGAGAGAATGGCGCATCCGCACGCGACCGCGCCCAAGTCGCAATTGATCGGGTCGACGATTTCCTAACACTATTGACCCGCGAAAGCAAGGGAGAAATTTAAAGCATCGCTTACTAAGAAGGAGCCTTATCATGAATACCGCAACGGCAAGCGAAGGAACAGACGTTATTCAAATCCCGTATTCACCCGACCTCTATCACTTTGATACAGCTGCTAAGGGAATTTCTGGTGGATTCCCAGCTGTAACCGAGGCAGACATCGAATACTTCCATCGGCACGGTTATCTCGTCATCAACGATGCCTTTAGTCCTACTGAAGTCGAGGCAGCGTTAGCGGGTATGACGCATCTCATGGACGGAAAGTGTCCTGATTTTCGGGCAATCCAATTTGAACCAAAACTCGTCAAACAGAAGGGCGAACTGGAAGGTCAGGAACGCCGTAACGCCATCCGAAAAATTTTCAACTTCGTAGACCACGAACCGCGCCTAAACGCAATGGCAACCCATTCAGGACTTCTTAGTGTCCTTGAACAAATTGTGGATGACACACCCGAATTGTTCCAAGATATGGCGCTCCTCAAACCCCCGCGCTATGGCTCGGAAAAACCGTGGCATCAGGATTGTGCCTACTTCAACCTACCTGAAGGGACGACGGTCGTCGGTGTATGGGTCGCTTTAGATGAAGCCACACCCGAAAACGGGTGCTTGCACATTATACCCGGGTCGCATATTGAAGGACCGATGATCCATTTCAAACGACGGGATTGGCAGATCTGCGATACAGATGTGCCAGTAGCGCGAGATACGATGGTGCCGCTTAAACCGGGAGGCTGCCTCTTCTGGCACGGACTGACGCATCACGGAAGTCCCGTCAATCAATCCGATCAAGGGCGGCGTGCGCTACAGTTCCACTACAAACCAGCAAGTGCTGGCGAAATCACGACCCAAGATCGCATGGCTGTCTACGGCAGTGAAGGGAAAGATGTAGATTGTTAACAGCTGACGGCAATCAAGGGTCAAAAGTTTGCAAGTGTTCTAAAGTGAACTAAAGTTGAAAGTTGTTAAGAGGTGTCCGATGAACTCAAAAACTCTTACAACTTTACAGATTTGCAAACTTTGAACTTGCAAACTTTGCTGCCCTGACGGCTGATAGCCATCCCGCTATTTCGCTTGCTCAGGGAACGGTGCACGGATATCGTAACGTCCCTCTTCAAATACCGGTAACTTCCCACCTTCAACCAACAGGTCAAGCGGGTTCGGACGCGTTGTTAAGGGGAAGGTTACCACGTTCTGAATGCGCAGCGATTCATAAATCGCCATCAAGATTTCTATCGTGCAAAGTCCGTGTCTGCCAGCATTGCGGTGTTCTTCAACATCACCTTCAATCCAAGCCAGCATCTCGTTATATTGATTCGGTTCGCTCTGACGCGGTTCGATGGTCTGCCAACCTGCGGCTTTGCTGTTGAGCAGCTCGATTGTGCCGTTATCGCCGCGACGGAGTTGTCCATCGTCTCCATAGACGACATCGCCTCGAAGCACGGGTTCCGGTAAATCGCTTTCGTAGACCCCACGGATACCGCCTTCAAAACAGATTTCCGCCATACAGAGGTCCTCCGTCCGAACCCGGCGTTCCCAGCGATCAGTGCGCCGTGCG
Source organism: Candidatus Poribacteria bacterium (assembly GCA_022827625.1). Lineage (GTDB taxonomy): Bacteria > Poribacteria > WGA-4E > WGA-4E > WGA-3G > WGA-3G. Next base: position 227,075 of record JAJEIE010000033.1, on the reverse strand, counting down.
ACCTGCCCAATGAGCCATAACGGGTCTGGATCACCGAGAATGTAGCGCATTTCGTCAACTTCGTGCGTGCCGCGATTCAGGAGTCCGTGTCCATCGCGGCGGAGCATCGCTTGCGGTTGTCCGATCGCGCCTTCTTGGATAAGCCGACGCGCTTCACAGTTCTGAGGACTGAAACGGCGTTGGTGTCCAACGACCAACTTCACATCGTGTTTGGCACAAGCATCCATCATGTCTTGTGCATCACCGACAGAAGCCGCCATCGGTTTTTCGGTAATAACGCCGAGCACGCCACTCTCAGCAGCAGCGATCGTCGGTTCAGCACGCACGCTCTGCCAAGTCGTGATGCTAACGATGTCTAAATCTTCTTTGTCGCACATTTCACCGAAATCGGTATAGTGGGTTGGGAGTGCAAATTCCTCAGCAAACTTCGCTGCTGAATCCGCGCTGATGTCCGAAGCCGTAACAACTTCCGCACGTCCTGTACTCGCCCAATTATTCGCATGGGAACGTCCCATACCACCACATCCAATAACTCCAATACGATATGTTTTATCTGCCATCTCTTCTACCTTATCCTTATAAATAGATTACGAGGTCATATTTTAGCAAAAGTTGTGTATCAACGCAAGTGAATATAGCATATCCTTTAGAGGTATTTGGTTTTCGGATAGAGCATGTCTACTGACAACCGATAACTGATAACCAACAACCAAAAAAACATGTGTTTTTTTTGACACAACGCCTTTGATAGAGAACCCTTGTATTTACTACAGTTTGTAACAAATACGCAATTGGCATCGTTTATGCTATAGAGATAATAAAACCCTTGCATTCCAGGACGCAGATTTGTGTAAGGAGTAAGGAGAAGGTAATGGAAAAATTAATTGTCAAAGGTGGAACCCGCCTCGAAGGGACGATTCCAATCAGCGGTTGTAAAAACGCTGTGCTTCCGATTGCGGTTGCCGCTGCCATTCTCGGCGACGGGGTCAGCGTACTCCATAATGTCCCGAACCTAACAGATGTCAACACCCTCCGTGCTGTATTGGAAGGACTTGGGGCAACAACAAAACTAAAAAATTCAACGCTCTATATTGAACCCATAAACCACTTGGAGTACGAGGCACCTTACGAACTCGTGCGGAAAATGCGCGCCTCCATTTACGTCTTGGGTCCGCTTGTCGCGAAATTGGGTAAAGCGAAAGTATCTTTTCCAGGCGGTTGCGCTATCGGACCGCGACCTATTGACTTGCACATTCGTGGCTTGGAGCACTTAGGTGCCGAAGTAACAGTGCAACGCGGCTACATCTACGCCCAAGCGGAACGTTTAACCGGTACAGAGATGTATCTCATGGGGCAATACGGACCGAGTGTCGGCGCAACAGCAAACATCATGATGGCGGCTACTTTAGCGGAAGGGACGACCGTTATCCGTGGAGCTGCGCGTGAACCCCATGTCTCCGACCTCGCCCATTTTCTGAACGCAATGGGTGCGGATATAGAAGGGATCGGCACCTCTGTCTTGACGATTCATGGGGTCAAGCATCTCCATGGGACTGAACACACCGTTATCTCGGACGATATCGAAGCAGGCACTTTCATGGTTGCTGGTGCTATTACGAGAGGCGATGTCTACGTTCAAGGCATCATCGAACAACAACTTCCCGCGGTTTCTGAAAAACTCGTTGAGGCAGGCGTTGCGTTGGATTGGGATGCCAATGGTGTCCGCGTCACAACCCCGCGTGAGATAAGAGGCATTGATGTCACAACGGCACCTTTCCCCGGCTTTCCGACAGATATGCAGGCGCAAATTATGGGAATGCTCTGCCTCGCAGCTGGAACCAGCGTTATCTCTGAAAATGTTCATACAGACCGGTTCATCCACGCAGCGGAACTGAACCGAATGGGGGCTGATATCATGCTTGATGGCAGTAAAGCCGTGATTAATGGTGTCCGCAGCCTCAGTGGTGCACCCGTGATGGCTTCCGACCTGCGCGCCGGTGCAGTCCTCGTCGCAGCCGGTATGGCAGCCGTTGGTGAAACCGTTGTATCTCGTGTGTATCATATCGATCGCGGATACGAATCTATTGAGCAGAAACTAAACGACATCGGGGCGAACATTACAAGAGTCAGTGATTAAAATTCGGGAACTCGTAGGAGGGATTTCCAAATCCCGACTTTCCATTACGTAGGAGGGATTTCCAAATCCCGACTTTCCATTACGTAGGAGAGATTTCCAAATCCCGACTTTCCATTACGTAGGAGAGATTTCCAAATCCTGACTTTCCATTACGTAGGAGGGATTTCCAAATCCCGACTTTCCATTAAAGGAATAGCTATTCAGAAATGTTGCGAATTGTTAAAACCCATACCGCAGAGGCTGACGCTTTCCTCTCGAAGTTGAACGCACGGGGTCAGTTATCGGATGAAAGCATCTTAAAAACAGTACAGCGCACTTTGCGCGATGTGCAAGATGAAGGCGATAAAGCCGTTATTCGATATACCCGTAAGCTCGATGCCCCGCGTATCTCAGTCAAAGAACTGAAAGTCTCACCAGACGAATTTGCGACAGCATACGCCGAGGTGCCATCTGAATTCATAGATGCAATCACACACGCCAAAACAAACATCGAAAAATTCCACCAGAAGCAGCTACGGACTTCATGGATGTCAACAGAACCCAATGGTGTCCTGCTTGGACATTTGATTCGTCCGCTAAGGCGTGTCGGTGTCCATGTGCCAGCGATCAGCCAACTTCTCGTCTCCTCATTGTTGATGAGCGTTATTCCCGCTACTGTTGCTGGCGTTGAAGAGATCGCCGCCTGCATCCCGCCGATGCGTAATCGTGAGATTAACCCTTACATGCTGGTTACTGCCTCGGAATGTGGTATCCACGAAATCTACAAATGCGGCGGCGCGCAAGCCGTTGCAGCGATGGCGTATGGCACCGATACCATCCCACCTGTTGATAAGATCGTTGGACCCGGGAACCTCTACGTCCAATTTGCCAAGAAAGAGGTCTACGGACACGTTGATATAGACAAATTAGCGGGTCCAAGCGAAATCCTTGTCATTGCTGACAGCACCGCTGACCCAGATTATGTCGCCGCAGATATGATTTCACAAGCAGAACACAAAGCTGACTCCGCTGCGATCCTCCTCACCCCTTCACTTGGGTTTGCAGAACAGGTCAAAACAGCAATTGAGGTTCAAGGTGAATCCTTACCTCGCTACGACGAACTTACACAGTCTTTTGAAAACTGGGGTGTTGCATTTATCACCTCAGACCTAACAGAGGCGTTCATTCTCGCCAACGAAATTGCCCCCGAACACCTCGAACTCCACATTGAAAACCCATTTGAGTGGCTTGGAGATGTCCGCAACGCTGGAGCAATCCTCATCGGTCCTTATTCGCCAGAAGCCGTTGGCGACTACATCGCGGGACCGAATCATGTTTTGCCAACAGGAAATGCCGCACGCTATGCCTCTCCACTCAGCGTTGACGATTTCCTAAAGAAGACGAGTCTCATCTCATATACCAAGGCGGCTTTAGAGGAAGTCACACCGGCTGTGGTTAAGTTGGCTGAAATTGAAGGGCTTGAAGGACATGCCGCCGCCATGAAAATCCGTTTTGAAGAAGACTAAATTTGCACCTACGACCAGTTGGGAATATAGAAGATGCTTTTCATTCCACTCAGCCTACTGTTCCACCTCTCCGAACCCAATATATCCAGTGAAAAACCGACACAGCCCCCTGTCGCGACGTTCTCAATCGTCGGATACGACCCAGAAACCGGGGCGCTTGGCATCGCTGTGCAATCCAAATTTTTCGCCGTCGGCTCGGTTGTCCCGTGGGCAGAAGCAGGGGTCGGCGCGATTGCCACGCAATCTTGGGCAAATACGACGTACGGACCTAACGGCTTAAAACACCTCAAAAGCGGACTTTCGGCGGAACAGACCTTGGAACGCCTCATTGCGGATGATGCCGAACATGCAACGCGACAGGTCGGTATTGTCGATGCGAAAGGGAATGTCGCTAACTATACGGGCGATGAATGCAACGAGTGGGCAGGTGCCGTCTCAGGTAAACACTATACCGCACAAGGTAACATCCTCGCTGGTGAAGAAGTCGTTAAAGCGATGGGCAGTGCCTTTGAAGAAACGGAAGGTGAACTGGCAGATAAGCTAATGGCAGCCCTTTTCGCAGGGCAAGCGGCAGGCGGCGATACGCGTGGACAACAATCAGCCGCCTTGCTCGTCGTTCAAGAGCACAGCGGCTATGGAGGCTTCAACGATCGGTACATCGATCTGCGCGTGGACGACGCCGAGAAGCCGATTGAAGAACTCCAGCGATTATTAGAAATTCACAAGCAATTCGTGCCTCGATAGGAATAGTGTTAGCGGAATGTGTATCACTCATCTAACATGAGCGGTGGGCGTTTAAAACGGGTTCGAATTTGGTTGGCTGCTGATAGGACAACCGGCACGCGAACCAGACGACGTTCTAATCGCCGCTTACCCGGGAAATCGCTGATAATCAGCCCCGTCAAAATTGTCAAAATACCTTGGCCCGGTATGCCAGGCAGAGACAGAAGGATACCGACAATAACAAGCATCCCTCCGAATATGTTCTTCAAAGAAGAGAAACAGACACGAAAAATGGGGTTCTTGATACGTCGAACTCGCTTGTTCGTCTTGAAATAATCTGCAGGCAAGGACATGAGTAACATTGTAGAACCTACAATACTTGCGATGAAACTTATCACAGAGAAAATAGCGAGCAAAACCCAGTGCGCCATAAACCAATTGCTAAGCATATACCAATAAACTTCAAGGTCAATAAACGACAAGAAAGTCCCCCAGTGTATCACCGACGCGAAACAGCACCACCGTCAATTGTCATAATATCACCACTAATATAGGCAGCTGCGTCGGAAGCGAGGAATAACACCGCCCCAATATAATCCCATACCGTTGCGCCTCGTTCCAGTGGCGGCATGTCTGCGGAAGCCTCCGGTAAATCCGGTAGGGTGTCATCGTCCGGAAGGTTTTGTGAAGCATTCATACCTGTTGGGGCACCACCACCGGGTGCGATTGCGTTTACAGTGATGCCGTGTGGACGAAGTTCTAACGCTAAACTCCGAGTGAGTCGATTCAGGGCGGCTTTACTTACACAATAACTGAGAACGCCAACATGTGACTCCTCGGCATAAATAGACGAGTTGTTAATAATACGACCGCGTATCCCATCTGCTATCATCACTTGAGCGACCGCCTGTGCACATAACAAGCACCCTTTTACATTAACCGCCATCACCTTATCAAATTGCGCTGGCGTGACCTCAAACAGCGGTTGTCTCCCGAGGATTCCTGCGTTATTGAACAAGATATCGATGCGTTTAAAGGTCTCTACGGCTGTATCTACAGCGTGTTGAACCTGCTCAGGCACGGTAACGTCCAGAGGCACGGCGATAGCCTTTCCACCTCCGGCGCGCACTTCCGCTGCAACAGCATCAGCACTTCTACCACCAGCGACGACCACAGCTGCGCCTTCACGCGCAAACGCTAAACACGCAGCCCTTCCGATCCCCAATGGACCGCCACCACCCGTCACAAATGCTACCCGATTTTCAAAACGCATTTTAAGGTTCCCTCTATCTATTTTTCTTTAATTTTCTGCTTATTTGCGAGAGTCTATTTTATCATAACGACTTCTCATTTTGCAAGGTTTCATTTGATTGATAACAGAAGCATTCAATTCTCCAATACCTTCGATCTTTTGCCTGAAGGCTCTTTGCTGTAGGAGCGAGTGTTTTTGCGAATCAACGCTGAATGCAAATCAACGGTATGAATGCCATAAGGCATTCCCCGTATGGCATTCAGCGGGGTGTTTCCCCGCTGCTCGCGATCTTCGCTCGCTACTGCATAAGGGACCGACAATTGAATGGCGCTGTGATTGATAACACTTCTTGTAGGAGGGATTTCCAAATCCCGACTTTTACGTGCTTGTAGGAGGGATTTCCCAATCCCGACTTTTACTGACCACTAAAGGGACCGACAATTGAATGGCGCTGTGATTGATAACACTTCTTGTAGGAGGGATTTCCAAATCCCGACTTTTACGTGCTTGTGGGAGGGATTTCCCAATCCCGACTTTTACTGACCACTAAATGTATCTATAAATTTTTAGTTGACAAATAGTAGTAGAAAAATTTATTATAATATATAACACAGCGTCATCCCTCAAAATCAAGTATAACTTCACGTTTCGTAAAGAAGAAAGGGATTCTTATATTGGAACGACCCCAAAAATCTATCCGTTGGTGGCCCCTTTTCATTATTCTCTCTCTTGCCGTTTTAGGAATTGCGGTAACATGGATTCTTGACGCTGGTCAGCGTCAAGACAAGATCATGCTAACAGCCGCAATAGTCATTCTCGCTGTCTTTTTGGGATTTTTGTGGTTGTTATGCTTTTCTCGATTGAGATGGCGGGTTAAGTTAATCTCTTCTGCCGTAGCCGTTTCAGGTCTTTTTCTCCTTATAAATCTATTCCAGTTCAAAGGGTTCAGCGGGGACCTCGCTCCGATATTTGAATGGCGGTGGCAAGAGAACCCCTCAACCTTCCAAACCGACGCCAGTAGTATATCTGATACCCAAAGGCAAACAACAAACTACCCACAATTCCTCGGACCGCATCGGAACGGGGTCGTTACCAGTATCAAGTTAAATCTTGATTGGGAAAGACATCCACCGAAATTGATATGGCGAAGACCCGTGGGAGCGGGGTGGTCAGGCTTTGCAGTCGTTGAGAATACTGCCATCACGCAGGAACAAGAAGGCGACTGGGAAAAAGTCGTCGCCTACGACTTACGCACGAGTGAGGTTCTCTGGAGCCATCAAGATCAGGCGCGCTACTACACACCAGCGGCAGGGCTCGGGCCGCGCGCAACACCAACAATTTCGGGTAACAGGGTCTATACTGTCGGTTCAACCGGCATTCTCAACTGTTTGGATTTTGAAACAGGTGAACGACTCTGGACAGCGAATACCTTTGAAGAAAACAGCGCAGAACCCCCGCCTTGGGGCATCAGTATCTCTCCACTCGTCCTTAATGACCTTGTTATCGTCAGTGCCGGTGGCGCAGTGGCTTACCACAAAGAAACCGGGGAAATCGCTTGGACGGGACACCGGACACAGAGCGGCTATAGCTCACCGATGCTGACAACTTTAGCAGGCGTTGAACAAGTCGTTATCTTCAATCAAGGGTTAATCACAGCGCATGAACCGCGAACGGGTGAACTTTTGTGGCAGCAGCCGTGGGTGAAAACCTATGCAGAATGTGTCGCGCAGCCTGTGCCGCTTCCAGATAACCAACTCCTTGTTTCGACAGGCTACGGTGCCGGTGCTAAACTATTTCAAATTTCCCGTAACAACGCAAGCGAATTCAACGTTGCTACTATATGGGAGTCTATATACCTCAAAGCCAAATTTACGAATATTATTTTTTATCAAAATTACCTCTATGGACTTGACGACGGCATCTTTGCCTGCATAAATCCAGTTGACGGTACGCGTCAATGGAAACGGGGTAGATATGGTCACGGACAAACGCTCTTAATTTCAGATGTTCTACTCGTCCTCACCGAATCCGGTGAAGCCGTCCTTGTAGAACCTGACCCTGAAAATCATAGAGAGCACGCACGTTTCACCGCACTCGAAGGTAAAACATGGAATACACCTGCACTCGCCGGTTCCTACCTACTTGTAAGGAATGACCGAGAAGCAGCGTGCTATGAATTGGCAATTAGAGATACCCATCCAGAATGAAGCGAGGCTCACTACATCCGCACTTCGGCTTCAGTTTATGCTCGTATCCGGTGAGGATGGAAAGTGAGAACGGAAAAGGACAACACCATGTTCGGACGCATACGTAAGTTAAATATATTATTTCTCTGTTGTAGCATCGGAGTCTTACTCCCGATATTTACGCTCTCCGCGGCGACGTATAAGAACATTCCCAGGAGTCTTCAGGAGACAATTGATTCACCGCTTGAAGCCCATTTTGAACGGTATATCAAACGCCAGCGAAGTCGAAAAATCTTGGCTACAACGGATCGAACAAGTTTTGTTGTCTATGATATTACAAAAAACCGAAAGTTGGTGTCGATTAACGAGAATCGGCAAACGATGGCAGCATCGCTCATTAAGAACTTCGTTATGCTCGCTTATTTCCATGAAGTCAGATATGGACGGCAAACACACACCGCCGCAAATAAGGGAAACCTTCGCGCGATGATTCAACGGAGCTCGAACCCATCAACAAACTATTTTATCCGACTCTTGGGGGGACCCGCACGCGTGAATCGGATACTCCAAGCCAACTATCCCTATTTTAAGCAGACTCGGATCGTTGAATATATACCCCGAAGCGGACGCACTTATAGGAATATGACCTCGGCGCGCGACCTAAGTCTGTTTTGTTTACAGCTCTGGAAAGGGCGACTCCCTTATGCCGAGAAGATGAAGTACTACATGAAACTTAAAAATGGGGATTATATCTTTAAAAATACCTACATCCCTGCATCGGTGGAGGTTTACAATAAAACCGGAACCGTCTATGGATTGGTCGGAGATGGTGGGGTATTGGTGCTGGGGGATTCAAGTGGCAAACCGAGACCTTACGTCTTTATCGGAATGGTTGAGGATAGGACGAAGACGAGTCGGAGAAATCGGTGGCAATCCTTTACGACATGGAAAAATCGGCGCGCCAATATCTTGCGACGACTCTCCGAACAGGCTTATAAGTACATCTATGAAAAGCATTAGGGTGGTAACTTAGCACGCCGTTAATTGTTGCCATTTGGGTATCTCTATGCAACGTATCGTTGACATCGGCAGACGTATCGAACTCGTACCAATCGATCCGCATTTCTACGACATCACTATCGGACTCTATCAACAGCAATCGGTCGATACGACCACAGGAAAAGAGACCCCTTTCTTTCTCGTCCATACCTACAGCCGTGTTGCCGGTGTTGCCGACAGGATTGAAGAGGTTCGGCAAACGATGCAAGTGCTTGGCGGAATGCTGAAAACAGCGGAAGGGCTCCTCTATTTCCCGTGTGGCAGTGCACATCAAGCCGCCTGTCGTCGCGTCTTTTTAGAAGCCTGCAAACTCACACCAGGAACCCGCGTTGAACGGCGTCCGCTATGGACGCTTGACAAGAAATCACAACTCACCGTCACGGTTAATTCCGTTGGAGACGGGATATATGCTGTCACAGCAGATAGCGAGGGTAGAGGCGCAGCACGACGCATCGCTGCGATCGCAGGTGGGTTAGCGAAATTAGGAGAGATGAAAGACACCGGAGCCGATAATAAGGATACTGTCGCTTTCGATTGCGGACATGCCCACGACGCACTCGTTGGACTCCTACTCACCCGTGCCCCAAACGTCAGAATCGCTTTACGTGAAGAGGAGATGAGCACCTCACGCGGTGTCCTCTCCGCCCCAAGCCAACAGATGTGAAATAGTTATAAGTTATAAGTTGTAAGTTATAAGTTAAGCATGAACTCGTTGACCCAAAAAGTGCCTTCTTTTGTAGCACAAACTGTTAGTTTGTGTCCAGTATGGATAACCGCTGACCCAAAAAACGCCGCTTTTGTAGCACAAACTGTTAGTTTGTGTTCCATTTGGATAGCCGTTCAAGCGATTTCAACCGCTAAATCAAACGCATAAAAAAAATAGGGTTACACTCATGAAAGCGCAATCTGGCAAAATGAAAATCGCAATCGGTTTTGATTCAGGATTGGCGAATTGCGGATACGGCGTTGTCGCCCGCGGCGGTAGTGGGTTCGTCTGCTTAGCACACGGCAACATCCGAACCAAGTCAGATGCCCCGCGACCGGATAGACTTTTGAAAATCTATGAACACACCACGGAATTGATAGCCGAATGGAATCCCTCCAAAATTAGCATAGAATCTGTTTATTGGAACCGAAACCAAACCAGTTGTTTACCGACTGCAGAGGTGATTGGGGTTTTGCAACTCGCTGCTGTCCAGAACGATGTTGAAGTCCTGATGCTCTCTCCGCAATCCGTCAAATCTGCTGTTACCGGTATCTCTAATGCCTCGAAAACACAGGTCATGCGAATGACCCAAAAACTCTTGGGTATGAAGAAGCCTGTCACACCCAGCCATGCCGCAGATGCTTTAGGATGTGCGATCGCAGCACTCCTACGTAGAAACACCCCATCTTTAGAAAATAAATAACTTGCCAAAATCATTTAGTTCTTCTGTAGGAGGGATTTCCGAATCCCGACTTCGTCATAGCCTAATCACTCACCAGAAAGCCTTGCACAAAAACCGTTTTCAAAGTATAATAGATTGGAAAATCTCGCCAACGGTGAAAAGGTGATGGGTGTCTTTCTTCGATAATTAACCCTAAGAAAACAGAGGCAAAAAGTGCAAAATCAAACTATCAAATCCATGACGGGTCGTGAACGTGTCCTCGCCGCCCTACGCAATGAACCCACCGATCGTACACCGGTTTGCAATCCTACATCTGTCGCGACCGTTGAGCTCATGGATCTCGTCGATGCCCCTTTCCCACAAGCAAATCGGGAACCCGAACGCATGGCGCGCCTCGCTGCGACAGGATACACCGAACTCGGATTCGACTCTATCATGCCGGTCTTCTCAATCATCCAGGAATCGAGTGCGTTGGGGTGCAAAATCCAGTGGGAGCAGAAGGACAACTGGCCCACTGTTAAGATGCGTGAACCCATCTGGGAGGATGTTGATGACATCACAATTCCTAACGATTTCTTGACGCATCCAGATACCCAGTGTGTCCTTGAAGCGATTAAAATCCTGAAAAAAGAATATGGAGACGAAGTCGCTGTCATCGGAAAGACGATGGGACCTTGGTCACTCGGTTACCACTGCTTCGGTGTTGAGCCGTTTCTCCTGTTGTCTCTTGACGATCCTGGTAAGACAAAACTCGCACTCGATCGGATGAAGGAAGCGACTGTCCAATTCGGGATCGCACAAATCGAGGCAGGTGCCGACGCTCTCACCCTTCCGGACCACGCTACTGGTGATCTCGTCAGTGGAGAATACTACCATCGCTACCTCCGAGACCTCCATATTGAATTCGTTGAACGGATCCCGATTCCCTTAATCTTGCATATCTGTGGACGTACAGTTGATCGAATGGAGTACATCGCACAGACCGGGATGGCAGCGTTCCACTATGACTCTAAAAATGAGCCACAGGAATCGATGGAGATTGTGCAAGAGCGTATCGCCCTCGTTGGCAATATCAACAATCCTGAAACGTTGTTTGCGAAAGAACCGGGAGACGTTAAGGCAGAGGTCCTGAAAAATCTTGAAGCAGGTGTTCCACTCATTGGACCGGAGTGCGCGATTCCATTACAAACAACTATCGAAAACCTTCAAGCCATCCCAGAAGCGGTCCAAGAATGGCACCGCCCACACGCATAAACTATACATACGGAGAAATGATGAGACAATTCGTCTGTTTTTTGCTAACAGCAAGCCTCATGTTGATTGGTGTGACCTTGAGCTACGCCCAAGATGTCGACTTCGACCCTTTGAGCGCTTCTGATGTCAATGCCGACGGCACTGTAAACATCCTCGATCTAACCCTCATTGCTACCCACTTCGGTGAGACGCTGATCGGAAATCAACCTTCTGCCGCCGATGTTAATAGAGATGGAACTGTCGATATTCTCGACTTAACATTAGTCGCAAGCCATTTCGGTAAAAAATCGGGTATCCCTTTTGAAGTCACGGACGCAACTTTTGACGAGATTGTTTTGGGTTCTGAGCTGCCTATTGTGGTAGAATTTAAAGACGATACCTGACCGTTTTGCATACTCATGCGACCGGTGGTCGCAGAAGTCGCATTGGAATACCGTGATACCTTCAGTTTCGTCAAATTGGATGTAAATACGCAACCGGAAAAAACAAGGGAATACCAAATTCGGGGAACGCCGACTTATATTCTATTTGAGGGGGGTGAGCTTATAGGAGGCTTTGCTGGCGCAATGCCCAAGGCTGAATTGGTACAACGCATTCTCGGCATTTTAGAGATTGAAGAAACCGAATAAGCCAGAATTTTCTTGGAGTTTTAAAAATGAAAAAAATAATTTACCCGTTCCTCATACTCGGTTTAACCCTGCTCTGCCTGACCACAGGTCACGCCCAAGAGACGAATCTTGATACCTTGAGAGCCGCTGATATTAATGCCGATGGAACGATAGACATTTTGGATATCACGTTTATCGCCTCACATTTTGGCAAGGCAGTCGCAGCAGATCAGCTGCCGAATCCAGATGTCACCGGAGACGGTATTGTCAATATCCTCGACTTGGTCCTCGTTGCCGGACAGATGGGAAAAACCGTGCGTCCGCCTGTGGCGTTTGTCAGTGCAAACCCAGTGGCTGAGTCGCAGCTTGAGGTTGAGGGGACCATTACGCTTACCTTTGATAACGCCCCAGAGGACGTTGAAGTAAGCACAGGGGTCGCCACAATCGCTGATGAAACCGTGGCAATTGCAGGTCCCTTTGATCCAGGTGATCTTACCTTGACTATCACGTGGAAGGACGGAAGCCAAACACTCACGTATACGGTTAGACAACCTGCGACGTTCGTCAGGTCGAGACCGGTAGACGGTGCGAACCTTGATATGGACGACACCATCACGCTTACTTTCGATAACGCACCCGAGAACGTTACGGTCAACATAGGCACTGCCACAATCACCGACAAAGCCGTGACAATTACAGGTCCCTTTGATCCGGGGGAGCTCGCCTTGACGGTCACGTGGTTGGATGGCACCCAAACGCTTACCTATACTGTCAGATCGCCTGTCGCGTTTGTCAGGGCAAGACCGGCAGCCGGCGCGACGCTTGATGGTGACGATACGATTGCGCTCACTTTCGACAGAAGACCAGAGGACGTTACGGTCTCTACAGGTGTTGCAGAAACCACTGGAAGGTTTGTGGAAATCACGGGTCCGTTTGATCCGGGTCCCCTCGCTTTGACAATCACTTGGTCGGATGGATCCCAAACGCTGACTTATGTCATCCGTACACCCGATACCGACGCACCTCGAATTACAGGCGGGACCGTCAGTGATGGTGACAAGGACATTAAGTCTGATGTGGTTAACACTCGGGCACGGATTGAAATTGATTTTGATGAAGAGGTAACTGGGAACATCGCACTGCAAACGCCAGCAGGCGTTGATGTCGGTTGGCTCGGCGAAGTTGACGGTAAAAAAGGAATTCTCGAACTCGTCAAGGGCAAAGAACTTGACAGCGGGACCACCTACGTTATCGCAGGGAAAGTTAGCGACGCTGCAGGCAACGAAACCGATCTCAACATCACCTTTACGACTGAAAGTAGAACCTCTGGCATCCCATTTGCAGTCAACGATGCCAACTTCGCTACTCTCGTGCTCGGATCAGAGGTGCCTGTCGTGCTTGAATTCTGGAAGGATGGGTGACCCTTCTGCCAAAGGATGGCGCCAGTTGTCGCCCAAATTGCTTCAGAGAATCGGAATACATTTGCCGTTGCGAAAGTGAGTATTGCCGAGGGTCCGCAAACACATCGAAAATATCTCGTCAGGGGACATCCGACTTATATTGTGTTCAAAGATGGAAAGGATGTCGAACGTTTTGCGGGAGTGATGACGAAAGGTCAGCTTCTGCAGAATATTCTCAATGCTGTAAACAAATAAGGAAAAACAGGAACCTATCAAGACTATAGGGCGGATTGCGTATCCGCCCTTTTTTATTAGCATCTTTGTAGCGTAGGCTGTCAGCCTGCGTTCTTAGTCTTTGTAGCGTAGGCTGTCAGCCTGCGTCTCTCACAGCCGCTCCCGATGATAAAACCACCACTCCACAAGCAAAACAATCAACGCAAGCAGTGCCGGGAAACGCCACATCTCCTGCGCCATCGGTTGCAAATCGGTTTCAAGGGATGCTGAAACGTCTTCCGTTTCCGTTTCTATTGTTGTCGCATGAGAGAGCGTGGACGTTGCAGTATCCAGCAGATTGACTGTGAACCGCTCCAATTCCCTTCCGTCAGCGGCGAAAAGCCTGTAGACACCCACGAGATCAGTCTCTGTGAATACTGCATTGTTTAACGCGACCATCGTTTCATCCGGTTTTTGGACGCGAAACGGCATATCCCTGTTTTCCAAGGCGATGATAACCTCTTCTCCGGTTCTGAATGCGTGCCGAGTCCTCCCCGCCTGAGACCCAAGGGGCTGAAGCGGGGCAGCCCCTGCCTCAAACCACGCTAAGCACTGATAGACAAACAGCGGTCCCGGTATAGACACCGCGAACGTGGATATTTCTGGATTGAAGGCATCAAACTCGAAAACGAGCAATTGCGTGTCGACTTCGGGGTTTCCGAGCCAGATCAGCGAACCCCTCTCTGTCTCAACAAGCGAATGTCCCCAGATGGGTAGGTCTCGATACATAGATTCCCGCACTTGTAACCCTTGTAATGAGACATCCGCCATGAGTGGATGCGCCACATCTGTTCTGATAACGCGTGTAGGTCCACTTTTTTTAACTATTAAATCTGGTCGCTGTTCCACTTCGTTCCACAGCGGTTTAGGGTTAATTCTAACAAGTTCTGGTGTGTTGGGCTTCTCTGCTTTTCCGCTTGCAGAAATGAAAGGTAGGTCGCTGCCTGGATTGATAAAAATCATCCCCGTTCTGGGAAGGATCTCAGAAAAATTACCGAATGCTTCACGCCCCGCAGGCGTGCTACCATCAAAAACCGCTATATCGGCATCACCCGTCCCGTGATAATCTGTGGGGAGCACTACGTCTAAATCGACACGGTTCCCGTACGCACGCAGTAGCTCAGGCAGCAGAGATTGCTGATTGTCACTGACGAGTAAAATTTTCAAAGGTGATACATCCGATAGGATTGCGGAGACACTGTTATCGAGCGAAAAATCGTCTTCTATTCCGAGGTGGACACTGATAACTTTTCCCGCTAAACCCCTTGGATCCCCAAAAAAAAGCACTGATTGGGTCGTCCGTGGCGGAATAGCGACTGTCCTGTCATCAAGAGGCGAGTTTTCCACTACCAATTGAACGTTGAATTCTCTGGGTGTCTGTGTGAAATTTTGGATGCCAACCAGAACTTCGTATTGATCTTGGACGCGGGCAACGCTGAAGAGAACAATACCGATATTTGCGGCATCGGTGCCGACAGCGATTTTATGGAGTGGCAGCGGGAGGTCTGGTAAATTCTCAAAGGTATCGCTGATAAAAAAGACTTGGTCTTGTGGTGAGTCGCTGTAGCGGGTTACAGCGTCAAAAACCGGACGGAGATTGCGGGGTGCGTGGGTTGGCGTGATATTTTCTATAGCGTGTTGGAGTTGCGCGATATCAGTCGTGAAGGCTTGCTGGATATAACTGCCAGGCTCTTGCGTCGTCATGAGCATGATCCCGCCACCCGCAGAGATTTGCGCCACCTGCTCCGAGGCCGCCGCCTTTGCGAGTGTGAGACGAGAGTGCCCCAGTTCCGCGGACAACATACTCGCAGAATTATCGACAATGAGAATCGCCTTTCTCGGTATGAATCCAGGTCTACGCAATATAGGACGCGCCACGCTGCACGTAAGGAGCAGCAAAAAAAGCACTTGTAGAAGCGGGAGAAGTAGATGCCGAAGCCGTTGGAACGGGACATTCGCTCTCCGATCCTCGTCGGTGGATAGCCAATGCATGATACTCGGTACAAGGTAGGTATAACGGCGCAACTTCAAGAAGTGCAAGAACACGACAATCGGAATTGCACCTAACAGATAAAACGCGGCAGGATTCAGAAATTGCATTTTTTAACGATTGCTCCTGGGCACTGCGCTCTACTGTCGTTTGCAGTTTTTGAGTCGTTAAAAGACCATTCATAACCTAAAGCAGGCTGTTAGAATTAACTGAAAACCGCCGTGTAATGAAATGGAACGGCGACCAGATT
Source organism: Candidatus Poribacteria bacterium (assembly GCA_022827625.1). GTDB lineage: Bacteria > Poribacteria > WGA-4E > WGA-4E > WGA-3G > WGA-3G. Next base: position 211,050 of record JAJEIE010000033.1, on the reverse strand, counting down.
CAATTGTTAAAGAGCTTCTTTTTCCTTTAGGCTTTCCAGTATTTCATCGGCTTCTTGTCTGCCAACTTCGCCGTAATCTTGCATACGTTCACACGCTGCCCGTACCTTGTCGTGTTCGTCGAGTTCCAAATAGAGGTCCGCCAAATTCTTGTGCATCTCCCGAAACACACCCGGCCAATTCCGATCCCCTTCCTTATCAACAATACGCGTTGCGTTCGTAATCGCAGCATCGACGGCTTCATCCAATGCGGCTTTTTCTTCAACAGAGATCTGAAACTCCGGTTGTTGACGGTTTTCGTTATACGCTTTGAGTTGACTCAGTGCTGCATCGCACTGGTTATATGTTTTTTCGATGCTCAATGCACCTTCAAAAATCTTTGATAAAAATCCTAATTTCATAAAATCTCCTTTTCTTTAGCGGTCAGAGGCATAGCTGTCAGTTGTCCGACGTTACAAAAAATGTACTGGAACGAAGTTACTGACTGCTGAAAGGTTTACGAAGTAAACCGCCCTGACCACTGACAGCCAATTAGAAATCAGTTTTCAGTTCACCCCAGGTCACTGCCAATTTGTCGTGTGCCTCAACAGAAAGGACAACCGGCACGCTCAGTTCCATTGATGCTTTCACCTCGTCCTCAGTCAACGCTTTGGCGTATATGACGACTTCATCAATGATGGCATCTTCCACTTTATGGAGCCCTGGATTCTCACCCGCTCCGATGTAGATCGCCGCCTCTTTGAACTTGGGCCACTTGAAATTTTCCTTCTGTTCACCGATAAAGTCGCCGTTGACATAGATCTTGCCATCGACACCATCAGCAACCAAAACGTAGTGATACCACTCATCTAACTCAAATTGATAATTCGCGAGGCTTTTGTCGGCGTGATGTCCGGCATCCCAGAACGGGTTGAAACCCGGGTTCACCATCGTTCGGAACTCACAACAGCCAGCAGCAGCGGCTTCAATCGAGATTATCCCGTCGTACGAGGCGTGTTCATTGAGATAAAACCACGCTTCCATTGTGATTTCCGTTTTCTCACCGATCGGAACGATGAAGTCGTTCTGCTCCATCTGGACAACACCGCCATTCAGATGTATCGCTTTATTGAATGCCCCGTCAACGAGCGCACCTTTTCCAACCAATTCCGCATCATTGCCGTTCCCGGAGTCATCCGTAACTTTATTACCACTGAGTTTATCAAAAGAGTAATAGACGAGGATGTCTTCTTCCTCAATCGCGTCCGAGAGACTCACAGCGAATATACAGCAGATCACTGAAAGTCCAAACAGGAATAAATTTCTACGCATTCTTCTACCTCCTCAAACACAAACGCATTAATTTTCACACGAGTTTAAATCTTGCTAATGCATTATACAACAGTTTACGAATTATATCAATAACAAATGGCTGTCAGCCCAGAAGCATTCAATTCTCCAATACCTTCGATCTTTTGCCTGAAGGCTTTTTGCTGTAGGAGCGAGCTGTGCTCGCGATCTTCGCGCGCTAATGCATAAGAGACCGACAATTGCTGTTGCGAGTTAATACATTAAGTGCTACAATGACACTATGACGTTTCTTGAAGCAATCCTCCTTGGTATCCTACAAGGTCTAACCGAATTCTTACCCGTTAGCAGTTCGGGACATCTCGTCTTAGCCCAACAATTTCTCGGACTCAAGGAACCCCTCGTCTTTTTTGATGTGATGCTTCACGTCGGCACATTAGCCGCTGTCCTCGTCGTATATCGTGATACAATAAAGCAATTGGTGATCGGCGGGCTTTCGGAGGGAATAGCGCTCGGCTCTCGGCTCTCGGCTTTCAGAAACCTTGGGAAATCAGCGCAGTCTGTGGCGGTTGAAAACGATTGTAACCCTCAGAACGATCTACCGACCGCTGACTGCCGACCGCTGGCTGCTACTAAGTTTATCTGGTTAATACTGCTCGGTTCGATCCCAACAGGTGTCATCGCAGTGGTATTCAAGACGCAGTTAGAATCCTTTTTCGAGGAAGTCCTTATTGTGAGTGTTATGCTAATTCTCACCGGTGCGATTCTCCAACTGCCGCGCCTCCACAGAAAAGACCCAGAGACGCCTGACGCTTCGGTCAGACAACTGAAAGCGTGGCACGCACCGCTCATCGGCATCGCACAAGGGTGCGCGATTACACCCGGTATCTCCCGCTCTGGAACGACCATCTCATTGGCACTGTTTTTAGGAATACCCGCAAAAACAGCGGCGGAATACTCTTTCCTACTCTCGATTCCTGCCATCCTCGGTGCAGTTGCCCTGAAGATCCGAGACCTTGAAGACACAACGATAGCGATCCACATTGTCGGTGGCGGCATGCTCGCTGCATTTATCGTCGGTTATGTTGCCTTGCGGCTTCTACTCGTCGTGCTGAACAGAGGCAAGTTTTCGCTTTTTTCGTACTACTGCATCGGCTTAGGATTAATCTCCCTCTTCATCGCCTTAATCCAGTAAGTTGCGACACATCCAAGCACCCGCTTATTATAGTGCCGAATCTCTGGGATTACACCGACACTGCTTAAAATGTCGCACATTTTCTGGTCATTTTGCAACGTGTTTCGTATCCACTTCTTCCCAGTGCACCTATAGATGAGACTCGCCAAATACATCTGTAACGGCTTCAGCCTGAAGCGTTTGAGATAGCGGAGTGGGAACCCGAAACCGTGCCCAGAAATAGCCAGTGTGCCACCCGGTCTTAGCACGCGTGCGAGCTCGGTTAAAGCGACGCTGTCATCTGGTACATGTGGCATAACGAGGAAACAGGTTACGAGATCGAAAGTCTCGTCTGCAAAGGGCAAAGTCGGGAGCGCACCACAAATTAGGTGCGGTGTTTGGGAAGGCTGCAGATTTAACTGCTCGATGTGAGAATGTCCACACACCAAGAAGCGCGGGTCAACATCAACACCAATAAGGAGTTCCGGGGCATCAGCAGAGAGTGCGACAAGAAGGTTCCCGGGTCCGCAACCGACATCCAATACGCGTTTGCCGGTCGCGTCAATATCTAACGCCTCGAGTCGTCTTCGTGTTGTACCACGTTCCAACTCGCGATAAGCGTTCTGAATGTAAGCAGTGTGCCATTTTGTCAATTCGTTTTTCATCTACGCCGTAATAGAGAGGTCACCCATTTGCTAAGCCGTTGGGGAATCGTCGTTAGTTCCGCACGGAAGCGCGTGAGTCCAGCAGTATCGGTCATCGGAATGGCTTTCAGTCGATACACCGATGTGTCTAACGTGTTCCATCCAATCTCAGTTGTCCGAGCCGAACGGAACCCACCCGCTTTCACAATCTCGATTTCGCGTTCGGTATAGTCGCCATTCGGATAACTAAAATGCGAACACGCAACATCCAAAAGTCCTTCCAAATCCGCTTTGCTTCCAAGAATCTCTTGCTGACACTCTGTTTCCGTGCAGTGCGGTAGGATCGGATGGAATTGGGTATGCGGTTGAAAGTCAACGTACGCTGCCATCTCCTTCATTTCCGATATATCGAGTGCTTGTCTATTTTCATATACTTTTTCAGAGGCAAAGTCGGCAATGCTTTTGAGGTGAGCCAACCGTTCCGCGTTCGACACTCGTTTCAGCATCTCTTTCTCCGCTTTAGATTGTTCATCTATCTTGAACCAGAAGTGCCGGTATGTGTTAATAATCTGCGTGCAGACGTAGATGGTCGGACGTATCTGATACCGTTTGAAAATCGGCAAGAGTTCAAAATTACCGACATGTCCGTCGTCAATCGTAATCACAACGCTTTTCGGGGGAATCTCTGAAAAATCGTTTCGATGGATAGCTGCCACCAGGGTATCCAGCGAGATGAACGTGTAGCAGCGAGAGAGGTAGGCGATATGTTTCTCGAAAACAGCGGGTTTTGGGTCGTGATAGAGGAGAATAGCAACCTGATTTCGACGCATCCACTCCCGAATAAGAAATGATGCACCCGATAGGCAGATGGCAGTGGCGACTATGTTTTTAAGAAAACTACGCATTTGCTACATCATCCCACAAGAACACAACAACGTGTTTTCAAGGACGGAAGGCGTGTTGTTGCTTGAGTGTTTCGATTTCTTGTGTGAGTGTTTCAACTTGTCTTTCAAGGGAGCGATCTTTTCTGTTTTGCCATGCGATAAGGGCTTGTGGTGCTGCGATAGCCAGGGCTATCAGCCCCATCAAAGCAATCACCCACCAAAAAATCTGGCTCAATCGCTTGTCTGTTTCTGCTATTTTGACATTGACGGTTCTTATTTCTTGAGAAACGTATTCTTTGGTTCGCTTTTCGGAAGCGGCTATCTCTGCTTTGAGTTCCTGTTCAGATTCTTTGATCATTGCCTTAAGTTCCTGTTCGGATTCTTTGATGATTGAACGAATTTTATCAAGATCCTGGACGGTCAACTCGCCAAGAGCTGGCAACGCGATAGCAGAAAAGAGTATTAAGAGCGTGAGAATAGTTTTCATGGTGTTTCTCCTTTTGTAGATAGTACATCATATTCATGCGTGGATGTCAACCAAAAAGCGTAATTTAGCCAGATAACTGCCGATAAATATCTTCTAATTTCCGCATAGATTCCGTGCTATCAAACCTTTGCTGAATCGTTGCGCGTGCGTTTCTGCCCAACGCTCTCGCAACATCGGGTTGCGTCAACACCCAATACAGCGCCGCTGCCAACTCCTCTGAATTTTGTGGTGGAACTCGAACACCGTTCTCCCCATTCTCAATTAAGTCCGCAATCCCACCGACATCTGACGCTATGCACGGCATTCCGACCCCCATCGCTTCGATTAAGGCGTTCGGGGAACTCTCATGCAGCGACGGAAGCACAAAGACATCCGCCGTCAAAAGCACAGGGAAGACATCTTCACAGAAACCCAGAAAATCCACCCGCTCCGAGAGTCCACGTTTTTCTACGAGGGCACGGAGTTCGGTCTCTAATTCCCCGTCACCGAGGAACGTGCATCGCCACGGAGTCTCTTGCGGATCAAGCAGACACAACGCCTCAATCAGATACCGATGTCCCTTTTCAGGTGCGAAGCGTCCGACACTTACGATTAACTTCTCGCCGGTATTGTCTCGGTGCTGTGGAGACCACGCTTCGGCGGGCAATTCCAATAGATTCCGGATGCTAAAAATCTGTTTGTCAGGGTATAGTTGATGGAGATGCCGTTCAATTTGTTCGGAATTCGTTAGGAGAATATCGGCGGGATTGTAGATAAGTTTTTCTGTTAACCAGAGCCGGAATTTGCCGTACCTCGCGTGGTAATCACCGCGCTGTGAGGCGATGAACGGCACCTTACGCCAAAGACCACATCTCCGCGAGAGTCCAGAGAGGAAATTGGAATACCACAACCAACTGTGAACAATGTCCGGTCTGACTGCGTTGACAATACCCCCGAGCGCAAACGCCTTTTCCAGCAATCGCTTCGGTCTATTTTCACCCATCAGCGTAGCGACATCCCGAACACAGGACATTTCAAGGAGCTCGGACACACGTTCCCCTTCAGCACGGGTCAGTACGACATACGCCTCATACTGCTCTACTGGCAACCGGTCCAAGGTTTTAAGTAATTGCGATTCGGCACCGTCTTTTGTCATAGAGTCGATGACGTAAAGAATTCGCATGTTTTTTAGCAATTAGCGATCAGGGCGGGTTGCTCCGCAACCCTCTCAGCGGTCAGCAAGAGTGGGTTGAAAGTTGTGAAAACCGCTGTTCCTACCAGAAGATTTAACCGATTGCTGAGAGTGGAGCGTAGCGGAACGCCCTGACCGCTGACCGCTACTACCAATACGTATAAAGCAAAACTTCTGCAACGATGAGTTGCGCTGCGAGTAGACCGCCAACCCAATAGAGATCGGATGTCGAGCGATCCACGAGATATTTGGCGACAGGTATCACGAAAAACGGGACCATGAAGATCCAGATACGCTCAACCTCCATCGTGAATAGGGTAGAGAATGTGAAAAAGAGGAGTGTTATCAGGAAACCGATGACGAAATTGTCTGATTTTTCGTGACGAAGTATCCAAGGAATACGCCGGTCATAATGCTCCTGTACCAATGAAAGTGCGTCCCGTCGCCATTCCGCTATTGCCGATACGACCTGCCGGAGCCAGACTGTCGTTATCGGCAATCCGACACCGATGAGGAAAGCGAATAGGTTCGCAAAACTCAGGTGGAGATAGCGTGAAAGGCTTTCATACCCCGTCCCCATCCCCATCTCATCTTTTTTGATCGCTGCCCAGAGTGCTTCAATTGGACGAAATCCGGTCAGCACGAAAAGTATCAGATAAAATCCGATAAACCCCAAAGCCGCAAAGAGTAAAACCTTCAGATACTGTAAAAACCGTCTCCGTTCCAGTAGCGCGACAACACAGAGAAAAACACCCACGACGACCGTTGAATAGGTCATGAACATGCCGAGTGCCAGTGCCAGTCCTGTCAATAAACTATAGGGACGAAATTCGTGCCACGTTTGGGCGGATAAGGTTTCCCGCGCTCGCGCTTCATAAAAGAGGTAGACGCTGAGAATCGGGAAAACACTGAACGGACCGTCCATCGACGTACCGGTGAACATCACGAAGTTCGGGGTAATCAAGAAAAGGAGCAGGGCGTAACGGGCGACCTTTTTATCGTAGAGCCGTTCGCCGAGGTAATAGATCGGGATCACCGCAAGCGCAGTGAAGATGATTGAAATCAGCGATGCCGATACAAGATTGTAACCGAAAATCTTGCTAAAGAGCCATAAGAAAAGCACACCCCCCGGTGGATGCGTGCGCGTGTGTCCTGAAAGTGTCTCGAATAATTCCGGTTTGCTATAATCTTGTAGAAACGTACGGAATCCGAGTTCATCAACCCGCGGCACATCGCCGTAATACTCCAACGAAGTTCGCGTATACGGCTCCAAGAGCCCTAAGATCCGGGTCGTTTCGCCTTCTTGTTCAATCTCGCGGTAGCCATCAATTAAGGCAACGCTAACGTTAATCGCAATGAAACAGATGATCGCTACCCAGATTAAACGTCGTACAGACACACCGGAAAGCAGATATTTGTGGCAGAGATACAGAAAAGCGACACACACCACGAGAGCCGGCAATACCCATAAACTCAAGTCGAAACTCGGTTCAGCGTAAAGCGGGACAATGTGCGTTCTATACCGTACCGCACCGAGATTGACGGCTGTCTCACGCATGCAGTAAAACAGGAATAGGTGGTAGACACAGAAAAATAGCGTGAGTAATCCAATCTGGACAGGAATTAATCGAACTGCTTTTTGAGTAGACTGCCAAAGATTATTCATTTTTTTATGAGACGGTTTCGCTCTGAGTTGCCTGCAACTGCTGTGCAGCCGCTAACAATGCGTTTGCTAAAAATTCAGGGTTAACTTCATCTCTGCCGCGGAACGTGCGGACTCGCTCGCCACGGACTTTTAAGACAGCAAGCTCTCTGCCGCCTAAATGGATACCCACTTCAGCGTTGCGCGTTTCACCCGGTCCGTTAACCTCACATCCCATCACGGCGACCGGAATCTTTATACCGTGCTTCTCCAGAAGTTCCTCAGCAACAGCGACGATATTCTCATAATCGGCGCTCGGATCGCCACGACCGCAGAATGGACAAGAGACGACATCCAGCATATCCGATGCCATTCCAAGTGCCCGCAGGAGCTCTTTCGCAGTCAAGACCTCTTCAACGGGGTCACCCGTAATTGAGATACGAATGGTATCCCCGATGCCCGCTTGCAGGAGCGTGCCGATACCGAGGGTCGATTTGACGTGCGCACGTCGCGGGGTTCCGGCTTCTGTTACACCGAGATGTAATGGATACGGGACTTTCGCTGAAAGTTGACGGTTCGCCGCTATCATCCGCAGCGGGTCGCTCGACTTAACAGAGATGGCGATGTCTCTGAAGTCGTGATCCTCACAGATGTTGACATGCCGCATCGCACTCTCTACCAATGCTTCGGCTGTTGGAGACGGATATTTTTCTAACAGATCCTTTTCGAGGGATCCCTCATTCACGCCGATGCGTATCGGGATATTCGCCCCTTTCGCTGCAGATAGGACCTCTGAAATCCGTTCTTCGCTACCGATGTTACCCGGGTTGATACGCACTTTTGCCACGCCTGCATCGACTGCAGCGAGGGCGTATCGGTAATTGAAATGGATGTCTGAGACGATCGGAACCGGTGCGCGCCGGACAATCGTAGCGAGTGCCTTCGCGTCGGGTTCTTCAGGGACAGCGACGCGGACAATCTGTGCGCCTGCTTCCGCACACCGCTCTACCTGTGCCAATGTCGCATCTACATCGTGGGTCAGCGTTGTTGTCATCGTCTGGATAGAGACGGGGTTCCCATCACCGATCGGGATATTGCCTACCATAATCTTTCGGGTAGGTCGTCTGTTATTGAGTTGTATTAGTTGTTTCATATTTTTCGCTATCGGCTATCAGATTTTTGTAGCATAGACTGTTAGTCTGTGCCTCTGCGTCCGCTTCATCGCTAAAATTTTTATTGTAGATTCTACTATAATTTCCCTTTTTATTTTTCAGCTCGCGTCTTTTATATCGGTTTACAAATTACCCCGTAAAGCCCTAACAAATCTTTCGTTTTCCTGTTGTGTGCCGATGGTTACGCGTATCGCATTCGGATAGCCGTATCCTCCGATGGGTCGGACGATAATCCCCTTTTGCAGGAGTCCGTCGGCGATGTCTGTTCCTAACTGCGCCAAGTGCAACATGATGAAATTGCCTTCAGTTTCGGTGTAACGGAATCCCATATCGTCAAACGCTTCATAGAGGAAGGCTTTCCCGGCTATGTTGCTCGTTTGGCTCTTTTTAACATGCGCAGTATCCTTGAGTGCCGCACGCGCCGCTGCCTGTCCCACCAGACTACAATTAAAGGGCTGCCGCACCCGATTCAACGTCTCAATCAACGCAGGTGGTGCGATCCCATAACCGATACGGAGTCCAGCGAGTCCGTAGATTTTGGAAAACGTCCGAGTAATGATAAAATTCCGTCCCGCTAAGACATAGGGCAGCGTCTGCGGATAGTCCGAACGCAGGACATATTCATAGTACGCCTCGTCGAAAACGACGAGCACATCGTCTGGTACCTGTTCCATAAACGCTGCTGTCTCGTCGGCAGTGACCATCGTGCCGGTAGGGTTGTTCGGATTCGCCACGAAGATGACCTTTGTCTTATCCGTGATTGCTGCCGTCATGGCGGAGAGGTCGTGTGTATCGTGCTGCATCGGTACGACAACGGCTGTTGCACTACACAACTTCGTTACGAGGCTATAGACGACGAACGCTCCGGCTGCGTAGATAACCTCATCATCGGGTGCGACGTACGCCTCAGCGATGAGTTGTAACACGTCGTTTGAACCGTTCCCTAAAATCAGATGCTCAGCGGAAATCCCCAGATGCGCCGCCAGATCGTTTTTGAGATAGAAGGCGTTGCCGTCGGGATAGAGATGCACCTGCCCGGCGCGCTCAGCAATCGCTTGTAGTGCCAACGGTGACGGACCCAGCGAGTTTTCGTTGGATGCAAGTTTGATAATATCGGTGATGCCCAACTCGCGCTGGACCTCTTCGATCGGTTTGCCGCCCTGATAGGGTTGAATTGTCTCAATACTGGGTTTCGGTTTGAGCATAACGACTTTTATTTTTCTCTGTGTAAGCGTGTACATCCATTAAACGTGTCCAAATACACTCTTATTATAACACAGCGTTTTCTTTTTTCAAAAGGTTTTTTCCCGACTCCCGTTCCTAATCCCTTGACAAAAAAGCGATATTCGTTAAAATAGTGAAAAATCTCATTCACACAGCATTGATTTGCACATGCACAATGTATGAAAGGAACACTCATGGCACAAACACCTCCAGAATCAGCAGTCATCCTTTTTGACGGCACAGACCTCAGCAACTGGACAAGCTTAGACGGCAGCGATCCCACTTGGAAAGTAGAAGATGGGCAAATGCTTGTCGTCCCTCGCACCGGCGATGTCATAAGTAAAGAGACCTTCACGGATCACTTCCTCCATATCGAGTTCAGATGTCCCGATATGCCCGAAGCGACAGGTCAAGCGAAAGGCAACAGCGGCGTCTTCCTTCAAGGTAGATATGAAGTCCAGGTCTTGGACTCCTACGGCATCCCGGTCCCTGGGATGGGCGACTGCGGCGCAATTTACAACCAATTCGCACCGCTCGTTAATGCCTGTAAACCACCGCTTGAATGGCAGACTTACGATATCGCTTTCCGGGCACCGCGTTTCAACGACGCAGGTGAGATGACGGAAGGTCCGCGCATCACCGTCGTCCAAAACGGCTTGGTCATCATCAACAACGCCCAGCTCGCTGGCACAACGGGTGGAAGCATCGACGCAGAACTCGCTCAACCAGGACCGCTCCGCCTCCAGGACCACGGCAACGACGTGCGGTATCGGAACGTCTGGGCAGTCCCACTCCCGCTCGAAGGTTCGGATAAATACTAAGAAGTTGTAGGTTAATAGTTATAAGTTATAAGTTAAGAGGTCTGCTTGTAACAACTCGCCTTTGCCTGAAGACTTCCAACTGGGTTCAATTGTTACCAGAATCCTCTTAACTGACAACCGACAACTAACAACTGACCACCAATAGCGAAAGGATTTTTATGGACACCAATCAAGCTTTACCTACGATCCCGAGACGCCGATTGGGACGCACGGAACTGAGTATCCCCGTCGTTCCATTCGGTACACAGGGGTTCGGAAACAACTTCGGTTTCGTTTCAGACGAAGATGCCGTGGCACTCGTTAAACACTCGGTGTCTATCGGGGTTAACCACTTCGATTGTGCGCGCTGCTATGGCGATTCAATGCGGAAACTCGGATTGGCACTCAAGGAGATTCCGCGCGAGGATGTCATCATTACCGGAAGGCTCTGTTGTCATTCTGCTGCAGCGTGGGGTGGTTATGGAGAAGGCAGACCCGACTATTCCGCTGAACGCGCCATCGCCGACCTCGAAAGTCAACTCGAACTCCTCGGCACAGACTACTTCGATGGTATGCTCATCCACGATCCCGGTGAAATCGATCCGACGCTTGAAAAGGGTGGCACGCTCGACGGCTTGCGCCAGTGTAAAGCGCGCGGACTCGTCCGGTTCCTCGGCTACGGGATGCGTCCCCACGACTTCCACCTCAAAGCGATGGCAACCGGTGATGTCGATCTCATCTTGTGCTTCAACGACTACAACCTCGTCCGACAGAACGCCGCTGACGACATCCTCCCTTACGCCGCTGAACACGACATCGGAGTCATGAACGGCTGGTCAATCCTGCGTGGTATCCTCACAGGTGTTGATCTCGACGCTGAAATCGCAAGGGGACGCTGGAAAAAAGAAGGGGACGTCGCAGCAGCATACCCAATTTGGGAATGGTGCGTTGAAGAAGACATCAGTTTGCTTCAACTTGCCCTCCAGTTCTGTCTGAAAGAAGAGCGGATTCAGGGCAACAACATCGGGAGCCTGAACGTCGAGCAGCTCGAAGCAAACGTCCGCGCCGCCAGTACACCTTTACCTGACGAGGTATGGGAGAAGTACGAGGCACGCTTCGGATCAGACAATTAGCTTATCCTTGAACTTATGTGTCACACGCGGAAGCGGATAATCACTTAACGCCTCGACCTGAATCCACTTCGCATCCCGCGGGCCATTCAACACAACCTCACCCGATTGATAATCGCACACGAAGACATCCACGACTATCTTAAAATGGGTGAAAGCGTGTCTCACACGGGTGAGGTATTTTATATTCCTGACAGACAGATTAACGACCTCCGAGATATTCCGAACGCACGCCGTCTCGGCAGTTTCTCCGTCAGCGATCCTACCCCCAGGAAACTCCCAGAGTCCACCGAGCAGCCCGTCAAGCTGCCGCTGCGTGATGAGAACCTCATCCCCTCTGTAGATGACCCCGACAGCAATGTGGTGTTCCGGTATAGGTTTGGTCTCCCGCCGTTTCGGGAATTCGTCTTGACGTGCCGTATGGAACGCCTCACAAAACGCATTCACCGGACAGATAAGACAGGTAGGCGATTGCGGACGACACACAGTTGCACCCAACTCCATCATCGCCTGATTGAAAAGTCCGGGAGCCTCTCGATCCAAAAGTGCTTCTGCGTGCTTCTGAAACTGTTTCGCCGACTTCGCGTCGTTAACCGGTGCGTCCATCAGGAACAGGCGTGCCACCACGCGTTTGATATTCCCGTCCACAGCGGCGTAAGGTTCATTAAAAGCGATGCTCTGCACTGCCGCCGCACTGTAATCCCCGACACCCGGCAATTTCCGAAAAGTCGCATAATCCCGCGGTACCTCACCGTCCAACGCGTTCACAATAACCTGTGCGGCTTTGTGGAGGTTCCGCGCCCTGGCGTAATATCCCAAGCCTTCCCAGACCTTCAGTACATCTTGTAGCGGCGCCGCTGCCAAGTGCTGCACGTCAGGAAACCGTTCGATGAACCGTTCATAATAATCGACAACCTTCTTGACCTGCGTCTGTTGGAGCATCACCTCAGAGACCCAGATGTGGTATGGATTATCCGTATTCCGCCACGGCATCTCGCGTTGGTAGTCTCTGAACCAATCTAACAATGCGTCTCGGAAGTCTTGGGAGTGTTGGATGAGCGGTTTTTTCTGCATATTCGTTCGTCTGAGTCACGGATTCTCGCGAATGACACAGATTGCGCGGATTTTGAGTATCCTATGTCTTGTGCATTTCTCGTAAAAACCAATGCAGCCCCATTACAAGTTGTTTCGTTCGTAGTAGTGCGATTCATCGCACGTCGCGCAGCACAAACCAAGCTTAAATATCCACAGCAATCCGAAAACCGACGCTATGAATCGCCTGTATCGGTTCATACGCCGCGCGGTTCGCACACCGCGCCGCGAACTCACCCCGTGCAATCCACGAACCGCCACGAATCACCCGCCGCCGACCTTCACTCGCACCCAACGGATTCTCCGCAGGCGAGTATTTATAGGTCTCTATATGAAACCAGTCGCTGCACCAATCGTAAGCGTTACCCGCCATATCGTAGCACCCGTAGGGACTCGCACCCGATGGATAACTCCCGACAGGCATCAACCGTCTATTCCCCGATTCCGATGTATTTGCCCGCCTCGCATCCCATGCGTCTCCCCAAGGATATTCGCGAGCATCCGTACCGCGCCCCGCTTTCTCCCACTCCGCCTCCGACGGCAAGCGATATTCCGTATTTTCAAATGTGTTGAGCCATTCCAAGAAACGTATCGCATCGTCCCAACTCACACCGACGACTGGGCAATCGGGCGCGTTGAGATGTTCTTCCGTCCAGAACAACGGGTGTGCGTGTCCCGTCGCCTCTACAAATTGGGCGTATTGGGCGTTTGTGACCTGATACGTGCCAATAGCGTAGGCATCCAGCAGGACGCTCCGTTGCGGTTCTTCAGGATCAGTCTTTCGGAGTCCAGTGGGAATCGTTCCCATGATGAATTCACCGGCAGGGATATGGATGAGCGGGTAATTGAGTGTTTCGATGTGCATGTTAGGTGCGCAGGTTTTCCGATTTTAGGGATATTTAGTTCTTCTGTAGGAGGGAACTCCGATTCCCGACATTCTGCTATAGATGCAACCTCCACCCAGTAGGCGAGATTTCCTAACCTCGCTGGTCCATAATGTCCAAGTAATTCTAAAATCTATCATAGTATAACACATCTTTACCTCCATTGCAATCCTCAACCCTTAAGAATTCAGAGGCATTCAATTCTCCAATAACTTCGATCTTTTGCCTGAAGGCTCTTTGCTGTAGGAGCGAGTGTTTTTGCTTGGGTGTTTCCCCGCTGCTCGCGATCTTCGCGCGCTCGTTTAACATATAACTTGACTTTTTAACCCACTGTACGCTATTCTTTTAAACAGTTTGAACCTATTTTAGAAAAGCAGTCCTTGTTCAAGGAGAACACCATGGTACACCCCAAAACTGTCAAAATCCATGATCCGGTTTTTGAAGAGACCTATACCGCCCACATCCAAAAAAACGGCACCAATTGGCTTGGGTGGATTCCAGAGGTCCCAGAAGTTAAATGCGAGGAACTTACTGAAAAAGCACTCCTGAAAACCCTTGAAACCAAACTTCATGAATCCTTGGAAGCCGAAGAAGAAGCATGGGAGAAACAGTTTGAGGAAGATGTGAAAGCCGGACGATTGGACCCCCTTGCTGAGAAAGCCTCACAGAACTATCAAGAAGGCAAATATCGTAGCATAGCGGAACTTCGGAAACTGTTATAGTATGGAACATATCCTGGACGATGATTTCTGGGCATCTTGCGCGAAACTCCCGTCAGATATTCAAAGACGCGTCCCTCATAATATAATGCATTGGCATTTTTTCGTATATGGAGTAGAATAAAATGGATTTATCTGTATAGGTTAAAACTTTAAACAAACAATCTGATACATTTGGTGTTCGGTTAGCCTTAATGGAATTTGAATGGGATACAAACAAAGCCGCAGTAAATCTGCTAAGACACAGCATATCATTTGATGAAGCAAAAACCGTTTTCCAAGATCCCTTCTATATTGTTTTCGACGATCCAGACCACTCTTTTGAGGAAGATCGGTGGGTCGCCATTGGGCAATCAGCAGAGGATCGTTTATTATTTATATCGTATACGGAACGAGGGAACGCAGTTCGTCTAATTAGCGCGAGAAGAGCCACCCCAAGTGAGAGAGAACTATATGAAGAAGGATAAAACCACAATACACGATGAACTCCGTCCAGAGTATGATTTGAGAAAGTTGCGAGTGCGTAAATTCGGCCCTGCGCGTAAGCAGTTCGGTAACTTTGTCAAGTTAGAACCTGATGTCGCTGCGGTGTTTCCAGATGCTGCTATTGTTAACGAGGCACTGCGAGGTCTGATAGAAGACTCCAAAGCAAACAGAAATACACATTCTTACCGTTTACCAATGAAGGGTTTAGACCCAGTCTCTAAGCAGTGTGATACTTCTATTGTTAAGTTAGAGTCTGACGTTGCTGCTGCATTTCCAGATGCTGTATCCGTTAACGAGGCACTGCGATTCCTAATTCAAACTACAAAAGAAAACAGTATAGCAAGTACCACCCAGCATGACCCATAGTGGCTAACACGGAGGATAGCCATCAAAAACGATTGTGTAGAGAAGTAACCAATGAACAGGGACCAAATTCTTCAAAGATTTGAAACGCTGCGACAGTGTGCAAGTGGTGGGGAAAGAGCACCACACAAACCGTTATTGGCTTTATATGCAATCGGAAAATTGCTGCGCGGTGAGGATAGGCTTATCTCCTACGCTGATGATATAGAGGAAAATCTCAAAAATCTACTGCGAGAGTTTGGACCAAGACGTGATCGTTATAACCCACAATACCCATTTTGGCGATTGCAAAATGACGGCATTTGGGAGGTATCGGATGCCGACAAAATTGGGCAAACGCCCAGTGGAGACCCACACATAACTGACTTGAGATATTACGATGTCGCTGGTGGCTTCAATAAAACTATTTCCGATCAACTTCAGAATGATTCCGAACTGACATTTGAAATAGTCCATAGTTTGTTAGATGCTCACTTTCCACCTTCACTTCACGAAGATATCTTACAAGCCGTTGACATCCAACTTCCTCTCCAAGCCTTTGATACAAGAACACGGACACCTAATTTCCGAGCAAACATCCTTAGAGCCTACGAATATAAATGTGCTGTCTGTGGTTTTGATGTGAAATTAGGGATATTGCCTATTGCACTTGAGGCTTCTCATATTAAATGGGAATCACACGGGGGACCCAGCGAAACAGTGAATGGGTTGGCGCTCTGTGTAATGCACCATAAGTTATTTGACCGTGGGGCTTTTACGTTGTCTAAACAACTACAGATTCTCATATCCGATGATGCACACGGAACAAAAGGCTTTCAGGAATGGCTTATGGATTTTCATGGAGAAAAAATCAACTTCCCACAAAGGCAGTCCTATTATCCTGAAACAGAATTCATCAGTTGGCATGTTAGACAAGTGTTTCAAGGGAATTATCGCGAAAAAGTTTGACATTCAACACAAATCTGTGCTAAAATTTAGAGAGGCAATAGGGTAAATTGGAGTATTTCAATCCTCGCTAAAAAATTATTTGATGTGATCTCCGGTTTAAGATACAATACGTACAAGCAAGATATGAAAAATCTACATCTAAATACCACAGCCAAAACACAATACCTCCTTGATAGCAATTATTTTGCCTGGTGTTCTTTAATGCCCACAGGACTCGCTCAAAAATTGGCTTTTAACAAGCAGTCTTACCCCCCCCCCCCCCCCCACTTTATATAAAATAAGCAGTTCTAACAAAATATTCGCGGTATCTGAGAATATACCGTCCCCGCGCCCGCTCGCTACCCGATGCGGGCAGTTTTTGTTGCATTTTCTCCTGTTACTCTTAATTTTTTACCCACGTCGCTGCTCACACGACGCGCTGCTACATGTCTGGAGGGATGGAATTTGAGTAACGTCCAGACAACCTTCTTGCAGACCATTACGCCATCTTTCTCAGGCCACCAGACCTTTCCGTTCCGGTATACATGGCTGAAAAAGGGAGTGGATGCTGTGTCAGATCCGACTGTCTTTTCATCGGAAGACGCTTCTGTAACTTTAGGTGTCGGAAAAAATATGGTGGACTCGATTCGGCATTGGTGTAGGGTATCCGGGCTTATAAAAGAGGACAGAAGTCATCAGGAGCAACTCGTTATGCCTGTTGGTGAAAAAAGAATATCTCATCGACGCGGACAATTCGTTCGTACTGACTTCGGTGAAGACATTTTTGGCAAAGATGGCTTTGATCCATACCTCGACGATCCGGCTACCTTGTGGCTGATCCACTATCAAATTGCCACCAACACCGATCAGGCAACATCGTGGTATTGGGCATTCAACGTTCTAAGGGGCAACCATTTCACGCCGCAGGCATTCGCAAAAGAAGTGTCCAAGTGGGCACAGCAGCAGAAAAAATCCATGCGACCTATCTCTGAAAATACACTGCGGCGAGACGTCAACTGCTTCATCCGAACCTATTGTCAGTCACGCCAAAACCCCAACGCTGCCGTAACAGAAGAAACCTTTGACTGTCCGCTCGCTGAACTCGACTTAATTGCCGAATTGCAAGATAGTGACAGATATGAGTTCCAGCGAGGTGCCAAAGAGACGCTCCCCCTTGAAGTCGTCGCTTGGGCATTAGATACGTTTTGGAAAAACTACTTCTCTCGGAGAAACTCACTCTCATTCTCAGATTTGATGTATGCACCATCGAGTCCAGGACGAGTTTTTAGACTAGACGAAGATACATTGACAACATATCTTGAAGGCTTTGAGCAACTTACAAATGGCGCGTTGGAATATGACGAAACAGCAGGTTTGAAACAGGTCTACCGACACAAAGATTTGAATCAAAAGGAACTTTTAAAGAGGTATTATGGGTAACGACCGCTTATCAGACCTTTTTCACATTACAAACCGTTTCCAGCGTTCTGTACATCTGGAGCGCGATTTTTACACGCAAAACGCCTTAGACGGATACGTTGTGACCGTCAAAGCCCGGGAAACCCTCACGCGTCTTATCACAGCACAAGGAAACGGCGCAACATCGAAAGCCTGGTCCCTTACCGGTCCCTACGGCTCTGGAAAATCAGCCTTCGCACTCTTCGCCGCAAAGTTACTTGGAAATTCTAATCTACCTGCAACACAACAGGCTTTAGAACTCCTAAAGCGTGGAGATGATTCGTTATATGAGCAGTTTATCAACACAAACGGTAATGGGCAATTTCTGTCCGATTTTTGTCCGGTGCTTATCTCTGGCGAACGCGCGCAACTTTCAAGTGCCCTTCTGCGCGGTTTAGAACAAGGACTCAAGACTTTTGGAATTCCGTCCGCCAGTGCCCCTCGTCCGAATATCAGAAAACTATTGAAAATAGCAGCAAACGACACACCCCCACAGGCATCTGAAATCACGGCTCTTTTTGAATCCGCAACGCGCGCCATCAGGAAAAACGGTGGACAGGGGCTGTTACTAATAATAGATGAACTCGGCAAGTTCCTTGAATATGCTGCCCAACATCCAGCACACAGTGATGTATTTGTTTTACAAACCCTTGCTGAGTTTGCTACCCGAAGCGACCAAACCCCACTCTTCTTAATCACGATTCTTCATCAGGCTTTTGAACAATACGCACACCGAGCCGCAAAATCACAACGCGAGGAATGGGCAAAGGTCCAAGGGCGGTTTGAAGATATAGCCTTCGTAGAGCCTGCCGACCAGGTCCTACGTCTGATCGGATCTGCTATCGAAAAAACCTCAGAAGGTGAAGCACAAAATTTATCTTTTCCGCCTGCCTCCGAGCTCAAACCCAGCCAACTTAACGACGACGAATTTCGTGGGCTCATGGCTGACTGCCTCCCCTTACATCCGACTGTAGCACTTGTTATAGGTTCAATTTTCCGACGATTCGCACAGAATGAACGTTCTCTCTTTGCTTTCCTAAGTTCCAGTGAGCCTTATGGACTCCAAGATTTTCTTTCAAACCAACGTTACAATGGAAATATACTGCCGATGCTGTCAATCGCTGACCTATACGATTACCTCAACACCACTATAGGAAATCGGTTGTCCGCCTCACGCGACGGTGATAAGTGGGTGGAAATTGAGATGGCTATTAACAGATTAACAGACCCTTCACCAACGACGGTTAAACTCATTAAGACGATAGGATTGCTGAGTATCGTTGGAGAAGTGAGTACCAACCTGAAAGCCTCAAAGGAAATCCTCCGTTACGCCTTAGATGATTATACGCCAACGTTCACAAAGGAATTTGAGACAGCACTGGAAACATTAGAAAAACGTTCCATTGTTATCTATCGTCGCTACAACGATGCTTATGCCCTATGGGAAGGCAGCGACATTGATATTGAAGCAATGTTCCACCAAGCGGAAGGAAACCTCGACCCAAATGAAAGACTCATAACCTACCTTTCAGAACTCGTCCCGCCGCGCCCGCTCATTGCTCGACGACATCTCTTTGAGAAAGGCACGCTCCGCTACTTCACCGTCCGGTACACCGACCTTGAGAATTTTGACACAGACCTGAACGAACCCTTTGATGACGCTGACGGACTTGTTCTTTACACACTGCCAGCGGGTGAACATGAAGGTCATCAGTTGGTTGAAAAAACGTATGGAGCAGATGAGGCAGCTCGTAAAGAGGTGCTAATTGCCATTCCGTCCTCCACCCGCTTTCTGCGTGATGCTGTCACCGAACTCGCCTGTTTACACTGGATTTCGGAAAACACGCCCGAATTAGAAGGCGATGCCGTCGCAAAACGCGAACTTTCAATTCGACAGCTCGAAGCAGAACGAGACATCTCCAATCAGTTAGTATCTATCTTTAGCGGTGACGATGAGGCACCTTGCAAATGGTTCCACAAGGGGCAACCCGTACCCATCAACTCTCAACGGGACAGAAACGAACACTTGTCAAAAATCTGCGATGAAGTTTACCACAAGACCCCTATTATTCGGAACGAACTGATTAATCGACGGAAAATCTCTGGTGCTGTAACAACTGCGCGAAAGAAACTAATTCAGGCGATGCTTGAAAATGGCGATCAAGAAAACCTCGGCATCACCGGTTACCCGGCTGAAATGAGCATCTACCGTTCTCTCCTATTAGAGACAGGTATACACCGCGAAATAGACGGCGTGTGGGGCTTCCACCCACCCAAACCAGATGACAAAAACGACATAAAACACACATGGGAAACCATTGAGGATTTTCTTGAAACGTGTGAGGGTGCGCGACAATCTGTTGTGAAACTCTACGGGCATCTGATGGCACCACCGCTCGGTGTGCGGGAAGGCCCGTTGCCGATTCTATTGTGCGCGGCGATGCTCCGCTATAAAACAGAAGTCGCGCTCTATCAAGACGGATCCTTTATACCCAACTGGTCAATGCCGGTCTTTGAACGATTCCTTAAAGTGTCAGAAAAATTTGAGATCAAACGCTTTCGGATGATAGCGGCGCGTGCAGAATTACTGCGTCAATATTTAAATGCGCTTAACCAACCGACAGAAACCGAAAACCCGAATCTATTGACCGTCATCAAAGCACTCATGCCCTTTATCGCAAGGCTTCCAAAATACACCTTAAACACCGACACCTTGAGCGATAACGCCAGAAATCTCCGTGCAGCCGTCCTGAACGCTCGTGAACCTGACGAACTCATCTTTAAAGAATTACCAGAGGCACTCGGATTTCCGGTTTTTATGGTAAACCTGAAAAATAAACAGACATTTTACCCCAACCCGGTAGGTGCGGTTTCTAACCGCACCGGTGCTGAGCGTTTAATCAATTCTGAAATCCACCATAGTTCAGAAACAACAGATTCAAACGCAGCCCTAAAGTTTTCCAGTACCTTGCAGGACACGTTGTCCGAACTCGGACGCGCCTATGAAAATTTACTGAATGCTATCGAGAAACAGATGAAGGATGCGTTTGTTTTAACCGGGAATCGGGATAACTTCCGAAAGACGTTGGTTCATAGAGCGGAACCCTTACGAGAGATAGTAAGTGATCCACAACTTAAACAATTTCTGATTCGGATATGCGACGAGCAACTTGATTTCTCCAACTGGCTTGAAGCGATCGGCGCGACGCTGGCAGGTAAACCCCCAAGATCTTGGTTCGACAGAGATACGGATATATTCCAGTCAAATTTTTCCGAAGTCGTCCGGAAGTTCCGGCACTTTGAAGCCGTGTCTTATGAAAAATTGAAGTATACCGAGTCAGCAGCCGGGGAACCTATTCGGATCGGTATCACCGGACCCAACCAAGATGAACAGGAACGCGTTGTCACTTTGACCCCGACTGCGGATGAACAGACCCTTGAAATAGAGGGTGCCATTAAACAGGTTTTTCAAGATCTCAACGTAGAGGATAACCCCGAACTCCGCATCGCAATTCTGGCGAAAATTTCACAACACTGGATACAACAACTTGACGAATAGTGTAGGAGGGAACTCCGATTCCCGACTGCTAATCAACGAATATCCTCATAAACAAAGAGGACGAATAATGTAGGAGGGAACTCCGATTCCCGACTGCTAACCAGCGAATATCCTCATAAACAAAGAGGACGAATAGTGTAGGAGGGAACTCCGATTCCCGACTGCTAATCAACGAATATCCTCATAAACAAAGAGGTTGAAAATAGATGCAACAAAAAATCCGCCACGTACTGGGGCTTTCCGGGGGTAAAGACAGTTCTGCGCTCGCCGTCTATATGCGAGACAGAGTACCAGAGATGGAATACTTCTTCTCTGATACCGGCAAAGAGTTGCCCGAAACCTATGAATATCTGGATAAATTAGAAGCGTTCCTCGGCAAACCCATCGTCCGTCTTAACATGGACTCTGATTCCAATAGGAACCGCGATTTCGATCATTGGCTGGATGTTTACAAAGGTTTGCTGCCATCGTCCCAGGTACGGTGGTGCACAGTCAACCTCAAAATCAGACCTTTCGAGGAGTACATCGGTGAAGACAGGGCGTATCACTATATCGCCATCCGCGCAGACGAAGACCGCGTGGGTTACAAGCCTCCGAAAATCTCCTCTCTTCCGAACATTCAACCGAAATATCCGTTCAAAGAGGACGGCATCACGAAAGCGGATGTCTATCGTATTCTTGAGGAAAACGGGATAGGTCTCCCCAAGTACTATGAATGGCGGACGCGTTCGGGGTGTTATTTCTGTTTCTTCCAACGCAAATCGGAGTGGGTTGGGCTATTAGAGAAGCATCCAGACCTCTTTGAACTCGCCAAGGCGTACGAAGAGACTCCGAACAAAAACGCAAAGACAGATGAACAGTTCACATGGTGTCAAGGCGAAAGCTTAGCCGAACTCTCACAGCCAGAGCGTATCGCGGAAATCAAAGCAAACACCGAAAAGGCACTGGCATTCAAAAAAGAAGATAAACCCAATCTCCGTCTGGTAGAAATCTTCACGGACGTTCTCGACGACGAAGATGATGAGGAACCGTGTTTGATTTGTCATAAGTAACCACTCTATCGTGCAAGGACAACCGTTACAGTCAAAGGTATATAATCTATGCGAATCCAAGTTCCACAAGATGATTGGTCAATTGATTCGGTTGCCAGAAGACAAGACAGAATAGATCCACAACCACAATATCAGCGTACACCAGTTTGGAATAATAGAAAAAGACAACTACTTATTGACTCTATACTTCGCGGGTACGATTTACCTAAATTTTACCTACGTTTATCCGATGGTGAATACGAACACGAAGTTGTTGATGGTCAGCAAAGACTTCAAGCAATTTGGGAATTCCTGAACAACAAGTATTCATTGGGCAAAGAATCAATCAATATACCTGATTTTGGTAACTTGTCAGGTAAGACGTGGTCAGAATTATCAAGTACTCAACAAGATCGTATTGGAAATTTCAAACTCAGTGTAGTGTTGATAGAGGAAGCATCAGACTCAGAAATACGCCAACTTTTTTCAAGATTACAGGAAGGAGTTAGCCTTAATCCTGCAGAGAAACGAAACGCTATACTCAGTAATATGCGAGACTTTATAGTAGAGTTGAGCACACACAATGTGTTCAAATCAACTCGTCTTTCTGATGCGAGATTCAAATGGCGCGACTTAGCAGCAATAGTAACATGTCTAGAGATAGCCGGAAAACCGACAGATGTCAAATCTGCCAGTCTCACAGCTATGTACCAGGAAAAACGTGATTTCAATAAACAAGGAGCTATTGCGAAAAAAGTTAAACGTAATTTGAACTACATGAAACGAGTTCTCGAACATAGGCGACTTGCAATGAATATTAAGTGGGGTTTTGTGGATCTGTATCTACTGATTTCAAAAATGGATGAGTCCTATGTCATTAGCGGGCGGGAAAAGGATTTCGTAAATTTCTACATTAAATTTGAAAGAGAAAGAAGGGAGGTATCTGATCCAAGAGATTTGCTTTCTTCTGGTGAAAATCTCTGGAAGACGGATTTGTACGATTATATTCAAGCGTTTAAAAATCAAGGAGGGGCAGAGGAAAGTATTCAAAAGCGGCATGAAGTGTACAAAAAGCAATTTCTTAGAGATACTCAAAATCTGATACCTAAGGATTCGCGACGCGCATTCACTGATGATGAACGATATATCATTTGGTACCGCAGCGGTGGACGGTGTCAGAATAGTAATTGCAATAAAGAAATTAATATTGATCAAATGCACGCTGACCACATCATTCCACACAGTCAAGGTGGAGAAACAACTATTGATAATGGCCAAGCACTTTGTCAACAATGCAACGTGCATAAAGGAGCAAGTTGATATAGTGACACAGTTAATTGAATCAGGATATATTTATGCAACACGGTTGGACCCTTAAAAAGCAAGAATGGGATCTCTTACCACAAGTAGTAGAAGGAACGCGCTGGTCAAAAACGAAGTTAGGACAACTTTATAGGGACAGCGTCCCCAGAAGACCGGGGGTATACGTTATCTGCGTCAAAATACCCCGTTTCAATCAGCGGTTGTTTAAATCGCTATATAATGTTATTTATGTTGGAAAGGCAGACAGAGGAACCCTTTATGACCGATTCCTTTATCACTGCAATAACCCAAAACAAGAAATTGTAATGGCAAAACAGTGCTTCGGCGATAACCTTGAATATTGGTTTGCCGAAGTAAATCCGGAGCGAATTGCGGAACTTGAAGCACGTCTCATCGACTGTTTCGGGCCACCAGCAAACCGTATACGTGGACATATCCCGGCGAAAGTAGGAAGTCCACGACATGCTTGATAGTAAAACTATTAGATCTAATGAAGGATAACGCTTATGAATATTTACCCAGCTTTATGTTCGCGCATGGGCACATGGAATTATTATGTAGTCAAAATGAGTGCTCGTGAACTAAGTCAGAATGTAATGTATGCTTCCCAAGTCCATGAAGATCGAACCCTTGACGAAGCAATTCAGCGGATTCTAGATGAGAGTAGAGTAAAAAAAGATATTGTGGAGTATTTAAAACGTCAACCTCATCGCTTTTTCTCCTCAATAGTTGTTGCAGCACTTGAAGGAGATCCGGTGTTTTACCCAGTCGAGGTTACAGACGATCCACGTTTTGAACTTTTCCACGATGATCGCAGGCTTAATGAAGCTTTCGGAGTCTTAAAGTTTGATGGGACACAGAAATACTATGCCTTAGATGGCCAGCACCGTCTATCGGCGATCAAAACCCTTCTGGCTCGAAACGATCCGACATCAGATGGTACTCCCAAGGATTTTGAAGAGGATGAATTCTCTGTCATTGTTATCGTGCCAAATCGAGAAGATTCTAATGAAACCTTCATGCAAAAGTACCGCAGGCTTTTCTCTAACTTAAACCGTTATGCCAAACCAATGGATCAGGCAACCAACATCATTATGGATGAGGACGATACGTTTGCAATTATTACACGAAGGCTAATTACTGAAAACACTTTTTTTCAGTTCGCCGGTAAACAAAGAGAATCGAATCGAATTAAGACTAAGAAGGGCAAAAACCTTACAGTCAGAGATCCATACTTTACGAGCATCGAAACATTGTATGAGATGAACATTGAATTGTTAAGTTCATTACAGAGAATTTCTAACGGTTGGGGACCAATCAGAGAAGAAAGTACGGATTTGGCAACTTTCAAAAAGTTCCGACCATCCGAAGAATACATTGATAGCCTCTATGATGAATTAGTCATATATTGGGAAGCCCTACTGACTGAGCTCCCAGTTCTTCGGAATGAACCAACTAAGATGCGTGTCCACAATCTCCTCAATAGGGAAACTGAAGATGAAACAGATCATTTACTATTTTGGCCTATCGGACAACAGATGCTGGCAGAAATCGCACGGGAATTGCTCAATGAACGGCTTCATGATCTGGAAAATCCTACTCTTGAAACCGTCCAATTTGCACTAAGAGGACTGAGCCAATTGGAATGGCATCTTCATCAAGCGCCATGGGTGCATTTCCTGTTAATCAAATCTACTTCAACAAAGCGTTGGAATATGCGAAGCGAGGAGCGAACCAAGGCTGTCCGACACGGTCGTATAATCCAGCAGTGGATTCTGGGTTTAGAATATGAAGACAGTGATTTTGCCGAAAAACTTAAAAACCAATGGAAAGATTTCCTAATACCGGCACAGTCTGAAGAAACAGTTGATGAATTCTGGCAACAGGTTGAGGAGAGAAAAGCATCTATGCGTTGGTAGGTTGTTAGTGGTAGAACGCCTTAACCCAGGACGATTATTAGGAATTAATTTGCTGTTCCTCTTGTAGGGGCAGCATTTTTTATAGTAATGACAGAAAAATTCATAAAAGCACGATTTATAACTCTCAAAAAATTGGACAGCAATGCGTTACTTTCATTTTTTTAGAGGTTAAAAAACCTCACCGGCAGCGTACTTGTCGGCAAATTCTTAAATTTTTCACATTCTACTATAAATGCTTTCACCGAAAAAACTGAACATTTATCGATTCTTATTCTACAAACATAGCACTTTGCTGAAATGCGAACTTTTGAATATACCGTTTTCTATAGACATTCCGCCCACTGCTGCCTTTCTGATGGTGTCCCGCTCAAAACCCATCCAATCCACCACTACCCCTCAATAGCCACCCAAAATCCGCACCATCCGTATAATCCGTGCAAATCCGCGATCTGCGGCGTACGCGCCCAAATGCGACGTGCATTCAGACAAACAACCAAACACCCCGAATTCCCAGTTGACAGCCTTCCGTTGAATATGCTATCATTTACACACCAAGGAGAGGAGTCCCCAAATATGCGAGAGCAACGTACGCTTTTCGATCTGACACAAGACGGGTTAGTCATCGGACAAAAACTTCAACGGATCTACCCTGAGTTTGATGTCCCCGCCTTCGTTGCGGACGTGCGGACAGAGATGGAGGGTCAGACGATCTATAACGTGACAAAAGCCATCGGACGCGCCCTACGGGAGCATCTGCCCCAAGACTATTCCGAGGCACTCGCTATTCTGATGGGTTACGTCAAGGTTGAGGCTCCAGCAAACCCAGGACAACACCCGACTGCTGAAGTCGAGACAAGCCTACGACCGATTTCGCACTTTATCAGTCTCTACGGACTGGCGGATTTCGATGCCTCTCTGGATGCTTTCGAGACACTCGCAAAACACCGTTGCGCACGCGGTGCGGAGATGCGCGCGTTTATCATCAAAGACCCCAATCGGTGTTTTGAACGTTTCGGGGAATGGGTGAAAGACGACAACGCCAACCTCCGTCTGTTTGTGTGTGCGTCGCTCTGTACACGAGGCACGTGGCAGAAATGGCTTCGACCCTATATCCAAGACCCACAACCGATCTTAGCACTGCTGGAGACACGCAAAAACGACGCAGACGGGCGTGTGCGGGAGCAGGTCGGGACGGATATGCGGGACATCGTCAAAGACTACCCAGAAGCAGGCTACGCCAGGTTGGAGCAGTGGAGTCGGGATGGACGCGCAGAGACGAAAAAGATCCTCCAGCGTGCCTTAAAATATCAGGTGAAGATTGGAGACAAGCGGGCGTTTAAGTTACTGGGACTGGGTACAGTTCCGAAGTTGGGAAAGGCAGACATCACGCTCATCGAACTGACACCTGAACGGCAGACGCTACCGATTAACGAGCCTTTTCGATTTTCGTTCAGTCTACAGAGTGAATCCGATACAGAACAGACGATCTTGACTTACTACGCAGTCGCTTACAAACGTCCATCGGGACACGTCACACGCAAACGCTACCGTCTCAGTCAACGAAAGTTGAAACCGAAACAGCGTGTGGATTATAAGAAATCTCTTTTTCCGTTGCCGTCGCTTAAGCAGTATCACGATGGCAAAGCGTGTCTGGGATGGCACCGTTTTGAGCTTGAGGTAAACGGCGATGTACTTGACGGTTTCGATTTTGAAGTGGTAAAATAGCAGTCGGCTGTCGGTTGTTGGCTGTCAGGGCGTTCCGCTACGCAAATCAACGGTATGAATGCCTTAATGGCATTCCCCGCACTCTCAGTTGTCAGTATTTTTAAGAGCGGTACTTTACTTAAACACTTCCTGACTGACTACTGAAAGCGCAGCGACCTGACGGCTGACCGCTAAATAAAGGAGTTCCTACACAATGACAGGTGAAGAGAAATTCAAAGTAGACCTTGAGGGCTACCTCGTTATCAAGAACGTCTTAACCGACGCTGAAGTCGCTGAGATGAACGAGATTATCGACAGTGGAGACCGCAAGGGACCACCGAGTCTCTGGGGTGAACCGTTCAAGCGGCTGATTGATCATCCAAAAATCCTGCCATATCTCATTGAATTGATGGGGCATCATGTACGTCTCGATCACGATTACGCCATCTTCATGGAAAAGGGGCAAGGGCGTGGCGGACTGCACGGCGGTGAGGACGGTGGACGCGCCGGTGGACACGTCGGGGATCACTGGTACAAATACCGCGACGGACACATGCGGAACGGGTTGTCTGTGATGACGTATAATCTGGCGGATGCCCCGGCAGGTGCGGGTGGCTTCGCCTGTATTCCGGGCAGCCATAAATCCAACTTCCCGACCCAGATTCCCAAAGAGGTGCGTCGGTTCGAGCGTCCTGCACACTACGTCGCCCAACCCCCTGTCGAAGCCGGAGATGTGCTGTTTTTCACCGAGGCACTCATTCACGGGACAATGCCATGGACAGCGGAGCACGAACGCCGTTCACTGCTCTACAAATACAGTCCCGGACACTCCGCATGGTCGGGGAATTACTACGACCTCAGTAAATACGATGGATTAACGGAACAACAAAAACGGATGCTGATGCCACCCTCAATCGGTCGGAGACCTCCGGTTATTGAGGTAGGCTAAAAGATGAAAAAAGTTTTTGTTTATA
Organism: Candidatus Poribacteria bacterium; assembly: GCA_022827625.1. GTDB lineage: Bacteria > Poribacteria > WGA-4E > WGA-4E > WGA-3G > WGA-3G. The sequence goes on along the minus strand of JAJEIE010000033.1, from coordinate 182,998 downwards.
TCTTTCTACCGCTTTTTGCCTGTAGCACCGTCATGGCTCATCCGATTTCCGACCGTGAGCAGGCGATAACGGACGCAAATGCCGATGTTGAATTAGTAACAGTTGATAATTTCCTAAAAGGGGCTGGCACAGGTTTCGTATTAGCCATGTTCAGCTTTGGCGTCCTTTTATATGAGTATAATTACAGTACCTCAAGTTGTCAATGGCCTCCACTTACCACAGGTGGCTCATTAATCGGATCTGCTTTTGGCACCCTTTATCTGATGCAGATACAGGTGCCTGCTGCAAAATTACTGGGTAAATCTCCAGAATATGTCTATCATTATACGAAGACCTATCAAAACAAACTCAGAAGCATCCGCGCCGGCTCTGCTGTCCTCGGATGCCTCACAGGTTGTGCTGTAGGTGTTATTACGTTGGATCTTATCATTCCAGAGAGTTACGACTACGCGGACTAATAGGAAAAATAAAACAAATTCTACCGGGTTTAGGGATAACCTATACACGCAATTGACCCCTATGAGTTCATTCTGTTCAACTCAACCTACAAACTGACAGCCAATTGCTGACGGCTAATAGCCGACACAAGGAGTTCCTACATCATGACAGGCGAAGAAAAATTCCAAGTAGACCTTCAGGGTTACCTCGTCATAAAGAACGTCTTGACCGAAGATGAAGTCGCTGAGATGAATGAGATTATTGATAGAGAATCCAGCGATAACTTGAGAGGACACGGCGATAGAGTGTCGAGTCTGTGGGGTGAACCCTTTAAGAGCCTGATTGATCATCCGAAAATTCTCCCGTATCTCCTCGAATTATTGGGTCCCCACGTCCGTTTAGACCACGACTACGCCATCTTCATGGATGAAGGGCAACAAGGCGGAAGATTGCACGGTGGTGAAGATGGTGGTGGACCCGGTGGTCCTGAAGCGGATCACTGGTACAAGTACCGCGATGGTATCATGCGAAATGGGTTATCTGTAATGACGTACAATTTGGCGGATGCCCCAGCAGGTGCGGGTGGGTTTGCCTGTATTCCGGGCAGTCATAAAAGCAATTTCTTGCGGGAATTGCCCTCAGATGTGCGGAATTTTGAGCGTCCGACACACTACGTCGTGCAACCGCCTGTCGAAGCCGGAGATGTGCTGTTTTTCACCGAGGCACTCGTTCACGGAACAATGCCGTGGAAAGCAAAGCATCAACGCCGTTCACTGCTCTATAAGTACAGTCCGGGACACTCGGCGTGGTCGGGACAGTATCACGACCTCAGCAAATACGGTGAGTTAACCGAACAACAGAAACGGATGATGCTACCACCTTCTGTTGGGAGGCGACCCTACGTCGTGGAAGTGGGTTGAAGGAGGAAGGTAAATGCCAAACGTCCAACTCACAGGAAATCAGAGCGACTTCCTCAAAATCGTCGTTGCAGCAGCCGGACGCGGCGATCTTGACACTGTGCGCCAACTGCTCGACGATAATCCGGCTTGGATTCATACCGTCGGCTCACACGGTCGGACGATGCTCTGGGAGGCGGCATACCGTGGGAAATTGGAGATGGTCAAATTCCTTCTCGAACACGGTGCCGATATAAATCTGCCGGGTTGTTATCACATCCAGCACAGGATTGAAATATCACCTTACTGTGTGGCGCGCTATGAAGGACGCGACACCGTCGCTGAATTTCTGCTTCAGCAGGGCGCGACAATCGACATCCATACCGCTGCCTACCTCGGAGACTACGACACCGTTCGTTCGCACCTTGATAACGATCCAGGCTCGGTCAACAAAGGATACCTTCAGGCGGTGATGCTACCCACCGGGCAACCCCACACCTTTGAGCACCGAGAAGCAGCGTGGGCAACCCCGCTCTGCTATGCCATCAGGAGCAAAGACCCTGCAATTGTTGCGTTGCTCATCTCGCGGGGGGCAGTCATCAAGCCGTATAGTGAACGCTTTCTGGATTATGCCGCCTCGGACGAGCGAGTGGAGATTGCCAAATTGCTGCTTGAAAATGGTGCCGATCCAAGCAAGGCACCGCGTATCTTGGACGACGGTTCGGAAATAAGCGCGCTATTCAAGCGTTATGGAATCCCGCCGAAAGATATAAACGCAATGGGGTCAGGGGGCTGGCCACCTCTTGTTTACGCCTGTCGCGGCGACAATAGAGAACATCCAGACAAAGTCCAAGAGTTTTTAGATATGGGTGCTGATATTGACGTTCGGAACTACAAAGGGAAAACAGCACTGCATTACGCCGCGAAAGCGGGTTTTTCCAAAGTCATCAATCTCCTCATCAAAAATGAAGCGACGGTTGATGCTACGGACGATAACGGCGAGACGCCGCTCTTTGAGGCGATCCGATCGACGATAAAAAACGGAGAGAAACAACGGGCAGCCTTAGAAGCCTTGCTCCTTAAAGGCGCAAACCCGAACCTCAAGAACCGGAAAGGTTTGACCCCGCTCCAAGTCGCACAACGGATGCGTAGAGCAAACGCGGGCCAAATTGCCGCTTTGCTGCGATTGCACGGTGCGCTTAGATAACGTGAGCCTCTTAACAGACACTATTCCTCCTTGATAAGGGATTGGTTTTTGATCTATAGTGTCCAATTAATTCTAAGGTTTACCATAATTCGGTAATTTCTCAACGTGCGATAATGCACGTCGCATTTGAGCGAGTACGCCGCAAAATCGCACTACTATGAACAGGTCCGTTTGTAGTAGGGCAATTTATTGCCCGTCAATTACCTAATCTATTTCCAATTTTCATTCAATTTGCGGCGGATATGAAACACAAACTAAAAGTTTATGCTACATAACATAACCAAAAAATATGATAACCATCACCCAAGATAAAATTCTCGGTTTCGCACCGCTTTGGGCACCGTTCAACGGGTTCTCGCTCTTGTTCGATAATCCTGACAACGGTTTGTCCATCCTACAACAAAATTCTGAACGCATGAAATTGGATAGTGTTTCGAGCCATCCGAGTTTGAAACTCTATCAAGCCTTCGTTGAGGCGCGCGATCGTATTGACACGCGCTTGCTGACAAATACATATCTCTTTTGTCCACTACCGCCGAGTTCCTATCATGTTACCGTCTGGGACGGTTTAAACGTCCGTCATTTCCCAGATGGGAACCCGTCAGGGTCTGAAACGTGGGAAGGATTCGTAAAAAACCTACCAAATACATTCGACAAAAACAGTAGGTTTACAGAATGGACGCATGAATCTCCGTTAGTCCAGCATCCTGATTGGAACATCACTTTTCAGTTTGGCAGTCTTTACAAATGGTACTCTGGAATGGGTGTCCTTTTGGAGCCAGCAGATCAGGAATCGGCACGGATCCTCAAAGAGATTGAAAAACGCCGCGAAGCTCTCTATGAAAATTTTCCTGTGAAAATCTCACATTCCGAATACACACCTCACGTTACACTCGGTTATTTCGCCAACAACGAATCCGCGCAGCTGGCGACACCCCTTGTCTCGGATTGGGCAAAAATCTTTGAAGAAACGACAAAAGACCTTACGATTACCTATCGCAGCATCAGTCTTTACGGCTTTACGGATATGATTACCTTCTTCAAGACGCAATAATGAAAGCACCCCACGCTTGCGAAAAACTCATCCAAGACCTCACCCATCTCGGCATCGAAAATGGGGATACGCTTTTCATCCATTCATCCTTCAAGAGTCTCGGACCTGTTGCAGGTGGAGCGGGTACGGTTATCTCCGCCTTAGCAGCGGCTGTCGGACGGGACGGGCTGATTCTGATGCCGTCGTTCAGTCTGCTACCGAGTCGAGAAGAACGGATAGCGTCTTGGAATATTGGGAAGACCCCGTCTACGGTGGGATGGCTGACGGAGTTTTTCCGGCAAATGTCGGATACCTATCGCTCTAACCACTATTCCCACGCCATTGCGGCGCGCGGGAAAGACGCGCAAGCGTTTGTGGCAGACCATCTCCGTCTTGAAGGCTACGAGTCCCCGTGGGACCAACCCCCATGGGGAAAAACCTACGGCACACACTCACCGATGTTCCGCGCCTACAAAGCAAATGCCAAACTCCTCATGCTCGGTGTCGATTACGAGTCATCGACTTATGTGCATTTCGTTGAGGTGATGCATTGGAACAAACGCCTTGCGGAAGACCCTGAAGCCGAATATATCCGACTGAAGCGTTCGGAACTGGGGGCGTTTTGGGATGAAGTCGGTAGATTGAGGCAGGGACCGGTGGGAGACGCGACGTGTCGGTTGTTTCGGATTAAGGATTATGTGGATACGCTCTTAGAAGAGGTTGAGCGGAACCCTGAGTCGTATGTGATATAAAGAGTTGTGGGTTATCTGTCGGTAAACGTCGGGATTCGGAAATCCCTCCTACAACGATGGAGCGGTGGATTAAACTTCATACGCTCGTTCTAAATAGAGATACGTTGTCAGGGCTGCCCAGACAGGAGCCACCGCAGCATGGATGAAAGTATCTACCATAGCCATCACGCCGACTGTCCAGAGATTCGGTGCTTCCGCGAAACTTATTCTTATATGTCCACCAATAAAGAACGTCCAGCCCTTTGATGACAACAAAACATCACGAACCGCTCTGAATTCCGGCACAGTCATTGAAAAAATATACAACGTTAATCCGAGGAGAACGGAGGTAAATACTATCGTTGCCCAAGCAAGCATCACATACATCTTAAAAAACCGCGTCCATGCCGGGCGAACCAGTTTACTACTCCGGCGCAGTGCAGCTATTGCCCGTAGATTTTCAACCATGATCCCTTGATTACAGAGACTCGAAGTTACCATAAAATAGATGATAGCAGAAAAGAGGAGAATGATGGTAAGTACCGCAAGGACATCTAAAATATCACCTGATACAGGCAGCTTACGGAAAATTTCTAAAAGCACCAGCGCAATTGAACCCGCAACAACACCGGGCAGTGCTAAAAGAAAAAACAGGGCTAAAATTGCCCCGGTGTTTGAAGATGTCTGTTCCCAGATTGCCCCTAAAGTGATCTTCATGCTACGCTGGCGTTGTACAATAATGAAAATGAGTGGACACATCGCTAACCACAAAATATCAATGCTGAAAGCGTGGTAAACGAAATGTGTCCCCCAACCCACACCTGCCCGTTTGCGGTGGTCGTCCACAGAAACACCGCGGGACGTATCAAAATGCCATAGTGCATCCGAAGTAGGGAGTTTAGAAGTTAGCATGGGTGGAATTTCAAACAGGAGGCTGAGGATAATAAACGGAATCATGATGCACCAAAACAGAACAAAGTTCTTCCGGTAGCACCTGAATATCGTTGCCATAAGGCCTGAGTGTTGAGATGGAGCCTCTACAGTGTTTGCGTTTTCCACTATATCTTTCGGTAATTTTCCAACACCGTCCGGTGCGGTTAGGGGCTGAGTGTCGCGCCTTCAGGCCGGGGTGCTGTGGGTCGGATGGGCATCTTTGGGTAGGAACGATAGGCGAGTGCTGCCAAGTGGGGTGTCTCAATTCGGACGTGTCCTTCGGCGCGCGAGTGCATAAGCGCGTCAAGGACACCCGTCACAAGAAGCGTCCGTTCCACGGGATACTGCGGCTCCCCCGTAACGAACATCTCCTCGATGTTGAGACTCAAATAACTAAAATGTGCATGTGGGGGACCGTTCTGCAGGTAAAACTCCGTAGCGTAGCGCGTATCACCCGCTTTCGCTGCGTAAGCGAAGTCAGAGACGTATCCCGTCAGCATCAGCACCGCAGACCGAAACCCGTCACGGTGTTCCAATAGAAACGCAGTCGGGTTTGGACATCCCGCTATAAACGTGCTGTCGGGACGATCTTCAATCTGCGCGCATGCGGCTTCGGCTAATTCAAGCGACCATTCTCCTGCCTCACCCGCTTCCCAGACGGCATCTCCTTCCAGACAGTGGATCGCCACAATGCCGGACTCGCCGCCTTGCCGACGCTCAATCATACATTGCAGCGTCTCAAGCGCGTGAAAACCGTAGGACTCCACACCGGCATATCCGATACCGATTGCGGATTCCAGTGCTGTGTCAAGTGGGTGTTCCAGAAAGGGTTTCCGCCAAGAGAGCGGGAGCGAAGAGCCTGCCATGAACGGCACGTCAAGGGTTTTCGCGCGTTCAAACATCCAGCGCGCATCGTCCCAATTGTAGGAGAGGTGCTTATCGCAGAAGACAGGCACCGATCTACCGCTCGACGCAAACACCCCGCAAATTTGCTCAAACATATACCGGCGGGGATACATGTGCTGTTCAAATTCGTTATATGGATAATCCCCGTGTTCGCCAATCAGTAGCACACCATCGACAGCCAGTTCGTTGCCACCGAGCGTCAGAGCCTGCCGAATACTCGGATAGATCGGGACGTTGTGTTCCGCTGCCAGACCGACCCCGATGTCCCGATCGTCTACCTGATCGAGATAGATAGAGACCAGGTCAACGCGCGGCATACGGTGTCCGGTGTCCGTTGGGAAACCCTTCATGTATTTCGTAGCAATCACATCTGCGTGCGAGTGCTGAAAATAGGTCGTGATGATTGCAGCAATTTTTTTGCGTTCCGCCATCTTTTTCTCCTCACACTTACCTAACAATTTCAGTGCCGATACCACCCTCTGTGAAGACCTCAAGCAGTAAAGAGTGTTCGATTCTTCCATCAATGATATGCGTCTTATAAACCCCACCCATGAGTGCCGTTGTACACGCCTCTACTTTTGGGAGCATACCCCCTGCGATCAAACCTTCCGCAATGAATTGATCTACCTCTCTGATATGAATCGTCGGAATCAGGGAAGTCGTATCCGATAGGTCTCGGAGGATACCGCGCGTGTCCGTCAAGACAATCAACTTTTCCGCTTGGAACGCCGCTGCGACCTCACCCGCCATTGTATCGGCGTTAATGTTATAGGTCTGTCCATCGATACCGACCCCAATCGGTGTGATGACAGGAATATAATCGGCTTTGTCAAGCGCGATGATCGCTTCAGTATTGACCCCAATAATTTTTCCGACGTAGCCTAAATCAACATCAGTTTGCTGTCCGTTTTCATCCGTTAGCTGCGTCTGTTGTTTCTCCGCAAGGATTAGGTTCGCGTCTTTTCCAGAGAGTCCAATTGATTTTCCGCCGTGTTGATTGATACATGAAACGATCTCTTTGTTGATGGACCCGAGAACCATCTCAGCGATTTCAACGGTTTCGGCATCGGTTACACGCAGCCCCTGCACGAATTCGGGAACTTTCCCGACCTTATCCATCCACGCCGTGATTCGGGGGCCACCGCCGTGAACGATAATTGGACGGATACCGACGTATTTCATTAAAACGATGTCCTGCATGACGGAGTGGATAAGTGCCTCATCCTCCATCGCCGCACCGCCGTATTTGATAACAATCCGCCGGTCATAAAACCGACGAATATAAGGTAAGGCTTCAATAAGAACTTCAGCAGTTCTGTTCATCTTTTTGAGTTGTGTCCTCTATATTTCTTCAAATAGTGTATAATATAACGTGAGTTCGATAAAAGGCTTCCTTGTACCGCAAACTGTTAGTTTGCGAAGCGCACGCCAAACATTAACAGTTGCTGCTACAATTTAGGGCGTTGACAGCCAAAAAAGAGAACCTTTAGCATTGACGAAGTGTTTAAGTCGAACTGACGTTAATATAATATATGATACGGGACATACCCCTGTTTGTCAAATTAAAAGTGGCTAAATTAACCGTCAGCGGTATGAACGCCGTGTGGCATTCCCCGGGCTATCAGCGGCCAGCTTGACCATCAAGAGTGCTTCTTTATAGACTAACTGGAACTCTTTTTAAATTCCATCACAAAACAAGATGTTTGTAGTAGTGCGATTCATCGCACGTCAGAGAACGTTATGAACGGGCAATGAATGGTTTCCCTACTACGAACCAACGGAATATTTCAAGGAATCTCAACACAATGCAAATATCCGCAAAAATTTCCCATTTTCACGGAGTAGGCATACCATTTGAAGTCTGCGAGATGCCTATCACTGCCACCCCAAACGATGTACTCGTCCGCGTTTCACTCGCAACCATCTGTGGTTCCGATCTCCACACCGTTTCAGGTCGCCGCGGTGCAGAGACACCGTGTGTGCTTGGACACGAAATCGTCGGTACCATTGCAGCACCGACCCGCCGCCGGTCCGCCACCGGAGAGACACTCCATGAAGGAGATCGGATCACGTGGAGCATGACGGCTTGCTGTGGAACGTGCGACTATTGTGTCAATCGGAATCTGCCGCAGAAATGCGAAACGATGTTCAAATACGGACATGCGCGTAATGCGGGGGATTCCATCCTATCCGGGGGGTTCGCCTCGCACATCCTACTCCGTCCCGGAACAGCCATCTATCGCCTCCCTGATGCCGTGACGGACAAAGAGGCGGTCCCCATCAACTGCGCCCTCACAACTGTCGTCAACGGTTTAGAGACGATCGGTCTCCAGGCGGGTGAAACGGCTGTTATTCATGGAGCCGGGATGCTCGGTATCTATGCGGCGTGCTACCTGCGTGAAAAAGGATACCGTTGTGTCGCTGTTGTAGACACCAACGCCGGACGTTTGGAGATTGCCAAACGCTTCGGTGCGACACACACCTTCAACCCAAACGACAAATCCGTTGCAGAGATTGATACCGCACTCAAGGAACTTACAAACGGACGAGGTGCCGATCTCGGCGTGGAAGTCAGTGGCGCGACCATTGGGATTCCGAACCTGATTACATGGTTAGGGATTGGTGGACGTTGCTTGACGCTCGGCTACGTCTATCCAAACGCTGACATCTCCGTGGATGCCCATCAGATTGTCACAAAATGTATAGTGCTTCGCGGCGTTCATAACTATCACCACACCTCCCTTGGGCATGCCCTCGGTTTTGTGGCAGAGACCCGCACACGCTACCCGTTCGGAGAACTCATCGGAAAAACATATCCGTTATCAGACATCAATACCGCTTTCGTGGACGCAATGAATCAGGAGGCACTCCGTATAGCAATTAGCAGTTAGCCATCAGCACGCTACGCTTTCAGCCATCAGTTAAATCGTCTATCCGTAAAACCGCTTTGCTAACGGCTGAGAGTGGAGCGGAGCGGAACGCCCTGACCGCTGACCGCTAAACCTTCAATCCAACACCGTATCCCATCGGTGCGGAGGGTAATCGCTGCAGATACGTCCGTCCGCCAGAGTCGGCACCCGCGCCCTTCATACCGCGCAACGACTTCAGGGTGCGGAAACTGATACCGATTCCCCGCACCGAGTGAGAAAATGGCGCAACGCGGTTGAACTGCGTCTAAAAATGGTGCGCTGCTCGATGTCCGACTCCCGTGATGCGGAACCTTCAGAATCTCTGAACGGAGGTCCTGCCCAGAAGCGATAAGCCGAGTCTCTGCCGCTTCGCCGATGTCCCCTGTAAAGAGCACATCCACCTCGCCGTAGGAGAGTTTGATAACGAGGGAGTCGTCGTTTTTGTCTGCATCCAGTAGGTCAGTGGACGCAGCGTCAATCGGATGCAGTAAGCGCAGTGTAGCTGTCGGCGTTAGCGCAATCTCTCCGGCATAGGGAAACGCATAAGGAATATCGTGTGCTTCGGCAATTGCCCGGAGTCGTTGATTGGTTTGGGAATCGAGTGGCATCTCCGATATACCGAGGAGGCGTGAGACTTCAAAGTTTTCTAAAATATAGCCGAGTCCGCCGCCGTGGTCGAGGTCAGGATGGGTCAGCACAACCGCGTCGAGTTTCCGAATCCCGTGATAGTCAAGGTAGGGTTCAATAATCCGTTCGCCCACGTCGTAGTCGGTCATCTCCTGTTTCTTCTCATCGTAATAGGTGCGCCGAATACCGCCGTCTATGAGCATCGTCCGATTGTCAGGGAACCGGACGACAGCGGCATCGCCTTGCCCGACATCCAGCGTCACGACCTCCAGAAGCCTGCCCCTCTCGTGAAACGCAGCGTCCCAGACCCAAATTGCCACAACCGATAGCCCAATGAGACTCGCAGCTCTCCACTGCCTACGAACCCATTGCCGGTGTGTGATACCCAGACAGACGGCGATGTAGAGGACGAAGCCCCCAAAGGTCGGGGGTGTGAGTTTCACAACGCCCCATGTCTGCCCAAAGGTACCGATAAGGATTAAGAAGGTAGAGATAATAACGTGGTTGAGGACGGACAATAATTTCGCCAACGGAAGCCACACAAAACCGATACAGACGAACCCCAGCCCCATCGCAACAATGAGCGACACGAGTCCTACGGCAAAGGGACCCACAATCGTCCCCAACGGATACGTCCGAAAAAAGTGGTAGGCGATCAAGGGTGCTGTCCCGATCTGTGCAGCGAACGTCACGAGGTAAGACAAAATAAACCATTTAACTGCCTTGTGCCGCAACTTCGTCAGCATTGAGAGGTCCGCTTCGGCGGATTCCGCTGTGCCTTCCCAGAGGTGTTGCAACGGTTTCTCCATCTTCGGAACGAAATAGACGATGGATGCGACGGCAACGAATGAGAGTTGGAAGCCGACATCCCACAACTGATGCGGGTTCAAGAGGAGCAACACCAGCGCAGCGAACGCCAATAGGTTAAATATATCGGTATCTCGGTCGAGGAGCGCAGCAGATAGAAACAGGATTGCCATCAACGCCGCACGAAAGACAGACGGACGGAACCCGATGAGACTCGCATAGATGAGCACGGTGATAATCGTCAGCAGACATACAACCTTCTGTGGGAATCGGAAGCGTGAAAAGCCGAGGTAGCAGAACCCCGCTATGAGTCCGACGTGTAGACCGGAGACGGCGAGGACGTGGAAGGTGCCGCTATTTCGGAAAGTGTCTAACGTCTCTGACGGTATATCGCTCCGTTTGCCGAGTAAGATACCTTTGACGAGTTGGACGTGCAGTGAGGTGCTGGTATAGATGGCATCAATCAGGCGTTCTGTCCGAATGCGGAGTGCCTCTATCCAACGCAAGGGCGGAAATCCACGTTGTTCACCAATCCGTAGCAGTCCTACGGCTTCGACGATCCCGACGACGTTCTGCCGCGCAAGGTATGCCTTGTAATCGAAGCCGCCAAGGTTCCGTTTGCCTTGCGGTTCTTGGAAAACGCCGGTGAGAGTTATCTGTTTACCGTAGCGGAGCGGCACGGGTTCTTGAAATCTAATAAGCAATTTCGCCTTCATCCACTGCGATGGATCTGATAAGCGTCGGAGTTCACCCACAGCATAACACGCTTCCCATTCCGTCCCGCGTTCGGGTTGATAGGTCGTCGTACCTGAAAAACTGACGGGTGCATCGTAAAAGGGGTCGGGGACGGGTGAGACGGCAGCGATGTCCAGACGTAGCATACCGCCTGCGAAAACGGCGAGATGGAGTAGTCCGTAAGAGAGGTAGCGTCTCCGATTCTTAGTGGCAAGGCTACCGATAAAACTGAACAGAATGGAAAGCCAGAGCCACAGAAACGGGATAGAGGTCCAACTACCAGCAACAATGCCGAGGAGGTATGGGATCAGAAAGTAGAGTGCCGGACGCGGCGTAATCTTCATGGTTCGGTTATTATATCAATATTCCACAAAGTCTACACCGCTTTTTTCAGCATTTTGGAATATTTTAGACTCGTGTTTTGTCAAATTTCAACTGATAGGTCTATCTGTTTGTAGTAGGGCAATTCATTGCCCGTTTTTGACGTGTGCTTAGGTCTATCTGTTTGTAGTAGGGCAATTCATTGCCCGTTTTTGACGTGTGCTTAGGTCTATCTGTTTGTAGTAGGGCAATTCATTGCCCGTTTTTGACGTGCGCTAAATCGCACTACTACGAGCCGCCTCTCAATTCAAGGTTGACAAGGCACTATATTGTTCCCAAATCCCGCTTGGCTTATAACTTAACCCAAGTTGCTACTAACGAATTCTACACGTTTGGAAAACCTTTTTCAATACCTTTCTTCACCCCAGCGGGGTGATATGTCTATAGAAAATCGTGTATTCCAACTCTTGCACTCCAGCGGAGTGCTATGTGTATAAATAAGTGGCAACTTGCGTTAACTTATAACCCACAACCCATTTGACGCGATTTGCGTCCTGTGCTATAATCCCTTTTGATACATCACCTCACAAGGAAACGTCCATGCCAAAAAACAGCATACTCTCAAAAATGCCGATAGACCTCGGCGATAACCTAAAACTCCGATTCGCCACACCCGACGACGTGGACGCACTCACTGAATTCAACGTCCGACTCCACGAAGCCGAGGATGCCGGTCCGAACGTCAAGGACTTGATGTCCGGGAACCATCCAACCTGCAACGCAAGCGATTTCACCGTCGTTGAGGACACCACAACCGGAAAAATAGTCTCATCCATGTGTCTCATCTCACAGACCTGGACCTACAGCGGCATCCCATTCGAGTTCGGGCAACCCGAGTTCGTCGCAACTGAAGCGGAATACCGCAGACGCGGACTCGTCCGAAAGCAGTTTGAGGTGATTCACGCCTTGAGCGAGGCGCGCCGGGAACTCATGCAAGGCATCACAGGGATACCGTGGTACTATCGAATGTTCGGATATGAGATGACACTCGATATGGAAGCGGAATTGGTCATCGATGGGATACACATCCCAGCTGTGAAAGACGGCGAGACAGAGACCTGTCGCCTCCGATCGCGCACAGATGCGGACAACGCTTTCATTCAAGACCTCTACGCACACGCAATCGAATCTCAAGTCTTTGCATGCCCGCGAAGTCCCGAACTCTGGGAATATGAATTCAACGGACGCTCCGCAGACAGTGGCGCGCGGATGGAATGGCTACTCATTGAAGATACGGAGGGGACACGGCTTGGATATGTGCAACATCTACAGTGGTGCTACGACGGATGGGGCGAGGGCAAGGACACGGACGCTAATTTCATTGTGATGCGAATGGAACTGAAACCTGGGGTCGGATATCTACATCTCGCGCCGTCGCTATTACGGGAACTCTGGAAAAAAGCGAAGGCGACACCGATAGCCGTCGAAAGTAAGGCTTCAGCGGCGGCGGGAATCCAGTTCATGCTCGGACGTGAGCATCCGTTCTATACCGTCCTGCCGAAATCTATTGTCCGTAAGGACTTACCCTACTCGTGGTACATCCGAATCCCGAACCTAATAGCGTTTCTACGGCATATTCAACCCGCACTCGAAAAACACCTCATCGGCACTGTTGCGGAAGGCTACACAGGGGAACTCAAGATGAGTTTCTATCGCAGCGGCATCCGCTTCACATTCGAGCAAGGGTGCATAACAAAACTCACCGATTGGACACCCGAGGACATCGAAGACGGTGACGCGGTGTTCCCCGATCTCACCTTCTTGCACTTACTCTGTGGACGGTGCCGGATAGAGGAATTGGATGCTAATTTCGTCGATTGCTGGACGAAGAACACGACGACTGCCGTGCTACTCAATTGCCTATTCCCCGAATTCAAGAGCGAAATCTGGCATTTGTGAAATAGCCGTCAGCAGTCAGGTCGTTCCGCTACGCGCCACTTTCAGTTAATGGTTACTGGTTCTTAGTTAATCGTGTGTCAGTTGCAAACGTTTGTCATACCCACAACGCTCTTTTACCAACAACCAATAACCAACAACTATAAACCATAAAACAATGACCACCCAATCCCACGCCATCCTCAACATCGCCTTCCTCTCAAAACGCGGGAAACCGTACCTCCACTCTTACGCCTTCCTCGGTGCCGTGATACCCGACATCCCGATTTTTATCTTCTTCGCCGTAGAGACTTTCATCTTCCAAACCTCGCAGCGTGACATGTGGGGGTCTCGGTACTTCATGGAGGCGTGGCAGAACTTTTTCGATGTGTTCAACGCCGTGCCTTTAATTCTGATTCTGTTGGGGATCGGGTATTACCTGATGCACTCCGAGCGAGTGACAGTCGTTGCGTGGAGTATGCTGATTCACTGCGCTTTCGATTTCCTGACCCATCACGACGACGGACACCATCACCTCTTCCCGCTCTCCGATTTTATCTTTGCGAGTCCGATTTCGTATTGGGATAACAATCATCACGCCGGTATCTTCCGAGTGGTAGAATGCGTAGGTATTCTCGCCGTATCGATCTATCTGTTCCCACGCCTAAAGACCCGACTGGGACGCGGCGTGCTGGTGTTTATCAATGTCCTATTCGTCGCCTCTTTTTTCCTTCCTTTCTAACGTAGCAAGTTAAAAATAAACCCAAGTTGCCATCTTCGTAGCGTAATTTGTTAGATTGTGCGTCATTGTAGCATAGGAGACCGTTGGTTTCCTGTGTCATTCATTGTAGCATAGGCTGTTAGCCTGTGTCTCGCGGATCATGAACCCTTCTTCGCCGGTTTGATCTACTCCAAGCCCCAGCGGGGGTTTTTGCTTGGGTGTTTTTTCAAAATGTTTATAGCAGCCAGCGGTGAGGCGTTATCCTTTTCCTGTCTGAATCGCGGATTTTCGCGGATTATGCGGATGGAGCGGATTTACGGTTTTTGGTAACGGGCAACGGCTTGGTAATTCGGCGGGGTTTTGGGAGCGATGAAAGTAGCGATATTTATCGGATGTGTAGGGCCTACGCTTATTTAGACCACAATTTCGCAAAGTTAAGATAAGGTGTGTCGTTGATTTTTCAGAGGTGTCAAAGACCCTACCGGTCTATTTTCCCTCTCCACGCCGGGATGCCTATAGCGACGACAATCAGAGCAATTAGCCCGTACGTTACATTCGTCGCATGTGAGACCTGTTTTTCAACGCCCGTCAAACGCCCATCTAACCGTGCGACATTTTCCTTGAGCGCACCAATATCCGTTTTTATGCCAGCGATCTCGGCTTTTATGGGTCTGATTTCCTCTTGGATTTCTTCCTTGACGATCAAGCGGATCTTATTGAGGTCCGCCTCGGTCAACGCTGCGAATGCCGGCAGTGCGATTACAGAAAAGAGTATTGAGAGGGCAAGAATGTTTTTCATTGAGGGACTCCTATGATGTAGGGTCAGGCATCAAATTTTACTCGTTCGATTAAGAGGTTTATGGAAACCCTAAAAATATTATACACTATTCCTACAAAGAGTATCAAGTCAATTCTTAGGGCTATTTAGTTTTCAGGGATAAGTTTACTTATGTGAAGGAAAACTATGGATGGAAGCCCGAATTTAAATGTAATACAAGGAATGGATTTGGTCTATTCCCAGACCAAATCCGGGACATCGCACTTTTCCCGAACAAGTTCAGGCTTCCGGCCCCAAATTATTGGAAAACTATAGTAGATTTTAGAATTACTTGAACACCTCTTTTGTACCGCAAACTGTTAGTTTGCGTACCCATAATTCTAAAACTTACTGTAAACTACGGTAGACTTTAGAATGCCTTAGACATTAGCCTCGGCATCGCTTCTCAATAATGTTCCATCCGAGCAACAAGTCGCCCTCTACAATCCGTGCTAGATTTTCTGTTTCTAAATACCTTCATAGTGTGTCCTCTGAATCGTTTATTAGGAGGTTGCAAAGGTATGAATAGAAAAAATTAAAACGCTTTATTTCGCTTCTCCTGCCGTTGAAAGTACAGTAAGCGTGAGTGAGAACATAAAAAGGAACCGATAAGGTTAGAAGCCCTAATGCAACTTGCCTACAATACTCGTCTACATATCCCCCATGTTTGTCAAAAGTAAAATATGATGCGCCTATAGTATTTCCGTGAACTTGCTCGTTAAGGTAATCAAACATGGACTTCACTACATTAGCAAAAGATTTCTCGTTATGAACTGGTGGATATTTCTATATGCCCTGCTCTACCTTCTCTTTTCGTGATTTACCAGACCAAAAGTCGCCCCTCCCACCAACTTTATATTTCCTTTGAAAAGTTTTTTCTTTTTTTTCCTTTTCATTATCATCTATGGTATTTGCCACGACCATAAAGTCCATGCGCTGTTCCGCTACGGAATCGTCAGATTCAGAAATATAGAAATAATCTATCATATTCTCCAAGATCGACCTTCTTGCAGACTCTATAGAGCGAGAAAAATGGTGCCTGTCATTAGTAAGTAACGATTCTGCTAAAACGCATATATCATACGCAGCAGCCCGTACCTCCATGAACAAAAACCTGAGTATTTTTTGCTTGGTAGAACCTGAAGCAGTAAAAGGAGTTAATTCAACGGTTTCGTCTACGGCTGAAAGAAAATCCTTGCTATATTTAAGCCATTCTTTCAGTTCCGAGTCAGACAATTGGTATACGATTGGTTTAGACATTTGCTTTACACCTCGTGTTGTTTCTTTCTACGCTGGTATTCCAATTTAATTTTCTAAGGTTTTGTGAAAACCGCAAATAAAGTATACACGATTTTTGGGACCTCTGCCAAGTCAATTAGAAATAACGACCTAAAATTCCACAGCGAAAAAAGGTAGCATAATCCTGCAAATCCCAGAAATCCTGATTCCGACAACATCCGCGCTGCCTAATGCCTCGTCAGGTCTACCTTGTCCATTAGAACATCGGTGCCCAAGAGCAATCTTTTGAGTGAGGCATCATAATCAATCTATCCAATATTAAATCTTCTGGAATCAAGGAAGTTGAACAGATTAAATCAACTTCCTAATCGTTACGTAATAAGTCGTTTTGGACTTGAAAAGTATTTGACATTCGATGTCAAATTTGCTATACTATTTCTCAGCTCGTGGGCAGTATTCTCACCGCAATGTATCCCGCGTTGTGCCCCGTCCATTGTGAAAGTGATACTATGTAACCTAATTTAGCCCAACTGTGAGGAATTTCTGTCCCGTCTAAACTAATCCATAAAAGGCAAAACGCCAAAAACAAGTAATAATTGAAAGGGGTTATCAGTAAATGTCCGAAAAAACATTTGACGAAAAATTTACCCAACTTCTCAAAACAGAGAACGACTTTGTTGATGATGATACAGGGGAGCTGCTACAGGAACGCATCAAACGACGCGCTTACGATCTCGACAAAGACTTAATCACTCTATTACTCAGCGATGATACCGTCGCTACAGCGTTCTTTGAGGAAATCGCAGGACGCTGGATTTTCGACAATAATAAATTCGTTGCCTATCTCAATGATGTAAACTTCCTAGACAAGTCGTATACGAAATTCAAAAACAAGGTCCAATTGAACATTGACGGCAAATACCTGCAAGAACGCGGAGAAGTCTCACTCGTCTGGCCATACAAGGATTGTGTCCTTGAGGGCGGGCAAACAAAGGAACAACGAAAGCAAAAGGAACAGTGGAAGCAAGATGAAATCTTCTTCAATGAAATTCTCGCACCGGACGAAATAAATCAGATGTTCGACCCAAAAGTGCTTACCAACTGGAAACGCTACACTGTTGAAGGTGAAGAGGACGTAACAGAAATCCAGCGGGATGAAAACGGCACAATACGCGACAACCTTATAATCAAGGGCAACAACCTCATCGCACTCCACACCCTAAAAAAACAATTCTACGAAAAAATCAAAGTCATTTATATTGACCCACCCTATAATACCGGAAAAGATTCATTTGGATACAACGATAAATTTAACCATTCCAGTTGGCTTACATTTATGAGAAACCGATTGGAAGTGGCAAGGGAACTATTGACAGATGATGGAGTGATCTTTGCAAGTTGCGATGATAATGAACAAGCATATTTGAAAGTTATAATGGACGAAATTTTTGGAGATGAGAATTTCGTTTCCAATTTTGTAGTAATACGTGCAGAAGGTGGTGGGCTTGCTAAACAAGTTGTAAAAGGACACGATTATTTATTGACTTATGCAAAAAAGATTAAAAATTTTGAACCTTTGAGAAAGCCCAAAGATATCAGAGGCAAAATTGTCGAAAAAGATGGCGAAAAATATTGGATTGAGGAAGACTGGTTAAGAAAGGAATTTGGAAAATATGGGACTTGTTACTATGAAGATATTGAGAGGATTAAAGGAAAAGCAAAGAAAGATGAAATTGACAAGGGAATAGAAGACGGTCAATACATCCTTTTGAAAAAAGAAAAAAATAAAACTGTTGTCGGTAGGTATAGGGCCCTGGAACAAGATGGATCAAAGTTTTACTCTGTCCTAAAGCACTTGAATGCCGATGGTAAAAATGAATTAAAGGATCTTATGGGTGAGGATACTTTTGCTTTTCCAAAGCCGACTTCCTTACTAAAAGAAATCATACTCGGTGCCACTTTCTTTCAAAAAGATAAAGATGCGATCATTCTTGACTTCTTCGCCGGTTCAGGTACGACAGGCCAAGCGGTTCTACAATTGAACAATCAGGATGGCGGGAACCGACGATTCATCCTTGTTGAGCAGTTAGAAGAACATATAACGGTATGCAAAAGGCGATTAGAAAAATTTATTGTGCAAGAGAACATCACCGACCGGCGTTTCCTCTCTTGCGAACTGAAGGCATACAACGAAACTTATATGGAACATATCCAGTCTGCAGAATCCACCGAACAACTCCTTAAAATCTGGCGAAAGATGCCACGCAAATCTATTCTCAATTGGTATATCAACCCGAAAGCACCTGAGCAGGCAGAAGAAGAATTCATCAAAATAGACGATCTTGATAAACAGAAACAGGAACTGATGAAGCAACTTGATAAGAACCAACTCTATGTCAATCTCTCTGAGATCAAGGACGAAACCCACAAGGTCAGCGAATCCGATAAACAACTCAATGCGGACTTCTACGCTACTAAAGGAGGTGATGAATCAGATGCTTGATCAAATACTGGAGATACTTTCTAAGAATAATGTCATAAATAAACAGATGCCGCAGAGTATTACGCAAAATCTGAACCCCAATTTTCCACTCCGCGACTATCAAATAGAAGCGTTTGCGAGGTTTATTCATGGCTACCATAATGGAGTCTCCGGCAACCCGATGCCGAAGCATCTTTTTTTCAATATGGCAACTGGTAGCGGTAAAACGCTTATCATGGCGGGGCTGATGCTTTATCTATATGAGCAAGGGTATCGGAATTTCCTCTTTTTCGTCAATGCAGATAATATCATTGAAAAAACAAAAGACAACTTCCTAAATCAAGAGTCAAAAAAATACCTATTCAATGAATACATCTATTTGAACGGGGAACAGATCACTATAGACAAGGTAGAAAATTTTGAAGGTGCAAACCTCGATAACATCAATATCTGTTTTACCACTATACAGAAATTACACAGTAATTTGAGTACTGCAAGAGAGAATGGCTTAACTTTTGATGATTTCGAGAAAAAGAAAATTGTGCTACTTTCTGATGAAGTGCACCACCTCAACGTTGAGACAAAGGAACAGATGGATTTACCATTTGAAAAACAAAAACCGTCTTGGGAAAACACTGTTGAAAAGGTATTTAAGGCTAACGATCAGAACCTGTTATTGGGATTTAGTGCGACATTTGAGGAAAGTAATGAGGCAATTGTTGAGAAGTATAAAGATAAAATCATATATCAATACGATTTAGTAAAATTCCGAAATGACAAATACTCAAAAGACATCTCGATTGTTCGATCTGATTTCGGACTCTTAGATCGTATGCTGCAAGCGATAATACTCCATTATTACAAGCATACTGTTGCTACAAATAACGGTATACCACTCAAACCCGTTATTCTGTTTAAAAGCAAAAAAATATGTGAATCCAAACAGAACAAAGACGACTTCCACAAACTTATAGAAAACCTCACCGGCACCCAGATTGACACAATACGCCAGTCTGAAGTTTCCATCATCAAACGCGCTTTTCGCTACTTTGACGGGCAGCAAATTAGTTCAGATGAGATCGCGCGTTTTCTAAGAGAAAACTTTGAAGAAAAATATTGCCTTGCTGTAAACTCTAAAGAGGAAAGAGAGAATTATCAATTAGAAGTGAACAGGCTTGAACACAACGCGATACGGGCAATCTTTGCTGTACAGATGCTGAGTGAGGGATGGGACGTGCTTAATCTGTTTGACATCGTTCGTTGTTATGATACCGGGGGCACCAAAAACTCAACACCAACAGCGGAGGCACAACTCATTGGACGCGGGGCGCGCTATTTCCCGTTTACGCTACAAGAACACGACGACAAGTATAAACGTAAATTTGACAAAGACATGAAGAACAATCTCCGAGTGATTGAAGAACTCCACTATCACAGCATGAACGATTCACCTTATATCACCGAGATAAAAAACGAGTTGGTCAAACGAGGGCTGATGGACGAAAAAGTTGTGAGAAAAAACGTGAAACGTAAAAAGTCTTTTAAGAAATCGCAACTCTATAGACAAGGGTTCATCTGGTTGAATAAAAAAGTGCGAAAAGACCTGCAACAGGTGAACTCTTTTGATGATTTAACTACATTAAGTATCAAACGGAAATATCATGAACATACACTCTCCGCAGGAAGCGGTGCAGCAACAAGGATACTTGACGACAGCGACACATACGAAATAACAGAACTTAATACTAAAGATGTACCACTTGTAGATATTGAACACAATATCGTTCAGGCTGCCATTGCACGTAATCCTTTTTTCAGATTTAACAAACTTACACGATTTTTCCCAAATCTACGTTCTATGGAAGTCTTTCGGACATCACAGGACTATTTAGGCGGGTTAACTATCAAATTCAGAGGGCAGACCCAACAATTATATCAGCTGCATGACTATCCTCATGATAAGCTCAAGGCGTGTTGTGATCTGCTACAGAAAATTGAAACTGAAATGCAAGATAGTTTTACGGAATACGAAGGCACAACAGACTTTCAGATGAAACCTATTCAAGAGATTTTTGATGACAAAATACTCAAATTCAACAAAAGCAACTCGCGTATCAATAAGCAAAGCCGCACATTTAATAAGAAATTTGTAAAAAAGAAAAAATGGCTCGCGTATAATGGACTTTATGGCACCAGCGAAGAACGAGACCTCGTAAAAATTATTGATGAATGGATAAAAAATTTACCACAACCATACGACGAGATCTATCTCGTTCGCAATGAAAGACATTTCGCAATCTATAACTTTGAGGATGGACGTGCTTTTGAACCTGACTTCGTGCTGTTTCTGCTTCAGAAAAACGGGGAAACAACCACATATCAACTATTCATCGAACCCAAAGGCGGCTTCCTTGAAAAACGCGATGAATGGAAAGAGACATTTCTAAAATCAATACAGGAACAAGGTATCACTCATATACTTGTTGATAATCATAAATACCGAATTCTCGCTGTTGGGCAATTCTATAGTAAACAGGTAAGGGATCAATTCAAGGAAAAACTCAGTGAAATACTGCGACTTGCAACAGAATAAGTTGGACTGAACGGATAATATTCAAATGTTGGTCCCTCATAGCACACCGGAAATTCTGATGTTAGAAAGGAATAAATATGTTGCCGGATTTTCTCAAAACGAAAGAAAAGTTAAAAAAAATGCTTGATTCTGAAAGGAAAAAAGCCGAATTATTGCATCTGGGACCGGTCGCTGATGCCCCCAAAGTAATGATTTTTGAGGGAAACAAATCCATCACCATTTATGCAAATGGTTCGTGTGAAGAAGTGAAGATGGAGAAAGCAACAGCTAAACTAGAGGTGAAGTGGACGGATGTTGAGACAATGACTCACGAGATGGTCTTGAATAAAATTGATGATATGGTAAAAGAAATGACTGAACAAATCAAGAAATTATTCTATAAAACACTTAGTGAAGCAGCAGAAGAAGTTGGTAATGTGACTTCCTCTGATGGAGGACCCTTAACAATCGATTTGCTTTTCGAGGGGTTGGAAGAGATGCACATATCTTTTGATGAAGCAGGAAATCCAAGTGGTTTAACATTTGCTGTTGGTCCTAAGTTGTATCCGGCATTTGTTGAAGTTGTTGAACGAGCCAAGACTGATCCCGAGATTAATAGGCGTTTTAAGGCACTCATAGAGCGAAAAAGGGAGGAATGGCGTGTTAGAGAGAATAATCGAAAATTGGTTGGATAAAGCAACCGAACGGTCGTTTGAGAAACCTTTTTGTTATATGTTATCCGCCGAGGGCCATACAATAATTCATCTTACGAGACACAATTCCATGGAAATGGGAAAAGACATTATAACTATCGCTCCTGATGGAACGCCTTGTGCTTTTCAGTTGAAAACTGGTAACATATCTTTAGGCAAGTGGGCAAACGATATAAGTCCGCAGATAGATAAATTGGTTTTTGGAAAAATAATCCATCCATCGATCAACACCTCAAGTCATCACAGATCATATTTCGTCACGAATGGAAAAATCCACGAAGAGGCCAGCCGTTTAATAGATGATAAAAATCGAACATGGAAGAACCAGATAGGGACCAATTTTCATTTGAAGACTATTGTTCGAGACGAACTTGCGAGCAAAGCAAAGAAATTAGGAATTAATCTGTGGCCCTCGGAATTAACCGATACAAAAACCTTCCTTGAAATGTTTCTTGAAAACGGCAAAGGGGTTCTTCCAAAGGAAAAACTTGCGTCCTTGTTTGAATCTACTTTTCCTCTAAAACTTCGCGATGGTGAAAAAGCACCTTCTGAAAATTATTGTGCCCGTGTTATAGCAAGTGCTGGGATTCTATGCGCGATTGCTATTTCGAGTTTTTCCAACGAAAATAACCATGCAGCCGAAATTGAGGCATGGGTGCTTTACATAGCGTATGTTCTGGCACTCGCGGAAAAATGGAATCTGCCTAGCAGAACATACAAAAATGAGGTTGAAATTGCAACCCAATCACTCTACAACTCCTTGGCGCATCTCTGTGATGAGATTAGGGGGCGAGAAGAACTTATAGAGGGTGATATTTTAGCGGATTCTTATATTTACAGGGTCCGTGTGACATGGTTATTGGCACTAATGAGCATCTATGCGTTATGGCGGTGTAGAGACGAGATAGATAAAGATGAGATAGACGATTTTCTCCGTGAATTTTGTAGAGAAAAACGCAGCCAGCTAAAATTATGGGGAGAGGCAGCGATACCTCAATATCTCGCCTTTCTTTGGTATTTTCGGAAAATTGATGCGACGATCGAACCAAAAACTCTGCTCCAAGATTTAATTTTATTAATATGTGAACTAAATCACCCAATGGGAAAAAAATTTCTTGCTACCCCTTACTATGAGGCGGAGGACATCCTTCCGCACCTTCTTGCGCCCATTCTTGGCCCCGGTGAGGATTCTCTCGAGGAAACCTTTACTGGTCACTCCTATACATTAGAAGGACTTGTTCACTTATTTGTCCGCACAAACCGGAAGCAAACTATGAAATCTCTTTGGCCTGATGTTACGAGATTAGCATTTGTATCCTTTGAACCTGGAAATTCCTGTGAATTCTATAGATGGAGGTGTGAAAAAGGCACGAATAAAACTGTAATTCCTAAACGGACTCAAGAATGGGATGAATTAAAAGCATTATCTTTTGAATCGGAAGGAACATGTATCCCACCAACTATCAAAAATGATCCAATTCTTTTGCTTCTCTTCCTATGTGTCTATCCGCACAGAATGAATGCTGAAATTATGAGATGGTTGGATACACAAATGAAAGAGATTCCAAGACCATAAATCACAGACTCTCTCGCGGAATAACAGCTAGTGTTTTGTCAAATTTTAACTGATGGGTCTATCTGTTTGTAGTAGGGCAATTCATTGCCCGTTTGGAACGTGCGATAAATCGCACTACTACGAACCGCCCTTCAACTCAAGGTTGACAAAACACTAGTAATACTCTACATGGAAGACAAGAAACGTGAAACTCACCGAGAAAGGAAAGATAGAAATGAAACCTCAATTCGCTCACTATTGGCAAGAAGGCGTAATTCTTAACGAAGAAGAACGCGAACACCAACACAAAATCGCGCAAGCAATGAATCAAGGCTTTGTGTATACAGTACCGGAAGGCTCTCCTTTGAATGGGCATGTTTCGACCGCACTTAGCAAATCAGAATTAGAGGAAATGATGCTACGAGAACATGACGTACCACCACATTTGATGCCATTCTTTCTCAGAGATGAAGACGAAGACGATAGTGACGATGAACTCATGCAGCATTTACGGAATAGAAAACCGTCCGAAACAGAGCCAGCAGTCTTTCTAACACAAGCAGACCAAAATGCAGCGATCTCGTGGGTATTTTTTCAGTAACCTATCCAAAAATCCGCGACAATCCACGATTCAGACAGATATAACAAAAAGCGTTGTTGAGAAGAGCATCTAATCCGCGCCATCCGCCGAATCCGCGTAAATCCGTGATTCAGACAATAAACAACGCCATCAACACGCCCGCCATCGCCGACCTATCCAGTGAAACCCAACACATGACGAAACGCGTCGAATACACAGAAAATCCAAAATCCGCGCCATCCGCCGCATCCGTGAAAATCCGCGATTTGCGGTGTACTCACCCAAATGCGATGTGCATTCAGACAAAAAATAAAAAATAAATTTGAATTACTCAAATATATATGCTATTATATAGATGTAATTGTAAATTAAGTTTATATTTACATTAGGAGCGAAAAACATTTTGTCCTTATTATACGCTATCGTTAATTGTCCTATGACTATAATTACTCACATCTGCTGAATGCGTAAAATGCGACATCTCCCGAAAAATTATTTTTTTTTCACCGGAGCGCATTAAAAGCAAAACCGCTACAAACCCTTACAGGCACTGGGTTTATCACCCATAACCAACGTAACGCAATGTTACATAGGTGTAACATTTTTAAGGAGAATTCCGATGAAACTTCAAGAAGAACACAAAGAATTCGTCGTCAGACACTTCGCCTGCTTTACGAAATTAACCGACATTGTCGAGGCATTCATAGAAAAGTTTGAAGATGAACTACTACCTCCCGACCTCCCCTCTTATCTCAAAGAGATACCCACGCTTGACGATATGATAGCCGAAGAATTGGCAAACGCAGATTTACCCGACGCGGATTACGCCGGCGAAGAGGAACCTAACTTTAAAAGCTATTTCATCGCGGACTTTCTCAAGGAATACCAAGAAGAGTACCAAGAAAGATACGGAAACAAAGCCGATGAAATACTTAACGAGGAAGCCCTCAAGGAATTTGAGTATGAGGTGAGGAGACAGTGCTTCAACAAACACAAAGCACTTAGAACGGAGAGAGAAACTTCGCTAATTAATCATAAAAAGGAGGTCCAAAAGAACTTATTCAATAGATTCCGCCGGCTTCATATCGACCACCCTCAGTTTCCCAACAAGTACCGTGCCCTCTTCATCCAGACACGAGATGAACACTGCGCCAATTACCGGACCCAAGACCTCAGCAGCTCGGAAAATCTCACACGAGAGTTAGAAATCCTCTACGGATACCAGAAACACCTCATCTTCCAAATGACAAATCCGAAAGAGACGATGAAACACATGAGTCTGGCACATCAGATCCTCAAAACCCTCGTGGCACACAATGCCGTTAACAGCAGTCAAGAGGTAGTAGACATTACCCCACAAAACACGAAAGCACTCGCAGACACACAGAACGTCTTAAACGAGCAGCTCAACGAGATCGCACAGCAGTTAGAACAACTCAACGGCACGCTAACAGATTAGAAACAATAGAAAGGACCGCTGACTGCTAATCGCTAACTGCTGACTGCTGATCGCTATATTAGATCCCCATACGGAGGGCAACCGCAGCGAGCAGAATCAAAAGCGAGACAACCCCCATCAGACTCGATACAATCGACATCCGAGAACGGAGCGGTTTAATTTCCGGTGGGAGTTCCTCCAAATCTGGATCCAAATTCTCAGTTGCAGCAGCCAACTGCGGCGCAAGCACCATGCCGTGCAACGCCGTCAGGATAACCAGCACGAAGAAAAGCCCGATCTTGATAAGGAGTGTCCGCATGAACGCACCAGAGAGCGCAGTCGGAGAGGTAAGGTCTACGGCGTAGAAGATGTTAACAATACCCGTGAAAAATAGCACACCGACACATCCCCACACAACCGGTTCAAAACGCCTACCGATCTGCGTGAGGAGTTGGATGCGTTGGACAGGCGGTAGGTTTTGCCGGAAGTGCGGGACAATCACCATCGCTAAGATGAGATTGCCGCCGATCCACGTAACCGCAGCGATAATATGTAACCAGAGCATGAAGAGCGAGAATATTTCCATTTTTGGATTCCTTTACTGTTTTTGAAAAAATAATTCGGTAATACTATGGTGAATTATGAAAATACCTTTACATTTCAGGCATACTTGTAGGAGGCGGGGAATGCCATAAGGCATTCATACCCCGGTTCATGCCACACGGCATGAATACCGTTGATTTGAAGCCTTTATAGGCTTTATACCGTTGATTCTGATTTTTTCCGAATCCCGACCTCTTCTACTTGCCGATCTGTGATGTAAAAGTAATTCTAAAATCTACCACAAAAAAGAGGATTGTCAATCACAGAGGGCTTAAATCCTATAAATCATTGAATCACATAAATCACAGTTCAGACAATAAACCGCGAATAGCCAACCGCCAACAACCAATAACCAGTAACCAATAACCAGTAACCAATAACCATTAACCATTCTGAAGGTTGTCAATGTAGTCAATAACCGCCTCAGCACGAGCGATAAGCGCGCCCCTTTCGTCAGCACTCAGTGGAACAGGCGCGAACCGATAGTAATCACACTTCGTAAGCAGATCAACCAGTTCCGCAAGGATGTCCTCCGAAATCTGCGCCTCAACGCCTGCCTGACGTACCGCCTCAACATCGCGCTGTGAGAGTGCCAGCGTCCCCTCCAGATACTGATAAAGCACTTGCGCAAGCGTATTCGCAAATTTTGCGACATCGTGAGCAGTGTCCGTATTCGCGAGGGCAGCGAGTGCCGCCCGTGCGTGTGAACCCGGTGTTAGGGGTTCTCCGGCTGAACCCCGCGCGTTTAGAACTTCGGTTTCATTGGTCTCCGACCTACTCGGTCCGCGGTCCGCGGTCCGCGATTCGCGATACCAGAGGAATCCCGCGATCAAACCTCCCACGAGCAAGATAACCAATAAGAGTGCCCCCCAGAATCGCCACGCGCTGTCCTCAGTCTCAACATCAACAAGGTCGTTCGGGGATGGACGGACAGAGAGCGGGATAGGTGCTGTCTGAGTTGTTACGTAAGTCGCACGGTTCGGATCGAAGTGAACATGAGTGATGGCAGGGATGCGGAGTGTCCCCGTCTGTAGCGGAGTTAGCGTGTAAACG
This sequence comes from Candidatus Poribacteria bacterium, assembly GCA_022827625.1. GTDB lineage: Bacteria > Poribacteria > WGA-4E > WGA-4E > WGA-3G > WGA-3G. Next base: position 155,747 of record JAJEIE010000033.1, on the reverse strand, counting down.
TAAGCCATACCCGTTGGCATCGCATCATAGGAGAAATTGGGACCGCTCACCATGACGCCAGGGATCGTAGGCGATTTGGGTGCATCACCCACCTGAAGGTTACCACGTCCAGAGACACGCACAGTGAGCGTTAGCGCGCTGCCGACCTCAACCCAACCGCGCTCCAGTTCCGCCGAGATTTGGTATTCACCGATAGGACCACTGAAATCCACAGGTCTACCCATTTCCGGTAGCGGTTGCACTGTCAACGTCAGTGGTTTCGTTTTCAACGTTCTGCGTCCTTGCGGGAGTGGCAGTAGCAGCTCTGCAGGGTCAAGGACGATCTGTCCGGCTTTCTTCGCATATAACTTATGTGCGTATTCCTCAACCCAAAACGTCTCCCCACGGATTTGCCGTGTGTATGGCGGCGGTGTTTCCAATGTCTCGACAAAGAAATCACGGAACTCCGGGAGTCGGGGCGTTGGAGACTCGCGCGTCGGGAGGGTTACCGTATAGAGATAGCGGAAGGTATACGTAAACGGGGCGTTGAGATACGGCGTTGGTGTACTGACTTCAACCTCGACCCGATGAATACCACCCGTTAAAGCCTCCTGATACGTGTCCGTACCACTGACACGGATCGCACCCGGATTTGCAAAATAAAGACTGCCTTGATAGTCGAACTGGATATCAGATAGCACGAAGTCGCCGACGGCTTGCGGGATCAGTTCATAAACCCATGCCATGGAAACCGCAATCTTATCTGATTTCAGGTGTGGCACGGTCTCGGAGCGGAGGGGGACAGCGAGGAATGCTGGCAGAAAATTGAACCTGGGGGCTTTGACGTGTTCGATGAAAGCGTCCCCCGAAAGGGTAAGTTCCAAACGCGCCTTCTCGCCGAGTTGGATGTGACGAGGTTTCACAACCGCAGCGACATTAATAGTCGCATGCGTGGCACCAGTTGCTATCTGCGTTTGAGCAGCAGCGAAAAAGGGGTAGATTAGGAAGAGACACAAACTAAAAGTTTGTGCTACAAAAGCGCAGGGCGACTTACCAATCCTTTTCCCGCCGAACCCCACTTTTGCGTTGTTCTTGTAATAACTTTTGGCGTATCCGATTCTCATTCTGACTTAAATGTTCCAAGAGGCGGACTGTTTCTGCCTTGCCGATGTGTTTCACCTCAGTCTGCGGCGTAGCGTCTTTTTTCGGCTCCTGTTGCTGTGCGAAGTTCGACTGTTGTCTCAGGAGTTGTTGTGCCAATGCAAGGTTGTGTTGGGCATCAGCGTCTTGCGGATTCAAACGGAGCGTCTGTTTGTATGATTCAATGGCACGTCCGAGGTCGCCACTCTTAAATTGGGCGTTTCCTAAGTTGTAATGGATCGCTGCGAGATGCAGAGGCACTTCAGTTTGCCCACTGTGTCTGGAGAGCGATTCCTGAAATGCGAGTATCGCTTCCTTGAATCTACCCTTTTTATAGAGTGCAGTGCCAAGGTTATACGGCGCAACCGGCGTGTCAGCATTTTCGAGGGTCGCCTGTTGGAAGGCAGCGTGTGCTGCATCATAATTCCCAAGTACGTACGCTGCATTCCCCGCTTTCAGCGTCCGTTTCCAACCCCCAATCCATCCGACGAAGGTGCAAACGAAAGCAGCTATAAACAAGCAACAGAGGGTTTTGTTTCGCATGCTATTATTATATCAGATAGCTTTACGATTTGCAAGCGGTGAGGGACTAACAGACCGGTGAATGCCATAAGGAAACCTGAATACCGTTGATGCTGGTTCGCCAACAACTAACAACCAACAGCCAACAACGATAAAAAAAAAGGCGCGCTCAGAAAGCGCGCCTATACAATAGTAAAAAGTATTTACTTGCGTTTGATGTCTGCCCAAGTCGTGGTCAACTTGCCTTTCGCTTCAACATCAACAGACGAAGCCACGAAATCAAGTAAGCCCTGCTTATCCATTCCAGCTTCGGGATAGATACTAACGGCATCGTTCGTTACATCGTCAAAGTGCAGGTTCAGATATGCCGAACCACCGGATTCACCACAACGATAGAGGACGACGTTCAGACCCTTTTGTAACTCAACTTCAACGTCGTGAAGAATCGTTAAAGGTGCGCCTGTCCATCTGGAGTTGTTGTACCACTTTTCGCCGTTAATCCAGATTTGTGCATAGTCATCATGCGCTGGGGACATAACAGATGTCATGTCGCTCGGTGAATCAATAACACATATAGCGTAGGTATCAATGTTATCCGCGGGACCGCCTCTTTCCATGTGGTTGTTGTCTACCGGATCTAATTCAAAAACAGCCCATCCGCGGGTGCCGCCGTTGGCGTCGCCCCATTCCACATCAATGTCTGCTGTCATGAGCAAGCCATCAACAGTTGAGAGTGAAACTTGATTGAGTGCACCGCCAGTACCTTCGTCGATAAGATCGATCGGTGCCGAAGTTGCAAAACCGCCGTTTTCTTCGTAGTTACCGTCGGGTCCGTACCATACGCTAATCCACGACTCTACAGCACTGCGATCTTCTCTCAAGGCATCAGTGTTCGGGTCCGGATCTTCTAAGAGCACGTCTTCTGCCAGAGGACCCCCTTGAATCAGGTTCGCTTGCGAGAATGCAAAGTGCGAGAAACTCATACTCAAGGCGAAAATAATCGCAATTGCGAGGGTAAAAGTATTTAATCTTCTCATTGCTAAGTACTATATCCTTTTTGTAGGTTAATTGAGAGTTGAAAGTAATTAGGTTGCGTTGGACGCTCCCTAAGCTTCTTTAGACAGGTTATAAAACGCTTAAATGCGTTCAGCATTACAATTTATTGTAACACCTTGACGGAGATTTGTCAAGAAAATTAAAGGAAAAATGGGCTTTTTAGTTGTTCCGCTTAATATCTGCCCATGTGGTCGTCAATTTATCCGTCGGTTCAACGGACAAAGCACCAGCGACTTCGCTGAAAAAACTCTTTTGGTCGTTTGACTTATCGGGATAGATGTCGCAGACCTTGTGGGTTTCATCGTCAAAGTGGAGGTTAATATACGCCGAACCCCCGGATTCACCCACCCGGTAGAGGACAACGTTGCCGCCTTTTTGTAAATCGACTTCAATATTGTAGTCAACTTGAAGCGCGGCACCCGTCCATGCGGAGTTGTTGTACCACTTTTCGCCGTTAATCCAGATTTGCGCATAGTCATCGTGCGCTGGGGACATCACGGCTTTCATGGCTTTGGGTGCTTTAACAACGACAATCCCGTAGGTATCAATATTGTCAGCGGGACCGCCTCTATTCATATTGTTACCGTCGGCAGGATTCAGTTCAAAGACAGTCCATTCACGGGGACCGCCGTTCGCCTTTTTCCAGTTGATATCCACAGACTGTGTCAGCTTCAAACCCGCTGCTGTTGAAAGTTTCACTTGATCAAGTTTGCCGTTAGTGGCTTCATCGATGAGGTCTTTGGGTGCGGAAGCGGCGAATCCATTGTTGTTTTCGTAGTTCCCGTCGGGACCGTACCACTTGGTAATCCACGTTTTTTCCCCTGAATGGTCTTCGTTCAGTGCAGCGACTTTAGGATTTGCCAGCCAATCTTTTTCGGCTATCGGACCGTCATCAATATTGACTTTCTGCGCGAATGCGAGGTGTGTTATGCCCACAAGCAGCGCAAATACGATCGCTGTTGTGAGGGTCAATTGGTAAAACATTTTCATTGAAAATACAATGCCTCCTGATAAAATTTTCAAAACTTAGAACTTATCCCATAAACCCATTTGTCCTGATAGGGCAAAAATAAGGCGAAGTTTGAAAGAACCGCCTACGGGTTCTTCTGAAGCCCTCGCCAGCGAAAGTGAACAAAATTGTATTTATGGAATAATGCTATATAATAGTATAATATATTTACGAAAATTTGTCAAGCAATAATAATCCAAAATTTTTGTATATTCTTAGAATTTCCTATATGAACGTGAGTTCGATAAAAGGTTGACCTGTACCGCAAACTGTTAGTTTGCGAAGCACACGCCACAAACTAACAAGTACTGACATTGGTTCGATAAAAGTCTGACTTGTACCGCGATGCACATTGCATCTGGGCGAGTACGCCGCAAAACTGTTAGTTTGCGAAGCACACGCCACAAACTAACAAGTACTGACATTATATCTCAAACTCACGTTATTCATGAGGCTTTTTGATCTCACCCCAGCGGGTTGCTTGTTTACCCTTTGCGTCAACCGCTCGAAAGCCGGTATCATACGCTTCAACCACTGGTGAAAAATGGTTTCTTCCTTTAGGTCCATCCCCGCTACCGCCAAGGAGATAGATTGTACCGTTGGCAACTGCAGCGACTGTCATTTTGGGTGTGAGCATCGGCAGAGATGGACGCCATCTGTTGGCTCTCGGATGATAAACCTCTACGAGGTCAAGATATGCGTCCCGATTGTCCAGATCATAGCCGCCTATTGTGTAAATCTCGTCATCTACAACAACGGATGAAAAAGCGTATTTGAACATCGGCAAGTCAGGGAGTCTACGCCAACTATTGGTTTTCGGGTTATACTCCTCAATACGTCTGGAAAAACGGTCAACATCAAGTCCGAGTCCGTGCTCCAGCAAGATGTATCCCCCAAGCACATAGATTTTACCATCCACGACAGCCACATTAAGCCAACCGCGTTTTGTCGGCATATCTGCGCCCCGCTCCCATCTCTCGGTCAACGGATCGTAAACCTCAACGAGACCTGTGGACACCTGCTTACCGAGTTGTTTGTTGTGAACGTTTCCACCGATGATGTATATTTTCCCATCTACAACAGCAGTCCCGAAGCTCCTACGGAGCGTCGGCATGTCGCGCTTCTTGATCCACGTGTCGGTTCGCGTGTCATACACTTCAATCGTTTTTGTGTAAACAGTTTTTTTGCGCAACTCATTGCGAAGTGCCATCCGAATGTATCCACCAAACACATAAATATCGCTGGAAAAAACGGCAGCCCTCGATCCGATGCGCGGCGTGAGCATACCTGCAGCTTGATGCCATGTATTTGTTTGTGTGTCGTAGACATCCACCCTTGAAAGTGCAGGCGCGCTACCCCCTAAATTCTCATCCTTATTAAAGCCACCGATAAGATAAATGTGATCGCCAACAGCAGCAGATGCCATTGCAACCCTTAACGTCGGTAGCTTGGTTACCTGTTCCCAACCGACAGCCAAATTTGCAGAAATCCCAACAAATAGAAGCACTAAAACCGATTGCAAATACTTGTATTTTGCGAACATGGTGTCCTCCTTAGAGTGAATTCCGTAATTAATTGGACACTTCTATTGTAGCGCAAACTGTTAGTTTGCGTGCAAATCCTAAACACAAACTAAATGAAGATTAATTTATTAATTGGGTAATTTCTGGACGTGCGATAAATCGCACTACTACGAACAGACCCGTTTGTAGTAGGGCAATTCTGCGGCGTACTCGCCCCGGTTCATGCCACACGGCATGAATACCGTTGATTCATGCGAAGTGCATTATTGCCCGTCTATTACCGAATTATTTTCTGAAATTTCATACAGTTTGTGGTACGTAAGTCACATATTTTCGGGCTTAATTATAAAGACACAATTTTAGGTTAGAAAAGGTGCATAATTTTTAAAAAAGAAAAGTCCCCACCCCAAAAAAGAAGCAGGGACTTTCGTTGTTTTAGTTAGTCCGTTTAATATCCGCCCACGTCGTGGTCAATTTACCCGCAGCTTCAACATCTAAGACCCTATCAATTTCTTTGAAGAAACTTGCTTGGTCGTCTGACTTGTCCGGATAGAAATCGGCGACATCGTGGGTCTTATCGTCAAAGTGGAGGTTCATATAGGCGTGTCCGCCGGATTCACCACACCGATACAGGACGATATTCGCGCCTTTCACCAAGTCGACTTCAATATTAAAATCGACTTCTTGTGCGGCACCCGTCCATGCGGAGTTGTTGTACCACTTTTCACCGTTAATCCAGATCTGTGCGTGATCATCGTGTGCTGGAGACATCACGGCTTTCATATCCTCAGGTGCGTCAATAACACAGATCGCATACATATCCATGTTATCAGCGGGCCCGTCGCGATTCATGTGGTGTGCATCCGCAGGGTCAATTTCAAAGACAGTCCAACCTCGCGCCCCACCGTTAGCACCCTTCCATCCAATATCCACAGTCTGCGTCAGTTTTAAACCTTCAACCGTTGATAGGGAGATTTGGGTCAATTTACCGTTCGTGCCTTCATCGATAAGGTCTTTGGGTGCGGAAGCGGCGAACCCATTGTTGTTTTCGTAGTTGCCATCAGGACCGTACCACTTCTCGATCCAGTTCTTGTTGTCTGCATGGCTTTCATTCAACGCTGCCTCGCCGGGGTTCACCATCCAGTCTTTTTCAGGGATAGGACCATCCTTCAGGTTAACTTTCTGCGCGAATGCGAGGTGTGATATGCTCATAGCCAGTGCGAAAAGAATCACCGTGGCGAGCATGAGGTGATAAGATTTCTGCATTGAAGTTTATCTCCTTATGGTTATCGTAATTTAATAGTAGGTTTTGAAAACCTACAGGCCTCACCAAAAAGTTAGGTGAATCTTGAATGTCATTCAAATTCACGAGGGAATTTAAACAATTTACTAATGATATTCTAAATTTTTAACAAAAATTTGTCAAGTAAATAAATTTATTAATTCAATCTGATGGATAGGCTTCCAACGCAGCCTGCCACTTCCTAAGTTGCGTGACCCGATCTGCAGAATCTGTCGGAATTTCAAGCGGTCTGCCGCGGGTATCGATAACCAACCCGACAACGCCACCCAGCACCTCTGCCGCAACTGGATTGCCGCGCCCCGCGCCAAGATCAAATTTCCGAGAAGGTTGGCATTTAACCGATGCCGTTTCACCCAACCCCAACGGATAGAGACGGACTTCACCGTACGGCACATCTTGGACAACAGGTGGATGCCCTGGAAGACTCAGTTCAACAGTGAGACACGCTTCACCCGCATTGCCAACACCGATAGGCGAGATGCACGTCCCTAAATGGATCAAACAATCCCGTTCAAAGACTTGGGTCGCAGCCTCTGGATTGACCTGCGCGAGGACGCCGAGTTGCGGCATCATGAAGATACTGTCAACAGCGAGATGCGTGATCCCTTCAGGCTCGAAAGCGTCTATCAGCATGAGCATGGCTTGCTGACGGCGGGGGGCATGGGATAAAACACCACCGCTTCCAACGATCAATTCTAAATCGAGCATATTCACGAGTGTTTGACCGCTTTCGGATTGATTGAAGGCTTCGGAGATCGTGCGTTGTTGCTGGACACCCCGCAATTCGACTGCGAGCTGCTTGTGCTGTTCAAAAGCGAGTCGGAGTGCCTCGCGAGCAATCGCCTGTTCAAGGATCAACTCTTGTAGCGTTTGCGGGATCGTCGTCGGCCGAATCATCTTGTTCTTGATCCGGTTTCGGAGATCCCCGATTTCAATGTCAAACGGGACCCAGCGGAGCACATTCTCCAAGCCTGCTTCAGCGAGGACGTTGGAGACACTATAACTCATGCCGAGGTTCGCACTGACGGTTCGGTTAAAGATTGATGCCGCCTCTCTGTTCTTAAAAACAGAAAAGACATCGGTTGTCGCACCGCCAATGTCAACCCCGACGACTGCAATATCCTGTTGTGAGGCAACAGTCTGGATAATCTCACCCACGGCTCCCGGCGTCGGCATAATCGGTGCGTCTGTCCAATCAATCAGTTTCCTGTAGCCGGGGGCGTGTGCCATAACGTGTTCGAGGAATTGCTCCTGAATCTTATGACGCGTCGGCATGAGGTTTTCACGTTCTAAAACCGGACGCAGGTTGTCTACCATCTCCAGTGCCATCACATCTTGCAGGCGTTCTTCAATCGCTTCACGTGCGTCTATATTCCCAGCATAGATGAGCGGGAGTTCATAAGCGATACCCAATCGCGGTCTCGGACGTGCCGCGGCGATAATCTCTGCCAATTCAACGACGTGCGAAGTCGTTCCACCGTCAATGCCACCCGACAAAAGAAGCATATCGGGACGGAGATGTCGGATACGTTCGATCTTTTCATGAGGGAGACGTTTGTCGTTGGAAGCGATGACATCCATGACGATTGCACCCGCACCGAGGGCAGCACGCTCGGCACTCTCTGCTGTCAGATTGCGGACAACGCCTGCGACCATCATCTGGAGTCCACCCCCTGCACTGCTGGTTGATATGTAAATATCAACGCCTTCGTCGCCACGCTGCGGTTTCAGGACACTCCCATTATTGAGAAGTTTGCGGCCGGCAAGCTCCTCAACTTCGGTAATGGCATTAATAACCCCCGCTGTTACATCTTCGACCGGGGCTTCAACCGTCGTCGGTGCCTCACCGCGCACAATGAGTTGGTATTCGTCACCCCGTTTTTCAATAAGAATTGCCTTTGTCGTTGTGCTACCACAATCGGTAGCGAGAATAGAGCGGATCTCCCCCGCTGCTTTGTTCATGCACTCGGTCTCCAGTTTGAATTTCGCTATTCGCTAATCGCCTACCGCGTTTCGTGTATTGCGTATTACGGTTTGCGGTCAACGGTTTGCGGTCAACGGTTCGCGGTCAACGGTTTGCGGTCAACGGTTCGCTATTTGCTAATACCCCAATTCCCGCAGATATTCGCGGTTGACGCTCATACGCTCGATATCCGAACGCTCTTCAACCTGTCCCGGACACGCCGTGACCCAACGGTCGTATTTAAGTTCCGCAAGTGTAGACATGATGCCGGGGAAATCCATGACCGTCCCCGCACCGACATCGACCCAACCGACATCGTAAGGCGTACCATCGTCGCCACCCGTGACGCTGCCGTAGTCCTGAAGGTGGACGTAGACGAGCGCGTCGCTATAGCGACGTATAGAGTCGATGGGATCGTAACCCCAAAGTGCCGAATGCGACACGTCTATGCAAAGTTTGCACTTTCGGAGCAGACTCATGTATTTCGCCCAGTCGTCAATCGAATCGACAGTCGTGTTGGTATGGATATGATAACAGACCTCCAAACCGTATTGCGAAGCGTACTCAGCCCATTCTTCGGAGACATCGGCGAGTGCAGCGAGATCCTCACTGTTGACAGGACGATCTTTCGGTTTACCTGCCCCCATAAACATGAAACAGTCGGCTTCAACCGCCGCAGCGAAGTCGATACGCCGTTTATTGATCTCCATCTGTTCCCAATTCTTATCAATCGGCAGACCCCGTGCTGTGACAGCCGCAATCGGCAGATCCACATTATCGCATATCTTACGGATGCGTTGCGGTGGACCGACCCAATCTAAGGATTGACGCATCTCCCAACCGTCCCAACCTGCATCCTTGAGTTGTGTCAGGAGTTCCTCAAAGTCCGGCGTTTGCCAACGTAGCGTACTATATCCAAATTTGAAACCCATAGTGTATCCCCCTTTGTATTTGAGTTCAAGTGCTATCCGCATTCCTCTTGAAAACACAAGAGACATTACCGTTTTACCCTACTTGAAATACGCGAGCAGCGCGATAATTGCGGAACCTATTGCTCCTAAGACTGCGATTTTGCCCCACAGCGCAGCATCCGTCTCCTGCCTTCCTTCAAGCTTACCTCGAATCCAACCTAAACCTACTTGGAGCTCACCGAGAGATTCTCGGATGTCTGTGAACCGATCATCAGTCTTCTCTTTCCATCTATCAGTTTGCTCTATCCAATTATCAGTGCGCTCCATCCAATTATCAGTGCGCTCCATCCAAGCTAAAACACGTTCGCGGAATTCAGCATCGTTCATAATAGTTTACCTCTCACTTTGGTAGCAAATTTAAACGTCCGTTGATTTCTTTTATTTTACACAAACATATTATAGCACATTCCGAAAAAATTTGCTTGCTATATAACATCGGCATTTGGTAGACTATATCCGTAAAATTTAGGGATTCTCCCTATCTACTGGGTTGTCCATCGTAAAATTATAGGTAAATCTTGTTTGTAGTAGGGCAATTCTGCGGCGTACTCGCCCCGGTTCATGCCACACGGCATGAATACCGTTGATTCATGCGAAGTGCATTATTGCCCGTTCTTGTTTACCAAACATACTGCAGCAACAAATAGACGCTCAAATTTGGTTGGAAACCCGCTATGCATTTTTTAAGGAGAAAATATGGATAAAGTGAAACTCGGTTTTATCGGAACCGGCGGGATGGCTGGTGCACACATGAACAATCTCAAAGACAACTTTGAGGACGTTGAATTCTCTGCAATGTGTGACATCTCGGAAGACCGTGCGAAACAACGCGCCGAAGAATTCGGTGGAAACGCTTATACCGACTATCGCGTGATGTACGAGAAAGAAGACCTCGACGCCGTTTATATCTGCACACCCCCCTTCGCACACGGCGAACAAGAACGGATTGCCTGCGAACAAGGGATTGCAATGTTCATTGAGAAACCGATCCACAGTGAATTGGAACCGGCAGTCATTATCAATGAAGACATTGCGCGGAGCGGTGTGATTACGAGTGTCGGTTATCACTGGCGTTACGGCGGCAACGCACAGAATGCGAAAGCCATGCTCGAAGCACAACCCCAAATCCTCGGGGCACTCGGCTATTGGGTGGGTGGACTGCCCGGTACACCGTGGTGGCGCGTCCGCGCACAATCCGGTGGACAACACGTCGAACAGACAACACACATCTTTGATCTCGCACGTTTCCTCGTCGGCAGCGACGGTAAGACCGTACACGGTGTCGCCGCAAGCGGTAGCATGACGGATGTCGAAAACTACGATGTAGACGACATCAGCATGGTCAATATTGAGTTCCAGAACGGAAGTGTCGCCAACATCGTCTCCTGCTGCGCTATGGAAGGTTTCAATCGCGTTCAACTCGAAGTGTTCACACGTGGGTTGGTCGTTACCGTCGGGGGTCCAAACCAAGTCAACCGTGGCGGCGAGACAGAACCGCTCTCAAACGAAGGTGGACAAGATCGGGATCGCGTCTTTATTGATGCCGTGAAGAGTGGCGATGGTTCACAGATTCTATCACCCTATAGCGATGCGTTAGAGACGTTGCGGATCATGCTCGCTGCGAGTACCTCCTTCCGCACGGGTAAAGCAGTAGACCTATAAAGAATGTCCTTATCCGTGGAGCTTTGTACCGCAAACTGTTAGTTTGCGCACCCAGAGGCGACGTGCCTCATGCTACAAAGATGGCAACTTAGGTTACTTTAAAAACGAAAGAAAGAGAGAATTATGCCAATTAATCAATCCATCTGTTTCGGCGGTTTCAGCCGTGGCAGAGACCCAATAGAAGTTATCAAAAAAGCCGCTGACATCGGTTATAAATCCGTTGAAATGTTGCCCGCAGAATACTGGTCGGTCGTCAAAGACCACGGAATGCGTGTTGCGATTATTTCTGGACACGCCTCACTCCCCGATGGCTTGAACAAGCGCGAAAATCACGACCGTATTGAGGACGAGCTCCTTAAGAATATCGACATCGCCGCAGCGAACGACATCCCTGGACTGATATGTTTCTCTGGAAACCGAGAAGGAAAATCAGAAGAGGAGGGACGTGATAATACCATAGAAGGTTTATCGCGCGTCACCAAAGCCGCTGAAGAAAAAGGGATTAACCTCTGTATCGAGTTGCTCAACAGCAAAGTCAACCATCCCGACTATCAGTGCGATAAGACGGAATGGGGTGTTGAGGTCTGTAAAGGCGTCGGTTCACCACGGGCGCAGCTCCTCTATGACATCTACCACATGCAGATCATGGAAGGCGACCTCATTCGGAACATCACCGACTACAGCGACTACATTGGGCATTACCATACAGCCGGTAACCCTGGACGGCACGATCTCGACGATGAGCAGGAGATTTACTATCCTGCCGTGATGCGCGCTATCGTCCAAACAGGCTACGACCTCTATGTCGGTCATGAGTTCGGACCCAAAGGCGACGCCTTTGACGCGATGCAACACGCTTACGATGTCTGTAACGTCTAAGCGTTACTCACAATTTATAAGGGTAGGTGTCGCGCCTACCCTCTTTATTTTTTCCTGAATCACGGAGTAGACTTAGACAGTGATAAGTAAATGAAAACACGCCTCCTCGAAAACCTTCTCGGTTGCAAATTAGAAGACACACTCGCGGCGATCTCAGCAGATACCGCTGCACTTGAAGTTTTCCTCTCTGCACTCCCCAAAGATACGCTTGAAAACCACCTCACTCCCCAATGGGTCGTACTTGCTGCCGGTAAAGGCACCCGTATCGACCCGACAGGACGCTTGAGCAAAACGCTGGACATCACCTTCGGCGAACAGAATATGCTCCAACGCTCCCGACAGCATCTCCCCGGCACGCGTCCCGATATTGTCGTTATCAACCCAGAGATGGCAGCGCGTATTGAGAAAAGTGAGTCTCCAGAACAGTTATTAGGTCCCAACGCCGTTTACGCTGTCCAAGCAGAGATGAACGGCACCGGTGGCGCATTACAGGCAGCACTCCCGGCACTCCGTGAATCAGACGCTGAATGGATCGGCGTATCGTTCGGGGATGAACCCTTTTTGGAGAGAGACATTTTTGCACAGACGCTGCTCTCCCACTTTATCTCTGGTGCGGATGTCACTTTATGCGGAAAAATCCCTGAAACAGTCGTCGATAAGGGCGGACTTTTCTTTGGTACAGCAGGGAAACTCGTCGGGACCAAAGAGTGGTACGATATGACCGAAGCCGAAAAGCAGTGGATGTGGGATAGATGGCACAACGGTGAGGCATACACCAACACAGGCATTACGCTCATTCGGAAAAACGCGTTGTTAGATCGGATAGATCGGTTACAACCCCACCCAAACCGAAACAACGAACTTCACCACGTCGATCTGATACGCCACTGCTATGAAGACGGTTTGAAAACAAACGCTTTCATCTATCGCGGTGAGGTGTTGTCAGGGGTTAACCGCTGGTTAAACGTCTTATCGGGTGAGGCAGCACGCTTTGCACAGACCCGTGAATTGCTTGCGCAGAAAGGGATTCGCGTTGATCCTGCCGCACAGATAACATTGGGCAGCGATAATATCGAGATAGGGACGGCGTGCTATCTCATCGGCAGGGTACATCTCGGCGGAAATGTCCAAATTGGAGACTATTGTAGGCTTGAGAACGTCACACTGCTCGGGGCAACAACGGTAGGGGATTCGGTTGGATTAGCGGGTGTTTCTGCAACCGATACAAAATTTGAAGGCAACCCATTCCCTGAAACAGTCGCAGCACCTGTCCGGGGTCTCGCTACAAGAAGTACGATTAAAAATTGCACATTCGATGCAGTCAGCGTCGGAAACGGCGTTCAACTCTCATCGGTTGTCGCGCGTGGAACAGTAATCCCTGCGGGTATTGTCTTAGCAAATCGGACGCTTGGCGTGCCACCAGCGCAAACGCCACCCTCAGTACCGAAACCGATCTTCGATCAGATTGTGCCACCCGGGTATATCCCAGGGCTTTTCGCCTTTGGTGAGAAGAAAGAATTGCCCGATTGGGAGAACCTGCGCCAGCATGTCCTGTCGCACAGTGCTACGGAACTGATTCCACGAGCCGCACGCACGCCGGAACGCCAACAAGTGATGCGTGAAGCAGTCCAAACGCTGTTGGATATGCGTCTCGCCAACGGTGCATACCTGATTGAATCCCTTACCTCTGAAGAGATATGGGGGAGTATCTTCGAGATGGTAACGCTTCATAGCGGGAACCCAAACCCTTATCACTATGACAAGCGCAAAGCCCGACAGACCGCCTTGGAACTGCTGCCGGAGTTCTGGAGCAACGGTTGGTTACAACGTTTGAAGTTGGTCGTCACCGGAAATATCGTCGATTACAATAGCGAACGGGTTATGAAGCGATTGAACGCGAATCCAGACTACTTTTCTGAAGTCTTGCGCGCCGCAGTCGAAGCACCTTTTGCCATAGACTGTTATGAAACCTTCCGTGCAAAGGTGATTGATGGGGAGCCACAGGATCTCCTCTGGCTTGCTGACAACGATGGTGAGGTCATCTTTGACATCGCCTTCGTTCAAGACCTTGTCGGGTGCGGACACCGTATCACGGTTGTTGGGAAAGCAGAAGATGCCAGCAACGATGTAACGCTTGCCGATCTTCACGAAATAGTGAACTATCCGCAGTTCGTCGAACTTCAGGCAGCAATTCAGCACGGCACTGTCAGATTGATGTCGTCGGGTGCGAAGACAATCGGGACGAATCTTTATCACGGCACCCCTGAATTCTTCAATGCACTATTACAGGCAGATTTGGTTATCTCAAAAGGACAGGGAAATTTCTTTACGACCCCCGGTTGGAAGAAGGATACCTTCTATCTGTTGCTTTCCAAAGGTGTGACAGCAGAACAGAGTACAGGCGTTGTCGCAGATCGGAGTCTACCGGTTGATGGATTGATCTTGGCGTATCTGCCAGGTGGAACAGAACGGAACGCGCCGCTCCGAGACCTTTGTTGAAAAAATAAAAATTAACTGGTATTTGGTCAGCAGATTGGCTATAATGTTTGCAAGGGGGAAGAATTCATGAAAGTTTTATTTCCGTTTGCGCTATTTCTACTGGTCGCGGCTCCCGTGCTTGCAGAATTGACCCCGGAAGATATCCGAGTCATTCGAGAAGAGGTCACCGCGATTGTCAAAGCCGAGAATGCTGCTCTCGAAAAACGGATGCAAGCGTACATGGATCTGAAATTTGAGGTGCTTGACACCAAGTTTACCACAAAATTGGCAGAAATGGATACCAAGTTTACCACGAAATTTGAGGCAATTGACAAGCAATTTGAGGCAATTGACAAGCAATTTGCAGGAGTAGATGGGAAACAAAACATCATCTTGATATTTGTGACAGGTCTTATGGGTTTAATCGTGTTAGCAATTGGTGTCCCACAAATTATTATGGCACTCCGTCAGAAAGATTACAGAGTTCTTGAGGGACAAATCAAAAATCTCGAAGATAAAATCAGATTCTTGGAGGAGATATAGTTGGTAAAACCTCAGTGAGATCAACTTACTCCTGTTACTCTCGAAATCGTGAATTCTCGTTTGCCTGAAGCAGGAAGCGGAATAGCATCAACAAACGCTACTTCAATAACGACATCCGCACCGAGTGCCTCCTGGATTTTCTGAACAAGGTGATGACGTGTCGCCTCCCGCCACTGCTCGTTAATAACCAGTTTCAAAACGCATCTATCAAGCGTTTCCTGAACGAGTTGGAACTGGTTCACGCCTTGAACATTATAGAATTGTTGTGTAAAATACCCGCCGTGTATCAACGTCCCGGTTCTCGTTCGGAAGGTCGCCGTAGAGCGTCCGAACAGATTTGCCAGAATAGGCAACGCATTACCACATGGACACATCTCGTCAGAGAAAACGCCGATGTCTCCAATCCGATAACGAATAAACGGCATTGCATAGTTGTTGAGGTGTGTAACCAAAATATCGCCAGGGTGCCTATATGGATCGGGACTGTCTATTTCGAGGTAAAGGTCCCGACAGTTGATATGCATCCTGCCTTCAGCGCACTCCATCGCGATTAAACCGACCTCACGTCCGCCATAACGATTGAAGACTTTAACGTCAAAAACAGTCTCCGCCAAATTACGATAATGTTGATGGAGCATCTCCGCCGAAGAGATAATCCCTTTCAGACTCCATCTCGGTTTCAAGCCGTTTTCATAAACGAATTTGGCGAACTGATAAAGCGAGGAGGGATAGGCGAGAATTGTCCCCGGATTCCACCTATTCATCTTCTCAAAGGCTGCATGCATTGTCTCGTCTGTGAGGTGAAATCCGTCGAGCCAATACTGATTCCGCCAAAAGGTATTGAGCCGATGTTTCCAGTGTGCGTCGCCTCTCAGATCTGCGGGTGCTCCCCAGATAATCAACTGAGGTTCACCGAGGTCCCAACCCGCCCATCTATCAAAATAGTAAACGCTTAAATTTCGCTGGTTCCAATAGTTTCTGTCTTGATAGAAGGTAAGCGGTGTGCCAGTTGAACCACCCGTCGCGTTCTTAATGCGTTGTTCCGGCGTAAAGGCTTCAGAACAGAGACGCGCCAAATGTTCTCGGATGTCCTGCTTCTCAAGGGGTGGGATCTCCGACATACTTACCGACCCTGTCTTTAGCAATTCACGATAATAAGGTGTTGTCTGATATGCGTGCTGGATGAGTTGCTCTAAGCGCACTTTCTGAAACGCCGCAAGGGTTTCGCGCGTTCCATTCAGTAATTCGGTTGTGTGTGCAAGTTCGGATGGGTAACGCGCACCTTTACGGTAGGTATTGTAGGCGCGCCATGCTGCTTTTGAAAGCAGCATTTTAACGGAGCGACGTATCGGCATAATTTCCGCATTCGCGTTTGTACCATAGCCTGTTAGGCTGTGGGGTGTCTTTTTCGTGAAACTGTGGAGGGCAACAATGAAGTTTGTACCATAGCCTGTTAGGCTGTGGGAACTTCGGTTTTTCGCTTAACCGAAAGCCATTAACCAACAACTAATCACTAACAACTATTAACCATTACCTAAGTGTGTCAACCTTTGGTGAATAGCCCTCCGGAAACTGATCACTCACAGAACGCCCATCTTGGAAAAGCTGACCGGCATCCGGATTTTCTGGTTCATGGGGTAGCGGGAAGTCTCGCCATCTGTTGCCATCCAGCGGTGTTTCGTATCCATCCTCGCGGAACCATTCAATCAAGCGTTTTCGATAGGTGTTGAGGACGCTCCCATATCCCGGATTACCCGCAACGCTACGTTCGTCAAGTCTGTCCGGTGCACGTCTGAAAAGCCACTCCTTACGATCCGCAGCGGAATAGATGTATTTGTATTCAGACGTAAGGAGCATATACAATCCCGTGCCTTCTTGTCCCAATTGACCGATAATAGCGTCCCGTTGGGTACTGCCCGTAGCAATATCTGCGAGATCCGCGCCACTTCGGTCTGTTTGTAACGGCAGTCCGGCTGCACCAAGACTGGTTGGAAGCACATCGACTAAACTGGTCGGTGTGGCGCACTGTACGTTCGTCTCAAAACGCTCAGGATAGCGGACGAGTAGCGGAATCCGAGCCGCTGCGTCAAGGAAAGCGCGTTTCCCATAACAGTCGTAATCACCGAGCAGCTCGCCATGATCGGAGGTGTAAATGATTAGTGTGTTATCCAACTCGCCTTCGGCTTCAAGCTGGTCGAGGATTCGACCGACTTGGTAATCAATAAAGGAGATAGCAGCGTAATAGGCAGCCCGCATTGTCCGCAGGAGATTCATATCGCGGCCTTGGTCGCGGTATTTATAACGATTCTGATGCCGATTCCAATAGGTATGCAGATGCGCATAGTCGGGCGGCAGGAACGGAAGCGGCATCTCGACGGTGCGATAGAGTCGGTTCCACGGCACCGGCGATTCAAAGGGTGGGTGCGGTTTGATAAAACTCGACCAACATAAAAATGGTCGATTTGTATTACGCTCGGATAAAAATCGGAGTGTTCTATCGCCTACCCATTGTGTGTGGTGCAAACGTGCCGGAAGCTGCGAGGGTTGCGGAATATAGTAGTATTCGCTCCGTTCACCGTGCGGTGCGACGATATGATCGTAGCCGTTTTCGTGGAGAAACTCCGTGAAATCGTCAGGACCTGGACCTTCTTCGGAATAATCTCGCGTTTCAAACCCCCACATTTTGCGGCTCTGTGGAGAGAAGTGCATCTTACCGATGCCGTGGGTCTGATAGCCTACCTCGTTCAGCAATTCCATCACCGAGACCCGATCTTGCGGCATGGGTGAATTGTTTGTGCAGCCGGTCTGATGGGGCCACTGTCCAAGCAGGAAACTGCATCGCGATGCCACACAGACAGGCGATGGACAATACGCTGACGTAAAACTCGTACCCTCGCGAACAAGTCGATCCAGACCCGGCGTCTGAATAAGCGGATTACCCAGCGCACCGATTGTATCAAAACGCTGCTGGTCGGTCATAAGAAAGAGGATATTCGGTTGCTTTGCCATGAGAAGTTCCGGTCCTTTGAGAAAAGCATTTCTATTGGCGTGTAAATTGTGGATAGCATACCAGATTTGCAAACAAGCGGCAACTATAAAATGCGGAAAATGGAAACTGGATAGCCCTGCTGCGCCCCATTTTCTCTTGACACTTGGTAGTATATATGATAACATTTTTGTAGGCGGTGCCGGAAATTGGTTGATGATCTGTTTACATTGAGCGAAACGGTGCTTACGATAAACGAACTGAAAAAGGTTTTCGGTGCGATTGGGTATCTGATGCACGACAGCTTACCTGTCAAACATAGTTCCCAAAAGGCGTAAGTAGAAGCGGACAAGTATGAAAATCCATTCCAACGAAAAAATACAAAAATGGTATGAAAATAGAAAACTCCTGAATACGCTCATCGTTTTCATGTCCGTCAGTTTTATCGCCTATTTTTTCTTTCAATGGAGATGGGGGATGCCGTTATTTCTGATTGGCGGCACAGCGATTATGGTGAGAGGCGTTGTGAAAATTACAATGCGAATGCGAAGCAGAAAAAGACGCAAGGAGAAATAGCAGTCAGTATGTCATAACGCTGACCGAACCGCAAGGAAAATTAAAAAAATGAAAAGACGAAAATTCATAAAACTGAGCGCGATTAGTGCCGCAGGTATGGTCCTGCCGCTTCAACTCGAAGGACAAACGGAAGCCATGCCGTCCCTGAAGCCGAGCACGCTGATAACACCGAATGCCGATTTCTATATCCTACAGATCGGGGATCCGGCTGTGCTTGACGGCGCAACGTGGCGAATGGCTATCACTGGACTCATCGAAAAACCGATGCGCCCCTTAGGCATTGAGGACATCAAGGCGATGGAATCTGTTACGGCGATACGGACGTTGAAATGTATCGGGGACCCAATTGGCACGGAACAGATGAGCAATGCGGAGTGGAAAGGCGTACGTCTACGCCATCTGCTTGAAAAAGTCGGTCCTAAGCCTGAAGTCAAGGTGGTCGTTTTCCGCTGCGCAGACGGCTATCATACAGCGATTCCACTCGAAGAGGCAATGGAGACAGACACACTTCTCGCTTATGAGATGAATGGCGTTCCACTTCCAACAGAACACGGCTTTCCGATTCGCTTGCTGAACCCGGGGAACTACGGCACGAAAAACCCGAAATGGATTGTTAATATCCAATTGGCGACGGAACATGAAAGTTATTGGGAGAAACGCGGGTGGGATCCGATCGCACAGGTTAAACTCGCTGCAATGATTGGCACACCCAGTGAAGGCGAAAAGATCACAGGCGGAAAAACGTATACAATCAGTGGTGCAGCGTTCGATGCGGGGAACCACGACGGTATCAAGAAGGTCGAAGTCAGTATCGACTACGGTCAGACGTGGGAAGCGGCGGAAATTTGGGCAAAAGACACACCGCTGGCATGGGTGCTCTGGAAATGGGAGTGGCAGGTCCCGGAAAACGCAGCGCCCGTTGAAATCTATGCGAGAGCAACCGCTAACAACGGGGTCGTCCAAGACGAAATCGGGATTGATGTCGAACCGGTGGGTGCGACGGGCTATCACATGATTGATGCAGAGGTCGTCCTGCCCTAATATTTGTAGGAGGGATTTTCAATCCCGATGCCTTCTGTCATAATATTTGTAGGAGGGATTTTCAATCCCGATGCCTTCTGCCCTAATATTTGTAGGAGGGATTTTCAATTCCGATGCCTTCTGTCATAATATTTGTAGGAGGGGTTTTCAACCCCGATGCCTTAATGCGCCGAAATTTAAAACTCCCCCAACTGCTTACCGTCTATTTTCCCGTACTACTCATCGACTTCGCCTATAGCAGTGTCCTCACCAACACCTCCTTTTATACGAGTTATTTAGGATTATCTTCCACGTTTCTGGGGATCCTCAATGCGATTATGACCGGTTTTTTCGTGATGCTGGCGATTCCGTTCGGGCGACTGTCGGATCGGATAGATCGGAGATACGTGCTTTATGCTGCGTTTCTGGTGCTGGGGGCTGCGTGTCTCGGGCTTCCCTACTGTCGGAACGGTACGCACCTCTTGCTTATTTTTCCTGGCATCGGTGTGAGTATGGCACTCTTCTGGCCGGCTTATGAGGCATGGCTTGCTGAACGCGAGGGCGAAGGTGAACTCGTCCATCGCGTCATGCTTTTCAACCTGTTTTGGAGTATGGGTATTACTTTAGGTCCAGTGTTCTCCAGTTATCTGTATGGCGACGCGAATCCGTTTATACCGTTCTATCTTGCTGGCATCTCGACGTTGTTCACCGTCGTGACAATTTTCGGAAGTAACTTCCTGAAACTCGATGTTGCCAGAACCGAGCAATCAGAGCCTCCCGAAGTGCTTTATCCATCCCTACCCGTTCGGACAACGCATCTCAATCTTGCGCGATGTGCGAACCTTGCCTCTTGGTTCGTGCTTGGGGTCCTGAGACGCCTCGCACCGAAACTGACGAAGGAGATGGGGATGCTGCCTACAACGTTCGGCAATCTCATGCTAACGCTTGGTAGTCTGCAGACACTGGCGTTCGTTATTCTTGGGACGGGGTACTCAACCCGTTGGCACTACCGTTTCGCGCCAATACTCGTCGTTCAGTTGCTGGCAATACTCAGTTTCCTCGGAATATGGGGCACCCAACACACACTCCTTTGGGCATTCGCGTTTGGGATTATCGGTGTATCCGCTGCTTTTACTTATTTCAGCAGCCTCTATTACGGGTTGGATCGACATGTGGACAAGGGGAACAAAAGCGGGTGGCACGAAGCGATACTCGGTGTCGGGATATTGTTAGGTCCGCTCTTAGGTGGTATCTCAGCGGATTCGCAACTCGGCGTTCGGAGCCCATACTTACTCTGTGGTGTGGCGATTGCTGTTGCTATTCTGATAGAGGTTTTTATCCTGATTAAGGGTTCGCGATCTTCAGAGGGAAGTCGGGAATCGGAGTTCCCTCCTACAGAAGGTTCGCTTTAATAGGGAAGTCGGGAATCGGAGTTCCTTCCTACAGAAGGTTCGCCTTAATATAGTCCTCATCAGGTGTGACACCAAGTCCCGGACCGTCTGGCACTGTTACGACGTGATCCTGAATTTCGACACCACTCACTGCCAAAGTTTCCAAAAAAGCAGGAGCATTGAGCTCAGCAGGTAGGACTAAATCTAACGTTGAAAAGAGGTGGACACTGGCAATGAACCCAATCCCTGCTTCAGTTAAACCGCTGCCGAGGAGTTCTAAGGCGTTGGCTTCGGCGACATGGACGCTTTTGAGGCATTCTGCTAAACCACCAGATTTACAGACCTTCAGAACGACGGCATCGGCACATTCCAAGCGTGCGATCTTTGCCAGATCGAAGGACGTAAAGCAGCCTTCATCAATCGCAAGCGGAACGGGTGCGTCTTCTCGGACGCGCTTCATACCGAACCAGTCTTGGCTCGCCACGGGTTGCTCCATGCAGTAAATCTCGCGGATGTCCGAAACTCGCTTCAGCAATTCAAGGGCGTTAGAGGGTGTGTAGGACTGATTCGCATCGATCCAGAGCTTGGCGTGTGGCATCGTTTCATGGACTGCGCGTAACCGTGCCTCATCTTCCGCCGGGTTGCCACCGACTTTCACTTTGAAACAGGAACACGGAGATAACGCTTTCGCCTTCAAACCCATTATCTCTGGTGTATCCATACTCAAGGCGTAACAGAGCGGCAGCGCGTCGTGTCGTTTCCCACCGAAGAGGGTATGCACCGGCACATCCAGAAGCCGTCCACGGAGGTCGTGCAGCGCGATGTCTACTGCGGCTTTAGCGAATGGATGTCCATTGCTGACAGCGGGTTTCAAGGCATCGTAGATGGCGTAATGGATTTCGTTGTGATTGCGCGGATCGCGTCCGAGGAGTAGGGGTGCGATGTAATGTCGGATAGTAGTTGTGATGGACTCCGTGGTTTCGTAGCTCCAAGACGGGAGGGCGCGTTGTTCACCCCAACCGACGCAGCCGTCGTCTGTCGTAATTTTGACGAAAACATGATCGCCTGCGGAAGCGGCATCCCCGACGAAACCGGTGCCGATGTTGAAGACATCTTTCATCCCGACAGCAGTCGGGTAAACGTCTACGTGTGCTATTTTAGTCATTTGTGCTTTCAGTTGTCAGTTTTCGGTTGTTAGTTTTCAGTATTTTAGCACAAAAGTCAGGAATTAGCCAAAACAATTCTACGCATGCCGCCGCTCCTTGTAGGAGCGAGTTCCCACTCGCGCCCCTTTCCTTCTACGCTAACAATTAGGAAAATTATTACGGAGAAACCTCTTAACTTATAACTTATAACTTATAACCCATAACAATTCCGTTGACATTCTCAGCGGTATCGGCTATAGTAACGAGAATACGAATTGCTGTCCGTCGCTATGAAGGGAACACTGAATGCTATTTATCATTTTTGTAATTCTAACGCCTATTGTGGTTTGGCTGCTCTTGCACTTTATGTCTTCCCGGCAGAAATCAGATGCAGAAGACGCTACACCGGAAGCACAGATAGAACTTTGTGCGATGTGCCAAGACGAGTTCCCAATGACCGAATTGCTGGAAAAAGAGGTCGGCGGCTACGGCAGAGTCTACTGTTTTTGTGGAACGTGCATTGAAAATCTTTATCACGAATATCAGCACAAAACAGACATCAAAGTAGGAGAATAAATATGTACGATTTGGTTACATTCGGTGAAGCGATGATCCGACTCACAGCACCCGATTTTATGCGGCTTGAGCAGGTGTCATCGCTGGAAATCACAGCAGGCGGTGCGGAGATGAACGTCGCCGTCAACGCTGCACAACTCGGATTGCGGACGGCGTGGGTATCACGACTCGTCGATAACTGGTCGGGTCGCTATATCCGCAACAAAGGACGTGAACTCGGCGTGGATATGTCGAACATCGTCTGGACAGACTTCGACGGGATCGGTTTAGAGCGGAACGGATTCTATCATCTCGAATTGGGTGCCGGTCCGCGTGCGAGCAGCGTCACTTATGACCGTGGTTATTCTGCGATTTCCAACGTGCAGGTCGGTGAGATTGATTGGGAATCTATATTTAGCGGTGCGCGTTGGTTTCATCTCAGCGGTATCACACCGGCTTTATCGGAATCGGCAGCGGCTGTCTCAGCAGAAGCACTCAAGGCGGCGCGCGCAGCGGGTGTCAAAACGAGTTACGATCTGAACTTCCGTTCCAAACTCTGGAGTGCGGAAGAAGCACAAGCAGCGAACCGACCGATGATGGAGCACGTCTCTGTTCTCATCGGGAACGAAGAAGATTTTGAGAAATCGCTCGGTTTCGCAGCGGAAGGCACAACCGAGTCCTATAGCAAACTCGAACCCGATAGCTACAAAGAGATGGCGAAACGGGTTAAAGACGCTTTTCCAAACGTTCAGATGATCGGCACAACTCTACGTGATGCAAAAACCGGTTGGCTCAACGATTGGCGGACACTGCTGTTTGATGGCGATGCGTTTTATCTCTCCCGTATCTATGAGGACTTAGAACTCGTAGACCGCGTGGGTGGCGGCGATAGTTTCTCGTCAGGATTAATCTATAGCCTACTGAACGGAAAATCACCCCAAGAGGCAGTCGATTTCGCGGGGGGTTATTCCGCCTTGGCGCATACCTTCCCCGGAGACTTCAACTGGGCAACGGCAGAAGAGGCAGAAACAGCGATACAAGCAGGGAGTGTGCGGATTAGTCGCTAAACAGACAATACTATGGAAACCAAGATTCTTCTCTCTCAGATTTTTGAAAACCCTGAGTTCGATACTGCGGAACGCCGAGCGGCGTTGGCAGATTTAGGGAAACTCGGTGAGTTGAGCATCCACCCGCGGGAACTGACTGACGAACACGCCGATGGCGTTGTGGGTGTCATAGCCAGCTCAGTGCCTTTTCATGAAAGTTTCTACCAAGCGGCGACATCGCTCCGAATCATTGCGCGCTGGGGTGTCGGCTATGAAACCGTTAACGTGGATATGGCGACTGAATACGGTGTGATTGCCACGATTGCCCCGGAACACATGGTGACCGTTGCTGAATATGCGATTGCACAGTGGCTCGCAACGCTGAAGCGGGTCTATACGCTCAACAGGGCTTCGCACAGCGGTGATTTTGGACTCATCAAAACGCATGAGGCGATGGGTTCCACGCTCGGTCTCTACGGCTTCGGTCGGATTGGACAAGAGGTTGCGCGGCGCGCCCGTCCGCTGCTTGGTGAACAAGGACGACTCTTGGTTTATGACATCCGTCCAGGTATTGCTGAACTCGCAGCGGAATTTGGGGCGGAAGCGGTTGATTCTCCGTTGGTGCTTTTCAGGGAAAGCGATACTGTCTCTCTACACCTATCGGGTGCGGATACTGTTGTCGGCTACGAAGAGTTTTGCGCGATGAAGCCACACGCCTCCCTCATCAATCCGTCGCGTGGGAATCTTGTTGACGACGCGGCAGCGAACCGCGCTGTTCGTGAAAACCGGTTGTGGTATTATGTCGTGGACGATCCGGTTAACGGACCGCGAGCGATTCACAAGGACCACCCGCGTATCATCTGTACGAACCACAATGCCGGTATGACCGTCGAGTCTGGGATTCGTTTGGATCTGCGGACGATTGGGCAGGTTACAGATGCGATTGAAGGACGCGCACCGGCGTATATGCTTAACCCTGAAGTGCTGGAGCATCCGCGAGTGAAAGCGTTTTGTAAAGACACTTCGCAAATGCTCACGCTTTAGTTCTTTTCAAGGAGAAAAAGGAATTCTCGATTCGGTTCTTCAGCGCCGCTTATCCACTCGTTAGTCCACTTCATGCCTGCCATGACGTTCTTTTTGTAGTCGAATTCGAGGACAGTGAGGAGTTTTCCGTTCCGCTCCATGACTTCGTTGAGCTGCTCAGCAGTCGCACGACCGCCGGAACTGTAGGATAGCAGTATCCAGCGCGCCTGTGTCATCTGGATAAGGTCAGCAATGGCTTCAACAGCGATAAAGCGTCCGTCATCGTTGCGCCGAAATTCCTCAAATACAGAGGCGGCGAGGGGATCTGATGTATCTTCTCGCCGTTTTGCTTTGCCGAAAAGGGTCGGTTTGTCGAAGAGCACCACGCTTTTCCAGAGGTGGTAGTAGGCGGCGTATCTGACGCGGGAGGGCGGCATCTTCTCGTTGTTTGAACCGTAAGGCGGGTCGAAGTAAGCAAAGTCAACGGAGACCTGCGGTACGAGTTCAAAGATGTCGGTTTGGTAAATTTTATGATCTCCCTCTGACGTGAAGACTTCAGGCACCTCAAGCCGTAACGCTTTATAGGCGCGCGGTGCCCAATCCTTGAGGTAGGCAGAAAAGTGACCGAGACTATTGTCAACACGGTCGAGTGCGAGGATGAGGCTTGTCAGTGCAACGGCTTTGTCAACGGGATCGAGATTGAGGGTTTCGATTTCTTGCCGAACCGCGTCAAGTTTACGGGTGTTGTGGTGCTGCCACGGTTTTTTGAGTCCGTCGGTTTGGATAGCACACCCACCGTTGGCATCTCCGCCGTAGTGTTCTGTGAACCAGCCTTCAATCGGTGGAACGGCGTTGAGGTGGGCAATAAGCGGCTGATAAACTTCTCTCGGTTTCGTGTTGCGGAGGTAGCAGGTCCCGAAGACCTTTGACCACGGGGCGATGTCGTTGCAAACGACGGTATAGCCGAGTTTAGCAAATGCTTGTGAGACGCGAGTTGTGCCTGAGAACCCATCGAGAACTGTTTTGGCGTTGACTTTTTTGATGAGTTGTAGGATGTGTGGGATGAGTTTTAGTTTGGAACCGATGTATTTTATGCTTTGGGTAGGAGGAGGATCAAGTATGAGATCGTTGAAAAGAGGAAGTGTTTGCATCATATTTCCATCCCCAATTGCTGCTTTATATTTGCAATATCTTCCTTGATCTTCTCAAACGCCGTGATATGTCCTGCCTCTGAAGAAACGAGGGCATGAGAAAAGAGTTTAACAAGGGACAAGTTATGAGAGTAAACAATCCATCCATTGGTAATGCTATCAAAATATTTCAGGGCATTCTTGGTATGAGTCCATAAGCCACGTTGAAGAGCGTTAGCAGTAGCATCACCATAGCGCACTTCACATATATAATCACTGTTCCTATTGTAAAATCGGTAAACAGGATGCTTTCTGCCTCTGCCACTTTCCTCTCTAACGATATATGCAGTTTCACCCACTGCACGTTCCCAATCAAATACAAGTATATTGCATTGTTGCTTTTTCTCATCATAGATTAAAGGGAGCACATTGATGCTATCGAACTCAGCAAAAGCGGTATCTTTCAGAAGATTTTGGATGATGTTCTGCTCACTTATTTCCCTTCCTGTTTGTGTCAATTTTGGAAACATGAGAGAATTTTTGTCAGTGGAAAGTTGGAGCGGACCATGACCATAGGCTTTAAGACTGACTGGGAATTTGTATTTGGTAATTTCGTTGGTAATTGTGATGTCTTCCTCTTGTGATTTTGCCCGATAAAGATCTTTACCGACGTGAACGGAGTTGAAATCATACATGTATTGATTGATAAATTCAGAAATAGCAATCTCTGCTAAATCTCCATGGGTTTTGTTACCAATGAGCCTCATAGTGAAAATATTACTGAGTGTGGTTGTAATCAACTGGGGCTGCTTGCTAATCAACAACTTTAAACGAGTAGTGAAATCTTTGTAAGGGTTGTTATTACTCATGAATCCTTTCCTTCTGGCAGGGCAAATAATCGAAATCGCAGGTATATTATCACATTCAAAGAAATTTGTCAAAAAAGCACTGAGCCGAGACCTATTAGTTTTCGACAGCCAGCAAAAGCCTTTTAGTAGGATTAGCATTTAAGACCGTATTCTGAATGAAAGTGCTTGCATTCAGGATTTCAATCCCGATAAGTTCCCCATTTTCATTCAACTCAGCCGTAACATTGGGGCTTAACTCCAAGCTCCCGTCCTCAGGTTCATCAGAAATTACGAGATGCAATATATCTTCTTTTTCAAAATAGGTCATCTTTGGCTTAGGCATCTGTTTCAGGATTGTATAGACGGTATTTTCCCCTTCCTACCTGCCAATATCTATCTTCGGCTTTAGAATAAATATGTCGTTCAGGGTAGTTAACACAGCCCGCTCTTATCCAGTCTCTCATTCTTTCGTTTTTCAAATCAGGACGCTTCTCCAAAATGACTCGTAGAATGTCTATGGGAGCAAATATAGCGTTTGGATCTCTGTCTGTAAATTCCTGGACTGCTTCCCATACAATCTGTTCTAATGGTTTATCACTTGGCGGTCGAGGAGGAGACGAGCGACGTTGCTGCTGGGCTTTAGGTGAAGTGGAATCCTCATCTCCAACCTTTGTTTCTGTACTGACGAGTACTTCACCAGTTTTTGTTTGGAAGGCGGAAACATCTATGCAGCTGATATCCATTCCATACGAAGTTCGGAGGAAACGGCAGACACTTGCAATCCGTGGTGCTATTTCTTCTGCAACTACAAACATACGCAAGTTCTGATTGAAAGGTGGGAGTTCGTCGGTTTCAAGTATATCAAACACCTCTCTGAAGGCATCGGGAAAAGTCCTTCCTCTGAATTCATCGCGAGTCTCAAAGTAAGTTTCAGCAGTTTCATGGATCTGTTCTGATGAAAGTTCATTCGCCCATGCTGCGTACTCAAGCAATTGAGCAACTACATTTCGGGACGTTTTTCCGCGCTTGAATTCGACGATGACGAGGTTTCCCTCCGAATCCACACCGAGCAAGTCTGGAAAGATAGTCCCTTCTTCATCTTGGGCACTCGTTTGTCTGTCGATCCACAGAATGAGTTCGTCTTGGATAACTGCCCACGGACTGTTTTCAACCCAATTCTCCAAATGTTTTTCAAGTTCAACGTTCGTTTCTTGTGCGATGATGAGTTTATTTTCCTCTAATCTAAAAATAGGCACTGTTTATCCTTAAAAATCTAACACAGTTCAATAAAGGGGTCTTGTAGCACAAACTTTATGAAGATTAATTTATTAATTCAGTAATTTTCAAACGTGCGATAAATCGCACTACTACGAACCAGTCCGTTTGTAGTAGGGCAATTTATTGCCCGTCAATTACCTAATTTATTTTTTATCCCTCATAAGATTTACGCTACAACAGGTTTTCCACCCACCCTACAAATATTATACTATTCTTATATGGTTACCTTACAATATTCATTCAAAAAGTTCCGCAACAGAACACGCAAACCCTTCGACGACATCCTCGCCCTCTTTGCGAATCGCCAATCACTAATAGCCAATTGCACGAACTAACAGTCTATGCTACAAGACTGCTCTTCACTGATGGCTGACAGCCGATAGCCAATCTCTATGTATGCCGAATGGCATCAATCGGCGTTAGTTTAGCGGCTTGGCTGGCGGGATAATAGCCGAAGAAGATGCCGACCATCGCACCCGCGGCAACAGAGATCAACACCGCGTCCAATGTAATCACGGCGGGCCAAATTATCTCTCCAAACAATCGACCGACTGCCCAAGCGAAACCTTGCCCGACGACAGCCCCCAACGCGATACCGAGCAGTCCCCCGAATAGACACAATAGCACGGATTCCGTGAGGAACTGTAAACGGATATCAAAACTTTTCGCGCCGACTGCTTTTCGCAACCCGATCTCTGGAATCCGCTCCGTTACCGAGACGAGCATAATGTTAAGGATACCGATACCCGCAACAATCAAAGAAACCGACGCGATGACGACGAGGACCATCTCCATAATAAAAATAACCCGTCTTCCGCCTTCAATTCCTTTTTTGGCGTTCCACGTTCGGAAAAAGGTTTCGTCGCCCCCGTGGTTGCGCATGATGACCGTCTTCACCTCTTTGAGTGCCTGATCGACCAAATCGATGCTCTTAGCACGTGCCATAATAGCACCAACCCGATTCCGCCCACCAAAACGGGTTTGTGCGGTGGTAATCGGAATGAAGATCATGTTGTCGTCACTTCTGCCTTCCTCCAATCCATCGCCGCGGCTCTCCATAATACCAATAACCGTGAAACGTCTATTGTTGATGCCGACTTCCTTGCCGATGGGATCCTGTCCCTTAAATTGTTCTTTCCATACTTTCGCGCCAATGACACACACCTTATTCCAGAAGTCCATATCCGTATCGGCGAGGAACCTACCGTATTCGGTCTGCCATTGCCTGACGGCTTGATATTCATTTGTTGTTGCGCGCATATAGGTTTGTTGATGCTTGCCCTCGACTTCAAAGTTGATCGGATGACTCCTTTCAACAGTCGCGACCTCAACGGAAGGACAGTCCGCCAGAATATCGTTCAGATCTCGCATTTCTAAATAATGTGGGCTGGTATTGCGTTGCCAACGGTTGTTTTTTCGGACATACCCCGGTCGGTAAACGCCGAACATACTGGGGCCCCCGATATTTTCAATTTGCGCCATCATCAGTTTCTCAGCACCCGCACCAAAAGACATCATCGCGATCACACCCGCGATACCGATCGTAATGCCTAAGAGTGTAAGGATCGTTCGGAGTTTGCTCCCGCGAAGCACGGAAAACGCTGAAATGAGATTTTCTAAGATTTTCACTTTCGTCCCTATGTATGCCGAATTGCGTCAATCGGCGTTAACTTAGCGGCTTGGCTGGCGGGATAATAGCCGAAGAAAATACCTACGGCTGCACCAGCGCCGACAGAGACCAAGATGGCTTCAGGTGTAATCACAGAGGGCCAGGACATCTCTTGCAAAAATCTACCCACTATCCATGCGAAACCTTTCCCGACGACAGCACCAAATAGAATACCGAGTAGACTGCCTATGAGACATAAGAGAACAGATTCTGTGAGGAATTGGAGCCGGATGTCAAAACTTTTCGCGCCCACCGCTTTTCGCAACCCGATCTCTGGAATCCGTTCTGTCACCGAGACGAGCATGATATTAAGGATACCGATACCCGCAACAATCAAAGAGACTGAAGCGATGACGACGAGGACTGTCTCTATGATAAAGATCATCCTTTTCGCGTTCGCGATGCCTTGTTTAGCAGACCAAGTTCGGAAGAAGGTGTCGTCTCCACCGTGGTTGCGCATAATAACCGTCTTTACCTCTTTTAAGGCTTGCTCGACCAAAAGCGGACTCTTGGCGCGCACCATGATGTGTCCGACGTAATCGTGTCCCCAAAACCGTTTCTGTGCGGTTGTAATCGGGATGAAAAGCATGTTATCATCGCTCTTTCCGCGTTCGAGTCCATCGCCGCGGCTCTCCATGATGCCGATGACTGTGAAACGGTTGTGTCTCCCATGGTTGTTGATTATAACTTCCTTCCCAATGGGATCCTGTCCTTTAAACTGCTCTTTCCATATCTTAGAACCGATGACGCAGACTTTTGTCCAAGTGTCCATGTCGGTATCAGCGAGGAATCTGCCGTATTCCGTACGCCAGTCGCGAACGGCTTGATATTCATTTGTTGTGGCGCGGAGGTACGTCTGCTGAAATTTTCCGTCAACACCGAGACCGATGTAGTAGCTGCCTTCAACAGTCGCCACTTCAACGGACGGACAATCTGCTAAGACATCCCGGAGATCACTCATTTCTAAGTAATGTGGACTCTTATTGCGTTGCCAGCGTCCATTCTTACGGATATGTCCGGGTCGATAAACACCAAACATACTCGGTCCACCGATATTGTCGATTTCGGACATAAGGAGTTTTTCAGCACCCGCACCAAAAGACATCATCGCGATCACGCCTGCGATGCCGATAGTGATTCCCAAAAGCGTAAGAACTGTTCGGAGTTTGCTCGCGCGAAGGATAGAAAATGCTGAAATAAGATTTTCGAGTATGTTCATGTTTATTTCCTAATAGTTATAGACATGAAAAAGTTTTGATTGCACGAATTCACCATGTGTGCTAAACTGCTTAACGGATAAAATAGAGGTATGTTCAGTGGATTGGGACAGCACCTATAGCACGCCTCGGTGTTATTGCATAAAGTATATCACAAAATCTTTAAGGGTTGCAAATTTTTCAGGCGAACAGTAGGAGCAAAAATTGTGCAGACGGACTCTCTTAAGACAGGTAGCGTGCTATTATGGAGGCGGAAACAAGAGGCGGCGATACACCGAGCGGAATTAGCAGCACTGTCGCGACGCGGAGAAGGCGCATGGATCCAGCTGCCATCCACTTTGTTAAAAACGCGCTATCGGTTGAGCGCTATAGAGTGGGTCGTCAGTAACACAGGAACAGCGACAGCAATCCAAGGATCGCTTCAGCAATTTACCCAAAGGCGCGAATCCGAATCGTGTCGGTACTACCTAATCGCACAGCCCCACGCCGATGCGCCGTGCTATCATATCAGCGACTACGTCCGTAAATGTGTGGCTGGCGATCTCGAAATCGCTGAACGGCTTCGCGGGCGAACGTTGATTGTGCTTTATCAAACAGAAACACCAGGAGCAGACCTTTTAAGCGACAACGACGTTTCGGTGTTTGTGAAAAACGTATTGAGGGAATATTTAGAGACTTACGGAAGGCGAGACATCATCGGATTCAGTTGCGAATTACCGAAGTTCCTATCGGTGATGAGTGTTTTAGAAGCAGAAACGTCGTCGGTCCCATGGAGTCCAGCACTTTTAGAAACAATGGAAGCGACAGTCGCCGATTATTTGCCCTTGGTGTTTTACGAGACTTATAATTCGGCAGCGGTTCGGAATGCATTTTGGCGTGAACTCACAACCCGGTTTGCGAAGCGTTTCCTCGGTGGGTTGCGTGATTTCTGTCATCAAGAGAGATTACGGTTTGCTTTAAGTCTACCAGCGACCGCTAAGACATTGGAGTTTGAATTGGGAACGATGTTGACAGAGGTGGACTCCCCGATTCTAAACGTCACTGAAATAGATACACCCAAACGGTTCGCGGTCGCAAAATGGATTTGTAGCAACACACAACACGCCGGCATCGCACGGAAGGATAGTCATAAAACAGACAGGCACACACTGGCAGAAGACGCGAGTCTCGGTTTTAATCTATGGATAAACAGAAATAGAAGCACAGCAAAAAAATCAGATACGGCAACACCAATACTCTCACAACTGTTAGCAATAGGTTATCCGAAAAGACCGCTTCTGATGGTAGCACCGACGCAAAGCCTCTGGACAAAACCCGATCAGAAAGTGTGGAGTCAAGTAACGAAAGCGTGGGGTTGGCTCTGTCAAGCGGTGTGGGAATTCGGATACGACTTCAGGATTGTTTCGGAACAGGAACTGGCTTCAGCGGAGATTATAAATGCATCGCGTATCGGAAAACGGACCAATAAAAACTTGGGTCTCCGTCTAAATAATACGCGCACAGACGTTCAGGAGGACTTCGGGATTGTTCTATTGCCGAGCTGCATATCATTGCAAGAGGAGACAGTGAAGTGTCTGAAAGCATTTACCAGAGCGAAAGGGAGATTGATCGTAGACGAACCGATGCCGTATCTGCTCAACGGTAAGATAGGACTCGAACCGTATCCGCTGGAACAACTCATCTATGGACGGCGCGCAACCATTCTTCGCGGGCCTCTGAATGAGAAAGCCGTCCGACTCAAAAAATGTCTGCGTAAATGGGTGCCGCGGACCGTGTCGGTGTACGTAAAACCGGACAATACGGAGACCGATACCGTTCAGATTCACCATAGAGATGCGGGGAGGTCTGAACGCTTCTATCTATTCAACAGGGGCGATATCGCAATCGACACGCTGATTGAGGTACGTCGAGCGACGGCGAGTGTTGTGGAATGGGATATATTTGACGGCAGAAAGAAAAACATTGATTCTTGGGATGCTGACGGAAAGACGTATCTGAATACTACGTTTGATCCGCAGCACGGACGACTTTTTGAAGTTTCGTAAAATTTGGAACTGAGCTTACGCAATATGAAAGGAGTTAACCATGACAGGTGGAGATCTTTTCGTTGAAGGTTTGAAGGCACAAGGTGTTAGCGTCATTTTCGGTTTACCGGGCAACCATCTCGACACCGTCTATGAATCACTGTATAACAACCAAGATAGCATCCAGCACTATGTGACACGCCATGAAGGCGGCGCATCGTTTATGGCAGATGGTTACGCGCGCGCAACGGGTGAAGTCGGGGTCTGCATGACTGTCCCGGGTCCCGGTTCTAATAACGCCTCTATCGGTATTGGCGAAGCGAATACGGCGTCCTCACCAGTCCTCTGGATTACCGGTCAGAATCCATCTTACTTAGCCTCGCGCGACCCAAAGAAGAGTTTTCACGGCTTGGACCAACGTGCTGCCTTTACACCAATGACGAAACATCTGGAAATCGTGCATCGCGTCGATCAGATTCCAGGGGCAATCAATCGGAGTTTCAGTGCGCTCCGTTCAGGTAGACCGGGACCGGTGCTAATTGAGTTAGCGAAAGATGCATTGGATGCAACGGCAGATTTTCCAGTGCCGCCGTATAACAACGGTATCCAAACAGCAGCGGGTCCACAAGACGTAGACGCGGCTTTGGAATTACTGAATAAATCGGAACGTCCCCTGATTATCTCTGGTGGGGGTATCAATCATACGCGCGCCACTGCCGAGATGCTTGAATTTGCACAATTGTTAGACGCACCGATCGTGATGACGGGCTTTGGAAAAGGTTCCGTGCCTGAAGATTCACCGAACGTTATTGGTATCTTCCGTGACGGTGTTGCGCAAGCGGCGATGGAAGCATCTGACCTTTTGATTGCTGTTGGGACGCGATTCAACTATCGTGATACGGGAAACTGGAGCCTCAAGATTCCGCAACCCCTGTTGCATATTGAAGCAGACACGGAAGAGATACACAAGGAATATCCGGCTACCGTCGGTATCGGTGCGAACCCGAAACTCGTTTTGCGTCAGTTGAACGCTGCGCTCCGTGATGAGAACAGATCTGGCGGTTGGGGTGAAGGTTTACGCGAACTGCGCCGTCGATTCACCGCAATTGAGCCACCTCAGATCCTCAAGGAGATGCGCGATGTGATGCCACACGATGCGATCTTATCGGTCGATGTGAATATTACTGGCTACGGTGCACTGCAGCATTTCCCGTGTTACCATCCCGGCAGCTACATCTTTTCGGGTGTCTCTGTCGCAATGGGTATCGGATTGACGGGTGCCATCGGTGCGCAGGTCGCTTACCCGGAACGGAAAGTCGTCGCGCTTAGTGGAGACGGCGGTTTCTTGATGTCGTGTCCAGACCTTGCAACAGCCGTGATGTACGACCTACCCGTCGTGACGCTTGTGATGAACGACAATCAATACACTTCAATTGAGCGCGGGCAGCTCCGACGTTTCGGCAAACGGATTGGCGTTGAATTGGCTAACCCGGACTTCGTACAGTTCGCTGAGTCGTTTGGGGCAATCGGATTGCGGGTTGAAGATCCAAGCGATTTCAGACCGACATTTGAAAAGGCACTCGCCTTCGACAAACCCGTGCTTCTTGAAGTTGTGAAGTAGGTGTCGATTCTCGGTCGTCAGTTATCAGTCCTTAACCAACAAGCTGACAACTAACAACTAATAACCATTAAAAAGGAGTTTAATATGCCCAAAAAGATCGGTGTTTTAACAGGGGGTGGCGATACCAGTGCGCTCAACGCCACCCTGAAAGGCATCGCCTTAAAAGCAGAAGAACTCGGTTTTGAATTGGTCGGGTTCATGGAAGGGTGGCGCGGTGTCCTGAAAGGTGGACGCTACTTTACGTTAACCCCGGACCTGATTGATGAGAACCGAGGTGGAACACTGCTAAAAAGCTCTCGCACGAACCTGATTAAAGATAATAAGTTGGACGAAGCGGTAAGCAATCTCAAAAAACTGAACATTAGCGGCTTGATTCCGATAGGGGGTGATGACACTTTGACGGTCGGCACCGCACTCTCGGATCAATTCACGACCACGTTCGTAACCAAAACGATTGATAACGACGTGGGTATCAATCCGCCGGAGGGGGATGCCGTTGATTATTCTAAGATGGTCAACTATTTCTGTCCCGGTTTCCCTTCATCGGCACAGAGCGTTATCAATGCCGTGCGAGACTTGCGGACGACTACCTATTCGCACGACCGTGTGATTGTCGTTGAAGCGATGGGAAGAGATGCGGGTTGGTTAACCTTATCCGCCGCTTATGGACTCGCCGATCTTATCGTCGTGCCAGAGGTGCCGTATCAACCGGAGAGATTAGCGGCAGCGATTCGTGAAAAACACGCAGCGCAAGGAAACGTCATCGTTGTCGTATCGGAAGGGATTCGGAACGATGCCGGGGAACTGATGATTAGTTCCCAAGCCGAGCTCGATGCGTTCGGGCATACGAAACCGGGTGGATGTTCAGAAATTATCGTTGAGGCAATGAAGAAACTGCTGCCCGAGATTTCAGGTTCAGCCTTCCGTCCCTTGATACTCGGTTATCTCCAAAGGTGCGGTAGCCCGATTCCATTGGATAGAGACATCGCAATGAAAGCGGGTGCTATGGCGGTGCAAGCACTCTCAGACGGGATGTTCAACGGTGTTGCGACGATTACACGGACAGACACCGGGATTGAACCAACGCTATTGCCGTTAGAACAGGTGCTCAAACGTGATGCGTCTGGACATGTTATCCGCAGAAGTTTGGATTTGCGGTTCTACGATGCGGAGCGGTATCAGATTTCTCCGGCAGGTGCAGGATATTTCCGTCCGTTGTTCGGGGACTTACCGCGCCCAGACAGGTCTTTGGACGACCAATTGATTGAAATCGGCGAGATTGAATAGCAATCAGAGGATGTAGATGAATAAAGGCGCGGTTTGAAGCCGCGCCTTTGCTTTTTTATAGTGGATTCTACAATTAGCTTTACATCTGAACTGTAGGAGGGAACTCCGATTCCCGACTCACAGCACTTGGGTCGCGATTCGGAGAGTGCTTCTACAGAATATATGTAAACTTATTTACATAATTTACTATAATTCTCGGTATAAATGCTTTTTTCCTCCCCGTAGTAAGAATCGTAGATGTGCTGATAAACCGTATTGGACTTTTGGTCGTCCAATTCCTTGCGATCGGTTACGACTACAAAGGTCCAGTTTCCCGGCACTTTTCTGAGTGCCTTCTGTGCAAAGAAGAGCATTGAGATGCTTTTCCCACTGCCTTGTGTATGCCAAAAAACACCGAGCTTGCCGTGATTGGCATCAATTCGCGCCAAAGCGTCAATCGTATTGTTGACACCGAGATATTGATGGCTTTTGGCGAGAATCTTGATTAATCCGCCCTGTACCTCCATAAAGAGGACAAAATTCTCGACGACATCAAGCAATCGTTCAGGTGTGCAGAGGGCATATAGGATTGTCTGCAAAGAGGGGTTAGACGGTTCATCTTCACGCTGAACCCGCTTCCACTCGGCGAAGTGTTCCCAACTGGCGGTGAGGCTCCCGACCTTGCTCTCTGTGCCGTTAGAGAGGAGAATAAAGGCGTTGTACCAAAAGATTTGTGGGATAGTGTCTTTGTAGTCTCGGAGGTTGTCGTTGTAGGCATCATAGAGATTCACATCAATCCGTTTGAACTCCATCAGGATTAGGGGAATCCCGTTGACGAAACATACTATATCCGGTCGTTTGGTATACATCTCGCCAGTAATCCAGAGTTGGGAGGCAGCGAAAAAATCGTTATTTTTCGGGTTGTCCCAGTCAATGACCCGAAGTACTTCAACAGTTTCGCCTTCGCCGCTTGGATCGGTGATGGTAACCTTCACACCGTCTTTGAGGAGTCCGTAAATCTCGCGATTGGCTGCAATGGGATCCAGAAGTGCGCGGGACTCGGTGAGTTGTTCAATTGCCTCGGTAATTGCATCTTGTGTTGCGTCAGGATTGAGTCGTTTTAGTGCGGATTGGAGTCGGGCGGTGAGGATGACTTCGGATTTGGTTTTTCTGCCGAGTGAGCTATCGCCTTGATCGAATTCGCTGTAGCAGTTGCGTGTTTCCCATCCTATTTCTTCAAGGAGAGCAATAGTGGGTTGTCTATGAGTTCATCTTCGCTGTAGGGGTTGTGCATGATTCACAGGATCTTAAATTAGTTGTCAAGCTCGTTCACGCCTCACCTCTGCAATTGCTTCCTCAAAATCACGTATTACCTCCTCCTGAAAGCGGATCTCCAGCACTGTGAGTATCGCTTCAACGGCGTACTGTTTTTTACCTTGCTCGATACCTTTCTCAGTGAAGTATTGGATGATAGAAGATTCTTGCACGATTTTCTCCGATGACTTGCCGTAAATTACACACTGTCATTGTTGTTCCTATGAAAACTGAGCGTAGAATTCTGCGGCTGTTACGATCTGAATATTCTGATAGTTTCCAAGTTTTAACAAATGTGCATCACCAGTAACAATATGGGTTGCTGAACTGACAACTGCACATTCAATTATTTTGTCGTCGTCCGGATCCGCATCAACAATCTTGAGAGTGTTGTTAATTGTAACCAGGCGCAGGAAATCGCAGAGGTACTCAATCCTTTGTCTCGTTTGGGTTGAGGAGAAATTAAGTTTGGTAGAGAGTTTTGCTGCTAATTCATCTAGAATTTCTATGCAAGTTACACCTTCGACTTTGCCTTGTCGAGTTAGTTCAAGACAATGATAAGGAGTGCCTTTCCAACCGGTCCCCGAAAACAGAATATTTGTGTCGTAAACGGCTATCGGCTGCACTCGCGGTCCTCGTGGATAAGAGCATCAACAAAATCTATGCGTTCCTCATCGGTCATCTTATTCCAATTTAAACCTTGAGACGCGGCTAATTTCCGAAGTTGTGCCTCAGCATAGTTCATAAGTGCTTTTTGTTCGTCATCCGTTTGCTCTGTAGTCGTACCCGGGATCAGCTGCTTATCTTTTGGTAGCACTTCCTGATCGGTTGTTAATTCAGTGGTTACATTCATTTCGTTCTCCTCCTTCTTGAATACTACGGATGGTTTAGTATGGTGTTATTACAAATTATACACCGTTGCGTTGTCCGTGTCAATTGCTTTTAGGATCAATGCCAGTATAAAGTTCGGATACGTCAATCTCGCCGGAGATGAGTTTAGGGAGGAGGAGGTCA
The DNA here is from genome assembly GCA_022827625.1 of Candidatus Poribacteria bacterium. Taxonomy (GTDB): domain Bacteria; phylum Poribacteria; class WGA-4E; order WGA-4E; family WGA-3G; genus WGA-3G. The sequence goes on along the minus strand of JAJEIE010000033.1, from coordinate 117,596 downwards.
CGGGTTTGTTGGAGGTTAGCGTTTTTTATTGTCAGATTTGCCAATTCTAAAGAAATTGGATCAGCGGCTTCCTCAAATTTGGCAACTATTGATTGAGTAGGTTTCAGGAGTTGGACACTCAATAAATCCGATTTTGTGATAGCATTGAAAATTGTGCCACTGCCCATCGTGTCTTCCGTCTGAAATTTGTCTTTCAATTGTTGAAGCATAAAGACTTGATCGCCACTTTTGCTGCGGATTGCGGAAAGCCCCCGACCAATCACTATCTTTTTATTTGCCACGTTGATTCGTCCAACAGGCGCGCGAACGCTAAATAATATGTCTCCGACCTCCGCTATGCGTTTTTGAACGGTGCAATAGACTCTATCTGTTGGAAAACGTTCCCCAAAGTCTGTAACACCTTGATGAAAAGGTAGACCTTCTCCTATTTGATTGTAGAACTCAGATTTCGGTGATAGTCCCATTAAGACATGACACATTTCACCGAGCTGCTTAACCTCCCACCCCTGCGGTATCGGTCCCAACGCTGATTCTACCATCGGCACATTCGCATGTCCGGGAAATCGGAAATGGACGAACCATTCTCGGTAGAGGGTTTGTGCCATGTCTTCAAGGATTTTGATGCGGTGGGTGTTGTTTTCGATGAGGTTGTCGTAGGCGGAGAGGATGGCGGCGATTTTGCGTTGGGTTGGAAGAGAATAGGCTGGAACATTGATGTCTTCAACTGATGACAACATTGCCCGTTGGCGGCCCGATGCCCCTGTCATACTCTTCACAGCAGGCTCCCGAATCATAGGACTCAAAGCCAAGTAGAAAATGTAAGTTGAATCTGATATATCAGGTTTACCACGAAAGACGAAGAATTCTGTTGATCCAAAACAGGGTTGATTACTGTTGTCCTTGAATCGGACAATCTTTCCATTTTCTAAACAAGGTGTGATACGGGCAAAAAGCGTGTCGTCAGATTGAAATCGAGAGCCTCCGCCTTTGTAAATCCGTTTTTTTTTAGGTGAAATAAACCCATTGCCTGGAGTGACATCAGCCATCTCAACGTACGGATATTCTTTTCCTTTTTCTAATTGAATCCGTGGGTTAACCTCAACAAAATCACCAAAACGAATTGTGTCTTTCATCCTTTTTCTCTTTTGCTCTGACTTTAGGTTAACGTGAAATTCGACCTCGTGGGTTTCGTCCCAATAATCAGCAAGACTATGTGTATCCCAAAATTCACCGATTTCCTCTGGGGTGGCATTAGGAGGCGGCATTGGATCTCGCTTTTTATTTTTTTTCATAATTCCTGCGATCTCCTCTGACCACTTTTTGATTTGTGGAGGCGTTTGATAGGGGCAATCCGCGCTTCCAACTCTTCTGCCGAATCCACTTCAACAATTCTCACGATACCCTTTGCTGCCAACGCCTCTTCAAACTCAAAACGATGGATGCCAGCCAACTCAGCAGCTCTCCCGAGCGTTACCTGATCTTCTTGATAGAGCAAAATCGCTGCATCCAGCTGTGATTCCTTTTCAAGGGATTCACGGAGTCGCTCACGCTCAACTTTCGGTAGTTTTTGTATCAGGGGCGACAGTTTTTTAAGAGTTATCGGTTCAGAAATTTGAATCATTTCAATCTGCTCCTTTAAGGGTTTATTTCCGATTCATTTTGATGGGTTTGTCCCAATAATCGGTGAGGCTATGTGTGTCCTAAAATTCACCGATCTCCTCTGGTGTTGCAACGGTCGCACAAACTAACAGTTTATGCTACAGGTTTCCCATTGAAAAGTATTCAATTAGAAATGGGAGGATAATACAAGAACGCAGAAATTCGCGGTGTCTGTGAAATTCGAGTAGACGCGATTTTGAGTACTATTAAATGCTTTCTTAAGTAGCAACGACTCGTAAGTGCCCAGCTTTTTCCTTTGAAGGTGTGATACGAACTTCGACATTTCGATTCAGTTGACTTAGAATGGTAAATAGTGTGTCGATGTTGAAATCAAAATCCCCATTCTGTATTCGAGACACGTCGGATGGATCAAGTCCAAAATGCACCGATGCCTTTGCTGGAGTCAGCTCAAGTTCCTCAAAAAGTTGACAGATTTTAATCACGAGATCCACTCGTAACTGTTCACGTTCTGCTTCCTCTTTCGAGAAACCGATGTCTAAAAATACATTTCCAGAGCTCTCTACAATTTTGATTTCCTTACTCATTTTTTCTCTCCATTTCTCTCGCCATTTTCAAACGTTGTTTAATCAAGTTAATTTCCTTTTTGGAGGTCCTGATACCACGAGTGGATTTCTTTTGAAATGCATGAAGCACATAGATGTTCTCACCCAGTTTGACAGTATAAACAGCGCGATATGTATTTGTATCGTAACGCGCAGCGACCTCTAAGACACCGGAGCCCACTCCTCGTAATGGTTTGGCGTTAATGTGTTTACGGCCAGATTGAGCAGCATTTAACGCCTGCCCTACTATTTTTTTTGCGGGCTTAGGGAAACTCCGGACCTGCTCGCGGGAATCTCCAACCCATTTCACATCTCTCATAACTTCATTCAACATCCCTGTGTCTTGATATTATACCGTATCCTCCAGAATCTTTACAACATTTTCAGCGATGCGTTCCTCTAATTGACGTGCCTCTGCGTTCAAGACTTCCAATTCTTCATTGAGCGCACCAAACCGTTCCGCAAAGTCAAAATCGTCAGCGGCTTGTTCAGCAACTCCGACATAACGCCCAGGATTGAGACGCCATCCCTGCGCCTCAATCTCGGCAAGAGTAGCGACCTTAGCACTCCAGAGCCTATTTTCGATGTCGGTGAGATTGGCGTTCATAATGTTTGTTGTTACGGTTCAACAACTTTGTAGAGTTTTACCTGTCCGTTGTGAATTGTGTTAATCACAACGCTTTTAACGGGGTGGCGGTTTGCATTGTACTGAGAAATGAACGTTGCCCCTTGGTAATTCGTAATATTGGATAGCGCATCGCGAATGGCAGTAGGGTTGAGGGTTTGCGCCTCTTCAATTGCCATTCCCAACAACGACATGGCATCATAACCCGAAGCAGCAGCGCTATCCGGCGGTGTCATAAACAGTGCTATATAAGCCTGGACAAAGTGTGCTGCACTCAGGACTTCTGGACTAAAATCTGCGGTAAAGTAAGCTCCCTCCAACGGCGCATTATCCGTTAAGGTGCTGAAGAGTTTTTGGACTTCGTCCCAACTCCCGGGCCCAAGGAAAGTCGCTTGGATACCGATTTCTTTGGCTTGTGCCATCACAAAGTGAATATCTGGAATAACCCCTGCGATATACAGCACATCCGGAGCTGCGGCTTTGACCCTCGTCAGTTGCGCATCAAACGTTGTATCACCCACTTGGTAAACTTCGCTGGCAACGACTTCCCCGCCGAGTTTCTGAAAATTCTCCTCAAACGCTTGCGTCAGGCTCTCCGTGTAAGCGCTCTCAGTTTGACGGAGGGTCGCGGCTGTCGCTGCACTGAGCTCGGACGGATCGATTGCGAATTGTGCCATTACGGTTCCGTGGGCTGATGTCGTCGGGATGACGAGAAAGACAAAATCCCCCGCATCGGTCACGTGATCATCCGCGGAGCCGGGAATGAGGGGACGCTGAAGTTGCTGGACGACGGGTCCGACCTGTATGGAATTGTTAGAGAACATGGGACCGAGAATTGCAACAACGTCCTCCTGCTCAATCAGTGTTTTTGCGATCCGGACACTTTCCGCCGCGTCCGGGACTAAACGCGCCCCTTGATTATCCATAACGATAAATTCAATTGGCTTCCCAAGAACGCCACCACGGTCGTTGATTTGGGTTCGAGCGAGCGCTGCACCCTGGGCAAAACCGGTGTAGTATCCGGAAGGTTGAATCACGCCGATTTTAACAGTAGAGACGGCGTCGGTGGCGGGAGTATCAGGCACAATGACCTGTTTTACGCGTTCGCATCCGGTAAGGGATACAATTATAATTGCGATGAGGGATAGGAAAATTTTTGTGTTCATTACTAACTCCTTGTCTGGAAAGGGAATTGCTCGGCGACGACGAATCGGTCATCCGTTTCAGGTGAACGGTAGATAAGGCTGAAGGCTTCTATTTCACACCGTATCGGCTGCCACGTTGTCTGAAGTCGATGTTGCTCCCTGTCAAGGGAGCGGTGTCGGAATTGCCCAATGGAGAGGTGGGGGTGGAATCCGCCTGCGAACCGTGCCGTGTCATCATAGTCTGGCAGCTGCTGCGTCAGCGTGGTATGTAACCTCACAATTTCATCTGCCGGTTCAGGAACGAGAAACATCGTACACGATCGGCGGTGTTTGAAAGCGTCAAAACGTCTCAGCTGAATAGAAAAGGGTGTTATCTGCTGTGCGGCTTTTGCGAGTCCCGGGGTAACATCTGCGAAATCGCGACGTTCCGCGAATGGATAGAGCAGCGTTATGTGTGGCATCCATCGCACGAAGTTTCGATCGTGGATTTGGCGGATGGTTTGGATCGGGGGTTGTGCGGATTTCGGAGGGATCAGCACAACGGCTGCTGTGTGGGTTTTGCTGGGCATATTTTAGTTGTCAGTTATCGGTGGATTGTCAGGGAGGCACGGTGCGGTTTCTAACCGCACCTACCAATTACGCGCTTTTCACGAGAGATAACGCATGCTTCCATTGGATGTAGATCAATCTCTGCTCACGGACATTCCCCATCGGCCCCCGTCAACGTGGATTGTCTGACCCGTGATGTAAGAGGCGTCGTCGCTGAGAAGGAAAGCGATCGCAGCTGCTATCTCTTCCGGTCCACAGCGGCGTTTCATGATGCAAGACCTGATAGGTGTCTCCTCTAACTCCTTCTTCCGAGCGGCGGGGTCAGAAGCTCTCCCGAAGTGCATCTCTGTGACAACCCAACCGGGTGCGACGGCGTTGACGCGAATGCCGTATTCCACGAATTCGTACGCCATCGTTTTCGTGAGAGAGACCAAGGCGGATTTAATAGCATCGTAGACCCATCCTCCCGGTCTACCGAGATATCCACCCTCTGATGAGAGATTGACAATTGCGCCACCTTCCTGTTTTAAGAGGGGTAATAGGTGCTGCGTGATGACGACCCACCCGCGGAGACCGATTGCGGTTTCGGGTCCCCAAGTTGAAGTCCAGCCGCCGTCTTCAATTCTGCCACCGCCCGCGATAGCGGCGTTATTGACGAGGATGTGAAGTGCGGAAAACTCTTCGGCGACAGTCTGTGCAGCAGCGATGACGCTTTCATCATTCGCGAGATCAACTTCTACAAAAAGTGCCTTTCCACCGGCTTCTTGGATTTCAGAGACCGCCTTATTTGCCATATCTGCGTTAATATCAGCGATGATAACGTGTGCACCTTCAGCTGCGAGGCGGTTCGCCGTTGCTCTGCCGATGCCAGAAGCACCACCGGTTATCAGAGCGACTTTATCTGTGAAACGAATTGTTCCCCATGGATTTGCTTGCATATAGTGTTCCTTTTTTGTTTAGAGTCGACAAAAAACAAGGGTTTGGTGAAGCATCTTGAAGTCATAGCGATTTTAGACAGCGTTTCAGGCACACAAACTAACAGTTTGTGCTACACGCCAGCGGCGAATCCACCATCGACGAGGAGAGAGGCACCCGTGACCCATTCGGCATCGTCAGAGGCGAGGAACACAGCGGCGCGTCCGATGTCTCTCGGCAGCCCGAAACGCGGTAAAGCGGTTTTCTCCAGCGCTTCTTCAATCTGTTCGGAGGTAAGGTAGTCCTGAATGGCTGTTTCAATATACCCCGGGCAGATAGCGTTAACGGTTATGCCGAATTGTCCAATTTCTAATGCAATATCTCGGACCATGTTGACGACAGCGGCTTTCGCTGGGGCATACGCAGGGCCCGCACCACCACCGTAAGCGTGGACAGAAGCGATCTGGATAATCCTTCCAAATTTTGACTGCTTTAGATGTGGGAGTGCGAGTTTCGTCGCGACAAAGATGCCGCGGAGGTTTACGCCGACAACTCTATCCCAGTCGGCGATGGAGAGTTCTTGCGCCCCACCGGGAATGTGGATGCCGGCGTTGTTGACGAGAACATCGAGTCCACCGAAATGATCGACAGTTGCCTGGATTACATCTGCGACCTGTGATTCGTCGGAAACATCGGTTTGGACGAATATTCCTTGTGCACCGATTTTTTCGATTTCTTCAACGGTTGGTGTTGTGACATCAGTTTCGTGGTACTTGCCGCGCAGGAGTGTTTCTTGTTTATCGGCGATGACGAGCCTTGCACCTTCACGAGCATATTCGAGTGCGATGCCGCGTCCGATGCCTGAACTCCCGCCGGTTATGATGCAAATACGGTCCTTGAGTATCATTAAGCTCTTCCTCAAGTGGTAACGACTCGTAGGTGCCCGATTTTTTCATCTGAAGGTGTGATACGAATTTCAATATTGCGGTTCAATCGTTTCAAGAGTATAAGGAGTTGAGGCACACTAAAAAAATGAAAGTCTCCATCCTGTATCCGAGACACATCATCTGAATCAATACCAAAACGTATCTTCGCTTTCTCGGAGGTCAACTTTAGTTCTTCAAAAAGGCTATAAACATGATAGGCAAGATATGACCGTAACTGTTCATATTCAGCTTCCTCTTCGGAGAAACCGATATCCAGAAACACGTTTCCAGAGCTCTCCTCAATTTTGACTTCTTCACCCATTTTCTGCCTCCATTTCTTGTGCTATTCTCAAGCGTTGTTTAATCAAGTCAATTTCCCTTTTGGGTGTGCTGATACCACGAATAGATTTCTTCTGGAATGCATGCAGGACATAGATATTCGCACCCAATTTGACCGTATAGACAGCACGATAGGTGTTCGTGTCGAAACGGGCGGCGATCTCAAACACGCCCGAACCAATGCCACGCAATGGTTTTGCCTTTTGATGCTTTTTTCCGAGTTGAGCGAATTGTAGAGCATCACCTACTATTTTTCTGGCGGGTTTAGGGAAACTCCGGACTTGCTCATGGGAATTTCCAACCCATTTCACATCTCTCATGGCTCCATTCAACATCCCAGTATTTTGCTATTATACCGTATCTTCCAAAATCCTTTCAACATTTTCTGCGAACTGGCAGTTGATGCCGAAACATTAGAAATACGACCTACCGAGTGAGCTGCCGCTACCGAATGCGTTGTAAGGCATGCCTGCAGGTACGGTGCGGATCCCCCAGGTTTCAGTAGTGGCATCATACCCGACACCCATTGAAATCGCTGGCTCCTGAATCAGACTGACTTGGAATGTGAAATCTTGTCGGACGTTGTTGTAGACCGAGTCGGCTCGCTTGATACCAATCCGGTTCCATGAGATGCGGAGGTTCCAATCGTGAAGATTCCGAGTCATCGTAACGCGCTGAGAATAAAACTGTCGCTCAATCGGATAGTAGATGAGGCTGACATCAAATTCAAGGTTGCGACCTAAACGGTAGCGTCCAGTAGCCGTGATTGAGCGGTTTGCTTGCCTCGAAGTGTGTCGCTTACTAAAAGAACTTCCAACACTCACATTCCAGGTCTGTCGCGTATAGCGAATATTCGTACGGAAGCCTACCATTTTAAAGGTTTTTTCATCAACCGGATGTGGGTTTGGGTCATGCGTAAATCGAACGGTAACATTTAGATTGCGACTTGGGAGTGGTGTAAATGTAAAGTCACTTTCAATGGGTTCATACTTGCGTTGGTATAACGGGTCAAAGTCAGTGAAATCAGCAGTCAGCCGAGTATCAAAATACAAGACTCGATGCGCTGACTGGCTGCGTCGGGTTTTAATCTCAACGCCGGTATTGAAGTTATAAGTGAGCCGCTTCCGTTCAAAGAAGTAGGTGCTGGGTCCGAATGGATAAAGACTATCATCCGTATCAACAGGCGGTTGATAATCAAAGCGAAGCGAGGACTGCATTTCGTGGCGCAATTTCCGCAGTCCCGGGATATAACTGACATCGAAGATACGGAAGAGTGTATTCGTAGCGGTTGCATTGATACTGTAAACACCGCGTACAATGTTCCTATTTTGGTTTTGATCCCGGTCGTGCCAAATCGCGTTTGTGTTAAGATAGAGACTCATCTGGAGTTCACGCAGCGGTGTAATCTGGAGCGTCGATTGTTTGCGGACATCAAATCCGAAATCCATTGTCTGGAGGTACACATCCCGTTCCTCAGTGCCTTTGCCACGAAAAACCTCTCTAAAGAAGTTTCCAAGTTCAACATCCAAATCGAGACTGGTACTTTCGAGCGTTGGAATTGTAAACATTGAGAGAAACGGTGTTTCCGTTTTGAATTTCTCGGCAACGGACACCATCCCGTCGTTGAGGGTTTCAAAGAGTGGAAAAGAACTGACCCGCATTCGTGAAAAGTTCAAAGTGAGTTGTGGAAGTTTTTGCAATGAGCTCGTGCCTTCACCCGTGAAATCGTGAATGTGGCGGACCTCAACTCTACCTGTGAAGTCCCCGATCGTTTCTCGTGAGAACCTGAGGTTGCCGTTTTCATCAATATCTTCTCCACTGAAAGCGGAGAAAGCCGTACCGTAAGTGAGAATTCCGAAAGAGTTGAGCGTCGATTCACCCGGGAGTTGCAAATCCTCTTTATAATTCAGGGCGCGTAACTCTGTCCTCCCGTTAAAACTGATAGGCCGTCTACCGGCTTCTCGACTGTCCCACGGCGTAAAGAACGATTGGGTATGTGCCCATCGCATAATCCAACTTCTACCAATCCGAGTGGCGTTCTGCCGTTCATAAGAGTAGCGGTCCGCGCCATAGAAGTAGATGTCTCCTCGATATGCCCGCTTTCTATCAACTTTGATAAGCCGGAAGGATTTCTGTGTTCTAATTGGGCGTCTACTATGTTCACCGGCATACAAACTCTGTGCTTCTGAGGCGACAGGGCTTGGATCTTCCCATCTGCCGCGAAAGTCGTGTTGTCTGTAGACCCCTTCTTCCGTGTCCTCTTCTTCCGTTTCTTCGTCTGAGGCGGCTACAGCTTCGTCCTGTGTCGTATCCTCTGGTGCCTCTTCAGGTTCGATGACTTCGGTGTCTTGATTTTCCTCTTGCGGCGCGATTTCTTGGTCGCTTTCAGGTTCGATTACCTGGGCATCTTGACTTTCTTCTTCCGGCTCAATTTCTTGGGAGGCTTCCGGTTCAGTTGCTTCGGTCTCTTCGGTTTCTTCTGCTGTATCGGTGGTTTCGACCGCCTCCGTCTGTTCTGAAGTTGTAGGCGGCACATCTGTTCCTTCTACATCTGATCCTTCAGATTCTGGCGTACCGGTGTCTGCCTCGCTGCCCTCTGGTGTTGGATTCATAACACCTTCGTAAAAAGTCTCCCATTCCGTCTCGAATTCCTCAGCAAGTGCCTCAAAAGTGGGTGTCTCCTCTTTTTCAATTAATTGGAAGATGTAAAATCCTTCTGGTGTAGAAACAGGACGACGCTCGGTAACGTCACCGGGGTTTTCCATACGCCTAACGGAGTATTGCCAAGAGGTGTCCATCTCATTTAGCAGCATCCCGTTGCCTTCATTAATCTCGGAAAGCGTTGCTTGAACATAATCAGAGAGGACATCGGCGCGCTGCAAAAGTGCCTCAAAGGTTTCACCCTCCTGGGCGCGTTGTAGCAGGTCGTCAGCCAATTCTCGGAGCATCGCCTCGGTGTCATCACTTGCGGTGATATTGATGTCGATGCGGCGGAGCCTGACTTCGCGCTCGCCGTAAACGTCAATCACGCGATCGGCTTTAAAAATATGAAAAGCCGCTTCCGTCTGTATAACCGGACTCACTTCGCCTTCTTGTAGTGCAAAGGCAGCTGCCTCCAGAGCAGGATCGAGTTTTGGATTCCCATCTTCATCCGTTTCGCCGGGAACGAGGAACCCTATATCGCCGCCCTCATAACGGGTGTCAGAGTGGTCAGAGTTGCTTTGTGCGAGTTGGGCGAAATCTGTGCCTTCTTCTAAAGCCTGCGTTCGGACCTCCTCGGCACGCTCTTTCGCGCGGGCGATATCCTCAGCTGTAATCTTATATTCAAGGAATAGCTGCCTCAGCCAATAACGATCATATTCACCATCAAGTCGCTCTTGTAACTCGTTCGCCTTCTCTTCCAATTTGGTGCGTTGGTTTGGTGTTGCATCCTCCGGAATAGGGATATGTATCTCTTTATACTTTGTATCACGAAAACGATACTTTCCCTCAAACCCGTAACCTTGCCCTCGCCGCGCGCTTCTGTCATAAAGCAGTGCGGCATCGTAGCGTCTTTTACGAACAAGTGGCTGGATAATGCTGAGGTAAGGGCCCTGGTAACTATCGGTTCCGACTTTGACGATAATCTTGGCGACTTTCCCTTTGCGTAGGTCGCGACGAATGGCTGGAAAATAGAATAACGGAAATCCACCAATGCGTAGGACGATGTTCTTGGCAATCAGTTCCTGATTCATGCGGACAATTACCTCAGAGACACTGAAATAGTAGTGGGGGTGCTCCAGTGAACAGGTCGTCAAGGTCGCGCCACGGACATACGATTTATCTTCCTCTATTTTAAAGATTTCGCTACCGCCAAAATACCAAGGGTCGCTATAGGTAAATCCATCTCTGGCGATTCCCTTTTTGGTTTCAAGGTTGAAGACGAGTTCATCGGAATAGGTCTCTTCGTCTCCGACTTTAAGGTGAACGTTTCCAGAGGCACGCACCAGATTTTCATCAAAGTCAGCCCAGACATGATCCGCACGCAAGATGACATCTTCAAATTTGACGAGGGCATCGCCGTGAATTTGAACAAAATTATCCACCATTGACACACTCTCGCCGTCCCCAATCACCATACCTTCTTCCGGAACATCGGTTTCTGGATTCAAACGTTCAGAGGGCGTTTCGTCTTCCGCTTCCGTGTCATCTGTGGCATCAGGAGGTTGTTCCCCATCAGTAGGTGTTTCATCTGGGGTATTAGGTGTCTGTTCTGCGTCAGTAGGCGCGTCATCTGTCGCATCGGGTGGCTGTGTTTCTTCGGTCGGTGGCTCCTGTGGTGTCTGCTCCTGTGGTGGAGCATCTTGAGCGATAAGTACCGGTTGTAGTAGACAAAAGAGAGAGGCGACGACAAAAATACGCAGCAGATAGCGAACCGCGAACCGCGAACCGCGAACCGCGAACCGCGAGGCAGCGTTTCCTGTACCTACGCGCCTCTTGTTGGGACATTGATGTTGGTGATAGGTAGGCAGATCGGGGTGGCTTTTTCTCACGTATCTCTTACTCTTTCAATTTGATCTGGATGTAGGCGTTCGAGATGAGGCTGTCGGTGTATGCGTCCCACTCTTCTTGAAAACGCTGCTGACGAAGTATCGAAGTAATCTGTTGTTTCTCGGCTTCAGTAAGATCTGGGGTATTCCGGGCATCAACTTTGAAGATGTGGACACCGGACTCGGTTTCATGTGGATTGCTATAGGTGCCTGCCGCGAGCGGTTCAATGATTGCACGGGTTCTGGGGTTGAGTTCGGTTAGGGAGCGAACCCCGAGGTTGCCACCGTTCGATCGCGTCTCGACATCATCGGAATGAGTTGTGGCAAGCGTGCTAAAATCTTCTCCATCTTCCAATTTTTTGAAGACCTCAACACTTTGTTCACGCGCTGCCTGCATCGCTTCCACGCTAATTTCAAGCGGCACAATGAGATAACGAAATCCAATCATTTTATCGTCTTTGGTCTCGACTTTAAAAAGATAAAGCCCTTCATTCCCTTCAATCGGTTCACTTATCTCACCGGCTGCTAAATTCGCCAGGACGTTCTGAAATACCTCTGGAAATCTGTTAAGTTCTCCAGTTGTGGCTTCAATAAGCATGCCAGCCTGCGAAGTCGTGTTCTGCTTTGAAGTGTAGCGTTTCGCAATCTCTTCAAAATCAGAACCCGGTACCGAAATTTCATCGCGAGCGTTTCCAACCTTCTCGTAAGCGGCGTTGCGGTCGGTTTCGGTCGGTTCGTAAGCGATGAAGATATGCCGTAAATTGACTTTATCTGCTTTAACAGGTAATTGGTCTTGATTTTCCTCAAAGAATTTCTGGATCTCGCTGTCTCGTACCTGTAACCGTGGGACGATTCTGCCCATCACGAGTTTTTCGGCTTTAAGATTCCGTTCTGCCTGTTCACGAAAAGCGACGACCGTCATACCTTCTTTATTTAATTGTTTCTTAAATTCTTCGTCGGTTTCAATCTGGTATCTATTTTTAAATTCTTGGACGTACTGCTCCACCTCAGCATCGCTGACTGTTAGCTTCAATGTTAACGCTGCCTCTAAAAGTAGCATCTGACGGATAAGGCGATCGAGGAGTTCACCGCGTTGGCGTTCCGCCTCGTTACGGGCTTCGCGCTCGCTGAAGCGGTAAACCTGCTGGAGTTCAATTGCGCGTTGGTTCACCAAGACATCGAGTTCTCGCTTGGTTACAATGTCGTCATTGACATAAGCGACAATTTTGTCGAAAGTGCGAGCCGTCGCGGTTGTAAGTCCACTGGTAATGAGTAGCAGACAGATAAGGGGATAGGTAGCCATACGATAAATCATGTCTACACCTCCTATTTAGGGTGAATGGCGGTTAGCAAACGGCTATCAGCAGTCGGTAGTCAGAAACCATCGACTGTTTGCTGACCGCCGACCGCTGACTGCTAATCGCTATTCTTCAGGTTGCGCCTCATCAGGGGCTTCCTCTACTTCGGATTCATCCTCAGCGGGTGCCTCTGGAATGCGATCCATATAAGTTTTAACCTCAGCGCGCTCACGGAGGTGGAGGATCCATTCATCCATAAGTGCCTGCCGCTTTTCACGCTCGACCTTCCGCTCTACATTTCTACGGACATCCTCTTCCTCAAAAGGCTTCTGATAAGCATCACGCGCCTCATCTTTACGGAATATCATGTAGTATTTCTGTCCTTGGACATCAACTTCAATGACACCCTCATGCAGTGTTCCGATTTCTGCGGCGAAAGCTGCATCTAAGAAAGGCTCCGTTCCAGCGGGAAAAGATTCCCTGCTAATATAGTCCGTATCACCCGGGCTGGCTGGGTTCGCGCCAGGACCGACGAGTTCCCCCTTGTCCGAAAGTTCCTGCGCAAGTTCGGCGATGTCTCTGCCCTCTTGGATTTGGGCGTAGGTTTCATCTGCTCGCACTTTATCGGTCATTGTGATACACATAAGCCTGACCTGTGCCGGACGGACATAGTCTTCCTTGTGCGCCTCATAGTGGGCAAGATAGTCCTGCTCAGTCAAAACGAGTTTATCGTCAACTTCCTGAGTCGTAATTCTCTTAACCATCAACTCGTGAAGATAGTCTTGGACTTTCTTGAGAATTTCGGGGTCTTCATTGAGTTTTTGATCGCGTGCAAGGTTGAGGATTAATCGACTTTCCGCCATGAGGAGCATATAGGTTTCGAGTCCCTCTTTGTCCTGATACTGGCGTTGTTTATATTCTGGAAGTTCGCTAATCTCCTGCTGCATCTCTTCCAAGGTGATGTGCTGTTTACCGTTCCATTCAAATTCCGCGATAACAGTGCCGTCTGCCCCGATTGCTTTGTCGCTACAACTGTAAAAGACGGGGTGTATAGCAATCACCGCTATTAAAAATAGAGAGATAACCGGAAGTCTGACCTGGCTATCCATTTTGCCGATAAAGGGGATAATTCTTGTAATCATTATTGGTTCTAACTCCTTTTTATTAGTTATCAGTTATCAGTTGTCAGTTAAGCGTGTAGCGGTTACAAACGTTCGGAACTACCGCACCGTTATCTGGACTGATGACTAAAAGGGGCGCAGCCCTATGCTGACAACTATTAAGCTACTCGTCTGATTCCTGTGACGCCTCGGTCTCCACTTCCTCAGGTTGCGGTGGCTCTGGAATATTTTCAGGATAGGTTTTCAACTTACCTTTTTCAGAGATCTCGGTGACCCATTCATTGATACGTGCGCGTTTCTTTTCACGCTCAACCGTCCGTTTGATGTCATCTTTAACCTCCTCGAATTCCTGCTGCCGTTCTGGCTGGTGTTCCTCTTTACGGAAAATGAGGTAAAAGATTGTATCGTTAACTTCGGTTTCAAAGACGGCATCCGTCAATTCGCCAATTTCCATCTCGAAAACAGCGTCAATGAATTCTGACCAACGCGCAGAAGCACCCTTCGAGAAGAGATAGGTATTCCCCGGATCATCCTGATTCGTGCCGGGTCCAGAACCAAGTTTGCCAGCTTCAGAAAGCTCCTTTGCCATCTCAACAAGGTCTTTTCCGGCTTTAATGGCATCGAGTGTCTCATAGGCAAGGTCTTCCTCTTCAAGTGTGATACAGATTGCGCGGACCTTTGCTTCCTCGACGAACTCACTGAGATTCGCTTGATAATGCGCCATGAGATCCTCGTCGGTATAGATGATTTTGGCATCAACTTCAGCCTCGGTTAATTTTTCGACCATGAGTTGATGCGTATAATCCTCAAGTTTCTTGACGTGTTCAGGAAGTATATCAAATCCATCATCCGTAGCGCGAAGGATTTTGAGCCGTTCCTCTATTAATTCCCCAAGATACTCGGCTTTATCTGCCCTGTTGTCATAGTTCTGCTGCCGATAGACCGGCAATTCTGCGATCGCAGCGTTCAAATCCGCCAACGAGATCTGGTATGCCGTGTCGTTCCATTTGTATTCCGCTAAAATCACCTGACTCTCGTCAACAGCAGGCATGGACGTTTCATGATTGTCGGACTGAACAAATCGCCATGTGAGTAGACAGGTCACAGCGACAATTACAAAGATAGTAATCGCTTTTTTCATATTTCAATGTTCCTTGCGGTTCGGTCAGGTCGGTTTGGGAAATGAAGTGTCTTTCCCCATATCCAGCCTGCCCGTTGGTTAGGCTTACGCGTTTTGGACAATGCGCGCAGCATTTCTTTTTTTGTTGTCTTTCATCTTTACGATGACGCAACAAACAATTTCAGGGTTTGCTGCAATTCGGTTAACATATTCGCGCCAGTCATGCCCGGCATGCGAACTTTAAGTTGTGCCGGTGGTTGCAGCTGAAGGTTCTTATTTTTGTGTACTATTTCAATGAATTTCTTCACATTAATTCTCGGATTCTGCTCGTCGAAGGTGACCTTTACCTGTTCTTTTCCGGCAACAATAGCACTAATACCCAATTGGTTGCTGAGCTGCTTAAGATTCGCAATTTCGAGCAACATCTCAACTGGCTCCGGAATAGGTCCATATCTGTCCTGTAGTTCCTCGCGAAGTTCTTTGAGAGCCACATCCTCTTTCAATCCAGCAATTTTTTTGTAGACAGAGACCTTTTGACGACTGTCAGGGACATAATCATCGGGTAGATAGGCTTCAACAGGTAAACTAATACGTGTATCAAGAGACGCTTCGACCTTTTCTCCCTTTAGTGCCATCACTGCTTCTTCAAGCAGCTTACAGTAGAGTTCATAACCAACGGTAACGATATGTCCGTGTTGCTCGGCACCGAGGATATTCCCTGTACCGCGAATTTCGAGATCTCGGAGTGCTATTTTGAAGCCCGAACCGAGGTCGGTGAATTCTTCGATGACCCGAAGTCGTTTCTGTGCACCTTCGGTAATTGCGTGGTTCTGTGGATAGAAGAGATACCCGTAAGCCTGTGCGGTCGCCCTACCGACCCGTCCGCGTAACTGATAGAGTTGCGCCAACCCGAGTGCATCCGCTCGATTAATCAAGATCGTATTTACATTCGGTATATCGAGTCCGGACTCAATAATCATGGTACAGACGAGGATATCGTGCTTATGGCGGACAAACTCAAGCATCACGCTCTCCAATTCACGCTCGGGCATCTGTCCATGTGCAACAGCGACCCGTGCCTCAGGAACCAGTTGTTGGACAGTTAAGGCGATGCTCTGAATATCTTGAACGCGATTGTGGACAAAAAATACTTGACCGCCGCGACGCAATTCTGCAGAGATTGCGCCACGAATGACCTCGGAGTCGTAAGGCATAACGTGCGTCTGAATCGGCAATCGATCTGCGGGAGGCGTATTAATAACGCTGAAATCTCGAATACCGACGAGCGACATGTGGAGTGTCCGGGGGATTGGGGTTGCAGTCAATGTCAGCACATCAATCGTCTCTTTAAACTGTTTAATCTTTTCCTTGTGTCTAACACCGAATCGGTGTTCCTCGTCAACAATGAGGAGTCCGAGATTGGCAAATGTCACCGTTTTGGAAAGCAAGCTATGTGTCCCGATCACAACATCAATCGTCCCTTTCGCCAATCCTTCCTTAATCCGCTTTATCTCTTTTGGTGTCCGAAAACGGTTTAGCATTTCGACATGAACCGGGAAATCCTGAAAACGTTTTTCGAAGGTGTCGTGGTGCTGAAGCGCGAGGATCGTCGTTGGGACGAGAATTGCGACCTGCTTTTCTGACATAACGGCTTTGAAGGCGGCGCGGAGTGCTACCTCTGTTTTGCCGTATCCGACATCACCACAGACGAGTCGATCCATCGGGCGTTCATTTTCCATGTCGGCTTTAACGTCCTCAATGGCTTGGAGTTGGTCGTTGGTTTCTTGATACGGGAAAAGGGCTTCAAATTCGGTCTGCCAAGGGACTTCCGCTGGAAAACTATAACCCTTCTGGGCTTGCCGGAGCGCGTATAAGTTCAGGAGTTCATCTGCCATCTCTTGTATGGATGCCCTGACGCGCTCTTTTCGACGGTGCCAAGCAGGACCCCCAAGACGGTCAAGCCGCGGTTTATAGGTCTCATCCTTACTACCGATGTATTTTTGCACGAGATCGACCTGATAAGTCGGCACATAGAGCGTGTTCTCATCGCTGTATTTGAGGACCAGAAAATCTTGGGACTTGCCATCAATATCCAATCGACGTATACCGTCATAGACGGCGATACCGTGAGAGACGTGAACCACATAGTCTCCAACTTTGAGATCAATGAGACTGAGAATAGGAGTCCCATCTGTAGGGGGACGACGGCGGATTGGACGATGGTGTCGATTTCCGAAAAGTTCATCTTCGGAGATAACAACAAGATTCAGCGGTTCGCTGAGAAAACCTTGACTGATTGCCCCAACGCTGATGTCTATATCGGGTGGTAATAAGTCGCGTTCGGCTAAGATTTCCGATACCCGTTTGGACTGCTGAGGTGTTTCACAGAACAGATGAACCCGTTTCCCTTGCTGTGCCCAGGTTTTAATCTGATTGATAACCGTTTGATAGTTTCCTGATGGTAAAGCGAGCGATTCCATTCCAAAAGGCATCGGTGCCAATTTGTTGTCTGAAACTTTACGTGGCGGTGCTAAAGACGAAGAGACAACCGGATACTGCGCTATCTGTGTCGTGAGGGTTTCAAAGGGAACTAAGAGTTTATCTGGTGGCACAACAAAATGAGATTCATCAAGCTTTTGTTGGTAGGTTTCCTGCAGCCGTTCGTGCAGGCGCGCTGCCTCTCGCTTCTGCCATTGCGGTTCAATCAGACAGACAATTGTATCGTCGGATAGGTAATCTGTGAGGAGTTCAACCTCGGGTGTGAGCATTGGCAGAAATGCGTCAAGTCCATTATTGAGTGTGCAGTCGGCGAGTCCATACGGAGATGACTCGCTTTCTGTTAGGTTTCTTGTTATCTCTCTGATAGCATTTATAATCTGCGGTGTCGCGTGTTCCTGAATGAGGGCATCCGTTTGTGTCTGCCAATAATCTATTGACGGGTCAGCAGCAAAGATTTCGCGGAGCGGCGTGAGTGTGACAGATTCGAGGGGTTCAGTTGAACGTTGCGATATGGGATCGAAAGCGCGGATAGCCTCCACTTCATCTCCAAAGAATTCAAGGCGTACAGGGGTATCAGCCGTAAGTGGAAAGACATCAAAGATATCGCCTCTACGGGCAAATTCGCCTTTGACTTCTACGAGCTCAACGTTCTGGTATCCACCGCTCATGAGCATGACAGCGATGTCGTCTGGATCAATTTCGTCGCCGAGATTGACGACGCGACAGGTAGCAGCCAAACACGCTCGCGAGGGGAGTTTGTAAAGCAGTGCCTGACTTGTCGTGACAACGACGTTCCGTTCTCCATGTAGCAAGCGATCCAAACATCGCATCCGGTCGGCGATAATGTTTTTGGGTGGCGCGATACCTTCAACGAATTTCCGATGCCAACTGGGAAAAAGATTTAGTTCAGGATAAGCGTCGGGTGTCGGCGAACTCTCTAACGTCGGATAGGCACGATAGGTACAGATTTCCTCAAGTATCTGTTCGGCTTCGCGTTGCGAAGGTAGCACAATCAGGAAGGATCTTTTCGGAAAATCATCAATCAGTGCTGTTAAAAGATAAGCCGTAGATGCGTTCACCAATCCTCTAAGCCATGGCAGTTTTTTGCCATCCTTGAGGCGCGATACGAGTGTTTGGTAATTTTCTGTTTGACGTAAAAATTCTATCACGGTATATTGGCTGTTGGTTGTTGGCTATTCGTTATGAGTGTGTAGCATGTCTGTATTATGTAACCGCCACAAAATTCTCGCGCTAACCGCTAATCGCTATCTGCGAATTGCCAATCGCCACTCCTTAGTTTACGAATTCAATATCTGCTAAAGCTGCTTTGAATGCTCCCATTTTACTCTTCGCTTCCATCTTGACGGGTAGTCGTCGCTCATCATCCGTGAGCCAGAAGCGGTCGCCTTTTGAGGTTCCCAACACGAGTGTTTGAACACGTCCTAACGCCTTGTTCTTAATAACTTCTCTGCGTTCAACAGTGAGTGTAACCTTCTGTACTTCTCCTTTAACGACAACAGGGAAGAAATAGGTTTCACCGAGCGCGAGTTGTTTAGAACGTAGAAAGTAGAGTGTCGAGAGTTCATCCTGTGTACCGTCGGGTATCGTTAGGGTTGTTACTTCGTGTTTTTGATCTGATTTCCGGTCTCGTTGGGAGATTCTTTTATATTCTGCTTCGCCCTCTCGGAAGTCGATGGCGACGGTGGCGAGAAATTTCCGATCCTGTACGTGATTCCGAAAACGGACAGGGGCAAGCGTCGTCGGATTTAGGTATGTCTCTTGTTGATTTCGGAAGCTATAGAATCTGAAAAGCGCACGGGTTTTCATTTCAGAACGGATATGATAGACGGATACGCCGTTCAACGTCTCTGCTTTCGCGATCCAGTCAGTTCTTCTGCCTGCGGGTAATCTTCTCCAACTAATATCATAGGTTAATTTTTCGCCAATCCGTAACGGTTGGGGTGAAATGTCTATACTTTCAACAAGAGAGGTAGACATACCGTTTACGGAAACCAGACATCCTATGAGAAAAAACATGAAGGTTAGATGTTTTACATAATGCACTTTTTGTGCTCAAAGGTTATAAGTTATAAGTTAGGAGTCGGGATTTGGAAATCCCTCCTACAATAGAAACCGTCGGCAGTCAGTTAGGAGTCGGGATTTGGAAAAAATCAGAATCAACGGTATTCAGGTTTCCTTATGGCATGTAATCAACGGTATGAGGTTTCCCGTGTGGGCTTCACCGGGGTATGAATGCCTGATGGCATTCCCCGCCTCCTACCACCTATGTGTAAACATCAGTGATTGAACGCCGCTATCTGTTTGTTTCATCTCTACAGAAAATCTTCGACTATTATATGCCTCGGCTGTCTTTGGTGCATCGAGAATATTCCAGATATGCAGTCCGATACCGGTTGCGAGGAACACGCCACTGAAAAAGGTATGGTTCCACATCCGGGTGCGTCCTTGTTCGTAGGTTAGGAATTCACCGGTGCGAGCGTCCAAGAACCCTGTCTCAAACGCGTTTTGTTTATTGTAGTGTAAGGCGCGCGCGATGTTGTAGCCAGCAAGTGCGAAAGCACCTAATTCCGAACTGAGGAAAAGCGTCGCTTTCATGTAATCGCCGGCGTAAGCCTGTCCTAAACCGGGCATAAGGGTTGAAAGTTGCGTCGCTTTCTTGACATCTAATTCCGGGTAGTACCGTTCTGCGTGTGAACGGAACAGCGGATAAGTAGATTTCGTGTCGGTCTCCGTTTCCGTCATGTAATTACGGAAAAGAGGGAGTATCTCCTGGGTTTCAGCATCGGATTCCGCTGCGGAAGCACTTGTGTCTGTCTCTGAAGTTTCGGCAGCTACAGAAATAGAACCGATGATAAGAAAGATCAGAAAAGGGAGGGTTATGTATAGAGGCGGCATTTGTACCGCCCCCCGACTTTTTTGCATGCGAGGTACTCCTTGTCAAGGTCTATTAAGAGGTGGTGCTAATTGGATATTATCGAAATCGGTTTGGTATGCCCAGTCGAAAATGACGGCATCATCAAAAAGCTCGCGCACCTGAATTTTCGCGAAGTTTCCATCGGGTGTATAGAAGGCATAGATATGTCCCTCAATGAGTTCGACAAACAGCGTTGTATATCCAAACTCTGGAACGAGGTCGACTGATTCAAAGTCCTCATGATACCCTAAATCTTGCATAAGGGTTTCATTGTCTGAATAGAGGTAGGTAACGCCAATTTCCGTATCAAGCCCGAAATAGATATCCGTCTCCAGTGTGTCCCAAGGGATACTTCCTTTGTATGGCTGTGAGAAATCGAACCCGCTTCTTCCGGGAAAAAGAAGATAGTCATCAAGCGTAATGTTTCGTCCTTCGGGTCGTGGCGTGTCCCAAGCGTTTTCGGGACTCAGTTCACTCTCATTCCCTTCGGCATCATAAGCGGAGACGGCGTAGTAATAAGTTTCCCCATTTCGTACATCTGTATCTATGTAGTGTGTTGTACTTTCGGACACGTCTGCCAGTAGATCATTAAAATTGACATCATCTCTGCCACGCCAGACTTTATAGCCTGCCAAGTCGAACTCTCCATTAGGATACCATTCAATGACAACCTGTTCATCGCCGGTGATCGTTTGGACACCGCGTGGAATCGCTGGCGGTTCACGGTCGCTTTCATTGGTATCAATATAACATCCACTGATACCCGCAAGTAGTATTGTGAGCAGTAGTATTGAGAGAATTGTGTTAGTTTTCCGCAACATGGGTTTATATCCTCCAGAGTTTGTAGTGTATTTAAACTCTGTAACGGATATATCTCTAAAAACGTTGACAAGCTTTCATTAAATAATATCACAAAAAGGGCGGGAATGCAAAGTAAAATGATTGGGTTATAAGTTGTTGGTTATAAGTTATAAGTTAAGCGGGGCTTTGAATCATAATCAAATCAACGGTATGAATGCCGTGTGACATTCCCTGCCTTTCAGGAATCAGCAATTGACATTCGGGATGGATTGTGATAGGATATGAAAGAGATTTAAGTCAACATAAGGAGACAGAATGAAAACCCTTCTTATTCTGCGGCACGCAAAATCGAGTTGGAAGCATCCAGAACTCTCTGATTACGACCGACCGCTTAACAAACGCGGTAAACGGGACGCACCGCGTATGGGGAAACACTTGCGTCAGGAAGGATTGGTTCCGGATCGGATTCTTACCTCATCGGCGAAACGCGCGCGAAAAACGGCGAATAAAGTGGCGAAAGCGTCGGGTTACACGGGCAAGGTAAAAAAACTGGAGGCGTTTTACGCCAGCGTCCCTGGTGTTTACTTTGAAACACTACAAAGCCTGCCGGATAAATATCAATGCGTCATGGTCGTCGGGCATAATCCAATAATGGAACAACTCGTGAATCATTTGACAGGACATATCAAACGAATGCCGACAGCAGCACTCGCCCACATTGAGCTTCCTATCGAACGTTGGGAAGCATTTGATTTGTATACAAAAGGAACTTTAGTCAACTTATGGACTCCCAAAACGCTTTTCACGGATTAATCAGACCCTTTGCGCACCTGACATTTTTCTTGTTTGTAGGGGCTTGTCTCCTCTGTAGCACCGCATCGGCTGAAGTTGCCGTTTCGACTGCGGTAGATGGGCAATTCCTGCCGTGGGTTGTGGACGACGGTGAGGGCGGCGTTATTGTTATGTGGGAGGACTATCGGACGGGGCAGGACTGGGATGTCTATGCCCAGCGCGTTGATAGTGCTGAGAAAACGCGGTGGGAACTCAACGGATTGGCGATATGTACAGCAGATAGAAATCAACGTCGGCTGCGTATGGTTCGACACGATACCCACGCAATTGTGGTCTGGAACGACAGGCGTGATAGAAGCAACTGGGATATTTACGCGCAAGCGGTGAATCTGAACGGAGAGGTTCTCTGGCAAACCGATGGTATTCCTGTCTGTGTGGATACTGCAGATCAATCGACGCAAGCGATTATGAGCGACGGTGAAGGGGGTGCTATCTGTGTCTGGGAAGATGAACGCCGGAGTTCTGAATTTCAGGACCTTTACATCCAGCGGATTAGTGCTACAGGTGAACCGATATGGAAAACGGATGGCATTCCTGTTTTTCCTTCAGAATCGTTGCAGAGCAATCCTATCCCGGTTAGAGATGCAACGGGTGGGTTTTATATCGTTTGGTGGGACGTTATCGGCTACGAAGCATGGCACCTAAAGGCATATCGGCTGAGTCTGGATGCGGAACCGTTATGGGAGACCCCAATCTTTGTTACACCGACGAAGGGCATGCAAGGGGAACCCCGTGTGATTGCCGATGGCGAAGGCGGGGTTATCGTCTTGTGGCAGGTGTATGAAAACTTCATTAACGACCAACTCTATGCACAGCGGATTGCGCCTGACGGCAGTAAGCTATGGCATGAAGATGGTATCCCTGTATGCACTGCTGTTGGCATCCAAAAACATGCCTCAGTTGTTAGCGATGGGAGTGGCGGATTTATTGCGGTGTGGCGTGATGAGCGCGATGTCTATTCTGACTTATATGCGCAGCGCGTCCGTGCGGATGGGACGCTTGCTTGGGAAAAGGATGGTATTCCGCTCTGCACTGCGGGTGGTCATCAGGACAAGCCGTTCATTGTCCAAACTGAGAAAGATCGGTTTTTCGTGGCGTGGGTAGATTACCGAGAGGACTTCGGCGAAGAGAGTAGAGATGCTATCTATGGACAGCAAATTGATTTGTCGGGTACGCTGTTGTGGGAAGAAACCGGCGTTCCTATCTCCACAAGTCATGGAGAACATCATCCACCGTTTGTGGTCTCGATTGGAAACGGACAGTGGGTTGTTGTCTGGAGCAATATGCAGGAAGACAAAGGTGATATTTATCTTGAAAGGTTTTAAGGGATTTCCCTTGTCATTTCAATGAGATGCGCCCCTTCTAATCCCGCCCGCACGTCTTCATCATAGCTCGTCACAATGACCTGATGCTCTTCGGCGAGTTGGTGGATAAAATCGACCATCAATGCCTTGCGTTCACTATCCAGATGAAGCGTTGGGTCATCAAATACGAAGAAACCGGGATTACCTAATACATTGGCGAGGGCGACTTTGAAACAGAGATAGAGGAACATCTTCTCGCTACCGCTGAGTAGCATCAAACTCCGATCAACGCCGTCTATCGTAAGCGAAGGGAGGAGGTGTTGACGTTGTAGGTCTACGCGGGTTTCGCCCCCGCTCCCGCGAGAAGTAGAAAAGAGATCCATTTTTCCAAGCCAAAGATGGAGTTCTTCCTCAGCAGGCTTGAGAATCTGTTTCTGGAGGGTGGCGATGGTTTTGTCAATGCCGGCACAAGCGAGTTCTAAGCTCAGGAGTGTTTTTTCAATATGTGATGCGTCTCTGTTGACGCGTTGCAGGGAAGCAAGTCTATCTAAGCGGACAGCCTCTTCCCGCTTGAGTTTGTCAAGTTGTCTCCGCTCGTGATCAATCTGCGCCTTCAATTTGGATTTGTCGAGGGTTGTAACGGTTTCAGCAGGTTGGGGTTCACTGTGTTGGATACCTCTTTGATTCAACCGTGCTGTGAGGGTATCGAGTTCGCTCTGAACGGCTTTAATTTCTTCCTCACACCGTTGAAATTGCATCACACGAGCCTGCAACGTCTCAAGACGTTGTTCGAGTTCATGTCTACTTTTCAAATTCTCAGTTTCCGTTTCCAATGACTGTTTGTGCGCTTCAAGTTCAATGCAGCGTTTTGATCTTTCTTGCGTCTTCTCGTCAATAATCCGTTGGATGACCTCCCGTTCGACCTCTTGGTAACACGTTGGACAGTGTTGATCTTCGCCTTCAACGAGGGCTTTTAGGGTGCTACAAACGTTGGTCAAGGCTGTAATTTGGGATTCAAATCGCCCGATCTGTTGTATAAGTTTCTCCCGTTTTTCTTCTAATCCGGTGGCTTTTTGAATAGCCGTCTCAATTGTAGTTTTCATCTTCTGAAGGTGCTGCACATCACTGAAACCACTTAAGGCTTCATTTCGCTGGTGTGTCAGCGCCTCAAGCTGAGTGTTTAAACGGTTCTGGTGTTGTGTCCATTCAGCAATGAGCTCGGCATCCCCTGTATCAGCACCGTAAGCCGCTTCCAAGCCTTTTAGTTTTTCTTCGATGCGTGCGATCTCGGTTTTATGGTCGTTCCGTGCGTTGAAGCGGAGACTGTTTTGATGCGCACGGATCCGTCCTTGTTCACGTTTAGCGATGCGACGGGTATCAATGAATCGTTCCCGTACTTCTATTAACCTATCAATACCGAGGAGCGTATGAAGGATGTCGCGTCGAGTGGTGGACTGGCGTGCGAGGAATTCAAAGATTTCGCCTTCGCGGAGAAAGGTGGTGAGCGCGAGCTGCTCGTGCCTAATCCCAAACCGTTCTTGCAGCATTGTTTCAGTTGCTTTGATACGTTTATCATCGAAAAGGACATGCCATCCGTCTGCCTTCTCAGCACGGAGTTGGATGCGTTTTCCAGTTGCCCGGTAGAGTTGGTAGCGTTCACCCTCGGCGACGAATTGGAGTCCGGCTGTGCCGCTATAGGCTTTCGCGTTCTTTATGGCTGAGCTATCCACGCGCGGGACAATCGGTTTGCCGGTTAACGTAAAAAAGATGGCGTTAACGAGCGTGCTTTTCCCACTGAAGTTGGGACCGAAGATGAGATTAATACCGTTATGAAGTTCAAAATCTTGCTGTTGGAAGCAGCCGAAAGTTTTAAGGCGAATCCGCTCTAAGCGCATATCAGAGGTCCCTCTTCTCATGAATGAGGTCGTAAAGCATTTGGGCGCGGACCTTCTCGCGTCCATTTGTCAAAGTAAATTCAAATGCGCTGACAATTGCCTCAAGCGCATCAGGACCTAAGTCTCTATACTTTTCATCACGCTGGATAAGTGCTTCAATTTCTTTTCTGTAGATATTTAGGGTTTCGTTTTCAAGGGAGATGTCCATGATAATATTTTTTCGATTAATAAAGAAGGCACGCAAACTAACAGTTTGCGCTACAAATGCGTTCTAAATTTTTGTTTTGACCTGCATCAAACGTTCACCAGCTTCCGCGAGGATGTCATCCGCCATACTAAACATAAACCTAAACTTTGTCTTGCCGAGGTCGGGACGACTATAGAAACTGGAGCCTGGCACGCCGCCGACACCGATCTCCTTCACCAACCAGTGGGCAAAGGCTGTATCGTCGGGGAAACCGAAATCTGTGATGTCTGTCATAATGTAATACGCACCTTCTGGCGGATGGCATCGAAACCCGGCTTTCGTCAAACTTGTCAGGAGACGTTTGCGATTCTTGTTATATTTCGCAACGAGTGCTTCGTGGTAACTCGGCGGCAAATGAAGCGCGACCGCTCCGGCACGTTGGAGCGGATGTGGCGCACCGACGGTAAGAAAATCGTGCATCTTACGGATGGCATCGGTGAGTGTCTCTGGTGCAATGACGTATCCCAACCGCCACCCTGTCATTGAGTAGGCTTTGCTCAAACCCGATACCGTAATCGTCCGTTCCCGCATCTGTGGGAGAGAACCGATGCTGATATGCGGTTTCGCATCGTAGATCATGTGCTCGTATATTTCATCAGTAATAGCGAGGCAATCGTATTCACAGCAGAGATCGGCAATCTGTTGGAGTTCATCTGTGGTAAAGACCTTACCGAGTGGGTTGTTCGGGGTATTGATGACAATCGCTTTTGTATTGGGAGAGAAAGCCGCTGCAAGTTCAGCGGCATCGTAGGTAAAGCGCGTCGTGCCATCAGAGGCAGTTGTCTCTTGTAGGGCGACATAGACCGGTGTCGCACCAGAGATGATTGTATCGGGTCCGTAGTTCTCATAAAAGGGTTCAAAGATGATAATCTCATCGCTGGGATTGATGATTGCGAGGAGTGCCGAGAGCATGCCTTCGGTTGAGCCGCAAGTGACAGTAACATTTCTCTCGGGGTCCGTGGGGATACCATTAAACGCCGTCATCTTCTCGGCGATGGCTTTGCGAAACGTTGGTGCCCCCCATGTGATGCTATATTGATTATATCCTTCTTGAATGGCTTCGATCGCCGCGGCTGTGACTTCGGGCGGCGGCTGATAGGCGGGGGTGCCTTGGGATAGGTTAATTGCGTTGTGGCGCAAGCAGAGCTGCGTCATACCGCGGATGACAGATTCGGTGAAACGCGTGGATTTGTCTGATAATTTGAACTGAATGGACATCTTAATATGGGAAACCTATAAGCAATACTTTATACCTCGGTTTTATAACTCAAAATGACACCATCATCTAAAGGAATATCGACAGAGTGAAGCGTGGGTGTATTAAAAACGTATTCGATATAGTCCGGCATTTCGTCGCGCATTGTTAGGGTATCATCAGCGACGATCAATCCGCCTGAACGGATATTGGGCAGAACCAATTCGAGATAACGGCGATACTCGTTTTTCTCGGCATCGAGGAAGACAAGATCAAAGGTTGCATCGCATTTGGCTATTTCGTCGAGTGCGTTTCCGACGCGGACTTCAACAATTCTATCGAGTCCGGCTTCCTGAAGGTGGGTCTCTGCTTCCGCTGCGCGTGTTGGGTCAAACTCAAGCGTGATGAGTCTTCCACCTGTTTCCTTGAGTGCAGCGGCGATCCAGATAGTGGAGTAGCCGTTGCTGGTCCCGACTTCGAGTACGTTTTGTGCTTTAATAGCACCGATGAGAATAGAGAGAAATTGTCCATTCTCCGGCGCGATGTTGGTGTATTGTTTTGCTGTTTTTTCGAGCCGTTTTAGAAGGGATTTATATTTTTCCATAGTGTGCGGTGTTCGGCAAGCCTTATACTATGTTGAAGTATAAAAATACATTTACATTTCAGTAGTTCTTCTGTAGGAGGGATTTCCAAATCCCGACGTATTCTTGTAGGTGCTTAATGTATACATAATTCTACAATTTGCTATAAAAAAAGAGAGGCGACAAAAAATTGTCGCCTCATTTCTGTTAGCGTAATCTCTTAATCTGACCCCAAGATGTAGCGAGTTTATCCTTGGGATTGACAGCCAAGAACTCCTCTGCCCCATTTCCATGCTCTGCATCATCTCATCATCAGAGAGTGCACGGTTCCAGAGTCGAACCTCGTCAACAATGCCGGGCCAGGCTTCACCAGACCATGTACCGATCTGAACCTGACTCGTAGCACCTGCGGGTGCGACGGGGTTGTTGGAATCCTGTTCGTGCGTGACCTCGCCATCAACATAAATTTTCACCTTACCTTTGTTATCAGAGGTATGGGTATAGGCAAGATAATACCACTTACCGGTATCAAGGGCGGTTTTGTTATCGTTGATGTCAAGGAATCCGCCACCGGCGGCGTTTGTCCAAACTTTGATACCGTTGTTCGGATTCATGCCATATCCGAAGCCAATATGTCTTCCACCGCCACCCATACGCGTGCCAAAGACGATTGCGTGTGCGCTTGGGAGTCGGTCGAGATTAATCCAGGCGGCTTGGGTAATTTCATCTTCAATGTGAAAAGCGTTGTCGTCTTCCACCGCCACGAAATCACTGGATGCAGCGAATTCAAGCGCCTTCCCGAATTTACCGTCAACCCATTTAGCACCGCCGTTGAGTTCACCTTCAAATCCGTTTTCTGAGAAGTCCTCAGTTGCGTTGCCTGCGCCTTCGTCAAGTGGCATATACAGGACAAGCCCTTCGAGTAAATCAGCGGTTGCGAAAGAACAGCACACCAAAGTCAGCACTAAGAAAATAAAAAGTTGTTTCACGAGTTGCCTCCATGTAGGTAGTTATGTGTATAATAATACCACAAATTGTTGCAAGTGTCAAGTAGGTTTGTTTGGCTATCCAGAGACATTCAATTCTTCTGTAGGAGGCGGGGAATGCCATTGAGGCATTCATACCCCGGTTCATGCCACACGGAAACCTGAATACCGTTGATTCTGATTCTTTCCAAATCCTGAACCTTCCACTGTAGGAGCGATCTCCGAATCGCGACTTTTTGAGTAAAGGCGATCAAAAACCGACAATTGAATGGCTCTGTTTGGCTATCAGCGGTCAGTGGTCGGGATTTGGAAATCCCTCCTACAATAATTGTCGGTTTATTGGAAGAGTTGCCAACTTCTACCGGGGACATCGGCTCGGAAGACTTCCACATTGCCTCTGTCTGCCATTGTGACGTAACAGGTACGTCCATCTGGACCGCCGAACGCGATGTTTGAACAGAGCTTCCCTGTCAATGTTACTTCTAATAATACATCACCCGCCGGTGAGAGTTTCGCTACCGTCCCCTTGCCGTGTCGAGTGACATAGAGGTTGCCTTCAACATCACATCGCATTCCGTCCATATTGAAATCAGGGAACTGAATCAGCAAGCGTTTATTGCTAATTTCCCCCTCAGGCGAGAGGTCATACGCCCAGATATTGCGTTGCGCTGATTCGTTGACATATAGTACTTTTTCATCAGGACTTACCTCAATACCGTTTGTGGTTCCCATGTCCGGCTCCAGTAGGGTTACCGTTCCATCCGTGTCGATTCGCCAGATTTGCCCGGTCGATTCCGCCCAATTCGGGTCGCTGGCATAAAGGATGTCGTTTGCGCCGATAGCGAGATCGTTCGGTTGATTCATCGTCGGTTCATGGGCATGGACGCTAATCTCTCGCGTCTCCATATCAATTTTTAAGACATTATGGTTGGTGTAATCAGCGATGAACATAAAATCTTTGCTGTCGAAGCGGATGCCATTCCCGATGCTACTGGTCGGTAACTCGACGAAAACGCTTGCAGTACCATCGGGTGTTACTTTGCCGATGGTGTGTTGTCTGGCGTAATTGACGGCGTATAGGTTGCCATCTGCGTCGCAGGCGGGTCCTTCGATGCCGGATGTAAATCCATTGACGGGTGTAAACTCTTGAGCGACAAAAATCTCCTCGTTCATTCGTTTGTTCCTTCCTTAACGGCTTCACTATTGAGGGTCAGGGTATTTATAGTAAAGCTTACAATTAAGTAGACACCTACGCCTTAGCAAACAACGGCTCGTAGTAGTGCGATTCATCGCACGTTGTGCTAAAGGGTGCCCAGATATTTTTAGACTTCACTATAGTTTTAAGAGTTTTATTGAATCTCATGCTTTTTTCGATGATCTGGTGCGGTTGAAAACCGCACCTACCGGGACTGATGTCAATTTGCGAAGCAGAGCACAAAAACACCGGTATAAGCGTGTGCGAAGTTCCGTCCACCAATCGGGGCGAACTCTGAGTTTCCAAAAAATCCGATAATGGGGAGTCCTGGGAATTTATCTTGGATAACGCCGATGTCGTGATTCGGTGCGCCGTAGAGTCCTTTACCGCGTCCGAGGCAATTAAAATAGAGTCCGAAGGCAGGCGGTTGGGATTGCGTTTTCTCGGCTAATTGTGCAATAATCACCCGGATTTCGTCAGCGGCGGCGGCTGGATTCCGAAGATGAAACTGCACTAACTGTCCCTCTGTGACTTCCTCCGATACAGCGATTGCGGCGTGTTCCTCGTTAATCCCGACCAGATTCCGGATCAGAAAATCACCCCGTGTCGGCGCTCTGTTTTCAGCGTCCATTGCAATACCGACGAAAACCGTACCGCCGGATCTACGAATATCATCTTGCGTTAGGAGTTGCAACGTTCCTTTAAAGTTTTCTAATGCCGGTTCACTGTCTAACTCAAAGATGACGCGCCCTTCGACTTTTGTAACCTCTTTTGGTTTCCCAATCGGTTGGCACCCTTGCGCGACGCCAATCTCTGTGGTGAGGTTCCCTGTCAGCAGGACCCCTGTGACACCGCGCTCCGTTGCCTGTTCACCTTTCCAATGGTACATCTGTGCGCCGGTTGCATCGCCTGAAACAGCAGCACCGACGATAGGGAGTGCAGCACCATCGCCCCCGATCTGACTGACGAGTTCTGCTGGATTGATTGCGCGGATATCTGGAAAGATGACGAGAAGTGCGTCGTCACGTATTTCAGGTTGAATCTGCTCCTGAATTTGGGCACTCATCTCGGATTCTGTGCCTTGGGCAGCGAACGCTATAGCAGAGAGTTCCTCAGCACGGATGACCATTACGGCGATAGCCGGTTCACCTTCAAATTCGCCTGCCGAGGTTAAGACGCTCATCCCGCTGCAGCCGATAAGTTCATCGCAACTGGAGTTCGCTTGAACGGCTTGATATAACTCCTGATATTCTGATTGGTAATTAATCGTTGCGAACACGATGGCAAGATCGGCTTTGGCAATACCTGCGTTTCCCATAGCCATGCGTGTTGCGCGTTCCGCTGCTTCCGTAGTGGAGAGGCTTTGTGAGTGGCCTACACCTACATGTATCATTTCTTTCCTCCCGCTTTTTGCGATACATGATATAGTATCTACGAGAAAAAGTCAATAGGTTGGTTGTTGGCTATTGGTAATTGGTTGTTAGTTAGTTGTCAACAGTGAATAAAAAAACATGCGCTGAAGGGAGATATATGGTATAATAGTTATTGTTATGAAATCCGAGGCTGAATTTACAAGGCTTGATCGAAGAGCCTTGTGTTATAATTCAGTGAATCTAAAAGACCCATAAACTGGAGGAAAACGGATTTGTCAGCCGAACTCCTGAATGGCACTCGTCTTGCAAAACAGATCCGGAGCCGGATCCGGCGAAAGCTTAAAAAACTCACATTCACACCGGGGCTTGCGGTTGTCCAAGTAGGGGACGACCCGGCATCAACACTCTACATCAAACATAAACAACGTGATTGTGAGAAAGTTCATTTCCATTCCGAAGTCCATCGTCTATCAGCAGATGTCAGCCAAAGCACGCTCATCCAACGTATTGAAACGTTGAATGCTCGCTCCGATATTCACGGAATGTTGGTGCAAATGCCGCTGCCGGAAACTATAGATAAAGAGACTGTTATTGATAGCATCAACCCAGCTAAAGATGCCGACGGTTTAAACCCTGTCAATTTAGGAAATTTGCTCATCAACCGCGAAGGTGTGACACCGTGTACACCGACTGGCATTATTCGCCTGATTGAACTAACGGGTGAAGCCGTCGAAGGCAAACATGCCGTCTGCGTCGGCAGGAGTCCGTTGGTTGGCAAACCCGTTGGGTTAATGCTCCTCAACCGCAATGCGACCGTTACGTATTGCCACTCCCGAACCCCAGACCTCGCAGCGCAGACGCGAAAGGCGGACCTCCTCATTGTGGCTATTGGTAGACCTGAGTTTATCACTGCGGATATGGTGAAACCGGGTGCCATAGTTGTTGATGTCGGCATTAATCACAGAGAGGGTCGCGCTGTCGGGGATGTCAAATTTGAGGAGGTTAAAGAGGTGGCTGGATTTATGACACCTGTTCCGGGTGGTGTCGGTCCCATGACGCGCGCAATGTTATTAGAAAATACATTAAAGTTGGCATGTAGTTAGTAGTTTTAATTGGCAACGGCACAAGGGACTGTGCCTGCTACTTTTAAGCGATTGGAGGTTAGAATATGGCATTTCCAGGATTTGCGTTGAAAGATAAAGTGATGTTAGTAACCGGTTCCGGGAAAGGTATCGGTAGAGGGATAGCGATAGCGGCTGCACAGATG
This sequence comes from Candidatus Poribacteria bacterium, assembly GCA_022827625.1. Taxonomy (GTDB): domain Bacteria; phylum Poribacteria; class WGA-4E; order WGA-4E; family WGA-3G; genus WGA-3G. The sequence continues at coordinate 85,677 of JAJEIE010000033.1, read as the reverse complement.
GGAGCGAAAGTCATCTTGAACAGTCGCACACCGTCTGATCTTGAGGAGGTTGCAAGCGAAATCCGAGACAACGGTGGCGAAGCAGCGTCCGTCGTATTTGACGTTAGCGATCTGGCAGAAGTCGCCAAAGGTGCGCAAGAAGCGATTGATGTCTGGGGACGCGTGGATGTCCTCGTCAACAACGCCGGTACCAACCGTCCCAAACCTGCATTGGAACTCACTGAAGAGGATTGGGATGCGATCTATGATCTCAATTTGAAAGGCTTGTTCTTCTTGACGCAGACGCTTGTCAAACCGATGATCGAACGCGAGAACGGTAAGATTATCAACATCTCTTCGACGATGGGTTTGGTCGGTGGTCCCTTACGGACGGCGTATTCCGGGAGTAAGGGCGGTGTGGTTCTGCTTACGAAAGGTCTCGCCGTTGAATGGGCACCTCATAATGTGACAGTGAACGCTGTCGCACCGGCGTTTACGCGCACACCGCTTGCGGATGTCCTCTTGCAGCGCAAAGAATTCTATGAAGACGTTGTGCGGCGCATCCCGATGGGACGTGTGGGTGAGGTAGACGAGGTTGTTGGTGCGGTGTTGTTCCTAGCCTCTGATGCAGCGAATTGGGTGACTGGACAAACCATCGCGGTTGATGGCGGTTGGGTTGCGTGGTAGTCTTACTTTTCTGTCAATTGTTGGCGCGGTTAGAAACCGCGCCATTTTTTTTGCGTAGACGTAATCTTTCGTTCCTAAATAGCGTTGCTATAGACGAGTGTGTATTTTTATTTTGCAAGAAAACCTGCATTGACATTCACTAATGAATCGATGAAAGTTGCATAAATTCCAAACTTTACAAATATTGAAACCGATAGAAATAAATCTATTACGGAGGAACGTTAATGAGAAGTTTTTTTCTGATGACAGGCATCGCTCTTTTGGTTTTCTGCCAATTGAGCTGCTCACCTGATGAAGAACAGACACAAATTGAAAACCCCGTCGCGGATGAACTCGTAACAGGGTTAAACGCCGCACCACTCTTAGGTGATGTGGTTTTAGAAAATATGTATGAAGATGAAGCCCGCAAACTTACAGATAAAACACCCGTTCAAATTGTTACAGTCCTGGAAGGTACGAGCAGAGTCGTGCTTCAAGCGCGGTTCCGTGGGGTTCGCGATTTCGGACTCGGATTTCCGATCTATGAGTGTGAACTGATGGACGAAGCAGCGGAGGCGATGGGCGGCATCGCGCAAGGCATGTCGGGAAGTCCGGTGGGTCCGCCGGGACGTATCATGGGTGCGCTGGCGTATGGAGATGGCTTTGCGGCTGCACCGACGCGGTTCTGGGTAACAGCCATTGACGCAATGGAAGCAGCACTTGACCATCAAACATTTGGCGAATTGCTTGCGAAAGAACCTGCGCCTGCTGCGCCTGGAGCGGGGATTAATGCGGCGTATATGCCTGTTAAAACACCCGTGACGATTAGTGGCATACAGTCACACAGGATCCAGGAACTCTCCTCACATCTCGCTGATTCGCGCTACAATTTCGTTGAATTGTTTGCTGCGCCTGATGGTGTGCTTGCGGCACCCCCAGCAGGGACTTCACCGCAGCTTGCAGCAGGAGATATGATTGGTGCCGCTGCGGTGACGGGTGATATTGTTAACCTTGTGGGATATGGAACCGTGACACAAGTTTATGACGATAAATTTGTGGCTTTCGGACATCCGTTTTTTGCGGACGGTCAATCGGCGTTGCCGGTCTACAGAGCCGTCGTTAACGGCATCGTTCCGAACTTGCTGATATCCTATAAATCCACCTCTCGTTATGGTAAACCGATCGGAACGATAACAAAAGATCTTACACCGGCGATCGTCGGTGAATTTGGCACAGGACCGCCGATGATTCCTGTTAAGGTCTCTTACCATCCAGCGAACAGTGAAACAGCGATAGAAAAACATCATCAGGTGGCATACGGGCAAGAAGCATTTATTTCGTTGGTCGCTGGGATTACGCTGGACTCCCTTCGGATGGAGTGGAGTAACAGCACGATAGAAGGAACTGTCGCGCTGCAGTTTGAAGAAACCGACACAGTCTATACGGAGCCATTTCGGCGAACGACTCCAATAGCATTCTTAGACGTATTGATAAGCGTAGACCAAATTGTCAGGTCATTCGCTGACACGCTTTCAAATAGTGCGGGTAAAGCGACATTGAAATCGGTGTCCATCTCCATCACAGACAAACCACAAATCGCAAAAGCAGAGATTGCGGAGGTTATCGCACCTGAGGAGATAATACCGGGCGAAAGTATCACGGTTGGCATCACTTTAGTGCCTCACTGGAGCACAGCGGGTGCTGAGCGGACGATTCAGCGAGAGGTTACGCTTGAGATTCCTGAAGATTTCCCGGCAGGTGAAGCGAACATCAATGTTTCTGCCGGTTCTCTCGACTTCTTCGGAGATTTTGGACCGATTGCACCGCCGCCAGATGCTATTATTGATTTCGGATTCGGTGGCTTCGGCGATGAAGAAGAGAAACCTGTACCACAAACACTGGATGAACTCATCAAGCAGATGGAAGAAGATCAGGTGGATGCGGGTTTAATTACGGTAACGCTAACACCGCCTGGTTCTGGTTTCCCAGGACTCCCGCCAGACTTGCTACCCCCGGATGGCTTTCCACCATTAGATGGTTTGCTACCCCCAGATGGTGAGGATATGCCAGAGGATGGTGAAGAAGACGGTGATGATGCGGATATGCCGGGTGATGGTGAGGAGGATGGTGATAACGGTGATGGCGTACCTGCAGATTTTCCGCTGCCTGAAGGGTTCCCCGGCTTAGATGCCTTGGGGATTCCAGAAGAGGTTGAACCCCCAGAACCCATTGAAGCGGAACTCATCATCGACGGCTTTGTTGTGACGGGTTCGAGAGATACGACTGTTATGATAAAAGGTGGGGAGATGGGTGAAGGTATGGTTCCGCCGATGGAAGGTGGCGCTCCTATGGAACCGGCGGCACCTGCGGAAGAAGAATAAGCCGGCATTTAACCGCAAGGGCAGGTTATTGGACCTGCCCTTTTTTATTTGTCGTATGTCTCGGAGGGTCGGGATTTGGAAATCCCTCCTACAAGGGTTATAAGTTTATAAGTTAAGAGTCGGGATTTGGAAATCCCTCTTACGGTCAAGTGCGGCTACTCCCTATTGTGCCCTACACACGACCGGTTTTCGTTGGACATAGCACTGCACAATATCAATAATTAAGGAAATATCATTCCGGGCGGATTCCAGCGAGGTGTGGCACGTTTCGCCTCCTGTGATACAGGCGTGGAAGTGCCGTAATTCCCGTACAAATGCGCTCTCCCATTCAACTGCAGGGGTCTTACTATATGTCGTACCGTCGGGGTCTATCCCGTGTATTGTTACTTCTGATAGGATACCGCGTGAAAAACCTGTTGGGTAGGAGACAATCACGCGTTTGTTGTCCCCATAGATTTCCAACGTCTCTCTAAAATCCCAGAGATCTGGTAGATCCACCCATGTAGCAACACAGCGTGCACCGTTTGGATAGGCAAAGACGATACTCACCCCACGTCCGTCAGCCCAGACTTCGGCGCTAATCACCTCACTCGGCGAACCGAGCATCACCCTTAGACTATAGATGTCGTGAATCATACTGCCTGCGAGTAGGTAGAACACCCGCTGTGCTTTGCTTTGGACATGGCTTTCAAGTCCGGCTTGTGATAACACGTCTCCGATGGCTTCCGCCTGCGCTTTTTCACGTGCCGCCCCTGCGGGTTTAAATGCGTCGGGTGGTACGTCGTTAAACCGTTCCACATCAAATTGGCTCAGGTGCAAACTGTTGTTCGGATGGAGATGGTTAATCTGAACGAAACGGTAGCTTTCCATTGTGTCAACCTCGCGCTTGGCGAGTTGGAAAGCGGGGTCATGCACCTTCATATAACCGGCTTGGGCGACGGTCCCGGCTTTACGTTGTGCGGTGAGCATGGCTTCGATTTCTTGAAGTGAAAAACAGACGGGCTTTTCAATAAAGACATGCTTTCCTGCTTCAAACGCCGCGAGTGCGACTTCCGTTTTCGGATCGCCGTGGCATAGCAGCACGGCATCCACATCTGTAGCGAGTAATTCGTTGTAATCTGTAACGCATCGCGGCACATGGAAGCGTTTCGCGACTGCTTGTGCGGCACCGCGGGAGAGATCACAGACGATCGGCACCTCAAACTCCCGATGGAGTGCGGTGAGATTGGGGAGATGATGTACCTGTGCAATCGCGCCACATCCGATAACACCTATCCGTATACGACTCATAGTCTATAGCCTCCGGTAGATAACGCTTTTTATATGCGTTATCGTAGCATGGACAGGAAATAGATGCAATGTGTAGTTTTTGGTTATAAGTTATAAGTTATAAGTTATAAGTTAAGAAGGAAGATTCGGACGGTAGAAAAGTTGACAATAAACGCGAGAACCTGCATAATAGAGGCAATCAGATTAAGGACGAGATGGGGGTTGTGGATATGGAGATGGCAATTATTCCGTGGGAAATGGTGCTTTTGTGCGGTTTGTCTCTGTGTGTTGGGTGGGGAATCCGTGGTAACTTCGGACATGAATATGGTGCTGCGCTTCCCGGCGCGCTCGCTGCGATGGCAATCGTTTTGCTCTCTGGACGGGAGGATTGGTGGCGGCAGATCCATTACTTTGCGCTGTTCGGTGCGATCGGTTGGTCTTTCGGCGGAAGTATGTCGTATATGATGGTGGTCGGATATAGCCACTCTCCACACTCGCCGACTGTCTTATACGGATTCGCGAACCTATTCGCGATCGGTTTCTTATGGGCAGCCCTCGGTGGTGCGGGAACTGCGCTGCCAGCATTTTTGACGCATACGGAGCTATCCCTGTTTTTCGTGCCGATCGCTGCTGTGTTTATCGGTTGGTCGCTTCAGGCGGTAATTATTGATTGGGTTCTCGTACCGAGGCGAATGCAGCGCCACGAAAGTCCGCTTTATTGGTATGACACAGATTGGGTGTCTGCCTTGGTAGCGATCGTCGCTGCAATCGTTGTTGCGCTCTTCCGCGGTGGTTTGGACATGGGTACGAACCTCGTCCTGTATCTCAGCATCAGTTGGTTTGGTGGGTTTTTGCTGCTGGTCAACGTTTGTCGGCTCCGTATGACACCCCCGCGTGGGGACAATTGGGCGGGTTGTGTCGGTATGGTTATCGGAATCTTGGGATACTGCTCGCGTTACGAACTCAGCGGCGTTGCTTTCGCTACCCTGATGACGGGTTTTGCGGGTGGTGTTGCTTTCTCCTTGGGACAACTCCTCAAACTCATCTATATCCGGACGGGGCTTCAAACGAACTGGCATAGCGTCATGGAACAGACACAAGGCTTCCTCTTTGGGATCGGGATTGCGGTGACGTTCGGCTTGCTGCTGAACCGAGCACCTACCTTAGCGGTTGATCCGAATTTCCCACAATGGATGGAGATATTCGCTGTATTCTGCGTGCTTGTCGCTTTGACATACCTCAATTATCGGAAGGCAGCAGGGACGTGGGTAGACCAGGTTGAAGGCTTACCCGAACGACTCTTTGGACTGCCGGTCGTTGGTTGGTTCCGACATTCGCGCCGATGGATCGGATGGTTTGAACTTTTCTATATCGGTCTCGGCATTGCCTGCGTCTGGCTTTTGTCAGTGCATTTTCGAGAACCGCTTGCTTTTATTCCGACGAGTTGGTTGGGGAAAGGGCAACTCCTTTACCTTGTCCTGCTCTGGTGGATGGTTATCTTCAATTTTGAACGCGCTTTGGTAGGTTTCAGTCCGCATCGCTTGGTAACGGAAGGTGTGATTATTCTGAATGGGATTCTTTGTACTGTGCTGATAGCACTGGGACCGCAGTTGGTTCCGAAACAGACGGGGAGTGTCTTTTCGTTCACCGATTGGACCGTGAAGGTATCCATCTGGGGTATCGTTGCGTTGGTAGGGACGACGGCTGTTTTCTGGGTTATTAAGCACGCGCTTTACGGACAGACGCATGCGCCGGGGGCGGGACTTCATATCCGTTTTGGAGCGGATGCTAATGCGCCGAAAGCAAAACCGAAGGCAGGAGAACAACATCCGTAACAAGTTTGAAGCACTTTGATGATTTTTTGAAAATAGGTTGATAACCGTTCAGAATTGCGTTATAATGCTTATATCACGTTTGTATTGCAGACTGTTACCAACAGGAGATACTGAAAAATGAATAAAGAAGAACTGATTTTACAAAAGCTTGATTCTATGGAGACTGAATTGAAAAGTGTCCGTTCTGAGATGAAGGATGTCCGTTCTGAGATGAACAATAGGATAGACAAAGTAGCGTCTAAACTGGAGGTCGTAAATTCCGACATCGCGGAAATGAAAGTAAATCAAGCGAAACACACTGGAGATTTACACACTTTAGAGGTAAAAATTGATGGTAAACTCGAGACGTTGGACACCAAACTCGACAGTCTTATCGAAAATATGCGCGATCGGAAAGTGGACATAAACGAGCGTTGGAAAATAGGGGGCATCATCGTCTCGTGCGGAGTCGCCGTCGTATCGCTGATCCTCTCTATCCTCACCAGAATGGGGCAGTAAGCCTTTAAGGAGCGATAACTGTTAATTTTCGCTGCGCTGTGTTCTAATTGCCTAAATGCCGCTGGCGATAAATCTGTCCACCTTTGACAACAATAACGGGTTCCAATTTTTGTTTTCCAATCCTCACCTGACCCCCGGCATCTACCAACTGAAATTCACCCTCTCGCAGTTCAAAAATCACGGCATCCCCCCAGGCATCAACAGCCAACGTTCCTACCTCCCCGGGCATCAATATAGTCTCAGCAGGGATACTCGTGACCTTCGCAAGTGCGTCGTCAAGCGACATACCGAGATGTAGGAATTTGTTGACGACATTCACAAGATCGTAAACGGGACCGTCAACATTGTAGATATGGAGATCGGATGAGATTGTTGTCGGTTCAACGCCTTGCGCCATCGCTCTCTGCACGACATCCCAACTGAAAGACCCGGCGCCGTGTCCGACATCGAAGATAACGCCGCGTTCAATGGCTGCATGGACAGACTCCCGAATCCTACCGTTTTCATCCAAAATCCCGCAATCCATACCGTGGAAGCAATGGGTCAGGATATCACGCTTTCCCATGAGTGCCAATATATCATCAATAGACTCACACCAAGCGTCTTGTGGATGCACCATTATAGGCAGTCCTGCAGCGTCAGCGGCTTCACGCGCTCTGTGCAGCGGGAGCATCTGTGCCCTTGCGCCGACGATACTCTCCCGTGTTAACCTGACTTTGACACCTAAGATGATGTCGCGATGCTGCTCTATCATTCGGCACGCCTTTCCGACATCTGCATAGTCGGGATTCTCCAGCTCGCCAATCTCCTGCGTAAGCATGCCTTGTGAAGAGATGTTCAATTGTGCCAAGATGCGTGTGTCGCTGACATCAATGACGTATTTACGGAAACCGGGAAACGTGTCTGCGCCTGCTGAACCGGCATCAACAACGGTTGTTGCCCCACGCGCCAGACAGGTCGGATCGGGTTCAATCCCGAAGTGGCTTACGCCGTAAAAGACATGAACGTGTAAGTCGATGAGACCGGGTGTGACGAAACACCCCTCTGCATCGAGTACCTCTCTCGCCTCGGATGCAGGAACCTCATCACTGATTACTGAGACGCGCCCGTTGGCAAATGCGACATCTTTGACGGCGTGGATGCCTTGTGCTGGATCGACGACGGTGCCGTTTTTAATGATTAGGTCGTAGTTCATGTGAGGGGTCCTTAATGGGTGCTTTCGCGATTTGTAATGGGACACCAGCGTGCCATGAGTAGATAATCAAAGAGTGCCGATTCCGCTTCGGGGGTGTCAATTCGTTTGAGTGCAAGGACGGCATTATCTCGGACATAGCGATTTTCATCGTTCAAGGCGTTTGCCAATACAGGGACAGCATCGCATGCGGCGGGTCCAATCTGTGCCAATGCCAATGCCGCTTCAAAGCGTGCTTGTCCGTCACCATCGCTCGCCAGTATATCGCATAGGACAGGGACGGCGGGTGCTGCCATTGCGCCTAATCCGCCAAAGGCTTCAGGGAGATAGCGACGGACTTCAACGGTATGATCCTTCGTCCGTTCCGTCAACGCTGAAATAGCGGATTCCGCTGCATCGCCTATTTGTGCGAAAGCGTAAGCGGCTTCGATGCGGACAACGTCTTCGGTGTGTTCCAACGCTTCACTCAAAGCGGGGACAGCGGGTGCACCGACTGCGGCTAAGGCGTAGGCTGCCATCCGGCGCATGATTTGGTCTTCAACACCAAGTGTCTCAATGAGTGGCGAGACAGCAGGTTCCCCGATTGCCCCGAGTGCGTACGCGGCGTTCAGACGAACAGGTTCATAAACATCATGCAGTGCCTCGATGAGATGCGGAATCGCTTCTGCCCCAGATTCGCCGAGCATACCCAAGTCGTCAGCAGCATCGGAACGGACAGATCCATCAGCATCGTTCAACATTGTAATGTGCTTCGTCAGATTTCCATTGGAAACCGATTTCGCTGAATGTCCATTGGATTCTCCTGCCATCCAGTTCCAGACGTGCCGCCAGGTGCCTTGATGCGCCGGAGTTGCTGGATGGATGTCTTCCAACTTCCACTCTGGATCGGTTACATTCCACTCTGGTGCCTGTGGTGCGTCCATCCGAATGAACTGGAACTTCATCATGTAGCGGACCTTATCGGTCAGGTTTGCCATTGCGCGATGCCAGAGATCGAAGTGGATAACGGTTATCGTGCCAGCTTCGCCGCTGACTGCTAACTCACCACCGTTATCCTTGGTGATACGTGTGTCGTAGTACTGCGTTCCGGGTAAAACTGCCGAGGGTCCGATTTCGAGTGGGGAATCTTGGGGATAGTAGAATGCCATTGCCCAGCGCGGACGGTGGTGCCGGACTTTCTGGTACCCCCAGTAGCTATCCTTGTGGAATCCCTGTCCATCGCTGTGTGGGTTGTTGCGATGCGGGTGGCGATGGGAATGCATGGCGTAATTCTCGCCGAGGATACTTGTGAACGCGCCACGGACTGCTGGATCCTCAAAAACGGCTTGCAATTCAGGGACGCGTGGCAAGATGTTATTGCCTAAATTCCCTTCTTTTTCTGTCAGTTCTTGTGTTTTGCGATAGATAGTCTCATGGAAACTCCGCGGCAGATCGGTCTGGACGGTGAGATGTCCATTCACGATAAATTCCCGGAGCTGCGCGTCGGTGAGTTTGTGGCTTTCGCTCATAAGTGGCTTGGCTTGCATGATAAAACTCCCTTTCGTCCTCTACAAAGTTTGCAAGTGTTCTAAAGTTGCGAAGTGAGCTAAAGTTGTTGAGTCAGTTTTGGGTTCTCGTACAAGATCGGCATCGGTTTGTGGGTTTTAGGTGCCTACAATCCTCTGTTGTTTCAGCGTTTCAATTTCCTGCCTGAGTTCTTCTATTTTGCGCTCTTGGTCTCGGTCTCTCTTCCCACGCCAAGCAGGGATCCCTATAGCCACGACAATAAGAGCAATGAGACCATACGTTACTGTCGCATGTGAGATTTGTTTTTCAACGCCGTTTATGCGACCGGTGAGTGAGCTTACAGCGATCTCTACGTTTCGAAGGCGTGTATCTATTGGGGCAAGTTCTGTCTTACTTTCTTCTTTGACGATCAAGCGGATCTTACCAAGGTCTCCGGGTGTGAGTTCGGCAAGCACTGGCACCGCGAGTCCCCAAAAGAGTATCGAGAGCGCGAGACAGATTTTCATGGCCTATCTCCTTTTGGAGATAGTAAAGCATATTTAGGCTTGGATGTCAAGGGAAAAAAGTTTGGGAGTGTTCTAAAGTTGTGAAGTGAACTAAAGTTGTTGGGGCATCACATACAACTTTCTAACTTTAGTGCACTTTGGCATACTGCTTCTCATCCGATTCCTGAAAGCGCAGCGTGCTAATCCTCAATTCCCTTCAAACGGGAAAGTCCTTTCGGGCGACAAAGTTTGGGAGTGTTCTAAAGTTGCGAAGTGAACTAAAGTTGTTGGGGCATCACATCCAACTTTCTAACTTTAGGACACTTTAGCGTCCTGCTTTTCATCCGATTGCTGAAAGCGTAGCGACCTGACTGCCAAAAGCGCAGCGTGCTAATCCTCAATTCCCTTCAAACGGGAAAGTCCTTTCGGACAACACACGGATGTATTACACACACACCACCCTTCGTTTCAATTCCCTTCCAACGGGAAAGTCCTTTCGGACAAGACGCGCGTCGGATGTTCACAACGGCGTGGGAGACGGGGCTTGCCGAGACGTTACAAGGTGGCACAACCACTGGCACAGGCGACACCCGTTCGACGATCGAGAACATGGAAGTCCCAAACTCGATGGATATGCGGAATAGGGGGCTACGGTAGTCAGGGTTGATTATACTGGTGGAATGCCAAACTTATTTTCGCCTTTTGTGCCGGATTTACAACACAGGTAGATAAACGACCCAATAAACAGAAGTATGTTTAATAGGAAGAAGAACGAGAACCATAGGAGTCTGTCTATTGGGTTTGTGAACAAAAAAGTCGCAATTATACAGATGTTTATGATGACAGGAATGCCCCATGACCATAGCCAAAATGACCAACAGGACTTATTAAAGTCATGATACCGTTTGATTGAGACAGGAATTGTACAGTAAATCAGAAGCATTCCTAAACATCCGAGTAGAAATAACTCGAACTCTGGAAGTTCTGAAATACTGCCAGGATGGAATCCTCTCAATATAACATATATGTGAACAAGGAAATAGTATCCGACTAACGCACAGATATGGTATAGAGCATACGATTTTCTGTTGGCGCGCCCTTTATAAGAGAAAAGCATCCACCAGAATTGTTTCATGGCAGCCCTCCTTAAAAGTTTTAGGATATTATACATAAATTGTGTTTTAGTTTCGATTCTCTTCAAACGGAAAAGTCCTTGCGGACTGCCTTGGGAAAGTATGAAGAAGAGGGCTATAAAAAAAATTCAATTCCCTTCAAACGGGAAAGTCCTTTCGGACTGTTAATAATCTTTTTGGTTTATTCAAACTGATTATTGGTTTCAATTCCCTTCAAACGGGAAAGTCCTTTCGGACCATGAGTAAATATTAAGCATTGGGCGCTGCCTTCAGGTTTCAATTCCCTTCAAACGGGAAAGTCCTTTCGGACCATTCAAAATTTTTTAGAAGGAGACAGACATGAGTCATAGTTTCAATTCCCTTCAAACGGGAAAGTCCTTTCGGACGGTAGACACTGATATTGAACATGTGGATTCTGTTTTGTTTCAATTCCCTTCAAACGGGAAAGTCCTTTCGGACATAACCTTTTCATCACATTCGACATCGCAGCTATCATATCCATAGTAGATGACTTTGTGCCCCACAGACTTCAACATCCAGCAGAGATTACGGACTTTTTGTGCAAAAGGATTCACAGAAAAATACGTACTGGATGGCACACAATCAACGCAGAAAACATGACAAGTTACTGGATTCTTATTCGGTAATTGAAAAAAAGGATTCATGGCTTCTTCATTGCCCCCCAAGTCATGATATTAACTTTCCTTTTCCGTGGTGCAGCAGCGGCAATAGCTTCCGTCGCTTTTGCCTTGACGATGAGAATGTCTAATTCATCCGTAACACCATCGTTGTTTATGTCCGTATCATAAAGGATAAAGCTTTGCATAGCCCGCCGCACCAGCAGAACATCGCGAATATCAATATATCCATCGTTATTGACATCCGCATCTATTTCTGCCGAGGCAAGTATCACGGGTGTTGTCGATGCTCTTACCCGAATCCCCATCACTTCGGCAATCGCTTCTATATATTGCCGATCCTGAACATCCACTGCCTCGTACCAAACCTGCATATACCTATCCATCTTTTCTGCATTAGCAAGGGGCATTTTTTTAACAGCATTCCAAGCTTCCGGATTATCCTCGAATATAGGCAAAAGCTTATACCCCAATTGCTCAGCAACTTCTTGTCGATAATCATCTCTCATTTGATCTTCATATCTCTCAAGCCACTCTTTAACAGTATTATGATAAGGGCTAAGACTCATATACCAATCTGCATAAAAATCAAAATTCTCACTAAACTCGGCGAAACCATTAGGGGTCGATAAACCCTTTCCAAACCTTGAACCGTGTTTCCACGTATCAGCCATACTTTTCATTACCCATACACATCCCATTTGAGCAATAGCCTCTTGAAACCATAAATTCTCATTATGAATCGCTCTATACGATAATCCTTTCTGTTCAACTTGCAATATGTGCGTAAATTCATGTCCAAACCTTACAATAAATTTCCATAAAAACTTCATATCTCTAAGGTGTATATCTTCTTTTTTCATCTGCACACCCATTTTATATTTCACCTTTGGATCATCTATATCAAGATTTAGAAAACTATGTCCAATAGTCGTCCGAAAAACATTAACCGACTGATTGATCTCATTTTCCGGTCGCAAATGTTCCTCGAAACGATCCACAATCTCCTGACACAAGTATTCCACATCCGCATCCGAGATCGGTCCCCAATCCGGCGAGGACTTCACGATAATTTCTAATTTCGCATACCCTAAATTGACGCAGAAAAATAAAAACCAAACGAAGCAAAACTTTCTCAAAAAATCGCATCTTTCACGCATTCTAAACTCCTTTTTTTCTTGACAAAAAGTTTGGGAAATTGTGAATGTGAAAGTGCCGCATAGCACGCTACAACACCACTATTAGTTTCAATTCCCTTCAAACGGGAAAGTCCTTTCGGACAATAGAACCGCCCTTGGTTTAGGTGAGTTCAAGTAGATTATCCCTGAAATAACCTTAGGTTGGTAATCTCTTTCGCGTCTTATATCCGCAAATATCTCGGGGAAGTTTCTGATAATACTCCCAAAATTCAGGCGTTGTTTTATAGATCAATGAGCGTTCCCGTCTTCTTTGCGCGGCGCGCCTCCTCACCTGCCATTTGCCAATTGCGAATCGCTATGTGCCATTCGCTACTAACACGCTTTGAAAAGAGCAAGAACGAGACCTATAACAGCAATGCCCGCGGTCATCGTCCATTGCAGCGTTTTAATCCCGGCTTCAATACGGTCCAGCCGTTGCCCGTGTGAGTGCACCGCTTCACTGAGCACAGCAACGTCCGATTTATCGGCTTTCTGATCCAGTTTCTCGGCTATAGCCGCAACGTCCGATTTAATGGTCGCAATGTCCGATTTATCGGCTTTCTGATCCAGTTTCTCGGCTATAGCCGCAACGTCCGATTTATCGGCTTTTTGCTCAATCAGCCGATCGGCGCGGCCTTCAAGACGATCTAACCGGACCCTTATCTCTTTGAGCGTCTCAAGGAGTAGGTCGTTGAAATGATTCGCCATCTAACATACCTCTCTATGATATTTATTGTATTCTAACGCAAGTTGCCACCTATTCATAGACATAGCACTCCGCTGGAGTGCGGTGCCTTGAAACAACGATTTTCTATAGACATATCACCCCGCTGGGGTGAAGAGAGCCTCTGTCCCCCTTTTTAAAAGGTTCAAAACTTGTTAGTAGCAACTTGGGTTATTCTATCATAATGTGTGTTACTTGTCAAAAAATAAAAGGCATATCGCGCCTGCGGGGTGTGATCAGTTATTTCGCTTGACATGAATTGGTTTGTCGTCTATTTTATTGGCAGTTGACGGTTAGCGATTGGCAATTAGCGGTTGGATATGTCGCGAGCAGGAGCTCGCTCCTACAAGATTTGACAATGGAGGTTGGGGATAGATGGGAATACTCACGAAAGAGCAGCGTAAACAGTGGAAAACAGAGGGCTACCTCGTGCTGAAAGGGGTGCTCTCTCCTGATGAGGTGCAGGCACTGCTGGCAACGGTGGATGCAATGGATACGGAATTTCGGAAAGGTGAAAACGTTACTGCGGATTCTGTTTTTGATAAGCGGAATGTGATGGAGGATAATGACATCTTCGTGGAACTGATGGACCATCCGGTGACGTTTCCGATTGTGCGTGAACTGATGGGGGATTTTATCCAACTGAGTATGTCGGAGGTTATTGTGCGTCCGCCGAATCCGAAGGATCCGGGGTATCTACACACAGACGGTGGGCAGGCGATGCGGACTATCAGGGTCAGCCGATCAAGTTCGCCGCTGCAGGTCAAAATCCATTACTTCTTGACGGATCTTGCGGAACGGGATAGCGGAAACTTTACGGTTGTGCCGGGAAGCCATAATCGGACTTTTCCAGAAACGGGGGTCAAGGACGGTCCGTATATCCCTGAAGCGGTGCAGCTGCGCGTCAAAGCGGGGGATGCTGCTGTTTTTCCGCACGCGTTGTGGCATGGGGTTGCCAGCAATCGCTCGGATCAGCCTCGGAAGACGCTTATCTATTGCTATAGCCATCAGTGCTTTCGGGCGTTTGATTATGAGAAGGCATCGCCGGAACTCTTGGAACGTTGTACGCCGCGTCAGCGGAGATTGATTGGGGATATCGGGGAATGGAAGCCGGGGTCGTATTTCTATTCGCCGGGGGATCAGGAGAAGATAATTGATGGGCAAGAGGCGGATTAACTGAGGAGGGTGCGTAATTTGGTTTGTAGTATTACATTTTATGGTGTATTTGGATTTTGCAACGGGCGATGAATCGTCCTACTACAAACTTAAACATTTGCAGGGGTAGCACAAACTAACAAATCAAAATCAACGGTATGAATGCCATATGGCATTCCCCGGGTATGAAGTCCGTATGGACTTCACCGTATGCTACGAATATGGCAGCACGACACAAACTAACAGTTTGTGGTACAAATATCGCAGCATGACACAGGCTAACGGTTTGTGGTACAAAAACTGATTAGTCGATTTCGATGACGACGTACTTCTGCTCGACGGTGACGGGGAAGGTGTCGGCGACGTAAGGTCCTTTTTGCGGTTCGGTACTGGAGATTTCAATCTCTTCGCCGCTCTCGACGTGGACTTCGTATTTTCTGACGCGGCGTTGCGCAGGACTCCACCACGATTGTCCTGTTTTGATGTCGAATTCCCAACTGTGCCACGGGCATCGGAGAATCTCGCCTTTACGGGTGTAGTTATAGTTGCCTGGACCTGAGGATTCTAAAAAGCCGGTGACGAGACCGCTACATAAAGGTCCGCCTTGGTGGGGGCAGCTATTACGGATGGCGAAGTATTCACCGTCGATGTTAAAGACACCGATGGAACGTCCGCCGATTTCAACGACTTTGCGTTCACCGACTGGAATTTCGTCTGCTGTTGCTACTACGTATTTGGGCATTGGATTGTTGGTTAATGGTTGTTAGTTATAAGTTATAAGTACGAATATGGGGAAGATTGGCGAGGTTGAAAACCTCGCCTACCTACTTTAAAACTACAGTTTATCGAATGCGTACAGGTCGCGGGCGTTATCTGCCAGAATCTTTCGACGGAGTTCGGGTTTCAGGAAACTGGGCAGCGCACGGTCAGGGGCATCAAAGTCCCAATGCGGGTAGTCTGTGGCGAACATGAGTTTGTCGTTCATGTCCATCTGCTCAAGCATCTGCTCGAAATACTCGCGTTTGGGGGGTTCTTCCATCGGTTGTGTGCTGAGCCAGAAATGGTCTCGGATGTATTCTGAAGGTTTCCGCTTTAGGTCCGGCACTTCCAGGCGTAGTTTTTCCCACGTTGCATCAAGTCGCCAGATAAGTGGCGGGAGCCATGCGAATCCGCCTTCAATGAGGACAATCTTGAGGTTCGGGAAACGCTCGAATACGCCTTCACAGACGTAACTGATGACCTGTGTGTGGAAGGCTTGTGGCATACCGCCGTGGTCTTCGATGTAATAGGAGGGCCACCCGGCACCCGTTATGGGACCTTGATTGCCGCCGAAGTGGATACCGATGGGTAAATCATATTCACAGGCGGCTTCGTACATTTTCCAGTATTTTCGGTTTCCAAGCGGGTCCCTCGTCCGTGCGAGGAGCAGGACGTGAACAAACGCTGGGTTGGGACCACAGCGATGAATCTCCTCAGCGGCGAGGTCTCCGTCCTCATACGGAACAACGATAGATGCCCGAAGGCGGGGATCGGGTTCCACCCAATCGGCGACCTGCCAATCGTTGACGGCGCGGGCGAGTGCAGCACCGAATTCAATATTTAGCTGCTCACCGACAGGCATGAGCGGGTTCAGCACGCCATACTCGATGTCGAATGCGTCGAGAAGCTGCTCTTGCATGAACGCTAAATCTGCACCGGGGGAGAGTCCCGAAGGGGGCCATGCGTCCCGCCGTGCAGCGTTGAGGAGTGCGCGCGGGTAATAGCCGCCGATGCGGCCCCGGAGCCCGAAAGTCTTGTAGTACGCCTGCCACCGCTCGGATAGATACGGAGACAGACCACCCGGTGGGACAGAGTTGTGGATGTCGCAATCAATAACGGGGAACTTGGACTTGGAACGTTTTGTCGTTTTGTTTTCCATTGCGTTTATCTCCTATTGTACGAACAACTACTAAACCAGTTGATAAAAGGCACGAGCGTTTTCGTGTAAAATTTTTCGGACAAGCGAACCGGGCAGCTCTGCGGGTAAAGCGTCGTTGGGTGTATTGAACTGCCAATGCGGGTAGTCGGTTGAAAACATAAGCATCTCGTCAGACTCCAACTGCCCGATAATTTGGAGGAGCTGCTCGGGTGTCGGCGGTGCATCGATCGGTTGTAAGGTGAACCGAATATGCTTTCGCATGTACTCAGACGGCGGACGTTTCAGCCACGGTGTATTGTTTCGGAGGCCCCGCCACTCTTTATCAATCCGCCACATCACGGCAGGGAGCCATGTAAAACCGCTTTCAATGAGTACGACACCGAGTTCTGGAAACTGGTCGAACACACCTTCCGCAACGAGGCTAATCACCTGTGCCTGAAAGACTTGGGTCATCCCGCTGTATTCTTCCAGATAGGTCGAGGGCCACCCGGTCGCAGAGGGTTGCGTGCCAGGGGCACCACCGTAATTGATAGCGATCGCGAGATTGTGTCGGACTGCTGCCTCGTAAATCGGGTAGTAATTGCGATTGCCGTAGGGGGTACGTGAACGGACAGGCAACACGGCTTGGACGAAGCCTGGATGATCCCCGACACGCTCAATCTCCTTCGCGGCGAGGTCCGGGATTTGGCTTGGGATTACCAGAGAGGCGCGGAGGCGCGGTTCGGGGTCGAGCCAATGTTCTATCTGCCAATCGTTGACGGCGCGCGCGATGGCGGCGGCGAGGTCCGGGTTATGAACGCTTTGAATGCGATAGGCACAATTAAGGATGCCGTATTCGAGATTCCAACCGTCAAGGAGATGTTCGCGCACGTGTTCAATATCCACGTCCCAAGGTGAAGGGGCATCTGGATGCGTTGTTAGCGGTGCGGCGCGCGGGTAATCGTTGGCATCGGGACCTCTAAAGCCGGAGGTGCTGCAATAGTCGCACCAAAAATCAGACATATAGGGGAAGAGTGCCTGTAAATTTGGGACCTCGTTATGGATGTCACAGTCGATAGCCTTGATGCCAGCCTGGACGAAATGTGGGGCATCCCTGCTTTCCATGTATCGCTCCTTGATTTGACATAGAGAAAGAATTCGGGATTTGGAAAAAATCAGAATCAACGGTATGAAGTGCTTATGCACTTCCCCGGGTATGAATGCCTTAATGGCATTCCCCGCCTCCTACAGAAGAGCTAAATGACCTTGGATTATAACAATGGGGCGTACTGGATTTGAACCAGTGACTTCTACCGTGTGAAGGTAGCGCTCGTACCCCTGAGCTAACGCCCCACGTACGGATATGGGCCCACTAGGACTCGAACCTAGGACCAGTCGGTTATGAGCCGACGGCTCTGACCACTGAGCTATGGGCCCGCTTTATAGTAAAGTCCAAAAATATGTGAACACTTGTAGCACAAACTGTTAGTTTGTGTATAGGGTTGGAAGACACGCAAACTAACAGTTTGCGGTACAATGGAAGTGTCCAATTAATTATGGAATTCATTATAATTCGATATACGAATTATACAATATTTCGGTTTTAAAAGCAAATTAGTTTAAGGTTATAAGTTATAAGTTATAAGTTAAGAGTCGGGATTTGGAAATCCCTCCTACGAGGGCATGCAGGGCTGTTTAGTTTTAAGAGATAAGTTTACCTATATAAAGGGTTCCTGTTTCCGGAAGCCCGAATTTATTCGGGATAGCACACTGTCCCCAACAAGAATGTAATACAAGGAATGGATTTAGTCTATTCCCAGACTAAATCCGGGCATCCGGATGTAAATTATTGGGAAACTAAATGACCCTACAGGCGTATGTTAGTTGACAAAATCGCGGAGTTTTCGGCTGCGGCGTGGATGCCGTAATTTACGGAGCGCCTTTGCCTCAATCTGTCGAATCCGTTCCCGGGTCACCTTGAAGATACTCCCGACCTCTTCAAGCGTTCTTGGATAACCGTCATCAATCCCGAAACGGAGCGAAATCACCCGTCTTTCGCGATCACTTAGGTCAGAAAGCACGTCTTGAATCTGTTCCTTGAGGATGTTCAATTCGGCTTCCTGCACAGGGGAGGGTGCGTCAGCATCCACAATGAAAGAACCGAGAGGATTATCGTCTTCTTCGCCGATCGGCGTGTCTAAGGACGAGGTCTCTGGTGCGACCGACAAAGCCTCAGCGACCTTGCTGGTCGAAATTTTCAAATCTTGTGCGATCTGTTCGGCAGTCGGTTCATTCCCGAGTTCTTGGAGCAGGGAGCGTTGGACGCGTCGTATCTTGTTAATGCGTTCGTGCATGTGAACAGGGATACGGATCGTGCGTCCTTGATCAGCAATCGCGCGGGTGATGCCCTGTCGGATCCACCAGGTCGCGTAGGTGCTAAATTTATAGCCGCGTTGGTAATCGAATTTATCGACGGCTCGCATTAACCCGATGTTTCCTTCTTGGATTAAGTCGAGAAATTCAAGTCCTGATGAACGGTGCCTGTGTTTCTTTGCGATACTGACGACGAGACGGAGATTGGCTTCAACAATCGCCATCTTCGCAGCTTGCGCCTCAGATTCGCCTTCATCAATTTGCTGTGTCAAAGATTTGAGATGCTCACGTGAGACCCCAATTTCATTCATCTGCTGTCGGATATTGCGTCTGTAGCGGACGATCTCAACGTAGGCATCTGCTATTGCAGGCGTTTCAAATTCCCGTTCGGTGTCGCTACCCCCATTGAACCATTCATGCGGCATATCGTGTGCGTGTTGGAGGTGTTGTATTTGGTTCTCCCATACACTAATCTGATATTCCGACTGCTTGACGAGGTCAGAGATCTTACTAATCTCTTCGCGGTCAATTTTCAGTTTTTCGAGCGTTTTCATCAATTTCTTGCGCGCTTTTGAATTCTCTGAAGATGCGTTTCCGTTTTCGGTAGCATTGAAACGTTCCATCTCCAGTTTCTCCAGGACGTCTAACGCCTTCTTCACCTGTTCCCGAAGTTTCCGTTCCTTATCTTGGGTGGATGTGCTCTTAACGGGCATATCAATAATATCGGAGGCACGTTTTTTGGCGGTGACGACTTTATAGAGCATCTTGCGAATTTCTGTAATTGCGAGTGCGGTTCCGAAGGTCGCCTCAAGCGCGGCGCGATGGCCTGCCTCAATCCGTTTCGCGAGTTCGACCTCTTGTGTCCGATCAAGCAACTGAAATCTTCCCATCTCACGCATATAGACTTTCACCGAATCATCTGTATAAGTGCCGGCAAGGGTGGAGATGTCAGCGATTTCATCATATTCAAAATCATCACCGCTTTCAGAATCCAGATAATCGACGGTAGAATAGTCTTTAAAATCCATGATTAACTTGCTCCTTTTCTGATGGTTGCCCGGTTAAGGCGCGTCTCTGGTTTGAAAGTTTCACTAATTCCTTGAGGGTCTCCACCTCATCAGTGCCTTCAGCGAGGGCATGGGAACGGATGCGCTGTTCGAGATCGTGTAAGAGGAAGTTCTTGAGTTTGTTGAGGCAACCGTCAACCCGCGCTCGCAATAAATTCGGAGGCGGCGTTCTACGGAGCAGCGCATTCGAGATGAACCCTCTCACTTCCTCATCAGGGCACGCATTGATGAGTGTTTGGATGTCCACGTTTTCATTATCGTTACACGCTTCCCAGAGCAATTGCGCTATTTTGGAGAAACGCGGTTCTGTGAAATTCTGGTAATGGAATTCCGATTTAACACTCGGAATTAACGCTGGACTTTGAATTAATGCTTCAATAAGTTGACTTTCGATTTGGGCGCGTGCGGATAATTTTTGGGGTGCGCGCTTTGCTTGTCTCACACGCTGAGGGGTCTGCTCGTCCTTAAGTCCTGCGTCCCGCAATTCCTGCCAAAGTAAACGTTCATCAATATGAAGTTCACGGGCGGCGTATTTAACGTATTCACTGCGCTCCATCCGATTTTTGAGGCTTAGGAGCGTCTCTGTAATTTCCTGAGCAATCTGTGCTTTCACGTCAACCCGGTGGATGTCTTGTCGCTGAATCGCTGCTTGAATCTGAAATTCGATGAGGTTTATGGCTCTGTCCGTAAGTGCCGTGAAGGCAGATGCACCGTGTTGTCGTGTAAATGAATCTGGATCCTCTCCAGCCGGAAGGAGTGCTATGCGGACACGCAACCCCTCGGCAAGCATACGGTGCAACCCGCGCTGCGCGGCGCGGAAACCCGAAGCATCTCCGTCGTAGACGATAACGACTTCGGGGGCAAACCGCTTTAGTAAACTCGCGTGATTCTCACTCAGGGAGGTTCCAGAGGACGCTACGACATTCTCAATCCCGGACTGATGAAGCATTAAAGCATCCATGTAACCTTCGACGAGCAGCACTCGCTGCTGCCTGTAAATGGATTGACGGGCTTTATCGAGGTTGTAAAGGAGATTGCTTTTATCATATAGAACAGTCGCTGGCGAATTTAGATACTTGGGTTGATGTTCTTCAGAAAGGGCGCGACCGCCGAAGGCGACAGGCGCACCGCGTTCATTGCAAATTGGAAAAAGAATCCGATGCCAAAACCGATCCTGCGGACCCCGATCCTCATTTTTAATCAATCCGGCATCAATTAACTGCTGGATCGTGAATCCTTCGTCTGTGGCAGCTTTTACAATATCCCGCCCTCCACTCTTTGCGTATCCCAATTGGAAGTGCCGGATAGTTTTCGGTTGGACTCCGCGCTGTTTCAGATACCGCATGGCGGGTGTGCCAATCCGATCCGTGAGTAGTTGTCGGTGATAGTATTCCACTGCGAAGCGGTTGAGATCTTCCAAAGATGTAAGCCGTTTTCGGATGGCAGTTTCACGGGCATCTTGGGTCGGGAGCGTAATATTTAAGCGATCCGCCAACCATTCTACTGTCTCTCTAAACGATTTACCTTCATGTTTTTGGATAAAAGAGATAACATTGCCGCCGGTTTGACAACCGAAACAGTAGAACATCTGTTTTTCCACGGAGACGGTGAAAGAGGGGGTTTTCTCATCGTGAAACGGACACAACCCTTTGTAATCACGTCCAGCAGGACGCAGGGCAACGCCGCACTCGGAGACGACTTCAACGATGTTCGTACGCGTCCGAATTTCATCAATCGTGTCGCTTGGTATATGATTATTTCTTGATCGATGGGTGTTCACGATGAATCGGTCCTAATATGGTTATAAGTTATAAGTTAGGTATGTTTACGTTACTCCTTAAAGGTAACAACGGTTATACCTTCTCCGCCTTGATCGTAGGGTGCGAATTGGTATTTCGCGACGTGTGGATTTCCACGCAATTCCGCATGCACAGCGTTCCGCAACGCACCTGTCCCTTTGCCGTGCAGGATTCGCACTGTCGGGAGACCGGCGAGATACGCATCATCGAGGTATTTATCGGTAATATCTAAAGCCTCCTTTACAAGCATTCCGTGAATATTCAACTCACTACTGATTGAATTGGCTTTGCTGTATTGGATATCAAGCACAGAAGTTGATAAACGAGACACTTCCTGCTTGGGGTGAACAGAATCGATATCGTGGTATGCGGCTTGCATTTGCATATTTCCCACGAGGATCTGTAAAGGCATTTTCCGGCGTGGTTTTATAGCCGTAACCTCGCCGAATTTGCCGAGTTTCTTGACCCTGACCTTATCGCCGACAGAGACTTTAATTTTCTGTTGTTTGGGTTGTTGTTTCTTGGGCTGCTTGGGTTGTAGCGATTTTCGGGTGGTTTCTATTTTTGAGAAAGCGTCTTGGATACTGGCTTTAGAGGCTTGTTCTTTACGGATATCGGCGACCAAATTCTCAACAGTTCGTCGCGCACCGGCAACGATAGTGCGCGCTTCATCTTCGGCTTCCTGTTTCAATTTATGGCGTTCCGATTTAAGGTCATGAAGCAGTTCGTTGTGTTTTTCGCGAGCGAATTCAGCATCGCGCAGTTCACGGTGCAAGCGGTTTCGCGCGACGTCCATCTCATGCTGCGTTTCTTGTAAACGGACGAGCAAATCTTCAACCGCAACAGTATTACTCCCTAAATGGACCGCTGCCGCCTCCAGAATTTCAGACGGAATCCCAAGACGTTCTGCGATTTTTATAGCGTTGCTACTCCCCGGAACACCGACCTGCAGTCGATATGAAGGACGGAGCGTCTTCCAATCAAACTCCATTGAGGCGTTTTCCATGTGTTCTTGCGTATGTGCGTAAGCCTTGAGTGCGCCGTAGTGCGTCGTCACAATGGTATTCACCCGTCTTTTCCCAAGCCAATCGAGAAGCGCCATACCGAGGGCAGTTCCCTCGCTGGGGTCTGTGCCTGCCCCGATTTCATCCAACAAAACAAGCGAGTGTTCGGCGTAATCAACTTTTTTCAGCATCTCGGCGATTTTCGTAATATGCGAAGAGAAAGTGCTGAGATTCTGTTCTATCCCTTGATCATCGCCGATGTCGGCGAAGACCATGTCAAAGATAGCGATTTTGCTCCCGTGTGCTGCAGGGATATGTAGACCAGATTGCGCCATAAGCGTCAATAAGCCGACAGTTTTAAGCACAACCGTTTTACCGCCGGTATTCGGACCGGTAATAATCAAGGTGTTAAACGTGTCACCAATATGGACATTCGTCGGCACGACGCGTTCTGGAAGGTCTCTGTTCTCATCAGCATCAGCGGCTTTCACATTCTGGAGATGAGATTCGAGCAGCGGGTGCCGCGCCTCAATTAATTTGACGTAACCTTGGGTGTTGATTTTCGGTTCAACGGCATTCAATGCGAGGCTAAAACGCGCCTTTGCGTTTAAAAAATCGAGTTCTGCTAAGAGATCGATGGCTAATTCCAATTCGTGTAAGTTGTCGCGCACACGATCTGTGAGATCAAGGAGGATACGTCGAATTTCGCGGTGCTCTGCTTCAGCGGCTTCGTGGAGTTCATTATTCATTTGGACGATTTCCAGAGGCTCGACAAAAAAGGTCGCGCCGCTCGTGGATTGTCCTTGGACAACGCCCCTGAAAGAGGATCGTGCCTCCTGTTTTATTGGAATGACGTATCTATTATTTCGAGAGGTGATAACGGGTTCTTGAATTGCTTTTTGATGTTGAGGTGAGCGGAGCGTGGCTTCGAGTTTTTGATGAACATTTTCACGGAGGCGCGATAGCTTGCGACGAATCGCACGTAATTCGGTGCTGGCGCGATCGAGTATGATACCGTCAGGGTTAATGCAATAGCCAATCGCCTCAACTAACTCTGGAAACACCGGTAACGCATCAACGATGGAAAATAAATTGGGGAATTCGTCTCGGTCGCGTTTTTCAAACGCCTTATGGATGTCCGTAGGAATCTGTGCAACTTTTCGGACATTCAAGAGTTCTTCAGTATCTAAGATTGCCCCGACTTTCGCGGTGTGGTTCAGCGATGCTCGAACATCTGTTAAGCCCCCCAAAGGGATGCCACCATAAAGTTCATGAAAAAACTTAACTTCACTGCATAAGTTTTGTAGATAGCGAATCTTATCAACGTCGTAGGACGGTATGAGGGCGTCAACACGTGCCATCCCAAGTCGCGAAGCGGTGTATTTTTTCAAAAGTTCGCGAATTTTATCGTATTCTAAAGCCTTTTCAACACTGGGTAACACCGGCTTGTCCTTTGTTATTGCTGAGTTGCTTCGCGTTTAATGTCACTCCACGTCGTGACCAATTTTTGCTGTGCTTCGACAGGTAATATCCTTATATCTCGCAACCAGGAAATGACGAAAATACTGCCATCCACCTCAACGATCTCCTGTGTCTCGTCGGTAGCGAAGTCATAAAGATAGACCGATCCCCACCGAGAATAGGCTATGTAGTCCCCTTCAGGCGACCAGTCGCCCCAATAGCCCGTGGCTTTATCAACATCAAACAACGGTACAATCTCTTTGGTGTTAATGTCAATTGTGCAAAAGGTTTCAAACTCTCTATTCCATCTGAGGAAAAGGATGCGATCGCCGCCAGGTGCCCAGACGGGATAAAAATCTTTATTGAGTTCAGTCAGAACCTCTATCTCTTTAGTTTCGACATCTAAAAGGTAGAGGTGTTCCAACCACCCCGGTCTGGAGAGCGAAAAGGCGAGTCGCCTTCCGTTAGGGGACCAAGAGATGCCCCAGAATGAATAGGGCCATCCGGCATGTGGTACCTGTGTCATCACTTCCATTTCGCCAGTTTCGATGTCGAGAACCCAAATCTGGTTTTCTTGGGGCAATTGGTTTATCGTATAACCGTTGAAAGCAAGTTGTCTACCGTTGGGAGAGACAGAAAGGAAACGGTATGTCCCGGAAGCGGGAGTAACGAGTTTCTTATTCTTCGGGTTGTCAGGATTAATGGAATAGATATCAGAGTGTCCCTTATCACGTTGGATGAAATAAAGCAAATCGCCGTTAGGTCCCCAAGAGGGATACATGCCTTTGTGATTCAAAGGGATCGCTGTGAAATCTTTCGTACCTTTAAGGGCAGTAGCATAGAGGTTCCAATCGAAACGTCCTAAATTCTCATCAAACCCGTTAACCGCATAAGCCAATTGTCCAGAAGGTTCAGCATTGACTGGTGAAGCGAGGAAAATGAGGCATAAGGCGCACAGGCTCAAAAGCGTGAACTGAAGGGTCTTAGAGGCAGAAAAAGGTATCCGGCTATATTTATGTGTCATTACTGCTCCTTACGAAATAAAAATCATTGGGCAGATCCAAGCCGTTTGTGATGGAGAAGTGCGTTTTCATAGAGCCGACGGCTTAATCCGAGTTTCTCAAATTCAACAACGAGATCATAGCTATACAGTGCCGAACTTTCTCTGCCTTCTTCATCGGCGCGACGGGCGTTTTGAACGTTGTTTATGACTTCCATTGCCTCTTTTTCAAAGCTGCCAATCTGCTTTCGGAGTTCAGAGGTGAGTCCACCTGCGATGTCTTTGTTCACTTTATAGGTGCGAATTGCGTCCGTGTACGCGACGTAAGCGTCATAGTACCGTTTTTCGTTTTCGAGGGTTTGCGCGCCCGATATATCTAACGGTTCGCCAATCGCTTCGATAACAACTTTTGCATCCTCGATGAGCTCGAGGCTTTTCTGAGCGATTCCTGCCTCAAGTGTGGTTCGGAATTCGTCTATAATTTCTTTATATGCGGCACCTGCAGCGTCTGGATCGCCAGACTTTTCATAAGCGAGGGCTTGGTTAAATTTGGCACTGGCGAGGACGAATTGCCGGATTGCAGGTGAGAGTTGCTGCGTTGGTAGAAATGCCTTCGCTTGATAGGCAGCGATGGCGGCTTCGTAATTACCTTCTTGTTCGTAGGTATTGCCTATCGCTTTTTGGGCATATAGGCTGTAGATTTGATTTTCGGGTTGGTGCTGGTCAATGATTTGTTGGAATTGCGCCCGTGCTTCTGGGTAATTTTTTTGATAATAGAGGGTCTTTGCGTATTGGTAGCGCGCCTTGTCACTAAAAGTTGAACTCGGATATTTCTCATAAATCTCTTGCAGCTGCGTCTGTGCCGCCTTAAGTGATTCTTCACTTTCAGCCAATGTCTCGGTGTCAAAAAGGCTTTCTTCGGCGGTCTGATAGGCTTCGGTCGCCTGACGGAGTGCGAGGGTTGCTTCGGCGCGGCGGTTCTCCTGATTCTGAGAATATGCTGCATAACCTGCAACGGCAACAACGATTACACCCACAATAATAACAATCGCCCGCAGATTTCGGCGCAGGAAGGCATAGACTTCCAGGACACCTTCAACAAATTTATCTTCTTGGATTTCTTCTTTCGTTAGTCGTCGGTCTTGTGCCATGATTGTCCTCAGTTCTACACGATTTTATAGTGGATTCTACAATTAGCTTTACATCTGAAACTGTAGGAGGGAACTCCGATTCCCGACTCACAGCGATTGGGTCGCGATTCGGAGAGTGCTTCTACAGAAGATATGTAAACTTATTTACATAATTTACTATAAAAGATAGTCAAGCGGGTGACGGGAATTGAACCCGCGACCCTCAGCTTGGGAAGCTGACGCTCTACCGCTGAGCTACACCCGCATTTATACGATGGCTGTTGGAAACCATCAGCAGTCGATGATTCTATGAATCCCTTTCATTAATTAATTATAATAACACATCCATCTGACGTTTTCAAAGTAAAGTAAAAAGTTAAAGCAAAAAGCGGGTGTCGGTAGCATGTAAACGATCGTTTGCCGGTTTTACCAGATACCCGCTTTTTCGTTTATACGAGAGACGTACCTCGCCTGCGATACTGGCGTGTCTATTGCAGTTTGTCTAATTCGCCCAAAACCTGTTCGGCAGTCAGCGTATTGTCTGGCGGTGCGGCTTCGACGTGTTTGAAGGCGATGTTTCCGGATTTATCAATGATAAACACACCGCGCGTGGTAATACCAACTTCTTCAAGTGCCATACCGAACTCTTTGGATACCTCAAGGTTCATATCCGCAAGCAGCGGAAAATCGACACCACCGAGTACTTCGCTCCACGCCTTATGCGCGAAGGTTGAATCCCGATTGATAGCGATGACCTCAGCACCCTTCGCCTGAATTGCGCTCAACTGTTCGTTGAAATCCGGTACCTGCTCAGCACAGACTGGGGAAAAAGCGAGTGGATAGAAAAGCACGACTAAATTTTTACCAGCATAGTCGCCCAATGAAACTTCAACATCTTCTTGGTTGACCGCACCTTGTAGTGTAAAATCTGGTGCAGCACTTCCTACATTTGCCATTAAAATCCTCCTAATTTGCTATTTGCTAATCGCTGTTCGCTAATCACTCATTACTAATCACTATTCGTTATTTGCTTTAGCCCCGCCCATGCTGTTGCGAGTTTTCCGTGCGGTTCCACGGGTGTGAGAGACGTTGTGTTAACACCGTTGACACTGACATCATCAAAACTGGCTTGCGTGTCCCAGGTCCAGACGCCGATTTTACCGCGAGGATACGTGTCGTCAACAAACACCGCTTGTTCTATATCATTAATAGCGAGTGCGATGCGGCTGCCTTCAAGGGTTGCTCTGAGCGTGAACCATTCATTTCGAGCCAGCGTGAGTCCGATAGGCGCGATATCGTGTTCAATCTCGTCGCGCCCTTCAAATCCATCTTTAAAGGCGGTGCTGCGCCGGTGTCGCCACAATTCTGACTTGTTTTCTTTCGGGCAGATGAGATAGACGTAGTACTCAAATTCGTTTTGTGCGCGGAAAACGATCCCCGCCCAGTGTCCTGCCTCAATACGGACTTTTGCCGCTACGGTATGGTCTGTCCACTCCGCCCCATTCGCTAACGCTTTCTGTGCCTTACCATAGCGTGTTGTCTGTTTATAGACCCCATCTTCGACTGCCCACGTGCCGTTTGCGGGGGTCCAGTCTGCAGCAGTGTCGTCGAATGTCCAAGTGAGTTCATCGGCACTTGCGACGGAAGCGAAACAGATACTGATGTACATCAGGAAGCGTGTGATTCGGCTGTTCATAAATAATGGCTGTCGGTTGTCGGAAACCGTCAGTGGTTGGTTAAGAAATCTTTTGTAGTGCTAACAAAATTGGGACTCCACAAATCGCTTTCACAGAGCCAACATGAGAAGTAGGGCGAAGGTCAGGCGACCTTGCCCTACAATTCCAGCATTACTTCGCTTTAAGTTTTGCCCAGCGCGTTGCGAGTTTGCCCTGTGGATCAACAGAAAGCGTTCCGAGTTCCATGTCATTGACCTCATCCTCGGTCAATGCGACGGAGTAAATACGGGATTCCTCAATGTGTGCGTTGAGGTCGCCAGGACCGTCGAGTCCGTTTGTATGACGTTTACCCCAGATAATTTCTGCGTCATCCGTGGGCCAAGTTTTGATCTCACCCTTTTCATAACTACCGAGGTTTTCACCGTTGCGGTAGCCCGTTATCTTGTAAGTCCCACCCTTATCTTCATAAGTGAAGGCTAAGTAGACCATTTCGCCTTCTTTGTTTTCATTGTGTGCATCCGGGAAGTCTTCAGTGCGGTGGAACCAGCTGCTTCCCGACATCCATTGCTTTGGTTGACGTTCTGCATAAACGATGGCGTTGAATTGGTCTTCGCTGGCTTTATCAAGCGTGAGAGCCGAACCTGCTGTTGGATCGAGGCTGTCCAATGCTACCCATGTCATCAAAGTTTTCTCTTCAATATCGGGTCCGGAGTATTCAAGTGCGTGTGCCCATCTTCCTGTCTCAACAATCAGCTGCCCGTCTTTGAGTTCAGCACCGTGAAGGTCGATATCGCTCCAGTTACCGATTTCGTCCTTTTCGCTGTCAAATAACCACCAGCCAAGCAAATTGTCTGCTTGCGCGTCCTGTGCAAATGCTGGCATTGATACGGACAACGTCAGTAAGATCGCACAGATGTAATAGCCTATTCTTCTCATGAATCGGAGCTCCTTTTTGAATTTATCGGAGTCAGATGTTCACCAAAGATGGAAAACAAATTATTTTACCGACACATGTCGGTAAATTGGAAATATTATACCATATATTAAAGGCGAAAGTCAAATTTAGTGTTATTCGTTATCGGTTGTCATCTCTATTTGCAAATTATCGCTGTACGTGTTAATATTATTTAAGTTATCGCAGAGAAGAAAACACCCGTACAAAGGAAAAAAAATGAAATCGTTGGCACTTTTGTTATTTATTATCAGTATTGGATTTGCCGGTGAGGCTTTTGGTCAGGCACAGGCAGACGCTACGGCAAAACGGATGACGGCAACCTTAACAGGAAGAGTCGTCTGGAGAGGTCAAGATTTGTCACACACAAGCGTGTCTGTCTATCGCGATGAAGCGCTCCAACAGGTTTATATCAGCGGGATCCCGCAACTCGGTGATGGGCAATTCACACTCCGCGTGGAACCCGGACGCTATTATCTTGTCGCTTATGTAGATGTTGACAAATCTGGGAGTTTCGATACCGGAGATGGCTTGGGTATGTTCGGAATTACTGACTGGGGCAATGAAGCTCAAAACAAACAGGTGGTTGAAGTTCAAGACGGAGAAAAGATTCGAGGTTTAGAGATTCCGATAACCGCACGCGCCACTTACATCGATGGTAGCCCGACAGTTGTTCCACTATCCGAATACGAGCCGAGTCAACTCCAGCAATTTCAGACGGAGTTGCGCAAAGCGACATCGGGGTGTAGTGGCACAATCGCTGCCCTGCGTCGGACTGCAGAAAACCCGAATCCGCTTCAAACGGGTTCAAAAGCGTTAATCCTTGCGTATACAGATTTATCTTGGAAATATCGCGCCGGTATTACCAGAGGGACAGACACTGGCAATTGGACGCTCAACCTTCCGCCGGGTAAGTATTACCTGATGGCGATTGTCGATAACAATAATACAAATAAATTGGATACAGGGGACGACTTTGGCTTCTACGGCGTTGAGGATATGCGGAAACGTGGGAATTTCCCACAACCTGTTTTGGTTTCTGCGAACAAATTCACCGAAAATATAGAAATAGCAATCACCGCTACCTACCAGACTCGAAAAAAAACGCAAGAGGCGGCGACCAGCACGCTCACGGGCATCCTGTCTCCGGTTCCGGGAGATGTAACCGGGCGGATTGAAGTGTATTCGGACCCCGCTTTAGTGGCGCCGGTTGCCAGTGCGGAAACGGCGCCTGGTGGCGCGTTCCGTTTAGCACTCCCGCCGGATGAATACTATGTGATCGCCAATCTGGATGCGGATAAAGATGGTAGGTATAGTAAGGGTGATGGTTTAGGAGGCTATGGTACGATAGACATCACGATGCAGCCCCCAACTGCGCTCACCTTAGCAGAAGGCGAGACCCAAGAAATTGAAGTCGTGATCAGTGCCCGCTACGATGACGATGGACGGCTTCATGCCACGCCACCCGGTATTGAAGCACACATTGAACAAGGCGGCATCGCCGGACGTATCGTATGGGACGGACACACTGTCGAGCAAGGCATACTGACGCTCTCTTACGCGTCTGACTTCAGTACACCGATTGCGATGCCGATTACTGTTTCAGGCGATGGCAGCTACCGAGTCAGTGTGCTACCGGGCAGCTATTACGTCATGGTAGTAGTGGACGCAAATAACGACCAGAAAACGGGTATCGCCGATGGCGTTGGAATCTACGGCACACGTCATCCCGTCCGCGGAGAACCGACAGCGGTTCATGTCTTCCCTGGAGACACAACGGCACATATTGACATTGGAGTTCTCGCAATTTACATCGATGCAGACGGAAATATGGCGGAAATTGAGGACGGTGGACGCTGGGAAATCAGGAAACTTTATGGAGAACCGGAAGACATTTTTCGTGTCACTCGCAATGGGCGTTTAAACGAGGAGTGGAACTACTGGACAAAAGGGCTCAGTTTTGTTTGGAAAGCGAACGGGGCAGGTTGGGAATTAGGTAATACGGAATCGTTCACGCTCAAAGAGGACGTTGATCCGAAACTGATAAAGAAAGACCTCGGAAATGAAAATGCGGAAGCGTCTGAGGCGTCTACAATGGGAGCGGCAGGACAGTTATCCGCCTTTATCTATTTCGCTTACGACGGTATGATTTGGGGGATCTCGCCTGATAGCAATAGCACACCGTTAGGCATTGGACACAATCCGACTGTTGCAAATGATGGGACACTCGTTTATCAAGATAGGGATGGAAACGTTATTATTCGGAACCGTGAAATGCCGGATGGGGGGCTGCTGCTTGATAGACGAAAAATGGCAGACGATGTCGCGATCTCACCGGATGCAGAATACCTTGCCTATACACGTCCGGAGTTCGGAGACCGAACTCGCCTGATTATACAGCATATTTCGAGTGGTTCTGAGTTCACTGTGCCGTCAACGGCTCTGCAAAGTTTCACACCTGCCTGGAATAGCGACGGCACGATACTGGCTTATGTTACCGCAGGGAGCATTGAGAATCCGGACGCAGCGGTTCGGGTTGATGGGCAACAGAGACGAAACATCTACGCCTTCGATCAAATTGCACAGCGTGTTGAGCCGATTGTCATATCACCAGACACAGACGATATAGAACCGACTTGGTCGCCTGCGAATCCGAATCAACTGGCATTCACACGAAAGGTAGGCGATTACCAACAGATTTGGCTTGTTACTTATTCAAGTGACGGTGTCCCTACAGAAAAGCAGTTAACCCGCAGGGGGGGCTCGCATCCAGCCTGGGTGCCACCCGCAGGGCGGTGGCTTATCTACGAAAATAACGGACAACTTTGGAAAATTGATACGACGCACCCCGAAACTACCGAGGCAGCACTGATACACAATGGACATGTCGTATTTGGGCGTGAACCGGCGGCTGTCGCGGGTAATCCACAAGCAGATATTCCGAGTAGAAATTGATGAATACGTTTCGTATCGTGAAATTTAGAATTAATTGGACACTACAGACCGGCGAGGTTTTCCAACCTCGCCTACCGCGTGCTGGGAGGTTTTTGAGGCTCGGCACTATGCTCTTGGTACTCGCCCTGTTCCTTATCGGTCCAAACATCGCCGCCGCGCAATGGCTTTTGATACCGATGGATCTCGGCGCACAGACAAACCATCTGAAGGCTTACGGTTTGACATACTGGGCATTAGAGGTTCCGCGTGAGTATCGCTGTTATTGGTGGCTGAATTACCGTGGTGGCGCATTTGTGCTGCCGGACGCTTCAGATGTCCGCATACGCGCTGCGCTCATGGGGGTCAGCTTTGAAGCGATGGACAACGCTACGTATAGCAGCATCAAGGCATCTGTTCTGCAAGGTAGCAATATGGACGAGATTCTCTTGGAAAAGGCTCCGAAGATTGCGGTATACGCACCCTCGGAGGCATCGCCTTATCGAGATCCATGGGACGATGCTGTTAAAATTGCGCTGGACTACGCACAGATTCCCTACGATGTCATCTGGGATAAAGAGGTCCAAAGCGGCGTTTTAGAGACAGATGATTACGATTGGCTCCATCTGCACCACGAGGATTTTACGGGGCAGCACGGCAAGTTCCACGCCTCGTTTTCGACGCAGGTCTGGTATCAACAACGGATGTTAATGTTTGAGCAAGCCGCTACGGAGGCAGGGTTTCGACGCGTCGCGCAGCACAAAGGTGAGACGGCACAGATGATCGCAGACTATATCGTTAACGGTGGCTTCATCTTTGCGATGTGTTCTGCCCCTGAAACCTTGGACATCGCGTTGGCAACTCTTGGCGGTGCTGTTGACATTGTTGCACCTGAATTAGATGGGACACCTATCGAAGTAGATGCGGAAACACGGCTCGATTTTCAGCGCACTTTGGCGTTTGAGAACTTCAAACTCTACACGAATCCGTACCGATACGAATTCTCGGATATAGATAACCCGAATCCTGATAGGGACGCACAGAGCGGCGTTGAGGACTTCAAGCTTTTCGAGTTCGCCGCAAAACACGATCCGATTCCGACGATGCTCACACAAAATCATGTAAGCGTTGTGCCGGGCTACCTCGGGCAGACGACATCGTTTAACATGGATAAGATTCGCGGCTCTGTCACGATTCTGGGAGAGGTGGAAGGCACGAACTACGCCAAATATATCCACGGTAAATTAGGGAAAGGCACTTGGACGTTCCTCGGTGGACACGACCCAGAGGACTATCGCCACCTTGTCGGTGAAGGCAAAATCCCGACGAATCTGGATTTACACAAACATTCGCCGGGGTATCGGCTCATCCTGAACAACATTCTGTTTCCGGCGGCACGTAAGAAACCGCAGAAGACGTAGGTAGCCGTCAGCGGTCAGCAATCAGCAGTCAGTACGTAGATTGGATTGAACAGAAAACATCGCACAACAAATAAGGAGTTGACGATGAAATTTATCCGTTTTTTGCTTGTGTGTGGATTGGGTTTGGTGGTTGGTTGGTCTGTAATATCTACTGCGGCGGGGGCACCTCGAACTGCTAAAATTGTGTTTGCCTCAAACCGAGATGGCAATTCTGAAATTTACGTGATGAATCCTGATGGCAGTGGACAGGTGAATTTAACACATCATCGCGGGCCGGATTACTCGCCGGTCTGGTCTCCGACAGGCAGACAGATTCTGTTCGCCTCCGAGCGGGGCGGGAATATTTCAGACCTCTACGTGATGGATGCGGATGGTAGCGATGTGAAGCGTGTTTTTCACAAAAGAGTGCGGCGGAGTTATCCGACCTGGTCCCCCGATGGTGAACAGATCGCCTACTATCGGGTGGATAGGGGTGAGGTCGCTATCTATACAGCCTCAATTAAAGGAGGCGCTGAAAAACGGATAGCAACCGGTATGAATCCTACTTGGGCACCGGAGGGTCCTGAAATCGCTTTCATCTCTGCCAAAGTGCTTCTACCTGTAGATGACAGATTTGGGGGCGTAGAGATCGCCAAACCGAGAATTGAGATTGTTAACGTGCGAACGCATGCCAAAGATCAAATCTCGCCAGATGGGTTTCCTTTGATTTTTCACACTGCATGGACACCGGATGGCACCCGACTCGTCTTTTCCGGTATAAGCGTTGATGATTTAGCACCTACAATGCAACTCTACATTGTAAATCGCAAAGGGAACAAGAAGCCGCGTAAAGCTGTGGAGGGTCCAGGATCGAATCCGGCTTTGGCACCGCAGGGCGATACACTTATTTACGAAAAGAAAACCCGTGAGGGGACGCAGCTCTTCAAAGTCGCTTTAGCCGGGGGTAGACCCGAACAACTCACGGACAGCGGCGGGAATTATAGTGCGGATTGGTTCGATCCGGCGTTCGCACTGCCGGTTTCACCTCAACCGCATTTGTTGACGACGGTCTGGGGACGCGTGAAAGCCCAGGAATCGGAACGATAGCACTACATCGGTTAGATCTATGTCTCTAAGCCTTCTTCGAACGCGCGGAAATTCTCTGCTATGGAAGCATTTAGGTTCAACGCCTTGAGCCGGTTAAGATCTTCAATCGCTTCCAGAAGCGGCTTGAGAGCGTTGACATCCGCACTTGGGAAGCGTTCACTGAGAATGTTCAATGTGCTTTCAATACTCATTTGGCGCGCACCTTGTTCTATACCTTGTTCTATACCTTGTTCTATGCCTTGTTCTATGCCTTGCGCGATGAATTCTTGACGCAAGAGTTGGTAATATCTCGATTCTTGCATGACTGCCTCCGGGATGAGTCTCTTGAAAAGTTGTGGGTCATAGACGATGCCACCAAACAGAGAGATGCCACAAAGAAGGTCTCCTTGGGTCTCCTGATCAGCAGGTAGGGCGAGTGTTGCGTCAACACAGGTTTGGATCCAGTGTTCGAGAGCCATGCCTTCGGGGGGTTTCATAAGCGGTGTAAATGGGAGTAGCCCCGGTGCTTGTTGCTCCAATATCGGTTGCCC
The DNA here is from genome assembly GCA_022827625.1 of Candidatus Poribacteria bacterium. Lineage (GTDB taxonomy): Bacteria > Poribacteria > WGA-4E > WGA-4E > WGA-3G > WGA-3G. The sequence goes on along the minus strand of JAJEIE010000033.1, from coordinate 50,711 downwards.
CTCTACCTCACTGAGGCGGATAACCTTATAGTGATTCGCATGTCCATAACCTTCGTGTTTGTAGGCGTATCCACCCGGGTCGTCGCGTCCGGCTCTGGGGTGGAAATAGATAACGTTAGAATAGACGGGCACCTGGTATTCGCCAACGAGGTATCCCTGATATTGTGCATTTCGTGCCCACATGGGTCTGTGTGTGCTTTCGCGAAGCTGCAGCTCAACGTGTAAAATTACTGTCTGTCCGTTGATCTGTGCCCACTTTGTGATGTCGGTGTACCGGGCGACGACAAAATGTTGTTCTGTGTTAATGTCTTCACCGATTTCAACATCGTCTTCGCCAGTGACGAAGCGCGACAGGTCTTGGGGATGATCCGTCCATAAACGTTTGCTTAGATTGTCGAAATCTTGTGCCATACTTGAGGTCGCCCTCTCCCTTGTTTGGAAACTGATGTTGTCTTTACATATCCACCGCCCTTTGGCAATTTAAAGTATAACACACTCAGAAAGAAAAAGCACTCCTTTTTTACCCCACCGTTTTACATTGTGCATTAAAACAGACGGGTCCATATTGAAACTTTTAGGCTTGAAGTGGATGTAAAAATCTGATAATATAGTATCCAAATTATGAAGAGGATCTATTCCTAAATATCCTCTGTCTTTCAGGGTCCTATGTGATATTTCTATCATACCACAATTTTTGATTTATGTCAAAAAGATAGGAGGCGGACTTTTCTTCCTACCGAAAGGCGGGTCCCCAGTCCGAAGCTTAGATGAAAGCTGTGCTTGCAACGTGCAATCTGAATCAGTGGAGTCTCGATTTTGAAGGGAATACGGCGCGTATTATTGAATCTATCGAGATCGCTAAAGCACGGGGTGCGCGGTATCGGCTGGGACCGGAACTGGAGATTACAGGGTATTCTTGCGAAGACCATTTTCTGGAATTAGACACGCTGCAACACAGTTGGGAATCGCTGGCGCATATCCTCAAAGGGAAACACACAGACGGTATTCTCTGCGACATCGGTATGCCGGTCATGCACAAAAATGTCCGGTATAACTGTCGGGTCTTTGTGTTAGATGGTAAGGTGTTGTTGATTCGTCCGAAAATGGTCTTGGCGAGCGATGGTAACTATCGGGAACATCGGTGGTTTGCGGCATGGGAACACGGGTGGACGACTGAACCCTACAGACTGCCGCGCCGGATTCGTGAACTCACAGGACAACAGAAAGTACCTATCGGTATCGCGGCAATTGCCACGGGTGATACACTCTTGGCATCTGAGACGTGTGAGGAGTTGTTTGTGCCGATGAGTCCACATATCCACTTCGGCAATGCAGGTGTGGAGATCATCGCGAACGGTTCGGGTTCTCACCATGAATTGCGGAAATTGGATACGCGCATCGCGCTGATCCGAAATGCGAGTGAGAAAAACGGTGGTGTCTATCTTTATGCAAACCAACAGGGATGCGATGGGGGTAGGCTCTATTTTGATGGGTGTGCACTCATCGCCCAAAACGGTGAGATCTTGGCACAAGGCACGCAATTCTCGCTCAAAGATGTAGAGGTCATCACAGCGACGGTGAACCTTGATGATGTCCGCGCGTATCGAGGGACGAAGGCAAGCCGTGCTGTTCAAGCGAGCAAAACGATAGCGCTTCCACAGATTGATGTCGATTTTGAGTTCAATCCTGCGGGTTCAGAAATTGCGCCGCGTGTGAGTCCGAAAATCGTTCCACATTATCACGAGCCAGAAGAAGAAATAGCCCTCGGTCCGGCGTGTTGGCTGTGGGACTACCTGCGTAGATCTGGTGCGGCGGGTTACTTTATTCCGCTTTCTGGCGGTGCGGACAGCGGTGCGGTTGCGACGCTCGTCGGTTCGATGTGCCAACTCGTCGCCGCAGCGATTCGTGAAAATGATGAAACGGTCATCAGTGACGTCGAACGATGGTTGGAGAAGGGTGAAACATCAGCGGTTTTTACGGATCCGTGTGTGCTCGCGAATCGCCTATTGTATACATGTTACATTGGAACCGAGAACAGTTCCCGTGAGACACAGAAACGTGCGAAGCAGCTCGCTGAACAGATAGGGGCGTCCCACCTGAACATTAACATGGATGGACTCGTTAACGCCCTGCAATCGCTCTTTACCCGTATCACGCAGAAGACCCCGCGATTCAAGGTCGAAGGTGGATCATACACAGAAAACCAGGCACTGCAAAACATACAGGCGAGATTGCGGATGGTGATTAGTTATCTCTTTGCGCAGATGATGCCGTGGACGCGAAACCGTCAAGGGACACTTCTCGTTTTAGGCACGGGGAACGTTGATGAGGCACTCCGCGGTTATCTGACAAAATATGATTGTAGCAGCGGCGACATCAACCCGATCGGCGGGATTAGTAAACACGATCTGCGGCGGTTTCTGAATTGGGCGAAAGATGCACTCGGCTATTCTGCGCTTGCTGAAATTGTAGCGGCACCACCGACAGCGGAACTCGAACCGATCACTGAAACCTACACGCAAACGGACGAGGACGACATGGGAATGACTTATGCGGAATTGAGTCGTTTCGGGCAGCTCCGAAAAATGGAGCAGTGCGGTCCTGTTAGCATGTTTGAAAAATTAGTAGAGGAGTGGGATCATTTACCGCCACGTGAGGTCGCTGAAAAGGTGAAACGGTTCTTCAGGTACTATTCCATCAATCGACACAAGATGACGACGTTGACTCCGTCCTATCACGCAGAATCCTATTCGCCGGACGACAACCGCTTTGATCTCCGGCAGTTCCTGTATAACACACGCTGGACCTGGCAATTTCGCCACATTGATGCCTATGTCGAAAAATTGGAGGCAGTGGATGGCGGTCAGTAGTCAGCGGTCAGCGGTCAGTAAATTGCAAACTGAAAACCGGTGCCTGTTATTCTATGCCTGTCTTGCGTTCCTGTTTATTGTGAACTGTGCGTTCGGTGCACCAGATGTACCGCTGAACTTCGACGGATGGATTACCGAAGCACTGGCGAAATTGGAGACCAATGGTATAACGGGTGGATTTCATCGACAAACCGCGCCACTCTCACGAGCAGAAATAGTGGAGATTATAGCGCAGGCGGAATCGCGAGTTCGGGCGGGTGAGGTCGTTACATCGGCAACTGATAGACAACTCCTCGAAAAACTGAAACGAGAATTTCGACAGGAAATCGCGGAGACGCCGGGATTGGCGATAAATGCGTTTCCACAATTGCGAGCAACAGAGGAAAAAATAGCACCGACTCTTGAAAGTGCGTTCCAATATACAATCGGTAAAGTTGACAAACGGGCTGCACCGCGCGTAACGCTTTACGCTGAATTTGAAGCACAGAACTTTGAGAACCCTCCACTTGATGGAAAAACTGCGGAGCAACGTTTCGAGCCGTGGCATCGCGCCCGCGGATACGTCATAGATTTCAAAAGAAGTTACCTACAAATAAACAGCACACACCTCGATCTACTTGTCGGTAGAGATTGGCTTTTCTGGGGCGCGAGTCCTTTCAAAACGGTCGGTATCTCGGATAACTCACCGCCCTTTGATCAGATTCGACTCACAGGTAGACTCGGAAAAAAGTTTAAAGCAACAGCCTTTACCACGCAACTGAATTCAACGTGGTACGATGACGGTGAAAAACGATACTTGGCGAAACGCTACATGAGCGGACACCGACTCGACTATCAACTCAACGACCGCGTAGAAATCGGGGTCGCTGAGTGGGTGCTTTACGGCGGTGATGCCCAGACAGTGGAGTGGGAATACGCGAATCCGGTCACTTTCTATTACGCGCTGCAATACCATGCCAAAGCCGATGATAATATTATGTTCGCCTTTGATGCTGCGATCCGTCCGATTGACGGTGTACGGCTCTACGGTGAATGGCTTATCGACGATATTCAGTACGTCCGGACTTCAAACGATCCGCATGCGGTTGCGTGGCTCTTGGGGGCGACGTGGTATCCGCGACAGTTAAAACGGCATCTCGGTATTCATAGCGAATATGGGCGCGTCAATCGGTGGGCATACACGCATCTTGTACCTGATAATCAGTTCACGCACTTCGGTTATGTCATCGGACACCCGATTGGCACGGATTCGGATGTGTTTCGATTTTCAGCGTCCTATCAGTTTACTGTTTCTACGCAGGCGGAAATCCGCACGGTGCTGACGCGACACGGAGAGGGAACAGTTGCGGATCGGTTTTACGGTGAGGATTACGAGGCACTCTCATTTCCGACGGGTGTTGTTGCTCGGACAGCAGAAATTGGCGGAACATTCTCTTATCGTCCACGAAAAGGGTGGAACGCTTCACTATCTTACGGATGGCAACACACGCAAAATACCGAACATCGCAAAGGGCAAACGGATCAAGCACATAGGTTTATATTTGATATAGGTTATCTTTTTTAGTGGTCGTAAGTTATAAGCTGTTGATTGTCTACGTACTTATAACTTATAACTCACTAACTTATAACCCGAAAAAAATGATACGCAAACGGACAGTTCTCCTCATTATTGCAACGCTCGTTCTGATTTTCCTAATCAGTGGGCTTATCAACGGTTTCCCACCTGATGTGCGTCTGCTCGCGCTTACACCGAAAATTTTTGAATACAAGGGACTGATCCAGAAGTATGCTGTCAAAGAATCATTGGACGCTCGACTGGTTTGTGCGCTGATTGTGCAGGAATCTGGGTTCAACGAAAAAGCGGTGAGTGCCGTCGGTGCACTCGGATTGACACAACTGATGCCAACGACAGCAGAAGAACTCGGTGTCGAGGATCCATTTGATGCGGAACAGAACATTGCGGGTGCGGCGCGCTATCTGCGGACGTTATATCACGCTTTTCCTGAGAGTCCCGAGGAAGATCAACATCGACTGGTGTTAGCGAGTTACAATGGCGGGTTGGGACGGGTTCGCGATGCGCAGGCACTCGTCCGTCATCGAAAGGGGGCAGATCCATCGCTGTGGGGTCCTGTAAGCATAGCACTGAGCCAACTGACACGACAGCATACGGATATACATAAAGAGGTGTGGGGAAGTGGTATACCTCCGCACGGCTATTTTGAAGGGTCTCATGAGACGCTGGCGTACGTGGACCGGGTGATGCATTATTACGGTAGGATCTGTTTGTATGGAGGCTTGCTGTCTTTCAAGGCATGATTCAGTCAGCTTGGTGGAAGATTTTATCGAGTTGTTCTGAGCGGTAGGCGAAGATTTTCTCTATATCGGGACGCACAAAAAATTTGTCAATGAGCCGATTGCCCCAGACGGCGTATTCGACTGAATCACCTACGACCACTCCATTTTCTGTCTCCTCGAAGGTATGGGTGTGTCGCCAGAGCCGATACGGACCGCGGCGTTGTTCATCTGCAAACATATACGGAGGATTCCATTCCGTAATCTCGCTCTGCCAACGGAGTGGGATACCGCGAAGTCTCAGTCGATAATCAATCCGCGTGCCGGGAGACATCTCAATTGGGGCAGGCGTTAGGACTTCAAAGCGGAGCCATGGGGGTGTAATCATAGCGAGGTTATGGGCATCGGAAAAGAATGAGAAAACTTCTGTGAGGGGCTGTTCAAGCGTCTGTTGTGTTTTGAAAAGGAACGTTTTCATCAGACACCTTCAGACGCTTGTTCGAGTTGGGCGAGGCGTTTGTCGAGTTCTTGCTGTTGCCGCTCTAAGTACAGGACATAGAGGATAAACACTAACCAGATAACGAGATAGGCGGAAGCGAGATATTTTAGGCGTGTGCGCTGCCCTTCTTCAAGTTTCGCAACCGATAGCTGCACTGCGCGTTCCAGTACCTCTTCATCGACAGACACCCCAGACGCAGACGTGGCTTCCGAAACAGCCTTGGCGACTTCATCCGAGGTCAAGGTAATCGGCACCTGTACCACAGAAAAGAAGGTAATCAAAACCGCTAAAAAACTGACTAAGATTGCTATTTTCATGAAGATGCCTCCGTGAGGTGTTGCTGTTGTATGGCTGCATAGCGCGCCTGTGCTTTCTTCATACGATACCGCACCATGAGTAGGAACGTGAATAGCAGAATGAGTGCGATGAGTGCTACCATCCATGTATGCTGCATCGTTGTCTCAAGACTCCACTTTGTCCCGCGATCGGGATGCAGTCCCCCCTGCCAGATGTCCACAGCGTAATAAACGATCGGTACGTCAAGATAGGCGATAATACCGAGAACCGCGGAATAGAGCCTTCGCCTGTCGCCCTCCAGCGCGGAGCGGAGAATAAAATAGCCGATGTACATCAGCCAGAGCACAAGCGTACTGGTGAGGCGTGCCTCCCAATTCCACCATGTATTCCATGCGTATCTTGCCCAAATCGGTCCAGAGAGGAGTGCGATCGTGCAAAAGACGATGCCGAGTTCGGCAGCGGCGACTGCGAGTAGGTCGTCGTTCGGTTTCCGCTGGATGAGGTATTTGATACTAAAGACGCAGTTGACACCGAAGGCTACAAAGACCGTCAGCGCGGCGGAGACGTGGTAGTAGAAGATTTTCTGGACCTCAAGCATCGTGCCTTCAATTCGGGCATATCCGAAAATGAGATAGAGGGAGATAAAAATAAGGAGTGCGGTGATGAGGGCAATAATTCTCATATTTTTAACTATTACTCCTGGACGGTGTTTCTCTTGTGAACGCCACGGTTCATGCTGTAAGGAAACTTAGATACCGTTGATTTTCTAAAATCGTTAAAAATCCTACTTTAGGTTATGAAAGGTCTGTTAGCAATTGGAATACTGCAAGGACAACGGACGCAGCAGCCCAGATTTAATCGTTAAAAGTCCCACAATGTGCTTCCTGTTAAGATTTCGGGTCCGTCGGAGAGTATTGCCACCGTATGCTCAAAGAGTGCCGAGAGGCTTCCGTCTACTGTTGATACCGTCCACCCGTCTGTGAGTATCTGTACATCGGGAAGTCCTACGTTAACCATCGTCTCAATCGCGAGGACCATCCCCGGTCTGAGCCGTAAGCCGCGCCCTGCGACTCCCATGCAAGGGACCTCTGGTGCTTCATGGAGGCTCCGTCCGATGCCGTGTCCAGAAAAATTCTGGAGTACGGAAAAACCTTGGGATTCCGCGCCTTGCTGTAATTTGGAAGAAATGTCACCGACCCGGTTTCCGGGTTTCGCTTCGGCAATTGCATCGTAGAGAGAACCGCGTGTCACCTTCAGCAGACGTGCGGCGGAGGGTGAAATGTCGCCAACAGGAAAGGTAAAGGCGTTATCGCCGTGATAGCCGTCGATACTGACAGCCGTATCAATTCCTATAATGTCGCCGTCTTTGAGCACGTGCCTTTCGTCGGGAATCCCGTGGATGACGACATCGTTGATAGAGGTACATATCGTAGCGGGATAAGGTTCGTGTTCAGGAGGCCGGTAGCCCAGGAAGGAAGATATGGCGTTGAGTTCAGCGATTGTATCCCGTGAAATGCGTTCTAACTCGGCAGTCGATACACCCGGTGCAATTGCCTCGCCAATGCGTTTGAGGACAGTCGCTGCGGCTTTTCCGCTCCGCTTCATCTTTTCGATTTCAGTTCTGCTTTTGATTCTAAGTTTGTCCATTATCGTTTTAGGTTTATTTATTCATTACGGTGCGGTTAGGAAACCGCACCTACCACCTAATGGAGAAAGAGGGAGTCGGGGTTACAAACCCCTCCTACAGGTGTTGGCGTGTATCCATCAAATCGTCTGTCCTATTAAAGTGTGTGCAGTTGTCGTATCAACGCGAACGTTGACCACATCGCCGATTTTGGTATTCGCTTTTGGAAATACAGCAGTTTTGAAGCCATCCGTTTTCCCGTGGTATCTATCCGCGTCCCGCCGTGATTCACCCTCTATAAGCACAGCGACGGTATCACCGACGGTATCACGATTGATTGCTGCGGAGATGTTTTCTTGGAGTTCGATAATCTGTTTAAGCCGTTCCCCTTTTACCGTCTCTGGCACATCGTCAGGAAAGACTTTGTGTGCAAGGGTTCCCTCGCGTTCGGAATACTTAAACATAAACGCCGAATCGTAGCGGATGTCCGCCATCATCTGGTACGTCTCCATAAACTCAGCATCGGTCTCACCGCAGAAACCGACGATAATGTCGGTTGTGATGGCAATATCGGGGATCCGTTCGCGGAGTTTGGAGACGAGGTTACGGTATGCCTCAGCCGTATAGGTACGCCGCATCCTTTCAAGGACTTCGGTCGAACCGGATTGGAGTGGGAGATGTAGGTGTTTACAGACACTCGGAGAACTTGCCATTGCATCAATCATACTATCTGTCGCATCGGCGGGATGTGGCGAGGTAAATCGCACGCGTTCTAACCCGTTGACATCACCGACGGCGTAGAGAAGGTCTCCGAAATCGGCACCGTTATCGCGGTAGGAGTTAACCGTCTGACCGAGCAGCACGACCTCTTTGAAGCCTTGGTCTACGAGTTTTTCGACATCCTCAACGAGGAATTTTAAGGGGAGGCTTCGCTCTCTACCGCGGACGAACGGGACGATGCAGAAGGTGCACATCTTATCACATCCGCGTTGGATCGTGAGCCATGCCCGGATTCCCTCTTTTCGGATGGGTACGATGTCGGCGTAATCCTCGCTTTTGTCCAGCCGTAGCCCGACGAACGGATCCCGATCGGTGAGGGAGACGTGAGATTCGACACCACGCGCCAGAGAATCGAGTGCCACGGGTAGATCGCGATAGGCATCGGGTCCCATCACGAGATCGACATAAGGTGCTGCGTCCAGGAGTTTGTCCCGGAGATGTTGTGCCATACAGCCACATACGCCGATAATAAGGTCGGGTTGACGGCGTTTGCGATGGTTAAGCTGCACAAGTCGATTGATAACTTTGGTTTCGGCGTTTTCCCGTATTGCACAGGTATTAACAAGGACGACATCCGCATCATCGAGGTGTGGTACGGTCTGGTGTCCGTTTTGCGTCAAGATACCCGCCATGAGTTCGCTATCGCTGACGTTCATCTGGCACCCGTAGGTTTCGATGTAGACGCGTCGGGCATGCGAAGGTATTGCTGTGGGCAATTCATTCGACGGATTGCTTTTTGGTTTATCTTTATTATAGAGTGGGAGAAGCGTATCATTTTTCATAAATCGTTCGGTATTCGTGCGTTCCATTCCTATTTGGAAGTTTGTAGGCGTTTGAGTGCCTCGCGTGCTTCTACGAGTTCAGCTTCTATTTCTTTTCGTGCGCGTGCTTCCTCGGCAGCGCGCGTCTCTGCTTCTTTTCGTGCGTGTGCTTCCTCGGCAGCGCGCGTCTCTGCTATATCTACGCGATCCCGAGACGGTTGCAACCATGCCTCTATTGCCGGATCATATACCCGCAAAATACCGTCTCGTGCCTCTAATTCCAATCCCAGTGTCTCACTCAAGAGTCGCTCCTCTACAAACGCTATCGGTTCATAGCCTGTATCAACGAGTCTGAACCCGATGAAATCCGGTTCAATTTCACCGTAAGGGTCATAGATATAGTACTCTTTAACACGGAGTATCTTCTCATAAATCTGCTTTTTCTCCGTAAAATCCCGACGAAAAGTGCTTGGGCTGGCAAGTTCCAATACGAAATCAAGCGTCGGGGGTTGCTCCCACGTTTTATACGTCCGGAGCTCTTTTTTGGATAAACCACGAACCATGAACACGTCCGGCGAGATGCTTTTTCGAGGGTTGCCTTCTTCATAATAGAGCAGTAGGTTCCCGGACACATGCACGTCAGGTAGGTGTTGAAAATGCTGCTCCAGGATATCTATGATGTCTATCATGACCTTTCGGTGTTTTTCAGTTTCTGCCATTGGTTCACCGTCTGATTCGGGATAGACGAGTGTAGGGGCAAAGCCTATTTTTTCTGGCATCGTGCTATCTCCTTGAAAAGCGCGTTTGTAATTTTCCTGAGGACGGCGATACTTGTCCATCTCATTTATGTCGCGTAAATGTATGGATGCACAAAATATTTCAAGTTCCTATTTTTTATCCCGAAAGCACCATATTACGCGGCTCAGCCAATATAATCTTGATGGTATTTCCAGACATCAAAAGTAAAGAGATCACCAATGTAAGCGAGCACCCGGTATTTCAAGATACGCGTTGCACCGACATTGACTGTAAAAGGCGCGACCGCCGCGAACAGAAATCCGTACGATGTATCGTCAGCAAAGAACGTTGTTTCTCCGTTTGTTGGATGCGGAAAGATCGCGACACCGACAGCATTTTGTTCAGCAGTCGTGATACCAGCAATTGTTCCCCACGCCGATTTATTTTCGTTGACTTCCGACTCGCCAAGCCGTCCGTCTGCATCCAAGGCTTTGCGGTATTCCATCTCAACAGTCCGACACGCCAGCCCTGTATTCCCCGCAACTTCCAGTGAAACCGTTGGTGCGTGTAGTGAGACCTCTATGTCCAACACCTGTACTTCGGTTTGGCGGAGATGGACCTTTGTCGTGAATGTCTCTATCAGGAACGGTTCTGGGACACCGGACGTTGTGACAATTGCGAATTCTTCCGAAGATTCCACAACGGTCAGCTTCCGTTCATGTGCTGCTCGCTGCGCGCCGTTGACGGTTCCGAGTGTGAAGCAGATTCCCGGTGGATACTGCGCTCGGTTGTCCCCGTCCGCTGTTACGACCTGTCCATTCGGTGCATAGAGCGGATGGAGATAGGTCGGACGTTCAAGGTCACCGTAACAGCATGCGAGTATCGGTAAGCCGTCTTCTGTAATAGATAACGCTGTTTTGCTAACTTCACGATGTAACATAAATAGGACTTACGCATTTTCTCTTAAAGTCCCCCTGATAAGGGGGATTTAGGGGGTTTAAGGGGTAGAAACTTACGCTTCTTGCGTCTCAATGTCGGATATTTCCGCAATTTACGTAAGTCCTGATAAATATTATCCTAAATTATACCATGCATCGTTAGTTAATGCAAATGGTTGTGGGTGCTGGGTTGTGAGTTGTAGGTTATAAGTTATAAAGTTGATGGTTTGAATTAGGACCAAGATGTTTGTAGTAGTGCGATTCATCGCACGTCATAAAACGCTATCAATGGGCAATAAATTGCCCTACTACGAACTCAGCGATTTAGATTGGTTTGTTATCTGAGGTTAGAATATGGTATAATTTAATAGGCTACACGGGTTAGATTAAAAGATCATCCAGATGCCAGAACTTGTTCGGGAGTCTTTCCCTGAATGCGTCCCCAACAAGTTGGGGCATCCCTCAAGAGTGATATGAATCACATTATTTACTCTACTTTGCGAACCAAATGGACATATAAACGCCTTAATAAGGAAGATTTCATACATGGCACCTATTATTGGAATTACATTTAGCTCGGAGTTTATAAGCGGCACTTCTAAAAATTACATCTGTGCTATTGAAGAGCACGGCGGTATCCCTCGCATTTTGTATCCTGATATTCCAAGTTCTGAATTCACTGATATCGACGGACTTTTGCTAACAGGTGGTCCTGATATCGACCCAGTGCATTACAATGAAACAGAACACGAAACTGCAGACGTTGACCGAGGCCGAGATAAGTTGGAATTACAAGTGTTTGAATGGGCGATGGAAAAAGATATTCCAGTTTTTGGAGTCTGCCGAGGGATTCAGGTGATGAATGTCATGATAGGTGGAAGTCTGTACCAAGATATTCCGTCACAATTTACAGACCACTTGACACATAAGAGAATGGAAGATACGGATGATGATTGGCATCCTATCAAGATTCAACCGGACAGCCTGCTAAATCAGATTACAAAAGAAAAGACCGCCGAAGTCAATTCAAGACATCATCAAGCCCTGAAAGTAATAGCGGACGGCTTTGCAGTAACTGCCCAATCAGAAGATGGGATTATTGAAGCCATAGAAGACGAATCAAAAAAGTTTATGCTGGGTGTGCAATACCATCCAGAACGGATGTTCAAAACTGCGGAATCTCGTGAACACCGGGGTAAATTGTTTAAGGCGTTTATTAAAGCTGCGTCGGATTAAAAATTAGCGACCAACGAGAAGCGGTGGGTCAATCCGAGGACACCGAACGGGACGAGGGCGTAATCAATTTGGAACTGCCGAAGTGTCAATCCAAAACCGCCAGCCAGCCCAGAAATCGCTCCCAAATCGTTGCCGCCGATCTTGTACTTATAACCGGTACGGAGTTGCAAGATATTGCCGATGGTATAACCCCCACCGACACCTATCGCGACATCATTATCGGATGGACGGATAATGTCAGTGGTGAGGGTGAACGCGTCGTTCCAGAGTTTGTAGGCACTACCGAGCCTAAACGTAACAGGCAGCCCAAAAGCCTCCTCAATGAACTTGACTCTCGGTCCGAGATGCTGTGCGTTGAAACCCAAAGAGAGCGGCATTCCGGGAAAGGTGTATAATACGCCGAAATCGAAGGCAATACCGGTTCCGGCTGCGTCAGCAATTTGTTCGCGTAAGAATTTCGCGTTCGTTCCGAAAGCAAGGGAGTCGCCGAAACTACGGGCATACGAGAGAATCAACGCCAAATCGTAGGGACGGAAGATAGTCGTCTCGTTCCCCTCTCGGTCGCGTCCCTGTAACTCACCAAAAGACAGGTAACTCGAACTAAAGCCGACGGTGCCTATATTCCCAAGTGGAAGTGCGAACCCAACGAATTCGTGGTTGATTCCAGCGAACCACTCGTTATGCATGAGCGCGAGTTGCGGTTTTTGGAGTCTCGTAAGTCCGGCAGGATTCCAGTATGATGCGTAGAGGTCATCGGTCGCAGCGACTTGCGATTCCCCCATGCTCATTGCCTCGGCGCCGACCCCGATTTTGAGGAATGTCATGGCGCGGGTGCCGGCATTTTCGTGGATGTCTGTGCTATCGGCTGCTGTAGACAGAGATATGAGGGTAAAAATTGCGATGAGTGTATATGTAAAAAGGCAATATCTCTTGCAGCACATACGTCTCTGGTATCTAAGATGTCTCATTTTTCCTCCCTGTCGATAAAGTCCAAATTTAGTATATCACATTGTCGCGTGGAAGTCAAACAAAGATCGTTAGGTTCAGAGGCATTCAATTCTCCTGTAGGAGGGAACTCCGATTCCCGACATATCCCCGTAGGAGCGATCTCCGATTCCCGACATATCCCTGTAGGAGCGATCTCCGAATCGCGACTTTTTGAGTAAAGGCGATCAAAAACCGACAATTGAATGGCTCTGGTTAGAAATTAGGACGTTCAGTATCTCAGCCCTATTTCTGAATCAACATCTTCTGGGTTGCTATGAAATTTCCTGCAGACAGTGTGTAGAAATAGACACCGCTTGCGACAGATTCACCGAACTCGTTCTTCCCATCCCAATGGACGGCATCTCCTTGATGTGTGTGGATACCAGCAGGTCGGTGTCCAACAGTTAACGTGCGAATCAAGGTTCCCTTTGCTGTATAGATATGCACAGTAACTTCAGCGGGTTCTGTCAGCTGGTAAGGTATCCACGTCTCCGGGTTGAACGGATTCGGGTAATTCTGCAGCAAAGCTGTCTGCTTAGCGGTTCGTAAATTTTGGGGTGGTGCACCGATCGTTTCAGATTCAGTGGGTAGGGTCCACAAGAGAACAGTTCCGTCTCCGCCCCCACTTGCGAGCGTACGACCATCAGGACTGAACGCAAGGTCGTTTACGCCATCCCTATGTCCTACGAGTGTGGTTTTATACCTGGCGTTGGGAACATCCCACAGTCGCACTATACCGTCTCTATAAGTGCCGCCAATTGCAAGCGTTTTGCCACTCGGACTGAAGGCGACACTCTGAGCACCATTTGTATGTCCATTGAGTACTGCAATTTCTGTAGCACTGGCAACATCCCATACCCGGACTGGGTCCCGGTAACTACTGCTGACAAGTATATCTCCATCTGGACTGAAGGCAACATCGGAAATCCAATGGCGATGTCCTTCAAGTGTCGCAGTGAGTGTTGCACTGGGAACATCCCACAGTCGTAGGTTCCTGTAATACCCAACTGCGAGTGTTTTTCCGTCTGGACTGAACGCAATGCAGGCGACACCGTCTGAGTTGTTCGTCTGTGGGATAGCAAGCACTGCTTCGGACATACCCGTCGCAACATCTAACAGAATGACTCTGTTATTTTCATATTCTTCACTGACTGCGAGGCGGGTGCCGTCTGGACTAAAGGCAACCGCACTCACCGTTGAAATATGATGTAAGTAAGCAGCTGCGTGATTGCTTGCCACAGGAAATTGGCATTCGAGTGTCGATGATTGCTGTGTGGCTGTCCCCGTTATGTCCCATAAGAACACTTTATTGTCTGCCCAACCACTGCTGCCGCCACTCGCAAGGGTTTGCCCATCCGGACTGAACGCGATGGACTCAACGCCTTCTGAATGTCCTGTCAGAATCGCTTTGAGCGGTGCAGGATCTGCTATATCCCATAATTGCACAAGGCTATCCCAACCGCTGGTTGCGAGGCTTTGCCCGTCAGGACTGAACGCGAGACTGGAGACCTCCACAGCATGCCCAGCAATAGTCGCTCGATGGTCACCCTTTATTCCATCCCAGAGTCGGATGGTGCCGTCTTGACTTGCACTGGCGAGTGTAAAGCCATTCGGACTGAAGGCGAGACTCGTGGTTGGACGGGTATGGCCCGTGAGCGTGGCTTTGAGGGTGTGGCTTTCAACATCCCACAAAAATACAGTGCCGTCATCACTGCTACTGGCGAGGGTTTGCCCGTCAGGACTAAAAGCGAGGCTCCAGACGCGACGTGTTGGACCGCTGAATTCGGCTTTGAGGGTGTGGCTTTCAACATCCCACAAACGGATTGTCGCGTCGTAACCCCCACTGGCGAGGGTGGTACCGTCCGGGCTAAAAGCGACTGCATCGACAGAAAATCTATGACTTTCAAGGATGGCAACGGTTTGCCGAGTGTTAATATTCCATAACTGCAAGGGATCCGCCCATCCGCCACTTGCGAGCGTTTTGCCATCGGGACTGATAGCGAGAGCCTTCATCCAACCGTCTTCAGTCCCCCCGAACGTGGCGAAAGGCATACCCGTAACAGCATCCCATAAGAATAGAGATCCATCTTCACTGCTACTGATGATTGTGTTACCATCGGGACTAAAAGCAACGTTCGTCACGTCATCCGCATGTCCAGCGAGGGTAGTTTTGTGCTGCCCCGTGTGAGCGTCCCACAAATAGACCTTGGTATCTCCCCAGTCCCGACTACCGACAAGCGTCTTGCCATCTGGACTGAATGCAACCCGTCCGATCCTATGAGAATGTTCGGTGTAAAGTTTTAATGCATTGTTTGTGTCGGCGTCGTATATCCAGATGCCGATCGACGTTGGAACGACCAACTGTGCACCATCGGGTGAGAAGACCACGTTTCCAGATATTCCGCCCTTTCCAAAGCGCGCTTTCGCCCCTTCAGGCAGATGCCATTGTGTCACATCTTGTCTGAGGGGTGGCGCAACAACGTCTCTATCTTGGACCTTCACCGCTGCACCCTTATCTACGTATGTCGCTGGTATTACCTCTACCGCCGGTTCAAATTCCCAGAGTACCACAGTGCTGTCATAACTTCCGCTCGCGAATGTGCGCCCATCCGGACTGAATGCCATGCTTGTAATTGATTCGGCATGCCCGCGGTGTATGCGTTTCCGTGTTTTCGTCTGCATATCCCATAGCAGTATAGTGCCGTCGGAACCGCCGCCCGCGAGGGTATGCCCACCCGGACTGAAGACGATTGATCCCAGCTCCGCTGTATGTGCGAAGGTCGTTTTACGGGTCCCCGTGCTAACATCCCACAACATCACAGTTTTGTCTCGCCAACTCCCACTGCTTGCGAGCGTTTGCCCGTCAGGACTGAATGCAACGTCCATAACCCAGGTATCTGTAGCCAGAATTTTTGTATTTTCACCTGTAACAATGTTCCACAATCGGACAGTGTCGTCGTAACCACCACTTGCGAGGGCTTTGCCATCGGGACTGAACACAACGCTTAAAATAGTCCCTGTATGTCCTATGAAAGTGCGTTTATGCTGACCGCTCTCAACATCAAAAAGCCGTACCGTTCGGTCAGCACTTCCACTGGCGATTAGATGTCCATCCGGACTGAAGGCAATGCTATAAATATTGCTCGTGTGCCCAGTAAGTATCGCTTTTTGGCACCATAACATAGCGGAAGAGGTTTGTAACCCCGATTGTTGTGGAACGCGCTCCCATAGATATATCTGCTCATACCCGACAGTTGCGAGGATTTTACCGTTCGGACTGAACGCTATACTCTCGACGCGCCACGGATGCCATCCCCAGGATCCATATCTGAGGAGTGGTGGTGCCGGCAAGGCGGTTATGAGTTGCTGCTTGCGAACATTCCAGAGCTGAACGCTCCCATCACGGCTGCCGCTGGCAAGGGTGTGTCCATCCGGACTAAAGGCGACTGACAGCGGTGCATCGAGACGCTTGGTAAGTTGTCTTATAGGAACCCCTTTAACGACATCCCATAAATGCACCTCCGCCGAGTTAGCGATGGCGAGTGTCCTACCGTCTGGGCTGAAGGCGATGTGTTGGACATCAGTTGTGTGCGCGATGGAAGCTTTCTGTTCCCAACTGACTGTATCCCACAGAAACACGTGGCCATCGGAATCGCCGCTTGCGAGTGTCTGTCCATCTGGACTGAAAACGACGCTATAGACATTTCCTTGATGTCCTGGGAGTGTCTGCTTCTTCTGAAGACTGCTGACATCCCATAGGCGGACAGTTCTACGGTCATATCCCTCCCCACTTATGAGGATACGACTGTCTGGACTGAACGTAAGACTATATACAGGGGCATTGTGTGAGGTGAGTATTGCTTTTTGCTGTCTACTGGCAGTATTCCACAAACGGATCGTTTTAACTTCATTGGCGTTGCTTGCACTTGCGAGTGTCTGTCCATCTGGACTGAACGCAAGACTGGTGATAGCCGACTCATGCCCCGTGAATATGGCATTTTGCCGGCCGCTACTAATATCCCACAGACGCACGGTTGGGTCCCAATATCCACCGCCGCTTGCGAGGGTTTGTCCGTCTGGACTGAAGGCGATCTGAACGGCGCTCCGCTCGTGTCCAGTGAATATTGCTTTCTGTTCCCCGGTTACAGCATCCCATAAACGGACAACGCTGTCGTACCCTGCACTTGCGAGCGTTTGTCCATCGGGACTGAAGGCGATGTCTCCTATGCTCACAGGCGCAGTTTGCATGATGGCAGCATCCGCGTTCCGTGCGACGAACACTTCCAATTCTTCTCCGCTGTGGGTGTCATACATCCAGATGCCAAGGGTGCTTGAAACGGCGAGGCGGGTACCATCGGGTGAATACGCTATCGCGTTGATACTACCCTTACCCAACCGTGCTTTTGCGCCTTCGGGTAATGCTATCTGCGTGCTGTACGGATCTGCAGCAACGGTTTGTAAATACAAGGGAGTTGATACACATAGAATGGCAGCAATCGTTAGTGTGTAGAAGAAAAAGGTGGGGTGCTTCACGGGTTCGTCCTCCTATCTGACGCGTTGTGTATAGCATATAGCAAATATCGTGCCAGTTGCGATTGGAGGGGTAGGGAGATAGGCGGATGGCAGGGCGGGCAGACAGCAGGTAGGAAGGAGGGATACCCAATCTTCCTATCTGCCAATCCTCTATTATTGCCCCAGATTGTGCAGGGTATGCACAAAGATGTTCAGAATTTGAACAGGTTACGACCAGACGAATATTTCGTCATCATCAGGAGAATAACCTATAAACACTGCCAAGACGATACGGGCGCGTGTCCCTTGAACAGGTGGCACTTCGTGGATACAACGCGTGTTGAAAAAGTAGAGGTCGCCTTGTTGAAGATCGACCTGATAGTTTTCGATTCCATTTTCAGCAGCGTACCTGTCAAACGTTTCTTCGGCGATATGGGGCTGAATCTCCTCAGACCAGAGGCACCGGTGCAGGATGGCTTGTGTGCCTTTTCCGTGTTCGTCTGCGTTTTGGACGCACAGCACGCCTGCAAACTGATGTTCAAAGCGGTAGACTTGGTAGTCAGTGCGATTCTCGCGGTATTTGACGTGATCAATGTGTGGCTTGTAGCTATGGGTTTCGTAGTGGACGCGGAAGATCGCTGGACCGTAGCGCGAACCGTCGGGTTCATACGCGACCTTCACCTTTTTTTCGGGGGAAAGCGTGTCAAGGGAGTTATAAATCAAGTCGACAGGATTATCGAATCCATCGAATAGGAATTTAAAGAGGTGATGTGTCGCTTTGGCATGTGCCAGAAATTTAGCTTTATCTGCACCGCGGTTCCCGAGGCTTGTGCCGATGTCGATACGGGTGCGTCTGTCAACGGAGTTGCTATCGGCTTCGTCGCGCATCAAACCCATGTTTGTGAACCGATTAATGAGTCCGTTGCACTGTTCGGGGGAGTAGGCATTCCGAAGCAGAATAGCAGGCATTTCGGCTTGGGAGAGGGCATAAATCGGGTCGCTATAGGTTTTACAAACCGTTTCAAGGTCAGGCTCCGCTGGGAGCCAATTGTTTTGGATGCTCATGGGAATCTCCGTGTCAATCGTTAAAAACGCGGATTGAAGAGATAGTCGTAATCATCTATTTTGTCTTTGGCGAAGTCAAGGAACTCAGCATTAGGGTCGAGATCGCTGTTTTCAAAGGCGGCTTCGCAGCCGGTTTTATACTTCAGTCGGCGGTTGGATCCGAGCCAAGAGACGCGGTGAATCATTGCTATCATGTGGCGCGGTTTATCAGACGGATTGGGAACACCTCGATGCCAGAGTCGCATATCCCGAATGAGCGCGCTCCCCTTCTTCGCACTGCCACGGATAGGCGGGCAGATTTTCCTGCGGGCTTCTTCTTCCTCTGCCGCTATGCGTTTACCGCTGACCTCCAGATGTGAACCGGGCCAGATTTCAACACTTCCGTTCTCTGCTGTTGTATCCTGCGGTGAGATATTAACGACAACCTCTGCTGTCGGGTGCGCTATTTCTTGATCTGGCCACAGGTGTGCACCGTCTCTATGAAGGGGTTGTGTTGTGCTACCGGGGCAATTCGTGTTTCCGTTATAAAAGTTATTGTAGAGACCCGCACCGAGGAGTTCCCTCGTTACTTGCACAACGTAAGGATTCGCCACGATGTCTCTGAAAATGTACGGGGCGTAAGGGGGTGGTCCTTGCTGAAGATGTCCTTTAAGTCGACCCGCTCCGCCCGATTTTTCTGCATTAATGAGGATCTGTGAATCGGCATCCATCCGCTCACGCAGAATGTCCAAGTGTTCATGATTGATGACATTTTCTAAGATAACGTAACCATCAACATGGATCGCCCGGACGGCTTGTTCAACGTGTGCGTCTGTAAGTTTTCCTGCTGCCAATTCTTCAGGTTGCACGGTGATTTCCATAGTGGTATTCCTTTAGGCAAAAAATTCGGCATAGAGTGCTTGAACGGCAGTCTCCATATCTTCGGATTTTATGCCGAACATCATACTGACTTCATTGGAACCTTGATTAATCATTTCGATATTGACCTGTGCGCTGGCTAAGGCGTGTGTGGCGCGCGAAGCGATACCGACAGTATGGCGCATGCCTTCTCCAACGACCATGATAAGCGATAGTCGGCGTTCTACGAAGACATCTTCAGGGGCAAGGGTCTGGCGAATCTGTTCAACAACCCTTTTCTCTTTCTGCATCGAGAGATTTTCCTCGCGAATAATAACTGACATGTTGTCTATGCCGGACGGGACATGTTCAAAAGAGATGTCCTCGGTTTCCAAGATCTGCAGCAACCGCCGCCCAAACCCGATTTGGCGGTTCATTAGATATTTACTGAGATAGATACAACAAACGCTATCCATTGCTGCAATACCGACGACAGGAATATCCGTTGACGCACGGTTTGGCACAATTAGCGTGCCTTGCGCTTTCGGGTTATTTGTATTGCGAATGTGGACAGGCACTTGCGCTCGATAGACGGGTTCGAGTGCCTCGTCGTGGAATACGGAGAACCCGGCATAAGAGAGTTCACGCATCTCACGATAGGTTAACTCCGCAATCGGTGCTGGTTCTTTAACGATAGATGGGTTCGCTGCGAACACGGAATCGACATCGGTGAAATTTTCGTAGACCTCTGCACGAACAGCACTGGCAAGAATAGCACCTGTGATGTCTGAACCGCCACGTGAAAAAGTGACGATGTTCCCCTCTTTTGAATAACCAAAAAAACCGGGAAAAATCGTGATACCCGGACGTTCGTTCAGATCGCGTAGACGGCTGTACGCTTCGGGCAAAACTTGTGCATTACCGGGTTCATCGGACAAGATTAGACCGGCATCTTTCGGGCTGACGTAATGTGCTTCTACACCGCGTGCTTGTAGTGCCTGCGCGATGAGCCGTGCACAGTTGTCTTCGCCGCCTGCCTTCATTGTGTCCATATAGAGGTTCGCGTCGGTCGTGCTTTTTTCCAGACGTTCCGTCAAATCACGGGCAATGGGTTCAATCACTTCAGGTGGCAGCCCTAACCCTGAAGCGATACTGCGATAGCGTTCGATCACTTCAGCACATTCCGAGGCACCGATTTTTCCTGTGAGTCGTTCTGAGGCAGCAGCGATAAGCAGATCTGTTACTTTGATGTCTTCGCTATGGCGTTTTCCGGGGGCAGAGACGACGATAAGGCGGCGCTCCGGGTCGGCGGTGATGATGTCGCAAACTTGACGCACCTGATCCGCCGAAGCGAGGGAACTCCCGCCGAATTTTGATACTTTTAACAATCCAGATCCTCCAATGTAGGATGTAACTAAGAAATAAACGAAAGGTCTCGCGATGTTTATAATGTTTAATTTTACTGCAATTAGAAAGATTTGTCAATAGGTGTGTAAAGTTTGTGGAAAGCAAGAAGTTTGAATGGGAAATAGGGGTTTCGATTGACACCTGGTTCTTGGATGTGGTACTATTAACCTGTTGTGCAGGTGCCGCGGATTTTTGAATCTGTGTTTTGCTGAAATTTATTTTTTTATATTTTGGAGGTGCGAAGATGAACCACTATAAGGATATTATTACAATTGAACCGGATAAGCGCAGTGGACAACCCTGTATTCGCGGAATGCGGATCACGGTTTACGACATCTTTGAATACCTTGCCTCCGGTATGACGGTAGCAGAAGTTCTTAATGATTTTCCCGAGTTAACCGAGACAGACATTCGTGCCTGTTTTGCGTATGCTGCGGATTCTGCTTAAATCCAACAACTTTTATGGAGTTTAACTTTTGATGAAACATGAATGGGTTGTTTATGAAGGAAACGAGGGGCCCGGAAAGGGCAAACATATTGTTCTTGTCGGCGGTGACGAAGAGTATCGCTCTGAAGAAGCGTTGCCGATGTTGGGCAAAGTCTTAGCCACACACCACGGGTTTACATGCACGGTGCTGTTTGCTATTGATCCCGAAACAGGCGAGATTGATCCAGAGAACCAAACGAACATCCCTGGACTCCAGCATTTGGAATCCGCCGATATGATGATCCTGTTCACGCGTTTCCGTGAACTGCCCGATGAACAGATGAAGTACATCGTTGACTATACCAACGCCGGGAAACCTGTAATGGGGCTTCGTACGGCGACGCACGCTTTTAGTTATAGTCGCAACCTTGAGAGTCCATACGCAAAATATAGTTTTGATAGCGAGAGTTTTGAGGGTGGATATGGCAGACAGGTACTCGGTGAAACGTGGGTTAACCACCACGGACATCACGGTAAAGAGAGTGCGCGCGGTGTTATCGACGAAGGGATGAAAGATCATCCGATTCTCAAAGGCGTTGATGACGTTTGGGGTCCGTCTGATGTCTACGGCATTAATGACTTGACTGGCGATGCCCAAGTGCTTATCCACGGACAGGTGTTGGTCGGTATGGAACCGACGGATGCACCGAAACCCGACACTGTCACGATGCCGATGGTATGGATAAAGACCTACACAGGAGAGGAAGGGAATACTTCACGCGTCCTCGGCACAACGATGGGTGCCTCGGTCGATTTAGAGAGTGCAGGCCTCCGTAGGCTTCTGGTCAACGGGTGTTATTGGTGTATGGGGATGGAGGACGCGATTCCTGACAAAAGCGTTGTCGATTATGTCGGCGATTACGCACCGACGTTCTTCGGCTTTGGTACGTTTACACGCGGTATTCGTCCTGAAGACCATGCCTTGTAGTACGATCTTTCGTCAGATATTATAGTAAATTATGTAAATAAGTTTACATATCTTCTGTAGGAGCGATCTCCGAATCGCGACCCAACCGCTGTGAGTCGGGAATCGGAGTTCCGTCCTACAGTTCAGATGTAAAGTTAATTGTAGAATCCGCTATAAATCGTGAAGGGCAGGTTCTTACATCCGCCCTATATTGTTGTCATACCATTAGAAATGGTATAATGTTATTTATTCTTCTGCAAGCGAGATGTGAAATATCCCGCGATCTTTGATAGCACTATACAATTTATCGTTAACGACAGCGAGCGCAACAGTTTCACCGAGTGCTTCTGAAGAAACTTGTTTCCATTGATTACTCGTATCTAAGCGATAGGCACCACTATCGCCAACACCATAGATCGTAGTACCCTCCACAGCAAATCTGTCTATGATAGGATGCCCTCCAGCACTATCGGTTAGCACGCGCCAGTGTACGCCGGTTTCTGAACTCAATACCCCTTCGTCTGTTGCGACATAAACTGTTGAACCTGCGAAGATTATCTCCTTGAAACAGGTAAAGTGAAGTGGTAGGTTGGGCGTAACATCTCTCCAGCTGCCCCCTCCATCAAGCGACTGGAATAGTTTACCGTCGCGTTTCCCGACGTAGATGGTTTCTCCCAAAACCGCTAATTTGAGTTCCTGACTTAAGTCTTCATAAGACCGTTGACTTCTGTCTGTTAATCCTGTGTTTGTCCATTCCAGATCACCAAGTCTCCTCTTAAAAAGCCGACGTCCGTACTCAGCATAGAGCACATCACTACAAACTACAATGGTTGTGGCTTTGCTGTCCTTTCTACGTGCAGGCGGTGGAAGGATTGACACGATTGATTGATGCGCTTTCTCGGAACCTTCAGATAAGTGCGTCTCTTTTGCTGCCTCGTTACTTGTCCGTAACTTACGGCGTAATGCTTCATCATCAGAAGTCGGTGTGCTTTGAACTGGACTGAGTATATTGCCGTCCGTAGATAAGCCGAAAATACGCAAGTTGTTTCGCAAGCTGCTATCTATATCTATATGTGAAAGAAAGTAAAGATTGTTGTCATCAGCTATCAATTTTGAATCAAAGGAGTGAGCGACACGGGCACTGTACGGTTTTGATGATTCAGTTGTAATTGTCGTCACCTTTCCAAAAACCCCCTCGGCAATTGGGAGTTTTTTCCAAGATACACCTTCGTCGGTTGATTGATACACCGCATAACCCGTATGTGCGTATAATTTGTTGTTGAACGCAACTAAATCTTTTAGTCTTGTTCCCACCATCCCATCCATAAGTAGGCGCCACCGCTTTCCACCATCAGTTGTGCGATGCGCGCCGAAGGGACCGGCTTCGTAAAATGTCGTCTCGTTTACGGCCACAACTGGCAGGCTATTAATCATCAACATATCCGTATCCCCTGGAAGTTCCGTCCAGGTGTGTCCGTTATCTGTTGAACGATATCGGTGGTGGGCAGTTGACGCTAAAAGCGTTTCACCAACAGCCGAAACCATGATGCCAGAGGGTATCGCCGGCTTGTAGTAAGTTTTATAACTCGGTGTTATTTCCACCCACGATGCTCCCAAGTCAGCCGAATGGAAAACCTTGAGTGTATACGACTCAATTTTTGGCACTTCTTGTGCTACCGTTATTGGCGTGAATCCTAACAGATGGGGACCTGTTCCAACATAGAGGTTATTCTCAAACACTGCCAAGGAGTAAATGGCTCTTGATGTTTCCACCGGAAGCTTTTTCCAAGTGCCTGAATCGAGACGATAGAGACCGCGCGCTGTACCCGCGAACACTGTTTTTTCCACAGCAGCGACTGTAGCAATCCTTTTGTTTGCTAATCCTTCATTAAATAAGTGCCATTGCGTTCCACCGTCTGTAGATCGATAAATCCCCTCATCTCTAAGTGCGAGATACATCGTAGAACGGATTTCATCTGTGATGATGAGACCGACAGCATCTCCCTTTGGTCTGGGACCCATCGTATGCCAGGTTTCACCCTTGTCCCCCGACGTAAATATTTCATCGGTAGATACGATGTAAAGGGTGCCATCACGTTCTGCCATCGGCATTAGCGATGGACCAATTGGAATATCCGTGTTGATGCGTGTCCACGCGGTTGCATCTGTTCTTAATCTATATATGCCTGTCGGGGCAACAGCATAGACGGTCCCGTCCGATGTAGCGAAGATATCGCTTACGTGCCCGCCTGGCGGCGCGCTTCCCCGCGTCCACTGCGAAGTAGAAAACTTAGTGGAATCCTCCAATATAGCGGATGTTGTGGTAGTTGTAGAAATTTGTGTGCCGGTGCCGCTGCTTTTACCGGCAGCAGCCTGTCCAACTCGGCTTCGTACCGCTGGTTTTGCGGCAATATTGAGAACGATAGGTGTGTCAATAATTTCAATAGTCGGTTCGGATTGTGCTTCAAAACTGTAAGGCTTCTGAAAACGCGCGAGATATTGGTTGGTCGCACCGAGCAACAATATAACCAAAACAGCGGCAGTTCCAAAAGCCGCCCACGGTAGCAAGGGTTTGCCGACGGGAGGCGGTATCGGTTTCATATCGGCAACCTGCCGCATGATACGCTCAGTTACTTGGGCGGGGAATGGGATACTTCCGAGGGTTTCGCGAACCAGTAGTTCTACCTGCTGTTCCTGTAAACGCTTTCGACCCCGACGGAGTCGACTTTTAATCGTGTTTACTGATACACCTAAGTATCTTCCAATCTCTTTTGCTGTCATTTCGCCGAGATAGTGGAGCGTCACGACCGTGCGTTCACTCTCCGGGAGTTTTGCCAGAAGTTTTTTGACGAGTTCCTGACGATCCTCGGTAACCTCTCTCCGCCGCTGTTCAAATACATGATGTGTATAAGAGGATTCCTCGATTTCTTCCATAGGCGTGTCTTCCAATGATTGGGGTACGAATCTATTCTTTTGAAGCCATTTCAGGCAAAGTCGATTTGCAATGACATAAATCCATCCAGAAAACTGGTTCGGATTCTTTAGCTGCGTCAGGTTCTTATAGACTTGGAGGAAAGTGTCTTGCGTAATCTCCTCAGCAATGTGGAAATCACCGACTTTCCGCCACGCAAGCGCGTGAATATTCTTTTGGTGCTTTTGGACTAAAACCCTAAATGCCTCATCGCTGCCTGATAAAATTTTACGAATCAATTGAACGTCGTTTTCTCTTTCCATCAGAGTACTCCGTAATTATATTCCGTCGAGTTTAGGCTGACACAGCGGTAAATAGCAAATTCTCTCAATATCGAGTCACTTTCCTACCGGAGAGTATACCAAACACAACATTAGAATGAAACCCATAAATTTGAAACATTACATTGCGCTTTTATAATTAAAGATACTATTTTGAGGTGGAAAGGGTGCATAGTATTCTGTCCAATCTAAAATTAGGTGTTGTTCGTAGTAGGGCAATTCATTGTACTTTGAGATATGTGATAAATCGCCCACTACGAACTATTATTCTTATTGTTCTATAAAGAAGGATGCAGCGGCTTCTTTCTTATATTCTGGTTTCGCTCCTGAGGAGAGATCGGTTTCTGAGGAGGGACCGGTTCTTCAGGGCGTTCTAAAGCCTCTTGTGCGCGTTCAATCTGTTTCTTTGCGTGCTCAAGTTGCTTCCTAATATGCTCAAGCTGCTGCGAATTCAACACTTCCTTGGCACCTTTGACCTGTTCTATGCTATGCTCAAGTTGAGCCATGGCGTGCGCCATTGATTCCTTACTGCGTTCGATAGCGCGTTCGACCTGTTTTTTTCTATGCTCAAGCTGGACATTAGCACGTTCAAGTTGTATGGTGCCCCTTTCGAGTTGGGCTTTGGCACGTTCGACTTGTTCCTTACTATGTTCAATCTGTTTTGCAGCTTTTTGGATCTTGGTGTGATCGTTTACCAACTTATTGATGTAAGCGACTTTATAAGTTTCCCAATCATCTGTTGGTGAAATACCGTGAATCCTTGACTGCTGCAAATCTGGATTGTCTTCAAAGAGTGCCAAAATGTAACGCTTTGATAGCAAAGATGCATACTCGTCGGAGTTATCTATGGTGACCCCTTTATCCAAAAGCAGCTGAAGCCATTCCGCCCGTGGATACCTTGCATCTATTTCACTTATTGTGAGGTCACTGCTATAAGTCGTGGTTTTTGGCCGTTCCAGTATCTCTCCGTTGCGAATCACGAGGCTGCCATCGGATATAATCACTTTGGTCTCTGGCTGTCTTTTTAGCAGTCCCTTATTGTAATCCTCATCTAACGCTTTCATCAATTCCTGCGCATTTTGGGGACCGGTATACCTTTTATGACTGGATAGCACTGTCGGGTTGAATTCAACGGATTTACTTTTTATGCGTGTATGCGACGATCCAGTTTCGGAACTTTGTGTATATGCATAGGTGCCTCCCCACAAAAGGATAGCGAGTCCTAAAGTTGCGAAGAGTGGAAGTCTTACGAGAACTTCTCCCTCGCGAAAAATGCGTTTCATTTTAGTATCTCCTTTTAATTCAGAGGCGTTATGTTGCCTCGTGTTTGAAGTTTAACCTTTGAACAATATGCGTCTATATTCTTAAGACGCGTTTTTAAAAGTTGCCGATAATTCGGCTATCATTAACATACTGAGCCGTACTTGGCATCAAATATCGGAACGGAAGAATTTTAGAAATGCAACGGTTGTCAATATGATTGCAAAGAAGCAGAGCAACATCACATCCACTGCTGATTGACGGAGCGTTTCTCTTAAGTCCGTTTTCTCCCAAGAGGGAGGTTGTGTAATTTTGACGGGTCTGTATTGTCTGCTATGCGTATAATCTATAATTTTACTGAACAAATCTGTATGGAGCATCTCATAATAGTGCTCACCCGTTTGAAAATAGGTGCTTCTTTTTGCCTTTCCGGTCTGCGTTAGGTTTGTCGTGATATAAATTAAAGAAGATGTCGGCGTGAGTCGAGAAAGCATCTGTCCCACCTGTTCTTGCCGTTCCGTTTCACGTTTGTAATTCCGATCCAATTTGTTAGCATGGTTCTGGAATTGCGATCTATATTCCTCTTCAAGGGGTTTCATACGTTCACTAATTTTTTTGGAAATCTCCCCGCTTATGACTCTGTGTCCCTTTTCATTCGTGGGTACTTCCATGACCATTTTGTGTTCTTCCTCTTTGAGTACTGCGTTGAAATCGTCTCGCATGGCTGTTTTTTCCATATAGACGCTCTGTGAAGTCCGTGTGGGTGCGATAAATTTGGCAGCAAGGAACCCAACGCGTGGTGTAATTAGCACGGCAAACACCCAGACGGTAAAGGCAACGATAAGTGCTGTCTTGGAATTGTCTAAGTAGGTGGAAATCACTGTGCCGATTGCAAAAAAGACACCAATGTAGAGCAATGAAATGAGGATTAAACCGAGGACTCTCGGAAAAATTTCAGGTTCGCCGAGAGGGAACCCTTGCCAGACAAGTATCAGTAAGCCGAACAGCAACGACACCAAGAACGGAACGACAAATACCACGTATCCGCCAATCAATTTGCTCCATAAGAATAGGTCGCGCGGCACGGAATTCGCTAAGGTGATCCGAAGGGTGCCCGCTTCCCGTTCCCCGGCAACCGCATCGAACGTAAACAGTAGCGCGAGTAGACTAAAAACGGTACCAACGACGAACAGAAAATCGAGATGTCCTAACAGATGGGAGAGAGAGGACACCAAGGCGGGTGCACCTTGTATAATTCCATTGCGTGTCATACCAAGATAACTCGGCAATGCATCTGCCAATCCATTTGCGAAGACGCTCAAAGGGGTCGGCTTGAGGAAAAGTTTGGAAACTTCGAGTTCTGGATCGAGTGGCATCCCTGGGTTCATCGTAGTCTCTTCAATGTTTGCGAGTTTGACGGCTTCTTGGTAATCCACTAAATTCTGGCGATAATTTCGGTAATTTGTAGAAAGCGTCAGCGGAACGAGAAGGAGACACATCAAAAGGAGCGCGACGAACCGGACACTCAGGATGTGATGCATAATCTCTTTTTGAATCATCGTCATTAACATGTTGAACTCCCTTTAATGGCTATTGACTGTTGGCTGTCAGGTCGCTATCGCTTTTGGTGAAGGGGCATGTGTCCCTTTTATAATTAATGATCCGGTTTGAGAACGGAAAGGGTGCATAAAGTGGAAAATTGAGGACATGGAGATGGTGGATGCTATCTCTGATAGGAGTGCCTTAACAGGAAAAAGATTGGCATTTAAAGGGTATTTTGTGGTATAAAGGTATAATGGTATTGAACAAACCGAAAACAGAACTCCGCAGGGAGTGGGGATTGGAATAATGTTATTACTAAGGAGGATTCGTATGGTTTACAAGCAATGGAATTTTGCGGTTTTAACCGTCATCTTGATTTTTTACGGGATTGGAAACAGTGTTGCAGCAAATGCAACGGCAACTGGCATTGTATTTCTGGATACAAACGGAAACCAGGTGAAAGATGAAAATGAGAAGGGGTTGTCCGGGGTTCGCGTCTCTAATGGGCAGGATATTGTCCAAACCGATGCCGACGGAAAATACTCGCTTGCAGTCAGCGATGATACCATTCTCTTCGTCATTAAGCCCCGTGGGTTTATGACACCCGTTGATGAAAATCGGCTCCCGAAATTTTATTACATTCACAAACCACACGGTTCACCGGAAGGACTGAAGTATGCAGGCATTGCACCCACCGGTCCACTACCCGAGTCGATCGATTTTCCGCTCACCGAGCAGATCGAGGCGGATACCTTCAAGGTACTCGTCTTCGGGGATACACAACCCTATAATATGCAAGAAATTGAATGGTTAGCCCATGATGTGATTGAAGAAGTGATTGGCACAGATGCAGTGTTTGGCATCAGCCTTGGCGATTTGGTGGGTGACGATTTAAGCTTATTTTCCCCGCTTAACGAGGTGATGGCTACTGTTGGGATCCCGTGGTACAACGTCCACGGTAATCATGATATGAACTTTCTTGCGACGGATGACCAATATGCCGATGAAACATTTGAACGTGTATACGGTCCCGCGTGCTATTCTTATGATTGGGGTCCCGTCCATTTCATCAACATCGACAATGTGCTCTTTTACCGCGATGAGGAGGACAACCCGCGCTACGCCAGTGAGGTAGGAGAACAGCAATTGACTTTCCTCCGCAACGATCTCGCTTTTGTGCCGAAAGATCAGCTTATTGTTATATCCTTTCATATTCCGTTGACCGGGATGCGCGATGTGAAAGAATTAATGAATCTACTTGGCGATCGACCCAACACGTTATCCCTGTCAGCGCACACGCACTTCCAACGAGACGGCTTCGTCGGACCCGAGCACGGTTGGCATGGCGACGACCCACACCATCATCACAATCATGCAACCACATCAGGCTCTTGGTGGACGGGCGCGCTTGATGAAGTCGGTATTCCCCACACAACGATGCGAGATGGCGCACCGAACGGATATGGCATCTTCACATTCAGCGGAAATCAATATTCGATTCGGTTTAAAGCGGCTCGGCGGCCAGCAGATTATCAGATGAATATATGGGCACCTTGGGAAGTTGCGTCAGCAGAAACCGGCAACACAGAGGTTGTTGTTAACGTTTTTGGTGGCACCGAACGCTCAACGGTTGAAATCCGTCTGGGTGAAGACGCCGAATGGGAACCGATGACCTATATGCCGCAGGAGGACCCATACTACAAAGCCCTCAAGGCGCGGGACGATACGAATCATCTTGAACGGAAACTGCATATCGCTCTTCGAGAAACAATGAAGCCGCAGTTGAAGGAAAACGGCGAACTGCCACAAAGGGGGCGAGGGCTTAGCGGAATTACAAAATCATCGCACATCTGGCAAGCGAAACTCCCAGCGAATGCCCCGAAAGGGACCCATGTGATCTACGTCCGTACGACTGATATGTTTGGTCAAACTTTCACAGGACGCCGAATCATTCGCGTGCAGTAGCTCAGTATCAGTAGTGAATCTATCCCCGATAACCCGCTAAATCTGTTTTATCACGCGAATAGGAAAGATATCGTGCGGAGAACTCTGTGTATTTCACTATTAGTCTGTCACATCTAAACTGATGGACGGTTCGTAGTAGGGCAATTCATTGCCCGTTCCGACGTGCCATAAATCGCACGACTACCAACCGAGTTTACCCTTCATTTTAACGTTGACAGACTAATAGGCTCCGCACGATATTTAAACGCTTATGAGATAGGTTAACACCCCTCAACGTTTAGGACAACGCAGCACGACACCCAACTGTCCAACCGCCCAAAGCGTCTCGCTGCCTTTGACCCGCGTGACTGCATACAGGTTGTCATTAATCCCAGTATGCTCTTGTTCCCAAGTTTCCCCGCCATCTGTCGAGTGAATGATAGTCCCAGAAGCACCGACGGCGTAGATTTCCTGTTCAGAGAGTGCCAGAATATCGTAAAGCGTCTGATTGATACCACTTGCTTGTGATGTCCACGTGAAACCGCCATCAGTGGTAGAGAGTATAATTCCGCCACGTCCCGCTGCCCATCCCTTTCGTTTCGTGATGAACGACACTGCCTTCAGATCGGAACCGGTATGGGTTTCGTGGAACTTCCAATATTCGCCACCGTTGACGGTGCGTTGGGTTACACCATTTGTGCCAACCGCCCAGCCGAGGGGTGCGAATTTCATATCAACGCTCGTGAGAGGTTTACTGGTGGAGGTGCGCTGCCGTGCCCAAGTCGTCCCTCCGTCTGGATTGTGTATAATATCGCCACGCTCTCCGACAGCCCAGCCTTCAGAAAAGTTACCGAATGCGACATCATTTAGGGCAAACGAGTTCTCACGTGGGAGTTGTTCTTGCTTGTTTTGCGCCGTCCATTGCGATCCGTCTTGCGTGTAAAGTAGTGTTGCGTCACGGAGCATCAGCCATCCCCATTTCGGTTCGAGACTGGTGAAGTGGACATCCACAATACGTTGCGCCGTCCCACTCTCTAAACGTTGCCACGTCTGTCCGCCATCTTCAGTTGAAAATAAGTCCCCGTTATCTCCGGCAATCCAACCGTGTTGCTCATCGAGAAATAACACATCACGGAGGGTATTCCGATGTTTGCCGAGTTGGTGGTACCAGTTTTTTCCGAAATCTGTTGTGCGATAAATCTGGCCTATCGTATCTTGCACTTGCTCGTCGGCATCGATAACAAAGTCATCGGTAGTGCGGGGTGCTGACATCATCGCACCGACTATCCACGCCTGTCCATTCGCAAGGATATGGGCGTTTGTCACGTTGAAGGCAGGGAGAAATTGTTCTTTTGCCATTTGGTGCACCCAGCTTTCATCACCACGGGTTGCGCGTTGGTTACCGAGCGAGTCATTTATTACTTCCCAATGCTTGCCTTGGTTGTGCGTCGTGAGAAGTTTCTTGTCATTCGCGATGCCCCAAGCTTCCGTATGATTACGGAATTTCACGGCGTGGAGTCGCGTACCAGCGGACATTGTGGACAGGGTCTGTTGCCACGTCGTGCCGCCATCTGTTGTGAGAAGTGATGCCCCATTCACCAGGACCACCCAACCGGAGGTCTCATTCATAAAATGAACACCGACACCATGCTGATTCGTTCTGGCTTGGATCTCCCAGTGATCACCACCATCTACGGTATGCAGAATGTAGCCTGTGCCTCTCATCCTGTGTGCCGTTATTGCCCAACCCTCTTTGGTGTTGATAAAGTGTAAGTCGTCAATAGGCGGACTCCCAAGCCCTATTTTCTGCAATCGGAAGGTTTTACCACCATCGCTTGTGTGAAGCGTTTGCGCATCATTCGCACCGATCCAACCCATTTGCGGATTAATGAAGTGCATCGCACTGATATAGTAGATAGTTTCTAACCCTTCACGGGTTACTTCCCAGGTCTCACCGCCATTTTCGGTCCGCAGGAGTACCCGATTGCCCGCGATCCAGCCGTGTTTCTCATCTATGAAGACGATACGCTGCAGGTCTTCTGTTACGCCACTCTGTTGTGGGTGCCACGTTTTGCCGCCATCTGTTGTATTTAAAATAGCACCCCCGTGTCCGACCGTCCATCCGTGCAACGCCGACAGGAAGTAAGTATCGGTGAAATAGGTCTGCGAGGTGCCTGATCGGATAATCTCCCAGTGATATTCAACAGTTTCTACGAGTTGTGCTTCTAATTCAGCTGCGACTTCTTCGGCAGATGGTGGCAATTCAACGATAAACTTCTCTGTATCCACAGCATAACGCATCGCAACACCGTTTTCACCGACAGCGAGGATGCCTTCAGGCGAGAGCGAGAAGCTATAGAGATCGTTAGATGTGCCACTGTTCTGTAACTCCCACGTCACACCCCCATTGATAGTGGTCAAAATGACCCCTTCATCTCCAACGATTAACCCGTAGTTTTCATCGGCAAAATAGACCTTGTTTAGATTTGCCTGTGTCCCGCTTCGTTGAAATTTCCACGTTTTTCCACCGTCGAGTGTGTGTAGAATCTCACCGAGTTGTCCGACGACCCAGCCGGTATGTCTATCAATAAAGTAAGCGGCGTAGAGTTCGTTGTAACTCTTGCTGTTCTGCCGTTTCCACGTCCGACCACTATCTGTTGTATGGAAAATAATACCCGGCCATCCGACCACCCAGCCTTCTTTTTCATTGAGGAAAAAGATGCCTTTAATCATTTCGTGGAAGTAGCGCGGTGTTTGTTGGACCCACGTCTTGCCGCCGTCCGCAGTGTGAAGTACAGTGCCTAAATCCCCAACGATCCAGCCTTTCTGAGGATTAATAAAATGAAGGGCGTTCAGTGTATACCACCACCCGCTGGTTTGCCGTTCCCACGTCTGACCGGCATCGGTGGTATGAAGGATGAGTCCGCCATCTCCAACTGCCCAGCCCTCCGCATCGGTAGCGAAAGATAGATTCCGGATACGATGCCACGTGTCCATCTCAATATTGGTCCACGTTTTACCACTGTCATCACTTGTTGTGATTGTGCCTTTCTCTCCGACGGCGACCGCACGGTTTGCGTCCGCGAACGCCACACTCTGTAGCGCATCCGCTGTCGTGCCACTTTTCATTTCCCACGTTATGCCGCCATCTTCCGAGTGCAAGAGCGTTCCATTCATACCGACTGCCCATGCCTGTTTACGGCTTGTGAACTGAACCCCCATCAGATCGTTTTTTGTTGGGGTTTCTACGAGTTGCCAATTGTCTCCGCCGTCCTCTGTACGGTTAATAAATCCACCTTGCGCAACGAGGATCCCATAATCCTCACTGAGGAAATGGAAGTTGTTCACAATCGGAGCGACGTGTCCATAAATTGGCGGCAGCCGAGTCGCCTGGGATCTCCATTCTGTGCCACCGTTGTCGGTATGGAAAACCGTGCCATCTGTGCCGCCGCACCATCCCGTATAAGGATTGATAAAAAATACGGTGTGGAGGTTGCAGACCGTCGTTGCGGTATCTGTCTTCACAAGGTTCTCTTGTCTCCGCCAGGTATCACTGCTGTCAGTGGTAGCAAAAATTCGGTCATAGTCACCGACGGTCCATCCGCGCGCTTTATCTACAAAGAAAACGCCCTTAATTTGAAACTCACTCACGTCCTGATGCTGCCATGTTTTTCCCCCGTTTTCTGTGTAGAATATCCCATCCTGTCCAGCAATCCAACCGATGTTTGAGTCGTAGAAGAAGACATCCAAAAATAGCATAGAGACCTCAGTTTTTTGGACTGTCCAGTGCCGTCCGCCGTCGTCCGTAATCGCGATTAACCCCTTGTCGCCAACTGCCCACCCGTTACGGAGATTTGTGAAATATACCGATTTAAAATCTTCAGTTGTATTGACCGTCTGTTTTTCCCAACTGATACCGCCGTCCGCCGTATGGAGAATCCATCCCTGATGCCCGACAATCCAGCCGTGTTTGGCATCCGCAAAGTGGATGTCCATAAAATGTGTTTCCCAATCCGCTTGACGCGTAATTTCCTTTTCGACACAACCGGTTAGCAGCAAGGCGGTTCCTAAGAGAATCGCTATGGAATAGCGAGTGATGTGTTGAAGTCTCTTTTTCATTGTTTCATCTCCTTTAGTAGCATGATGCACGTCGCATCTGGGCGAGTACGCCGCAAATCTGTTAGATTGCGATCCGCCTACCCGCGCAAGCGAGGGACGCAAACTAACAGTTTGCGCTACGAAATCACCTTGAACGATGAACGGTCTTCAATTACCGGAGTGCTGGGAGGGGAGATACACCCCAACTGCAGCACCGGCATCCGTAGCGAACCAGAGATCGCCGCTGCTATCCTCAAATACCGACCAGACCCGATTGCTCGGCAGCCCGTCATCTGTGTTAAAGTTTTGGAAGGCTTTGCCGTTGTATACACTTACACCGGATTCAACCTCAGGAAAAACCATGCTGATACTGTCCTCAGTTTCATTCAGCTGCGATGGGAGATTCTTAACACCTGTAAACCAGAGATTGCCGCTGCTATCCAACATGATATTGTCAACACTATTCATCGGAAGTGCTTCACTGAGTGGAAAAGTGACCAACTCTTTCCCGTCGTATCTACGAAGGCCACTCCTCTCCTCACCCCCGCCTTCTCGACTCATCCAGAGGTTTTCCTTGGCATCAAACTGCAGATCTGTAATGTTTGCACTTCTCGCCTTCGCCATCTCTTCAAAGGGAGCAAAATCCGTATCAACAGCAAAATGACGGAAATGGGACGTTTCGGTATTATAGTAGGTAATTCCAGCGGTACTGCCGAACCAAAAATTGCCTGCTGTATCCTGGGCAACTGCCGTGACCTGACTCCACCAGTCGGGTAATATATCCATGCCTATGGGACCGTGCATAATAAGATGATAGAACTTTTCGCCATCGTAGTAATTCATACCTGAAGAGGTCGCCAACCAAAGCGTTCCCGTTTTGTCCTCAAATATGTCCTTAACAGTATCGCGGAGGAGACCGTCATCTGTCGTAAAAATCCGAAACGCCTGTCCATCGTAGCGACTCACGCCATTTAATTTTAATGGAGCAGGCGGTACTGTTTCTGCCTGGATTTCGTTGTCAATCTCCTTAGCGAGCTCACTCAACGGCATTGCCATGTGGGACATATCCATGGGTTTGCCTCTATCCAGAATACTTGAGAGCATACCGTCCGCGAACCAGAGGTCCCCTTGCTGGTCCTCAAAGATAAGCCCTATCGTGTTTCGTGATAATCCATCTTCTGTTGTAAAGGTTTGGAAATTCTCACCATCATAACGGGTGACACCATCGGTCGTTCCGAACCACATCGCGCCGTGGCTGTCCTCAAAAATGGTAAGCACCGTATTGGATGCCAAACCGTCTGCTTGGGTCAAAGTCTTTTCAATTTTGAGTGCTGCTGTGTGAGCGGTAAATGCTATCCAATTTAATAGCAGAAACGCTACCAATATTATTAGACCCAATTGTTTTTTCATTTGAACAACTCCTTTTGTTAGTAGCGTCAATTGCGATGTTAACCTTCAATCAATTTGCTTGCAATTTATGTGCCAATTTGAAATAGTGTCAGGACTTACACAAGGTGCAATAAATTGCGCTCCTACGAACTGGACTGCCTTTGAAAAACACGGGTATTTCCAAGGTACTTATGTTTGTAGTAAGGCGATTCATCGCCTGTCTGCGTCAGTCCTAAGTGTGCTAAATGTAAAATTAGGCAAGTTTTGGGACAAATAGTTAGGAGACCCTGTACCAAATAGGGCAAACACTCACGACAAATGCACACATTTGTGCAATGACCTCAAGGCGACAATCTTGCTATCTCTCAACACCAAACGAGGCATTTTGTAATATATATGACGCGAGTTAAGGTCGAAAAGGTTGCCTAATTTTGCAGAAAGTTGGGAAAATGGCGTAAAATGTGGGTTCGATAAGGAGGGTTTGTAGCACAAACTGACCTTTCAGTAGGAGTTTGTGCCTGATTCTGTGCAAACTAACAGTTTACACTACAACGGACTTTTAGAGCGATAGGATGCCGCCCTCGACGAGCATCGGGGCACCCGTCATGTATCTGGATTCATCGGAGGCTAAATAGACCGCTGCCCAAGCAATGTCTTCGGGTTCGCCGATGCCTAATGGGTGCATCTCTTTGATTTCTTTATTGATCGCTTCGGGATCGGGTTGCTGCGACAAGAATTCTTGGTAGAGTTCGGTGTTGATTGTGCCGGGGCAGAGGCTGTTGACCCGGATGTTGTCCTCAGCGTAACGAACCGCCATGCTCCGTGAGAGATGCACCACGGCGGCTTTAGAGGAGGTATAGGCGGGGTGCATCGGAAACCCGACATACGCCGATTCGCTCGCCATATTGATAATAGAACCGCCACCGGCTTCACGCATCAACGGAATGATCGCACGAGAAACGAGGTAGATGCTCTTTACATTGACAGCGTATTGCCGATCCCAGTCTTCTTCGGAGATTTCTTCTAATTCACCGACGACGGCAATACCGGCATTGTTAAACAGAACGTTTGGATTACCGAGTTCGGACGTGACCCTTGCAACAGCAGTCTTAATCTGTGCAGCGTCGGTTACGTCGCATTCACAGAAAAGGGCCACTCCGCCGTTTGCTTGAATTTGTCGCGCGGTTTCTTTGCCACGTTCGACATTCACATCCCAGATGGCGACAGATGCCCCTTCATTTGCAAAGAGTTCCGCGCTTTTCGCACCGATGCCTCGTGCTGCACCTGTTATAATTGTGATTTTGTCCTTGAGTCGGTTCGACATGTGGGATCCTTTTTATAGCGAGGTTGCTCCCTGCTAAGTGGACTGTGTCATGACTTCTCCTGCTACTGGAGTTACCTTTTTAAATACAGCATCAACCGCCCCGAAAAGGAGCGGCAAATTATCTACACCGAAACTGGTTCGGTTTTGGGTAAACGCGTTCCCGACAAGCCTCCCAAATTGCCACCATATTCCGTCACTAACAATGCCATACACAGGAAAATCTGGAGCATCGTTTATTTTTTGCGCGGCGATTAACTCTGCCAGGCATTGCCCCCAACCTTGTTCAAAATCGTTTTTCTTTGCCTCAACTAACATTATTAGGGGAGTCCCGACAACGGGCCTGCCCAATTCGGATTTGGTCGAGATAAGGTAATCTGGTGTTCCGCTGAGCATCTCATCGTAAGCGATGGATTTCTGTATCCAAAGCGCGTAGATATCGACATACGCTTTGTAAATCTCCTTTAGAATCGGAAAGATAATGACTTCACACCGTGCTGCCTCGGACGCGAAGACATCAATGTGCTGTCTGCAAAACTCAAATTCTTGCAAAAATTGCTCTGAAGGATTTGAGGGATCTGCAATCTCAAGGAAGTCGTTTTCCGCGTAGGTGATTCTGAATTTTTCTAATACATCAGAGATCGTCTTGAAATCGCTAAATGCCATTGTGCCGTACCTCTTTCTTATCGAATAGCGTTTGACGGGGATCCAGGATGAGCAGAGCCTATAGTCTTCGTAGGAGAGATACCCATCGTTCCCATGCGGCTTTGGTGGCGGCTTTCTGTGCTTCGTTGGCGTCTTCTGCCATGCCGCGTCTCAGGAAAGCGTGTCCAACGCCTTCATAGATAACGGGTTCATAAGTAACGTTTGCAGCATCGGCTGCAGCTTTCGTTTCATCGATTGTGGCATTGATGCGGTTGTCACTTTCGCCGTAGAAGCCGTATATGGGGGCAGATATTTTGCGGACATCCTCCGCGGCTGCAGCACGGCCGTAGAACACAAATCCAGCAGCGATTGTATCGGAATTGACGGCGTAACTGAAGGTTTGTCCGCCGCCCCAACAGAATCCCGAAACCGCAACCTTTTCGTTGGTTGAGGGTAAATCGCGGGCGTATTTCTGAATGGCATCCAGATCGGATGTAACTTGGGAGGATGAGAGTTCTCGAATCGTCCGTCGGACATCATCACCCGACTCGAAACTCTCAGTACCGCCGCCGTCAGGTCCCATACCCGAAAGTAAGTCGGGACAGATTGCGACAAACCCTTCTGCAGCGAGTCTGTCGGCGACGAGCCGAATCCAATCGGTGAGTCCAAAAATTTCGTGGATAACGATAATAGCCGTTGCGGGTTCCTTCACTTCCGGGTAAACGACAAATGTATTGACATCGCGTCCATCAGCAGTTGTGACCTTTACCCATTCACCGTGGCGGGGTGATGCTTCAAGTTCATCCTTGATGCTGTCGGCTCCGGCGTTACCGATAGACAAGAACCCTGTAACAATGATACCTAACACAATAGCGTTGCATATCTGCATAGTGTCTCCTTACTTCTTGATTGTTTTGTGAATAATGGATTTCGCTACCTGTTCCATTTCAGTAGCGGGCATTGCGCCGAATAGGAAGAAGCGAATACCCCCACTCGACCAGCTGAAAGCATGCGTTGGTCCGCGCTGATGTTTATGTACGCGCGTGCCTTCAATCTCAATTACATCTGACTCTCTACGCCGATCACTACTACGACGTGCTCGTTTGTCCGTGGTTTCGAATATAGAGAAACCTAACAAACCGTCTGTATAAATCAGATGGATTGTATTTTTTCTGCCTTTTATGTTATGAACGTCCTGCAGCTGGAACCCGGCTGGCAGATATGCGGGTTGGATCGGTTTCGTTTCGAGGACCTTTTCAGCCTCGGCAAGCGAAATAGGGGTGCTGCGTTGTGATCTTGGTGCTATCTCTTTCTTTATGTCTTTTTCAAAAGCTGCCCATTTCCGTTCTACAACTTTCGGATCAAAACTAATTCGGGTATAGACGCTCATCGCCCAAAGAACACTTTCGGAGTTGAGGTTTTCTACGCGTAAGATAGCACCGTTCTCGCGGGCAAAGAAAATTCGTTTGGTCGGTCTGTTAGCGAATTTCGGTGTGATTGTTAGGATATCAGCCTCGTAATTCGCTATTTTTTCCGTAGATGACGATTTTTCTAAGTTGTAATTTTGTGCGATCAATTGGACTTCTTTTTTTGAAAATAAGTTATTAGCCTTTTTCCACCTTATCTCTCTTTCTCGACCGTTTCTACGATTCTCGTCTTGGGCTCTTCCCCGGTTATCTCTGTGATCTCTATCACCGCGCGAATCTTCCAACTGTTTGGGGGCACCTACCTCGGACAGTTCTTTTGCATAGAAGATATCAGGGGATTTATGAATGACGAGTTCTTCAAAAGTCTTTGTACCTCTCGATGAAATAAAAGTCATCAAACGTACCCCAACGTAACTGACTTCACGTTCGGCTTTTGCGATACGTTCGAGCGTTTCGGTGTCGGCAAAAAGTGTCTGTGGTGCAGGTAGCAGAAAAGCTAAAATTGTACTGCAGAGGAGGGACAACTTAATCCGAAGGTCCTTATCGAAAATTAGATATTTACAAATTCGCATGGATTCACCTATCGGTTGCCTATCTGGGAAATTTAGTGTCCTACATTCTCTATATGGAGGTCAAGAAACAGGTCGGTATCACCATTCGGTTCTGAAGATTCCTCAGGCTGCGCGATACTGCCGTTTAGACTCAATGGATTATCTGTTAATTGTTCCGTGTGAAGCCCAAAGTAGTAATCGAGTGTCTCTTCATATTGGGAAGTTGTGGGATAAAAATAGAGCGTTCCCAAGACTATCGCGAGCGTTAGGATACCAGTCGCGCCTGCAGTAACAGGACGCAGGAACCAGCGTCCAAAATCCAATAACCAACCCCCAATATCTGGTAATCGTAGCGTGCGGGTGGGTTTTTCTACGTTAGCCTGTGCTGCCCCTTGGCGTATCTGTGCCATGACTGCGTGCTGAATCGAAGCAGGGGCGCGATGTTCAAGTCCGCGGATCTGTTCGCGATTCTGCTGAAATGCTGCGAGCATATCAGAACATTCGTCGCAGGTATGGAGATGTGCTGCAATCCGAGTTCGCGTATCCGGTGCCAATTCATTGTCTAAATATGCCGACAATTCATCTTGGAGTTGTTCGTGTATCCTCGCCATCACCATCTCCTTGATAGGTGGTGCGGGATGAACGAAGTCTCTGATTTTGGCACTATTTTCTCGGAACGCTGCGAGCATATCAGAACATTCGTCGCAGGTATGGAGATGTGCCTCGACCTGCTTTCGCACGCTCGCCCTTAATTCGTCGTCTAAATAAGCAGATAATGCGTTTTGAATTTGACGATGGTTCATATCTTCAATCGAGGATAGTGGTAAGCGGAAATAACTACCACACGACTCGCTCCAGTTCTGTTTTGAGTGCTTTTCGGGCTTCATGTAACCGAGATTTAACCCGTCCAAGCGTACAACCGAGGATTTCGGATATTTCTTCATAAGAGAGTTCTCGCAGCTCCCTTAGCACGAGTATCTCTCTATAACTATCTTTGAGTTTCGCGAGTGCCTTATGCACAATATCTTTTTCTTCTGACCGTAACGCCTCGTCTTCCGGTGTTGCCGAATCAAGTGGGACCCACGGTTGTGAATCGTCAATTTCCATCGGATCGGTTTTCCGGCGTTGGTATTGATCAATATGATTAAAACACTTGTTTTTCACG
Source organism: Candidatus Poribacteria bacterium (assembly GCA_022827625.1). Lineage (GTDB taxonomy): Bacteria > Poribacteria > WGA-4E > WGA-4E > WGA-3G > WGA-3G. The sequence goes on along the minus strand of JAJEIE010000033.1, from coordinate 9,880 downwards.
ATCCGATAGAGCCATGTAGAAAATTGGGAACGGAACTCGAATTTTCCGATATTTTCCCATACGGAGAGGAAAGCATCTTGGGCGACATCCTCTGCATCTTGGTGATGCCCCAATATCCCGTAAGCGATATTGTAGACCCAATGTTGATAACGCGTAATGAGGGTTCCCATTGCATCAACATCGCCCTTTTGGCAGCGCAAAACAAGTTCATGTTCCTGCGCGCGATCTAATTCTTGTGTATTGCCCATCTCCGAATAATCTTCCATAGTAGCTGAAAAGACTGTTGCAACGGACATACTTTTTCTCCAAACGACGTGGTTAAGAAAACGCTTTCATAGTTGCCAGTTATCGGCTGTCAGTACGCGTTGTAGTCATTCCAAACGTTCTTACCAACGACAAGCGGCTCTTAACCGATCACTGATAATCGATAACCGTTCTGCTATTAGATTAGACATAGCAAAAAAGAAAAGGTTCGTTTTTTAATGAAGCGTGTTTTCCTTACCGGGTGTGGTTTGGACATGTCTAAGTTCCCCATCGCCGTTTGGCCATCTGCCGAGGGCAACGTCTTTCTCCTGTTTTTCAAAGGTCACACTATCAAGCACTTGATTCCCACGCGTATCGGTATCAACGAGGGCTACAGTTTCACCGTTACGGGACAGCTTAAAATTGGCATGGAGTCCCTTTTCGGCTTTACCGTTTTCATCCAACCATACAAGGAGGTATCCTCGTCCTGGAATCGTTGTATTCTCTGGAAACCCCCATTTTTTGGGATTATCCATTTTATCTGTTAGGTACATTCCAAAGAGGTCCACTGTATCATTAGTGAGGTTATGCAATTCGAGCCAATCTTCGTATTGTCCTTGTGGATCTGTGAGGCTCTTCGTGTTGACTGCCATCAGTTCATTGATAACGATAGGTGGGCTGACCCGATACTGCGCAGCGTTGGGTTCTGCGCGTGCCGGTGAAAAATCAGTTGTACCGTGTGTTTTCACTGCATTTGCCTCAACATAGTAATAAACCGTTGTTCCGGGCGGAAAAGTAGGAATGTTGCCGATATAACTACCGCCGCGCTGCGTCATCGGGACCTCGTTGAAAACAACATAACGCTCGGTACTATAATACAGCAAAACAGAATCAACCGTAACTGATGCGTCAAGCGTCGCTTTAACTGACACAGGGTTGCTCTGTATAGGATCCGTTTCGGATTCAATACTAACAGAGAGAATTTTCGGGGTCGGTCTGTCCAGTTCTGGATGGTTCAACAGATACTCGCGGCGTTGGTTTACAAAATCCCTAAGGTCTTCAGGCGCGCCGTTCTTGAATTCGTCGTATCCGTAAAGTTTTTTATCATCTTGCTGGACTTCTGTATCAATAAGTTCGATGTATTCGTTGATAATGGGATCAAGCACTTCCCAATCCAACCATTCGTTTACAACGGTACGGACGTGCGCCAGGTAACGGGCACGCCACTGTGGATTGGAGAGTAGCCTCTTAATAAGCGGTCGCGCCGGATTGTTTTGATGTGTGACGGGAGATACCATTCCATTTGTGAATTCACCCCACGACCAGCCGCCCCCGGGACCCCCACGTCCGCCTTGACGAGCGAATCTCATGCTTTCATTGTTGTCGTGCGGTACAAGGTGAAATCTGCCGTTGACATCTTGATAGATGGTATAGTCCCCGCCTTTGTGGATGTAACCGTCGTCATCCATGAAGACGTTTGAGACGGCGAGTTGCCATAGGACCTGATCGATGTTAAGCAAGGACGGAAGTTTCTCCACGAGTTCCGCATCAGCGGTTGTATCATCAAGCATTTTGCAGAGTCTAATGAGGTCTTCCCAAGGGTTTTCAACGTTGTTGGTTTTGAGTTGGTACGCCTCTTGATACCTTTCAAGACTATCGCCGCTATACGTCAACGCACCACCGCCCCCGGGACCTATTTTCCAACGGATGCCATCTCTTGTCCCAAACCATTCAGCGAGAAAGTCTTTATTGTATTGTTGAAGATTGATATAAACCCCCCAATTTTCGCCGTTGACGACCAGTTTCACGAGATTTGTTTTCATCGCCGGAATGTAGTTCTGGGCAATTCGGTTGTAAAGGACTTCGCGGAGGAAGGAGGCATCAACGTGTCCATTGAGCAAATTGAGGGTCTTGTAGCCGTAGAGACGTTGCCCATCTTCAGCATAATCGACGGCAATATTAAAGGATTTTTTCTCCGAGTTAACGGTAAAATATGAGGAGCTCCCTCGGAAGTGGACACCGACCTCTGGATACACCTTGCCATCAACAATCAGTTCGGCTGGCACCTCAACGTCTGTACGGTAAAAGGCGTTCATCTGCTGATACCAGTCTTCATGGTGAAACCGGAGATAGAGGGTCCGAAGTGTGTAGGCATCGTAAAGTGGCGGTGAACCTTCCGGCACAGCAGCCAAGCTGCTTTGCACATCGTTCTCGACGCTTTCTTCTAAGTTCGATGCGTTTAGGAGTGTAACGTTTCCACCACCTCGTGTATCCAAGGCGACTTGTCGTTCGGTTCCGGTTAATTTTCCATCTTCATTTTTATCGAATTGTGCTACCAGTTTTTCAGGCGGTCTCGGTCCACGGCGTCCACCCCCAAAACCACCTCGTCTGCCCCCAAAACCTGGTGGCATTCTACCAAAGTCTGCACCGTCTCTGTCGGGTGCCATACTCGCTCGAATCTTTTCAACCTCTTCACGGCTGAGTTTATCACCAGTGAACGCTTCTACGTTTGTAACGCGGAGCATGACTGCTTGTTCTTCATCACTCAGTTTCCCATCGCCGTTGTGGTCGAATCGTTTCTGTTCGTCCGAAAGTTTGGGTGCCTTCTGGTCGTCTTGGGCATCTACAGATATTATCCAACCCACGGCTATTAGCACAATCAAGGCAATTGATTTAATTTGTTTCATTGTATTTTCCTTTTTAGTTTTAGAGCTGTCTGCTATGGAGAAGTTTGCGTTTCAAACCCCTCTGTATTATTCTTTGTCCAGTTTCACATCTGTCACGCTTTCGATGTTTGAGAGTTCGTTAAAAAAAACGAGCCAGTCCTGTGGTGTTTCCAATTTAACCCGGTAGTTCAACTCAACGACGCCCCTTTTCCTTATCCTTTTTTCAATCAGACGTTCATAAATCAGGTGTCTATCAAAAATGGGGCGATAAACGGCTTCAAAACCCGGTTCGGGTGGTAAGCAGAACTCGAGGCGAAACTCATTATTGTTGCTAAAATGTTCATGCCAGCTGTATATGCCGAGTATAATGATACCGATGAGGAACGCCGCCAAAACGGCTACAGATGAATTTCCGGCACCAATCGCCATTCCAACAGCCAATGCGTAGAAAACAAAACCTATGTCGCGTGGATCTTGGATCGCCGTGCGAAACCGAATAATAGATAACGCCCCGACCAAACTAAACGCCCGGGCTATACTATCGCCGATGATGACCATCACAACCGAAATCAGCATACACAAAATAATGAGCGTATCTGTAAACGATTTTTGTGGGATTCCAGCGTGCGTCCACCGGTAGATGTTAACAATAAAAACACCAAGCACAAACGCGAGAAGCAACCGGAGTGCGTCGGTTCCCATCGTTATAAGTGGTGGAAAGGTTAAAAAATCGGATAATATGTTCATTCCTGTCCACTAATTGAAAATTTATCGGTAGTCTATCATAATTTGACAAACTTGAAAAGAAAATGTTGGAAAATTGTTAGGGTGATTTAGTTTTCCGAAATTTTAGATGTTCAATGATCCTATATCCACTGTAGGAGGCGGGGAATGCCATATGGCATTCATACCGTTGATTTTTTCCAAATCCCGACGGCTTCTACGTGCTGATCTGTAATGCAAAAGTAATCCTAAAATCTACCATAGTTTGTGGCCCGACGTATTTATTAAAAAAGGTCGTTTATGTGATATTTATTTTTACAAATAGATAAATAGACCTGGAAAAATTGCCTAAAAAAACGCGTTAAACGCGTTAATGGGAAAATTGTCCAAAAAAAACGCGTTAAAGCGAGGATCCGTAGAGACGCAGCTGATCGACACTTCCCATCGATGACGATAGGACAATGCGAATGGCATCAGTAACGAGAGGCGTGCGAATAATATGGGGCGATTTTCGGATGGGTGTTTTGAAGGCTTTAACAGTCCGCCACTTACCTTCACCCATCCGTGCGTAAACGGTCATATTCTTTAAAGGTTCAATCGGATCAAAGTAGATTTCAATTCGACTGATAGCGCGTCTTTCTGGGAGTATCCACTTCTGAATTGAACCGAGACCACTTTCGGAGACTTCATAGACCTCCGTCATGCCACCATCAACGCGAGCTATATTTTGCGTTGCCACAGGCAGACAACCAAGGATGGTGCATGGAAACAAAGCGCATACAAAAACGATGTTGGAAATTTTCTTTTGACTTGTCATAATTCGTTTCTCCTCTTGTAGATGGATTTTATGTCTGTCCTTCGTGGCGGATGATTAATCCGACAAATATTCCAGAAAAGATTAAGATCGCGAGGGCATAGGGTGCGGCTTCGGCAAACATGGCTTCTGATGTATAACTCCAGACATTGAGGGCGAGCGTCTCGTATCCGGGGGGTGATAAGAGAAAGGTAAACGGTAATTCCTTCATTGTTGCGAGGAAGACCAAAGCAGTGGCTGTGAGCATACCGCGGAGCAGAATCGGTAAAAGCACTCTGAGGAATGCTTGAAGTGGTGGATAGCCGAGCGCGCGAGCGGCTTCTTCTAAATGTGGTGAGGTTTGATAGAGCGAACTCCTGACGGGTCCAATGGCTTCCGCCAAGAAATGTAGCGTGCAGGCGTAGATTAGCACGGGTAACGTCTTATAAATAAAAGGAACAGTGTTTAGCACAAAAAAGATGAGCGATAAGGCGAATGCGAGTGGCGGTATAGCATAAACTATGTAGGCGGCACGCGCCAGCATATTTGATGTTCGCGAGGGGTGTCGGACCTCGATATAAGCCAACGGTACTGCCAGAATCGCACACAGCACACCCGTAGGTATCGCAACGGAGAGTGAACCGGTAAGTGCTTCTACAAGCCCTTGCAAGGCGGAGGCATCAAATCCTCTGAAGATCCAAAGGAGTACAGATCCAGCAGGGATAATCACAATTATGAGCGCAAGCAGGCAGAGGTAGAAATAAGCCGGCACGCGCCACGTACCGAGTGAAATCAGAGAGGACTGTCGAGAAGTCCCGCGCCCAGCACGGTGGAGTGTCACTTGTTTCAGCAACTTCGTCTCAAAATAGAGGAGACACCCCGTGAAGGTCAGGAGCATCAGCGCGAGCCACGCCGCATAAGTATGTTCAAAAGAGAGTGTATATTCGATGTACAGTGCGTAACTGAAGGTCTCATAGCGCATCAGCGATACAACCCCGAAATCGCCGAGGACATGTAGGCTGATGAGTAGACCGCTCGCATAAAAGGCAGGACGCAATTGGGGAAGGACAATCTGCCAGAAAATCTCAGTATACCGATAACCGAGATTCTGCGCCGATTCTTCGAGACTTGGATCGAGTCCCTGTAAGGCGGTCCGTAGATTTAAAAAAAGATATGGGCTTGTATAGGCACTGAGCGCAAGAAGCGCGCCCCAGTAGCCGCTCAGACGTGGGATACTCTTACCGAATAACTGTGCAACGATACCCGTGTTTCCGCCGAGTGCCAGCAAAGCATACGCCATTACGTAGCCCGGTATTGCGAGCGGTAGGACATTCAGTACCGTAAAGATGGATTTGCCTTTCAGGCGGGTTCTGCTGGTTAACCATGCAGCGGGTGTTGCTATTAGTAGGTTCAGGGCGAGAACGCCCACCGTCAGGAAGAGTGTGTTAAGGAAGAGTCTTGCGTTTCGCCAGCGGAAGACAATCTCCAAAAGAGCGGTGCCTTCCACTGAGAACGCTTTGATGAGCAAATAACCTAACGGGATAAGTCCACCGATCCCGACGACAACGGCGGGAATGAAGAAGTATCGGTGTGTACTTAGTGTATGTGTCTTGGCATTCAATTTCTGTAGCCTCGACCTCCCGAATCAGTTGTGAATTTATAGAACCTCAACTGATTGTAGGAGCTTAACCGTACCGTCAAGATCGTCTATATCATTGAGGTTAAAGACTGGCGCTGCTTTGATCAGTTCAGATAGCGGTAGCAGATTTTCGTTTTGCGTCACACCCTCAGTAACGGGATATTCAAAAACATCGCTTGTAAAGTACTGCTGTGCTTCGGTAGATAGCAAGAATTCCACAAACTTCAGGGCGGCTTCCTTGTTCTCGGCACTCTTTAACACGCCGACCCCCGCAATATTGACGAGGTTCCCTGGATCGCTCGCCTTAAAGAAGGTTTGCGCCACTGGATAATCTGCGTCCGTCTTTTTGAATCGGAGTAGGTAGTAGTGATTCGGCAAACCGAGGTCGATTTCACCTGCAGCGAGTGCCTCTATGATGGGTGTATTCTTGGCGTATTTTTTTACACCATTTGCCTTCATACCGAGCAACCATTCTTGTGTTTTTTCTTCGCCGACTTGCACGCGCAGGGAAGTGACAAAGGCTTGGAAAGAAGCGTTCGTTGGTGCCCAGCCGACCCTACCTTTCCACATCGGTTGTGTTAAGTCGAAAATGCTTTCCGGGAGCTCTTCCATTTTAACACGTTCTGGAGAGTAGGCGAGAACACGTGCTCTACCACTTGTCGCAACCCAAAGACCCTCAGCGTCACGGAAACTTGAAGGGACTTTCGTGAGGATAGTTTCTGGAAGTTTTTCAAACATTTCTTTTTTACTAACAGCGCCGAGCGCACCAGCATCCTGTGCCCAAAAAAGGGCTGCCGGACTTTTGTCGCCTTCTGTGAGGAGCGCAGCGGCTAACTGCGTTGTTCCGCCGTAATTCGCCTTCACTTGAATACCGGTTGCTTCCTGAAACTGCTTGATAATCGGTTCAACGAGGCTTTTACTGCGTCCAGAATAGATCGTTAACGTTTCGGCGTGATTCGACGCAACAACCGGTCCAACAAGGGTGAATACCAGCAAGACCGATAAAACGTGCTTGAATAAACTAAAATGGTTCTTAAACATTGTATCTCCTTTTACAAATTAATAAACATCTATGGGAATTAAAGATGTTATAACTTTAGTCAAATATGCTGGGAATGTGTTCGGAATTATCGACAAATGTCTTCTCTGTAATCCGAGCCTCTAACGCTTTGGTACGACCCGCCAGCGGGTGTTCATACCTGCCGTAATATGATCGGCGACATGGCAATGATAGAGCCAGTTGCCGGGCGTTTTTGCCGTCATGTCGACCGTAACCATACTGCCGGGAAGTAGTTCTACAACGTCGGTACGTTTCCCAGCGTTGAGAACGGTTTGCCCATGCCAGTGTGCGGTGTGCATATCGACTTCAGTGCCTAATCCGATGAGATACCAGCGGACCTTGTCGCCCTGCTCGACTTCCAAACCTTGTAAATTGCCGAAGATCAAGCCGTTAATAGCGTGCTTGAGGTTTCCCTCTTCGGCTTCCTCTGCGGACGCATATTCCTCACGCTGTCCATTTTTGACGACTTTACGCCCATTTTCGTCGAAGACAAGGAAGAGCGTGGTAAAGGCTTTGTCAATGTCTTTGGGGCGCGGGTCGTCTGTGGCGCGTTCCATCCCTTTTTTCGTGACAACGATAGTTCCGATCAAGCCGTCGTAGACTTCAGTAACGGCATCGACGTGTGAGTGGTAAAGCCAGACAATAGAGGAGGGATCATTCGGTCCCGGCGCAGCATCGCTATCTGCTTCCCAGTGATAAGTGAATGTGTTACCGGGTTGCACCGCAGCACCAGAGCCTTTCATATCTGCGCCTTCGTTTTCTTCATCGTATTGGAGTCCGTGGACGTGGATGCTGAGGGGTTTATCGGCACGATTACGGAAATGCACCTTCACACTGTCGCCTTCAACGGCATGGATCTGTGGTCCGAGGATACCCATCCACACAGGTTGTTCGACTTGGGTCGTGTAAGTGTCATCGGTATACTGAATGTAGCGATATTTTTCATAGACGAGTGCCTTGCCCCAAACGCCTAATCCCATCGCAGGTCTGATGAGATTTTTTCCGCTTGGTGCGTAATTCCATTCAACCTTCTCTGCTGCGATCCAGTATTCCCGCGTTGCGGCTTCAGCGAAGGTAGGGCAGTACGACAGCAGAATACTTGTGAATGCAATAAGTGTGTAAGAAGTTAGGGGTAAAAGGAAACGTAGCCGGTAAGTCCGTTTTATAAACGGGGATGGTTTTATGAACTTGAGACTCATTTTCAAAATAGAAGATGTTAAAGCAGACCCGGAACTATCTTCATATTCTCCTGATTAAAACCGCTATTGGTTAATTTGGAGTTAATTATAACACGGAAATTGGGAAGTGTCAAATAAATGTAAAAAAATAAGTTCATCAGGTCTTATATTTTTACGCAGAAGAAAAAAGTCGTCAATTTTGCGGGGTAGTGATATAATATCCGTAGAAAACTCCTTTTGTAAAGAGGATATTCAGATGACGTATCAACCTCTTGCTGCAGTACGAAAAGTGCTTCGTGTAAAATGGTACCGGAGCAGAATAGACCACGCAACTTTACGAAATCTATCAAAGCGAAGTGATCTGCAAGGCTGGTTTCAGGCAGGTGGACATCTTGCCCTCTGGCTATTGACGGGGAGTTTGGTCTACGTCTTTTGGGCGCGAACGCTGTGGCTTGGCTTTTTCATGGCACTCTTTGTGCATGGCACGGTTGCGAGTTTTTTCAAAGGGACAGCGAATCACGAATTAGGACACGGGACCGTATTTCAGACCAAATGGCTGAACAAATTTTTTCTTTACCTATTTAGCCTCATCAGCTGGTGGGATCATTTTGACTACGCCAGCAGCCATACCTATCATCATCGCTATACCTTATACCCGGAAGGGGATCGCGAAAACCTTCTCCCGCTTGAACCCAAATTAGGATCCCTGTTCGTTCTCCAGTTGTTTACGGTAAATTTGCTTACACAACCCGGTCGCACCTTTAGCAAAGGTGGGTTGATTGCTGCAGTTATCTGCACCGTCCGTAGTGCCTTTGGCAAAGAAGGTCCGCCGGATGTTCCGAGTCAGGAGTGGTTGGCAGCCTTACATATCGACCAACCTGAAGAGCATAAAAACTCAATTTGGTGGTCGCGGGTTTTACTCCTTTTTCATGGTGGTCTGCTTGTCGTTTCACTCGCCACCGGCTATTGGGTTTTTCCACTCATCATCACCGCCAGTGCCTTTATTGCAAACTGGGGATCCTATGCCGTTTCGCTGCCCCAACACTGTGGTTTAAAGGAAAACGATCCTGACTTTCGCAAATCCACACGGTCAATCAAGCTTAATCCGTTGGCGGAGTTTTTATATTGGCGCATGAATTGGCATATTGAGCATCACATGTTCGCGGGAGTGCCTTGCTACAACTTGAAAAAATTGCATCATCTGCTTGTTGAGGATATGCCCGAGCTGCGGACGCTTTTCGGAGCCTGGCGAGAAATGCGCGAAACGTGGCAGCGACAAAAAGCCGATCCTGACTACTTTTTTGATACGCCACTGCCGTCAACGGCAAAGCATATTCCCACTGAAGCGTCTGATGTTCTGGAAAGTTCTATTGGCGAATTGGCACCTAAAGGGTTGGCATAAGCAATATTACCATGAGTTCCATAAAATTGAACACTTCTATCGTATCGCAAACTGTATGAAATTTCAGAAAATAATTTGGTAATAGACGGGCAATGAATTGCCCTACTACAAACGGGTTTGTTCGTAGTAGTGCGATTTATCGCACGTTCAGAAATTACTGAATTAATAAATTAATC
>JAJEIE010000007.1 GCA_022827625.1 Candidatus Poribacteria bacterium | reverse complement strand
CAGCTCCCTGTTTGAATGAAAGGTGTTCATTCTCCAGAGCGGTGTTGTACCGCAAACTGTATGAAGATTAATTTATTAATTCGGTAATTTCTCAACGTGCGATGAATCGCACTACTACGAACCAAACCGTTTGTAGTAGGGCAATTCATTGCCCGTCTATTACCCAATTATTTTCTGAAACTTCATTTGGCAACTTGAGTTAATGATAACCTAAGTTGCCACCTATCTATAGACATATCACCTCCACTAGGATGAAGAAAACCTCTGGAAACCTTTTTGAAACGTTCAAAACTCGTTAGGAGTAACTTGAGTTACATTAATATATACTTGTGGAATCTAAATCTTTTGACACCGCCTCCGAAATATGCTATCCTTTATATAGAAATATGCTATCCTTTATATAAATGTCATTTTCATAACAGGAGGCACCGTGCCAGCACATACAGATACCTACACGCGCGAAGCCTCTCCATCGCACACTTCCCCGACAGTTTAGGAACGGAGGTAGAACCGATGGCACAATCTATGGCAGAAGTTCTCATCGAACGAGGGATGGAACGAGGGATAGAGCAAGGTGCGCGTCAAACGAGTATTGAAAGCACACTTGCCATCCTCAGCGAACGCTTCCCCGCCGCCGATGTCACCGCAGTCCGCTCGGTGCTTGAGGCGATTGGCGACCTCGATCGTCTGAAGCGTCTGACCCTTCAGGCTTCCATTGCGACCAGTTTTAGGGTTTTCCAAGAACACTTAGATGTGTAACTCGCGTCGTAGGGGCGAGGTAAATCAACGGTATGAAGTCCGTGTGGACTTCCCCGCCTCGCCCCTGCCATTTCTGAGCGTCCATTTAATTGTAGACTTTACTATAATTACCCAAGTTGCTACTAACAGATTTTTGGACGTTTCAAAAAGGATGCCAGAGGCTTTCTTCACCCCAGCGGGGTGATATGTCTATAGAAAACTTGCACTCCAGCGGAGTGCTATGTCTATAGAATATGTCCCTAAACTTTTGGTTTGACACGCAACAAACGACGCGAATATAATATCGCAAAGCCTGGAGATATATGAAAACCTATGGCAGATACTTATACCCAACTCTATGTGCATATCGTGTTTTCCGTGAAAGGTAGACACGCACTTATCCCCAAACACCACAAGCCAGAACTTCACAAATACATCACCGGCATCATCACCAACAAAAAACAGAAATTAATTCAAATCAATTCAATGCCGGATCATATCCATATTTTAGTCGGTATGACCCCGGATGTCGCGTTGTCCGGTTTAGTGAAAGACATCAAGGTGAATTCGACGCGCTTTATCAATCAAAAGCGTTGGACGATGGGTCAATTTGCGTGGCAAGAGGGGTTCGGTGCGTTCAGTTATTCACATTCTCAGATACCTCAGGTAGCGACCTATATTGAAAACCAAGAGGCACATCATTCGCATCAAACCTTTCGCGATGAATATCTTAAGTTTTTAGAGCGTTTTGAGGTTGCCTATGATTTGAAGTATGTTTTCGACCCGGTCGCGGATCCCCCTTCTGAAAAATGAGCGTTTTCCATTCTCACTGCGAATTCTATAGACATAGCACTCCGCTGGAGTGCGGGACGTTGATATGCCTTTTTCTATAGACATATTGCTCCGCTGGAGCAAAGAGACTTTTTAGCGAGTGAGGGTTACTCACGCCCGGGGAATGCCACACGCGCATTCATACCCGGTTCATGCCCGGGGAAGCCCATACGGGCTTCATACCCCGGTCTATGCCGACAGGCATAGATACCGTTGATTTGGAAGTGCATAAGCACTTCATACCGTTGATTTTGATTCAAGGCATGAATACCGTTGATTCTGATTTGGAGTGCTATGTCTGGGCTCCCGCATACACGGAACGCTGCCAAAATATTTACACACCGTCCTGATATTTTAACTTGACATCCGTTAGCAAAGATAGTATAATATATCATAAGACTTCAAAAGAGATGAATATTGTATCAATCTACAAAACACCGGCGTGAAACCGACACAACTGACTGCCGAGAGTGGAGCGCAGCGGAACGCCCCAACTGCTAATAGCCAGAACAAATGTTACACTTTTCACCAAATTCTTTTTTTTTGCACAAGAGAAAATCGAAAATTTAAACGTCAACAAACCCTTACAGTGACTGGGTTCTTTAACGTTATAGGCAACACATCAAATTTAAACGGGTGTAACATTTTTAACAAAGATTGATTCAGATATACCGTTCCGTTAATCTATATTCACGTCCCTCCCTTCCCACACTTTTGTCAACATATACCTATCAAAACCCAGACTATTTAGTTTTACCTATGTAAAGGGTTCCTGTCTCCGGAAGCCTGGATTTAGTCTGGGGAGAGACTAAATCCGTTCCTTGTATTACATTTTTATTCAGGACAGCACACTTTTCCCGAACAAGTTCGGGCTTCCAGATAGAAATCATTGAAAAACTATAGTGAAGTCTAAAAATATCTGGTCACCCTTTAGCAGAACGTGCGATGAATCGCACTACTACGAACCGTTGTTTGTTAAGAAGCAGGTGTCTACTTAATTGTAAACTTTACTATAAATGGCTCTGGACTATCGACTTTTAACGCTTTACATAAAACCTGATTTTTGGTAAACTGACGCGTGAGGTATCTATCCGTGAAACCGCGCGAAATGCCTCACGTTCCTTTATGACACGATTTCCAAAAAGTAGAAAAACTGGGACTGTATTCATCGTTAGAACCAAGGAGTAGGAAATGAACACGCAGATCCTTTTCAAAGCAGCGAAAGATTGGCTATACACAAAACGCGTAAGCCTTCTAATCTTTGTGATAGTCCTATCACTTGCTGCAACACCGAGCATTGTTACAGCCGGAACCGATGTGAACAATTTCCAGCCAGTTACCAATGAGATGTTACTTTCAGCACAAGACGATCCCGACACCTGGCTGATGTATGGACGCGACTACAGAAGTTGGCGATACAGCGAACTTACGCAGATTACTACCGAAAACGTCAAAAAACTCGTCCCGAAATGGGCGTTTCAAATTGGAACAGAGTTCGATAAGTTTGAATGTACCCCACTGGTTGTTAATGGGGTCATGATTATCACCACCCCCTATAGCAGCATCTATGCGGTGGATGCAAGAACAGGTAAAGAATTGTGGCGATATAATTATCCGCTTGAGGATGGTCTCGCCATTTGCTGCGGTATGGTCAATCGCGGTGCTGCTATTCTCGGAGACAAAATCTTTTGGACGACCCTCGATGCCCATCTTCTCGCCCTCGATGTGAAGACCGGGACAGTGCTATGGGATAGAGTTGTCGGAGATTCAACCAACGCCGAATCCCTGACCGTTGCGCCGTTAGTCGTTAAAGATAAAGTAATTGTCGGTATATCAGGCGCAGAATACGGCATCCGCGGCTTCATCGATGCCTACTACGCTGAAACGGGTGAACAGGCATGGCGATTTTACACTGTTCCTTCAAAAGACGAACCCGGCGGCGACACTTGGGCAGGGGATTCATGGATGACGGGTGGCGGCTCCGCTTGGGTCACCGGTTCGTACGATCCAGAATTGAACCTCGTCTACTGGGGAACCGGAAATCCAGCACCCGATTGGAACGGTGCTGTCCGTAGGGGCGACAATCTTTATACCGATTGTATCGTCGCACTCGATGCCGATACCGGTAAACTCAAATGGCACTTTCAAGCCACACCCCACGATGTTTGGGACTGGGATGGCGTGAGTGAACCGGTTCTCATTGACATGGACATTGACGGGAAACCGACCAAGGCACTGATGCAGGCAAACCGGAACGGCTATTTCTACGTGCTTGATAGAACCAACGGCAAATTCTTATACGCCACGCCATATTGCGAAATGAACTGGTCTGCGGGGCTCGATGAAAATGGTCGGCCGACCCTCAAACCCGGGGTGTTTACCACGGAAGAGGGGACGATACGCGTCTGTCCCGGCGTTGAAGGTGGAAAAAACTGGCCCCCGTCAGCCTATAATCCACTCACAAACTACCTGTATGTACCCTCTTTGGAACTGTGTGGTTCCTACCACCAAGGTCGCGTCTTCTATGTGAAAGGTTTACCCTATCTTGGAAGCGGTATGACGGCCGAAAGGGACGCAGCCGGGGACATGGAGATGTGGGGACATATCAGCGCGATTGATGTTTCCACGGGTGAAATTAAGTGGCGACACAAAACGAATTTCCCACAATGGGGTGGATGCCTCACAACAGCGGGTGGTCTCGTTTTCGCCGGTGACTTAGAGGGAAGATTCATGGCACTCTCGGCAGAAACCGGCGAAGTGCTTTGGGACTTCCAAACCGGATCAGGGGTTCTCGCACCACCGATTACCTATAAACTTGATGGGGTCCAATACATTGCCATAGCATCGGGTGCTGTAAAGTACGCCGAAGTGAATGCCCGCCAAGGCGGAACGCTCTTTGTGTTCGCGCTCTTTGATGAATAGCAATCAATCATCAGCAGTCCGTCGTCAGTCGGCGTGTGATGTTTACAAACGTTTTGCTTGTCACAACGCTCTCTGGGCTGAATGCTGATAGCTGACCGCTAACAGCCAAAAAAAGGAGGTTGTACCGTGAGATCCCGTATCCTTTTGCGAGTCCTACTTTGGACACTACCCGTCCTGATATTGCACAATGTAAATGCCGACGATGCTTTAAAGGAAATTCAAGAAAAAGGGGTGCTAACTGTCTGCATGGACGTTCGGAATTTGCCCTATTCTAATGCGGACCCAGAACTCCCAGGAGTAGATGTTGAGATAGCACATCTACTGGCAGCAGAATTAGGGGTCAAACTCGAACTCCACTGGCTTAACACGCTCCGAGATAGCCTGCTTGGTGATATGTTACACGGACATTGCGACTGTGTCATCGGAGTCCCTATCGAAGAGCGTGCCATGAGCGAATCTGTCCAGTTAGGTAAACGCGTTGACTTTTCTAAACCCTATTACGGCACGGGTTACGTGCTAATAAAGCGCAAAGATTTGCAAAAGTCGCCGAAAACGCTGGAAGACATCAAGTTGGAAACGATTGGAACAGAAGCCGGCTCCATCGCAAGTGATGTGCTCCGACAGATGGGATACAACCGTCGGATTTACCGATCGCAAATCGCTGTCCTCAATGCCCTACAGAAAGGGGAAATCGCTTACGGATGTATGTGGGCAAACTCGGGGTGGTTGATTGAAAAAGGCTCCCGCATTCAGCGAGCAGCGCAGACAGAAACCGCCTACCCCGAATTAGAAATCGTTGACGGATACATCCCTCCGCCTCGCCTCCGCTGGAATGTCTCTATTGCTTTCAGCAAAAATACGCCAGAGCGAGATACGCGCGCACTTCAAGACGCTGTTAACACAATTATCGAACAGAAATGGAGTGAGGAAAAACTTAAAGGACTTGTCCAGAAGTACCATTTACCTTACTACGCTCCGTTTCAGGAGGAGGAACAGTAATGATACACTCTAATTGTCGCTTCATAGGCGCGCTTTGCAAGCGCGCTCGCAAAATGTCTGAGCGTACAACTTCCGCCCTATACACAGCGTGTAGTATTCTCCTTCTCTTTTTTTTAGGTGTGAGTCTGTTTTCCCTATCGCTTGTAGACGCGCAAGAATTTGAGGTAGATATCGCACCAGAGATGCCGAGGGACAACATTTATGGTGAAGACGTTATAGACGGTGCGTTCTATTTTCGTTTGATGTGTTGGAACTGCCACGCCGGACGCACTCGTGGTGGACAAGCACCCGATCTCTTCAAAGCCGAGTGGCTCTATGGATGGACCGATAGCGGTATCTTCCAAACCGTATTCAACGGACTACCGGGAACTGAGATGCAAAAATTCGGAGGCAAACTCTCCGATGAAGCCATCAACATGATCGTCGGCTATCTCCGAACGGAGCAAGCAAAAGCGGCAGGGATCTCCTTGGAAGAGATAAAACAGAGCGAAGAATGGACACCCTACATGGAGGGTGATGTTAAAGCCGGAGAGGCTATCTTCTACTCTGAAGGATACGCTTGTAGCAAATGTCATGCAGTTCACGGCAGAGGCGCTACCGGTACTGGCCACGAGATAGGTCCCGATCTGACTTATATCGCTCGCACCCGCGCCCCACACTTCATTGTCGAGTCTATCCTCAATCCGCGTGCTTATATCGCACCTGAATACGAAATGCTCACGATCCTCACTATAGATGGAGAGGAAATCACCGGCAAGAAACGGTATCTCTATGATCACAGAAATAGGGAGAACCCTGACGTTTTACAAATGCTTGACGAATCAGGGAAACTCTGGACAACTTACTACAAAAAGGATATAAGGGCTACCAGCGTGCCACAAGCGGGTGTTATGCCCGAAAACTTCGCAGATATTCTTTCAGTCAAGCAGATGGAAGACCTCATGGCATATCTGCTGACATTGAAATAGCAGTTAGCAATCGGCAGTCAGGTGAGCTTCAAAAGCGACAAAAACATCAAACTTAATCGGAAACCACTGCGTAACGTAGTGGAGCAGTGCCCAGGAGCAATAGTTTAAAATATGATCAATGTAATTATTAATGGAGCATGCGGCCGCATGGGGCGGCTCATTATCCAAAGCGTTGCCCAACAAGAGGATATGGAACTCGTTGGGGCAATCGAATACCCTGAACACCCACAAATCGGGAGTGATGCTGGCGTTGTCGCAGGTGTCGGCGCGATTGGCGTAGCCATTACAGGCAAGCTTGGGGAGGCACTTGAAAGCGCCGATGTCGTCATTGAGTTCTCAAAGCCAGAAGCGACCGTGCAACACCTCCGGCAAGTTGTCGATGCTGATAAAGCGATGGTCATTGCAACAACCGGTTACACCCCTGATGAACTTGCAACCATCAACGAACTCGCAGCACAGATTCGCTGCGTCATGGCACCAAACATGAGCCTCGGTGTTAATGTCATGATCCAAGCATTGGAATTAATTGCGAAAGCCCTCGGAGACGATTACAATATTGAAGTAATAGAGGCACATCACAACCACAAAGCAGATGCGCCGAGCGGCACTGCCCTCCGTTTAGCAGAAACTGTCGCGACAGCGTTAGGACGCGATTTAGCAGAGGTAGGGGTCTACGGGCGCCACGGCATCGTCGGGGCGCGGACACAACAGGAAATTGGTATCCACGCCGTCCGCGGTGGTGATATTGCCGGGGATCATACCGTCCTGTTCGCAACCGAGGGTGAACAATTAAGTGTTGTCCATCGCGCACACAGTCCAGAGGCGTTTGCCAAGGGTGCGATTCGCGCCGCGAGATGGGTCGTCAACGCTCCCAAAGGATTGCACGATATTAGCGAAGTCCTGTTTTAATGGCTATCAGTTTTCAGTTATCAGTCCTCAGTATGGAGCAAGGATCAGAATTACAGGAGATTTCAGAATCACTTAGACCCCTCTTTTGTACCGCAAACTGTTAGTTTGCGTGCCCACTTTACACAAACTGACAGGAATCAACGTCAAATGCGCGTGTGGCATTTGTCGTGTGCTACAAGTATCCACATATTTTGAGGCTTACTATACAAGGTAAAAACATGATCCGCGTCGTTATCACCGGTGTCTGTGGTCGCATGGGTCGGTGTATTACACAAAGCGTTGCCGAACAGGTTGATATGGAACTTGTTGGGGCGATTCAATATTCCGGACACCCACAAATCGGAAGTGATGTTGGCGTTGTCGCAGGTATCGGTGAAATTGGGGTCCCTGTCACAGGCAAGCTTGAGGATGTGCTTGACAGCACAGATGTTATCATTGAATTCTCAAAGCCGCAAGCAACTATACAGTATCTCCAACAGGCTGTCGACGCTGATAAAGCGGTGGTTATTGGAACAACAGGTTTCAGCACCAATGAATTGGCTATCGTTAAAACGCTTGCCTCACAGATTCGCTGCGTCATGGCACCCAATATGAGCCTCGGTGTCAATGTCATGCTCCAAGCATCGGAATTAATTGCGAAAGCCCTCGGAGATGATTACAATATTGAGACAATCGAGACACATCACAATCGCAAAACAGATGCACCCAGTGGCACTGCCCTCCTTTTAGCCGAAACTGTCGCTACAGCATTAGGGCGTGATTTAGCAGAGGTAGGGGTCTACGGTCGCCACGGCATCGTCGGGGCGCGGACACAACAAGAAATTGGGACCCACACCGTCCGTGGTGGTGATATTGCCGGTGATCATACCGTCCTATTCGCAACCGAGGGTGAACAATTAAACATCGTTCATCGTTCCCACAATCGGGAAGCATTCGCCAAAGGTGCGATTCGTGCCGCGAGATGGGTCGTCAACGCTCCCAAAGGATTGCACGATGTCAGCAAAGTCCTTTTTTGATGGTTATCAGTTTTCAGCTATCAGTCCTCGGTTAAAGAGATGTTTGTGGCCCGCACACAATACGCAACCGCCACTGATAACCAACTGCTATTTTATCGTGCTGCTCATTGGTATTCTATCCATCGTCGGTTGCGAGAACAGCGCGTCCAAAGGACAAATTCGGTACGAGTGGAAAACTGTTCTGGAAGGGGATTGGAGTTCACATCTATACGATGTTCACTTCGCCTCTGAGACACAAGGGTGGGCAGTCGGCAATGCAGTAGATATTATTCCAGGACAAGACTTTACGGAAGACGCTGAAAGCCTCATCATCCACACAAACAACGGTGGACAAACATGGCATAGGCAGCGCAGCGGCGTTTTCGGTAAACCGTTGCGTAAAGTCCATTTTCGCTCTGCATTAGAGGGATGGTGTACGGGTGAAAGTGGAACACTCATTCATACGACCGATGGCGGGGAGACGTGGACCCATATTGAAACAGGGACGGAAAATAACCTGCACGACATCTTTATCGGTGAAACTACAGGATGGGTTGTTGGAGACTGGGGAACATTGCTTAAAACAACCGACGGCGGAAAGACGTTTACGCAGGTGGACACAAGTGTATTTGGTAAAAAATCCTTAAAAGGCGTCTACTTTGTGGATACACATCTCGGATGGATTATCACCTACAATACACCAACATCAGAAGCAAGCACTGGAGACGCCCACACCCTGAACGCCGCAAATCCGGGTTACATCTATCGAACAACGGATGGCGGGCAGTCATGGGAAGTGCAATTTACGACAGCGCAGGCGCTCTTCAACCTCCATTTTATCGATGAACAAACCGGCTGGGTTGTCGGGGATCGGCGGAGCGTCTTTGTAACAACTGACAGCGGAGAGACATGGGCATTCGTTACGGATGGGAGCAATCAGCGGCATAAAAGCAGTTATGGGCAGCCGGAGTATCTCGGCAATGAACCGCTCCACACCTTTACGCTCTACGACATCGATTTTACGGACTCCCAAAACGGTTGGATTGTCGGAGACTTAGGTGTTATTCTTCACACGGCATCTGGCGGGAAAGGAAAATGGAAACACCAGCGGGGTGGTCCGCGTTTCCACAACAGTGCCGATCCCGTCCTTTTGGGTGTTGACTTTGTCTCTAAACGACTCGGTTGGGCTGTCGGTGAAAACGGCACAATTTTACACACCCGGAACGGCGGTGTAACTTGGGAATCGCAATCAAGTCCGAGCCATCTCCTTGTTGATGTCTGCGCCGTTTCTGCAAAAGAGGGGTACGTTGTAGGGGATCGCGGTGCGATTCTACGAACTGAAGATGGCGGAACTGTATGGGACGCCCAAGATAGCCGTACGACTGAATGTTTCGGGGCAACGCATTTTGTGTCTCCAGAAAAAGGGTGGGCGGTCGCGGAAGCCGGTGTCGTCTTGCACACCACAAACGGTGGAAGCGTCTGGCAACGCCAAGTCTCTGGGACAGCACAAGAATTACTCGCCGTCTTCTTTGTGGACAAAGAAACAGGATGGTGTGTCGGGAGTACTGGTGAAATTATTCATACAGACGATGGCGGACAGACCTGGCAACGTCAAGAGAGTGGAACGACCTGGAACCTTTTTGACGTTCATTTTACCTCAAAACAACGGGGCTGGGCAGTCGGGATGAGCGGCACAATGCTCTCTACGCTCGACGGCGGGGACCATTGGCATCTCGCCTCTATCAGCAGAAGTCACCCATCCTTTTTCTTAGATGCCGTTACCTTCGTCACAGCAGACAAAGGATGGGTGGTCGGATTGGATCTGCGCAGTTTGGGTATGGATGGCTTAATTCTTCATACGGATAACGGTGGAAAAACATGGCAACGCCAAGAGAGCCATACTGCGAATTTCCTTGACGACGTATTTTTTGCTTCCGAAACTGAAGGTTGGATTGTCGGAAAAGAGGGACTCGTCCTACACACAAAAGACGGTGGACAGAATTGGAGACCCCAACGTACGGATACACGCACAGACTTGAAGGCTATCTATGTCAGTAGTTCAAACAGTGGATGGGTAGTCGGCCAAAACGGGACAATTCTTAGATACGAAGCGGTTCCCTAACTTGTAGCATAGACTGTTAGTCTGTGCTTCTTCGGAGCACAAACTGTTACCATAAACATTCGAGGAAAACACATGACAGATGAACAAAAATATCTATTTGATTTGCAGGGTTTCATTGTTTTAAAGGGTGTTGTTCCACAGACAGTCATTGATGCCTGCAACGAGGTCTTAGACCAATACGAGCAGATGCCACCTGAGGAGTATCCGCCACCGCTGTGTCTCGGAACGCAGCGAACTGAGCAGGAACTCTATATCTCCAATATTTTGGAAGCGGACAGCACCTTCAATACGCTCATCGACATTCCAGAGGTCCTGGATGTCGTCCAAGGCGTAACGGGCGGTCCCTATCGGCTCAATCACACCTATACGATCTACCGATGGGGCGGCGGTTATACTGGACTGCACATGCACGGTACACCGATTATTCCAAAATGCCAGTACCACTGCCGAAATGGGGAGATGGTGTCCACGCTAACAAAGGCAGTCTTTCCGATGCTGGATTGTGATGTGGAGGACGGATGCTTCGCTGTTATACCGGGGGCACACAAGAGCAATTTCCGTAAGCCCTGGGGCAGTCATCCAGATGAAAACCCGGTCTTGACCCCGATCCCCGCAGCGGCAGGTGATGCTATTATTTTTACAGAAGCACTCACTCACGGCTCTGTTATCAACGTCTCTGGTAAACCGCGCCGGACGCTCTATTATTGTTACAGTATTGGTTATATGCCAGACTGGGGTGGCCAAGGTTTACACTTTAGTCCAAACGTTATGGAAAGCCTCAGCGAAACCCAACAATCAATCCTTCAACTCAAATAATTTTTTAACTATGAGGTCAGAATTAAAAACATGATTATAACCGCAGAAAGGTTACAGAAACTTCCACCCTATCTCTTCGTAGATATACGCCAAAAAATACAGGCAGCACAAGCACGAGGTGTTGATGTCATCAGCCTCGGTATCGGTGATCCGGATATCCCGACTCCCGATCCAGTCATCGAAAGTCTTGTACACGCAATCCAAAATCCGAAAGACCCCGATCGTCACCGTTATGGGTGCGACAACCCTGTCGGCGATTTTCCAGAGGCAGTTCGCGATTTTTACCAACACCGATACGGTGTCCCATTATCCGATGATCAGGTTGCGATAACGCTCGGAAGCAAAGATGCTATTGTTAAACTGGCATTAGGAATACTGAATCCGGGGGACATTGGCATCGCTGCAAGTCCTGGTTATCCCACCTATAACATCGGACACGTCTTTGCGAGTGCGACGACTTACTATGCCCCGCTTCTGCGAGAAAACGATTTCTATGTCGACTTTGAAGCTATTCCTGATGAAATAAAACGTCTTGCCAAAGTCCTCTGGATCAATTATCCAAACAATCCAACGACAGCAACCGCCGATCTCGATTTCTTCGAGCGTGCCGTGGAATTCGGACGGCAAAATAACATTCTCATCGCACACGACAACGCCTATAGTGAAAATACCTACGACGGTTACCGGTCACCAAGCATCTTGCAAGTAGACGGTGCCGCTGAAGTAGCCGTTGAATTCTTTTCGTTGAGCAAAGCATTTAACATGACAGGATGGCGATTGGGATTTGTTGTCGGTAACCCAATCGCTGTCAGTGCTGTTAAAACCGTTAAAGATAACATAGATAACGGTTCACTCCGCGCCCTTCAATTTGCCGGTGCGAAAGCACTCTCAATAGCAGACGAAATCACACCTGCAGTGAACGCTGTTTATCAGAAACGTCGCGACATGGTGGTGGACGCGCTTACAGAGAGCGGATGGGACATCGAAAAACCGAAGGCGACGATGTATATTTGGGCACCCGTACCACCGCGTTTCAACGGTTCAAGCCGTGCCTTCGCGACGGCACTCCTTGAAGAAGTCGGGGTTGTGGTAACACCCGGTCTTGGATATGGTCAGTGGAGCGAGGGCTATTGCCGACTCTCTCTTACGTATCCAGACGCAGTCATCAAAGAAGCGATTTCGCGGATTCGCGATTTCGCGCACTAATCATTAGACACGGTCTGTCAACTACCCAGGTTTCCTAAAGACTTGGGTTTGTTAAGACTGCGTTGATAACAAACTCATGATATACGCTCACCCGCATTCCGCAAGTTCCAGAAACTTGCGGACACCAGCAAAAAGTGTCATCTTCATCCTTAGCACAGTCCTTGTTGTTTTTATCTGTGCCGATACACAGGCTGAGCAGATGCAAACCTATACCGTTGCCGATGGGTTGGTGGGACCTGTTGTCCCTGTCATTTTCCAAGACAGTCGTGGTATGCTCTGGTTCGGTTCCGACCAAAATGGCGTCAGTCGATTCGATGGCAACACTTTTGAACCCTATGCTGGCTCTCTGAACACCTTGGATGAAGCACTTTCCGCTAAAGTGAAATCGGGTGCGTTGCTTGGACGGACACAACAAATCGCTGAGGACAAGTGGGGACATATCTGGTTCCTCACGCGGGTGCCATCAGAAAGGGAAGGACGGGTGAGTCGATTTGATGGCACTTCAATCAGTCTGATTGGCAAGGGGAATTCATTGATTGTCGATCAACTCGGTGACGTGTGGGTCGGTGAAAATCAGCGATTAACGAAATACGTCACAGATGCCGAACGTCCACCGCAGGCACAGCCAAACGAAATTGTAGGCGAAGATTTGCTGCGTTCAACAGATTTGACAATCAACGTGATCTTTGAAAGTAAAGACGGGACACTCTGGTTGGGTGGTAGTGAAGGACAAAAAGAACAAACAGGTGTGATTCTGAGTTTTCGAGAAGTGCCTTTGGTCCGTGAACCTCTAAGTGATGACACAAGTGGTATGTCAGTGAGTGATGAGTTCGTCCGTTACGATACCTCAAATCTTCGCGCTGTGGGTGCAATCGAGGCAATAGCCGAAGATGCAGATGGAAATCTTTGGTTCGGCGGCTATAACCTTCTTCTACGATTTGATGGAAAGAATTTTGAGCAGATTCTACCCTTGCCCTGGGCATACAGAGGCTCCAAGGGAGCCACCCCCTCGGAACTATCAGCAGCCCGAAGACTCACAAAAATCCGAAGTGACAAGAAAGGACGAATTTGGTTTGGTGACGAATACACCACAAGATGGTGGGAGGGCGCACGGCTGCATACCCGTGCGAACCTATCCGGGTCTCTTGAGGTTGAAGATGCTATGGGTCATCTATGGTTCGCTAGCGAACGCGGACCACAGAGATATAACCAAGACCTTCAACCCATTTCCTATACCCTCAGTAGTAGTCTGGAAAACGATAACATCCACACAATTTTTGAAGCCATCGACGGTAAGTTGTGGTTTGGACACGATAACGGTGTGACAGCGTTCGATCCGAGACCCGTCATTAGTACACGCACCGGTATCGGCACCAACCGAGTGCGGGTGATATATGAAGATAGCCGGGGCTACCTCTGGTTCAGTATTCCCGGGGGCGTCGCCCGCTACAACCCCAATGCCGACACGGAAGACATCACCATCAATTCATTGCGATTAGGCTTGACACAAGACACGTCATCTGCTGCCCAAGCCAATGCTACAGATAGGCGGCAAACTGGATCGGGTTCTCGGACTGAAATCGTAAAAATGTTTGAAGTTAGCGGACACATCTGGTTTGTCAACTTCGTAGATCCAAGGGCGCGTGGGCGATCCAGACAATATACGTTTTTTCGGTACGCCAATGGAAAATTTGACCAAGTTTCTATCTCCATTCAGACCAGAATCGGTCCTGGCGGCGAAGGCGCAACCAGTGATCCTGAAGTCCTTGTGAGTGAAGGTGAACACCAATGGATAGCTTTCGGTGGAAACCTTTTTAAAGCGGATACGTCTGGCTTATTACGATTCACAAAGGGCGGTTTTCAGAGAATCATGTTCGGCACGACTTCGGAGATAGATCACGGTGAAGCGGCTATTACTGCCCTGTATAGAGATTCAAATAACAGGCTATGGGTGCATTTTGAGAACGGGAGGGTTTTACGCTATCCGAAAAATATTGACCGCTTAACGTCTACAGTCGGTGGTATAGAGCCAGAAATCCTGCCACTTAAAGCGACAGCCCTGTTAAAATCTGCGCTCGGTGGCAAATGGTTCTTCAACGCCGTAACAGGAAAATTGATACTCTGGAGTGAAACTGAACTCGGTCCTCCGCTTTTCCTTGATGGCGCGTCCAGTTCAGCACCACTTGCAGTCTGGAAAGACCCAACACAACAAAATAACGAAATAACTTTTCTCTTTTCAAACGCGCTCCGGACGTATTTAGGCACGCAGTTAACCACAACTCAGAACATTGAACTCGCACCCGTAAACGCCTCACTGATCTCCAAGGATAGAATCCTCTGGTTAGCAACATCTCGTGGGGCGGTCCGCTACGATGGGAACGTCCTGACAACATACACAACAAAAGATGGATTCCTCGTGGACAATGTGCGTGATGTGATGGAGGACAGCAGCGGTAATATCTGGTTCGCAACAAGGGGGGGCGGCACTGTTCGATACGATGGCGAAACCTTCTACACGCTCACGACAAAAGATGGACTCGCACATAATAACATCTGGAAACTGTATGAGTTCAGGGATCAAGAAATCTGGTTTGCCACTGAAGGCGGTGCTACACAATATACACCGACGCGCGGCGGCACCCCTTTCTGCCGGCTCACTGCTTTAGCGGCTGACAAAACCTACACGCAACTTTCATCTAACCTCTCGCTACCTGCCCGTGGCACCAGAAATGTTATCTTTGATGTGCAGGGCATTAGTCCACTCCGAGAAGGTCTGTCATATCAATTTAGATTACTCGGATTAGATACTCCGAAGTGGACTAACGTTTCAGCAAAGCAGTTCTCTCTTTTAACAACCAATCCAAGCGTTTCATCTAACGAGTGGATTAACCTCACCACATCCGAATCAACCGACACACAGCTCATGAACAGCAGTGGCGTTAAAGTGGCACTTCAAAACCGAAACGGTATTCTGCGGATTCGCTATACCGGTCTGAAAGCCGGGAGCTACAGCTTCCTTGTTAAGGCTTTCCGTGAAAACTGGTCCTACACCCATCGACCCGCAGTTGCGGATTTTAATATCCAACCGCCGCTTTGGACGCGATGGCGTACCTACTTACCAACGCTCCTGTTCCTGATCGTCGTTTTCTCCTTATTAGGTCGCTTAATTGTCAACCGACGGCACACGACGCAGCTACGAAATGAAGTGCGTCAACGAGAAGAATCGGAAATGCGCCGGATTCGCGCTGAATTGAGTGAAGCGCAAAATATCCAAATGGGACTCCTGCCTACAGAAGCACCCGACACGAAAGGATTTGATGTCGCCGGGATGTCGGTCCCCGCCACGCAGGTCGGTGGAGATTTTTACGATTACGTAACCGTCGCAAACGGTCAGACTGCAATAGCGGTCGCGGATGCTGCCGGGAAAGGACTCCGAGGCGCGATGAACGCAGTGCTGACGAATGGGATGTTATACGAAGTCTCACGTTTCAAATCCGAGGCGGATGTCATTCTCAGCGACCTTAATTCAGGGTTAGCACCACGCATGTACGGTCCAAGTTTCATCGCACTCAACCTCGCGATTCTCGATGAAACGACAAGACAGATCGACTACGCTAACGGTGGGCAACCCTACCCTGTTCTTAAGCGCGGGACCGACATAATTGAGATTGAAAACAGCGATCTCCCACTCGGTAGTATGAGAACGGTGGAATATGAATCGGCGACTTTCGATTTAAGGGAGGGCGATATTCTCATCTTTCATACCGATGGTCTGATTGAGGCACTTAACCAAGCCGAAGAGATGTATGGGACGGATCGTTTAAAGGAATCCGTTTCGCGAATTCCTGAGGGATGTAGTGCAGCAGAAGTTGTTGAACACCTTGTCGTTGATGTCCGCAATTTTGTAGGTGAGGCGGAGCAGTATGACGATATGACAATCGTCGTCATCAGAATCCCGTGAGATTTCACTTTAAGGTTGGACAGTTCTCTGTTGCTTCAGCGTTTCGATTTCTTGTGTAAGCACTTCGATCTGCTGCTCAAGTGTGCGATCTTTTGTGCTGCGCTTACTTGCCAATATCCCCCAAATGGTTGCACCTATTGCAAGAACCGCTAAAGGTATACCGATGCAGGCGATGATGATGCTATTTTGTCTGTCGAAGTTCTTTTCAACACTTTCAAACTTGTCATCAATATTTTTGCTAAGATTCTTGAGTTCTGTCTGCCGAATAGCATCATTTGTCTTTAGTTTATTAATGTCAGTTATGAGCGGTGCAATCTCGCTCTTAATTTCCTCTTGGACAATCAAGCGGATCTTGTCAAGGTCAGCATCGGTGAGTGCCCCCATTGCCGGCACCGCTATCGCACAGAATAGTATAGAGAAAAGCAAAATAGTTTTCATAAGACGTTCCAGCTCCAGTTTGATTTATCCCCCTGCTATGTGGTAGGAAGGTGACAGAAACAGCGTGTAGTGTTTGCAGAAATGCCACCCAAAACTGGATAAAGCAATTATACCACAAATTTGGAAGCACATACCATAAAAATAGTCATTGTGCTTTCCCGAACTACGCATCCCTAAACTCAAGAACCGTCTGCCGATATTCCTCAGGAAGCCCGATGTCAAATCGGCGTCCTTTAACAACATATCCTGAAAATCCGTCTGCCTTCCGTAACTCGTCCAAACAGGAAGTGAGTTGGAATTCCCCACGCTCACGTAGATTATGGGTGATGTTCCGTTCGAGAAATTCAAAAATCTGGGGCTGAATAACATAGATACCGAACACCGTCAAGAACTGGTCTATATCCATTCCATCTACGTGCAAATGTTCCATCGCATACTCAGCATCCGGTTTTTCGTAAAACTCCGTTACCGAAAGGAGTGCGTTCTCTTCTTCCCAGACCCCAGTGACACATCCAAAATTCGACAAGTGTTCAATCGGTGTAACCTTGAGTCCAACGACGCTCTGCCCCACGCGCTCATAAGCCTCGACCACCTGGCGTGCGCAGCACCTTTCCTCATCTGAACCGTAGAGATGATCACCAAGCATGAGCAGAAACGGTTCGTTGCCGACCCATTCCCGTGCGCAGTAGACGGCATGTCCAAAACCCTCCTGAACGTCCTGTGTAACGAACGTCACTCGACTCCCTAATTCCAATAGATAGTTACAATACGCTTGATTCTCTTTACTGAGTTTATTAAAGTGTTCAATCGGGGGTGGCGTTTTGAAAAACGACTCAAAGAGTTCGGTATCACCTGGCTGAACGATAAGGCAAACCTCCTCAATACCCGCCTTCACTGCCTCTTCAACGATTGCCATGATCGCTGGCTTGGCTTGCCCAGAACTGTCAATCACGGGAAACAATTCTTTCTTCATCGCCTTTGAAGCAGGGAATAGCCGAGTGCCAAATCCTGCAGCAGGGATGACGGCTTTTCGGACGTGTCTCCCCGCCTCAATAACGAGTTCCAGACAGGACATATCCAAATCCCGTTCAATAATTTCAATAACCTTCTGTTGGCTCTCTTCGTCTTTTGCAATAAATTGTGCGGATCCATCGCCTTGCGAACCGACCCCTTTGCCGCCCCAGATATACGGTTGAATCGGCGCATAGTTGAGAACCTTGTGAAGGAAAGGAGCTGTCAATTGCGATGGACACGCCGGGATGAGGTGTTTGTCGAATTCCATCTGTGCGCGTGTCATGAGCTTCCCGACTGCTTCGGCATCTCCGTCGCGTAGTGCCTGATATGCCTCTTGTGTAATCTGCGCACTGAGTGGACCGAGGTAGTGTTGAACATTTCTATCTAATTCGCTTTCCGCAAACGGATAACAGTGATTTAATTGGTTTAGTATGAGACGTGTATCTTTACCAGCACCGAGATCAACAATCACGAGGTACATGTTTTGCGACACGTTGAACTCTCGGACATCAATATGGTCCCCGTCAAAGGTCATGAGGATAGGCTGTTGGTATGCACACCCCTGGTCCATCCGTCCACAGCGTGAAGGTGTTGTCGTCTCACCGCGATAAGCATATTCCATCTCACCACGTGTCGTCATCTTGAGATCATACGTGCGATTAAAGGCGCGTGCCACTAAAACACTGATGGCTGCACTTGAAGACAACCCTTTTTTGACGGGCAAATCGGTGAGATAATTATCGATTTCCAACCCTTGGATCCGGTAGTTGGTCAAAATCTGATAGGCAACACCGGCAGCATAACTAAAAAATCCGCCCTTTTCAGCTTCAGCGAGGAGCGCACTCCCCTCCATGGGCAGGCTATAGGGACCATGGCGGGTGCCATCACTGAGTGTTGTCCTCAAAATTAGACAGGTTGGATGCGGCTTAACCTCGGCATACACACCTTGGTTTGTGCTGGTTATTAACGTATAGCCCTTTTCGAGCGCTGCGTTATTTCGCCGGTGCCCGCCTGCCCAATCGCTGTGTTCCCCGAACAGGCAAATTCTTCCCGGCACAAAAAGTTTCATAGCAGCTCCTTATAAAATAGTAAAATCTGTTCTTAGATCAACCCCAATTAGACGAAGACCTGACAATTTTAGTTGAGATAAAAATCCGTCCAAAAGCCTCAGTTGTGTGTTCGCGTCTATGGACTTATGGCATCTACCCGATTTAATCGCGCCCAGTGACACCTTTGTTGCCACCTATCTGCTCTTAGTGTGGTTCCGAGGGGCAATGCTTCGTTCTTTGCAATTGCAGAAAATACTTCTATTGCGGTCTCATAATCTTTCTGATGGTATGCATTGATGCCTATTGTCCTCTGGATCTCTAATACGAGACGCTCGTACTGTTCGGATGTCAATTGGAAGCGCGCCGGTGTCTCCGGCAAATCCTCATTCCCAATCCCTGATTTTTCTAATAGTGCTGCGGCGCGTTGGAAATATCGGTTGCTATTCTGCCACGCCTCTTCTCTATAGAGTAATTCACCAGCCAAAAGATACGCTAACCACATATCTGGTGCCGTTTGCATACATCTGGACAGGTATGCCATCCTCTCGGCACCCTCTTTGGATTCTATTAGCACAGCGCGGAGCAGATCTCGTAAGGACGAATTCTCTTGCCGCATTCCAATGCGTTGGGAATCCCAATCCGTCGGCGTTGTATCAGGATAAGAAAGTGCTACAATTCGCTTGATACGCCTCAACTCAACTGTCTGGTGTTCTGTTTCAAGCGAAGCGTATGTCTCTAACGCCTGCTCGTGATCACCCTTGAGCCAGTGGATGTCTCCCGTCAAGAGGACTGCTTCTGGACTCAATCGCGTGTCCTCCGCACCTGCGATGCGAGTTGCTAACGACAGTGCCTTATCATAATCTTGCATCCGATAGGCACTGTACATTAAGCCGTATAGTGTGTTTAAGTTGTTAGATTCAGCGGACAGCATCGTTTCAAAAGTTTGGACGGCAGTGACAAAATCTTTTCGGTAGTACGCCTGCCACGCCGTATCTCGCCAAGCCGCCATCTCATGGGCACAGACGCGCTCAAAAACACTCCGCTGCTGTAAACGGTACGTTGTATAGGCTATGTCATTGTCATTCAAAGGGACCTTGTCCAAAAATTCGACCCACTCCATTTCCAATGCATACAAGTCTTTCCCATAATGCTTCACAAAATTCCCAGTCGGAAAAACGCCCTTAAATTTTTCTATGCCGTAGGTATCAACAAGAAACCGAACAAAGGAGCCAGCCAATAGATAACTACGTGAACCCGCATGTCCCCAAAATCCGAATCCCATGATGCCTGAAAGGGGGGGCGCGATCTCCATCTGCCGCATCGCTTTTGCCCACTGATGTCCGGTAAGTCTGCCTTCCTCCCAATCCGCAGCAACTGCGATCCCTTCATGGAGACCTATCTTCAGACTCACTTTCAAGGGTGACCAAGGTATAGTAAAGACATGTGCCAATTCATGTTTCAGTACCGGATGCGGAAAACCTTGGGTATGGATGTGAAACCCATAACCGAACGGATCCTCGATAGACGTATGACGTGCGCCAATCAACCGTTTCTTCTGTGCTGGAGAAGCATAGATGTAGGCTCGAACCTTTCGAGAAAGCACTTCACCTTCAGGCATGAGATAATCAGAGAGTTGGGCGTACTGAAATTCGCAATCCTCAGCAATCCGTTCAATCTGAGGTTCAAGTTCACGGGCATAAAAAATTTCAAAATGCGTTGTTTCTCGGAAGCCGCCAAGTTTTCGAGCGACATCTTCCCGGGTTGGACGAATACCGAGCGCGCCTGCATAAAATTGAAAACCTAATACGCCAACGATCAACAAATATAACGGGACGCGTTTTGTAAGGGGTCCAACAAGTTTACGCCACCTCAGCTTCGGCATCAATCCTGTTTTCCGACTCACCTCACAAGTGCTAATAGTGAGTCCCAAAAATAGGGACACCCAGAGCAGCGTCTCCATACGGGCAATCAGGAGTGTTCCGGTTATCCGAATAACGAAATCGTAAATCGGTCCCGGAAAATATCCGAAAGTCGAATGATACGCAAATACGGGTGGATAAAATATGAGATTGATAACCACTGGGACGCAAGAAAGTAAGAGATAGCCGAGATACGCCAAGTATGCCGCCCACCGTTTCTGAACCCAGAATCCAAAAAACACACCCGCTGCAGTCGCATACAGACAACTGATTAGGGGTAAAATAGCGAAAAAGAGAAACCCTTCACCAAAATCGCAATTTTTGACCCGAAAAGCGTTCAGCAAAATTATACCGAGCGGTAATAGGAGCAAACTGACGTTAGATATCAGGGCATGCCAGAAACACCGGAAGACAATTCGTCTGGGGGGTCCGGTAAGTGCCTCTGGACTCCGCTTCATTTGCTGCAGCACTGTGAGTGCTATATGCGCACCAGCGAAAGAAATACTGAGTGCCATCACGGCGCAAAACTCAAAAGCGAGGATGTTAAAGAGCGGCACATTGGCAAGCACAAGTGCCAAGACACCCAACGCAATGAACCAGAACCAATATGAAAATGACCTATGTATCATAGGTGTTATGTGCATTTTTTAAAATTAAAAGTAGTGTTTAGGGTGTATTTTACTTGGATACCTGCTTGGTGTCAAGCAGAATTTCAGCAAGCCTTACGTGGAATTTTCTTGCGATTTTAGATAAAATATGTTAAAATTACGATATTATAGGTGTCTGTAGCGCGGTGCAGAGTCGTGCGAAGCGGCACTGGCATAACTTGCAAACCCATATAGGAAGGCTGCGTTTCAAACGCGCACGCTTACAGGAGAAATAACAATGGCAAATGGATTCACAAGATTTTTCAAGGCTATCTGGTATACACTGACGGGCCGGGCACATGAATCTGCGGATAGAATGATGGAAAACCCTGAAGCCGTTAGGGGTGCTTACGAAGACATTATCCGCGATAAGAAAGGAAATATTCAACGCTACAAACAAGCCATCGGGCAACTTATTGCTATCGTTGAACAGAAGAAGTCGACAGTCCAAAGTTTAACGGATGAAGTCGATCGGTTGGAAGAACTAAAATCAGGCGCAATCGCCAAGGCACAGCAGACGGCTACGGCGTTACAAGGTGAAGGACTCGCACAAGAAGAAATTAAAAGCCACCCTGAATACACGCGATGCGTCACCGCTTATCAAGACTTCAATTCCAATCTGACGGAAAAGAACGGTCGCATTACGGAACTGGAAAACGAGATTGAAGGTGCGCAAGCAGATATCGAATCCCGCAAACTTCAGATTACCAGTCTCCATCGCGATTTAGATAAGATCAAGTCCGAACAATCCGAGGCAGTTGCGGACCTGATTACGGCGCGGGAACAAGAAGAAATCGCCGATATGCTCTCTGGTATCAGTATGGACGGCACTTCCGCCGAATTGACGCGCATGCGTGAAATACGTGAGAAAGCGAAAGCGCGTTCAAAAGTTTCACAGGAATTGGCTGGAACGGATTCAAGGAGCGACGAGGAAGAATTCCTCACAGCAGCACGTTCCTCTGCTACCAATGACGAATTTGATGCCTTAATTTTTGGAGCACAGCAAACGGATACACAGACGCAGGCTGAACCCGATAAGGCAAAATCGGACTCGGATTCCGAACTCCCAGTATAACGCCGTTTTTTTAGGTGCGTCGTAGAAAATCGAAGGGGGCGGTGACCCATAGCCGTTAAAAGCCCAACCTACACATTCCGCACAGAAGCCGGAATGCTTATCAATTCAGGCACATCCCGGAGCCTCGTTCTGTCTGGAAATATCCACGACCTCTTCTTCATACGCGAGGCAGAGGATACGGATTACATCCCACTCGTCCCCTTCTTAACGCGCAGCTGGGACATCCCTGGGTTCATTCTGATAGTTTACGAGCTCAACGGTCCTATACGGTTTGCTCAGGATGCTGATCGGGAAAAAGTTAAGCAGGCGTTCAATGTGTGGCGCGGGACAACTGAGCTGGAATTTGATACAAATGCAAGCACGCGACGTTCCGGTGGCCTGTCAGACGCTGCTGCCGAAACTGCTAATGTCTCCTTTACGCAGTATATGAATGACGCGATCGGCAGTCCTACGCTGGCACTCGAACTCTTACGGCAATTCTGCCTGCTCTCCCGAAGCACGCATGCACAAGGCGAAAAACTACTCTCAGAAAAACTGATAATCTTCATTGAAGCGGCAGATATGCTGCTGCCAGAAGGCGAAATTCGGAGTCTATCCCTTCAAGACAGACACCGGATTAGTATCGTTCAGGATTGGATTTCAGACTCCAATTTCATGAATGATAACGACACCGTCATCTTCGTCACAGAATCCGCGAGCCTCGTGAATTCTCGGATTATCAGGCTACCCCAGGTGGTCACCGTTGAGATCCCATCGCCAGGGATGCCCGAACGCCAGCACTTCATTTCATGGTTCAACAACACACCGAAATTGGTGGAAAAACCGCTTAACCTTTGGGGCACACAAGCCCAACTCGCGATGCTGACAGCAGGTTTATCGATACAGGCGTTGCGTCAACTTCTCCTCTCCACGCGCTACTCTGGCGACAAATTACAACCGGAAGATGTTATTAACAAAGTGTCCGAATTTATCCAAGGGCAGTTAGGCGAAGATGTCGTAGAGTTTAAGAAACCGGCACACAGTCTCAAGGATATCGTTGGTAACCAAAAACTGGTAGATTTTCTCAAGACCCAGTTGATGCCCCGTATCACCTCAACGGGTTCTGATGCGATCCCCGGCATGAGCGTTTGTGGTCCCATCGGCAGCGGAAAAACCTTTATTTTCGAGGGACTCGCCGGTGAACTCGATATCCCGGTCCTCGTACTCAAGAACATTCGGAGTATGTGGTTCGGACAAACAGATGTTATCTTTGAGCGACTCAAGCGACTGTTGATGGCACTCGTGAAGGTGCTCATCTTCGTCGATGAAGCGGATACGCAATTCGGTAATGTCGGTCAGGATGCCCACAGCACAGAACGGCGTTTGACAGGCAAAATACAGGCGATGATGTCGGATCCACAACTCCGTGGCAATATCACGTGGCTCCTGATGACGGCGCGTATCTATAACCTCTCACCCGATCTACGGCGAGAAGGCAGGGTTGGGGATATGGTCGTTCCAGTCCTCGATCCGAGTGGCGAAGACCGAGAGGCTTTCCTTCGCTGGACTATCGCTAAAGTCGTTGGGGGCCCGATTTCTGAAGCAGCCGTCGAACAACTCTTGGAATTGACAGAAGACTATTCCGCTGCGAGTTTTGCTTCGCTACGTTCTGACTTAGAAGCCGCCAGCCTCCACAAGGGTCGTTTGTCAAAGACATCAGACGAAACAGGCGAATTGACGCTCGATGAGATCATCGCTGTCGTCGAAGACCGGATTCTCCCCGACATCGGTCCAATCCGACGTTATCAGACTTTACAGGCACTCGTTAATTGCACACGAAAGTCCTTACTCCCCGGCGAATACTCTCCAGACATCCGGGCCTCTTGGGTGAAACAGATTGCACAACTCGAAGTGATGGGTATTAGAGGTTGATGACTTCTCCAGTCGCCGCAGAACGATACCCGGCGCAGATAATTTCGACAGAATGCGCTGCAAATTCAGCGTTCATCTCACTCTCTACACCGTTCTCAATGCAATCCACAAACGCACTAAATTCGCGTTGTCCGTCGTCCCCACTGCTCACATCTATCCACAGTTGCTTAGGTTGCATCCCAATCCCTGCTTGTGTGCTACTCCACATTCCCATCGGATCGAGCGGATGAGGCTCCGGCGGTTCAAACCCCGGTTCAGCTGCGAAAACTTCCAAACGATTCGCCGAAGCATCAAACGTCAAAGAACCCTCAGTGCCAACGAGATGGACTTTCCGAACGCCGCCTTGCGCGTGACTCTGCCAACCGTAGCGTCCACCAACAATCGTTGCCGTGATCC
This sequence comes from Candidatus Poribacteria bacterium, assembly GCA_022827625.1. Classification (GTDB taxonomy): domain Bacteria; phylum Poribacteria; class WGA-4E; order WGA-4E; family WGA-3G; genus WGA-3G. The sequence continues at coordinate 35,466 of JAJEIE010000007.1, read as the reverse complement.
CGCCTTCTAAGGTCAGGACCAAAGCACCAAAGTCCTCAAGTCCGCAGTTGCGATGTTCTTGAAAGAAATAGTTCGCCGTTCCACCAAAGACGCGCGCCACCCGTTTTTGCGTCAACCAATTCACCATAGACACAGCATAGACACCGACATCGAACATCTCAGGTTTGGCTTCAACGAAACTGTAGCGTTCCAGCGTAGGTTTTTGAATCCGTTTTTCGCCGACCGGCGCGGTGCCGGGATGTCCTTTAGAAAATAAGACATCACAATGAATTGCCTGCAGTTGTCCGATACTTCCAGTTGTCAATGCCTGCTGAACGGTGCGCGCCCACGTACTATAAATATTGCTAAACATCTGAGATTTCACACCATTTTTTTCAACAGCGGCAACAATCTTATCGGCATCTTCCGGGTTGAGTGCCATCGGCTTGTCGAGATAGACGTGCTTTCCGGCTTCGGCACATTTTGCGCCGATACGTCCGCGGCGTTCTACATCTGTACAGAGACTCACAATATGTACATCTTCACGTGCCAACGCCGCATCAAGGTCGGCGATGAAGGGTAGATTTAATTCCGCTGCCAGGGAACGCGCCAACGTAATCCGCTCCGGCGGTCCGTCCAATTCATCCGCAAAAGCGACCAACCGACAGCGTTCATCCTGTGCGAAATTCGAGGCGTAATTTTCCTGATGTGTGCGATGTCCACCGAGTAAAAGAACACCGTATTTTCCATTCTGCTGCATGTTAGCCCTCCAAGGTTATAGGTTGACCGCTTTCAAGCGATTGCACAATAGCGCCGGTGAGTTCACCTGAGCCGTCCAATTCCGGCGGAATGGCGTTCGCGTAATGTCTGCCTATCGGCGTTTCGTGGTAGATGACCCCTTTATTACCGACTAACATCATGTCAATTGCTGTTTGCATATCAACCCGATTGACGCTTAACAGTGCCATCTGTCCGCCTACATAGTGAACCATTATCGTAACCTGCGTTGCCTCTGCATCTCCTTGGGCATAGACATACGTAGGTTGTGAGGGTATCCATTCATTCGCAAGCGCAGCAACCTCTGCCATTGGTGCCAGTAAATTCTCGCCTTCATCAGCGATGTGAAGGACACACCGTAAGAACACTGGACTCCCAATCCGATCCTTTTCAAGCACGGACTGCACAGATTTTTTAAGCAATTCCATTTTTCTCCTCTTTTCCTATAGAAAGTAATCTCCCAATCATGACATTCAGTTTTGTAAGCCACAGGAAAAAATGTTGACGCATCCATCATATTGTGTTATATTTTGCAAAGACTGGTTTTGGCTTATAACGACACCCAAATTCCCTCAATTTTAATCAGCAATTTTCAACCCACTTGGAGGAAAGCTATGTCCCTGAAAACCCTTGAAGAACTCGTTGCAGAAGCAAAAGCAAACGTTGGACACATCTCCACAGACGAACTCACAGAAACGGAACAACCCGTTGTTATCATAGATGTGCGAGATGAACCCGATTACGATGAAGAACACTTACCGAATGCCGTTTCACTCCCACGCGGATACCTTGAACTCGATATCGACGAGATTGTGTCTGATGCAGATACGCATATTGTCACGTACTGCGGGGGCGGCACCCGTGCAACGCTCTCCGCACATACCCTAAAAAACATGGGATACGAAAATGTTTCAGTGCTAACCGGCGGCTTTCGCGGTTGGAAAGCCGAAGGACTACCGACTGAAGCGTCCGACGAATAAGTATCCTGCGTACGTAGGTTAGCACAGATAACAGACCTTGTCAACATTACGGAGAAAATATGCGCAACAAATATATCCTTTCAGCAGCGCTACTCCTCACACTTTTCATCTGCAGCAATTGCGATGAGCAAAAAAAACAACTCAATGTCTTTACGTGGGCAGGCTACGTCAGCGATGACATTCGCGAGGGATTTGAAAAGGAATATGGCGTTACCGTCCTTGTTGATACTTATGCCAGCAACGAGGACCTTCTTGCGAAGTTGTTAGCGGGCGCGACAGGTTACGATATTATCATGCCTTCTGACTATATGGTATCAATTCTCACCAAGCAGAATCTGTTAGCGGAATTGAACCGCGAAAACATCCCGAACTTTCAGAACATCAGTCCACTGTTCCTCAACAAATACTTTGATGCTGAAAACCGATATTCCGTCCCTTATACATTCGGCACCGCAGGTATTGCCTACGATTCGGCTGTCGTTTCACCGGGTCCTGACAGTTGGACGGTGCTTTGGGATACACAATATAAGAACCAATTCAGTATGCTTGATGACCAACGTGAAACGATCGGTGCTGCGCTTAAACTGCTTGGATACAGTCTCAACACAACCGATCCAGAGGAGATCAAAGCAGCAAAAGAGAAACTCATTGACCAGAAACCGCTCGTCAAACAGTACAAGAGCGAAGCCGAAGAACTCCTTATCGCCGGGGATGTCGTTATGGCACACTGCTGGAGTGGGGATGCGTTTCGGGCGACTGAAACTCGCCCTACGATCCGATACGTCATTCCGAAAGAAGGCTCAAGCCAATTTATTGACGCAATCTGTATTCCGAAATCCGCACCGCATAAGGAACTTGCTGAACAGTTTATTAACTATCTCTTGCGTCCTGAAGTCAACGCTAAGATTACGGCTTTTACGAAATATGGAACCTGTGTCCCTACGGCGAAAGAATATCTACCGGAACATCTGCGGATGCACAAATTCATCTATCCGCCAAAAGAGGTTCTGGACTCTCTTGAGTGGTTGAAAGACCCTGGAGACTTTACGCGACACTATAATCGTGCATGGGAAGAAATAAAGGCAAAATAGCGAATTGTGCCGAAAAGGTCTTTATAATGTGAGGCGAAAAGACTATGAAATTCCCAGAAAACTTGGTATTCCTGGGGTCCAACGTGAAAACCTTTATCATTTCTCTGGTCACGAGCTGGATTTCATTTTCTGCATTAGCCACGCTCTCAGATGACCCCTTCATATACGGTACGTGGCCAGATGTCGTTGCGGCAGAATCCATCCAGAAAGCCCTTTCGCTCATCATCGGAGAGATTGTTCGTGATTTCACATTCGAGGTATATAAGATTGCTATACCCTGCGCGTTCATTATCAGTTGGCGGACAGTACAGGGCCGTTTAAAAGGTATTGCTAAAGAACGGCAGACGTGGACACCCTGGTACCGCCAGCAAGAGCATGCAATCGCAGAAGGAGAGATGCTTGGAGAGTCGCCGGTCACATCGGAACATAAGCGAACCGATGCATATTTCAGGAGCACTCAAAGCATTTTGTCACACCTGCGCCGGTGCCTGATACGTTTTGTTGTTCATTTCTCATGTTGGTATTCTGCTTTTGCCCTGCTCGCTATTATTATGCAACCCGGCAACGGAATTAGGGAAACAGCCGCTTATCTCGTGAATTCCTTCCCTGACTTTGCTATTATCGCCGGTATACATGCCTTCCTCTCCAGTTACCAAGAGACACTCAGTCGTATAAAGGGGGCTGCCAAAGAGCGGCAGGTATGGACACAGTGGTGTGATATGCAATTGAAATGGCATCAACGACAACAAGGGGCAAAAGTGCATGGGTATACGCTCGCTGAAGCACCGCCACCACCACCGTTAAACGCCGACCGATTACCATAGAAAGAAAATTTTCTACGAAAAAATCGATAAAGGAGAAAAAGTTGAGCAGACCTAACATCCTATTCATCATGTCCGACGACCATGCATCACACGCTATTAGCAGCTACGGCAGTCGGATTAACCAGACCCCCAACCTCGATCGTATCGCAGAGGGCGGTATGATCCTTCAAAACTGCTTTTGTGTGAACTCCATTTGCACACCGAGCCGTGCGAATATTTTGACAGGGAAACACAGCCACCTCAACGGTGTGAAGACGTTGTCTGACCCGCTTGATGGCAGGAAACCGAATGTTGCGAAGATGCTGCGATCAAGCGGCTATCAGACAGCCATGGTAGGCAAATGGCACCTCGGACACGGTGGCGATGCGGATCCAACCGGTTTTGACTACTGGAACGTCTTGCCGGGACAAGGACTCTACCACGACCCTGTGATGCTCACACCTGAAGGGAGAACGACCCATGAAGGTTATGCCACCGACATTATCACCGATTTTTCATTGGAATGGCTCCAGAATCGGGACAAGGAACGACCTTTCTTTCTGATGTGTCATCATAAGGCACCACACCGACCCTGGGACTCGGACGAAAAGCACGCCCACATGTTCGAGGATGAGGATGTGCCGATGCCGGATAACTTCTTCGACGATTACGCGAACCGTTCAAACGCTGCGAAAGAGGCAAAGATGCGCGTCTTTGGACACATGACCGAAAGTGACCTCAAGATTGATACACTCGGTCCACCGCCTGATGGATTGTCGGAGAAGGAATTGGCAAACTGGCAGTATCAGCGTTACATCAAAGAGTATCTCCGGTGTGTCGCCTCGATTGATGATAATGTCGGACGGGTGCTTGATTATCTGGACGCTGAAGGTATTGCTGATGATACGATGATTATTTATACTTCCGACCAAGGCTTTTTCTTAGGCGATCACGGTTGGTATGACAAGCGGTTCATGTATGAAGAATCTCTACGGATGCCTTTCCTTATCCGTTATCCGCGTGAAATTCAAGCTGGGAGTTCTTCGGACGCAATGGCGTTGAACATAGATTTCGCAGAGACTTGGCTTGACTACGCCGGTGTCCCAATCCCAGATGATATGCAAGGCACGAGTTTACGTCCTATCCTTAATGGCGAAACCTCGGAGGATTGGCGGACTTCGATGTATTACCGTTACTGGATGCATCTCACACATCACTATGTTCCAGCACACTACGGGATACGGACGCACCGCTATAAACTCATCTATTACTACGGCGAAGCACTCGGTACAACCGGATCTATTGATGAACCGAAAGAGCCGGAATGGGAACTCTTTGATCTGGAGAAGGACCCGAACGAGATGTGCAGCGTCTACGACGATCCCGCTTATGCAGATATTGTCCCCGAATTGACAGCAGAACTCTATAGACTCAAAGCAGCGGCTGGCGACGAGGAATAGTTAGTGGTGGTTGATTTCTGGTTATTGGGAAGATTGTTACGAAAAAACCTCTTAACTTATAACTTATAACTTATAACCCGCAACCCAAATGGAGGCATAAAATGGCAACTCAGAATCCGTTAAGCAAAATTGAACCCGGTATGAAAGTTACGGCACAGATGTCACCAGAACCGAGTGAGGCTGACCTGCAGCTCGCGAAGCAGATGGACGTTGAATACGTTGTCCTCTGGACGAACGGTGAAAATGCGAACTACGACTATTTCATGAGCCGTCGTGAGATTTTCGAGAACGCTGGACTCAAAATTTACGGATTCGGCAACAGCGATGTCCACAATCAGGACGGGATAGTGCTTAACTTAGAAAACCGAGACGCAAAGGTTGAGCAGTACAAACGGTACATTCGGGACCTCGGCAGAGCAGGGATCCCGTATACGACGTATGCCCACATGGGGAACGGCATCTGGAGCACGGAACGTGAGACCACCCGCGGTGGCGCGAGCGCAAGGGCATTCAACCTTGATGCTGCCGATGTCGGACACTGGGGCGGTAAACACTATGGGATGCCGCTCTCACACGGTCGCGAGTTCAGTGAAGAGGAAATTTGGGATAACTACACCTACTTCATCAAACAGGCCGCACCAGTGGCTGAGGAAGCGGGTGTGATGATAGGTATTCACCCTGACGATCCGCCCGCAGTGCATCTCGCTGGCATTCCGAGGTGTATCTTCAGCAGTTTTGAGGGCTATAAACGCGCACTCGAAATCGCTGATAGTCCGAATGTCGGGATGTGTTTTTGTGTAGGTTGTTGGTTGGAGGGCGGCGAGCTTATGGGCAAAGATGTTATTGAATCCATCCGCTACTTCGGTGAACGGGGCAAAATCTTCAAAGTCCATTTCCGCAATGTAGATCAACCGCTGCCGCATTTCGTTGAGACCTTCGTTGACAACGGTTATCAGGATATGTACCAAGTCGCGAAAGCCCTCCGCGAGGTCAATTTCAACGGCGTGCTGATCCCTGACCATATCCCACAAATGGGCGGTGACGGTCGCATCGGAACAGCGTACACGATCGCCTATATGAATGCACTCGTGAAGCGAGCAAATGAGGAGGTCGCCGCGTGAGGACATCGGCGCGCGTCTTATTATTATTCCTAAGCCTCCCACTAACCGTGTTGGCGGATTGGAACGATTTTCTCGGTCCAGAACGAAACGGCAAATCGCAAGAGAAGATAGAGATCGCGCCATGGAAAAACACAGGACCTCCGGTCGTATGGCACAAGAAAATCGGTACCAGCTACGGGGCACCTACCATCGCAGACGGACGGTTGTTTATCTTCGCACGGCACGGCGACATGGCGCGCCTCACCTGCATGGAAAGCAACACCGGTACGGAGATTTGGCGATTTGAATATCCGACAGACTACGAAGATATGTACGGATATAACAACGGACCGCGGTCCTGTCCTGTTGTTGATGGAGAACGGGTCTATATCTTCGGGGTTCAGGGAAAGTTGCACTGCCTGAATGTTTCGGACGGAAACCTGTTATGGAAAGTGGATACGGCAGCCCATTACAATGTCGTCCAAAACTTTTTCGGGACCGCTTCAACACCGATTGTTGAAGGCGATTTACTTATTGCCCAAATTGGGGGTTCTCCACCGGGTACCCCGAAAAATATTTGGGCATCAAACGGTAATCCACCGCCAAACGGTACCGGCATCGTCGCGTTCAACAAACGGACCGGGAAAGTCGTTTATGAAATCAGTGACGAATTAGCGAGTTACGCCAGTCCCATCACGACAACCATTGATGGACGTCGTTGGGGATTCATGTTTGCCCGTGGTGGACTCATCGGTTTTGAACCGGCAACTGGGAAACTCGACTTCCACTATCCGTGGCGCTGTCCGAGGATTGAATCCGTCAATGCCTCAAATCCGGTTGTTGCTGACGATCTCGTATTTATCAGTGAATCTTACGAGGTCGGCAGTTCTGTCCTCCAAGTCTATCCAGGGGGCTACAAGGTTGTTTGGAAAGATTCGCCGCGCCGCCGAGACCAATCCATGCGGCTGCACTGGAACACCGCCATTCATCACGAAGGCTATCTCTACGCCTGCAGCAACCGGCATGCCAGCGGTGCAGAACTGCGGTGCGTCGAATTCAAGACAGGTAAAGTCGTATGGGGACAACGCGTTGATGAACGGGCATCCTTACTTTGGGTGCACAACCATTTCATCTACCTCGGTGAATATGGACGATTGATGCTTCTCAAATGTACCCCTGAAAAGATGGAGATCATTTCCGAAGCAGTGCCAAGAGACGAAAACGGGAGACAATTTATAGAGTATCCGGCATGGTCGGCACCCGCATTGTCAAATGGACTGTTATATATTCGAGGCAAAGATCGCCTTGTCTGTTTTGCCTTGGAATCACAGTGAATATCTGTAGCCGAACAGGAATTAGCAAGGCAAGTTGACACTATAGCAAAGCATAGAGATAGACAGGCAATTTATCGCATTTTTATCGGGATGCTTATATTATTCGACGAAAAGTTCTGTTCCTAAGCCTAGAGAATTGGGAGAGAAACCATGAACTTAATGAAATACTTTTACACATGCCTTATAGTATTCATCATGCTCAGCTGTTGGCTTAATGTTACCTCGGCGCAAGATGAGACGGTGTGGATGCCCGACCCGAACTTAAGAGCAAAGGTACGAGACGCCCTTAACCTCGCAGCAGGGACACCCCTCACACAGCAAGCAATGCAAGGTTTAATTGAACTGGAAGCTGACCGTTCCGCGCTCATACAGAGGCAGCCGGGCAGTCAGATAGTCTATCTCACCGGATTAGAATATGCGACGAATTTAAGGAGCTTAGACCTTTATCGGAATCAAATAGTCGATATCAGTCCGCTCGCAAATTTAACGGAATTAAGAGTATTAACGCTTGCTACTAATCTAATTATTGATGTGAGGCCACTCGCGGGATTGAAAAAACTGGAAAGGTTAGAACTCTCGTCTAACAAGATTACTGATGTGAGTCCACTTGTCGGGTTGAAGGCACTAACGTTCTTAAGGGCTATGAGCAATTTCATAAGTGATATCAGACCGCTCGCAAACTTGACGAACCTAACAGAACTATGGCTCAGCAGGAATCACCCACTCACTGATGTGAGTCCGCTCGCAAACCTGACACAGCTACAGCATTTAGCCCTCTCTAACAATCAAATCACTGATGTGAGGCCCCTCGCAAACTTGACGCGACTACGGTTTTTAGAACTTTATGAAAATCAAATCGTTGATGTGAGTCCGCTCGCAAACCTGACGCAGTTGGTGTATTTACGACTCGAGCTGAATGAAATCGTTGATGTGAGGCCCCTCGCAAACTTGACGCGACTGGGGCAGTTAACACTCCATGGCAATCAAATACGCAATATTGCACCCCTAAGGCATTTGAACCTATTTTCCTTAACACTTGCGTTGAATCCAATTCAAAATACGACTCCTCTCGCTAATCTCCAGAATCTGCGGAGTTTAGATATTCTTATTGCAGGGGCAGATGATGCAGCGTGGATGCCAGACGCTGTTCTTGAAGGTGTCGTGCGACATGCACTCGGTATAGCACCGGGAGAGCCACTCACTCAACAAGCAATGGAAAATTTAACATTTCTGATTGCCGGGTACTACCAGATAACAGACATCACTGGATTGGAACATGCAACAAATCTAAGAACATTAAGCCTTCCAGGGAATTCAATAACTAACGTGAGTCCACTCAGAGGCTTGACGGAATTGGAGGGGTTATCACTCCAGTACAACCAAATCATGAATGTGAGACCACTCGCAAACTTGACCAATCTAAACCATTTAGGACTTACTGGTAATCGAGAACTAATGGATGTGACCCCACTCGCAGGCTTGACGAATTTAAGGTATCTGGAACTTCAGATAAATTCAATTGTTGATGTAGGACCGCTCGCAAACTTGAATAACCTGGTCCACTTACGTCTCACGGGCAATCCAATCGTTGATGTGAGTCCACTCGCAGGCTTGACGAAATTGGAGCGGTTGGCACTCCAGGGTAACCAAATCATTGATGTGAGTCCACTTACAAACCTGATTAACATAACATCACTAAATCTCTCTGGTAATCGCATCATTGATGTGCGTCCACTCGCAAACCTAACGGAATTTGAAGGGATTTTAATACTCAGTGACAATGAGATTGTCGATGTGCGTCCACTCGCAAACCTAACGGAATTAGAGGAATTAGCACTGGATAGTAATCAAATAATTGACGTCAGTCCACTCGCTAACTTGACGAGTTTAACGGATTTATATCTTAATGACAATCAGGTCCGTGATGTCCAACCCCTTAGTGATTTGTATACCTTAAAGGAGTTACGCCTTGCGGACAACCCGATCCAGGATACCTCACCGATTTTGGACCTACAAGCAAAACAGAGAAGGATGTTTCTACCTGAAGTTATAGTTGATATCGATCTTGCAGCGGCACCCATCGCCGGACAACCGGATCTAAACGGCGATGGCGTGGTAAACATTCAGGATTTGGTATTGGTTGCCTCACATTTCGGAGAGACTGGCGGCGGTGTTGGAGATGTAAACGGCGATGGTGTTGTTAACATTGTTGACCTCGTGCTGGTTGCTGGTTCTATGGACTGACCGCGGGGAAATGGACGGCAACTTGGAAGCTGGTGATTTGGAGATAATTTTTACTACCCGTCCATTTTCTCCAACCGTAAGGCGAAGTTTTGTGTCTCGCCCTACGGTAAAGCGCGTTTGGTATAAGGATTTGGGGAATAATAGTTGCTGTTGAACGGGTTTGGATAGTTTGGGTTAGGGTTTCCAGAGCGTCGCCTCAATAAATCGCTCGCCATCAGGTTCTTCATCAAAATAGTAGGCGGTTACTATAGTTCCATCAGGACGTTGGACCGTGCGCGGATAGCCGATATCGGGGTCGCCGCCACTATCGCGTAGCACGATTTCTCCACCCCATGTCTCACCATCATCACCGCTCAACTTAGCGCAAATCCGATGTGGTGCATCCCGGTAGCCGTAGATAAGACACAACCTTCCGTCGTGGAGCTGAGTGAGCGTTGGTGGGTTCCCACCGCGTCCGGTATTCTCTACAGGTTGATTCTTATAATTCCATGTTTGTCCGTTATCATCAGAGACATAGAGATCAATCCAATTTCTACGTTCTTCCCAATCTGCGCTGTTACCCCCGCGACAACGCACCGCTACCAGAATCTTTGAATCAGACAATCTAACACTCGCCGGCATGATTGCGAAGCCTTTAGGTTCCGGTCCAATCTGAGACAGCAACGAGAAGGACTCACCGCCATCAGTTGTCTTGGCACAGAATATTAACCCCTCCTCACCGTCCGATTTTGAGGCTGTGAGGAACACCACGCATTCATCTGAATTTGAAACGAGGTAATCCGTTCGTGCTGCGATGCCGGTATAACCGAACATTGGGAGTCGGAAGGGGCCGTCCCAACTTTTGCATCGGTCTGTAGAGGTATAAAACCACGAATACGCTCCGGCTCTCAGTCCAGTTCTGCTGCACATCATGGCAAAATCTGGGTGCGTAAAATCGACACGCTGTGGTGTTTCAAACGCAACGTGCGTTTTTAGCCTATGCTGTTGCTCGACATGTTCATCTGCAGAGAGTGTGCCTCTGGCAGGTAGCCGACACGGTGTCTCCGAAAGACTCCATGTTTCACCACCATCTAAACTCCGTGCCTGCATCCCGACAAAGGGCTTATTGCTGTCTCGGCGATGGAAACCTGCATCGGATTTATGATACCCGACCGTGAAACCGACAACGATCTCATTGCCCCACGCCCATATACCGTAATTTGCTGGCCATCCGGCGTAGCGGCCGGGTTCTCGGTAGAGTGTAACTTGTCGCATAACGATTTCAACTCTCCCTTTTTTCGATAAAAATTTTATAATTACAAGTAGGGGTTGGGTTACCCAACCCCTACGTTTGCTATAATGTCCCTTTATGAAACGCATATTATAGAGGCTAACTCAGCACCCGCGCGGTTTCACGCGATACGATGAGTTCCTCATTCGTGGAAACAACCAGAATTCTGGCGCGACTGTTGTCGGTAGAGAGGTCGGATTCCCCAGTGAGCTGCTCGTTTTTTTCGGCATCTAAGTGAATCCCACACCACTCTAACCCTTCACAGACCTTCGCGCGCGTTATCGGACTCTTCTCACCGATCCCTCCCGCAAAAGCGATGACATCCACACCACCAAGAGCGGCGATATACGCGCCGATGTACTTTTTCACGCCGTAGCAGTATGTATCCAGGGCAAGGCGTGCCTTGTCGTCACCCGCTGCTATTGCCGCTTCCACATCTCGCATATCCCCACTCGTGCCAGAAATGCCTTTCACACCGGACTCTTCAATCAATTGACGGCGGATTTCATCGGTAGAGAACCCCTCTTTATCCATCAGATACAGCACAGCAAAGGCATCCAGCTCACCGCATCGCGTGGATTGAATCATTCCATACTGCGTTGAGGTCCCCATTGACGTATCAATGGACGCCCCGTCTTTGATAGCGCAGAGAGACGAGCTACCCCCAAGGTGGCAAGAGATAATGCGGAGTCCTTCTCCTGATTCGCGTTTGAGAAGTTGCGGTACGCGTTCGGAGATATAGCGATGCGAGGCACCGTGGTAGCCATACCGGCGAATGTCGTGTTTCTCTACCCAGAAGCGTGGGACCCCAAATTCGGCGGCGTAATCTGGGATCGTCTGATGAAACCACGTCTCGAAAACGGCGGCAAGTGGTGTCGTCGGGAGGAGTTCTTGAAAGGCGCGGATAGAGGCGATATACGCAGGATTGTGCATCGGCGCGAGCGGGGTTGATGCCTCAAGTGCGGCGATCACATCTTCAGTAATTTTTGCCGAACGCCAATAGCCTTTCGCAAGAATCGTTTTGAACCCAACTCCGTCGAGTTGTGCCAGATTGGGAAGGCACCCGACTTCAGGATCGGTGATGAGGCGCATTGCGTGGGCAATTGCGGCGGTATGCGTCGGGGCATCAATTTCGCCTTCAACGGCTGGTTTTCCGGATACGGTATGTGTAAAGGCTGATGGTGAATTGCCGATTCGTTCCACGCCTCCCTTGACAAGGGAAGCCGTTGTTTCCATATCAATAATTTGATATTTGAACGAGGTGCTTCCTACATTCGCACAGAGTATACGCATCTAATTAATATTTCCTATCGAAAAGCATCGGGGTTGAAAACCCTCCTACACTATGTATACAGGGATTACAGATCGGGGAAACGGAGGATTCGTTTTGCATTTCCGCCCATAATGTCTGCCAACTCTGATTCCGTCAAATTCGGCATGAGTTTCTCAATAACAGTTGTAAGTTTGCCATAACCCGGCTCCTCCAGAATCCATGGAAAATCGGTTGCCCACATCAGTCGTTTTGCCCCAAAGCCGCTCAAAAGACCATGATGCCATCCTGCCAAATCTTTATAAGGGAACTCTTCCTTGCTAAAGGCATACTGACCAGAGAGATGCACATTAACATTTTCAAAGCGCGCGAGTCGATAAGTGGTGTGCATAGTGAGGTTGTAACCTGTCACCTGTATCTGAGGTCTCCCGAATTCGTCCCAACTGAATTTGCCTTTTCCTGGGCACACGGCGAGATGATTGAGTACAACCCGTACCTGCGGGAATTCTTGAATCAGATAGGGCAGGAGATGGGCGTTGATAGCGTTCGGATAAAGCCACAAGACATAATCACGCGCCGCAGCAAACTTCCAGATCGGATACGCAGCAAACTTACGGACATCCATCTTCTCAAAAATATCACGCGGTCCACCGAATGTAGAGAATCGGAACCCGATAATTCCAGTGTTATCTGTTAGTTCCGCCATGTGGTCAGCAGGGTTCGGATGTCCTTCCGGAACCAATCCAATCCCTAAAAATCGGTTTGGATACGCTTTGAGACAGTGCAGCAAGTAACGATGATTCGCTATGCTCGCGCCTGCCATCTGAACAAGGACTGCCTGATCGATCTGATGTTTTTCCATCTGGTCTAACAATTTTTCGACAGGCTCTTCGCGTTCAGCGGGCCAAATGTCTGATGTCTCTCTCGGAAACTCGGACGAAGCTTTCGTGAATACGTGCAGATGCGCGTCAATTCGTGGCATAGGATACCCCTCCTTTGCTTAGCCGTCCAAGCTAAACAATTTACGACGTTCTGGCGTCTGACAATACGCTGAGATAGAGGCAAACTGTTCCGGTCCGATACGTCCCGGTGTTCGTTTTTCGTAAATCAGGATAATGGATTTACGCGGTCCATCGGAATGATTGTCCATTGAAACGTGCCATCCACAGGAGTTAAACATAATCGCGGTGCCTGCTTTACCTGGGAAAGTCTTATGTCCCGGCATACTTTCTTGCCGCATTGGACGTGCATACGGACCAGCATCCGGTTTGTGACTGCCTGGCACGAAGCCGAATTCCCCACTTCCCGGTTCAACATCGTTAACGTAGATTTGTACCTTAATGTGGAGTGGATTGCTCTGCGAGACATCCGGGTGCCATCCGGTATAACTCACGGGCCAAGGTGCCACCGTCCGCACCTGCGGTGCCAATATAATCAGGTCGTGGTCTGTGAAATCCATCAACGCGCCGTAGTAACTCGGATAATCGACAATATCAATGAAAATCGGGTCTTTCTCAAAGGGATTTGGGAGGTCGTAAAAGGTTGCGACGGCTTCTCCCGCCTCGACTCTATCCAACCACTCCGCTTTGCAGGCATCTGCCCAATAATCAAAAGCGGATTGAAGCCTGTTGAGATCTTCCCCTTGAATCGCGTCTTCAAAGACGAGATACCCTTCTTCTTCCCACTGTTCTTTCTGTTCGGGTGTCGGTAGAATCATAGTTTTCCCTCTTGAAAGATAAAGGTGATATGAGCAGGCAACAACGGAAGCCTGCGGTTCTTAGGAAACACTGTTGTTGGACAGAAAATTTTGTTTATACGCTTGCGCTAAATTAAAATACTTTGCCTCTCCCTGCGATTTGCCAAATTGTCTCAATTTCACCGTCTCGAATACCTACAAGTTCATTGTGAAGGTTGCTGGTCATCCCTTGGTGAAGTGGGATAACGGAAAGCTGCTCACCAACTTTAAATCGGTGTGAACATTCACTCACATCGACGTGTCCATGTTCAACGGACATACCGTAAATTTTGGCATCTGGATGCTCAATGATATGTCCATAAGGTTTTGGTGGATAACTGGCGAAAGTCTTCATCCCGCCGTCAATAATAATCCGTTCGGGGGTCGGTGTGCTGACGACGGTTACAATAACCCGAAGGACACACCGGTCTGGTGATAACATGCCTGAGTTACCGATGCGCGTCATGCCTTCGTAGACGTAAGAGCCGCTACGGGTCTCTGTACAACCGAGTTCTTTTGATGCCGCTTCTGAGCCTGTCCCACCACCACTGATAATGTTCACGGGAATTCCGTCTTGTTCAAGGAGGTCAAGTGTCTCGGCAATAAACGGTTTTGCTCGGAGGTTACTTGGATACGTCATCACGCCTTGGAAATCAATGCCCTGCATTTTTATAATCTGCTGTGCGAGATGTTGTGCTGCCTGCGGTGATTGTACGCCACAACGACCACTCCCCGTATCCAATTCCACAATCACAGGCACAATACAGCCGTCAGCAATTGCTTGCTGAGAGATACCGGCTGCGGTCTCCTCTGAATCAAGCGCGACGGTAACGCGTGCACGTTTCACGAGTGCGGTTAGCCGTTTGAGTTTGGGTTTACCGACGATATTATAAGGGATCAGGATGTTGTCAATCCCGGCATCCACCATCACCTCCGCTTCGCCCAATTTTTGACAGGTAATGCCTTGTGAACCAGCAGCGACTTGTAACTTAGCGATTTCTGGCACTTTGTGCGTTTTGGTGTGAACGCGAAGCGGAATGCCAAGTTGATGGCAATGCGTCGCCATACCTTCGATATTTCGTTCAAGCACATCCAGATTCGCAGCGAGTGTTGGTGTATCTAAGTCAGCGATGTTCATGGTTTTCCTCGGTAATGTGGGATTACACGCAACGTCTTATAGAAAATAAATTACTGTGATTAATTTACCTGTTCTGCGTTTTTGTGTCAAGTAGGGTTTATCCTTGAATTTTTCCGAAAAACAGTTATAATAGTCACATCTGGCACGTACAGACATTGCTTAACACTGTGTGATTTTCGCTGAGGAGTGAATTAAAATTGAGACGATTGATTGTAGGGATAACAGGGGCAAGTGCAGGCATATATGGTGTCCGACTGCTCGAAGTCCTGACGCAGCATGAGGACATAGAGGTACATCTGACGATTTCTTCGTCCGGTGTGCGCGCTTTGTGGGAAGAGCTTCAGATTAAGATAGACCCAGATAACTTCGAGCTGGAATCGCTTATTGGCGTATCCTCGCCGAGGGTTATCTATCATCACGAATCAGATATTGGTGCGTCGATTGCCAGTGGTTCTTTCCGCACGGAAGGGATGATTGTCGTGCCATGTAGTATGGGGAGCATTGCCGCTATCGCAACAGGTATATCACGGAACCTCATACAGCGCGCTGCCGATGTGTGTATCAAAGAAAATCGTAAACTCGTCCTTGTGCCGCGAGAAACCCCCCTCAGTTCCATACATTTAGAAAATATGCTCAAATTGTCACGCATGGGGGTATGTGTTCTACCGGCGATGCCGGGGTTGTACCACTTCCCGAAAACGGTGGATGATATGTTCAACTTCGTTGTGACAAAAATTTTAGATCAGTTTGGCATAGATACGAAACTCATCCAACGCTGGAAAGAATAGTCTGTCCTTTCAACGCTATTTTTCTATTTCCAAGCACACCAAAGACTACGAAAAAATTGCGGGTGCCACAACGGATACCGTTTCACGTTTTGTGCTTCGGTCACGTCTCGTGCCTGAAATCGGACTCTATGTGCCCCCTCGAGTTGTTTCCAATACGTTACGTCCCACGGTGCGATATAATCCCACTCCTCCGTCCCTAAAGACACATGCATTGGGTCATAAAGACATTTAGATTTAAAGTAGCTTTCAAGCCATGATTTATCGGCACAAATCGCTATCCGGATGCTCGGGTCGCTGTCATCTCGGTCATTTAAATGACGACTCGTGCGTATGTATTTTTGCCAGTCGGGTGCGGCGAACGCCTCCCATTGTGCGCCCCCTTCCTGTGTCAGCCCATAGGACGTGTTTTTTTTCTCTCTCTCACCTCCGGTGGCAAACCGCCAATGTGTTTCATCCAGGGCGCGTTCGATTTGTTGGGGCGTTGAAATAGGTGGGTCCACCTCATTTTGAGCAAAGATCAGCCCTAAAGCGATGAGGCGATGGAGCGTCTCAATGAGTGCTTCTCGCGTTAACCCGTGCCCCGTTTTATTTACGTGTAACTCAAGATCGCTATCAATGAGCAGACGGACTGGCCATTGATTCTCAACGGCGGTTCCCAGTAGCCAATACTCGCCGCGTGTAAATCGTGGTTCCATGTTGTAGTTCCTTTATTGTTTTTGAATTAGGCGTTCCATCTCAGCCTTGTAAAATGAGCCGAGAGAGTCCCCAAGTGCGACTTTTCAAAATTCTGCTACCTACTCTTCCAATGCGCGGCGTTCACCAGAACTATCTATTGTGGAGACAAAACCATCACCTTCATCTATGCCTAAGGCAGCACCGCCTTTCGCAGCCAAAGGACCCTCTATAGGAAAAATGGTAACGCCGCCACCCTCCGTACCAAGCGTCAGACTCGCACCACTGGCGTTTCTATCGGTAACCCCTGCAATGCCACCCAACTGACCGACCAACAGACTCGCCCTATCAGCAACATCCATTTTGCCCGGACCGTAACACGATACGTCTCCACTCAGTTCATGCCAAGATATAACAACTCGAGGCTCCCCATTGTCCGCTATTACGGCTATGTCTTCAAGCACGGTTAACTTCCGGACAGTCAATGTATCAACCATCTCGGATCCAAGTTGTGCTTTCGTGTCATTGTTCACGTTACCGAGCATAAAGCCAGCAATTGCCAATACTCCGGTTAAAAACATATATTTCAACTTTTCACGTAGTCTAAACACTATAGATGCTCCTTTTTACAAAGTTATTTCAATCAAGGGCACTTATGTTTCCGAGTCGATCTCTTGTGTAAACAACGCCGTTTCCCTCGTATATAGCCAATGCAGCAGCACCCGATCCGCTTATGGAACGCACGACTATGGTACCGCCATTCTCATTCATTGTGACTTGCGCCCCAATTTTTCCTTCTGCGTTGCCGACTTGTATAAGTCCGCCATGTTCACCAACGCTGAGCGCAGCCTGCCCCCTTGGACTGTGGGCTGATACGTTTCCACCATTTTCATTCCAACCGATTACAACTTGCGGCACATTATCGTCGTTAATCACTCTTATACTCTCAAGTACAATCATATTTCTAACAGTCAGTTCATTAACAGTTTCAGCGCCAGATTGTGCTTCGGTATTCTTATTCTTATTACCAAATACAAATCCGGCGAGGACTATCAACCCTCCCAAAGCCATATATTTCAACTTTTCGCGTAATCTCAACATTAGAGATGCTCCTTGTATAAAAGTGTGTGTCAGTCTGATTGTAGTTTGCAAACTTTGATACCACTACTCAAAACTATGTCTCCGGCGGTATCCACCTTTTCGCTTCAGCCGATTTGACTAAGTCTCGTAAAGTAAGGGGTATATCACTGTTTGATTCTTCTCTGGGTTTTTCTCTGCCAACCACCCAATAATATAGGTCAATAGGTATTTCATAATATAGCCACACATATATTTCAAATGGGTTACACCCCTCTGGAGCGAAATGTTTCGTGAGATCAATCTCACTTGTATTTTGGATTTCAAATTCTTCACAAAATGCTTCAATCAGTTCAAAACCGTCGTCACCGTCTACCCCTAAATCGTCCTGCAATCGCGTATCTGGCGTAAGTTTTTCCCCTGCTTCGCCTCTTTGATCAGCTACGAAAGCACTAACACGGGCGTAAAGTTCAGCATTTATTTTTTCTTCAGGCACTTCCGCTGTTAGGGGACTCCCACAACGTGGACACCTGATAGCCTCACCTCTTATGGCTTTTGCGCAATTGGAACATTTCGTTGATTCGTAGAAAAACAGAATCGCCCCATATAAAGCAAGAGGAATAAAAATAATGAACGGCAGCAGAACGATCGCACAAAAAACAAGGAGAAGAAAAGACTTAACGGATTCCATTTATGTCACCCCTTCGTTGAGGGATCCGAAAGTTATGTTGACATTGAAGGTACGTAAATCCAATCTATTTTCTATCGCCAAGCACACCAAAGTTTATCAAAATAGCCCATATCCGGGAACGAAGGCGGAGACACTCCTAAATTTTCCTTCTCGCTCTCGTCTGGCTCCCGAAATCGGATTCTATGTGCTCCGTCGAGCTGTTTCCAATATGTTGCGTCCCACGGTGTAATATAATCCCGCTCAACGGATTCTAAAAACACCTCATCTGGGTTATAAAAACAATGAGATTCAAAATATCTTTCGAGCCACGCTTTATCCGCACAAATCATCTCCCACATTATATATTCACTGTCATCTGACAATTGAAAACCCGCGTCTATATATTTTTGCCAGTCGGGTGCGGCGAAAACTTCCCATTGTGCGCCGCCCTCCTGCGTCAGCCCATAGAACGTGACTTTTCTCTCCTCTATGGGAACACCCCTCCAAGATTCGGGTTCATCCAGTGCCAGTTCAATTTGTTCCTTCGTTGAAACAACAGCCACCGCTTCATCTGAAAAGCCAACGCGGCTTTCCGCATAAATCAGTCCAGAAGAAAGGAGTCGATGAAGGGTTTCAACGAGCGCGGTCCGCGTTAACCCGTGCCCTTTTTTATTTAGAAGTAACTCAAGATCGCTATCGCTATCACTGAGTGCAGAGACTGGAAATAGGTGCTCGACAGCAGTCTCAAGTATCCAATACTCACCGCGGGTAAATCGTGGTTCCATACCGTTGTTCCTTGTGAAATGATGCACCTTTTAACTCATCTTCGTGCGATACGCCTTTAAATTATTCTTGACCTTGCGGGTAAATAAATCCAATCTGTTTCTCTAATGCCAAGCATACCAGTCTTCTGCAAACGGAGGGGGAGGCGGTTCAAAATTCTCCCCGTTGCGCTTGTCCCGACACCGAAAGCGGACTCTATCTCCACCTGAGAGGCGTTTCCAGTACGTCGCTTGCCACGGCGTAACATAATCCCACTCGACCGACTCTAAAATCACCTCCTTTTGGTCGTAGAAACACATAGATTCAATGTACGCTTCAAGCCAATTTTGCGGAGGATCGAGACAATCTTTATCAGCATAACGCCAATTTTTATCTCCACAAATCAGTTCCCACATTTCATATTCACCCGCCGCATCTTCTGACTGAAAACTTTCGGCTATGTATTTTTCCCAGTCGGGTGCGGCGAAGGCTTCCCATTGCGCGCCGCCTTCCTGCGTCAGCCCATAGTACGTGATTTTTCTCACATCTACGGGTTCCATGCGCGCGGGTTTGGATTCATCTGGGGCAATTTCGATGTCCCCGTCGGTTGCAATAAAAACGTGGTGGGTGTCCCAAGGTACGCGTTCCTCCAAAGCGAGTTCGATTTGCTCCTTCGTTGAGATAGAACCGTTCATCTCGCTTTT
Source organism: Candidatus Poribacteria bacterium (assembly GCA_022827625.1). Classification (GTDB taxonomy): domain Bacteria; phylum Poribacteria; class WGA-4E; order WGA-4E; family WGA-3G; genus WGA-3G. The sequence continues at coordinate 15,612 of JAJEIE010000007.1, read as the reverse complement.
GGCATAAATTAGCCCTGAAGAGAGCAATCGATGGAAGGTATCAACGAGGGATACGCGCGTTAACCCATGTCCTTTTTTATCCAAGAATGATTCAAGACTGCTGTCAATAAGGGCACAGACTTCAAATTCATGCTCAACAACAGTTTCCAATAGCCAATATTCACCACGTGTAAATCGTGGTTCCATGTTGTAGTGCCTTTTTATTAGATTGTGTGTAGATCTGATTGTAGTTTGCAAACTTTGATGCCATTTCTTAAAACTATGTCTCTGGCGGTATCCATCTTCCCGCTTCAGCCGATTTGACTAAATCGCGTAAGTAAAGGGGTGAGAAAGAATAACGTTGTTTTTCTTTCTCAAACACCAAGTCGTAGAGAAAAAAATATATCTCAAATGGGTTAGGTCCTCCCTCTATACCGAAATATTCCGCGGGCTCAATCTCCTCCATATTTTGGATCTCGAACGCTTCACAAAATGCCTCAAGCAGTTCATAACCATCGTCCCCGGCTATCCCTAAGTCGTCCGCCAAGTGTGTTTCGGGCGTGAGTTCTTCCTCCGATGCCAAACCCGTCGTTTCTACCACCAAAGTTTTGATGCGGGCGTAAAGTTCAGGATTCAGTTCTTCTTGAGGCTGTTCCTCTTTCAGGAGACTCCCACAGCGTGGACACCTGATAGTTTCTTCTCCTATCCTTTTGGCACAGTTGGAACATTTCGGTCTCAAGAAAAGCCAGCGGAGAAACATGATAACATACAAAACAGCAGAAGCAATACAAGAAAAGAAGAAAAATATAATCAGTACAGAAAAAACATTGAGGATAAAAGACTTAACAGATTCCATTTGCGGTTCCCTGTCGTTATTCGCGCTGGTTTCTGTGGACTACATTTATTACCTTCCAAGAAAGCCTTCCGCCTTTGCCTTGAAGAGCGAGTCGGGGAAATGCTCCAGGAGCTCCACAAACACCTTTTGGGCAGAGGCTTCTTCACCAAGTTCCATATACGCGACACCAAGCCTGTACAAGTCATAATCAAGGCTGCGTTCTCGGTCCTCACGCTGCAAGGATATTTCGAGGATTTCCTCAAGTCGCCTAAATATCCGTAATGCAGCGGTTTTATCTCCCAACTCCAAATACGATTCACCAAGCGTGGACAAGATATACGCAAGGCCGTCATCAACGCCACGCTGCAAGGAGGTCTCAAAGCGTTCCTCAAACCGTCTAAATACCCGTAATGCGGCGACTTTATCTCCCAACTCCAAATACGATTCACCAAGATAGTAAAAGTCCCAGAAACGCTCAAGACTCACATCCCGGGCTTCCTGCTGTACGAATGTCTCAAGCAGCTCTTCGAACCGCCCAAATGCCCGGCGAGCGGCATCCGTATCTCCGAGTTCCAAATACGCGTCCCCAAGATAGTGGAAGTACGAGAAACTCTCAAGGCTTCTATCACGAACTGCCCCTTGTACGGATGTCTCAAGTAACGCCTCGAGCTGCCCAAATGCCCGGCGTGCAGCGGTTTCATCTTCCAGTTCCAAATGCATTTCTCCAAGCCCGTACAAGGCGACCTCAAGAAAACGATCAGGAACCCTATTCTGAAGGGCTATCTTAAGTCGCTCCTCGAGCTGCTCAAATGCTCGTGGGGTGGCGGCTTCATCTCCTAATTCCAAATACGTTGTCCTCAGCGCATCCATAGCATTCATAGCGAAAATATCATGGAACCCACCCTGCAGGGATATCTCAAGGAGTTCCTCGAATTTGGCACGGGCTTCCGCATACCGTTCCTGCTTGAAAAGTATGTAGCCCCAAAGATAGAGGACACCTATCTGATCAGAGCGGAGTATCGCAGCTTGGTAACTCTCTTTCACTACCTCTTCGGCTTTGATATAGAGGGAAACGTCCCCTTCTGCTTCCGCCAACTTAGCATAGCAAAAAGCGATACGGTATTTGAACAGCGTAAGGTAGCTGACATCAATGACCTTTGTATTAGCGGTAGGACGCGGACGAATCTTAAAGGCTTGCTCATACTTTTCAATCGCCTCTCTATATTTACCATCATACCGCAGGAATTCCGCTTCAGTGTGGAGATCAATGTACAGATTCATCAGCGTGTTGGAGGGAGTAGACGGAAAAAGACACCCACACCCGAGCATCCCTATCGTGAAAACGCCAATAACGCTTCCGGTGAAGACCTTTATCAAAACACGCATAAAAACCTCCTACTCGCGTGCTCCTGGATTAAGCCTAAGCGCATCTCGCGTCCTCTCAAAGATATCGTCTGGCAAGCTATATTCCAGCCGATCAGGACGACCTGTGTCATCCAAACGGATGATAAATTCCAGAGTCCCATGGAACGCCGCTATACCCCTCCCATACCCCCAAATCTCAACAAAATAAGATTGTCCGGGTTCCAGAGGTTCGGCTTTCACTTTTTCCTCATAGCCCTGTGTCACTTCCCCGTAAGTCAAACGAGGAACGGGTTGTGATAATCCCAACAACCGCTTCAAGAGTGCCTTCATGAGGCTATCAGTATATTTATATTCTAAGTCCCAAACCGTTTGAGAATCGTCCCATCTTAATTCAAGTTCCTTTAGTTTTTGCTCTCCAGAAAAGTGTTCGCTTTTTGAAACTGTAATACTCGTAATGCGTCCCACTCGTTCTTGAAAATATGGATTGGCATACATACGGAATGTTGGTTGGAGCAACCCCGATCCTGCATCAAGGGCAATATACCCATCAAAAGGCGAGCATCCAACAAAAACCAAGACACAAGTGATGAGAATGCCAACGAGTGCAATAGCAATGGGATTCGTAATCCCAATCCTTCTCAATTCTCTTTACCTCATCTGATTAAAGTGCCCAATTAATGCTAAAATCCACTATCGGCTCTTGATTTCGCCCCATGTCGTAGCAAGTCTCCCTTGCGGCGAGACCGGCATTGCTTCAAAGAATGTAGCGAGACCATCTTCATAGAGACCGAGTTCGACGGACCGTTAAACCTAAACTGTTAAAGACACATTTTGACGCAGAAAACGTGCATAATATGAAAAAGATTTAGGTTTATTTGGTTAGATGTGGATTATGACGCAGCATACTACCTACTTCAAAACAAGCATCTTCCGCAGATGTGAGATGGTATCTGCCCGGAATTGATAGAAATAGATACCACTCGCGACGCGCTCACCGATTTCGTTCCGACCATCCCAATAGGCAGCACGACTCCGGTTTGTGTAATAACCGGCATGTTGATGTCCGAGGTTGAGTTGCCGGACAGGTATCCCTCGCACATCGTAGATGGTGATTGTCACCTCACTGGTGTTCGCTAACTGATACGGTATCCATGTTTCTGGATTAAATGGATTTGGGTAATTCGGCAGCAATGCTGTCTCTTTAGGAAGGAGCAGTGCCAAGAGACTTTGGAGATAAGCGATACCCTCTTGAAAGGCAACAGAACCGTCGTCTTCAACCTGCGCACGTTCTATCCATGCCTGTATCATCATGGGATCAAGTGCTTCCACGTTGTCTATTGCAATAGCAAAAGGCGCGGCTGCTTCCGTTGATTCACCCATGTGTTGTGCGACAAGAATAAGATCCAGAATGCTGACGACTCCATCGCGGTTTACATCGGTTCGTGAATTAGGAGATGTCGCTTCTCCGAAATTTTGGGCAATGAGAATCAAATCTAAGATGCTGACCTGTCCGTCTGCATTCACATCCCAAGCTGGTTTGGATTCTACAGTGATAGTAAGCGGACGCATGGCAGCAGGAATTGCTTCACCGGTTTTGGAACCGAGTTGAAAGTTATGCAGTGCTATTTGGCTGTTCCCTTCTGCCTTTGCAGAGAATCTCACTGACAATAGTGTTCCAGTACCGGTGATGCCGTTTTTGGAAATCAGTGCTGAACTTAAGCCTACAATGCTTCCCGCAGTGTTATTAATCGCGCCCTGCTGAAAGAAGGTTGTTTGACCGCCTCTCTTTAGAAAACCGCCCTCGTCCACATCGACCACTTCAAGTACATCGGGATCAAATGTTAGGTCGAATTGCCATCCTGCTAAGTCTGTAACTTTTTCTGCGCTGATACGAATTGTGAACGTATCACCCACACGAACACTTGTTGTATCTGTCGAGAGTGCCAAGCCAGTACCAGGGGATATCACCATATATTCAGTGTCGGGTTCAAACCCGAAATAGCCACTAAACTCTCCACCGGAACTGTAAATCGCAAACAATAAGACATTTGTACCCCGTTTCAACGTGACAGGAGCATAATCTTGATAATCGCGAGCCCATACCCAACTAAGGTTCTCATGAACTAACTCCCCATTAAGCCAAACCTTATGGAGAATATCGCTTCCGGCAAATATTCGTGTTTGCTGTTCACGTGGTGAATATAAAGTGAGAGAACCATAAACGGCATTATCTGCCTCATTGTCTATCTCTACATCAATAGCGTTTAGCATTGCACGGATATTATCTCCACCGGTAGGTGCGAGCTTGTGCGATGTCCACACATGTTCTCCGACAGGACTTCCCTCCGTTGCCCCGCTTGTTGCGACCACCGATTCCGTTACAGCACCGTCACTTGCTTGTGAAAGCAAATCTACACCATCCGAAAAATCATCTCCCGGCACCAACACCCATAACCAGGGCCCCTCTATTTTGGGACCTGCCTCTGGGAAACCTGGATTACTGAACCAATGAATTTCCGTATTCTCACGTAACCCATCCAAAGGTGATAGGTCTGGTATATTGTTTTCCTGCAGCTGCAGCACCTCCAAGTTGTGCAAATTTGCGAGGGGTGTTACGTCCGATATCTTGTTTCTGGCGAGATTTAGTTCTATCAGATTTTTCAAAGATACCAAAGACGAGACGTCCGATATAAGACGGTTACTCTGGATCGAAAGCCATTCTAAATTAATCAATCCACCCAATGGCGAAACATCTGATACACCACTGGAAACAATCCCTAACTTTACCAATTTTGTCAATCCTTTTAAAGGTGAGAGATCAAGGTCCTTAGAGGCGTAAGTCTCCAGTCTTTTCAAATTTGTGAGTCCCGCCAGCGGTGATAAGTCAGATACAGGGCTGTTCTTAAATTCTAACCATCTGAGCTTTGTTAATCCTGCCAGGGGAGAGAGGTCTGAGACGGAAGTCTTCCAAAACCCTACGCCCTCCAAGTTAACCAAATCTGCGAGGGGAGAGAGGTCCGATAGAGACTCACCGGAAATTTCTACCTCTTTGAGTGTTGTTAACCCCGCCAGAGGGGATAAATCGGAGAGCGAATTACCTCGAAGTCTTAGCTCTTCGAGATTTGCTGCAAACTGAAGTCCCTCCAAATTTTGAATATCCATTGCTTCCGCAACAAGGTACGTCAATGTTGCCATCTCCTCTATAGTAATGGCGGCATTGGGTGCCTTACCAAGAGTCTCTGCAATTGCTGAGCGGAGGACCGGGTCGGGAATGTGAACGGACTCGCCAGGAATACGTTCCGTCCGTGGGACAATCGGCTTAAGAACACTGCTGTCAGGAGAACCCAGTGCAACAATGACTTCACTAAATTGCTCTGTCCACGTATCTCTTTTCATCGTACCGTTTTCCAGCACCAATAAACCCAAGTTTTGCAAACCCGCATTCCCCTGGATTCTTTGGAGGAATGCCTCGGTTCCTAATCCAACCGCAGCGGCAGCATGGGCAGCATCAAGGGGCCCTTGAAATGCTTCGTAGAAGCGTTGCACAGGTTCAATCCCACCAAATACATCACCTGCTGCTTCAAGTGCGCGTTGGTAACGTTCGGTATCCTCCAACACGAGTCCGTCCAGCACAGACTGCTCTGTATAGAGTTGTAAGGCTCGTGCCTTGTCAAACGGGGGATTCGGATTCTTCTCAACAACAGCACGGACACCGTCTTCAAACGTCTTCATCCCCTCAGTATGACACCCAATACAGGAATGCCCATTGCGGACAGTTGGATCGCTCGCTGCAGGATTAGATACGATATTTATCGGTGCAGCATCCAGTCAACTGCCGCCAGCATCAACCAAAAGATATGCCTGCAAGCCGTTGGGTAGATTAAAGATAATCTCGCCACCATCGTGTGTGAAAGAGAGTGGATGTGTAAAGATATTCTGTGTGCCGACACTCCCGGCAAAATCGTAGCTTTTCCAATACGCACCATACCGAGAGGTATGCCGTTCCACAACACGGTTGTGATTTGAGACACCGGAATCGCTGAAACCCGCACGCCAGACGCGTTTGCCAGCAGCATTGCGGATATTTTCGACGACATTCACCTCAAGTCGTGCCTCTAACTCCCGATCAGTCTCAGGGAGACCGAGGATGTCGTGGTAGAGGGGAGGCAAGGAGGCAGTCGCAAGGAACCAATCGACATGAATAAACGGCACTTCACAGTTCATTTCCTGACGTAGATGCGTCAGTTTTTCACGGAGGTTCGTTTGTGTAGGGGCATCGAACTCAATGTTATACGGATAGACTTGTTCAATCAGCGTCCATCGGTTGGTTCCTATCTCCCATTCGTAGTCTCGAAGGTCAATATAGAAGATTGTCTCTACTGGGTCAATGGGTTGTGGTCTGATGACTTCGCGTCCCCAAGAGAGACTGTTCACGAGTTTAGAGAGTGCGCGTTGATAAGCATGGCGTGCTTCAGTCGTCTCGCCAGCGTTATAGAGATGGGTCATCGTAAAATAACGTGCGAAGGGACGGTCAAAAGGTGAGAGCGAGCTAACGTGGTTTTGGATGCTATCCAACATTTCTTCAGGTGTAATGAACCGACCCTCTGCCTGAGAGGTATCCTTCCAATCCGGTGCGCCTGCTTGAATCCAATTGCCAACCGTCAGAATCGCTGCGGCGGAAAGTTGGGGTTGACCCAGCGGCATCCGTTTCGCAGGATTGCCTTCAAGGAGTCGCCTATAGAGTTCAGATTCAAGAGGTTTTCCCGGGACAACAGCACCAGTTTCAATAAGTGCCAGATGCTCAATGACGATTTCTTCAGTGTAGGCACCGTGTTCTCCGTGGCAGTTGAGGCAACTTTGCTCAAAGATGGTATACGCCTGTTGGGCGAGATTTTGTTGTGCATAAGCATTCCCGAATCCCAACGCCATGAAAGTTAGCGTGATTAAAAAAAGAGTTTTTACTGTTTTCATAGATGTATGCCTCGGCTTATAAAAAATATGTTAAGTTGGTCCGAATCACCTATTCCGAACACGCTCAAGGACGGGAGTTCCAGCGGGTAGGTCTTCATAGATCTCATCGTACCTAAAGAGGGTCAAGTTCAAAGGAACGAGCGAACGGAAGTCAATTGCCCGGTTGTTCCGAATCCGCAACTCCCGTAGATTTGTCAGTCCAGCGAGCGGCGAAAAATCCTCAATGTGATTATTTTCGAGATACAACCGCTGAAGTTTCATAAAGTCGGCAAGAATGCTTATATCCGAGATCCCGTAACCCTCAATAACGAGCTCTTCTAAATTGGTAAGGTTTGCCAGCGGAAGGATGTCGAGATGCGTCGGTGGCGCATCTTCCGGTCGCCAAATACGCAGCTCGACGAGATTGATGAGATCGGCAATGGAACGCAGCCCTGTTATGTGATTGTTTCCATCAAGGGTAAGGGTCCTTAAATTCGTAGCGAACGCCAAACCGGTTAGGTTAAGAGTGTCGTTATAATTGACTTCTATACGTTCCAGACGCAGCATCTTCTCTTTTGTCAAGGGAACACCCGGTAACAACCCCAGTTCACCCCGAACCGCCGTCCACAACGCAGCGTCGGGCATCCATACCTCAGAAGGTTCCGTTTGTTCTGTGTCCAGCAATATACCGTCGTATTTAAGGTCTGTGAGATGCAATCCTATGAGTGGACGCAAGTCTGTTATCGGATTCTCCTTGATCCACAATGTTCGCAACTCAGTTAGCCCCGAAAGCGGACTGATATTCTCAATTTGATTACCTGTGAGATGCAAGAGGCGAAGTTTCTTCAACCCCGCAAGCAGACGAATATCCGAAATCCCGTTCCGCTCCAAAGAGAGTGCTTTTAAGTTGATGAGATTTGTCAGTGGACGGAGATCAAGGTTGGGCGTACTCGGAGAGAGGCTCCAGATATGCAAACTTTCAAGCGTTATCAAGTTAGAAAGTGGATATAAATCTGTGATCGGATTCCGACCCATGTGGAGTTCTCTGAGATTCGTTGCAAACGCTAAGCCTGTTATGTCGGTAACGCCTCTATTTTGCGCCTCGAGATATGTCAACTTCTGCATCTTCTCTTTTGTCAACGGAACACCCGGTAGCAGCCCCAGTTCACCCCGAACCGCCATCCACAACACAGGGTCGGGCATCCATATCTCAGGAGATTCTATTTGTTCTGCTGCCAATGATAAACCGTCGTATTTAAGGTCTGTGAGATTCAACCCCATGAGTGGACGCAGATCTCTTACTGGATTCTTTTTGAGCCATAGTATTTGTAAATTCATCAGTTCCGCAAGCGGACTTAAGTCTTCAACGTGATTGTATGTAAGGATTAGGTGATTTAGGTCTCTCAAACCCGACAATGGCACAAGATTTTTAACTTCGTTGTCAAAAAGGTCTAATTCGTCCAAATTTATCAGATTCGCAAGCGGAGTGAGATCACTTACATAATTGTCAGCTAAATTCAGGTAGGTCAAAGCAGTCAGCGAACGCAACGGAGATACATCGGTTACTTGATTGTTCCAGAGACTTAACCCGGTTAGATGCGTTAGGTTGGCGAGCGGTCTTAGATCTGCGACTCGATTACTTCCTACATTGAGATGAGTCAAGGCGGTGAGTGTGGCGATCGGACTTAAGTCAGTAACATAATTACCCGCATCGCCTAAATGTAACTGGACTAAATTTTGGGCAAATTCCAGCCCCCTTATATCCGCAATCCCTTTTCCACCGGCTGTTAGATACCGTAGTTCTTGCATCTGCTCCTTCGTCAAAGGAACAGACTCAGGGAGTGTGAGCGCCTCTCGAACCGCAGCACGTAATGCGGCATCCGGCATCCATTGTGCTGAAGAAAAATCGCGTGAATCCTCCAGTGCCCTGGACGTTGAGACCGTTTCATCCATCTGCACACTGGTCCCGCTGCTTTTACCCTCGGTATCAGCCCGTCCGATTTGGTTCCGCACAGCCGGTTTTGCGTCAATATCAAGCACAGCGGGTGCTTCAATAATTTCGATCGTCGGTTTGGATGTTGCCTCAAAACTATACGGTTTCTGAAAACGGACGAGGTATCGATTGCTAAATCCGATTAGGAGCACAAGCAAAATCGCCGCTGCACCAAAAGCCGCCCAAGGGAGCAAAGGTTTTGAAACCGGAGTCGGTGTAAGTTTCATGTCAGCGATTTGCTGCATAATATTTTGGCTGACACTCGCCGATAACTGAACACCACCGAGAACTTCTTGAACCAAGAGTTCTTCTTTTTCCTGTAAACGTTTGCGTGCCCGATGGAGACGACTGTCAATCGTTCGGACAGAAACACCTAAAAACTTTCCAATTTCCCGTGCCGTCATTTCGCCGAGATAGTGGAGTGTGACGACTGTACGTTCGCTCTCTGGCAGCCTTGCCAGAAGTTGCTCAACGATTTCATAACGGCGTTCCCGGGCTTCTGTCTCCTGTTTCTCCGATATATAACGCGCATACGCCGATCCCTCTACTTCTTTCACAGATGTGTCCTCCAGCGATTGCGTCGCAGGTTTTTGCTTCCGATTCCAATCGATGCAAAGCCGACTGGCAATGACGTAGAGCCAGCCAGCAAATTGGTCAGGGTTTCTAAGCGTCCGGAGTTTGTTGTATGCTTGGAGGAAGGTGTCTTGCGTAATCTCTTCGGCATAGTGAAAGTCACCAATCTTCCGCCATGCAAGCGCGTGAACGCCTTTTTGGTACTTCTGGACCAATGTGTTGAATGCAGCGTCGTCACCCAATAAAATATTCTGAATCAGTTGAGCATCTTTTTTTCTTTCCACAGAGGCTCCTTCTTAATGAACAAACCAGGTCGTGTTTGTATGCGCTAAACGCTTAACCAAACATAGGGGCTTTAAAATTATACGATGCGATAGGGTTCATGCCTTTTATTATTAAAGACGAAATTTTAGGATAGAAAACTTGCATAATCTAAAAAAAAATGAAAGATTTCTGAATTTTTTGAGGATGTTTAGAGGGGATCGGGTTCGGGCTGCGCGCTAAACGCGCCTGTTATTTTGATTGCCTGCGGTTGTAACGCACCTGCCACAACGACCAGAAGACTGTCGGAATAAGCGGGAGTGCCACCATTCCCCAGAGAATAGTGCGAATCTGAAACTGATCTAACAAGGCACCCACGATGGCTGTGGCAATGCTCCCCATGAGTGTAAAAAGCGCAAATTCCGTGCCGAAGATGCGTCCCCGGATCTCATTCGGCGCGTTTTGGAGTAGGAGCTGCGTTGAAAAGACCCATACAATCCCGCCACCGATACTCCGGACAAATCCGCCGATCAGTACAGTTGTAAGATTATAAAGTGGCGCGGTAATAACAACCCCAAGTGCGCCAATCAGATAGCCAAGACTAATGCTTATTCGGAGCAGTTTGTCTCGGTCGCCGGTCCAATATCGTGCGAGAATAGGTCCGATACCGCTACCGACACCGTTTACACCATACATGTAACCTAAACTGATCGCGCCACCGACACCGATGACAAAATAACTATTGGCAATTTCTATTTGTACAATCTGAAATCCTGAGGAGAGTAGGAGGGCTATGGCTGCCTTATGCATCGCAATAAAAAGAATGTCGGGATGTTGGAACATGTAACGTAAGGCACTTAGCTTCGCTCGGGTCGGGGTTCCTGGTACCGCGGACGGTGGACCGGGTAGTTTAATTGGAAGGAGGAAAGCAGCTGAAACGAAAAAGGTTAATCCGTCAACAATAAAAGCCGTCTGGCTGCCAAAGAATCCGGTTGTTAAACCGCCGATCATTGCGCCAACAGCCAACATCACCGACCAAGTCGCAGCACCGAGGGCGTTGGCTGTACCGAGTTCTCGCGAGGTAGTGATATCTGGTAAGATTGCGCTTCGAGCAGGACTGAAAAAACCACTGACTGCGAATAGGAGTGTCGTAAGGGCATAAAGCAGCCAGACGTGGCTTTCGTCTTGGACGAAAAGAAATCCGAAAACGATGATGGCACGGGCAACGTCAGTGATGATTAAGAGGTGTTTTCGGTTGTAGCGGTCTGCACATATCCCTGCAATCGGGGCAATGACAAAGGGTGCTACCATCCGGATTGTGAACAGGAACCCCAACGCGAGTCCTGACCCTGTTAAGTCAGCGATTAATATTGCAGAAGCGATAAGGTTAAACCAGTCACCAAGGAGACTGACGACCTGCCCTGCCCAGAGGCAGCGGAAATTGCGATTCCCGAGAATGAGTTCAAAATATCCGACCGGGTTTCCAATCTCCGGTGGGTGTTCCTCTGTAGGTTTTGTTGGAGAACGTTCCTGTTTAGACAATTAGAGATTCCACCGTTCGTTGATCGGTTTTTGATAAACTTCTATATTCCCTGCTACAACCTCTTCATAATCGACCGCCTGTCCGCAGGCATTAGATTCGTAAATCGCTTCGCAGATGGACTTTGCGCGGAGGCCTACCTCGGCATCGAGTTCGGGTGGACGGTTGTTCTCTATTGCATCCACAAAATCGTGGCATTCCAGGACGACACCATCGGTGAAATTATGAGGGAAGAGGCGTTCCTTTTCTTCAGCTGAGAGGCTTGCCATATATTCGGTGATGAGGCTTTCCATGCTATGGCGCGTGCCATCTTTGAGAATGACTTCTGCGCCATCAAACGGACCGTGAAAAATATCTCCATCATCGAGCAGACACCCTTCGCTACCGTAATAGACGACGTGATGAAAACCGTGTCCAACCGCTGCCCATGTACACGTCCAAAGTCCAATCACGCCTCTTTTGAAGTTAATGGTCGCCACCCATGTGTCCTCTTGTTCATTCTTAACGATTTCTCCGGCTTTGGTGACCTTTAAGTCTTCAAACTGACAGACGCGCCCATAAACGGTATCTGGATCACCGAAGAGGTAACGTATGGTATCACAGTAGTGTGCCCCAGAGTCCATGACCATACCGCCGCCCCCGAGTGTCAGATCGAGTCGCCAGTGCCAATCGCTTTGTGGATTGGGTTCGCGATAACTGGCGTGTTGTGCAGAGAACATCCGTAAGTCTCCGAGCATCTGTTTTTTGTTCATCAGCCATTCAGCAGTGCGCCGACTCGGCATCCGACGGATATTTTCAGCAGTCGCTGCGATTTTGTTATTGGCTTTCGCTGCGGCAATAATCGCGTGGCTCGCCTTGACGGTAACGCCCATCGGTTTTTCTACCATGACGTTGACACCGCTGTTGAGGCACTTTATTGCATTGATATGATGATGTGCGTGCGAAGTGCAGATGTCTGCGCCGTCCAAATCCGCCTTTGCAAGCATCTCGTCGGTATCTTGAAATACCGCAGGTTTCTTACCCGTCACCTCTTTGACCCGCTCGGCAAATTGGTCTGCCCTTTCTTCAACCTCATCGCACATAGCGACGAGTTCAACTTTTCCAGGGACTGCCTGATGAATGGTGAGATAGGCGTTGAGATGTCCGTTTGCCATCCCGCCACAACCGATAATTGCAATCTGAACCGCCATAGTGTTCCCCTTTTCGGCAGAAATACGAAATATGATATAGGTTAGAATATCACAAAATATCCTTTTTTGGCAAGGTGTTTTGGCTGTTAGCGGTCAGCCATCAGCGATAGAACGTTTGATACCAAAGGAAGGACAACTCCACCTGAGATCAAAACTCGTAGAAAAATAAAACACGCGTGAAAACACGACACGAAATAGGCAGAAATTGTCCAAACTTTACTATAAACAAACGTGTTTCAGGCAAAAAAATTAGTGTTGCGACAAAAATTGCACACACCCGAAAAAAATAGCTTGCTTTTTTTATTACTATCATATATTCTATAGTTGTATATAGACTTTATAATTTTTTTGTTATATCATCAAAAAAAATTGTCGTATTATAACCTATAACTTACGGATTTCCTCTTAAAGTCTCCCTGATAAGGGGCGGGGAATGCCATTAAGGCATTCATACCCGGGGAAGCCCATACGGGCTTCATACCGTTGATTTTGATTCTTTAGGGGGGTAAAAACACTGAAATTATTGTTTTTTGCGTAAATTCTATTGATAAAAGGTTGGTTTCCTCGTTTCACGGGTTTTACCCATCAGATGCGCCTAAACCAAAAGGGTAGCCGTAATACAGTTGCGAGCAATATTGTGTAAGCGATATATAATTTTTGTCAATTGGAACATGCAGTGCGAAAAAATGTTGTACGTGTAGTTTTCCGAACCCCAGGATTGAATGTAAGGTACCGAGTATGCAAAGCAGACTTATCAATTCTAACGTCGAAAAAACGGCTTTCCCCGTGTCTGGAATGGACGATATGCATAGCGATATGTTGTGCTGTTGCTCCGTTTGTTCGCTCATAATCCGTCCTGCTAACTCAGAGTTAACAAGGGTTCCACCCCCCCCCCTCGCTTTATTTCCGTTAAGTAATAGTCTTCATAATATAGTATCAACAGCGATGATTGTGTTGTAGCTTTCGCGCCCGCGCGCCCTTCGCTTGGCACGAGGCATCGCGTCGCGTCTTTTTGTGTTGCTTCACAAACTACCGCGATAGACCAATTACACCTGAAACAAAAATGGAGATTTATATTGAAACTGTTCATAAAAAAACAAAGACCTGCTGTATTTTTTCTCTTGATGCTCTTAATACTTCTTAGCACGTTTCACACAGGATATGCTCAGGCAATCGATCCGCCACTCAGTGAACGCACACCACAGATACGGGACGCTATTGTGGCTGCCGTGCCTGGTGTGAATAATGCTGATGATGTAACTGCCGCACACCTTGCGGCAATTACCAGCCTTAACCCAGCCTTTACAGGTATCACATCCCTGAAATCCGGTGATTTTAATGGGCTAACTGCGCTGACATACCTCAATCTGTCCGGTAATTCTATCGGTGATATATCCGTTCTTGAAGATCTAACCACACTCACAAGCCTTTTTCTCGCTGCCACTTCCATCAGCGATATATCTGCCCTTGAGAGCTTGACGGCACTGAAAGAGCTCTATCTGACCCATAATGCCATCAGTGATATATCCGTCCTTCAACATTTGACCGCGCTAACAGAACTCAGTCTCGGCGAGAATTCCGTCAGCGATATATCAGTGCTTGCAAATTTGACCGCCCTGAAAACGCTCATTCTGGATCACAATGCCATCAGTGATGTATCCGTCCTTGAAAACTTGACGACCCTGGAATTCTTATCTCTCAATAAAAACCCGATTTCAGATTATGGACCGCTCCGCAGGCTCATCGCAGCGGTTAAAGCAGCAGGTAGAAGTTTAACGCTTGATATTACAATTCCGCCTGAGTTCCAGGAAGACAACGACCCTAAGGGTGTCGTAGCCGAGAGCCCTGCCTCCAGTCCTGTGTTCACCGAAGGCACTACCGCCACCCGGACAGTCGCTGAAAACACCGCAGCAAGTGTAAACATCGGTTCGACGGTTGCTGCCACAGATGCAGATAATGACACCCTCATCTACACGCTGAGTGGCACGGATGCGTCCTCGTTTAGCATCCTCAGCACATCCGGGCAACTCCAAACAAGGGCTGCACTTGACTTTGAAACGAAGTCTTCTTATTCGGTTACCGTCGAGGTGTCTGATGGCAACGGTGGCAGCACCTCTATTGCTGTCACCATTAATGTCAGCGACGTAAACGAAGCACCAGTGTTTTCCCAAGGCACCCATGCGACGCTCTCTGTTGCGGAGCAGACGGCATCCGGCAGAAACATCGGTGTAGCCTTCACTGCGACAGATCCGGATAGTGGGGATACATTGACCTATTCGCTGCGTCGGGGTGATAGGAACTCGTTTCGTATTGATCCGAATACAGGGCAGCTGCAAACCCGAGCCGCCCTCGACTATGAAACGAAGCGTTCTTACAACGATCTGGCAGTCCGCGTTACGGATAGCGGTGGTCTCACAGATGCAATCGTTGTCACGATCAATGTCACAGATGTAGACGAAAATCGCGCCCCTTCCTTCACAGATGGCAGTACCACGACACGTTCTGTGGCTGAGAATACCGGTTCTGGACAAGACATCGGGAGTGCTGTCGCTGCCACAGATCCCGATACGGGTGACACGCTTACCTACACCCTCGGTGGCAAGGATGCCGCATCCTTCAGTATCGACAGCACCAACGGGCAGCTCCAAACCAGTGGAGCACTTGATTACGAAGCGAAGTTATCTTACACCGTGAGGATTACCGTTTCTGATAGCAAACTCACAGACACCATCGATGTCACGATCAATGTGACAAACATCAACGAGGCACCGAGTTTCACAGAGGGTAGCACCGCGACCCGGTCCATCGCAGAGAACACCGCAGCCAACACAAACATAGGCACGGCGGTCACTGCGGCAGATGTGGATGCGAATACCACCCTTACCTATACCCTCGGTGGTGCCGATGCATCCTCATTTAGTATTGT
>JAJEIE010000030.1 GCA_022827625.1 Candidatus Poribacteria bacterium | reverse complement strand
CGGAATGCTGTCAGAAATCGCCTGTAAAACTGAAGTTGTCTGAACGCATGTTCCATTGTAAATCCTGTGGTTTGAAACTGGAGCGCGACCACAATGCGGCTCTGAACATTTTACACAGGGCGGCTTGCGCCCTTCGTGGAGGGGTATGGGATACCATCCTTTATGAAACGAGAAATCAGTTGCTACAACTGGCTTGTTGGAGCTAATGCTCTACCAAGCCCAAGTCTTCAGACTTGGGTACTTGACGAAACACGGTGTCTGTTTACCTATTGTGGATGGGCATCGGGTGCCGACACAGTAACATTGAACGCTCCTGCGACTAAGACCAAGTCTTGGATATTGACGACACCATCTTTATTGATGTCTCCTGCATTCTGCCCGGTTTGTCCAAACTGCGATGCAACGAGGACGAGATCCTGGACATTGACGACACCGTCGGCGTTGAGATCGCCTCCGAGTTGGGATGGTTCGACAGCAGGCGTGGTGGGTGTCAGTTCCCACACCTGAACTGTCCGGTCCCAACTCCCACTTGCCAGAGTGCGACCATCTTGGGAAAAAGCCAGGGAAGTGACACCTGCCTTATGCCCTCTAAGCGTCTGTAGGGGTTCTCCGGTTTCTGCATCCCACACTCGAATCGTGTCGTCATATATCTGGATCGTATAGTCATTACCCCCACTGACTAATGTGCGACCATCGGGAGAGAAGGCTACGGAATTGACATCATGCGTATGCCCCTCAAGCGTCTGTAGGTGTTGCCCGGTTTTGGCATCCCACAGCCGGATCGTCCGGTCATAACCCCCGCTCGCTAACGTGCGACCATCCGGTGAGAACGCCACAGTAAGGACACCATCCGTATGCCCTTCGAGCGTCTGCAGAGGTTCTCCGGTTTCTGCATCCCACACTCGAACTGTCCGGTCATAACTCCCACTCGCTAACATGCGCCCATCCGGCGAGAACACTGCGGAACGAACATAATGCCTATGCCCTTTAAAAGTGAGTATGTGTTCTCCGGTTGCTGCATCCCACACCTGAATCGAATAGTCATAACTCCCACTCGCTAACGTGCGCCCATCCGGCGAGAACGCTACGGAACGAACACCATCCTTATGCCCTTTAAAAGTGAGTATGTGTTCTCCGGTTGCTGCATCCCACAACCGAACCGTCCGGTCCCAGCTCCCACTTGCTAACGTGCGTCCATCGGGAGAGAGTGATAGGCAAGTAACACCTTCCGTATGCCCTCTGAGTATCAGCTTGTGTTCTCCAGTTTTCGCATCCCACACTCGAATCGTCCCGTCATAGTCTCCGCTTGCTAACGTGCGCCCATCGGGAGAGAGTGTTACGGCAAGGACCCCTTTTGTATGCCGCTCAAGGGTCAGTTTGTGTTGGTCGTTCGGGACACCTTCTGTTTCTGCTGGAATGTCCGTTACTGTTCCTTCTTGCGCGAGCCCAAGCAGATTCCGGCTGCTGTATTTTCCCCATGTGCCATTGATGTTCAGTTCACCCACCCATCTATATTCACCGGGAAGCGTTAGTACGTAGCCGTATAATCCGGTAGCTCTTTCTGAATCAGGAACATCAACCCAGGGGCTCGTTGAATCATCTCGCCGCTGCCATTTGGAGTTGCGAACTAAATCGAGAGAAACAGTACTGAAGTTCTTTGCGGCATAAACGGTTCCTCGACCTTGTGGTGGCACAAAGAGTATTGAAATTCCGTCCTTGAGTAGGATGATACGTGAGGTCGGTGGATACGCGTCGGCAGCTTCACTGTAGTTAATGCCCTGCGCGCCAATGCCTATCAACACAATACCTAAGATCACTACCAAACTTTTTCGATTAACGATTGCGCTTTTCATCAAATCTTCGACGTGAAAACCCTCGAGTTTATAGTGAATTCCATAATTAATTGGACACTTCTTTCGTAGCGCGATGCACATCGCATCTGGGCGAGTACGCCGCAAAACTGTTAGTTTGCGGGCTCTCCAACCGTACACACAAACTAACAGTTTGTGGTACATAAGTTCACATATTTTTCGTATAATTCGAGGAAGGAAACGCCGCCTCCTTTTAGGATATATCGGTGTATCATTTTTTATTTTCTTAACGCTTAATCCTTAAATTTAAAGCATTACTTTATTGTTCTGTGATTTAAAGATGTAATTTTAAGGAAAAAAAGGTGCATAATCTGATTTTTCTTATTTTTATTCAAATTTTGTCCAAAAAACGTATGTTCGACCTAAGCGTGCTTAGGAAGAAAGTTCCTTTTATTATTAAAGACACAATTTTTGCGGCGGAATTGTGCATAATCTGAAAAAATGTAAAATTAGTTTTCAGTTTTCGGTTCTCAGTTGAGAGTCGCGATCGGGAGAGCGTTCCTGTAGAGGAGTAGGAGGGGTTAATGATCCAACCAAAATAGAAGGTTGGCATCTTTATGCTGAGATGTGTGAGAATCGGGACAGACTATTTCTTTTTCATTTCTGCCCATGTTGTGGTTAGGAGTTGCGGTTGCGGTGAAACGGGTAGTGCATACGCTGGATCAAACCAATCTCCGAGATGATTCCAGCCAATATCCGTCAGTCGTTCAGGTTCCCCACCATCTAAACTCATTTTAAAGATTTGATAACTCCTGTTTCCCGCTGAGCGTTTATAGAGCAGTGCATCACCACGCGGAGACCATACCGGCGACGTTGCCCTGGGACCCGCTTCCTCAATAATCTGGGTAAGACCTGTCCCATCGCGATTTATTGTGTAAATCGTCTCTGTCTCAACAAAATCCTTAAGAGGCACCTGATGCTGCCAAGAAAAAGCCAGCTTGTCTCCAGTAGGGGACCACCGCGCACTGCTGGACATCCACGAGGGTATCGCCTTAGGTGGAAAAAGATTTTTCCGGTTGCCGGTGTGCAAGTTGAAGAGCGTAATTTGCATCTTTTGCGCTGCCCACCCCGTGAGAAACGCCAGTTCCATTCCGTCTGGTGCCCACGCAGCAGGACCACCAATTGCGATTCGTTCCTCGACTTGCTCACCGAGCGTGGCAATGTGGACGACTCGTTCATCGTTTATGATGCGCGAGTAGGCAATCTGTTCGCCATCGGGAGACCACGTCGGCTCCGCTCTGAATGCCTCTTTCTCAAAAACGCGTTGAACATTTGTTCCATCTGGATCCATGAGGTATAGGTCCCAGACCCCATCTCGGTCAGAGACGAAGAGGATCTGTTCACCCGTTGGGGACCAGACCGGCGTGATGTTTTGTGAGTGATGTTGGGTTATTTTCACTTGGTCTGTGCCATCTGGATTCATGAGATAGATATCGCGAGTTCCTCCGCGGTCTGCCCAAAACGCGATCTTAGGGGTTTCCGGAGCTTCAGCGAAAACGGGGGAAGTCCAGCATAGGGATACCAAACTGTAAGTGGAAAACAAAAATAAAAGTTCCCTAACCATGAAAATCACCTCCAAAATTAGAAACAAACATCAAAAGAACAACTTGTAGAATCGTGCCTATGAATATCTTTTCAAAATACTTACGACTTTCGTTGATTGATCTAATAAGTCGTGTCTATTCTGTTCCAGCTTTGAGATCAAAGTGTTTTCAAGGATTCTTTTTCACTTCGCCCCATATCGTCGTTAGCAACTGCGGCTGCGGTGAAACTGGTAATGCAAAAGCAGGATCAAACCAATCACCTAAACTATACCACCCTGAGGGTCCCACTTCAACCGGTTCCCCAGCTATCGCAGCAACTCTGAAGATTTGCCATCGTTTTTTTGCCAATGCCTTATCCATTATTAACTGTTGATAAAACAGAACGCTTCCATCTGGAGACCACATCGGATTCACTGCGCGTAAACCCGCCTCAGGGACAATTTGCTTAAGATCGCCACCATCACGATTCAAGGTATAAATCGTCTGCGTCTCAAGGAAGTCTTTTAACGGCACACGATGCAGCCACGAAAAAGCAAGTCGGTCTCCCGCCGGAGACCACGCTACTTTCTCCATCCATGAAGGCTGTGCCTCTGGAGGAAAGAGAAACTTTTGGCGGTGTGTTTCAACATTAAGTATAGCGATCCGCATACCAGGCAATCCGGTAATAAATGCTATTTCTGTACCATCCGGCGACCACGCTGGTCCACATCCAAATGCCACGCGTTCTTCTTTTCTCCCATCTATTGTGCCGATATAAAGCACCGATTGCCCTTGCTCTCGAGCACAATACGCAATCTGTGTTCCATCTGGAGACCATACCGCTGCCACTCTTTCTTTAGATTTTCCGAAAACTCGACGCACGTTTCTACCATCGGCATCCATCAAATACAGGTCTAAACTCCCCTGAAACCGATCGCGGTCTGAGGAGAAAAGAATCTGTTCACCCGTTGGAGACCAAGCCGGATAATAATCCAGTGCCGCATTGTTGGTAAGATTGGTCTGTTCGGATCCATCTGGATTCATCAATAGGATATCCCAATCACCATTTGGTGTCGCTGAAAGCACAATTTTCGCGGTGTCTGGTGCCTTGGCAAAAATACGCTCAATCGTTTGGCATAATAACAGAAAACTGATAATATAAAAAATTAAGAGGAGTCTGTTGAAAAAACGTTTCACGTTAGCATCAAACATTTTATAAGAACCTCGCGTTGTTGATTGTAGCAACAGTAAAAGGATATGCGTGCCGGCAGAAATCCTTCACGCTATTCTTGTTTAATTTTTCCCCACAACGTTGTCATCTTCTCTGTACTCGGTGAAACGGAGAAGAACAGTTCAGGGACCCACGCTGGATCTCTACCGCCCGACGGATGCGTCGTTAGTTGACGCGGTGCTCCGCCGATCGCATCTATCAGATAGAGGTCTCTTTTAGCAGCCCCTTTTACAGGTTCACCTGAAGTATAGGCGATCCATCGTCCATTCGGAGACCAAGCAGGCTCCCCGTGCCAATTCACACCATGCGTTAATTGGTGAACATCAGCCCCATCGGCGCGCATGATGTAAATATGAGAAGTCCACGCGCCGCTCGAAGCAGGAAAGGCAATCTTGTCTCCAATAGGAGACCACGTCGGACCAGACCTAAGGGCAGATGCAAGCTGATGCATCTGTTTCTTGTCGGAAGACACCACATAGATGCGCGGGTTGTGATTGCCAACTTGATCACCAACAGAAAAGAAAGCAATCCATTGATTATCGGGTGACCATGCGGGTGCGAAACTGTCTCTATCGCGCAGCGGTGTCAGGAGCTGAGGGTTGCCACCTTTGGCATTAATTTTGTAAATCTCATAACTGGTACGTCGGTTAGAAATAAAGGCAATCCATTTTCCGTCAGGGGACCAAGCAGGAGATGTGTCTTCGCTAAGGTTGTGGGTCAATCGTCTGCGTGCCTGTGTTTCCAAATCCAACACATAGATATCTGAATTTCTATTATGATAGGCAGCGTAAGCCATATAACGCCCATCGGGGGAAAAGGTCGGATCTAACTCACCGATGTTAGGAGTGTTCGTTAGATTCTGGAGATTCTGCCCGTCAGTATCTATGATGTAAATATCGCGGTTCTCCCCTCTATAGGACGAAAAAGCTATATATCCAACATCCGCGCTGTGCGTGCTTAGGGGTAGAAGTATTAGAGTGAGAAGCCATAGGGTGCCTAATAGGGTATATTTGAACAGACGTTTCATTTTTACGCCTCCCAGCGTTTATTAGAGCAGATAGACGTAGCGGTGAAACACGACTACATCTGGGATGAAATTTCTCAATGTTATTCTTCTCCAAGTGGGATATGAAACATCCCGATTTGAATTTTAGGTTGGGTTCGTGGGCGTTTGATTTATCGAACTTCAGAAACGAGAAATGAATTATCTTACTGGAACACAATCTCATTGATTATTAAAGACACAATTTTGTTGGAAAAGTGTGCATAATTTAAAAAAAATTGAACTTTTAAGGTTAAGGAACTATTTCTTTTTTACTTCTCCCCATATTGTTGTTAGCAGATGCGGTTGTGATGAAACCGGCAACGCATACGTTGGATCGAACCAATCCCCTAAACTATACCACCCAGGAGGCCCCACTTCAATAGACTCGCCACCGGACGCGTCAATTTTGAAAATTTGCCACTCCTTTTTTTCCAGGGCTTTGTTAATTATTACCTGTTGGTAGAGAAGAACACTCCCATCTGGCGACCATACCGGAGCACGGGCTTGCAGGCCCGCCTCAGGGACAATCTGTTTAAGACTGGTACCATCGCGGTTCACGGTATAGATTGTTTGGGTTTCAAGGAAGTCTTTTAACGGTTCACGATGCAGCCATGAAAAGGCGAGCCTATCTCCACTTGGAGACCATGTTATTTTTCCCATCCATGAAGGTTGTGGTTCTGGTGGGAAAAGAAACTTTTGACGAAGTGTTTCGACATTCAAGACACTAATTCGCATACGTTCTGGCCACCCGACGTTAAAGGCTATCACTGTCCCATCCGGTGACCATACTGGCGCAGATCCGAATGCCACGCGCTCTTCTTTTTTTCCATCTATTGTGCCGATATAAAGAACGAATTGCCCGCGCTCCAGAGAAACATAAGCGATCTGTTTTCCATCTGGCGACCATGTTGCACCGGCTCTATCTTTTGATTTTCCGAAAACTCGACGCACGTTGGAACCGTCCGGGTCCATCAGGTAGAGGTCTATACTCCCTGGAAACCTATCGCGGTCTGAAGAGAAAATAATCTGTTCACCCGTTGGAGACCAAACCGGTGTGTGATCCGCTGCGGGATGCTTCGTCAGGTTTACTGGCTGAGTGCCATCAGGATTCATCAACAAAACATCCCAGTTCCCGTTTGGGGTCGCCGCAAACGCGATTTTAGATGTTGTTGGTGCTTTTGCCGGAACAAGACATATATTTCCGGACAATACTATTAAGCTGAAAAGATAAAAAAATAGAGGAAATATCGTGAAAAAACCTCTGGTATAGGTCTTAATCATTTTAGAAGCTCCTCGTATTCTTATTTGCGTGCGAGATAAGATGGGCGTGGCAGCAATTCAATCTTGAATTTTCACGTCTGCCCATGTCGTGGTTAGCAACTGCGGTTGTGGGGAAACCTGCAATGCATACGCTGGATCAAACCAATCTGCTGGACTATTCCAGATGCCAATATGAGTGAGTTGTTCCGGTTGGCCGCCTACTAAATCCGTTCTGAAAATCTGCCAAGACCACTCAGCTTTTCCATCATGCCGCATATAAAGGAGCTCATCTCCTTGAGGCGACCAAACTGGAGACACAACCCAGGGACCGGCCTCATCAATAACCTGCAAAAGCCCAGTCCCATCGCGATTCACAAAATATATGGTTTCTGTTTCAGGAAAGTCCTTGAGTGGCACACGATGGAGCCACGAAAACGCTATCCTGTCACCTGTGGGAGACCAAGCAACAGAAGCCGGTATCCAAGAGGGGACCGGTTTAGCAGGAAAGAGAACTTTAGATTTTCGTGTGTGGAGGTTCAGTATACTAATCTGCTTGCGTTCAGGCGCGCCACTAACAAACGCGATCTCTGTACCGTTTGGAGACCATGCGGGACCGGCACCGATTGCCACGCGTTCTTCTTTTTTCTCATCCATTGTAGCAATGTAGATGAAGGGTCCGCCAGGATCCATCCGCTGGTAGGCAATTCGTTTTCCATCTGGAGACCATGTTGGCGCTATTCTAATTGCAGGTTTCGCGAATACCTTCTGAACATTTCCGCCGTCAATGTCCATAAGATACAAATCCCAAGTTCTCGGCGCGGGATTCCCTCGATTAGAAGCAAAAAGAATCTGTTCACCAGTTTGTGAAAAGACAGGTGAGATGTCATCGGCGGGATGGTTGGTGATGTTAACTTGCTGTGTTCCATCGGGATTCATTAGGTAGATGTCGCGATCCTGCCCGCGATTTGCCCCAAACACGATCTTAGCCGTGCTGGGTGCTTTCGCAAAAACGGGGAAGATCTCTACAAGCAGGGGAACTAAGGGAACAATTAGAAAAAGAAATAGATATTTTCTCTGCATCAGAACACCACCTGCCGCCTCACCTGATATTAACGGGGGTTTAGCCCTTACCTTATTTTTTTTCCCTTTCTGTTAAATTTAAAGTATATCATAAAAAGTCCAATTATTATAGTCGTAATGGTCGGGTCGAAAATGTGCATAAAATGAAAAAAATTTTGAAGTTTCTTAAAACCGACAACCGACCGCTGACGGCTGACAGCGAAAAAACAAAAAACTTGACATTTTTTTTGCTTTAATTGTAAGATAGGCGTAACCTTACGGTAATTTCTCCGAATATAATTGAACGAACCTTATCGTGAAAACGGTATTCCATCGAAAGTCACTAACGTGAGGACCCTCCTCACCGTGAACCTATCGGAGGTGAACATGTCGAACAACGATGTTGCGTTAATGGCGCACCTCATGCGCCGCGCAGGGTTTGGAGCAACCCGCACCGAGTTGGAAGCCTACGCCGAGAAAGGCTACGAGAACGTTGTTGACGATCTCGTCCATCCTGAACGCGGAACCCCTATTGATGAAGATATTTTAGAACGCTACTTCGGTGGCGAAGGTGCCTATGTCGGTATCTGGATCTATCGGATGCTGAACAGCAGATGCCCACTTCAGGAGAAGATGGCACTCTTCTGGCACCATGTCTTCGCGACAGGACTCGGCAAGAATCAGCATATCCTTGCGTCTTCAGACCAGATTGATATGCTTCGGCGGGTCGGTATGGGCAAGATGCGGGACATTCTGCTCGAACTCTCCAAAGACCCAGCGATGATCTTCTGGCTGGATAACAACGAAAATCGCAAAGGTGAACCCAACGAAAATTACGGCAGAGAACTCCTTGAACTTTTCTCGTTAGGTGTTGGTAACTACACAGAGGACGATATCAAAAACTGCGCCCTCGCTTTTACGGGCTGGACATTCGGGCAACCGATTCCGTTGTATCCGCACGGTTACTACTCACCGCCGTTCATGTTTGTTGAAGAAGAACACGATGACTGCGAGAAAACCTTCTTGGGACACACCGGAAACTTCAACGGCGATGACATCATTGACATCATCGTTGAACAACCCGCTTGCGCAAGGTTTGTCTCCCGCCACCTCTATAACTTCTTCGTGGCGGATGAGCCGCAAGTGCCGTCGTGGAATGTGACCCCGCCGCAGGACCCCGATGCCATTGAGACGCTCGCAAACGCGTTTATGGAGTCCGATGGGCATCTGGCGCATGTCTTGGAGGTCCTCTTCAATTCTGATTTCTTCAAAGAAGCGCAATTCAAGAAGGTAAAGAGTCCGACGGAACTCGTCCTTGGCGTCGTGAAGTTGGTAGGTACTTTCCAATCTCCCCAACCCGGAGCGGCACAGTTTGCGGGTGCTACCCAATTAATGGGGCAGAAACTCCTCGATCCACCCACAGTTGAAGGTTGGCACACCGGTAAAGAGTGGATTGATGGTGGACTGCTGACCTCTCGTGTGAACTTCGCCGTTCGTGAGGTGAGTGATGCGTCCAAGCCTGGTATTCAGGATCTGATTGTCCGCCTGAAAGCATCTAATGGGAGCTCGCTCTCAGCTGAAGAATTTGTTGACCAATGCCTTGATTATGTAGGTCCACTGCCGGTAGGCGATACCACGAAGCAGTATTTGACCGAATTTGCAGAGGCGAGTGGTGAACTCGATTTTGGAGATGACGACGCGGCAGCGACGAATCAAACCAAGGTCGTGAATATGCTCCAATTAATTGTGGCTTCAAGAGAGTATCAACTTGGCTAACCTTTAGGAGATATTGACATGAGTACTACGAAGAAACCCCCGGTCCTTGTCGTTGTGCAGCTCTCTGGCGGCAACGACTTTATGAACACGCTTATCCCGTACACGGCAGGGATTTATCACGATTCCCGACCTGTCGTCGGCATCAAAGCCGAAGATGTGATGCCCCATGACGATACCTTGGGATGGAATCCGAGTGCTGCACCGCTAAAAGAGATGTTTGATGCTGGCGATGTCGCCGTTGTGCAAGGTATAGGCTACCCAGATTCAAACCGTTCGCACTTCCGGGCAATGGATATTTGGCACACCTGTGAACCGCTGAAGATTGGTGATGAAGGGTGGGTCGGTAGACTCGTTCGGGAGCTCGATCCGCAGAGTCATAACGTTCTAACGGCTGTCAGTTTTGGGCAAGGTCTCCCACGTGCCTGTGCCCTTTCGGGTGTCCCGGTTACCTCTGTCGGCGACTTGGATAACTACGGTCTGATGACCAGTATCGGCGATGAAGGACACCGGACGAAGGCACTTGAAATCTTCAAAGCGATGTATAGCAGTACAATCGGCAGCGGTATCGTAATGGACTACCTCAGCCAGACAGGGTTGGATGTGATTAAGGGTGCCGATGAACTTAAGAAGGCACCAGCAATGTATCAGTCTGACGTGGAATACCCGCAAAGTTCGATCGCGAAAAGCCTACGGGATGTCGCTCGCGTTCACTTCGCCGACCTCGGTACACGCATTTTTTACACGCAGCACGGCGGGTATGATAACCACGCCAACGAGGTACCAAACCATCCGCGGCTCCTGAAGGATCTTACAGAAGCCATCCAAGCGTTCTTCACTGACCTTCGTGCGCACGATGCCTCTGAAGAGGTCGTCATGTACGTCTTCACGGAATTCGGCAGACGTATCCGAGACAACGCCAGCGGAACCGACCACGGCACCGGCGGTGGTGCGTTTATCATTGGTGATCGGGTGAAAGGCGGACTCTATTCCGAATATCCGTCACTTGACCCCTCCCGTTGGGCACACGGTGAAGACCTTGAGCACACCATTGACTTCCGGGGTATCTACGGAACACTGCTGGAGCAGTGGATGGGTGTAGACCCGACTCACATCGTCGGTGGGAATTTTGAACAGATCCAACCTTTTTCCTAAGAATAATTTTTAACGATTAAATCTGAGCTTCAAGAACGTTGTTCTTGAAGATGTCCGTCAAAGACAAGCAATAGATGGCTGTTAGCACCATTAATAGTGAAGTTAGACGAAAATCGCAAGAACAACGGACGCAGCGTCCAGAAGCAATCGTTAGAAAAACAGGAGGTTATGATGGGCAGACCTTACGGCTTGCTGCGTGCCGGGTATCCATTTCACAAGACCCTGAGCATGCGGCGGACAACCAACTTTCCGGTTGACATTGCGGTCGGAAAAGAGGGACGTTTATATATCATGTGCCGCAACGACGGCACGGCAATGATCCGAAAATATACCGTTGAGGATGAAGACCTCGGTACAATGGGCGGCTATGGACAAGGTGACGGTCAATTCACGTGGCCCGTGACGATTACCGCCGATAGTGAAGAGAATATCTATGTGTCTGATGAATACTTACATCGGATTGTTGCCTTTAACAAGGACAGTGAACACATCGGCACATGGGGGGAACACGGCACTGAACCCGGGCAGCTCAACGGACCTTCGGGTATGGCGTTTGATCCCGACGAAAATCTTTACATTGCTGACAGTTTGAGCCATCGGGTACAGAAGTTCACCAAGGATGGTAAGTTTCTTTTGCAGTGGGGCAGCTACGGTGAGGGTGAGGGTGAATTCAACATGCCGTGGGGTGTCGCTGTGGACGAACTTGGTGATGTCTACGTTTCGGATTGGCGAAATGACCGGGTACAGAAGTTCAATGCCGAAGGGGAGTTCCTTTTTGAATTCGGTAGGTCTGGCAGCGGCAACGGCGAACTCAATCGTCCCGCCGGTATTGACGTTGATTTGAACGGTGATATCTATGTTGCTGACCGTGGAAACAATCGCATCCAACTCTTCAACGAAGAAGGACGGTATGTGCAGAAATTCCTCGGAGACGCTACACTGTCAAAGGTGTCACTGGCTTATATGATGACAAACGGCAGTCCAAATCGGATGCGCGACATGGCGGACCTGGAACCGCAGAAATACCTGCGTTCACCCAAATCCGTCGCCGTCAGCGACGATGGGTTGATGTTTGTGCCGGACTTCGGAGCCTATCGGGTGCAGGTGTATCGGAATATGGCGGTGCCGTTGACACCGCAGCAATTTAGTCCACCGCGTCGGTCGGTTACGTTGCATCAGGAATAACATTTAGACGACTATGGTGTTCTATCCATTTTGAATTTTAGGTGGGTTTGTAGTAGTGTGATTTATCGCACGTCAGAAACGGGCAATAATGCACTTTGCATTTGGGCAAGTACGCCGCAGAATTGCCCTACTACAAACGGATGGCTCGTAGTAGTGTGATTTATCGCACGTTCGTAGGCTAACGACGGGCAATGAATGGTTTCCCTACTACGAACCGGGTTTACCTATGATTTTACATTGGAAAGTTCAGAGATACAAAGAAGCCGAGCGTGTGCTTGACGGACGTTCGGCTTTTTCGCGTACTGGTAAGCATAGACTTTATGTCAACTGAAAAATCCAATTGGGCGTTGAATTGTTAGGACTTACGCAAAAAGTCCATAAGTCCCCTGATAAGGGAAATGTGTAAGTCCAAAAAAATAAAAAAATAAGATTATGTCTTATAGTAAAACCGAAAAATAAGTGGACCTTCGTGGCATAAACTTTTAGTTTGTGCAGGGGTGGAGAACTCGCAAACTAACAGTTTGCGCTACAATCGGGATGTCCAAGAAATTATTGACTTTACTCTATAATTACAGCTAAGCCGTTGAAGGATAGTTTCAAGAAATTTGCCGTTTTTCAGGTGAAAATTCAGATTATGCACCCTTTTCGCCTTAAAGCTGTATCTTCAATAACGGAACAATAGCGTAACGTTTTAAATTTAACAGGGCTTACGCAAAATTGCGAAATTCCGCTATTTATCAGGCGATCGGTGCGGTTAGAAACCGCACCTACCAGGGAATTGCGTAAGTCCTATTAACGAACGTCCGAAACGGAGGGCAAAACACCTGAATGAAGCTACAATTCATCATAATCCTGTTTGTGTTTATCGCGATACCCCTGCCTGCTTTAGCACAAACAGGTGATATTCAAGGAACCGTCTATCAACGCAGCACCGGAAGGCCTCTTGCAAATGCCGATGTTCGTATTCTCGAAACCGATCAAAATCAAAAAACCGATAAAAACGGTACCTTCCGCTTCACAGAACTCCTTGAAGGCACATATACTTTTATCGTCACGCATCCCACTGAAACAGCACCGACAGAAGTTTCCGTTGAAATTAACAGCGGGGACACCACCGAAGTGAAAATCCATCTCGGTGTAGCAGCTAAGCTGGAGACCATTATTGTAGAAGGAAAACGCCTTCCGTCGACCGTGAGCCGCACAGAAATCCGAGGCAGTGAACTTCTCCGTATCCCCGGGACGCTTAACGATACCCTCAAGGGACTCATGACCCTTCCAGGCATCGGCATTCCAAACGACTACTTCGGTGTTCTCTACATCCGCGGCAGTGAACCCGGCTCGAATCTCTACTATCTCGACAGAACGCCTCTCGGTTACCCTTTTCACTGGGGCGGTTTACTTTCAACGGTGAGTTCGGAAACACTTGAAAAAATTGACATCTATGCCGGGGGCTACGGTGCCGAATTCGGACTGGATTCACAAGCCGTGCTTGACATCCAAGCGCGCGACAACATTAACGAGCGATTAGATGGAAAATTTAACCTGAATATTCTCTACTCTGAAGGGTTGCTTGAAGCCAGAATCGGGGATAAGGGGTACATCTCTGCTTCTGGACGGCGGAGTTACTTAGATCTCGTTGTCGGTGCAGTTACCCTTGAAGACGAAACTGGACCGATTTATGAAAGCCAGACGGGACGCCAACAGCAGCTGCCCTACTTTTCAGATTATCAACTCAAATTTGCTTATCCTCTCGGTGAAAAACATCGTCTCACGCTCAACGCTTTCGCTGCAACTGATCATTTTAAGATTGTGGAAGAAGACATCGAAATTGAAGGTGAAACAGTGCCTGCGGATATTGAAAGGGCAAGCGTCTCTGCTCTTTTCAAAAACGGTTTTGATGGGCAAGGTATCCATCTCCGTTCGGGCTTCACCGAAAATCTCGCCTCGCATCTATCCTTGACACGTGCCTTCAATTTCCTCACTATTGCATTTGAAGTGCCGGTCAGGGAGCGGTTTTCTCAGAATCCCGAGGGGGAATGGACTTATTCTGCTGACTATGGGCACTACGATGTAAAGGTTAACGTTCCGGTCTGGACGCTTCGGGGAGATGTATCCTATCGGTTAACACCGAAGTTTCAATTTGAACCGGGTTTCCTCTTTTCATTTAGTCCCGCGAACAGTTTTGAGGATGGCAGGTTTCCAGAATACGTAACAAGTGAGGTGGAGGATCCGGCGGAACTGCCGGAAGTCCTTGAATATGCAGAGGCAAATGAAGATTCAGTTACAGTGGTCACACTGGATGATGGGACTTATGAGGTTACGGAACGCAGTGTTGAAGAGATATACGACGAATTTGGACACGATTTTTATAGGGCTGAGGGATATATACAAGCACGCTACGATCCACTTTCGTTTTTGTCGGTGGCGCTCGGTGTTCGTTTCGACTATTTGAATGTGATTGAGCAGGTCTCTATCCAACCTCGGGGGAGCGTGAGTTTCCAGCTGCCAAACAGTGCTAATCTCCGCTTCGCCTACGGACACTATGAACAGAGTCCACAACCCTCTCACCTATTAGCAGAAGACGGCAACCGAGCATTGGCATCGAGTCTCACACGGCACTATATTATGGAATTAGAGTATCCACTCTCATCACGGACCGAACTCAAATTTGCTACCTATTACAAAGACGCACAGAAACTGGTAACACCCGATGAAGTATCGAACTATCTCAATCAAGGGACAGGATACGTTGGGGGTGCGGAGGTATTCTTGCGGCATCGGATTCCAGATAAATTCTTCGGCTGGATCTCATATAGTTACACACATGCCGAGCGGCGCGAGAGATCCGATGCTGCCTATCAGCCGTATCTGTTTGATAACACGCACATTGTGAGTGTCGTCGCCAACTACAGTTTCACGCCGAATTTTGAAATTGGCGCGAAGTGGCAATATCTCAGCGGCACCTCCGAAGTTCCCATCAGCTCCGTCGTTCTCATCCAGGACCCAGTAACGCGTGGATTGAACCCACTTTTGGCGAGTGCTGATGAACAATTAAGCACCGAACTTGCACCCTATCATAAATTGGACCTACGGATAAGCCATAAATGGAACGTTTGGGGCTTGCAAGTGGGAGGTTTTCTTGATATTCTGAATGCATACAACCGAAAAAATGAGATACGGTTCATTTTTGAAGAGGCGACACTTGACGTACAAGGTCAAGAAGTCGGCATTGAGCGTGAAGTGTTTGACGCACCGCAACTGCCACGGATCGTCTATTTTGGATTGACGCTTGCGTTCTAAAGTCGCGAATGTGTCAGAGTTGTTTGGTTTTTTAAAATTATGCATCCTTTCCATCGTAGAATCGCGTCTTAATTCCTAAAATGACCCCGTCCCCGCGCCTCAGCGTTTGCTATTTAAATAGGGGCTTGGTATAATACTGGTGAGATTGGTGATAAGGAGAAAGAGTGGTGAAAATCTTAACTATCTTTGGTATCTGGGTTTTGATACTTTCAGGCTGTACCAGTGCGGAATATCAAAAAATGCAGGCAGAGCGCGATCAGCTCCTCAAGAACTACGAAGACCTCCGTGAAGAACACAGTGAACTCAAAGTCAAAACTGGTATAACCGATACACTCCTCGGAAAATGGAAATTCCTAAACCTTGAAGTCGAGGAGGGTGTTGCTGTTGAAGATGTCGCAAAAACCAGAGCCGCGCTGCGCGCTCTGGATCTGAAAAATCTTACACTTGAATTCTTTGAGGAGAAAGATATCTACCACTACCGAGGCAAAAACGGTGCTACGGAAATTTTCGGTCAATTTTACGTTTTCATCATCCGTTACGGCGATGAACCCTTTCCGTTTATCCGATTTCTTAGGCGCTCGGGTCCCGAGATGTCCCAGCTCCTTTTCGCTGTAAATCCGAGTAGCAAATCAGCGGGCTCCTCTGGATTCTCAAGCGCACAAAGTGTTTCAACGGCGAAAGAGATCAGTGTTTCGGTTACAGAAGACAGGTTGTATCTCACGATGCACGGCAAGATGCAGTTAGGTCCCACTGGGTGGGTACAAAGTGGTGGGATGCATTGTTACTTTGGGAGGGTTGAGGAGTGAAGGTATTAACGGTTTTTAGTCTGCTGATTCTGGTTTTTGCTGGTTGTACGAGTGCGAAATACCAGGAAATGCAAAGCGAGCGCGAGAGATTGCGAGCGGCACATGAGGATGCCCGTCGAAAGACCGATCCACGGCCAATGCAAGACGATCTAACCCAGAAACTCCTTGGCACGTGGCAATTTGTGGACATAGAGGTTGCTGAAGGCGATTTGAGTGAAGAACTGGCAGCATTAAAGTATGAACTCAACGCGACGGCTCGTAAAAATCTTACACTCGAATTTTTTATAGATCAAAATGTCTACCGCCGATATCGCGGGGTAAATGGACGCACGGAGGTAACGGGAAGTTTCAAAATCACTGCGGAACGTTACGGTGATGAGCTGCTTCCATATCTGCGAGTTTTTCGGGATACAGGTGAGCGTTTTCCTGAATTCATTTCCGGTGTGCCACCGAATGTCCGTGATACACCAGATGATGCTTCTAAACAGTTAGTTCCATGGAATTGGCTGGGTGTTTCGGTCACAGCGGATAGGTTGTACTTAACCCTGTTTGGTGTGATGGAATTAACACCGAACGGATGGGCGCAAAGCAGAGGTGTCCGCTGTACTTTCAAGCGAATTAAGTAAAGGAGGGATGAGGGGTGAAAATGCTAACGGTTTTCGGTATCCTAACGATAGTATTCACAAGCTGCGGGACCCTAACACCACAGGAAACACAACAGGAACGGCTTCGTCTGATTGCGGCTTATAACGAGGCACGCCAGAGACAAAATCCTGAAAAGGTCAAGCAGGCAGTGAAGGATCTACTTGTTGGTAAGTGGCAGTACGTCGGCTTAGAGGTTGAAGAAGGGAGCATTGACGCAGGGGAGCGAAAGTCTACACCTCAGCAGGCGTTGAAATCGGCGACTTCTTTTCTGCAGCAACTTTCTAAAAGTGCCGCGGACAAGGCAGCAGCACCTACTGCCCCTGAACAAGTGGAAGCACCGAATTCGTCAAATTCGGAAACAGATGAACAGACCACCACGGAAAATGTGAGGCGTTTGCCGCGTATTGAAGTAACCGATGAAAAATCGAGTCAACAGATATTGGCAGCAAAAGCCGCGCTCGTCGCCTCTACACGCCAAAATCTCACGCTTGAATTTTTCGAGGACCGCAGCTCATATTACTATAACAGCAACAACGGCAGTAAGAGTGCGACCGGGCAGTGTTACATCACCACTAAGCAATACGGCGATGATCCATTTCCGTTTATTAGTTTTAATCGGCGGACGGGACCGGAGATGGTTGAGTTCCTATTCGGTTCTGAACCGGTAAAGTGGAGGACTGCTAAGGAACGGGAAAGAAAGATCGCTGCGAGACGGAATATCACACCGATAGATGGGGCGAGACGTAATAGACGTATGACAGGACCGCCGGTGCGGCCCGCTCGCCGACAGGAGACTGCTCTCTTAATGCCGGGCATTACAGTGACAGATGATAGGCTCTATTTGGTCCTCTACGGGAAAGTGGAACTAACGCCAAACGGTTGGGTGCGAATGGGTGGACTCCGATGCACCTTTAAACGGATTGAGTAAAGGTGTATAGACCAATAGGTCACACCATAAGGAGAATCTTATGAAAATTACACGCTTTTTTGTTTTCTATAGTTTTAGTTTGATACTTACATTTGCGAGTATTTATCCGATTTTCGCCAATGCTCCGAAAAGTCAAAAAATCGTGTTTACATCAAACCGAGATGGCAATAACGAAATCTATATTATGAACCCGGATGGGACAGGACAGACAAACTTAACACGACACGAAGCATCCGATTTGCAACCTGCTTGGTCCCCTATGGGAAAACAAATTCTCTTTGCTTCTAATCGAGACGGGGTGTTTAACCTTTACCTTATGGACGCAGACGGTGCGAATGTGGAGAAGGTATTTAATGATTTCAAATCAAGATTTGCCCCAGCATGGTCACCCGATGGGAGACAGATTTCTTACATCCGATCGGATGCAGTGAGGGAACTTTACGTTGCATCATTGGGAAAAAAGAACGAAAAGCGAGTCGCCCCCGTAGGGGACTTTGATGGCTATTCCAACTGGTCTGCTGACGGGACAAAAATAGTTTTTGATGCACCCTTAAGACCAGAGAATACAACTTCCAGAATTCACATATTTGATTTACTAACTGGTCAAAAAGAGGTGCTATTTGGGAATGTAGTCGGAATATCTGTGGGTTCTCCGAGGTGGTCACCATCGGGCGACAAGATTGTTTTTTCTTGGTTTGAAGGTGGCAACTCGTCAATTTATATTATGAATGATGACGGCAGCGAGACTGAGCGAATTGTTCAACCGCTTGCTGGATTTTCGACCGATTATCCGGATTGGTCTCCAAATGGCAATGCGCTTGTTTATGAACGATACGATATTGATATTAAAAGTAAGAATCGGCACATCTACACAGTGGATTTGAACGGCGGTGAGCCGAAGAAACTCACAGGCAAAGGTATCAACTTTTTCGCCGATTGGTTTGACCCGGCGTATGCATTGCCCGTTCAGCCACAACCCCATCTGCTCACAACAGTGTGGGGCAAGCTGAAAACGCGAGACTAATTTTTTGTGAACATCAGTAATAGGAGAAGAATTTGATGAAAAGTAAAAGTTTTTTCTTTCTATGTTGTGTGAGTTTGATATTCGTGTTTGCAAGTGCTTACCCGGTTGACGCAAGGACACCGAAAACCGAGAAAATCGCGTTCTCATCGAATCGCAGTGGGAATTGGGATATCTATGTTATGAACCCCGATGGAAGTCATCAGTCCCGACTCACCCGAAACCAAGGCCTCGATGTCAGCCCCGTCTGGTCACCGACTCGTGAGGAGATTCTGTTTGTCTCCGATCGGGATGGTGTGATGGATCTCTATGTGATGGATGCGGATGGGAGGCGGCTGCGGAAAGTTTTTAGGGATACGGCAAAGAGGATCGAACCGGCGTGGGCACCGGATGGCGAAAGGATTGTGTTCCACGCAGAGTTGCCCCAATGGAGCATCCAAACGGCAACGATACACGGGAGAGATGTAAAACAGGTCGCTTCGGCAGACCGGCGTGGCGGGAATCCGTCGTGGTCCCCCGATGGAACTGAAATCGCTTTTGTTGACGATGTGGAAGGTAGCCGTGGCATCCGCATTCTTACGCTCAGTTCGGGTGCGGTACGAGCGTTTCTACCCAAAGAATCACCGTGGATGTATTCGCCAGCATGGTCACCGGACGGTGAGAGACTCGCCTTTACTTGGTACAAGTGGGGTGTAGGGATTGATAAAGATGGACTTTTCGTCGCGAATCGGGATGGGGGCCGTTTGAAGCAGATTGGGAAAGCCACACTCGGTACCTTTAGTCCAGCATGGTCACCTGAAGGCGATAAAATTGTTTACACGGAAGAACCGGTAGATGGGGATCGTCAAATCGTCGTGATTGATGTCCATACCGGGAAAAAAAAAGAGCTCACACACCGTGGCATGAACATTACGCCGTCTTGGTTCAATCCAATTAACCTGCCCGTCATGCCGCAACCAGATTTGATAACAACGCTCTGGGGTGAAATCAAAGCCGACTAAGGACGTACCGTTCGGACCTGTCCACGGAGGTCAAGTTGCACTTTCCAGTTGTTCCAGCGTGGCAATAATACTGCAGTCAACGCCGGTTGACGGATACCGCGCTGCCAGCGTAAGGTAACCAATTTTTGGGAAGGGTTGTATTCCACGTCGAATTTCGCACCGTTGATGGAGAATTCTTTTGGATATTGCGCCTCAATCTCTGCAATAGTGCCAGGGTCTATCTCAGTAAATGTTAAATCTTCGGCAGAGAGGAGTTGCCACTCTTCGGCAGCCTCTACGCCTAACGTGGTGAGCTGTGAGACTAACCACGCGTGCGGTGTTAACGCCGTTGTTTCCGATGTTTGTACGTCGGGGTTGAGCGCGCAGTACAGCCGCCAAGCATCAACTGCTCGTGTGAGAGCTTCACCAACATTCGGAAACAGCGATCCAGAGAGAATGAGAGATGCTAACGCTTCTCTCAACAATACCCCCTTGAGCGGGCGACGTTTGCGTCCGATTTCCCGTCCCGCATATTCGGTTACGACCTCTGCAACGATGTCCTCGCCTTCGCGTCTGGGTGTGGCGAGTTGGGAGGTGCCGATACCTGCCTCTACTAAGTCCTCAAAGGTGCAAGGTATAGCCGTGCGTCCCATTAGTTGGACGCGTGTGCTTTTCGCGATGCCGACTGTGTCCAGGATAAGGGCAGCGTGCCGCTCGTCGGGTAGGAGTGAATCAGCGTCGAGTAAGACCTCTTCCTGCCCATTTCCCCAGCCTTTGCCTCTTCGTCTTCGGACATAAGCACAAGCGTCCCATTCACGGAGAAGATGCGCAATCAATTCAGCACGATTGGGTTGCAGGGGTGTTTTGTCTTTCATCACGGGTGGCAACGCGAAGAATTCTCTGAGCTGCGTCGCGATTCTACGGCATTCGGCGAGTGCGGTTTTGTGGAGATGATGCCGTTTTTCATCGCCAGCGCGCAACGTTCGGATTGCTGTTGTTGCGTCGCAACCATCGCGATATAGGTCTTTTTGCCGGGCTTTCTGAACGGTGTCTTGGCGTTCTGTTGATAGATCATTCATGCGCCGCCATAACGGGGCAGGACGTTCCAGCGTGGCAATCAAGTCCACGAGATCGCGTCGGAGCGGGGGTGGGGCTTTAACAAGCAAACGGGCGTGAAGCGGATTTACAGGTAATGCACAAATCTTTGCCCCCGCCGTTGTCAGTGTGCCGTCGTCAGAGAGTACACCCCAACTTTTCAATTCAGTCTGTGCGCGTACGACAGCGAAATCTGGGGGTTCATCAAGAAACGTCAGGTCTTGTGGACGGTAGCCGGTTGACGCGACAGTCAGCACGAATTGCGTCAGGTCCTCCCGCTGAATTTCTGGCGGTGTCTCCTGTTCAAGTTGTGCGTGCTCTTCCCAGAGTCTGTAGCAGATGCCGGGTCCAAGGCGGCCGGCACGTCCGCGGCGTTGTTCGGCGGAGGCTTGAGAAATCGGACGCAGTGCGAGGGCGATACGCCGATTTTGATGGATACGCTGACGGACTAAGCCTGCATCTACGACGGCAGTGATGCCGGGAAGTGTGATGGACGTTTCTGCCACGTTGGTGGCGAGGATGACGCGACGGCGTTGCGATTTTGGGTCAAATGCTAAGTCCTGTGCACCGGGTGGTAGGTCTGCGTGCAGTGGGAGGAGTTCAACGTTCCGCATCCTGCGCAATTCATCTTGGCAGTCCCTAATTTCACCTTTTCCAGGTAGGAAGACCAGAATATTTCCGTCGGTCTCTTTGAGGGCGCGCTTGATCCCTTTCTCCACGCGTTCCACTAAGTCGTGGGCAGTCGGCACGACTGTGCCGCCGAGATAACGCACTTCAACGGGATAGACGCGCCCCTCGGCACGGAGTACCTGTCCGCCGATGGCGCGGGCGAGTTGTTGTGCGGCTAACGTGGCAGACATAATAACAAGCCTCGCGTCGCGCCGCTTCTTTCGGCAAATGGCGAGAAATAGGTCTACCTCTACACCGCGCTCGTGGAATTCGTCCAGAATGATGGTGCCGTATTGATCCAATTCCGGTCCCGCGGCGTATCGTAAGGCGACACCGGGTGTGACAAAACGGATGCGGGTTCGCGCATTGTCGCTAACGTCCTCAAAGCGGACGGTATAGCCGATCGACTGTCCCAACGGTTCGCCGTGTTGTTGTGCGACCCACCGTGCGAGTGAGCGGCATGCGACGCGTCTCGGTTCAACGACTAACACAGACGCATCGGATAACGCTGCGCACCACGGCGGAATTTGCGTCGATTTGCCGCTGCCGGTCGGTGCGACAATCACGACGGGACCCTTTGTGATCGCATCCTGAAATGTTTCCTTTAGTTCTGTAATCGGGAGTGTGGTTTGGTTCATGACAGGTATTATTATAACCGATAGCAGCTTTGGTATCAAGCGACGTTTGGTGATATGCTTGACATTTCACCGTGTTTCTGGTATTATAAATCTATAACTATTAACCTATATTTTGAAGGTAAATTATGTTGCATCAGACCTTTAGAAAAAAGACACAAACGAAAAAACAGAAAACTTATCGTCTATTCGTGCTAATAATATCAGTTGCTCTATTCATCTGTCAGTCCTCTGTTTATAGTCAGCAGTACGTCGTCGTAGATGGAGAGAACGGCGATAGACTCACCGGTATTTGGCGCGGTGGCACTGAAACCCATTTTGAAATTGAATATAATGGACAGGTGCTACGGCTGCCCGTGACAGGTTATAGCCTTGATTTCACGTCAGATACCACACACGTTCCGGATCGAACCGCTGCGAAGTATTTCCGCAATGGACGCATGCTCTTGGAGTTAGGACTCCCCGAAGAAGCGAAAGGGCGTTTTGAAGCCGCTATTGAGGAACTCCCAAAGTACCCCGCTGCGCACTATCAACTCGGCTTGCTTCACAAAGCAGCGGACGACACTGCCAGCGCGTTGGAACGCTTCCGCTCTGTGGCGATCCTCGATGCCGCCAATTATGACCTTGTGCCGTTCTTTCAGGAGTTCGGCGATACCGCACTCGCCAATGACGCGTATGCTGAAGCCGTGGATAACTATCAGTTAATCCTGACCCATTATCCAGAACACCCATCCGTTCCCGAATTGAGTTATATTACCGGATTCTTACTCGTTGAACAGTTGGCGGATGCGGCTGCAGGGCTGCCGATCCTTGAATCAGCGATTGCAGCGTATCCGGACAGGTCCAAACACGAAAAGGCGTTTTTCCTGATAGGAAAACTCCAAGCAGAAACGGGTCGGTTAGAAGATGCGCTTCACACTTTACAGGGATTTCTTGTGCGCTACCCGATAAGCGAGTGGGTTTATGAGGCGCGCCTTATCCGCGCTGAGGTTAATTTAAAACTTGGTCAGATCTCAGCGGCTGCGAGTGAAGCGAGTCTCATCTACGAGTCAAGCATAGATGAGACCGTGAAGGAACGGGCGAAACAGATTCTTGACCGGACGCGATGGACGGTTTACACAGACGCAGACGGACTGCCAGCCAACCAAATACAGGCTATTGTCAATGATGAAACAAAGTTGTGGATCGGCACTGCGGAAGGTATTATGCTGTTTGAGACTGCGTATGATAAATGGATACCTATCGAAGATATCCCGCAACTTATTAATAGTGCTGTCGAAACGGTTCCAGATGTTAGAGCCATCGCCGTCAACGCACAAGAGGTGTGGATCGGCACGCGTTCGCAAGGCGCGATCCATTACAACAGGTTAACCGGCGAAATTCAGGCGTATTCACCCATTGATGGCTTCCCCGCTTGGGTCAGGGATATCAAGATGGACGAAACAGAAATCTGGTTTGCAACCGGTATCGGTGCTATCCGCCGGATTCGCGAGAGTCTTGATCCGCCTCTTGTCTACAACGTTCCGAACAGCCAACTGCCAGCAGACGATCTTGAGACGTTGGTCCTGACACCTGAGAGGGTTTGGTGTGTCTCGGAAGATGGTGTGATTGGGACATTTGATCGAGAAATAGAAGAGTGGTATACGTACCATTCGACAGCAATTCGAGAAGGTATGACAATCGTCGGGATTGAGACCGCAGCCGAGCAGCTCCTCTTTACATGGTTCAATGTTGATGAGAAGTCCAACGGTTATTTCCGGGCGGATTTAGATGGTCGGAACGGGAAATCGACGACGCTCCACACCGGCGTAGACGATGAAAACAAATTGAAGAACATTTATATTCGGGGAACTCTTGATACTTCGCCTGTTGTTGAGGAAGCTGCTATTGAAGAAGCGGTCGAGGCACCCTTTGCGGAAGAGACTGACATAGTGCCGGAGGAAATCGTGGAAATAGAAGATCCGTCGGAATCCGAATTCTTCCCTGAAATGATAGTGGAGGAAGAAACGCAACCGCTACCGCCTACACCCGAAGTGCCATTGGTGTTGTGGATAGCAACGAACGATCTGTTTTACACACACCACACACGGTCTGGCGCATGGCAGGATACGACGACCCCTCAAATCGTATCGGGTGAATTAACAATTCAGTCTCTTGTTGTGGCAAATAATAGAGCATGGATAGCGACTGCCAATGGATTGGCAACTGTGAGTGTCCAATGAGTTTGTTTTTCTAACGATCGTTCCTTGGCTGGGTGTCCCAAGAATTGTTAAAAGCCCTTCTTTAGGTTATAAAAGGTTTCTTAACAATTAGAATGCTGCAAGGGCATCTGACGCAGCAGCTCAGATTTAATAATAAAAAAATGCAACCGACATCCACAAAACTTATTACACGCTGGGCTTATGCCGAACCGACCCATGTCGAAGACGAGTTGGTTGTCGAAGAACCGCTCGAGGTCCGGGTGGGGCAACAAAGCTTAATCGTTGTCATGCGGACGCCAGGACACGATTTTGAATTGGCGGCGGGGTTTCTCTACACAGAAAGCCTCATAACTTCTTGTAATGACATCGCAATTATTGCGTATTGTGATGAGGAGATTTCTGAAGAGCAGCCCACGGGTTTCTCGGCGCTGCAGAACATTGTCAACGTCCACCTCACGGAAGCACTTGACCTTGAGACACAATCGGGTTGGCAACGGAATTTCCACGCGAATGCCAGCTGCGGTCTCTGTGGCAAGATGACGATTGAATCTGTTAAACACCAAGTGCCACCTCTGAACTCAGGGTTGCACATCCATCAATCCGTCTTTTATCAACTCAATGACCGGTTAAAAGCAGCGCAATCTGTTTTTGAAAAGACGGGTGGCCTTCACGCTGCTGGGTTGTTTGACGAGACGGGTGAACTCCTGATTGTCAGGGAAGACATAGGCAGACACAACGCCGTTGATAAAGTGATAGGGCATGCCCTGTTGACGGATCTTTTGCCACTTGAACGGCATATTTTGATGGTGAGTGGTCGGGCGAGCTTTGAAATCGTCCAGAAAGCACTTTTTGCCCGTATCCCGATCGTTGTTGCTGTTTCCGCTGCATCTACACTCGCCGTTGACCTCGCAGCGGAAGGCAATCTCACGTTAGTCGGTTTCATGCGCGGGAAAAGTATGGCGGTCTACAGTTGTCCAGAGCGGATAAGTTCCCTGTAGCACAAACTGTACGAAGTTTCAGAAAATGATTCGGTAATTGACGGGCAATAATGCACTTCGCATTTGGGCGAGTACGCCGCAGAATTGCCCTACTACAAACAGAAGACTGTTAGTTTGTGGGACTGGACGGGTTTTTACTATCTTTTTCAGATAGCGTGTCTCTATAATAGCAAGAAAAACTTAAAAGGAGTCAAATTCTCATGTTAGGCATTTTAAACAGCATTCAAGGGCTTGTAAATCTCCTGTTCTTCGTGGCTATTGTTGGGACATTGGTCGTTTCGTGGCTATATGCCAGTCGGTTGAAGAAACAGTACAACGCAAATTTCCCGTGGGGTAAGACGGCATCCATTGTCGGGATTGAAGTCCTGCTCTGGATCGGATTCAACTTT
Organism: Candidatus Poribacteria bacterium; assembly: GCA_022827625.1. Lineage (GTDB taxonomy): Bacteria > Poribacteria > WGA-4E > WGA-4E > WGA-3G > WGA-3G. Next base: position 20,262 of record JAJEIE010000030.1, on the reverse strand, counting down.
TTCTGGGAGATCTTTGAAGCGTTCTGGCTGCCAATTACGGTTGTTGCTATTGTTGCTATCGTGATTATTTCCTCGCGAAACAAGAGGAAATACATCTGAACGAGAGTCAATATGGGATATTTGTAGATGTGCTAGAGGTGTCCCAAACTTACGAGAGGAAGATCTATGAGTCGGACAGGGAGAGCCGTGGTCGCGCACGGTCAAGATTTTGAGATTCGTGAATATCCAGTCCCCGATCCCGAACCTAACACAGTGCTGCTCCGTCAGGAGTTAGCGGGTATCTGCGGAACCGACTTGCATAACTGGCAGAACGGTTTCCAAGAGGAAGTGCTGCTGGGACACGAAAACGTCGGTATCATTGAGGCACTTGGTGAAGGGGTTGAGACGGATTATGTCGGAAACCCGATTAAAGAAGGAGATAGAATTATCTTCGCGCCCGGAACAAGTTACGGTGCTTATGGGTTCCAGTGGAATCCGGACGAGGCACCGCATTTTCGCGGCGGGTTCGCCGATTATATGTACCTCGTTCATCCGAATACCTGTTTTATAAAAACCAACGCGTCGCCTGAGGTGGCGGTCCTCACAGAACCTTTTACTGTCGGTGTTCATGCGGCAATGCGCGGACAGATAAAACTCGGCGATACGGTTGTTGTGCAGGGTTCAGGTGCCATCGGGCTTGTGACACTCGCCTGTGCGAAATTGAGCGGTGCTGCAAAAGCGATTATGGTTGGTGGTCCTGCTGGACGTTTGGAACTCGCGAAACGGCTCGGTGCCGACGTAACAATCGACATTGAGAAGGTTCCCTCTGTCGAAGAGCGGACGGAACTGGTGAAAGCGGAAACCCCGCGCAAAGAAGGGGCGGATGTTGTTTTTGAATGCGCAGGTTTCCTGCCAGCCACGCCTGAAGGATTGGGGTATACTCGCCGTAGCGGCACTTTTGTTGAGGTTGGTCACTTTGTGGATATGGGGTCTATTGACTTCAACATTAACCAGTTGCTGATGCGCAAAAACCTTCGGGTCGAGGCGATCTGGGGAAGCAGTTATGAGCACTTTGTTCGCGGTTTGCCGCTCCTTGAACAGAGCGAACTTCCGTTCGCGGATATGATTAGCCATCAGCTGCCACTCTCACAGGTTGGAGACGGTTTTCACGCACTTAATGGGGACTACCGTATCAATGGTGAAACGGCGATTAAAATTGCAGTTCGAGCTGAAGAATAAACGAATTTTGAGGATGTTAAATCGAACTTACGTAACTTCTTTGCTGGTTAGGTTTACCAACCTTGTTAAACGGACACAATTATGTCCTGCGCTGGGACGGAAACCTGTGCACCCTAAGTAAAGAGAACGTTATAATGATTAAGGCTAATATATACATATTAATTGTTTCATTAATTGTAGTGTTATTAGCAACCGGTTGTAGTGGTCGCAGAGGTCCTTTTATAGATGTAGGTGCTAATATGGTAACAGGTGTTGCTGATCAGGACTGGACTGTTAGCATGAACAGAAGTCTTGGAGGATATCAAAAAGACTTTCAGCCGAGGGTGGTTTATCACGACAAAATTAGTGCTATAGCATATCCAACAGCCAATCTTAGTGTTGGCTACGGAATTACTGACCAGTTTCTTGTTTCAATGCGTGCGCAAATGGGGAAGATTATCGGAGCTGGCTATGGTTTAACATTTTTTCACAAGAGCACAGCACCATCCTTATTTTTTGATGCATTTTTAGGTGCCTCCTCATATTACTCAGATAATTTACCAGAGACCTTTTATGACGCGGCTGACGGATATATTGGCAGTATTGGTACTGGGTATGAATGGAAAAAAGGTTGGACTGGAAAAATAAGTTTGGATTTTGGCTATTATGACTTTTACGCTGACGATTTGAATCCTGGTGATTTCTTGGCTACACTATTCACTTTGAGGGATCAGCCTGTCAATAGTATTAATGGAAAGATATTAAACTACTATATAAGATTTAAAATCAGTTATATGTGGTATTGACAGCAGCATGTGTAGAAAAAATAAAGATTAACAGAGAATTTAAGGGTTTTGTTGACATCAACCTTCGTCCTATAATTCTTGGAAATTGTCCAAAGTTTAGTAAACTTATAGATTAGATGGTTTTTTTCAACGTCCAAATACTATGTGCTAATACAGAGCACCAATAGGAGGCATTATTAATGTCAAAAACGTATCGCGTTGGCTTCGCATCTCTGGTGCATGACCATGTGTGGGGTGAACTCCGTCATTGGAAGGCACACCCGAACGTTGAAATCGTTGCAGCGGGCGATGTCAATGCAGAGTTACGCGCACAATTCAGTGAGGAATCGGGTGTTGAGAAGGTCTACGACTCTTGGCAAGAGTTGTTAGAAAAAGAGGAATTGGACATCGTCCAAGCAGCTGCGGAGAACAACGCCGGTGCAGATATTGTTGCGGCTGCGGCGGCAAAAGGTACGCATGTCGTATCTGAAAAGCCGATGGCTGCACGCCTTTCACAAGCCGATGAGATGCTGGCTGCTGCAGAGAGTGCCGGTATCCAACTCATGGTGAATTGGCCCACGGCGTGGAGTCCAACACTTAATACCGCAATGGATCTCATCAAAGACGGACGCATTGGAGACATTTTCTATTTCAAATGGCGTTCTGCACATAACGGACCGATGGAGATCGGTTGCTCCCGCTACTTCTACGAATGGCTCTACGATGAAGAGAAGAATGGTGCGGGTGCGTTGATGGATTACTGCTGTTATTGTGCCGATATGTGTGCATATCTCCTCGGTTTGCCGCAACAGGTGACGGCTTTCCGTGGTACCTTCGTCAAAGATTATCCGGTTCCCGATGATAACGCCGTTATCGTTATGAAGTACGGAAACGCTTTCGGCATCACGGAAGCGTCTTGGACACAAAAGGTCGGCTATGTTACGCCGAACCCAGTGGTTTATGGGACGGAAGGTGCTTTGATGGTCAGCGGAAACGAGGTCCATCTCCATCCGGCAGGGGGTGATGCTGAAGTGATAACACCTGAAGCACTCCCAGAAGGGAGACGCAACGCTGCGGAATACTTCATTCACTGTTTGGAAACGGGTGAACCAATTGAAGGTCTCTGTAACGCCAAAGTCAGTCGGGATGCGCAAGAAATCCTCGAAGCGGGGCTCGTCTCGGCAGATAGCGGGCAGGTCGTGAACCTGCCGGTGTCGTAAATATTGTAGGCGTGGTTGGTTTCAAACCGCGCCTAAAAACGTTAGGAGGACCTTATGAGTGATAGAATCCCGATTGCGTTACAACTGTATTCCGTCAGAGACGATTGTGCTGGCGATTTATCTTTAACGCTGCAAGCAGTTGCACAGATGGGCTATGAAGGCGTTGAGTTTGCGGGTTACTATGATCGGACTGCCGAGGAATTGCGCGATATGTGTGAGGATCTCGGACTGAAAGTCGCCGGGACACATACGGGTATCAACACACTTCTCGGTGACGCACTCACCAAAACCGTTGAATTCAACAAGGTGCTCGGCAATCCGTATCTCATTGTACCGGGGTTATCCGAAGAATACCGGAGTTCAGGACAAGCGTGGCGCGACACGGCAAAACTCTTCAACGACATCGCTGAAAAAATCGCTGACCAAGGGATGGCTACTGGCTACCACAACCACACGGGTGAATTTGAATCGCTGGACGGTGAAATCCCGTGGGATATATTCGGTAGCAATACCCGCGACGATGTCGTGATGCAGATTGACATCGGTCACGCCCTTCGTGCGGGTGCCGATCCTGTGGCGTATATCGAACGCTACGCAGGCAGAGCGAAACTGGTGCATCTTAAGGAATATTCCGCCACGAATGATAGGGCAAACGTCGGTGAAGGGGACATCCCTTGGGAGGCTGTGTTTCACGCCTGTGAGACTGTCGGCGGTACTGAGTGGTATATCGTGGAGCAGGAAAGTTACGCCTATCCCCCGATTGAATGTGCCGAACGCTGCATCACAAATCTAAGAAAGATGGGAAAAATTTCTTAACTTTCCTTGCGGTTCGTTGAGGTGGGGTTTTTGCTTGGGTGTTTCCCCAAGGGATTGAAAGCACCTTCCCGTAGACCCGCTTTCCACTTCGTTTCAAGCTGCGCGCTTTTTATGCTAAAATCCAAAAATATGTTGACACTTAAAGGGCAGCGATCTGCCAGTCGTTCGGATAGTGTTGAAGCAGATCTTTTGCTCTGGTGGGAAGATTTCTATCTTCCCATCTTTGCGTACATTCTTCCGAAAATGGGGGAGTTGGAAGGGAAAAAAGTATTGGAATTAGGCACCGGCACGGGTGGAACTGCGACGCTATTGGCGAAACGCGGGGCATCTGTCGTCGGGATAGACTTACTCCCCTTTCGACTCACTGAGGCGAGGGCACGCGCAGCGGAACATGATGTCGCCGAGTCGGTTGAATTCGCGCTCATGGATGCGATGCATCTCGCCTTCCCAGACAATACCTTCGACTTTATTATCTCAAAATCCGTGCTGGTGTTTACAGACCACACGCGGACCGCCCAAGAGTGTTATCGCGTACTAAAGCCGGGTGGAAAAGCAATTTTCATCGAAAATATGCGACACCATCCAGCGGTATGGCTCTATCGCAAAGCATTTTTGAGGTACTCCGGCAAGTTGCACTACTTTTCACTCCACGATGTTGCGGCAGTCGGTGCTGAGTTTGAGGGATTGGAGCATCGTGAATTTCATCTCTCCGCAGTCGGTGCGCTGTTCTGGCAGAAAGGCATCTCTATCCCGCTGTTTTATAGGTGGACCTTTGGTATCCTTAAGGTGGTGGATGCCGTTCTCCTCAAATGCTTCCCTTTCCTCAAACGATTCTGTTGGATCACGGCGATGATTTGTCATAAAGATTAGAACTTTGTCCACTCAGAGTACCCAACCCCCCTAACCCCCCTTATCAGGAGGGAATTTCGAGATGTTGAATATCAACATATTTTCATAATTCCATAGCAGCCTTAGTGGCGCGACATGTCTATAACATATCAACCATATTTCAACCAATTGTCAAACAACGGCTTAAGCCGCGGTGGGAGCCTATCCAAAAACGTCGGTTCGTTGAGCCACTCCTGACTCGTTGGACTTTCTGGATTGGCAGGTTTGGTCTGAGGTGGCGCGACAACAACCGCATAGTGCAGTGTCTGCCGTTTCGCACCGGCGATATTATAGCCTTTATGCAGCAGACTTGAGTTGTAGAAGACAATATCTCCGGGTTCCAACTTCACCGTGAGTTGGTTGGGCATCGCTGCTTTCGGCGTTTGTTGCAGAACAGTACGTTCAGCGTCCGTGAGTTCTCGCCGGTGGCTACCGGGGACGATGTAGAGGGTTTCATCGTCATAAAGGGCACCGTTGAGTTGTACGTGGCTTCTGAGGCGACTGAGAAGCGTTTCACGCGGCACTTCTCCATCGGGTGCGGAATCCCGATGCCAATTGATGTGATACGGTTTCCGCTCAGCGCTGACGAGCAAGGTGCAGAGATGATACCTAAGTCTTTTGCCAATAAGTGCTTCGATCACATCCAATATCTCTGGGTGTGCAAGTGCGTTGACGAGTGCTTGTTCACGGATACTTGGATGAAAAATGTTATTGACCCCCCAGATATCGTCGCGTTCTCCATCTATATAACGGAGGTGATTGGCGTGTAGGCCTTCAACACGGCATTTATGGAGAATCCGGTCAATCGCATTTCGGTAGGTCTGGATGTCGGTTTCAGAAAGCGCGTTCTGGCGAATGATGTAGCCGTTTTCAACAAAGGCGTTAATCTCTGAAGCGGTTAGCATTTTCAGTTTCCTCCACTAAATTGAGTTGTCTGGACAGTAGAGGTCATTAAACTCAATTTCGTTTCCGTCTGGATCGAAAATAAAAAAAGCCCTGCATTTACCGCGTGGGTCATCAAAGTCAAAAGGGCCGCGAGTCCGGTAAGGTAAAGGCGCGAATTGTTCAACGAGTTGTTCAATCCGTTCGGTGCTTGTCACAAAGGCGAAGTGCATCGGTCCGCCTGCATCGTGCCCGGGGCTCCCGGCTTCCTTAAGGACGAGATGTCCATTTTCTAAGTAGATGTAAAGCTGCCGGTTGTTGCGTTCGACGACCTCAAATCCGAGCAGGTCCCGATAGAATTCCGCTGCGCGTTCAAGGTTTTCAACTTTGACGAAAACTTCCCCAATGCCGTAATAACCTTCCATGGCGTATTCCCTCCGATGTTGTAGGACTTCATAAGCAAAAAGGCTCTGGATTCATGAAATCCGGAGCCTTTTATTTCGGGTTGATAGTGCTTAGGGTTTCTTGATGTGTGCCCATGTGGTAGCGAGTTTGCCTTGCGCTTCGACACTGACCGCTCCGACAAGGGCGCCACCAGCGAGATCTCGGACTTCGTCTTCAGAGAGTGCACGATCCCAGAAGTAGACCTCATCAATCATAGCATCAAGCCAGTTGTCGTTTCCAAGGTTGCCCCCGACCTGCCGTCCGACCCCGATTTCAACGGGATGGTCTGCGAATGTGAACAACGGTGGCGTAATCGGTTTCGGGTTTTCTTGTGCGCTCGTAGGGATCACGGTATCGCCGGTAACAGAGGAGGTTACATACGCCTTTGCTTCTGTACCATCGGCAACGTAAGCGAGGTGAACCCACTCCTCTTCGGCGTAAACATTATCCGTAGCGAACCAACCTTCCGTGCCTTCCCAGCAGCTGCCCCAGGTCATGTTGGTAGCGTTTGTGGTACACATCCGAACCATGAAAAGGGCACCCCAACCGACCTTTTCACCTTTCCAGAACATCGCGGCATGGTCTCTGCCACCACCGGTTCTGACGTAGGCCCACAACGAGACAGAGAAAACACCGTCTTCTTGTTCAAGGCTCGCGGATGAGGGGACTTCGACGTATTGTCCGGTGTTCTCACCCGTTGCTGGATTCTCAGGATTATCAAGGTTAAGTGCCATACCGAATTCGGCATCTACAGTGCTGGCACCGTTCATAAATGCCCCGTCGTTACTGCCGATAGAATCGTTTGCTGAGCCATCATCAAAATTCCAAACAGAGATGAGACCGTCTGCGAGTTCGGCGTAACTGTTGGTAGCGAATACCATAAGTGCTAAAATGAAAAGCAGACCAATGTGTTTCATGATAAAAGCTCCTTACTGTTTCACGCTCTATTTTTAGATTCTCAATTAGGCTTAGCGTCGATTATCGCGGTGGTGATAGGATTTGACCTTCCCCCACGACGTGGTGAGTTTGCCCTCCGCCTTGACTGCAAGTGCTTTATCTGGACGTTCGCCGCTTGCAAGATCGGCGACCTCATCTTCGGAGAGGGCGCGATCCCAGATGATAACATCGTCTATGATGCCATCAAGGAACGTATCGTTTCCAGCATTACCACCAATACCCCGACCTGCACCGAGTTCCAATGGACGATCTGGGAACAGTTCGTAAGGTTCCGCTGAAGCTTTCGGGTTCCCTTCAGCACTGTTCGGGATCTCGGGTTTCTTGCCATCTCTTGCCACATAAGCGGTGGCTTCCGTCCCGTCCACTGTCTGACAGACATGGAGCCATGTATCGGGTTCAATAGCACCAACCGTCGCGAACCAGTTTTCGGCGCCACCACTGCATGTTCCCCATGTCATATTGTTGCTGCTGGTCGTCACCATCCGGAAGGTGAAGTTTGCACCCCAACCGACCATTTCGCCTTTCCAAACGCCGGAGTGATCTCTACCCTCTCGGACAAAAAGCCAATAGGAGACAGTATGTGCTCCCTCAATAACTGATTCGAGACCGGGGTTGAACTCGATATCTGCCCGTGAATCTTGATTCCCATCAACATCCAATGCCTTGCCGAATCTACCATCATTGGTGATTGTCGCTCCCTTAAAAAGTTCACCGTGTGCATCACCAATAGAATCCGTTACTTTGCCATCGTCAAAGGTCCAGGCAGCGACGACGCCATCATTTAGGTCTGCAGACGCAGACGTTGTTATACAAATCGCAAATACAGCGATAGTGAGTATTGAAATGAACAATTTCACTTTAAACTTTCCTCCTTTAGTGAGTTTTGGCCGATAATAAAAGATTTTAACGAACCTTTTCCAAACAAATTTGACTAAATAAACAGACGCAAGATAGGAATGCCTCCTTGGGAACAGTTGCAATTCCAATAACGCAAGTTGCCGATTAAGTAGGTATTAGCACTTGAAATATTTTGCGCCCTGAACCTATGGGCTACTCCTTTTGGTGTGTGGTATGCTGTAAAGGAGTTCCCGTAGGTTTAACTATTGTCTTGATTAATACATTAATACAATAATTTACTTTTTTCGTCAAGAAAAAAATAACATTTTTATTCAGACGCAATTTTTTCACCCTCAATTGCGATGAACCGTTGATTCACCGGAAGGTTGGTCGCCCTGTCAACGATCCCACTTTGCCAACGAATCTCCAGCAAATCTACGTTTTCAGCATCGTTCACTCCGAAATGGGCGCGTAAGTCGCTGAATGCGAGATAACTCCCACTGCTCTTGATCTCTGCATACTGCGTCAGTTCACCCGCAACAACTTTGACGCGCGCCCCAATCGCGGAACGATTGCTTTTCGTGCCGATTGCTTGCACCTGTATCCAATTGTTTTGGTTTCCACCGTCGTTTCTTAGCAGATCAACCGTCTGATTCCAGTTCGTGACGAGGATATCGATGTCGCCGTCGTTGTCGTAGTCCCCAAAAGCAGCGGCGCGACTTGTTTTCCGCAGTGCGAAGCCTTCACCCACCTGTGCCGTGACATCCGCAAACTCCCCATTGCCTAAGTTCCGAAAGAGTCGGCTCTGTTGCGGGGTTGTCGTGGAACGATCAACTTCAGCGATGTTATCCATTGTATGTCCATTTGCGACGAAGATATCTTTGTAGCCGTCGTTATCGTAGTCGAGAAAGCCGATGCCCCAACCGAGGTACCGGTGCGTATGTTCAGCGATGCCGGCGATAATTGTGGTATCAATAAAAAAGTTTCCACCTTCATTGCGATAGAGGGTGTTCGTTTCGTTCTGAAAGTTGCTGACCGTGAGATCCAACTTGCCATCGTTGTCGTAATCTGCGAAGGCGACCCCCATGCCTGCCTCTGCTTTCCCCGTGTCGCTGCAACTCACGCCAGAGAGCAATCCAATTTCTTCAAAGGTGCCGTCCCCGCGATTTTCAAAAAGGAAGTTGAAATCTTGATCGTTGGCGATGTAGATGTCGGGATCGCCATCGTTGTCGGTGTCTCCAATGGCAACGCCGAGACCGTGCGCTGCGGGGATACTTAGCAGGCCGCTCTGTTGGGTTAAATCCGTAAAAGTGCCGTTCCGGTTGTTGTGATAAAACACGTCTGGCTGCGGTGGATACGAACTGGGACCGCAATAGACTGGGATGTCGTGTCGATAACACGTTTTATGGGCATCGAGGGTATAGTTTGCGTAATTGGTTACATAGAGTTCCAAGTGTCCGTCATTATCAAAATCGGCGAATGCGCAGCTTGTCCCCCACCCTGCATCTGCGACTTGTGCTGTCTCGGCAACGTCTGTGAAAGTGCCGTCTCCGTTGTTCCGATAGAGAACGTTGGGTCCGAAGTTGGTCACGTAGAGATCCAGGTCACCGTCATTATCGTAGTCGCCAGTCGTTGCGCCAACCCCGTAGCCGGTATCCCCAACACCTGCGAGATGGGTAACATCTGTAAATGAACCGTCGCCGTTGTTGTGATAGAGGACGTTGGTAGGCAGTGGCGTGTCCGCTTGCTCTCCCTGTGGACGGGCATTGATAAGGTAGATGTCGAGATAGCCGTCATTATTGTAGTCAAAGAGACCGCCACCCGACCCGTATTGTTCGTTAAATAGGCGTTTACCGCTCTCACCGTCTGTGTGTTTGAAGTCGATACCGGATTCTGCAGCCACTTCAACAAAGGTAACAGCGTATCCTGCCGATGTGCTGAGTATTGCACAGACGACGCTAAAAAGGAGGGGTAAAGCGATTTTGCCAGAGCGTACAGTGGACACTATCATTACTTTTCGGTATCCTCCATTGCCTGCTGAATTTCATTCAGACGGGTCTTGTAAGCGGCGTTATCCGGTTCCAAGGTAATCGCGCGTAAGATAGCCTGTTCCGCCTCTGGATAGGCACCGTGACGATAATATACGAAGGCGAGGGTATCCAAGCGGGAGGCATTCGCGTCTAATACGACGGCGCGTTCTGCCAGTTCAACGGCGCGCGGGAGTTCTTTCCCCTGTGTTGCATAAAGCCAGGCGAGGTTGTTATGTGCGTCTGCCGAATTCTCGTCCACTATAATCGCTTGCGTAAAGGCGGCGATAGCGTCTGAGACCTGTTGCTGTTTAAGGTGTAGCACGCCTAACCGTACCCAGGGTGTGGCATCATTCGGATTTGCTTCTGCTAATTGCCGATAAACAGCGGTTGCTTCAGCAAACTGGCGTTGTTGCACGTAGACTTCTGCGAGTCCGTAATAGGCGGGTGTCAGGTGATTGTCTTTCTGAATTGCGGTTTGTAGGTAGGTCTGTGCGTCGGTGAATTTACGGAGGCGTGCGTAGAGCCAACCGAGGTTAAGGTATGCTTCAGCGTCGGTATCGTCAAGTTGAATAAGTCGTTGAAACGCCTTGACCGCTTCTGGAAACTGCCCCATCTGTATGTAAAGTCCACCGAGATTGTGGTAGAGTGCCGGGGCATCTGGATGTAGTGCTGTTGCGCTTTGATAGGCACGTATCGCTTCTTGATGGTTTCCAATCTCAAAGTGCGCCGCTGCCAACTTAACCCGTGGCTCTAAGGCAGTCGGTTCTTCCAACAGGTGTCTACGGTATCGATTCGTCTGTTCGTTGTAGGCTTTTACTTCTTGAAAGGAGGCGATGAGGCTTTTTGCTTCTGCTATGTGCTGTGGGGCATCGGGGTTAGAAACCCCTCCTACGGAACGCTGTCCTAAACGTCGATGGACGAGTGCGAGGTTGTAGTAGGTTTCGGCGTGATAGGGTGAGAGAGTGAGGGCTTTTTGGTAATATTGCACGGCTTCCGTCAACCTGTTCTGGAGAAACGCGATTTTTCCTAAGCCTTGATAGACCGGCGCAAGATTCGCATCAAGTGTCAGTGCTTGTTGATACGCTTGTTGCGCTAAGTCGAATTTTCCGCGTTGTAGGTATGTATCGGCGAGACGAAAAAAGGCTTCAGCGTTCTTCGGTAACATGGTGGTGGCGTGTTGCGCGTGGTTTTCAGCATCTACGAACCTGCCTTGCGAATGGTAAATTCGCGCCAGACAGACGTGTGCAACGCCGTGTGTCTGTGAAGATGCGGGCAATTCCAGGGCGTGAAGGTATGCTGCCAAAGCATCATTGGTCTTTTCTTTCAATGTGTAAACAGCACCGAGTTGACAGTACGCTTCAGCGTTTTGTGGATTTAATTTCAAGACCTGCTGAAAGGCGTCAACCGCTTCATCGTACAGTCCTAACTGAATTGCGCGCATCCCACGCGCGTAGTGTTCGGACTGTGCGTCGTTAGTTTGCTGTGCTGCAAGGGATGCCACAAAACAGAAGACGAAAAGGCTTCCTACGACCCAGACTTTTCTTATGCAGGTGCTATTATGACGCACCGATCGCTGTGACATCATTCCGTCTCCGCGTGGTAAACTAATTCGTTGTTGACGATTGTCGCTATTAGATTGATTTCACACCGTGATTCATCCCATTCAAAGAGAATCAAATCCGTCTGTGTTTCTACGTGTGCCTTCGCGTCCAGCAGATACATCGGTTGTAGTGTGGCGAGTGAGACGGCTTCTTCAAGCGATATGCCTACGAATCGGACGCTGTTTTCGATACCGCGCGCCAATTCGATGGCGGAACCTGCGAGATATTCGGTGCCGACCAAGCGGACACATCGGTCGACGGTCAATTCTACAGATTTCTCAGCGAACTCATAGATACCGGGTTCCATGCCTGCCAGAGCCACCGCATCACTGACGAGGACGCATCGGTCGAGGGTCTTCGCACGCATCATCGACTTGGCGACGGAGGGCGGTAGGTGATGTCCATCCACAATCAGGCTTGCCCAGAGTTCATCGGCACCGAGTTGCTCCCAAATGTAGTTTGGATGCCGTCGAATTAAAGCGTGTGCACCGTTGCCGAGATGTGTGGAGAGTCTTGCACCGGCATCAATCGCCGCTTGGATGTCGGTTGCGACGGCATTCGTATGTCCGAGCGCGACGACCATCCCCTCTGCCACCAGTTTTTCGATGAACGGAATCGCACCCTGTTTTTCGGGAGCGAGGGTCACGATGGTGATTTCCCCTTCGGCGATGTCCTGCCATCGCTGGAATTCGTCCCAATCTGGATCTCTGACGTGTTCCAACGGGTGTGCCCCGCGCGGTCCATCCTCCGCAGAGATATAGGGTCCTTCAAGGTGGATGCCGAGCATGGAGTGGGCAACTAACGCGTCTGCTTTAGATGCTTCTGTAATAGCGTGTAGTGAGTTACAAATCCGATCGAAGGAACCCGTCACAACCGTCGGGCATAAAAATCCGGTGCCGACTTCCCAGAGGGCGCGCACCATCGCACGCACGTCTTCCGATGTAACGGTAGCGACATTGAGGTCAAAACCGGCAAAGCCGTTTACCTGAATGTCTATCAATGCCGGTGCGACATAAGTTGTACTGTCAGTGGCGGAGACTTCATGGATCTCCTGAACGCGTGTGTCGGCAAAGACGATTTCGACAAGGGTATCATTAAAAAGGGTTTGTCCGTTGAGCTTCATGTTTGGGTGTAATTTTGGGATGAAAAGTCTTAACGATTTGTATATTTACCCTTATGATACCTGAAAACCGATTTGTTGCCAAGAAAAAGGTTGCATTGTTCAGTAGAGTTCGGTTAAAGTATATCAAAAGAGATTTCAACCGGTTTGGAGAATCATAGTCGGACTTTCTTAGACTACATCTGGACGTGGAGGACAAAATGGAATATTTAGTTTATGGAGAAACGGGTTTGGAGATCTCACGTCTCTGCTTGGGTGCAGGGCATCTTAACAATACCTGTGAAAGTTATGAGGCGGGTGGCAAACTGATGTTGAAGGCACTTGACGAAGGGATTACCTTCTGGGATACCGCTGAAGGCTATGGGAGTCAACCGCACCTCGGCGAGGCAGTCCGCCAAATTAACAGGGGAGAAGTCGTCATTCAAACGAAGACCGGTGCGAAGGATTATGAGGGTGCCAAGGCGAGCATTACGCGTTCCCTTCAGGAGATGCAAACGGATTACTTAGATGTTTTACTCTTGCATGGTATCGCCTCGCCAGAAGACTTGGTATCGCGGGAAGGTGCGCTGGATGCGTTTCGGGAGGCAAAAGCTGCTGGTAAAATCCGGGTTATTGGCTGCTCGACGCACATCTACACAGGTCCTGTCATGGATGCCGTGATTGACCACCCCGAACTTGACGTTATTCTGACGACGGCGAATAAAGAGGGCAGGATGTTAGAAGGCGGTCGGTTTGATCGGCATCTGGAATATATCCAACGCGCATACAACCTCGGTAAGGGTATTAGTATTATGAAGGTTATCGTCGCGGGTAATATTCCAGAGGCGGCTATGCCGGAATGGATCGAATGGGGTTTCAATCTCGAAACAGCACACGCCATCAACCTCGGTATTAGCGATTATCCGCATATCACATTGGATGTTGGGCTTGCACGTGCGAGCGCGAGACGCCGTCTGATACAGAGCAGAGCGGCTTAAAGTTTAGATGAAACAGCTTCGCGGCAAACCGCTTAAAGACTTTCTGAAGCAGGTGAGACCGTCAGAGAGAGAACTGATTTTTATTCTCCAAGACGTGCAAGACCCGGTGAATGTCGGTTCTGCGTTTCGGATCGCCGATGCGTGCCGTGTGAAAGAACTCATCTTGACGGGTATTAGTGCGCAACCGCCGCATCCACTTGTTCGTAAAGTCGCGCGAGGCAAGCACCGACGTGTTCACTGGCGGTATGTAGAGCAGGCGGCGGACGCGATCGTATCGCTTAAAGCGGAGGGTTACACGAGTTACGCTTTGGAAATCACGGCGCAATCCATCCGTTACGATGCGGTGGACTATCCTGATAAAGTCTGTCTGATCGTGGGACATGAGGATCATGGCGTAACAAAGCGGACGCTTGCTGCTTGCGATAGGGTCATCTTCCTACCGATGTACGGGGCGGGTGCATCGCTGAACGTTCACGTCTCGCTGGGCATTGCCGCCTATCATATCTTACACCACTAATAGCCGTCGGCAGTTAGCACAAGAAAGTTTGAAAGTTCAAAGTTTGAAAGTTCAAAGTTGCAAGAGACTTTTGGTTAACCAAACACCTCTTCACAACTTTACAGACTTTAGCACACTTCACAACTTCGCAACTTTACCAAACTTTAGCACACTTTACAACTTTAGACCACTCTGGATTTTAGGATTTGCAGGATAAGGAGTATCTGAATGTCGAAAACGATGCGGGCGATTATGTGTCGTGAACCGTGGGATTACCGTCTTGAAGAGGTCCCGATGCCGGAGGCGGGTCCCGGCGAAGTTGTTATTAAGGTAAACGCCTGCGGTATCTGTGCCAGCGATATCAAATGCTGGACAGGCGCGCCACTTTTCTGGGGAGATGAACATCGCAAACCTTATGTAGAAGCACCCGTTATCGCTGGACACGAATTCATCGGTGAGGTCGTGGAACTCGGTGAAGGCGCGGGTGAGAAGTATGAGCTTCAGATAGGTGATACTGCCATTGCTGAGCAGATCGTCCCGTGTTGGGAGTGCCGCTACTGCCGAACGGGGAAGTATTGGCTCTGCCAAGTCCACAATATCTACGGATTTCAACCGGTTGTCAACGGCGGGATGGCGGACTATATGAAGTTCCCTGCGCGTTCGCTTGTCTACAAAGTACCTGCTGACATTCCGACAGCGAGTGCAGCGGTGATTGAACCGCTCGCCTGCTCTATTCACGCCGTGCAACGTGGAAATATCGAATTCGGAGATGTCGTCGTAGTTGCGGGAGCAGGCACACTTGGACTGGGTATGATTGGCGCGGCAAAATTGAAAAGCCCAGGGGTGCTTATCGCTGTTGACCTGATGCCAAACCGGTTGGCGGTTGCTAAGAAGTTGGGAGCGGATATCGGGATTAATCCATCGGAAACGGATGCTGTGCAGGCGGTGTTAGATTTGACGGAAGGCTATGGGTGTGATGTCTATATTGAGGCGACGGGACATCCGAAGGCGGTTGAACAGGGATTGCACATGATCCGAAAGGCTGGCACGTTTGTAGAATTCAGCGTCATGCGGGAACCGGTAACTGTGGATTGGACGATCATCGGAGACACAAAAGAGTTGAACATCCACGGCTCGCACCTGGGTCCGTATGCGTATCCGTTGGCGATTGATTATATCCATCGCGGTTTGATTGATGTGAGTCATATTGTGACGCATCAATTGCCGTTGGAGGATTATCTCACAGGGTTTGAGATGGTTCAGAAAGGGTCGGATTCGATTAAGGTACAGTTGGTACCGTGAAGGCGGGAACAGATGAAAATTACCGAGATTGAAGCGATTCCGTTGCGTGTGCCTTACGAAGAACGGATCCGCAAACAATACTACCATTTTGCGATGACGGAGTTGGTCACGGTCTACAAGTTTTATACCGATACCGGTCTCGTCGGACTCGGAGAAAATCCAGGTCCCCCTTTTGATCAAGAGGTCTTGGACACCTATCTCGGCACAAATCCGTTCGACCACGTCATGGGTGAAGGGCGTTTTAACCTCGATATGGCGTGCTACGACCTGATGGGAAAACACCTCGGTTTGCCTGCGTGGAAACTGATGGGACAACAGGTTCGGGATTGGGTTGCGATGGGGTGGTGGATGCCGTGTATGTCTCCTGAAGACACTGCTGCCGAAGTTCAAGTCGCCGCTGAACGCGGATACCGCGGTCTCAAGTGCAAGGCACGTGCCTTCTATGATGTCGTTGAGCAGTCAAAAGCAATTCAAGCGGTCGCGCCTCCCGACTTTCGTGTGGAGTTTGATTTCAACGGTTCGCTTATCAATGTTGAGAAGGCACTCCCTATCCTGCGAGAATTGGAGAAAATTCCGGTTGTCAAAGGTCTTGAGGAACCAATCTTCGCGTATGATGTAGAAGGTTGGCGACGGCTCCATCAAGAGATTCGGATCCCGTTTTATCTGCACGGGATCGGTGTTATCCGAGAAGGGGCATCGCGTCAACCCTCTGGTCCTTGGATTGGGCTGCGGTCGGGTGATTTTGACGGGGCACTGTGCAGCCATGAGAGCGTCAAGAGTGCGTTGGCATCGGGGTGGGCTTTTGCTGCGGCGAACACGCCAATCCTGCTGCAGTATGTCGGCACCGGTATCACAGCTGCATTTGCGTGTCATTTGGGGGCAGTGATGCCGACGGCGACCTTGCCCGGTGTAACCGCCAGTCACGCTTATGAAGATGACTTGATTGTTACACCTCACAAAGTCCAGCGCGGGTTCATGCAGGTGCCGGAAGGGGTCGGTTTGGGTGTTGCGTTGGACGATGATGCTCTGAAACACTATTCCCAAACGTCTGAACCGGAATGGAAACGGCATATCTCTGTTATCACGCTACCGGGTGGCGTGAAGCACTACTACCGCAACCTACAACAGGCAGAACGCCTCATGAAGCAAGGGGTAGACGAATCTTATGCCCCGGGTGTGCGTCTGGATGAGTGGGAAGATGACGGTAGCGAAACCTTTGATAGGTTATTCAAGCAGCTACAAGAGACCGACTGGCCCGTATGGGAAACTCCAGAATCTTAAAAATCAGCACTTGGTATTAAATAGTTGAAGATGGTTCGTAATTTTAGTTTGTAGTAGCGCAATTCATTGCGCGTTCACGGGACGGAACGGGTGATGAATCACCCTACTACGAACCTGAAAATTTTATCTAAGACCCCTTGGATCTACCACCTATGAATCCTCTTTGAACAATTGGCAGACTATCATGAATAAGGAATAAGATATTATGATGACCCCTGAACAGCGTTATCTTTTTGATGTTACAGGATACCTTCACCTAAAGAATGTTATGAGCGACGCAGAGTTGAGAGCGGCACAAGCAGCAGCAGAGGAATATATCAATACCCCTACCGAGAAACTCCCTCCCGGATTTGACTCCAGCGAAAAAAACCTTCCAAACGGTTTTGCCTTTGCGAAACCCTTAGAAGCACTCACACTGCACCGAGCTACCTGGCCAATCATCAAGGAGTTGACGAATAACAGACCACAACTGTTCCGTGGAACGATGATTGCGGATCGGGCAGGGGTATCGGAATCGGCGGAAGGCTTACGCTTGCATTGCGCGCGAGAGGATTTTGGATGGCATGCCAATCGTTATGAGGTCCGAAACGGTCGCATCTTTTGTGACGATTTTGTCGTCTTTCCGTATCTGTACGATGTGAACCCCGGAGATGGTGGGTTGCTGGTTGTTCCCGGCACACACAAAACTGTTTTCGATCGTCCTGAACACCTCTATCACAGTGGGAAGATTAAGGATGCCGCTGATGTGCCAGAAGGGGTTGTTAACATCACGCCGAAAGCGGGAGATTTCGTGATTATCTCTGAACTCTTGACGCACGGTGCGCTGCCTTGGAAACCGAAAGATCGGTACCGTTGTGTCCTAACCTTACGCTACAGACCACAGCATCGTGGTGAGAGTCGGGTGTCGGAGGAGGTTAGAGGACGATTGTCACCGGAAACGTTGGAACTCATCTCCCAGGCGGGTCACTTTGACACGAAGGAGATCGTTAAAAAGGATGTTATTAGGTTGACGTAAACAGAAGTCGGGATTAGGAAATCCCTCCTACAGATGGGTTATTGTTTTTTCGCTAATAGGTAGGTCTCACCGCTGGAGCACCGTGTTGTTCGCACCACGATGCGAGTGGACTTTCACCACCGCCCGGATGATACTCTTTCGTTTTCTTAAAAGGTTCACCGACCAGATACTGCTCGAGTGGTGATAGTTTGTCCAACAAGTTCTGTTCTTGGGTCCGATAATCCATCGGCATCACCCAACGGTAACCGTAGCCGAACATCACACCTTTACGGGTCTGGTCGGTTAAGTTCGCACCCCCCGCATGAAAGATACGATTCTCAAACAGCAGACAATCTCCGGGTTTTAAACTCGGTTCGAGTGCATTTTCTGGATCTGTGTGTCCTTCTGGAATGGGAATCCGTTCAAGGAGATGATTGCTACCGGGAGCGACAAGCGTTGCGCCGGAATTGGGTTCACTCAGATCGGTGAAATAGTAGGCACATTTTAGCAGAATGCGTGGTAGCTTGTTGCCGTGTGTTTTTGTTGCCATGCCGTAGTCGCGGTGCCATCCCGGTGCGCGGGCGGTATCGGGTGTGTCCGGTGGATCTGGGTGTTTGTATATCAGGTGTGAGGTCATCAGTTGCAGGTGTGCACCGAGGAGTTGGACGACAACAGGGAGAATCGTCTTCTGTGTGAGCAGTGGAATGAAGGCATCGTCAATGGAGATGCAGTTTCGGAAGCTATCGTATCGGTTGTTGGAGTTGTGTTGGCGGTTCTCGCGTCGGTCGCTTACCATCAACCGGTCGCTTGCTTCAATGAGTTTGTCGATGGTATCCGAATCCAGCACATTTCGGACGATGAGGTAGCCTGTGTCATCAAAATGGCGTATCTCTTCGTCAGAGAGTGGGTGCCAGTCCATGTCAATTGCTGCTTTGTTTGTGTGTAGCATTGGTTTTTCTCCTGTGTTTTCGTATCAGAGTCCGGAATTAATTAACTTATGAAAATGGACAGTGGGCCTCCGTGAAATTTTCAGAAACACATCAGGACGGTTTAGTGTCTTCCTGTTCTGTTTCGTCTGCTT
Source organism: Candidatus Poribacteria bacterium (assembly GCA_022827625.1). Taxonomy (GTDB): domain Bacteria; phylum Poribacteria; class WGA-4E; order WGA-4E; family WGA-3G; genus WGA-3G. The sequence continues at coordinate 1,354 of JAJEIE010000030.1, read as the reverse complement.
CAAAAACTTGAACGACAGGATCGCCTGTTTTTACCCTGCTATCTTTTTCATCAAGTGGTGCTGGGGTTTCCTCTGTATTCTCTAAAGTCTCATACTGTTTTACCCAACGAGGAGGCGTAAGAGGTAATGAAGTGTTACTCAAAGCATCCTTCAAGACCGCAGAATATTTAGTGCCAGTTCCCCCAACGTTCACGCATTCTGATTTGTATGTAGAAGCTACAGACAATTTTTCTTCAATGTGCGTAATCTTCATTCTGATTTTTGGACGCTCAATAGAACCTAACATTTCCTTTGTATTAGGGTCAAGTATATCTGATTCTCCGGCATCCATCACATCAAAATACATGCCGACAGTTATCCCATGCTCAGTTCCAAAATTTATTGCTATTTCTCGTGTATTTAACACTCGGGCAACTGTTCCGCGAATTGGTTGAGTCATCAATCTTCGGGCTGGAGCCCCAATCCTGAATCAACGGTATGAATGCGAATCAACGGTATGAAGCCCGTGTGGGCTTCCCCGTATGGCATTCCCCGAGGTTAGGGAGGAAAGCCCGCTCCTTTTTCCTTGACAAAAAGTGTCAAAAATGTTATACTATTTCTATCACGGTGGCAGACATACCAAGCGTAATCGCAAGGTTACGTGTCTGCCTACCCACTTGGTAGGGGTTAAAGCCGTGAACCGTGAAAATCTATGAGAACTTATAAATATCAGATACGCGAACATCCGAAGAACAAGCGTTTGGGCAACATGCTCGATGACCTTTGCGATGTCCACAACCACTTTCTTGCCTTGGAGAACCGCTACTATCGCATTTATGGTAAATATGCCGGACGCTATCGCTTGCAACCGCACTTGACGAAGTTGTTGAAGCGAAGCAAGCAACACTGGGCATGGATACCCCGCGATACCCTTGACGCTGTGATTATCCGACTGCACATCGCATGGGAACGCTTTTTCAATATCGCGGGAACGGGCAAACCGAAATACAAACGCAAAGGACGCTACCATTCTGCGAAGTTCCAATCAGGCTACAAACTTGAAGAGGGACGTGTCCGTATTTCCTTTTGGCAATGGAATCCTGTATCTGAAAAGTTCAACAAGTTTGATAAGCGTTGGTTCGCTTTCCATCAGCACCGGAAATGGAAAGGAAACGTCGGGTATCTTCAAATCCTTCGCGACCGTGTTGGCACGTATTGGCTTTATGTCGCGACCGATGATACCTCGAAAGAAGTGCTGCCTGCTACGGGTGAAAGTGTAGGCGCAGACAATGTAATACAAGGAATGGATTTGGTCTATTCCCAGACCAAATCCGGCATGAAAGACGCTTTTCTCACACTCAACACGGGTGAGAAG
>JAJEIE010000017.1 GCA_022827625.1 Candidatus Poribacteria bacterium | reverse complement strand
CTTCTCACCCGTGTTGAGTGTGAGAAAAGCGTCTTTCATGCCGGATTTGGTCTGGGAATAGACCAAATCCATTCCTTGTATTACATTGTCTGCGCCTACACTTTCACCCGTAGCAGGCAGCACTTCTTTCGAGGTATCATCTGTCACGACATAAAGCCAATACGTGCCAACACTGTCGCGAAGGATTTGAATGTATTTCACATTGCCGCGCCATTTGCGATGTTGATGGAAAGAGAACCAACGTTTTTCATACTTATTGAACTTTTCAGATACAGGATTCCATGTTCTAAAGGAGATACGCACACGCCCCTTTTCAAGTTTATAGGCATACGGAAACTTCGCAGAACGGTAGCGTCCTTTGCGTTTGTATTTGGGTTTACCGGTGCCTTTTATCTCGAAAAAGCGTTCCCAAGCGATGTGCAAGCGGACAATCACAGCGTCAAGGGTGTCCCGCGGTATCCATGCCCAGTGTTTATGGGTGCGTTGGAGCAACTTTGTGAGATGCGGTTGCAGGCGATAACGTCCGGCATACTTGCCATAGCGGCGGTAATAGCGATTCTCCAGCCTCAGAAAGTGATTGTGAACATCGCAAAGATCGTCAAACATGTTGCCCAAACGTTTGTTCTTTGGGTGTTCGCGTATCTGATATTTGTACGTTCTGCGATTGCGTTTTTTCATAGTGTTACCAGCTACCAGTCTTTAACCCCTGTCAAGTGGGTAGGCAGACACATTGCCTTGCAGCAATGCTTGACATGTCTGCCAACTGGTAAGAATATTATAGCACTTTTTGACATTATATGTCAAGGAAAAAAAACGAAAGGAGCGAGCATTCCCCTCCATGCTAAAGCATGGAGTCCCCTGCCCGAAGAAGTGATGGAATCTCGCCTGTACAATTTTCATCTTTAGTGTTGTGCTAACACTGAGTGAGGGTAGGTTCGTAGTAGTGCGATTTATCGCACGTCCGCCGATATCAACGGGCAATGAATTGCCCTACTACAAACCAAAGCAATTCCGAGCAGAACGATTTATCGCACGTCCGCCGATATCAACGGGCAATGAATTGCCCTACTACAAACCAAAGCAATTCCGAGCAGAACGATTTATCGCACGTCCGCCGGTACCAACGGGCAATGAATTGCCCTACTACAAACCAAAGCAAATCCGAGTAGGACGATTTATCGCACATCCACACGTCAATAACGGGCAATGAATTGCCCTACTACAAACCAAAGCAAATCCGAGTAGGACGATTTATCGCACGTCCGCCGGTACCAACGGGCAATAATGCACTTCGCATGAATCAACGGTATGAATGCCTTAACGGCATTCCCCGGGGCGAGTACGCCGCAAAATTGCCCTACTACAAACCAAGGCAGATACCCATAACTTGAAAGTTGACAGAAGACAAAATTAATTTATATCAGCGATTTTAACGAGCTGCTTGCCGATATTGCCGCCTTTCAACATGCTAATGAACGCTGCGGGCGCCTTTTCAATACCGCCTTCCTCAATCGTCTCACGATACTTCAACTTGCCCGCTCGTAACCATCCTGCCATCTCAACGAGTGCTTCTGTGTGCTGGTCGGAGAACTCGGAAACGAGGAAGCCTTCGATCCTTGCCTGCTTGGTAATCATAAACCAGAGGAAACGGGGACCCACCTCCGGCTGCTCTAAGTTATATTGTGAAATTTGCCCGCAGATAGCAACGCGTCCCTTGACCCTTAAATTCGGGAAAACGGCATCCGTGATGCGTCCACCGACGTTATCAAAATAGACATCTATACCGTCAGGGAAATGTTTTTCGAGTTCCGCGTAATAATCATCGACCTTTTTATAATTAAAAGCCGCATCAAAGCCGAGTTCATCAACGATATATGACACCTTTTCATCACTCCCTGCGGAACCGACAACCCGGCAGCCTTTAATTTTCGCAATCTGCCCGACGACAGAACCAACGGCACCGGCGGCACCAGAGACAAACACGGTTTCTCCGTCTTGAAGTTTCCCAACCTTAAGCAAACCGAAGTAGGCTGTGAGACCCGGCATACCGAGAATCCCTCCGTTTGCTGAGATAGGAGCAATTGTCGGATCAATCTTCCGCAATCCATTCCCACCAACGACCCCGTATTCCTGCCAACCGATACCCGCATTGACGATATCACCGACCGCAAAACCCGGATGTTTTGTCTCAATCACTTCGGCAATGACGCTACCGACCATGACTTCATCAATCTCGACGTTGGCGGCATAAGATTTCGCAGCATTAATCCGGCCCCGCATATACGGATCAACCGAGAGATAGATAGTTTTTACTAATACCTCCCCGTCTTGAGGTGTCGGAATTGGCACCTCAACCAAGTTGAAATCTGATTCTTTCGGATACCCTACCGGTCGAGCGGCGAGGGTAATTTGACGATTCATTTAGCGTTTCTCCTTCTGAAACTAATGCCTCTTATTAAACTGCACGGGATCTTCGCCGTGAATGACAATGAGCTCATGTTGCGGCGCATCCCAATCAAAAACCTTAACGATAGGCAGAATCACACGGACAGCCAAACCGATACGCCGTTTGTCCGAGCGGTTCGCCTCCGAGTGATGCAGCGTCCGTTCATTGAAAAGCACAAACTCGCCAGGTTGCATCTCTAAGTTGACAACATCGGTTGTATCAACGAAACCGAGGTCACCCATCTGTCCGAATGCCATATCTGAAGTCGCTTTCACGTGCGGTATCACTTTGCGATGTGAACCCGGAACGATCTGGAGGCAGCTATTCTCCAAGGTCGCCGAATCCACAGCAATCCACGCCGAAATAATGACCGGCGGTTCAAGGGGCCAGTAGTTGAAATCTTGGTGCCACGGAATCTCCTTCGCGCCCGGCTCCTTGATGAAAAAGTTCGTCCGCCAGAGCAGGAGATCCGGTCCGTAGAGAGAGGCCATCCGCTTGACGATAGACGGATGCGTCGCAAGATTGTGAATCAACGAAGAATCAAGGTGGCGGTTATGCCCAAATTGTTGGTGATCCGGTGGCGCAGTCTCAAGGATCTTCTCGATTTCCGAGTGCATCTTGAGCATCTCATCCGAACTACAGAGTGTGTAAGGACCGAGATAACCCTGCCGCCAAAATTGTTCCCGTTCTTCGTTGCTTAGCGTGTGGTTCCCGTTTTGCATCGTGTAAAAATCCTTTTTTGTCTCTATCAGGCGTTACTCCTGACAGACATGTACCTTAACCGCGCCAGAGGTTTTATCAGCGGATACGCGAAAGGCTTCAACAATCTCCTCAAACGGATAGGAGTGCGTCACCAATTTCGTGGCATCAACCCTGCCAGAGTCAATCAACTCAATCGCCGCTTCAAAATCTGTTTCCATACCACTATAGCCGTAGCAGTTAGAGCCTGTAACGAAGGCTTCCGACCAGACGACACGGGAGAGATCCACCTCAAGGGGCTTGTAGTATCCGGCGACGAGGACAACGGCGCCCTGCTTCCGAACAATATTCATAGCAGTATCGAAATTTTCGCCGCCACCCACCGTTTCAATCACTGCATCAAAGCCGATACCGTTTGTGACATCCTTGACGTACTCCCGTACATTCGTGTCCCCAATATTGACGATGTGATCTGCACCGAGTGCTTTTGCCAATTCCACCTGCTGTTCGTATTTCACAGTAATCAACGTCTCTTTAATACCCGCTGCAACCGCATCCGCCAAAGCGAATTGACCGATAGTACCACCGCCGATGATCGCTACTGTGTCTCTAAAATTTGCCCCTGTCCGTGCCACAGCGCGGTGTGAAACAGCCAACGGTTCGACGAGTGCCCCCTGCTCAAACGTCATCCGTTCGGGTAATTTGAACAACCCCGACTGGTGCGTCGAAGTGTATTCAGCGAACCCACCGTGCATGCTCGGAGAGATTCCGCCTCTATTGAAACAAAGATTGTACTGACCCGTCTCACAATACTTACAAGTCCCACAATGCGAGAAACATTCCACAGCAACTTTGTCTCCAACCTCAAACTTTGTTACACCTTCACCCAAAGCCGTAACAACACCACACGTCTCATGTCCTGCGGCGTATTCATGGGACTGTCCCCAATTCCCGAAATAACTGTGTAGATCGCTTCCACAGATACCGGTCTGCTTCGTATCAACGAGCACAAAGCCTGGAGGCGGTTCGTTCCGTTCAACCTCCCGAATCGCAATCTGTTCAATGCCTGTATAGATAGCAGCTTTCATTTTCATGAGATGTCTCCTTTCGAGTCCGAGGTATCGGAACCTCTGACTATCCATTTACCATTCATTGGACACAAACATTTCCTTTTCCTCAAGCAAGTTTTGGCTTGCAAACTCCGCCAAAAGCGCACGTTTGTCGGATTTTCCAACGCTCGTTTTTGGAATTTCATCAACAAAAACAAATCGGTCAGGAATCCAGAATTTAGGAAACTCGGCAGCAAGCTGTTGTTTAAGAGCCTCCGAGAGGTCATCATCGGTACGGTTAGAAACCGCACCTACCGGTGTGAGGACAACAACGGCGATTGGACGTTCCCCCCATTTTTCATCAGGAACACCAATCACCGCCGCCTCAAGGACCTGTGGATGTCGTAATAGCACTGTCTCTAAGGCAATACTCGAAATAGACTCTCCACCGCTACGAATCAACGCCTTCGCGCGGTCCACAATCTGCATATACCCATCAGCGTCAATAGTCGCGAGATCACCCGTGCACAACCACCCGTCACCAGTCCAATGTTCCATTGTCGGTTCACGTTTATAGTAGCAACTCGCTGTCCACGGACTCCGTACCTGAACCTCCCCGACTGTCTCACCATCCCAAGGGAGCTCAGTGAAATCGGTAGGCGTTCCAGACGTGAGTCGAAGTTCAACGCCCGGTACCGGTCTCCCCTGTTTGGCTTTAACGCGCCACTTTTCAACGTCTGAAAGTTTCTGATGTGCGCTGCGGAGCTTCGAGAATGTCCCCGTTGGAGACATCTCTGTCATACCCCACGCGTGGCAGACCTCAACACCGAGGTCCTTTTCATACGCTTCAATGAGGGTTGGAGGCATCGCTTCCCCACCGACTATCAATCGCCGAAACGACGAAATCTCCCGCCGCCTTTTCCGTAATTCCGAGTAAGCCGCTGCCCAGACCGTCGGCACTCCTGCCGCAACAGTAACCCCATTTTCAGCAATAAGGTCCGCAAGACACGTCGGTTTCGGTCCCGGCAATACCATATCAGCACCAGCGAACATACAGGCGTAAGGTAGACCCCATGCCATCGCATGAAACATCGGCACAACCGGCAGAACGATATCCATCTCCGTTAATCCGAAGACATCGGCTTGATTGACCGCCAACGTGTGGAGAAACATAGAACGGTGTGTATAGAGAACACCGCGCGGTTCTCCTTGCGTCCCACTGGTGTAGCAGAGCCCCATTGCCCAGTTCTCGTCCTGGATATCCCATGTATATGCCGCTTCAACTTCACAGAGCAGATGCTCATAAGAGGCATCGTAGCACAAACTGTCAGTTTGTGTCGGGACATTAAAGTAAATAATTTTTTTAGAACCGATTCTATTCTGAAGTCCTGCAAACTGCTCAGCGAAGACCCCATCAACAAAGATGAGCTTGTCCTCGGCTTCACGGACAATCTCCGCCAACTGTACAGTAGAAAGGCGAACATTGAGTGGGTGGAGTACAGCGCCAATACACGGAACCGCATAGTAGAGTTCCAGATGTTGATAGGTATTAGCAGCATAAGTCGCGACCCTATCGCCGCGTTGAACGCCTAACGCTGTGATCGCGTTTGCGAGCCGTTTCACACGTTCATATAGCGCAGTATAGGTATAACTATGCACATCGGAATTAGGCAGCAACGTTCGGACACACTTATCACCATGAATTCGGTGTGCATGCTCCAAAACCTGCGCCAGCGTCAATGGATAGTTCATCATCAAACCTTGCATGCGCTATAACAACTCGGTTTCCTTCTGTCTTTGGTAACGGAAAAAGCCATTTCGACGTGTCTTATCAACTCGGAACAATCAAACGCTATCCAACAACTATTTTAGCACAAAAGCAGACTTTGTGGTGAAAAAACTAAATATCCCATATCTCGCCATTTTAATTTGCATTTTACAAAAAAAATAATAGATAATTAAAGTATATTGTAAGCGGAAACCTATTTGGAAACTTCACATTTCCACACCATATTCTTTATACGACCAGACACAAAAAGGAACTTTATGTTAATTTCAGATAACAAACGGTATTTCTGGAGCCTCGTTGCCATTTTATTTGGCATCCTATCCGTAATACCGACAGCAGTGAGTGCTGAAACACTTAAAGTAATCGTCAAAGATCAGAATGGAAGTGCTGTCCCAGAAGCAAAAGTACAAATTGGGACCCAAGAACAGATAACTGATGAATCCGGAGTTGCTACCTTCAGTGATGTGACAGGTGCGCAAGCCTTGACCGTAATGGCAATCGGATTCTCAAGCAAACGAATTAATATCCCCGCCGACCAAACCGAGACCACAGTAACACTTGCTCCCATCCAAACCATTGAATCCGTTGTGGTCGTCGGGACCCGCAGCATAGGCAGGAGAGCGTTGCAAGCACCTGTTCCAATAGAGGTCGTCAACAGAGAGCAGCTCAGCCTTACAGGTCAATCTGAAACCGGTCGGGTTCTGCAAATGCTGGTACCCTCTTTTAATTTTCCAAGCTCAACAATCAGCGATGGGACCGATGCATTGAGACCTGCAACTTTGCGCGGTTTGGGGCCCGATCAAGTGTTAGTATTAGTCAATGGTAAACGTCGGCACAAAAGCGCCTTGCTCCATGTAAATAGTTCCGTCGGGCGTGGAACTGCAGGAACCGACTTCAACGCGATTCCTGCCGCTGCGATTGAACGGATTGAAGTACTCCGTGATGGTGCAGCTGCCCAGTACGGATCCGATGCGATCGCGGGTGTTATCAACATTGTCCTGAAAAACGATGTCAACACAAGGGACGCAAACATCTATTGGGGACAAACCTACGAAGATGACGGGGATACGTGGATTGGAAATGGGAACTATGGTATGGAAGTCGGTGATTCCGGTTTTCTCAACCTAACAGTCGAATGGCGGGATCGGTACCGCACAAACCGCGCCGGACTCACCGGGACGAGACAATACGATTGGGTAGACATAGATCAAGGCAGACCGCCCGACGCAACGCTTGAGGTAAAAGACGCAAATGGAAACGTAACAGGTGAAAAACCTGTGTGGTTTGACCGGCGCGAATATCATTTTAATCGAAAAAACTTCCGAGTCGGCGATTCTGATTCCTCACAAAAAACTGGGGTTTACAACTTTGGCTTGCCGTTGATAGAAGGATTAGAATTATATGCATTTGGTAACCATTCCACGCGCCAAAATAACAGTGCAGGGTTTTATCGCAGAGCCAACCAAGCAGAACGAACGGTGACTGAAATTTATCCAGACGGATTTTTACCAGAAATTAACACCAACATTGATGATATTTCGCTCGCTCTGGGATTAGCATGGACCCATAAAACAACAGACTCGAATGTCGATGTTAGCATAAACTACGGGTTGAATACATTTGACTTTTTCGTTTCCAACTCGCTGAACGCCTCCTATGGGGCAAGCAGCCCAACCTCCGCAGATGCCGGTGGATTTGAACTCTCACAGACCGCTTTTAACTTAGATGTTACTTATCCTCTGGCGTACCAATCCTCTCTTGTGAACCTCGCCGGTGGTATTGAATTTCGTAGAGAAGGCTACGGTATCCACGCAGGTGAACCCCTTTCATGGATTAACGCAGGACTTGGGGCACCGGGTGCTGCTGGCGGCATCCAAGTTTTCCCCGGCTTCCGACCCGACAATGAAGTCGATGAAAGCAGAACCAATATCGCTGGCTATGCTGATTTTGAATCCTATCTCAGTGGTCAACCCGGCACCGGATTGCTTGTTGGTGCAGCCGTGCGCGGCGAACAGTATAGCGATTTCGGTGCCACTGTCACAGGAAAAGCAACTGTTCGCTACGACCTGACAGAGCAGCTGGCATTCCGCGCCGCTGGTAGTACAGGCTTTCGTGCGCCTTTACTTCATCAACTCTACTTCAACAATATTAGCACACAATTCAAGACAGACAATAACGATGCTGATGGGGATGGGGACACAACAGAACTCCTACCTTTTGAGGTAGGTACATTTCGCAATGATAGTGACGCGGCACGTGCCCTCAATATTCCAGAGCTTAAAGAAGAAACCTCAGTCAATGTGTCTGGCGGTATTGTCGCTAAACCGATTCGGAATCTATGGTTGACGCTCGATGCCTTCCAGATTCATATTGACGACCGGATTGTTCTGAGTGGGAGTTTCACAGCTGATGCCGTTCCTGCTTTAGCGCAAGCAGGAGCGAATCAAGCACAAGTTTTCACGAATGTGGCACAAACGCGTACGCGCGGTATTGATGTCGCTGCTGGCTACCTACACGCTTTCGACAATGAATCTATCTTGAATCTCAAGGTCGCAGCAACTTGGACAGATACTGAAGTTATCGGTGATGTGCAAGCCCCTGGACCTATTCTAATTGGTTTTGAAGGGATTCTCTTTCCTGAACGCGAACGCTCTATCATTGAAGAATGGCAACCGAACACGCGTATCAATTTCACTACGGACTATGCCGTAGGATCCGTTAAGATCGGATCTGCTTTACGCTATTTCGGGAGCTACACCGTTCAAGCAGGCAGTGGAGAGAGTGCGCAACGGCAAACCCATAGTGGAAAATGGCTCGCTGATATTCAAGGAACCTATCAACTCAATAACTCCTTGGTGTTGACATTAGGGATAAACAACTTTCTTAACCAGTTACCTGACCTGAACGAGATCGGTCAAGCACGTGGTGGCACCTTAATAGATAGTACAGGAGTGGTCATTGTGGATTCACCGGGTGTCTTTACATACGATCGCGGGGCTGCTCCTTTTGGTTTTAATGGCGGATTTTACTATGCAAAGTTATCCTATAACTTCTAAACGCCAAAAACACTGGCGCAATTCCCAGCCGCAGCTTTCCTACATTTTTATTGCACCTACTTGCAGGATGTGCTAAATTGTAGCGAGATTTGCACACAACTTGAACTTAAAGGAGAACTTATTGAATGCCTCGAAATTTCTTAATCTTCTGCACAGCAGTGTTCCTTGTGGGTGCCGTTATTGCGCTGAACATTAATTCAGTCGAAAGCCAGAGTGATATGGCGCAGCGTGGAAAATACTTCGTGGAAACGGTGGGTGCGTGTGGGCATTGTCACACACCCCGTGCCGGTGCCGAATATAACATGGACATGTACCTTGCTGGACACCCATCCAACGCTCCGTATCCGCGCTACAATTTCAGTATGATGCAACAAGGCATTTTTGTCCTCACATCACCTCAAATGAGCGCGTTTTCAGGTCCATTCGGAACGAGTTTCGCTTCAAACCTGACCCCCGACAATGAGACGGGATTGGGGGAATGGACGGAGAAGATGTTCATCGACGCAATGCGGACAGGACACCATCAAGGCGATATGAACAATCGGAAGATCTTCCCACCGATGCCTACAAAGCATTATGCCGAGATGAACGATGCGGATCTCAAGGCAATTTGGGCATATCTTAGGACGATTAAGCCCGTCAAAAATGAGGTGAGTCCACCCCTGAATCAACGCGGCCGTCCATACTAATTAGCCATCAGCCATTAGGGCGTTACGCTGCGCTCCACTGTCGGCTGTCAGTAATTCACTTGTGGCATTTAAAACGATTGTAACCGCCACACGCCCCGCTGACTGCTGATCGCTAACAGTTCCTTGGGGCAATTCAAAAATTTGGAGACATATTTTATGGCAGGAGAAAAAAAATCAGTCCGAATTGCAGTCGTGGGCATGGGTATTGGTAGACCGAACGGCGAGGCACTCGCGAACAACCCACGCGGCACTGTCGTAGCACTCTGTGACCTACTTGAAGACCGGATGAAAGCCTTCGCCAAGGACCTACCGGACGAGGTCAGATTCTATACAGATTACAAAGAGATGTGCAAAGCCCCTGACATTGACGCCGTGTTTGTCGGCACACCGAATCAGTGGCATGTCCCGATAGCACTCGAAGCCGTGCGGAACGGTAAACACGTCATGGTAACGAAACCCCTCGCCGACTCCGAGGCAGCGGCAGAAAAACTCGTTGCCGAAGCAGAAGCAGCAGGTGTCGTCAATATGATGTCGCTCTCAACGCGCTTTGGGAAGGACTGCCAGTATCTGGGGAATATGGCACGCGACGACTACTTCGGCGAACTCTATTACGCTCGGGCACGAAGCGTCCGTCGTAATGGTATTCCGGCATGGAATCTCGGTTTCATTAAGAAGGGCGGCGGTGCCTTCCGTGATATGGGTGTACATGTTCTTGATTCCGCTTGGTGGATTCTCGGACTGCCGAAACCGATTGCAGTCCTCGGTGCCGCCGGTGCGAAATTTGGACCGCGCGGACGGGGTTACTGGAACCGCAGCCAACCACCGAAAGAAACCTACGAACAGTACGAGTCAGATGACTACGCCGGTGGTTTTATCACCTTTGAAAATGGAGTCGGCTTACAGGTCGAAAGTTTCTGGGCATCACACCAACCCGATGAATTCCAGATAGAACTCTTCGGCACGGAAGCCGGCGCGACGCTGAAACCGCTACGCCTTTATCGGACAGACGCATCTGGCGTATCTGAGGATATAGACGTTAATCTGCCACCGAGTCAATACGATAAAACGTGGGACGCTATTGCTGATCACTTCATTACGTGTATCTTAGACGACGTAACCTGCAAAGCACCGCTCCGTCATGGATTGATTGTCCAACAGATGATGGAAGGTTTGCTCAAGAGTGCTGAGACAGGGCGCGAAGTTCGGATTGAAGCAGCTGAGGGATAAAAAATGACCCTTGACATGGCAACACTTCGCAACGATTTTGTAAGGGACGGTTTCGCTATCGCACCGAACCTGTTCACACGCAGTGAAGCCCAACGGCTTAAATTAGAATGCATCGACATTCTGGAAGCCGTTAAAGCGGAGACAGGCACAGTCGCTGGACACGGCGTTTATGTCGGTTTAGCCGTGCGGAGCCCAGTCTTTCAAACGGCAGTTGGTGATGCACGGTTACTCGATATTTTGGAAGGCATTCTCGCACCGGATATCGAATTTCTGAGCGACAAGGTAGTTTTCAAGAGCGAAGCAATGACCTTCGCAAGCCCGTGGCACCAAGATTGGCACTACTGGCACGGTGCCCACAAACTCTCAATCTGGGTGGCTCTTGATGATGCGACCGTTGAAAACGGATGCCTCAAACTTTTTCCCGGTTCTCACAAATCCGCGATTGTCCACGACGGCGATGCCAGCGACGGACATGGATTCGGAAACCGACTCCGTCCTGGAGCCGTTGATGAAAGTCTCGCCGTCACAGCAGAGATTGAAGCTGGGGGTGCCGTCTTCTTTCACGACTTGACGCTCCATTCCAGCCACCCTAACCGCTCTGGTGAAGAACGCTGGGTCTGGATCCCCACATACCGCAACGCAAAAGCGGAAGATAACGATTATCCGTGGGCTGTTGCAGCGAAAGTTTTACGCGGCGAAAAATAGTCTGAATGTAGCACAAACTGTTAGTTTGTGACAAATGGAATCTAATAGGAAAAGGAAAATTAAAAAAATGTTTAAGAATCTGAGTACCGGTGCAATCGGCATCCGGGCAAACATGACAGAAGGCTTAGAATTAGCAAAAAATTCGGGTTTTGAAGGCCTCGACCTGAATATTGACGAAGCCAACCAACTCGCACAAGCACACTCCGTCCAACACGTCAAAGACCTCTGGGCAGAAGCCGGTATTGCCATGGGTGGATGGGGATTCGGTGTCAATTGGCGCGGTCCCGAAGATGATTATAACGCCGGTTTAGCGCAGCTTCCCGAACGCGCAGCACTCGCCGCAGCACTCGGTTGTTACCGCACAACGACCGTCGTCGGACCCGCTTCAAACGACATGACCTTCCAAGAAAACTGGGATTTTTCCGTCAAACGCCTCCGTCCCATCGCCGAAATTCTCAAAGAACATGGACATTCCGTTGGACTTGAGTTCATCGGACCCGCGACGAGCCGCCAAGGCTCCAAGTACCTCTTCGCCTATTCGATGGATGCGATGTTAGGACTTGCCGCGGCCGTCGGTACAGGGAACGTCGGACTCCTATTCGATACGTGGCACTGGTACACCTGCCGTTCCGCCATTGACGATGTCCGCAAACTCTCTGTATCAGATGTCGTTTATGTCCACATCAACGACGCCCCAGCTGGTATCGATCCGTACGATCAGATAGACAACATCAGGTGCCTGCCCGCCGAAACAGGCGTAATCCCGCTCACCGAATTGATGCAAATCCTGCAGGAACTCGGTTATGACGGACCTGTGACCCCTGAACCGTTCAGCCAAAAAGTGAACAGTATGGAACCCGCAGATGCAGCGAAAGCCACAGCAGAATCGTTGGATCAGGTCTGGGAAAACGCAGGTCTGTAGGCAAGTTTCCCCCCTGATAAGGGGGGCAGGGGGGTTAATATGCGACTTATTGATAAAGAAAGTATCCTCGCCATGACGCACCTGTGGGAAGGCGATCGGTTTCCCGATGGACGACCGCGCGTTCCCGATGACATTCTGCAACGCATGAAGGCGATTAGCATCGAACAAGCGTGGGGTGTTCTGAACGGCAACAACTATAAATTCCAATTTGCTGGCAATTGGATGAATCTCCATCCAGACCGAATTCTGGTGGGTAGAGCAGTAACATGTGCCTTTGTCCCCATCCGCCCAGACTTTAACGATGCCGTCTCAGCACAAGGCGAAAAAGGCGGGTGCGTCGGTGGACAAAACTCGTGGGTGATTGATACACTCGTCCGAGATGATGTCATCGTTGTTGACCTCTTTGGTAAAGTCAAGGACGGCACCTTCGCTGGTGATAACCTCGGCAACTCCATCTATGCGAAAACAGGCACAGGGATGGTCATTGACGGCGGTATCCGCGACCTCGACGGCATTTACGAATTACCCGATTTTGCGACGTTCGTTCGGGGTGTAGATCCGACAGGCATTGCAAACGTCACGCTGACCGGTATTAATATCCCCATCCGCATCGCAGAAGCAACGGTTTTACCCGGAGATGTGGTTTTAGGAAGACGGGGTGGCGTTATCTTTATTCCCCCACATTTCGCGCAAGAAGTCGTTGAACGCGGCGAAGAGGTCGCCCTCCGAGACCGGTTTGGGCATCAACGGCTACGCGAAGGCGTGTATACACCGGGTGAAATTGATCGGAAATGGTCTGAGGAGATTGAGGCAGACTTTGCGAAATGGCGTGAAGAGCAGGAATAAAGTTTGGTACTGTTAGAAGAGTTTTGCTTTTTTACTTCCCCACTTTGGATCAACTGAAGGGGCACAAAGACAGTCACGATTGTGTTCTAAAGCCGCTGCCTCACGGTAATGACCGCTATTTTCCAACTCTCGTATTTTCTGATTATAGTACTCAATCACGCGTTTGTATACCTCTTCTGCAGTCAAGCCGTCAGCAAACGCCCGATCTATTTCGGAATCGCAATCAAAAAAAGCATCGGAAATACGCATCAAAACGATGAAGTCTTCATTGTACCCAAAGTAGGCAAGGCACCCATGGGTTACAAAGTCAGGGCCAAGTCCAGCAGCAGTTTGACAGGCAAAAAAATGAACAACCTTACCATCTGACTCTTCGGGTTGATAACTCCCCTTATCAAAAATAGGGTTGTCATGTTCTCCCATATAGGTTGTATAGGTTCCGTGTCCTACGCCTGTCATGTAGATAATGTCTTTTTGACACGCTTTCGGTTTAACGTGAAAACGACGCGCCGATTTACCCTGACAACGTACAATTTCAAACCCTCTGGACTCCAGATAAGGATAAACATGCCTATTTCGATAGTCGTAGGAGGCTTGGGTAATCTTATCGTAACTGGAATCAATAGCGAGAATTTTCAAATCAGGTTCAATTCAATGCGTCGTTTTTTACGTAAGACAGCGTTTTTATCTTTTCTTATTTTCTCTGAGTTAAAGGTTTCCTTCAAGCGCACGTTTGATTAACATTCTAATCATTCGCTGCTCAACATCAATTAAGGCGCGTCCTATAGATGTGCGTTTCTGCACTTCTTCAATGGCATGCTTCTTGTTCACTATCCGCTTTCCCAGGATACCTACGTCAAATTCGGGGCTTTGCCGAATGCGTTCCGCGACCAATTCTGACTGTTTCTCAAGGGATAAGCGGCTAAATGGAACTTGTGTTGGTTTTTCTTCTACCACTTCTCGTAAAGAGATCCATTGACCATCAGGGGTCATAGCCACTGGACGACTCCAATGGTCTTCATGAGTGATTGGTGCGTTATTCGCCATGAGTGTCTCCTTAAAAAAGGGTTCAAGACTTTTTAGGAAGGCTCAGGACCTACGTATTAAGGAAAGGTTAAAAGATAAACTTATGCCCTGTTACACAATACTAAGGACTCAGAACCAAAATTATTTTTTTTCTTTAAACTGGTTAATGTTGTAAGTATTATACGATAAAAGCAAATAAAAGTCAAAAGAAAGGGAATATCCCCGCCCATCTACATTTGAATCCGATCTTTTGCTTGACATTTTTGGTGAAATATGTTCTTATGTTTTGCAACAACTGCGGTGCTGAAAGGCCAAGAGGGGCCACCAACTACGGTACTGTTGTACTGTAGTTGCACGCCCGTGCAAAGACATAAACCTTTTGAAAATTTCGTGAATTTTGTTATAGGAAAATTGTGGTAAGATGGTAATAATAGAGATATTCGTTTATGTCTGCATAGCGTCTATGATGATTGTCTGCGTGAAATATGTGAACAAATCTGGATTCGCCCAAAAATCTGATCGGATCTACTTCTGGGTGATGTTTATTTTAATTCTAACACAAGTATTTATCCAGTTTCTGCCATCCGTCCGGAATAACACCCCTCATTTCCTAACCCAGATCTGCCTTGGAATGATAGTCGCTCTTGCTCTCATGTATGTTCTAACCCGGACGACTGACGCATCTTTTGATGTCCAGAAACGTGTGCGCGCATGGACGGGATGGGCAATGTTTTTTACAACTGAATTTTGCATCTGTGCTCTATTAGTAGGGTTCCCAGAGACGAGAACGGACCTCTATAGAATGCCGCTACCGGTGGCTCTGTGTATTGGGATGCTATATTACCCACCTGTGCTTGATCGAATCGCCAGAGTGAAAGACGCTAATGAAAAACGGACAGCTGAAGAGAATATAGAGGAGCATAAAAAGGCTATCATTAACTTAGCTATTGAATCGTGGCGTTTTGCAAGAACGTATGAACGTGTAGTTACCCGACTCAACACGCAACAAACACAAAGGTATACCCGTCAGTTAGAACAATTCATCCAAAAGGCTGAAGAATCGCTTGAAGAAGTCGATCTACGGGTTGTTAATGTTGAGGGTTATCCCTATGATCCGGGTATGGCGGCTACACCCCTTAATATTGAAGATTTTGAACCGGAAGATCAGCTCATCGTTGACAAAATGCTGGAACCGATTATCATGGAAGGGACAGTTTTAGCAAAAACCGGAACGGTTACTTTAAGGAGAGTAGAATAATGGAGAATTATATCGGTATCGACTTAGGAACAACGAACAGTGCCATCTGTTCTTACGATGCAGACCAACTTCAAACGCGCGTGTGGCCGAGCCCTGAAGGGAGCGATGTGACCCCCTCTGCTATCTATATTGACAGACGGGGAAACCAGTATATCGGTCAAAGAGCCTACAATCAAGCCCCACGCAGCCCAGACAATTGTGCAACATTGTTCAAACGTTTCATGGGAACAACTGTCCCTATTGAATTGTCCACTGTCAATCGAACTTTAACTCCAGAGGAATGCTCTGCCGAGATATTGAAGACCTTGTTCGGTTACCTCCCTGAAGAAATCAGAAATTCTCCTGATATAGGCACTGTGATTACGGTGCCTGCTGCTTTCAATCAGCTGCAGAAAAATGCCACAATGGCAGCTGCAGAAATGACAGGTATCGATAAAGTCGCACTCGTGCAAGAACCTATCGCAGCCGTGATGAGTTATATGCAAGCCCGCGGCACGGATGGTGTCTTTTTAGTCTACGACCTTGGGGGTGGCACATTAGATATAGCAATTGCGGAGAGTATAAGAAAAAGAGTGAATATCCTCGCACACGGTGGGATTCAGATGTGTGGTGGACGGGATTTTGACAGAGCCCTCGTTGATAACTTGGTCCGACCTTGGCTCCATGAAAACTTTGAACTCCCTAACGATTTCGCGACAAACCCAAATTACAAGTCTCTCTTACGG
>JAJEIE010000025.1 GCA_022827625.1 Candidatus Poribacteria bacterium | reverse complement strand
GCATCGGGCATTTTATCACACAGGTGTATCATCAGAAACGCCCACATTCGGCGTTAGGGTATTTGACACCTATAGAATTTCAACGACAAACCTTCTCTTAACTTTGCTAATTTTTGGTCTAAATAAAGGGTGGCACTTCAGTAACAAAATCTTTTAATCTGCTGAAAGAATCTGCGAAACAACTCAATTATAGTGAATCTATAATGAGAGAATCACTTGAGTTGAAAAATCAAGATAAGTAATCGCGTAGGGTTTTTCAGATTTTTGTAAGGTGTCCGAAACTATTAATTGCGATAATTTATCAACCCAAAAGGAGTTAAACATGGATTTTATAGACGAAAAGTATGAATTGTCTGACAAAGATAAAAGAACAGTTTTTTATCTTTTTAATGCTGAAGAACCTTGCAATTTCACCACCGAAAAATATCAGTACACAGAATTTTGCGACCTCAATGAAAAGTTTTGTCCAGCATGCGAAAGTGAAATAGCAGAAGAAATAAAGACACATTCTAAAGAAATCCAAAATCACCTTACGCAATCATTCGCAAAAACACAGAAAGATGCTTTTAGAGACGAAGTTTTCTATGAGCTCTTTCGCCATAAAATCTGCAACCACGAATACTGTAGCGAGTGCGATGGAAAAATAGAATTAAAACAAGATTATGTGTTGGTAAACCCTGATCACAAAGAACATTTATTTTCCAGCGTCAAACAAAATTACTTTACATGCTCTTGCAATGATTTTATCTATTTGCCCGTAGTTGAGAAAGACGTATTTCTTGAAAAGCGACAAACAAGTGAAGATAGTAGAAAAAGATATATACTCTCACTTGATAGTATCAAAAAGGGATATTCATTATTAAAAAATCCTTTATACCGTGATTTCAACACCAAAATAATTAAAGTAAACAAAAATGATATTCAGGATAAAATTTGGTTTTTATCCAAACATATTCCTGCTAAATGTAAAGAAAAGCATTCTGAACTGGAAGAATCTGTTTGTAGTAAAATTAGTAATATGGTAAGAGGCTATTATGAAATATGGGTTGAATTAAATAGGAGTTGTCGTATTCTTAACGGTTTGTCACCAAGTCTCTTTTCATTCCGATTTGGGAGAGAACTACTAACACAGGGGGTAATAAGTAATATAGAAAGCATATACAATGAAAATCCAAAGTTTTGGTTTGATTACCTTAAGAGAATTTATACGGACATAGTAATAGGTATATGTAATTTAATAGATACAGACACGGAAAATGACACCATATCCTTCTTTTTTTTCGTTAATGACGAGGATTTGAAAAAAACTGATATTGGGAAAGACATGGCGGTTTTGTTAGGAGCATGCTATCAGAACATTCGTAATGATTATGAAAGACTGAAAAAATTGCGAAACAAATTATTCGCTCATATAGATTTGGATTATCTGCCTACTAAAAACGCAGATGAACTTTTTTCTAATTTAGAAAATTTGCCTATAGATATACCGTTAATTAAGAAATTCCTTGAAATGCTTTCACAGATTTTTGAATCTATTAGCGAGTATTACGAATTACGTATTGATTTTAAATTACATGAAATAACAACTACTATGTATCCTGACCCGCTTATTATAGACATTAATAACATTCTGCATAAATTAGACATATACCCTGTGCAAAAGTATACCGCTCACGAAAGAATAGAATTTGATATTACAAACGAAACGATACAAAAATGCCACAAGGAAAAGAAGGAATTGGATGCAGTTAAGAACATTGTAAAAAATTACGCTATAAGCCATAAAGGTGAAATATACGTCATAGATGACAAGAATGAAATAGGCTTAGACAATGAGCAAATACGTGTTTTAATCAAGAAACATGTAACAACATGGATACCCCTTGATAATGGAGTTGAACCAATATACGCAGATAAGCACGATATTAACAATATTTATGACCCTTTAACTGCAAGTCTAAATAATAGTCCGATTCTCAAAGAAAGTCTAAATGCTCACATGCTTCTTTTTAGATATAGCAACAGAGATATGGGAATAGATAGGAGTATAATTGTAGAAGAAAGAAATGTTGGAAACCCCGAGTACCAAATTACAGACGAACTAATGCAATGGATAGAGGATTTTAACGCAGATAAAAAAGTCAGTCCAATAACTTGTTTTATTGAACATCGGGGTGTAGATATTTTTACAGGTGTAAATGCCCTTAATGGAACAGTTGGTATCGTTGAATAAAAACAACAAGGTGAAATGTGATACGCAATTTAACCAAGCCCAAAACTACTTATTGCGTAATTTAAAAATGTTGTTCGTCATCCCCGACGCAAAAAACTACGGAAAAGGAGATAGACCCATGGGACACCCAAATACTTTCACACTCCCTTCCGCACCCACAGAAATCGCGGACCTATATCCGGCATCGGACGGAAAACCTATGGCTGAAACCGAACGCCACTTTAGAGAACTCCTAAAGAACTTTAATCGCATCGAAAACCATCTCGCCCACATGCCAGATGCCTATGTCCTTGGGGATATGATGATGTATTATGAAGAAGGCAATCCTCGTAAATCTATCTCGCCTGATATTTTCGTCGCCTTCGGTATCGGTCGCAAGGAGCGGCGTATCTATAAAATATGGGAGGAGGGCAAACCGCCCGATTTCGTCTTAGAGTTTGCGAGCAAAGGCACGTATCGTAAGGACCTGACGCGGAAGGTAGAGCTCTATGCGGCGATTGGCATTCCTGAATACTTCGTCTACGATGTAGACCGCCGTTATCTCCCGCGGCCGTTGATGGGTTTCCGTCTCATCGGAGATACTTATGTTGAAATCGCTCCTCTTGCGACGGGTGGCATTCCTGCTGCGACGTTGGGTTTAGAGTTCCACCTCCTTGATGATGGTTTAGGTATTTACGATCCGGAGTCAGCAGACTGGGTAAAAACCGCTGCTGAAGCTGCAGAAGGGCGCGCCGAGGCCGCGGAAGAACGCGCCCATCAGGAAGCCGATGCTCGCCAGCAAGCAGAAAGCAAGGTTGCTCGGCTCCAAGCGGAATTAGAACGCCTGAAAGCGCGCCTGTGACCCAGAATCGGATTTCATGTGTAGGCTGCTGTTAAAATCAAGATTACGCATATAACGTAACCGAGTGATAGGGGGGAATAGATATGGCGAAGTTGGCAATCAACGGTGGTGAACCCGTTGTCCAAGGAAGTTTGGGGAAGCGTTGGCCGATTTTTGATGAAGCTGAAGAGGATGCACTCTTAGAAACCTTACGGAGTGGCGCATGGAACCGACGCGAGAAAGTCGATGAGGTCGGTGAAAAATTCGCAGCGTTTCAAGATGCAAAATATGGGATTCCACTCGCAAACGGCACTGTAGCGTTACAATGCGCCTTAAAGGCTGCTGGGGTTAGCGCCGGTAATGAAGTCATCGTTCCGGCACTCACGTTTGTAGCGACAGGAACATCGGCTGTCTGCGTCAATGCCGTACCGGTGATTGTTGACATTGATCCACTCACCTACAATATCTTACCTGAAGCAATTGAGAAAGCCATTACACCGCGAACACGGGCAATCATTCCGGTGCATAACGGCGGCTATCCTGCTGACATGGACGCGATTATGGAAATTGCTGATAGACACAATCTCAAAGTAATTGAGGATTGCGCGCATGCACACGGTTCACAGTGGCGCGGGAGCGGTCTCGGTTCAATCGGACACCTCGGTGCATTCAGTTTTCAGATGGGAAAGACGCTCACCTGTGGTGAAGGCGGGATGGTGTTGACAAACGATGAAGCACTTGCAGAAAGCGCGGGACGTTTCGCGCAGCTGAACATGCGGATGACAAACTTCCAAGCGACGCTTCTGTTGAGTCAATTGGAACGGTTTGAGGAACAGATAGAGACGCGGGAACGAAACATCGCTTACCTTTCTAAAGGTATGGAGACGATAGACGGGGTTCATCCCATCCCACGCGACGCACGCGTCACGCGGTGGTGTTTCTACTATTGGGATTTCCGGTTCGTCGCTGAGGAATTCGGTGGTATCTCACGCGATCGGTTTCTGGAGGCACTCCGAGCAGAAGGCGTTCCGTGTGGGGTCGGTGCGCACGGCGAACCTATCTATAATGAGGGTCCATTTGGGAACCCAGAACTGTTTGACCAACTCGGTCTACCCCGCAAATACCTCGGGGAACAAGCGATTGACTACAGCACGCTCAACTGCCCAAACGCAGAGTATGTCTATCGGGAAGAGGTCTGTAGTTTTACGCATTCTATGTTTTTGGGTGGCACGGACGAGATGCAGTTGATTTTAGATGCGTTCCAGAAGATTCGGACATACGTTGATGAATTGCAGTAGGGACAAGGAAACCTCGCCCCTACGGACTCCTAACTAATAGCCGCGTTTTACGTTCGCCCAAGTCGTTGAGAGTTTGTCTGCGGGATCAACAGCAAAGGTGCCAGAGATATTTTGATTAATCTCTGCCTCTGTCAGTGCTTTATCATAAGCCCGAACAATCGCAAACGAACCGTTGAAAGTCCGACGGCGTTCATCGAAAGAATTAGCACCGATTGAGATATCGTCTATCGGTAAACCCTTATCGAACTCAAAACCGGCTTGTTTGCTGACCTCTTCACCGTCTTGATAGGCGACAATCGAATCACCGCTCGTACCGACGACTGCTATCCACGTCCATTCCCCTTGAGCAAGCACAATGTTAAGGGGTTGAACCCCTTGCTTACCGCCATCTGCATGGATAGAGGTGTCCAGATTCTGCCCTCCAGTGATCCAAAGCCGAATCCCCTGTTTGCCTTCCCTTGGGCTGTTCTGGAAACCGGCGAAATGATGCTCCTCCACGAAGAAATCGCCATTACGCCTACAGAGGAATTCCAATGTCCAATCCTCAAAAAACAGGGGTGTATTTTTCTGAGGTGGACCACCAAAGGTTGAATGGGACTCTGTGGCTGTGTAATACTTCGCGTTCGGTTGGTTGATACCGAGTGATGGAATCTCAATTGTTCCTTCTTCGAGTTCCATTGGTTTATCTGCAGCGAGCAATTCACCGCCTTCGGTGCCGAGGTTCTCCCATGCATCCGGGTGCGCAGGGTTGTCCGCAGCGTTGAGATAGAGCACAGGATCTGGAACAACGTTGGCAAATCCAATAGCACATGCCATCACTAAGAAAAAGATTGTGGTGTAAATTGATATACAGATTTTCATACAAGGTTCCTCCTAAGGTAAATATAAAGGTAATTCTAATCAATCACTGGATACGCTTCATGTATTCGTCATGCTTCCCAACCCACACCCAGACGAAAATTCCTGCATCTTCAAGTGCTAAAGCTCGATACTGCTGGCTGATTCGTGCAGACCAATATCTACCGACCTTCTTGAAATTCAGGGATGGATGTGTGGGGTCCTCCTTCAATAACTCAAATTTCTCATCAGCGAGTCTTTGAATTTCGGGAGGAAGGGTTTGATAGTATCTCCAAAAATCCCGGCGTGTCTTATAAATCGGTACACCTACCTGCGTGTAAATCCTCAAGGGTTTCTTCAGCGAGCTGATCCAGTTTTCCAGCCGCTATGTCTTCTTCAAGTTGCCGATCCCATGTTTCCCAGTCAGCTTCTAAGATTTCATAGAGCTTATTTTCAAGGTTCTTCAACAATTTCGCTTTAGTGCGTTCTGCACACTTCACCTTGGGATATTCTTGTATCCACCCGATCCACCCTTTACCGTTTTTTTGGAGTTGAGCAGTATAGATGTCTCCATAATCAGGATTCTGGAATTTAACAGTCTGAATTCGCTTCATCTGTGCCTCCCTGCGTTAAATTTACTCACACTTATTATACCTGATAGAAATACTAATGTCAAATCTTTTGGGTACGCTTGCAAAGAGCTAAACCGATCCGTGCCAATGTCAACTACGGGGATAACTTTAACGGAATATTCAATGTCCGTGGCAACAAACACTCCGTTTCATTACAAGGTTGATAGGTAAGTTTTAGTAGGACTGGAACGGTTCTGTCAAGCAGCGTCCTCGGTTTTTGTTTTAGCTGCAGTGGGATCGTAAGGCTTCCTTCGTAAACGTTCAAGGACTCGTCACTAAACGCAAAACGCACAGATTTGCCCTTCGGATAAGTGACATCAACAATCTCTATTGCTGTATCCGTATCCACTAAGACAGTCGTTGGTATTAAATTATCTTGCCCCGTTGGATTCGCGTTGACATGCCAACCTGCAGCGATTTTGAGGTCGAGTTCTACATTGAATATCCCACTGCTTTCAGATTTAACGACAGCAGTTCCAGTTACAAGGCGCGACGTATCGGAATCCAACGCTCCTTTCGAGGCTAAATAGTGGTTGAGTGCAAAAAGCATATACATGAAAGACGGGGGTGCTTGCGCCATAGACGCTGCGAAGCTCCGTAACGTTTTTTCAGCATAACTCTGATAGTCCGTCCCAAATGCCAAAAGATTTTCGACGGCAACAGCATTGCCAGAGGGAATCGCGGAATCAAAGGGCTTTTTGGTTCTTACAATCAGGTGTTTCGCATCCGCTTTCGTATAATAGAAACCTCCATTTTTGTCATCCGAAAAAAGTTGAATCATCGTATCAGTGAGTGTTTTAGCTGAGTTAAACCATTGCTCCTTACCCGTAGCCCGATGCAGTGCGAGCAGCCCTTTCACAAAAAAGGCATAGTCATCAAGATACGCATCCTGCTTTGTAACACCGGCGGTATAGGTATGCCACAATTCTCCGTCAGGTTTCCTCAGGGTGTCAAGAATAAACCGAGCGGCTTTTGTGGCCGCGGCGAGATAGCGTTCTTCGCCAAGCACCTCGTAACCGTAAGCGAGGGCATCTATCATCAAACCGTTCCAGTTAACAATAATCTTTGTATCCAACAACGGATATTCCCGTTTCGCGCGTGCCATCAAGAGTTTCTCCCGTGCAGCTGCTACCGACTTCAGATCATCCTCAGCAGCCGGTCCTTCAGGAACATAGAGAACATTCTTCTCTTCAAAATTAGGACCCTTATCCACGCCGTAAACCTTAGCGAAACGTTCCCCTTCTTTCTTACCGAGAACCTCCTGAACCTCATCAGCAGTCCAGACGTAATACTTTCCCTCTTCAGCATCCGTTTCAGCGTCCAATGCGGCGTAGAACCCGCCTTCAGGTGCTGTCATCTCTCGGAAAACGAAACTGAAAATCTCCTCAGCAACGCGTCGGTAGCGCAGTTCGTGTGTAAGCTGATAGGCGCGGAGATACACTTTCGCCAATTGTGCGTTGTCGTAAAGCATCTTCTCGAAGTGGGGAACAAGCCACTTTTCATCAACGGAATACCGGTGAAAACCGCCACCGATCTGGTCATACATTCCGCCGTAAGCCATCATATCCAGCGTGTGCGTCACCATCTTCAATAACGACGCGTCAGATGCGCGTTCATACTCACTTAACAAGAGCTCAAGATTCGCAGGATTCGGGAATTTTGGTGCATTGCCAAATCCACCGTAGGCGCGACTATAGTTGGTTTGAAGATAGTCCAAGGCACCAGTGATGAGAGATCTACTCAGCGGCTTGGCAGTAAGCGCAGTGAAGACGCGACTCGTCGCCATCGCAATCGTTTCTGAAATCTGGTTGGCGGATTCGATGACTTCGTCTTCTCGTGTAACCCATGCTTCCTGCACAGCGTCAAGGATCGTTGGGAATCCCGGTCTACCCGGCATATCTGTTGGTGGGAAATAGGTCCCGGCATAAAACGGCTTTAAATCAGGGGTGAGGAACACAGAGTTGGGCCATCCACCGCGTTGTGTTAGCAGCTGGGTGGCTGTCATATAGATTTCATCGAGGTCTGGACGTTCTTCTCGATCAATTTTGATATTGATGAAGTCTTTATTCATCATCTCGGCGATTTCGGGGTTCGAGAAGACTTCGCGCTCCATGACGTGGCACCAATAGCATGTGGAATAGCCGACAGAGAGAAAAATCAGTTTGTTCTCTCGCTTCGCACGTTCCAATGCCTCATCATCCCACGGGTACCAGTCTACCGGATTATGTGCATGGAGGAGCAGATACGGACTGGTTTCATGGACGAGTCGGTTTGTCCATTTCCATGAACCATCAGGGTTCTTAAGTGCGGCTTCATCGGCATTTACCGTCCATACTATATTGAGAAGGAGAATGCTCCTTAAAAACCATTTCCAGTTGATCTGTTTCATGTTCGTATCTATTGAACTCCTGAAAGCGTTTGATGTCACAGTGCTTGAGTCCAGCTCTACCGTTTTTTTAGCTTCGCCCAAGTTGTCGTTAAGCGATTCTGGGGATGCACAGCAAAACCCTCAATTTCGTTCGGTAGTTTGGGGGCAGCGTTGGGATCTATTGCCATGTAAACGGCATCCAAACGGGTATCGCCTTCCCTGGACCAAAATGTAACGGTATGTTTCCCCGGTTTCAGATCAAAGGTCAACGGATTCTTTTCGCGCCATTTTACTTTTGCCCACGTCCACTCCTGATGCTGACCTGTATCCCAGATCATGTTGGCATCACCCGGTTGTGGACTTTTCTTCTGATCGACTGTGACATGGAAAGAGTCCTTCGCCGTATCTTGAGCAATCACCCGCCCCCACATCGTGTACTGACCGGGTGTTCTAACGTTAATCACGAAATCGGCTTTACCGGGGTGGCGCCCACCCCCGCCCTTTCCCGCCGATATATACATACCGCCTGAAGCTTCCTTATCTTCATAAATTTCCATAATTGCTACAATTTCATCTGCGTCTTCGGCTTCAAAGCCAATCTCAGTAGCCATGCAATAACCGGCCAATCCTAATACAAGCAGTACAAATTGAATCAATAACAACCGCATATATTTCATGCGTATATCCTCCTTAGGTAAGTTGGCAGAGGTATTGTTGATACTAACAATATTAACAATTCCTGCATTATTTGTCAAAAAAATTCCATTTTTTCTCAGGGTCATTAGCGATTGATTTGCGAACTAAGGCTATTACTGAACAAGTGCCTGTTGCGCCACAGAGCGTCCATGCTCGGTTAAGACCAGCTGCGTCTCCTCTTGCAAGACACATCGGTTATTCAGTGCATACCGGACAACTTGATGTGCGAACGTCGGGTCCCAACTGAGGTGTTCATGAAGGTTCGCTATCGCCGACTCCTCCTCCGCTTCGGGAAGCCCTTCGTGGTTAAGGAGATGGATCACCAACATCGTCTGCGCAAACTCCCATCTTTGGCGTGCATGCCTACGCGCAATGGCAATCAGTCCACGGTTGGGAACACATAGAAAAATCAATCCAAACACGAGAAGCGTCATCGTGGCAATCGCACCCGCAATTGAGACATCAAAAAGATGCGCCAACCAATAGCCACTCACAGCATTCACACTTCCAATGACGGCACTCAGGATGAGCATACGCGAGAGTCTATCCGTCATAAGGTAAGCGGTAGCGGGGGGTCCAGCAATAAGGGCAACCACCAATATCGAACCCACAGCATCAAACGCGCCCACAATCGTTACAGATACCAGCGTCATCAACCCGTAATGAATCAAGGCAGGGGCAAATCCTAACGTCGCAGCTAAACCGGCATCAAAGGTTGCCAACTTCAATTCTTTATAGAACACGAAAATAAAGACGAGGCTAAGCATCAGAATCCCGCCCATCACGTAAAGCGACACGGGTCCCAGATCGTAACTGGCAATCTCCAATCGGTTAAGTGGTGCGTAAGCGAGTTCGCCGAGGAGAACAGCATCCATATCCAAGTGAACATTCCCTGCGAATCGGGAGATTAGGATCACACCGATGCTAAAAAGGGCAGGGAAAGTTAAGCCAATTGCGGCATCCTCTTTCACGAGTTTTGTCCGTTGCAACAATTCAACGAAAACGACCGTCAGCACACCCGTCCCCGCAGCAGCAAGGATTAGCAGCGGTGAGGATAGGCTCTCAGTGAGAAAAAAGGCGAGTACAATGCCCGGAAGAATGGCATGGCTAATCGCATCGCTCATTAGCGTCATCCGCCGCAGTACCAAGTATACACCGGGCAAGGCACACGCTACCGCCGTGACAATTGCAATGAGTTGGATTTCAAGTTGTACCTGCAACACCTGTCTCAATCGTCCCCTTGCTGCGGTTGTTTAAACAACCCATCCATTTCCATTTTCAGGTTCCGCCTATTCCGTCGCTGACGCATCCGATCCCACAGAAGCCCACGATTTGCGGCAAAAACGATTGAAAACCCAACGACAACCGTTGCACATAAGACAATCGTTGGACCCGTCGGAATGCGTGTGGCACTACTACTAATAATCGTCCCGCTCACGCCAGCGAGTGCGCCAAAGCCTCCAGCGAGCAGCATCATGACGCTGAGTCTATTCGTCCACTGCCGTGCCGCGACGGCAGGTGCGACTAACATCGCACTCATCAAGACGGCACCAACGGCTTGTAAGCCGAGCACAATCGCTATAACAAGGAGACTCGTCAAGAGAATATCCAAGGCACGGGTCGAGAAACCGAGCGACGCAGCGAAACCTTCATCAAAAACCAGCAATTTCAACTCTTTCCAAAAAACAAACGTAATGATAATTGCGATCCCACCGAGTATGCCTATTGTCCAGACATCGCGCTCCAGAATTGTGGCAGCTTGTCCGAAGAGGAACGTATCCAATCCCGCTTGATTCGCATTGCCGGTCCGCTGAATTAGTGTGTGTAGCACCAGACCGAATCCGAAAAAGGTAGAAAGCACGATGCCGAGCGCACTATCGTATTTGATACGCGTTAGCCTCACAACACTCATAATCAGCAACGTGCCTAACCATCCCGCAATCGCTGCTCCGAGCACCAGAATCAGAGGTGTTTTGCTCCCTGTCAGTAAAAACGCAATAGCAATACCCGGGAGTGCGGCGTGCGAGATCGCATCACCCAGAAGGCTCTGACGACGCAAAACGGCATAAGTGCCGAGCGCGCCACTGACAGTTCCAAGCAGTGCAGCACCGACAGCAACAATCATGAGCGTATAATCCAAGCGGTTTAGGATATTCAAATTTTCCATTTTAAGGGTTGTCGGTTATCAGTTTTCAGTTTTCAGTTAAGAGATGTTGGGAACAATCCTCCTCCGCTTGGAGGCCTCTAAGCAGTGGTCAATTGTAATAGGATACCTCTTTAACTGATAACTGACGACTGACTGTTATTCTTTCATAAATGCGACGCGACCGCCATAAGTTTCACGTAAATTCTCAGGCGTGAATATCTCAGTAACCGGACCGCTGGCAATACGACGAATATTCAATAGCATCACCCAGTCGAAATAGTCCTCTACTGTCTGAAGATCGTGATGCACCACAACGACAGTTTTACCATTCGCCCGAAGTTCTTGAAGGAGGGTTACAATCGCGCGTTCCGTGGTCGCATCAACACCTTGAAAAGGTTCATCCATCAAATACACTGTGGCATCTTGAACGAGCGCACGCGCGAGAAAGACCCGCTGCTGCTGACCACCAGAGAGTTGACTGATTTGCCGAGTCGTATACGCCTCCATACCGACCTTCTCCAATGCGTACAGAGCCTGTTCACGCTCCTGTCTTCCGGGTCGGCGTATCCATCCAAGCGCACCGTAGCGCCCCATCATCACGACATCCAAGACGTTCGTTGGAAAATCCCAGTCAACCGTACCCCGCTGTGGAACGTAGCCGACAATCCGCCGCTGCATTTCATAAGGCTTGTCGTAAATCAAGACGTTGCCCGCTGCAGGACGCACCAAGCCCAAGATAGCCTTAATCAATGTCGTTTTCCCAGCACCGTTGGGACCAACGATTGATAAAAGCACACCCGGTGGGACATCCAGATCGATATCCCATAAGACCGGTTTATCCTGATAGGCAACCGTTAAGTCGGTTACCTCAATGGCTTTGGTTTCAAGTGCTTGCAATTTAGTATCCCGTTGGAGAAGTGGCGTGCGCCTTCGATTCCCCTATCAACGCCTTCACAATCGTATCAATATTGTGGCGAACCATCCCGATATAGGTGCCTTCGGGTGTGCCTTCATTTCCCATAGCGTCGGAGAAAAGTTCGCCCCCAATTTCCACATTAAACCCTTTTGATTTCACAGCAGCTTTTACGGCTTCGAGACTTCGTGGAGAGACAGACGACTCGACAAAAATTGCTGGGATCCGTCGCTCCGCAATAAAGGTCGCCAGTGCTTGTACATCAGCGATACCCGCCTCTGTTGCGGTACTAATTCCTTGTAGTCCGCGGACCTCAAATCCGTACGCTTTCCCGAAGTAGTTAAAAGCGTCGTGTGCCGTGACGAGTACCCGTTGCTCCGTTGGCACACGGTTCGCCTGTGCCTCTACGTACGCGTGCAGTCCGGCAAGCTCCACGAAGTAACGTTGGGCATTACTCTGATAGGCTGAGGTGTTGTCCGGATCAAACTCACTCAGCGCATCGCGAACCCTTCCCACCGCATTCATCCAAAGCTTCACGTCGAACCACAAATGCGGATCGTATTGCCCCTCAAATTCTGGTGGTGTGAGCAGCAGGCTCCGGTCAACGGCATCCGTGACAGCAACGGTCTTGGTATTGCCCGACATTTTCGCAAGGATATCCGCCATCTTTGATTCAAGATGTAAGCCGTTATAGAAAATGAGACGTGCCGAATTAAGTTTCTGGACATCACCCGCACTCGCCTTGTAGAGGTGTGGATCCACACCCGGTCCCATCAGTCCTATCACCTCAACGCGATCGCCACCGACGTTCTCAACGATATCCGTAATCATCCCTATTGTTGTGACGACCCGGTATTTTCCAGCAACCGGTGCATCGGGTTGCTCCTTTGAATCACAACCGATTCCCACAAGTAGAACAATTAGGCAGCATAAAATGTATAGTCTTTGCATAGTTTTAACTCCCAAAGAAAAAGCGTTCTAACAATTCGCCGACGAGGTATCCTACTCCTGCGACACCGAGTCCTACAATAAACATGTCAAACCCACTCCGAATTAAACCGCGTCCCGTGAAGAGGCTTCTCGCCCCACCGACAGCAAAGTGAGACAACATCGCAAGCGCAAACGATATCCAAATAGCGAGTAACCCTTCTGTAAAGAGGAACGGGGCTACAGGAATAAAAGCACCGATAGCCGTTGCGAGTCCAGTAATCCACCCTTCTTTGAAAGGCGTTGTGTGTATCTCACCAATCTTAAGTTCAGCTTGGATCTTCTCCGCTAACGCCCGTTCGGGATCACTCATTATTTCCTGCGCCAGGAGTCGTGCTTGATCTTTTGGGATGCCGCGAGCCTCATAGATGAGCGCGAGTTCATCTTCTTCAAGGTCAGGCATCAAGCGGATCTCCTCTCGCTCGACCTCAATTTCGTGTTCATAGACCTCTTGCTCACTTTTGGCGGCGAGGTATCCAGAAGCTCCCATAGACAAAGCGTCTGCTACGGTCCCAACAATCCCTGTTACAAGAATCGTCGAGAGGTCCGATGTCGCAGCGATAACCCCAGCGACCAATCCGAAGTTCGCTGTCAAACCGTCGTTAAACCCGTAAACGATGTTGCCCAACATACCTCCGGATTCAGTTTTATGCCAGGGTTCGTCGCTTGTACCAGTAAGTTCCTGTAGACTTTCCGTATGCTGCGCAGATTCTCTGGCTAAAGCCAGCGCGGTCTCCTTCGCGTCCGCCAACGTGCTGTTCCTATGCAGCGTTAGATAGTCTTTGACCTCACCCGCTTCTTCACCCAGCATGCGCGACAGTGGGAATTCATTACCAAACCGGTGTGCATACCACGCCATCAAACGCGCTTTCAACGTTGGATATTGTCGTACGAACTTTATATCGTACGCTGTGAGCATCTCCTGCCAACGTTCTACATGCCGATTTTCCACCTCAGCGAGACCACTCAATATCTCTTTTCGCCGTGCATCCGATTCGAGACTCGCAAAAACACTATAAAGGAAACTGGCATCCACTTCATCTTGCAAATGGTGTTTCCATATCTTGATTGTTTGCCTATCAGGTCTTGCTTTTTTTTCATTTTCCATTTTTAGCGTCCTTTCATCCATAACGCGCGCGCTTTCACAGCGCGCCTACACATTATCCATATCTTGCACATTATCAACAAAAATATGTTTGGCGACTTCACGTCCAATAACTACCTGTTCGCCTTCCATGTCAATAGTAAAGGGACCTTCAAATGGGGCGACCTCTTTCACATGAAACGCTGTGCCCGGGTAAAGGTTAAGATTACCTAAGTGACGAAGCAGTGCTGGATCGGTATCACTCACTTCAGCAACCCTACAAGATTGCCCGCTTTGTAGATCCGTCATCGGAATATGTTCTTTTTGTATCACAACACCGTTTTTATCGGGTATCGGTGCGCCGTGTGGATCAGCAGTCGGATAACCGAGAAACTCGTCCATTCGTGCCTCCATGTCTTCCGAAATAACGTGCTCCAGTTTCTCGGCTTCTTCGTGAACCCCGTCCCACGGGACACCGAGTGCCTTGAACAAGTAAAGCTCCAACAAGCGGTGGTGCCTTATGATTTCAAGAGCAATCGCTCTCCCAGCATCCGTCAGCGTAACACCGCGATAGCGCTCATGACTGACGAGTTTCATGGTCTTCAGCTTTTTGATCATCCCAGTGGCAGAGGCTGGTTTGACATTGAGATATGCCGCTAAAATACCCGTTGAAACCTTGCCACCCTTCTCTTGCAACTTATAGATTGACTTGAGGTAGTCCTCAGCCGCGTGTGTAAGCATCAATCTTTCCAATCCGCAGGGCAAACACGCAGTGTGTAGAACCCTTATCTTGCGGTATGCGGTAGATTCACAATCTACCTGATTTTAGGCACTATGTGCCAGAATTATTAGAGATACAGAGAAATTAATTTAGGCATAGCTAAATTATACACGAATAAATAAAAATAGGTCAAGAAAAATTTTACTTTTTTAGGTGTTCAAAAGGCGAGTCCTGAAATCTATGCCGACAAAATAGAGCGATTAAACTTTTCTATTTTGGAAACGTCTTAAATAGGAAATGGAGATGCGAAGAGACCAACTGATTAACGAAGTGCGTGTGTCCGTTGAGTGTGGTATGAACATCCCATTGTACAAGACGCAGGCGAGGTTCTCGCCATATCCGCTAATTATATGGTAAACCTTAGAATTAATTAGACACTCAGCACTGGTGCGGTTAGGAAACCGCACCTACTGGGTTGGGGCAAAATGTCTGTTTATTTGTCTGGTTTACCATAATTTGAAAAATCGCTCGCGAAACCTACGCCGTCGTCCCGTTTTTGACAACGGATAGTTCCCACTAACTCTACCTCAATTAATATTGAAAGGAACTCGAATTAATGAAAGGTTTTTACAGACTCTTTGTTGTGATCACTGCTCTCAGTTGTTGCCTTAATCTCGCTTGGGCACAAGACGAGACACAATGGATGCCAGATGAGAATTTAAGAACGGCAGTGCGCCAAGCCCTTAACATAGCGGCAGACAACTCGCTCACACAGCAGGCAATGCAAGCGTTAACCATCTTAAATGCTGAAAACAGCGAAATAACGAACATCAAAGGATTAGAACACGCAACCCAGTTAGAAGTCCTAAATCTCGGTGCTAATGACATTACAACTATCACCCTCCTTGAAGGATTAACGCACTTAACCGAGTTAAGTCTTAATTCAAATCGCATCCAAGATATCACAGTGCTTGAGACGTTGGTAAATTTGACCCGGTTAAATCTTGGTTCCAATCAGATTATCAATATTGCACCGCTCACGGAATTGATACAAATAACAGATTTAAATCTCCTGAACAATAGTATTAGCGACATCGCACCCCTCACAGAATTGAAAAGCATTATAAGATTAGAGTTATCGGAAAATCAGATATCGGACCTCACACCACTCAGGGGTCTGACGCAAATATCCTCTCTGAGCCTCTCAGAGAATCAGATCACTGACATCGCACCTATTAGGAACTCAGAAGGGATCACGAGGTTGGATCTTTTCGGGAACCAAATCTCTGACCTCACACCGCTCGCGGATCTGACGCAAATAACATACTTAAACTTGTCAGAGAATCAAATTAGCGACATCGCACCCCTCAGCAGATTAAAGCAACTCATAAGATTAGAGATTTCAGGAAATCAGATTCAAGATGTGTCACCGCTCACGGACTTGACTGAAATAACACACCTCGACCTCAGTGCTAACGAAATTCGTGATATTACTGCCCTCGAAGATTTAACCCGCCTAAGGAGACTCTATCTCAATACGAACCAAATCACAGACGCAGCACCGCTCTCGAATTTGGACAACCTTGAAGTGCTATGGATATCGGGAAATACAATCAACGACTTAATGCCGTTTCGCAGGCTACGCCGATTGAATCCAGATATAACAATAGACGTTGAATCCCATCAATTTGTTGCGGTAACGGGCATTACGCTTGCCGTTGAGAAACCTTCTGGCTTAAGTTCTGATCGTTTTACTATCCGCCCGGGTGAATTCGTACTCTTAGTGCGTACGCGTCAGTCGGGTGTAAACGAGGCTGGTGATTTCAAAACCTACCGTTCATATTATTCGGTTGATCAAAATGCGACAAACGCCAACTTCCCGAATCTTGCCCACTTTTTCCAAAATGGTGGACGGATTGAACTAATCACCGATACAAATCAAAACCCACTATCCTCCGAGACGGATCAACCAGAGTTTGGTGATCTGGTCATCTCCGAAATCATGTGGGGTCTTGATGGTGCTTCGCTAAATAAACAGTGGATTGAACTTTACAACGCTTCAAAACGGACCTATACTTTCGCCGATGGTAGTTTAAGTCTGCGTTTTTCTGACACTTCCGCCAATCCATTACCGAATACAGTGTTTACCGCTTCCCACGATGCTAACAGACAGGTAATGGCTATCGATCGGATGAGCAACATAAGATCTACCACCAATCATAAGGGCTGGAATCCGCCCGGGCAAAGCGGTAACACTTCACAAAATCGGCCGCTCGTATCTATGTACCGTGTAATTGATTACACAGCCGGAAGGGTTTTTGACGGCACCGTTATAGACGGTTGGAAAGCATCAAGTGGACGTGTGAACTTCAACCTACCCAATTATGGCACACCTGGGGCAGAGCATCTCCCGCCGTCTCCAACCGTTCTTATCGACGTGTCGGAACGTCCACCTATGTTTTGGGTAAATGCCAGTACGGGCACACTCCATCGTTTGACGGGAAACAGAGTAGAGCAGATTCTCCCGACTGTCCAGAATGCCACCAGTATTTTTGTGGATACAACGAATGGTAAAATTTATTGGACAGAGCGGATCAGCGCCGCGCGCGGGAAGATCCTGCGTGCGAACATGGATGGCTCAAATCTTGAAGTCATTAAGCGATTAACGAGTGTCGTCAAAAGTATGGCGATTGACACTATAAACGGTAAGATTTATGTAGCAAATATTTGGGGTAAAATACAGTGCCTCAATTTAGACGGTTCAAACTTTCAATCGAATTTCATCACAAACTCAAATTCGCCAGACAATATTACGATAGATACAGAAAACAGCAAAATCTACTGGTCAGACGGTAGGAACCTCAAACGAGCGAACCTTAACGGTTCAAACCCGCAAAATATCGTCAAAGGATCTGGTCCGCTCACAGGTATCGCTATTGCCGGCGGCAAGGTCTACTGGACGGAAAGGCTGAACTTAACTGTAACTGTAAATCGTGGAAAAATCCGACGCGCCAATCTCAATGGCTCAAAGGTTGATACGCTCATTACAATAAGCACATCCGTTCCTCTTGGCATTGCTGTCGACTTCGCGTCGCGTAAGCTCTACTGGGCAGAATCCAATGGAAAAGTGCGCCGTGCAGACCTCAACGGCGCAAATACAGAAAGTATTATCACTGGATTGGACACCCCTGAAGGCTTCAGCGCAGGAGCGTTGCCCGAACTGATATACACCGAGACGGGTACGGTTGTTGGCAGTCCAGCAATCTATTGGGCAGATAGACAAACAGACGCAATCCGGCGCGTCAACATTAATAACTTGAGTGTCGAAAACATCATCACCAATGTGCCCGATGCCTCGGCACTCGCTCTGGATTTAACGAGAGGTCAGATTTATTGGACAGAAACCGACACCGGTAAAATCCGGCGCGCAAACCTTAACGGTTCAAACGTTCAAGACCTTATCACAGGCTTGACAGGTCCATTGTCAATTGCGCTGGACTTGGTTAGAGGCAAAATTTACTGGACAAACCAAAACTGGGATCGCTTCACAGGTGCTATTACAGCAAGCACAATCCAACGCGCAAACCTCAATGGTTCAAATGCACAGGACATCGTCACAGGATTAGGAACTGTAGAAGGTATCACCCTCAACACCGCCACGGGCAAGGTGTACTGGACAGACTCAGAAGTCGGTACTATCCAACGCGCAAACCTTAACGGTTCAAACGTCGAGGCCCTTGTCAACGGCACACGCTCACCAAGCGATATTGCCTTGGACGCTGCGGGTGGTAAAATGTACTGGGCTGACTACGAAGGAAAAGAAATCTCGCGAGCGAACCTTAACGGATCTAACGTTGAGACCCTCGTCACCGGATTAGCGGGCCCCTCAAACATAGTTTTAGACGCAGCAAGACGCAAGATTTACTGGATGGATCAGGTGTGGAATCCTGTTACAGGGAGCATCACTGAAAGCAGCATCCAGCGAGCGAATCTTGACGGATCGAATGTTCAAGAAATTTTCACTGGATCTGGTGCAGCTGCTGGTATTGCTCTCGGTACATCACAAATATTCACCGGAACTTCAACGACCCGCTCTGCTTCGGACATAAACGCAGACGGCAAGGTAAACAACACAGATCTGATGTTAGTGGCAGCAGCCTTGGGACAAAACACACCTGTCAACTCACGTGTCGATGTCAACGGAGATGGCACTGTTAATGCTGCAGACCTGATTGTTGTAATATCGGATCTCGATGACGCTGTGAATCCTACGGCACCAGAGATTGGTAACAAACTAACAGCGGTTGACCGTGCCCTAATTCAAGCAGAAATTCGCAGCTTACAGTTGGAAGATGACGGTTCACTGAAATACCAACAGGTACTTGCGTTTCTCCAAAATCTTTTAGCATCGGCAACACCACAAGAGACACAACTGCTCGCGAATTACCCCAATCCCTTCAATCCTGAAACATGGATTCCATATCAATTGGCATTTGGTACGGATGTGCAGATTCTCATTTACGACGCAAAAGGGACGCTCATCCGACAACTGTCGCTTGGGTATCAACCTGAAGGTTATTACACCGAGCGGAACAGTGCTGCGTATTGGGATGGTCGAAACGCTTTAGGAGAGCGGGTCGCAAGTGGTATCTATTTTTATCAACTACGGACAAACGAAACCTCCGTCCTACGGAAGATGCTCATCCTCAAATAGTAAAATAGTCGTCGGTTGTCAGTTAAGAAGTGTTCCTGTAACAATTCACGCCAGTCTGGAGTACTCCAAGTTGGGGGATGTTGTTACAAACTCATCTCTTAACCGATAACCGACAACCGATAACTATCTACACAAATTCGTTGAACACCTTCACAGGTTTTCCGGTCTCAATAGATTCCCACGCCGCCACGCCCACGGCAATAGATTTTGCGCCATCAATCACATTCGGTGAAGGTTCCAAATCCTCCTCAAGACACCGCTGAAAATGCCGCATATATCGGATAACTGTCTGCCCATGACCGTAGACGCTTGTGTCTATCTCAGGGGGACATGTCACTTCAAATGGCTCTCTGGTAGCCATTTTATCAAGCATCAACTTGACGTGTCCCTCTCTGTTGTCCGTAAAGTCCCCAATTACCGTCCCTTTACTTCCGAAAATGGAGATCTGCTGCATCGGCATCGGGGGATGGACGACATCGTAAAGCCCCATCGCTCTCGCAATCTGTCCGCTCTTAAACTTCAGGTTGAGAAAAAAATTGTTCTTTATGGGGTATTCCGGTGTGAGTAAACCTTTCGTGCCGTAGGCGTGTACCTCATCTATATCACCGAGCAGGCAGCGCAATAGGTCAACAGGATGCACAATACCGCCGAACATCAAATCTTGCGGCTCATGGAGTCGCCACGGCGTGAAATCGTAGACCTCGCGCATGTCGTGGACGTAATAGGCATCCGCCAGCATAATGTCGCCTAAATCACCGTCATCAAGGAACTGTTTCATCGTCAAAAACTGAAGGTCAAACCGCATCGACTGCCCCACAAGGAATTTGACTTGATGCTCGCGCACGAGATCCACCAATTGTTGTGCATCGTCTAATGTGGTTACCATCGGTTTTGTACAAATGACATGTTTCCCAGCTTCAATTGCTGCAACACAGTGTTCAGCATGCAAATGATCAGGAGAATAGATTGCGATAACAGAAATATCCTCACGTTGGACCAACTCGCGATAATCTGTCGTCCAAAAATCCACACCAATCTGTGCTGCATAGTCTTCCAAAACATCTGCCCGTTTCGCACAGATACCGCGGAGTTCATACTTCAGGTCCGGCACATCTTTCAAAAGTGTCGCCGTTGAACCCATGTTTGTCGGATTCATTCCAATAACGCCTAAGCCTATTGCCATTTTTGTCTCCTCTCTCAATTAGGGTAGATTTTAGAATTACCTTTACATAGCGCACTGGCGAGGTTTGGAAACCTCGCCTACCCCTCGTAAGGTAGGTGCGGTTTCCCAACCGCACTGATCTGTCTATCTATTTTTAAATTCACCATAGTTAACGTGCTGCAATTTTATCATAATTCCTACTTGCTGGCAAGACGCGCGCCGGGTCTTCAACAAAGGATTTGCTTTCCCTACCCTTTTCAGGTAAAATTAAAAGAAACATCTACACTGGAGATTCGATGACACAAACAGAAACAACGGGCGTTACCGGCTATGAGACCCAACGAACTGACTTGAAACCTGTATACAGATGGATCTTCGAGTTGGGCGCGGTTTGCCTTGTCCTCTTTTATCTTCATAGTGCAGGCTTTGGCAGTGCCAGTGAGCAATATCATATCGGTTTCTATCTCCTTGTGACCTACGTCCTCATTGGATTTCTCTACCGATGCCGCCAGACTTCCCCAAGCGACCGTCCATCCGTTTTAGACATGGGACTTGTCGCATGTAGCATCTTCACCATCGGATACTGGATCGTGGAGTATCCAGATTTGGCAACACGTGCGGGTAATTACAACCCACTCGATATTTTTGTAGGTGCTATCGCTATAGTAATTAGTTTTGAAGTAAGCCGTAGAACAGTCGGTTGGGCACTGCCTATTATTGCTATGATAGGGATTCTATACGCCCTTGTCGGTCGTTCCATGCCTGATGCCATTGCCCACAAAGGTTTTTCGATGCGTCGCATCATTGAACATTCCTTTTTCAACCAAGCAGGTGTTTTCGGCATCATGGCAAATGTGATGGCGACATACGTTATTCTCTTTATCTTCTTTGGTGCGTTTCTGGAGAAATCAGGGGTTGGACAATTCTTTATCAATCTACCGATGTCAATAGCCGGACGTTCGACAGGGGGTGCAGCGAAAGTCTCGGTTATGACTTCCGGTTTTTTCGGCTCTGTTGCGGGAAGCGCGATAGCGAACACAGTTGCTACTGGAACATTCACGATCCCCTTAATGAAACGCACAGGATTCCGTCCGCATGTTGCTGGCGCAGTCGAGGCATCGGCTTCTGTGGGTGGGCAATTCTTACCGCCCGTGATGGGCGCGGGTGCGTTCCTGATGGCAGAACGGACCGGCTTGCCGTATAGCCAAATTGCGCTCTTATCTATTGTGCCAGCAGTCCTCTATTTCCTATCTGTCTGGGTGATGGTGCATTGTGAAGCGAAAAAGCATGGACTTGAACGAATATCGGCAGCAGACACACCGAAACTCTTCCCGCTCCTCAAAAGCGGCTGGTACTACTTATTACCATTGATTACGCTGATTGGGATGCTCATCGCCGGTTATACCGCTTACAAAGCAGCGTTCTTCGCGATTCTGGTCACAATCGCGGTCAGCTACTTCCGTCCAGAAACTCGGTTAACGCCAAAACGGATATGGGAAGCGATGGTGAGTGGTGCGAAGAATTCGCTTGCAATTGGAGGCGCAGTCGGCACGATTGGTATCATCGTTGCCGTTATTGATTTGACAAGTTTGGGACGGATATTCCCGGAATTGGTGCTGGATGTCGCCGGAACTAATAAGGCTATCGCAATACTATTTCTCGCCGCTGCTTCTTTAGTACTCGGTATGGGAATCCCCGTCACCGCCGCCTACCTAATCACCTCTGAACTCGCAGTGCCGATCCTAACAACTCCTGAAATGGGTATATCTATCATCGCTGCACACCTGATTATCTTTTGGTTGAGCCAAGATTCCAACATTACACCACCTGTTGCATTAGGTGCTTATGCCGGGGCTGCGATCGCACGTGCGGATCCATGGAAAACGGGTTGGGCATGTTTCAAGTTTGCCAAATTGCTCTACATCATGCCATTGCTATTTGCGTATACGCATATCCTATTTACAGACGGCACTCCTCTTGAATACGCGTTGTCCGTGGTAAGTGCTGTTGTCGGGACGATTGTTTTCTCAATGGTTACAATGGGTTACTTCGTCCGAAAAACGCACTGGTATGAGTGGATAATGCTTGCGGTTGCGGCGTTCCTTGCTTACATCTACAACATCTGGACCTTTATCATTGCGATTGTACTCATTGCGATCGTGTATATCCTCCAGAAACGTTCAGAAGTGTAGCAAGCGATTTTTAAGGTGTGTTAACAATTTCTTGAAGCCGCTGTAAGATCGCTTCAGCGGCTTGCTGAGTTCGCTGTTGATTGAACTGCGCCGCTGCCTCTCCAGCGCGGAAGGTGTTTCCTCGGTAGTAACGCCAGAAAACGAGTCCTCCCCATAACAGCGCATCCGAATAGTATCTATCTAATACAGCATCAACGGTGAGAAAGCCGAGAGCACTGTTCAGCAAAAGGGCATTTACCCCGCCTCGCCAATTGCCGGCATAGACCTGTCCTGTCCCAGGAAGAATTGTCGATAGTATCCTTGCGACCCTGACAGACTTTTGCGGCGTATCAATCGCTGCATCAAAAAGTTTATCCAGTTCCTCATCAGTCCCCCAGTTTTCCAGAACTTCCCGCGCCTCATCCCATCGAAACTGATAGATATAGGCAACTGCTCTCAAAAACAACGCTCTACGGTAAAGCAATGCAGACGGACTCCGCAGTGTCACTTTAATCAATTCCAATTGGGCAAGATCGTAATCCTGCGTGGTGATTAGCGTTACGGCGAGTGTCAGCTGATATTCCGATTTTGATTCGTCATCTGTGGCGTGATGTATTGCAATCCGAAGTGCAGTGATTGCCTCTGTCCATAAGCCCTGTGCTCTGTAGGCGAGTCCGATATTGCGATACACCTCTGCAATACGTGCATCATCTGGATGAAAAAAGAGGAAGCGTTTATATTCGGTAATTGCAGCATCGTAATTACCGTGTGCGAAGAGATGTTCACCAAGAGATAACGGATGCGCTTCCGCTGTTACCGTAAAACTGCCGAAGAACAATAACAGCGCAATCAGGAAAAGAGAGAAAAAACAACTTAAAATTTTGGACACTCGGAATGTCCCTCCATAGTCCAATAGAAAGTATCATTGCGAACCAGCGGGAACCAGTATATCTGTCTTCATAGCAGATGTCAAGCCGAATTAGTCTTTATGTTCTCAGAAACGAACCTTTTTCAAATCTATGTGTCTAACTTCATAAATCAATTTAATATTGTATGCCGCTTTTAATTAAACATATTTTTTTCAAAAGAACGGAAATTTCCATCATGAAAATAGATACAATCAACAAGCGACGGGGGACCTGCGTTAACACACGCATGAAATCACTCTTTGTTGCACAGGATGACAAACCCACAAACCTAAAAGAAATCAACCTCGCCCGACTCACACCATTCCAGCGTGGACTCCTCATTACCGACGGGACAGTTACGCGGTTTATCGAAGCATACACACTCACACCCGTGGAGGTCGTGCTGCTACAACAGACAAAACAGACACTATCTACCGAACACACTTGGCTGCAACTGCCCGCAGGGGCAAAGATTATTTCACGTCAAGTTGTACTCCAAACCCACTCGCAAGACAAATCATCTCCGATAATTCACACTTACGCAACTTCACTCATTGTGCCGCAACGCCTCCCCCAAACCCTTTTAGATGAATTAACAACCGATAAACAGGGATTAGGTGGACTTTTACGGCGCAGTGGTTTAGAGACGCGGCGTGAGCTGCTCTGGTGCGGTATAGATACCTTAACCGATCTGCCGCCCGCCATCGCACATCTTGAAGGTAAAACTTTTATCAGTCGTGCCTATCGGATGTTCGCGAATCAAGAACCACTCATGCTGATTAATGAGAAATTCCCACTTTGATGGTTATCAATAGTCAGCTGTCAACTAAAGACGACTCTGATTGAATAGAGCTGTCTCTGACCGATAACCAATAACCATTAAGAAAGGAGCATATCTTGATGAAGTTTCGGATTTCGGGTATAATACTCGGAATATTCCTCTTAGCTGTATCCTTCTGCTTCGGACACGGAGACAGAGAGGTTTCAGAAGACATAGAGGCAGTCGCATCAACTGGCTACTGGATCTATAACGACCTTGACAAAGGATACACTGAAGCAGAAAAGACAGGACAACCAATGCTCATCGTTTTCCGGTGAGTGCCGTGAGAGTCTTGCCAAGGCTTCGACGAACAGGTTGTTCGTCACGATAAACAGATTAAGGAGCTGATGGAGCAGTTTGTACGCGTCCGTGTCGTACAAGGTAACGGGATGGACCTATCGCTGTTCCAGTTCGATTACGATCTCACGTTCTCAGTGTTCTTTATGAATGCCGATAAGACCATCTACGGGCGCTTCGGTACACGTACTGACCTGGAAAATGCTACGAAAGATATTTCAATTGAGGGTTTCAAACAGGCACTTGAAGCCGCCCTCGCATTACACAAAGGATACCCAGAAAACAAGGCATCTTTAGCCGCGAAAACTGGACCTGAACCCGTCAAGAAAACGCCAGAGGCGTTTCCAGCACTGTTGCGTTATGCATCAACTTTGAATTTTAACGAGCGGATTAATCAACAGTGTATCCACTGCCACCAAATCAGTGAAGCACAGCGAGAGATCCACTGGTATGACCGGAAGCCGATTCCAGACGAAGTGCTGTATCCGTTCCCAATGCCCGATGTTTTAGGATTGAGTTTTTCACCGAAGCATCGTGCGAAGATTAGCAAAGTCGTGTCCGGTTCCTCTGCCGAGAAAGATGGTTTCCGTCGCGCAGACGAAATCCTAACGCTTGCTGGGCAACCGATCATCTCAATCGCTGACGTGCAATGGGTGTTACACCGTTCACCAGAAAACACGGCGTTGCCTGTGACTGTTGATCGGCACGGTGAGGAAGTCAACCTTATGCTTACACTCAACCCTGGGTGGCGGAAGGGAAGCAACATCTCTTGGCGCACAACAACCGGGGAGCTCCGTTTCGTGGCATTGGGTGGGATGGTGCTTGAAGACCTATCGGATGCTGAGCGCCAACGCCGTGGTATCGGGAACAAAGAGATGGCACTAAGGGTTGACAATATCTGGCGGCGTGGCAGAAATTCAGAGAGCAATGCACAAAAAGCGGGCATCCGGCGAGGCGACATTATCATTGGTTATGGTGATCGCACGGATCGACTTACGGAAACCGGGGTCATTGCTTATGTACTACAAGAGGCACCACAAGCGAAAACCTTACCTATAAAACTTCTCCGAAACGGAGAGCAGGTCGAGATAGAACTTTCGCTTGAATAATTGAAAAACGAAAAAGGAAATTCGTTAGTCGGCAAACCCACGAATTTCCGCAATCTATCTAATCAAGGGGTGCGGAAGATGGCATTCTAAAGCACCCCTTTAATTCCATCCATTTATTGTAGCGCAGACCATCAAAGTAATATAACAAAAATTTCAGAATTGGAACACTACATCCTTGAAGATCATCACAAAATGAGGGACCAGTTGTTTGACTATAGCATCGCCAATCTGAAAAACGTAGAAAATACGGAGACATACTAATGTTAAACCAAATTATCAAAGAGGTTGAGGAACAGTGTCGTGAGGAACGCGTTCCAATGTTAGGACCCGATAAGGCGACATTGCTCGCCAGTTGTGTTGAAAAGGCAAAACCGTCCCTGATTGTAGAGTGCGGAACCGCCATCGGCTATTCTGGACTGTGGATTTTAAGGGTACTGAAAACTTTAGGGATGGGACGTTTGATAACAGTGGAAATAGAAGATGCCAACGCACAGCGGGCACGCGCACATTTTGAGAAGGCTGGCGTAGCACATCTTGTGGACTCCCGTATTGGTGATGCTGCTGAAGTCCTGAAAACCATTCAAGAACCTGTCGATTTTCTGTTTCTTGATAACAACAAAGACGGGTATTACCCCTGTTTTCAAGCCATTGAATCTCAACTCACCAATCCAGCAACACTTGTCGCGGACAATGTCGGTAGGCCGGAGCCGATGGCAGCCTATTTGGAGCATGTCCGCTCTCATTACGACTCCAAAACACACTGGTTTGAGAGTCGACGACGACCCGGTAGACGTGACGGCATGGAAGTCAGCATCTATCGCCGCTGATGAAAGAGGAGGAAGTGGATAGCGGGTCCTGCAGCCCGCTTTTTATATGCAAACCTTAAAAGGGAGGCACTAACCTATATGAGATCTTTCACTACTAACTTTCAGTATCAATTCCGTGTGCTAAGTCTCAATTTTTTTCTTTTACTCTGGGTGTGCATGTTATACATTCCACATAGTGCCGATGCGCAGACCGAACGAGAGTTACCGCGCATGTCCGCACAGCGTATTTCCGAGGAAATTAAGGTTGACGGAATTCTTGACGAACC
Organism: Candidatus Poribacteria bacterium; assembly: GCA_022827625.1. Lineage (GTDB taxonomy): Bacteria > Poribacteria > WGA-4E > WGA-4E > WGA-3G > WGA-3G. The sequence goes on along the minus strand of JAJEIE010000025.1, from coordinate 186,475 downwards.
TGTTTGGCAGACCGTAGAACCGATCCGTCAGTTATACCAGATCCAACCCGACCAAGGCGAACCGGCAACAGAAGATTCCGAAATACGAATTATGTATGATGACAAAAAGTTGTACTTCGGATTTATATTCTACGACTCAGAAATGGATAAGGTTGTCGCCAACGATATGCGGCGGGATTCTCCGGGTTTGCGCTCCAACGATTACGGCTTTCTGTTATTAGACACTTATAACGATCGGCGAAATGCCGTTTTCTTCCGATTTACCCCTGTCGGCGGGATGGAAGACACAGCGGTATCCAACAGTGGTGGGAGCCTCAACACAAGTTGGGATATTGTTTTTGAGTGTCGCTGTAGAATCAATGAAGATAATTGGACAGCAGAAATTGCCATTCCCTTCAGCCAACTCCGCTTTGAACGTAGCGACTCAATGGACTGGGGGATAAATTTCGGACGCGAAATCGCACGCAAGCAAGAAATTGACGCGTGGAATGAGGCACCTAAGACGTATGGTGGACTGGCAAAGTATCGCACCGCCTATTTCGGCACGCTTGAAGGGATAGAGGGTATTACGCCGTCAAGACACCTGGAACTGCTGCCTTATATATTACCGGGGGCGAGTTATGAGTCATCAACGGAGGAAACAGAAGGCGTATTTGATGCCGGTTTGGACCTCAAGTATGGCGTAACCCCAAACTTGACTGCTGATTTGACGTTCAACACCGATTTTGCCCAAGTGGAGGCAGACCAAGAAGAGGTGAATCTGACCCGTTTCAGTCTCTTTTTTCCTGAGCAGCGTCCGTTTTTCTTGGAAGGCGCGAGCATCTTTGATGTCGGAATTCCACGTCCGAGTTTCCAAAGACCGCCACCGCTACTCCTTTTTTATAGCCGTCGTATCGGACTCGCAAAAGGACGCGCAATTCCAATTCTCGGCGGCGGCAAAATGACTGGAAAAATTGGACCTTACGGCATAGGCATTCTAAATGTATTGACAAACAAGTTTAAGGATGACGAATTTCAGATAGGCGAACCCCCTATTGATGAACCTCACACGAATTACTCGGTAGTGCGTGTGAATCGAGACATCTTAGCAGAATCAACTGTTGGCGGAATTGTTATCCATAAGCAAGATGCTGATGCATACAATAACACAGCGGGGCTTGATTTTTCATATCGTCCGACGCGGGAAATTAACATCCAAGGGTTGGGGGCGCGCACTTTTGAAACGGATGTCTCTGGAAATAGCAACGCTTTCTTTATCGGCGGGGATTGGCGAACGAACCTGTTTCGACTCGATGCTTCATACACGGACATCGGTGAGGATTTCAACCCGGAAGTCGGTTATATTCAACGTACGGATGTCCGTCGCTTTAGCGGCGGTGGAAGTTATACGCCGTGGCCTGACAAATTTGGCATTCGCGAAATTCAGATTGGACCCGATATTGACCTGGTCCGCACCCAAGCAAACGAATTGGAAACCCTAGAGATAACGTTTGAAACGCAATTTGAATTTGTAACAGGCGACGACCTTGAATTTGAAGTTAAGAACACAACAGAAAATCTTAATCATTATTTTCGGATTCAAGGGGTTGAGATTCCTGCGGATGACTACAATTTCACATCATTTCAAGTATCGGCTCGGAGCAGTAGCAGCCGGATGATCGGCGGACAACTACGTGTGGAATTCGGGGAGTTTTATAGCGGAACGAGACGCGGCTTCGCAATAGATGCGACCGCCAGACCAAATGCCCAACTGAGTATAGAACCGTTTATCGAATTTAACCGGATTACGTTACCCACCAAAGAATTTGATGCCAACGCTTTCGGTGGGCGGATCGGATATTCTTTTTCCACAACGCTTTTCACAAAGTTGTTTACACAGTGGAGTACCGACAGAGATGTCCTCTCAGCGAACTTTCTGGTGAACTATATCTACCGTCCCGGCAGCGACTTTTATCTCGTCTTCGACCAGAGTTACGACACCCGTGAGGGCGGGTTCAAACTTCTCGGTTGGACCGTCGTCGGGAAATTGACATATTGGTGGAACCCTTAACACTTTCCAAACTGGAGAAAGAGATTTTTAATGAAAAGAAAATTTATGATGAAATCAAACAAACCCTTGTTTTTTAATTCGGGTTGGCTATTCGCCACCTTACTCACTTTCTATTTCATACACGACACCACGGCTGAAGATTGGATACAAAAAGCAGATATGCCAATTCCAAGACTTTTTTTCTCCGTGGCAGCTACTGACAGTCAACTCTATACTATAGGTGGAATGCTCGCTGAACCCGTTGACTTTGTTGATGCTTATGACCCGGATGAGGACAAATGGGTTCAGAAAGCGAGTCTGCCAGCAGCGCGCGCAGGCGTTGTGACCAGCATTGTTGATGGAAAGATCTATGCAATAGGCGGGTGGAGTGGACAAGCACCCGCTCTCGGCACGGTTGAAGAATACGACCCCGCAACCGACACGTGGACCCAAAAAGCGGATATGCCAACACCGCGTTCCTTCTTCACGGCGACTGCCGTAGGCGGTAAAATTTACGCCATTGGTGGTATCGCGCAAAATGTTGGGCCTGTACTCCCTACCGTTGAAGAATATGACCCAACAACTGATACATGGACCCAAAAGACAGATATGCCAACACCGGTTTCAGGAATGGCAGCCGCGAGCATTGATGGGAAAATATATCTGATTGGCGGGACACCTGCTGTCCAAGGTCCCGTGCTTGAAACGGTTCAAGAATACGACCCGAGTTCAGATGCATGGGCGGAGAAAGCAGATATGCCGACACCCCGAACTGCTTTGGCACTCGCTCCCCTGGGTGGAAAAATTTACGCCCTTGGCGGAACCGATGTCGTACAAGGACCGGGGCTAACAACTGTTGAAATATACAATCCCGATAGCGACACATGGACAGAAAGTCCAGAGATGCCAACAGCGCGAGTTTTCTTAGGCGTTGGCACTATTGCGAACAAAATCTATGCGGTTGGCGGTGTAGCAGAAGGGCTGGGTCCCGCGATTCTCCCAACTGTTGAGCAATTCACGCCGAGTGGTCTGAGCGTAGCACCGCTGGAGAAATATCGGACAACTTGGGGACACATTAAGAAAGCGGATTAACATTACCACAGAACACAGGAATTAACAGAAATTTTCCTTTAATCAAAATCTGCATATATATGTCTAAAATTCTATAAGGTACTACTTGTACTAACGCACAATCGTTGAAATAGGATGCTACGTAATGCCAGAGGATGTCACGAGAGTTTTAGCATCATTATTAATTTCACATCAGCAGAGATTGCCACTGGCAATCTCTCTATAAGGAGTTGTAAAATGCGGGCTTTAGTCTACTCACTCATAATCTTAACAGTCTGTGTCGGAAGCGTATCCGCTGAGTTACCGGAAGACATCGTGTTCCTTGCGACATTCGACGACGGAAAAGGAGACACGCTCACCGATCTCTCAGGCAATGGCAATGATGGTACGGTCGATGGGAAAGCAGATTGGATTGATGGCGAGTTTGAAAAAGGTTTTAATTTTGATGGGACAACGTTTATTACAATCGAAAACGCGGGACCTCTGAAGGAACTCTCAGATCCTATGAGTGTCGGCGCATGGGTAAATCCTGATGGTATTACCAATTGGCAGAATATTGTAGAGATGGACGGCGGAGCTGGCTGGAAATTCGGGTTTCACGGTTCAAAGAAACTCGTCTGGACGACATATCATGTCAAAGACTTTATCGGGCAAACCACGATTGCTGAAGGCGAGTGGAGTCACGTCGCCGCAACCTGGGATGGTAAAGAAGCGATTATCTATATCAATGGCGAGGAAGACGATGGCGGTCCAATCGCTGGCGGCGGCGTCATTGATGTTTCTGGGGAACCCAGCCTTGACATCGGATATCGGCGGACTTCCAGCTCGTCTCATTTTGTTGGCGGTATGGACGAACTTTGGGTTTCTAATGAGGTGAAGTCTCAAAAGGAAATTCAGGAATTTATGAATTCTGGCTTTAACACAATTCTCGCCGTAGATCCGGCATATAAACTCGCGGTAACGTGGGGAAAACTCAAAGCCAATTAAGATGCGCCCCTCAACCAACTACTAAAACCGATGCATGCGCGATATTGTGTATCGCGCATGCCGAGATTGAATTGATTTAACTTATTGCCTCCACGGCCTCGCCTGCTTGATGGCGAGTTTGCCTTCGCTCGTAATCTTGAATTCAATCTCCATAGCAAAGTTGTCTGTCCACGGAGTAGTGGTATAGAGCCGACTGAACTTATTATGTACCGTCCCGATATAGAGATTCAGTTGTCGTAAGTATTCATCCTTTAGAATACGCGCACCATCGGTCGTCCGATTGGATGTGGTTACAACTCTATAATTATTCGGGTCCCACCAATCCAACAAAATCTCCTCTGGAATAGACTGATCTTCGGGATTCGTCACAAGGTCTTCGCCGACTTGCGTGTTGAGGTAGTAATTCCCGACCGTTTGATAAACGACATCATCACTGACAGCCACCCCGTTTGCCAATTCGTTCGCAAAGTTGGAATGGACAAGCACCCCCATAGCCGTCGTGAAATGGTCAATGCGGTAGAAATCACGCGCCTCAAACGCCCGGAAATTCCAAGGGCTCGCAAATACCTGCTTAATAGACTTCGATAAATGTCCTTCATCCGGGTAATGCGTGTAGGAGTCGTATAATCCCGCGCCGCTGAAACCGGGCAGGTCTTCGTTGTTTGTGCTGGAACGGCACCGAAGAGAGGTGCCCGCCGGAAATGCGTTGTGTAATTCCGAAAGGGCATTCATCATCCACATAGGCATTTCACCCGCCTTAATCTTTGCCCGAAACTTCTCCAATGCTGCTACTTTCGCATCCTGATCGCTCAAAAATGCAGGATCTTTGAGTAACGCTTTCAGGTCATCATAGAAGCCATTATGCTTCATAAATTCGTCATAGAAATAGAACGGGATGCCGAAGCCATTCGGCACAGTCCCCTCAGGAAATCCGAAGGTGCGGAGCGTGGCGAGATTAGCCGTTTTCACACCAAAACTCGAAGAGTCCGCAAATTCGATGTCGTCAAGAGGTAAAATTTTCTGAGTAGATAAATCGCGTTCAGGCTTTTGTGTTTTCGACGGACGTAAATCGGCGAAGTGGGTCTCTACCTCTTTAAGGGTTGCTTCTCTAATTTTAAAGCCATCGGCGTTCACTTCATAATAGATGTACTTGCCAATGAGCGGTGCGATAGCACTATGCTCCCATGCTTTGGCAATGAAGGCGTTAGGAACTTTATCCTGAATCGCACGAAGGTTGACGTGTGAAAGCGGCGTTTGCCGAACACCCGTGATAACGCCAGCGACGCGCGGCATCTCGTTTGGCAAAGTTTTGCAGATGACAATGTCCCGAACCGTAGGACGTTCATCTGTCTCCAATACACGTAGCCGACCAAATGAGGCCGCCTGGTTGAGTGGAAGGTAGCCGATATTAGCATAAAGGTCGTCTTCAAAATAGACAGGGAATTCCGCTGCGTCATAGAGTGCCTTTTCACGATTATATATGCCGATTGCGCCCCACAAAGGGCAATAACCGAGTCGATTTTTTAAGATCGGCATCTTGGCTACGAGAAGATCGTGTGCAAGCTTAATTTCTTCATAAGGAAAGGCATCATTCGGATTAAATTCAAACGTATAAACACCCGGTTCACCATTTGGTGCCGTGAAAAGTGGACGATAACTCAGCACACCGCGCATCTGTCCCGAGCCCCGACCTAAACCCGCAGCACTCATGAAGCTACCATGCGAGCGATGCGTCTCCGTATTCATAAAATAGAGTTGCGGATTTTGCGTATGCGTCCTCTCAATCTGGAATTTTACGAACTCGATTCCGGTCAGTTGGGTATCAATCCGGACATCCGTTCCTTGATAGGACAGTTTTTTGAAGGTCTCGCGATCAGGAATCGTAGCTGCGCCGTCCTTAAATTGGACTTGTTCTGGATCGAGGCGTGGTCCTGATGGTTCTCTGGAGCGTCGTCTACCAAATCCGCCTCTTCCGCGGGATCTATCTCGCTGCCCGCCTTGCATCTCGCGTATCTGGCTTTCACTAAATTGGGTGCCTCTGGCATCTTCGATCCGCATTACTCTGATCATGAGTGCCTTTTCAGATTCGCTGAGCTCGTCATTCTTGTCAAGGTCGAAACGTTTCTCGTCTATTGATAACTCGCTCTGCGTCCAACTATTTATCACAACTATCATTGGAAGCATCAGTATGCAAGCAAAAAGCCCTATGATAATATGTTTCCGTTTCATCTGTTTCCTCCCTAAGCGTTAGAAATTCTTATAGGATTTATATTTCTCTTACTTAGATTAGGCAAATGAACACTGAATTTGTTCAGAAAAAAATAGCGTCCCTTTCGCGACGCTGGTTTCTTCTGCCAAAACGGAGAACTCAAATTTCGCCTTCAATAACAAGATAACTAATGCGCTTCGCTTCCATCTCAATTGGAATCTCAACATTATAATTCCGGTCGATTCTGTACCGTTTAGGTACGCCTTCTTCTTGGCGAATCTTGGCAATTTCAGACAATCCAGTATAATAGAGCGGTACTTTTAAAGTGATACGTTGCATCGTCGGCGTAGGATTATAGAGCATCGCCAATCCACAGGGACTGATTTGCGCGTTGGCGTGGAGCACACAATCAATGGAGCGCCCATCTGGACGGCGCACGTGAATCAGGTCAGATTCCAATATTGGACGATACTTTTTGTAGAAGTCAACCCATTTCTTGACGACCGCTTTCGTCTGTTCCGTATCATATAGCCTGGGACCGCGATAGCACGCAATCACACCGCTGCCGAAGTTCTGTGCAAGATGTGATTCGTAGTCATCGAGGTGTTCGCAAAGGGGCTCAAATGTTGCGGCTTGCCCACCACCATGATACTCCACCAGCGGGACGAACATCCAACCCATACTCGGCGTCTTTTCAAAAGTTCCATCGTAGATATTCTGTCGGGCAATTAGAATTTGCCTTTCGCGGGGCAAGCTGAAATTCGTTTCGCGATAGCCCATACCGCATTTGTTTGAACCGTTGAGGTAATACTGATCTGGCGAATTAATATAGATGCCGCGTTTTCGGCATTCGTGGTAAAAATGTACACACGCTTCCCATTGGCGTAACTGGGAATCCGCCAAGCCGTTATGGTATGCATGCGTCGTTGATGCACAGACATCACCATGGTAGGGACCATCCGTCTCTATGACATCCATTCCAGTAGCATCTATGAAATTCAACACGCGTTCAAAATAGCCGTCTGCCCATTTGCTCGCAAGACAAGCACTCTGTCCAAACTTACTACTGGGTTGTCGGGTGTCTGGGTCAATGCAGTTGAAATTTTCACCTACATCCCGCGAGGCACACATCAGTGTATAACCTCCGAGTTGAATACCTTTACTATGTGCATAATCCGCTAATCCCTTCATAGTGGCGATGTATTCCGGGTTTTCGCTTTCCACATTGAAACCGCTCCCAAAGGTCATAATCACCATCTCAAATCCGACTTCGGCGCACTGATCAATCGCCAAACGGACAGCGTTCGGCTCGGCACTCCGAACGTGCATGAGGATAGGATTCTCTGTGACCTGTGGCGCGACCTTGCGATACATCTTACGGCGTGCGAGTCCCTTTCGCTCACGATCATCACTATCATGTAAAATCTCGAAGGTGCGAAAACTTTTGAAAGTTTCCCCGGGTTGCAGAGATACCCCTGGGCCGAGTGGATAGCCACTTGTCATCACCAGCGGCATCTGATAGCGGTAGTCGACTTGCGTCTTGTAATCCGCATCGGGTCCCCACTGTGTCGTCTCCATTCCACTGAAGGCATAATCGCTCTCAACATGTAGCCGATGTTTTTCCTGCTCGTTGACCGCAAGGATTTCACAGCTTAAGGCATCCAATTGAACCGGTTTTTGACTCTCATTGCGAATAGTGACCCACTTGGACAGGACGGGAATGCCTTGGTATAGTTCATAATGCACGCAAATCTGAATGGAATCAACAGATGGCGGTGGTGAGAACACAACTGTCACTGTTACACCCTCTGGCGGATACATCGATGGTGTCGTAGAACGCCTGCGTACCCACGGATAGCGGATTTCAGGTTTACCGATTCGATACTCGCGAAATTGAAATGCGTTCTCGTGATTGGTCAAGTCCGCAATCCAATCCGAATCAAGATAGGCGTAGTCGGGTTGCCCTTTTAAGCCACCGACCTCGAATTCGGTTCCATTAATCGTAAGCATTGCCTCTGGTTTGATGCCTCGCAGAAGACTATTACCGGTAATCTGATTGGTATAATCAACTGTTGCGAAATTAGGTGAGATGACGAATGTTCGTTGAATGAGTCCATTATTGAGAATAAGCCGATTGTCTGTTTCTTCTACTGAAGCGGGTTGACAAAAAGGTTGAACCAGCCAATCATTTTGTTGTGATGTGTACTGCATGCCAAATTCCTATTCCAAGGATTGAGGTTTGTGGAGAAAAATAAAAAAAGGGTTCCATTGGTCATATTATACAGATAAAAACTGAATTTATTCAAAAAAAAATGGAACATGCTTCGCTCTTACATAAAGAATTGAGATTTTCAAATTGCCCATTAGATATATCCATGATAAAATATCAACAACACTTAGGTTCATGGGAAAGACTGAAGTCAGACTTCAAACAATAGCAAGGATAACCAACAACAGTGAAAACATTTGGAACGCAATATCTTATCGCACTTCTCATTTTAAGCGCAATCACGGCAGATGCTGAAAACGCGCAGCGAAATTATCCTTCTATCTTCCAAGCATGGAACGGCACTGAAAATCAGAAAGATATGGATGAACTTCATCGACTCGCGCAGCACGATCTCGCTTTTGCCCACCCCTACACGCTGCTCAGAATCGCTTGGAATATATCAGAAGGGCAGCCCTATTCAGGGTTGGCAACAGATTTGAACTCAGATCAACTGGATACAGCCCGTCAAAGAAAACGGGAGTTATTGGCTTTAAATCCGAATCTCTTACTGCTTGTTGAAATCCGATACAGGGACGCAAGATATGTATCGCGTCGCAATGAAACAGACGTGAACAACTGGTGGGAGGTCGGTTATTTCCAGCCAGATTCTCCGTATTGGCTTAAAGATAGTGAGGGTAAACCCGTTATCGGCTGGGGTGAAGACACAAATGGTGATGAAAAGATAGACGAAAACGACGCAGTCCTTGGTTACCTCATAGACTTCACGAATCCAGATATGCAGAATTTGATGGTCAAGCAAGCCGTTGCCCTGGACACGTCTGGACTTTTTGACGGAATCATGCTGGATTGGTGGAACGAAGATTATGCGACCAGTCCAATCGCTGTTGATGATTGGTCAGCGACAATTCTCACACGGGAGGCTGAGTCAGCGGCGAGATTGTCCATCTTACGCAAAATACGGGCAGCGGTCAGTGAAGATTTCTTAATCCTCGTCAATGCAAATATGCGTCAGATTCCAAAGTCGGCATCGTACGTGAACGGTCTCTTTATGGAGTGTTATAAGACAGAATATAACAGAGGATACACTCTTGAGCAGGTGCTGCGGATGGAGGAGACACTCCTATGGGCAGAACAGTATCTGAGGGAACCACGCATCAATTGCTTAGAGGGTTGGCGGGTGGTAACGGACTATATGGGGGATCTGGGTACAAGGGTTAAGGAGCGGAACAGTGAAGAAAACCAGCAATGGATGCGCATGATTACCACTCTCAGTTTGACACACTCTGACGGGTATGTGCTTTTTGGTGATGATAACGCTATACCGGTCTCTGACCATTTGCACAACTGGTATGATTTTTGGGATGCTGACCTCGGACAACCAATCCAAGAGAGGGCAATTGCATATCAAGGGATTCAAGGACTTTTCATCCGTGAATTTGCAAAGGGTTGGGCGGTGTACAACCGCAATGGCGCGCCACAAACCGTCACGTTTGACGTTCCTGTTACCAGCATTAGCACCAACAAACGGCAACTGCATCACGAGATTCTGAATTTTGATGGCGAGATTTTTCTAAAAATTTTTAACGATTAACTAAGGATTAACATGCTAATACGTCCGCTACTGACTGCTGACGGTTTTAAATAGCCATTTTAATACGGTAATTCTACGAATATGGTTGCCAAGAACTCGTCTGCTACATTTTGGTTATAAACGCGCGCAGAAACCACAGAACCGTAAATGTTACCGACATAGAAGATGCCGCCGAGCGTGCCGAGTGTCCATCCTTTCACTGATGAAAGACCATCTCTTTGGAAACCGTCATAAGCCTGCCAACCGACTATACCCACAGTTAGTAGAGAAGTCAGCGCATCACCGATACGTCCCGTATAGAGGCGTCCTGCCCCGGGGACAATTGTAGAGAGTACACCTGCTAAAAATGGGCTGCGACTGGGCAGATGCGTCCCTGCCTCTGCGTAACTGTGATATACCGATGCCTTTTCTCTAACGGAGATTACATCTGATCCCTGCAATTTTTGGAAAATCTCACCCGCCTCAAACCACTGTTTCTGCATCAGATAAGAGAGTCCAATAAGTTGCTCGGCTTCGGTGTGTTGCCCGGCATCTACTATGCGCGGTAGCACTTCACTTAAAAACTGTGCAGACTGCTCAAATTCATCCATCAAAAAATAGGTGGCACCAATCTGATAGTAGGCACGGCTTGCAAATTGACGCTGTGGACGCGCCCGCAAAAGTATTTCAAAATTCCGAATGGCTTGCTCATTTTCACCGGCAAAACGATAGCAGAGGGCAATCTTATATCGAATTTGTTCGCTTTCTCCTGATGCTTCGGAAAGATAAAACAGATAGCGTTGATATTCACCTGCGGCGCGGAGGTAATCGCCTTGTTCATACAAAAAATCGGCGAATTTATGGACGTTTTCGGGGGTATAGTATTCAATCGGTTCTTCGGCGGCCGCGAAGGGAAGAAGGACAACAGTAAGAAAAATCATGAGTAAGAGCTTGTACATTGCTACGGAAGATAGTATTCGACCAGATACCAAACTAAAGCGTACAGAGAGGCGGACTACTTCAGCGTTGCGTAACCTGAAATTGGGTCAACGTATTTACCTGTCGCTTCATCCTTATGGTAATGTCCTAATTGTGAACCGTTGCACCGGAGCAGCCTATCCGCAGCGAGCACTATGCCACGCACCATACCGTACTCCTGTATACATGCCATACCGAAGCGTGAACAGGTCGGTGAGAAGTTGCATGCAGGACTATCTTGGCTTGAGATGAATTTCTGATACAACCGTATCAACCCCGTCGCAGTGAGTTTTAACTCCGATGTTTCCTGCGGATTAAAGCGGCTAACTTCTTGGGACTTCTGTATTGTCATCGGGTTAAACTTGCGAATGAATGCAAGATCTGCGGCTTCACCAGCGGAAACTGGTGAGACAAAAATAACAGAGGATGAACAGAGTAAGGCAAGAAAAAACAACAAGCGATACATCGCAAGACAACAAACAGGATAATTTACCATTTAATCTCTTGAACCTCCACTGACTCTGGAATTGTAAAATTCAGAATAGCGTTTGCATGTTGTGTATTCACCTGTGGGTTGCTATAGACGACCTTTTCATGCTGAAGCACTTCAGACTTTTCACCATACACGATCGAGGTAATAACCATCGGAATATAATTTGTACCGATCCTACTGTGGTCCTCATAATGAGATCTGCCGATGATATGTCCTTTTGGGTTTTTAACCTCCGCTGAAATGAGTCGATCATCACGCATCCCCAAGATGACGGAACCAAGTTTATCTTTCGCCTCCTTAGGGGGTGCCCAATAGGTATAAAGCACTTCATCCACAACATCGTGCTTGTCTAAAGTATACCCGATTGCCGTTAATCCATACTCGGCTTGCGTAGATTGGATGATGGTTTCAACAAACGGCAGTGGAATCCGTCCTTGGGATATAAAACGGAATGCCTGTTTGTCTATAGGATAATAAATCTCCAGCACCTTGTTCTTCACGATCATTATCTGCTTAAGTGGTTGGGTAATTTCAACAACAACGCGTGCCCCTTGGACATCGTAGTGGAGTGTGCCAGCCGTGGTCCCTGTTTCACCTTTTTCGGTTAATTCGCGCTTAAAATCGAAAGAAAGCGTTTTTAACGGCGAAGCGTGGAGCGTATGACCTAAGAGAAATATGAGCGAAAAGACGATAGAAAATTGGAGGCTTTTCGGTAACTGTAGCATACTTAATCTTGTTCACCATTTTCACTAAGACTTGCTGTTATGCCAAGACGGACGAAACCTACAACGGCAAAGCCTGCAATGACAGCACCTCCACCGACACAACCTGCTGTCGACCAGAGGGTTTGAAGTTTAGCCCTCTCATTTTTATAAGTCTCGGAGTAAACGTTAACATATTCGGGTGATTTTCCAATAAGTCGTTCAACAGGAGGATTCGGTCGATAGAAATAGGTTCCGGTGAGACCCCCTACAGATAAAAGACAAGCATAATCGTGTATCAATACAACTCCTGCGAGAAGACCGCCTAATCCAATCCACAACGACTTATTCACATCGGCATTGGCATCTTGTTTAGCATCTGATTCGGCGTTTACTACATCTGTCTGTTCTGCAGATTCTTGAGCAAGAATAGCAAAAGGCGTACTGAACATCAGCACTGCCATGAAAAAAGCGAAAACATGGAATGTTGAATTTATTTTCATTGAATTTCTCCATTAGGCAAAGCGGTTGCTGTGAAAATCAATATTTCTGTGCAACATACACAGGTTTCGTATTAGCTTAAGCCTCGATCCCATCTTCCGGGAGTTTCAGCTGCGTGCGAACGGCTTGACGCACCTCATTACAGATATGACTGGCGTGTTGGGTATTCTCGGTTGTTGCTGAGTCGCCCGGGTAGCGAGGCTCAACTGCATACTTTGTTATTATTTTCAAGTCAGGTTGCCAATGGTACCAGGCGGGGACAGTCTGCACAATCAAATCCAACAATTCTTCAAGGTTGTGCGTTCTTGGGGCACGGATGTTCGCCTCTTGTAGCCACGCCTTAAGATATTTTTCAATACATTGTTGTGCATGGAAACAGATGATATTATGTAGTAGCGGATTCGCTGTCAGTAGAAGCTGCTGCACAGCGATATAATCGGCTTCAGCCCGCTGTACCCACTCCAGTGTCAACGGATTCATGCAGTCCGCCTCCTTTTCGGCAAGATTTGTTCCGTAATGTGTGAATTGTAGGTTTTTAACATTGCAAGCTGTATCGGAGCCGTGGAGTACTTCCCCTTTTTCGGTGATCTCGCGGAGAAACCAATCGTTATATGAGACACGATATGCAATCTCTTCGGGGGAACGGACGAATAGGTCCAGCCCGAAGCGGTATGAAATTCGTTGTCGAATCTCAATAGCCTTACGAGTAAACTCCGATTTCGGAACGTCCATCACGACGAGCAGATCTACATCTGAGTCCTCTGTCGGCGTACCATACGCGTAGGAGCCAAAGAGAATCACTTGGAGCGGTGCGAATTCGCGCACGATGTCATCACATGTGGCTTGAATATCTTGTCGAGTAACCATACGCGACCTCCTTCTCATAAGAGTATAGCACATTATAATAATAACTATCAAGGGATATAAATAAGGAGTGTCGTGAACTCACAATGCTGCTTGTTGTAAGAGTTCCGGGTTCGCAAAGGCGTTCCCAGGAGTGCCATCAAAAATCACCTGTCCATCGCATAACAAGAGAACGCGATCGGCATACTTCAAAGTGAGATCGGTATCATGGGTTGCGAAAACGAGGGTTTTATGCTCGCGTCGGATTTCATCGCAGAGTTCGTCCATCAACTGATAGAGGTGCTGTGCGTCCTGACCGGTGGTAGGTTCGTCAAGGAGAAAAATATTTGGATATAGCGAAAAGTTTGCGGCGACAGCAGTGCGCTGCCGCTGCCCTCGCGACAGAGCATAGGGTGCCTCTGAATCGAGGTCTGTTAAGTCAAAGCGTTTGATCGTTTGATCGACCCGACTTTCAAGTATTTTTCTTGAAAACTTCAGGTTTTTTGGACCGAATGCGACTTCATCGCGAACAGTCTTCGCCTGTAGGAGTAGGTCTGGATTCTGAAAAACGATACCGATTTCGCCAGCCAATTGGTGGAGTTTCATACGTTTTCGCGGCACTCCAGCAATCGCCACCTCCCCTGCCGATGGACGCAGCAAACCTGCGATGAGGTGAATCAACGTCGTCTTACCGGATCCGTTCCCACCCATGATTGCGAAGACCTCCCCGCGTTGGACATCACAGGAGATACCACGCACGGCATCCATATCAGTATTTGGATAGCGAAAGTGGAGTTTATTGATGTTTAGATTAAAGTTTTTTGAAGATGGGACGACAGAAGTTGTCCGCCGGTATGGTTGGGTATCAGACGCAGTTGCCTTATCTACAGGGACTTGCACACCTAAACGTCGATAGGGTGCGAAATCTTTAAACGCTGCCGTTTTCGGCAAATCAAGCGCGAGTTGTCCTCGATCCATTAACCAGACATGATCGCAGAGAGGCGCGACTTCTCTGGTTCGATGGGTCGCTAAGATGACGGTTATTCCCATCTCTTTATTGAGCTTCGCGACGATATCAAGGATGTCGCGTGTTCCTTTCGGGTCAAGATGGCTGGTAGGTTCATCAAGGAGCAAGACGTGGGGTTGCATTGCGCAGATAGCAGCGAGGGCAACACGCTGCTTTTGACCGCCTGAGAGCGATGAAATTTCCCGATTCTGGAACCCAGACAGCCCCACCTGTTCTAAGGCGATAGCAATTCGTGCTTTAATCTCTTCAGACGAGAAACTGAGGTTTTCGAGTCCAAAGGCAATCTCATCTTCAACTAAAGTGCAAAAGAGTTGATCTTCAGGGTCTTGGAAGAGGAGTGCGACCTGTTGGCACGTCGTAGGAAGCGGTTGGGTGGCGAGATTTTTTCCGTTGAGAAGGACCCTTCCAGTAAGCACCCCCGCCGAAGCGTGTGGGATTAAACCGTTGAGTGTCCTCAGTAATGTGGATTTACCGCATCCTGTTGGACCTGTTAGCAGCACAAACGCCCCGGAAGGCACACGGGTGGTAATGCCCTGCAGTGTACGGATTTGGCGACTCGGATACGTGAAACCGAGGTTTTCTACCGCAATAGATGCCATGGTTTCGTTAAGTCAGACCTTCAATTTGCACGGGGACGGAGCCGAAGAGTTGCTCTAAATGCCGTGCGATGGACTCACGGAAAGCATCAAATGACTCCTGGGTGTGGCGACCCAAATCGTCGGTGTGATGTCTGAAACTATCGTAGAGTTGCGCATGTTGTGCGCGAACCCGGGCAAGGAGTTTATGAACATACACTTGCAATTCGCCGAGACGCTCACTCTGTGCTTTTGCGAAAGCACCAGCAGCATCCTTGAAAGCCCTGAGTTCCGCCTCTAAATACGCCTTGAACATCGACTCTTGGAAACCGGTGAGTGCGCTCTGTGCGGCGTAGCGAAAATCCTCGTGAATTGCATTATACTCTTTCTTAACGCGGGCAAAAAGTTGCCGCGAATAGTTTTGCATCTCGTTCATCCACTCGCCTTGCTCCTGTGTAAACTGCGAAATTCTCTCTTTAAAGGTCTCCATTTCATGTGCCAAGAAGTTTCTGAAATCTTCAACAGCAACCGTATGACGTGTTATTTTCTCAAGATGGTAACCCATAATTGCCAATCGGGCAGCTTCTGGGAACATCGGACGATAGTCTTTTAACACCTTGAATAAAAATCGCGCGTACTCCAAACCTTGTTTTGAGAAAAGTTGCTTTCGGATTGATTCGATAAATGCGCGGACTTCTATCATCTGAATCGACCTGACATTGTGCTGGGTTTTGGGCATGTGCTCAAGTAGTTTCAAACATCGGGCGAAATAGTTCTTCAAGGTCGGATCATAGAGTGTTGATACGACCCGCCGATACTCTTGAAGGAGCTTCTGACGCGGCATTTCCGGTACAAAATTAAGGGTCATGTCGGTCTGATTTCCGCTGGACTCCCCAAGCAACCGATCTTCACGTTTTAATCGGTGCCAGAGGTCCGTCTCCTTTAGTGCCGTAAGCAAACCCGCCATCGCCATCGGAATACCGGCTTCTTGAATAAACCGGATATGCGAATCAAACTCCGTATCACCATCAAGTCCGATGATGAAGCCACCTGTAACCTCCATCCCTTTGCTCTGTATCTTCCTAACGGCTTGTAACAGGTAACTGCCGGCATCCTCTTCTTTGCTCGTGTTCTGCCCTTTGGAAGTACTAATTAGCGCGTCGTCATTAGGGCTTTCAATGCCGAGGAACACCATGTTAAAACCTGCATCACTCATTGCGTCGAGCATTTCAGGGATTTCAACGAGGTTCACGCTGGCTTCGGTATAGAGTGAGAAGGGAAATTGACGTTCTTCCTGCCATTTGCGAACAGCGGGCAGCAAGCGCATCGCGTCGCGTTTATTACCGATAAAGTTGTCATCAACAACAAACATTGCGCCCTGCCAACCGAGTTTATAGAGAAGTTCAAACTCAGTAAGCATCTGCTCATTGTCTTTTGTGCGTGGGACACGCCCAAATAATTTTGTAATATCACAGAATTCGCAATTGAAGGGGCAACCCCGCGAGAACTGGAGTGCCATTGACCCGTATGCGTTAACATCAATAAGGTCGTAGCGTGGCAATGGGGCTTTTGTAATATCGGGTTTTCGAGTTTCGCGATAAACCTCTTTCGCAGCACCGCTCTCAAAATCGGTCAAAAAATCCTCAAAAAACTCCTCAACTTCACCGAAGAGAAAATGGTTAATCGTAGCGTCAGTTTCCGCTTTAATATTATCGTAATACGAGGTAGGATGCGGGCCGCCCGAGATAATCGGGACGCCTGCTCGGTTGCAGCGTTCTGCCACTTCATAAAGCGACGCTTTTTGAACAATCATCGTCGATGTCAAGGCAACATCTGCCCACTGAATATGTGCATCGGTGAGTGGCTCAATATTAAGATCTACAACCTTTAAGTTATAGTTCTTGGGAAACATTCCGGCGATCGTTAGTAACCCAAGCGGCGGCATTGAGGACTCTTTACCAAGAAAATCTAAAGCGTATTTAAACCCCCAATACGATGGCGGGAATTTTGGATAAATAAATAGTGCATTTGGCATAGTCGTGTACTCCTGCATGGGTATATCATCATACGTATTGCCATTTTTTTTGAATAAATTATTAATCTAATCAATCCAAGTAATATTATAGCACATTTTCCAATTTTTATCAAGTTTTTCTTTTTCGGAAGCCTCTAACGTTCGATTCTCAACAAATTTCGTACGCTATAGTTATTTGCCTTCATCATACTGCCCATGCTACAATATCTTCACGATGAAATAGGTTAATGGGGACGATAGATGTACAAACACCAACTTCCACAACGCCTTATACTTCTCGGTAGCCTACTTCTCTGTGTAATCGGAACTCCTGAATTACTATACAGTGCTGATAACATAAAACAGAGTAGTAACTCGGAAGAAGCGATTGTTAACAATGAAATAGAGAACGACTCGCCCGAACCGTACTATTATATTCGTCAACTCCGTTTTGATGGCAACAAGCACTTAAATGAGAAAAGATTAACAAACCTATTCGGATGGCAAAGAGAAAAAGCATACTCCGAAATAGAAATCAGAGAAGGGTTTGAACGTATCCTTGATGCATACCGTACAGACGGTTTGGTATTCGTCAAGATAACCCCAACTGTTTCACCGATCTCGGAAAGCAAAACAGATGTGTCAATTAAGGTAAAAATTGTTGAAAATAGACAGATCCGAACAGGAACATTGACACTTACGGGAAATCAACGTTTCTCAGAAGATGAAATCCGTGATGAACTCGATTTAAAGCGGGGCAAACTTTTTACAGAAGCGGCACTCACACGCGGCATCGAGCGCGTCCAGACCCTATATAGTGAACATGGTTATCCAAAGGTTGAAATCGAACCGAAAGACATCGAACTTTCGCAAGAAACGGCTACTGTTGACTTTCAGTTACATATCCGTGAAGGCTCGCAAATTCAGATTGGCGAGGTCAAAGTGAGTGGTCTCCAGAAAACGAAAACAGGAGCCGTCCTTCGGGAAATTCCAGTGAAGCCTAACCAACGTTTCGATCAACGCAATATCGACACGAGTTATCGCCGATTGCGCAATTTAGGATATTTCTATCAGATTAACCCGAACGTGCTGGAGGCGGGTGAAACAGCAGACAAGATTAATTTTCACGCCCAGGTCACCGAAGCAAAGACTGGACGACTCAGCGGTGTTATCGGATATGCCCCACCTGAAACCGAAGTCGACGCGGCACCGCAGCTGACCGGCATATTGGAAGCCAGCGAAACGAATCTGTTAGGGACAGGTAGGCAGTTTAACCTCTATTGGAAATCCGGTCTTCTTAGAATCTTCAGACTTCGTTACGCGGAACCGTGGATATTCGGCAAACCGGTAACCATCGGTGTAGACTACGGACAACTCAAACAGCAGCGTCTTGATCGGGAGCAATTTACGGGTTTCCCGCCGAATGACAGCGGAACAGTCGCTGAAGAACGTTCAAGCAGCATCAGTGCGATTACGAACTTCGGACGCGTCTTTGAGGGTACTCTGACGTTAGGATATAAGCAGATCAATGTCCCAAACACGGGGCTGCCGCCGACAACACTGTCCCCCGTTGAAGTTCAACCCCCGATTACTGGACCATCAACTGAGCTCCAACCGTATAGTGGGACAAAGTATAGCCTCACATTCCGGTTGACTCGTGATACTCGCGATTATTTTCTCAACCCGACGCGGGGTCGGCGCGACAGCATCGCCTTCGAGGTATCCCGGAGCGACTTTCGGCTCCGAAAGGTGTGGCTCTCTCTCCAACAATACTTCCCAACATGGCGGAAACAGACGGTAGCCGTTGAACTCCACGGGGCTGCGGCATGGGGTGTTAATATTCCGCCAACCGAACTCTTCTACCTTGGCGGTGCAACCACATTGCGTGGATATGATGAAGACTGGTTTTCTGGACCGCGCCGCGTTTACGCGAATATTGAATATCGGTATCTCGTCGGACCTGACTCGCAGATTTTCGTTTTTACTGACTTAGGGGCTGTAACCTTGATGGAGACCCCTTCTGTTTTCGACAGACTCCGGGTTGGTTACGGATTCGGCGCGAGGCTTGAATCCAGAGGCGGTATTTTACGACTGAACTATGGACTCGCCGCAGGGGATTCCTTGTTGAGAGGTAAAATTCACGTCAGTTTAGGTGCGTCATTTTGATCAGCACCGAAACACAACTTATGGATTGTTCTGCCATTTAATTTGCGAAGTCAGAAAATTTGTTGTAAAATATATAGGAGCAATAATAGATGTCTACAACAATTGGAGGTTTAAATGACCAAAAACAAGAAGTTACAACGGTGGGTTGAAGAAGCAGCCGAGCTCTGCCAACCCGACGCAATCTATTGGTGCGATGGATCTCAGGAAGAAAACGATAGGTTATGCGAAGAGTTAGTCCAAAAAGGCACTTTTGTGCGCTTAGATCCGAAAAAACGTCCGGGAAGTTATCTTGCCCGTTCCAGCCCTGCCGATGTCGCACGCGTTGAAGACAGAACGTTTATCTGTCCGAAAGACCCACTTGAAGCGGGTCCGACCAACAACTGGCACGATCCAGATGACATGAAAGCCACTCTCAAAGGACTTTTCAAAGGTTGCATGCGGGGCAGGACGATGTACGTTGTGCCGTTCAGCATGGGACCGCTCGGTTCACCGATTTCACATATCGGTGTTGAAATCAGCGATTCGCCCTACGTTGTTGTCAACATGCGGATTATGACCCGCATGGGCGGTGCCGTGCTTGATGTGCTTGGCGAAGATGGAGATTTCGTGCCGTGCCTGCATTCCGTTGGCATGCCGCTTGAACCGGGTCAGGAGGATGAGGTCTGGCCCTGCAACCCCGACAACAAATATATTGTGCACTTTCCCGAAGAACGCTCCATCTGGTCCTACGGCAGTGGGTATGGTGGAAATGCGCTGCTGGGCAAAAAATGCTATGCCCTCCGTATCGCCTCTGTTATGGCAAAAAACGACGGATGGATGGCAGAACACATGCTTATTTTGGGATTAACCAGTCCGGAAGGTGAAAAAACCTACATTGCAGCAGCGTTTCCGAGTGCCTGTGGCAAAACGAACCTCGCAATGCTCACACCGACTATCCCGGGCTGGAAAGCTGAGACGATCGGGGACGACATTGCCTGGATGAAATTTGGTGAAGATGGGCAACTCTATGCGATCAACCCAGAAGCAGGATTTTTCGGGGTTGCCCCCGGAACATCTATGGATACTAACCCAAATGCGATGCACACGCTCGCCTCAAACTCAATTTTCACCAACGCTGCACTTACAGAAGACGGAGATGTCTGGTGGGAAGAGAAAAGTGAAGAGCCTCCTGAAACGCTAACGAGTTGGCTCGGTGAAGAGTGGCATCCCGATGATGAAAAGACAGCAGCGCACCCGAACTCCCGTTATACAACGCCCGCCGCGCAATGCCCAATCATTGATCCGAACTGGGAAAACCCGAACGGTGTCCCGATTTCCGCGATTCTTTTCGGTGGACGCCGCGCTACAACGGTTCCGCTTGTGTTTGAGAGTTTCGATTGGCAGCACGGCACCTTCATCGGTTCTATTGCTTCCTCTGAACGCACCGCAGCAGCTGCGGGCACAGTCGGTGAACTCAGACGGGACCCGATGGCGATGCTTCCGTTCTGTGGTTATAACATGGGTGACTACTTCACACACTGGTTGGAAATGGGTAAAAATGCTGATGCCAACAAACTGCCGAAAATCTTCTACGTGAATTGGTTCCGTAAAGATGCCGATGGCGGTTGGCTCTGGCCCGGCTTCGGTGAAAATAGCCGTGTGCTCAAGTGGATCGTGGAGCGCGTCTCTGGAAAGGGAGAAGCGGTCAAAACGCCGATTGGCTATCTACCTACCCCTGACGCTATTGACATCTCTGGATTGGATGTAACAGCGGCGGAGATGGAAGAACTCCTGAACGTTGATGTTGAAGAATGGCTCAAGGAAATTAAGTCGATTCGGGAACATTACGCACGCTTTGAGGAGACGTTGCCTGAGGCTTTGTCCGATGAATTGGCAACATTAGAGGCTCGCTTGCGTGAAAATCAATAAAGTCGACCAACTCACATCGTAGGGCGAGGCAATCCATGTCTCGCCCTATTGTTAATCTGAGGGCGGTTCCTAAACGTCCACATCTATACCCGTGCCCCGCGGAATTTTACAAAGGAACACAATTATAGTGTCTTCTATAGAACCAAATGTTTTGAGTCCTGCCGATAAGGAGGACATTGTTCATCCCCGAGTTGTGCCTTTCATAATGGTCCACCTGGCGTGTTTCGGAATTTTCTGGGTAGACGTTCAACCCATCGATTGGATTATCTGTGGTGCCTTGTACGTCGTTCGTATGTTCGGAGTCACAGCGGGATTTCATCGATATTTTTCCCACCGTTCATTTAAAACCGGTCGCGTCTTTCAATTTTTTCTCGCATTTTTGGGTCAGAGCTCCGCACAACGCGGGGTCCTATGGTGGGCAGCGAAACATCGGCTACACCATAAGTACTCCGACACGGAGCAAGATGTACACTCCCCTGTTAAACATGGGTTTTGGTATTCCCACTTACTTTGGATCTTCTCCAAACAGGGACGGAATGCCGACTATAACTTAATTAAGGACTTTCAGAAATATCCTGAACTCGTTTGGCTTGAAAAATGGGAAAGGTTCCCACCCTTCGTATTAGGGGTTTGCGTCTGGCTGGTTGCAGGTTGGTCAGGTCTATTCGTAGGGTTCTTCCTGAGTACAGTCCTACTTTTTCACGGAACCTTCACGATCAATTCGCTTGCCCATCTTCACGGTAAACAAGCGTATGTTACTGGCGACCACTCTCGTAACAACTTACTGCTTGCTATCATTACATTGGGTGAAGGCTGGCACAACAACCATCATCACTTTCCAAGCGCGACACCACAAGGTTTTTATTGGTGGCAAATTGATGTCACATATTATATCTTGAAAGTTTTGTCGATTTTTAGGATTGTTTGGGGGCTTCGCTTGCCTCCGGCACACGTGGTTGCGGGTAAAAGTAAACTCTCCTTCACTGTTGTTGAAAAATCTGCACAGCAATTGGCAGCAAGTTTTTCAACTGAACAGATCGGCAACACACTTTTGAAGGCATGGTCACACTCGTCAAAGCTTGAAGAACTTCGTAAACGTGCGCGTATCGGTCAAACGGAAGTTGAGAAGTTTCTCAGAGAGCTGAAAATTCCTGAACTACCAGCACCGACAGACTTGAAACTCAAAGCGCGAAAAATGTTTGTACATATACCGTCGTTAAATCCGATTGTTGAACGGGCACATCAAATTATTATCCAGTCTATCTCGGCTTGGTTAGTTCAAGAGGCGACTGCGATATAAGAAGGAATACCGAATTTTACCACTACTCGCGCCGAAGGAACGCCTCAATTCCTTCGGCGTTTTTCTCAAAATCACGCTCAGCAAGAACCTTGAGGTTGTCTAACTGCGTCAGGGTATCCAATTCCCAGAAATCGATCTCGGCGTTAATGCGTAGGTAATTCTGCTTTAGAAGGCGTTGTCCTATATCTGCGGATGCCTGCGATTGCAGTGTCATTACGTAAGAAGTCAACTTCGCACCGCCCCAACCCGTGAGGAACCCCCAGCCACGTCTATTGCGATACATATTTACGGAATGTCCTGTACCAACGGATAGAATTCTAATTTCTCGTGTGTCTTTTTCAAACACCGAGAGTGCTTCTGCGAGAGCAATTGTGGAGGGGTTATTTGCCCAGAGTCCACCATCTGCTAACAAAGAATTGTTGACGGATTTCGGTGCGAAAAATGTAGGGGCAGCGCATGAGGCAAGGATGGCATCTCTTAGATTCACATCTTTATCTGTAAGCGCGATCTCCGAATCGCGACTTTCATAATTCGATCTAAAAATGTGAACTTCACTTTTGGCAATCTCTGAACTCGTTATCATCAGCGGGGTTGCTATTTCGTCAAGAGGCGTGGCGGGTAGGTGTGCAGCGAGGATTTGCGCAAGTTTCTCGCTCGGGTATTTACTGAGGAACAACGGAATACGATACCATCTTCTGCGGAAGATATGGGGTGTTTCGGTCTCGAACAGTTCGACAATATCTTGCATCGGAATATCGGAAACAGCGGCACCGGCGATAATCGCGCCTGTGCTTGTCCCGGCAATAAGGTCGAAACAGGTTTTGATACGCCTCTGAAATGCCTGTTCAATTTCGGCAAGGAGTTGGGCGGTGTATATACCGCGGGTGCCACCGCCATCGAGTGTGAGGATGTGAAAGGGGTCAGGGTTGTTCATCAATTGCTTTCAATGTCTCCGATACAGAGATTTTTGTTATCCTTGTATGTACGCCATAATCAAAATACCATATCTCTCTGCCAAAATCAACCGAAATTTATCTTGACACGAACCGATAATTTCTGCTAAAATGCTGCCCAAAACAGCTGGACAAGGAGAACGCACTCATGAATCGTAGAAATTTTTTAATTCAAGGCAGCACAGCATTGGCAGGGATTCTTCTCGCTAACAGTCCGCTGCGTGCATATGGTCAGCATGACCATCAGGCAGGTCAGACCCTACCACCACTTCCCTATGCTTACGACGCACTTGAACCCCATATTGACAAACGCACAATGGAGATCCACCACGGAAAACATCATCAAGGGTATATCAATAAACTCAACGCCGCAATTGCGCGGAGTCATGATTTGCAACACATGACCCTTGAGGGTATGCTGCGGAACATTAATAGGGTCCCGGAACATCTCCGCCAATCTGTTATCAATAGCGGCGGTGGACACGCGAATCACACGCTTTTCTGGAGTATCATGAAACCCGGTGGCAGTGAACAGACTGGGAAAGTCGCGGAAGCCATTCAGTCAACATTTGGGTCGCTTGATGCCGGAAACGAGATGTTTACCAAAGCAGCAAAGACACATTTCGGATCAGGATGGGGATGGCTTGTTGTTGATGAAAATAAGAAGTTGCAAATCTATTCGACATCAAATCAGGACAGTCCACTGATGAAGGGACATACCCCTATTCTCGGTCTTGATGTCTGGGAACACGCATACTATCTCAACTACCAGAACCGTCGTGCTGACTACGTTGACGCTTGGCTGAATCTCATCAATTGGGAACAGGTAAACACCAACTATCTCGCAGCAATGAACGGATAAACAAACAAACCGTCAAAGACTGTCCCTATCGGCAGAATGAGGAGCAGTTTCTAAACACTTCTAAACCTTGGTAAATCTAAATAAACCGTGATAAACCTGATTTTATGCGGTATAATTATGGTATGAAAAACTATAAATCCCCACGAGAAGCAGCGCAGACGCTCGGAATAACAGTAGACCATCTGCGTAGGATGGAATGTGCGGGAGAAATTACCTGCATAAGAACAGGAGGCGGGCATCGGAGATATGATGTCCAAAGTTTTATAGATGCACAAACCGGAAGAGATATTACTACCATTGGATACTGCCGAGTTCGTGGAAAATCGCAATCAGCCGATCTTGCCTCCCAAGTCGCTTACTTGCAGAAACACTACCCGAATGCAGAAATCATCAAAGACTTCGGAAGTGGTATCAACTTCAAACGAAAAGGGCTTAGAACCTTATTGGAACGCATCTTGCGAGGCGATAAACTCCGCGTTATTGTTGCCCATCGGGATCGACTCGCCCGTTTCGGCTGCGAAGTCATACAGTTCTTGGTCGAACAAAACGGTGGCGAAGTCGTGGTTCTCAACGAAACTGTTTATAGCCCCACAGAGGAACTTACTGCCGATCTCCTGGCAATTCTCCATGTCTTTTCCTGTAGAATGTATGGACTCCGGCGATACCGTGACCAAATCAAGGAAGATAGAAATCTTTCCCACAGTGAAACAGAAAACGATTCTTCGTAGATGGTTTGGCACTTCGAGATATGTCTTCAATATGGCAGTATCCTTGTTGTCGGACAAGGCTACTCCGAAAAACTTCAAGGGACTCGTTCCTGTCGTCTTTAATGAGCTTCCCGCTTGGCACACCGAAACGCCGCGGCAGATAAAAGTCGGTGCGGTGATGGATGCCTGCCAAGCTATCGGGAATGCGAAGGTCAAATGCAAAGAAACAGGTGAGTTTCAAAAGGTTTCATTTCGCTCAAGAAAACGTAAGCAGACGCTTTATCTCCGCGCAGATTCACTGAAGAAAAATGGATTCTATGTGCGGTTATTGGACGAAATGAAGATGGCAGAACCGCTGCCAGCGAAACCTCAAGGAACAGGTAAAGTGTCAGAACGCGATACGGATGCAGAGGTCAAGGATTCTCAACTGATATTGGAAAACGGAAAGTATTTCCTTTGCGTTCCTTATGTTGAGAAGAAAAAGACGCGAGAACCAAGCGGTAGAATAGTGGCACTTGATCCCGGTGTCCGTGATTTCCTGACGTTTTTCTCTCAAGATTGCTTCGGTTGGTTAGGTCAGCAGTGTATCAACCGTATTCAAAGGCTTTGTCAACACTGCGATAATCTCTACTCACGCGCGACGCGAGAGCAACGCCCGCTACGGCGTGCTTTGCGTAAAGCTGCGAATAGAATCAAAGTCAAAATCCGTAATCTGATCGATGACCTTCATAAGAAAGTCGCACACTTCCTTGTAACGAACTTTGACATCATTTTGCTACCGACTTTTGAGACGAAACAGATGACGAAGCGAGGCGCGAGGAAATTACGCACGAAGTCAGTTCGGCAGATGCTCACACTCTCACACTATAGATTCAAAACCTTTCTGAAACACAAGGCGTTGGAATATGGTGTGCGAGTCATTGATGTCTGCGAAGCTTACACTTCAAAAACGGTGTCTTGGACGGGTGAACTCATCAGGAACCTTGGGGGTTCAAAGGTTATCAAGTCCTCGGCAGGTGATCGTATGGATAGGGATTTGAACGGCGCACGTGGGATATTCATCAAGACTGTCGCCCGTGCTTTGTGAGTTCCACCATACCACGTGTTTCCTTGTGGTATGTAGTTCGTGTGTAATTTTTGGCTATCGTGGTCAGACGACCCTGATTACACATAGGATAAGGACACGACGGTGTTCGTAAAAGGGAGTAGGATCCCTCTAAAAATCTATTGCTTTCCATAGATATACACGGAATAATATAGGTTTTTAGGAACAGGCACTATGGAGCGTAGAGATTTTTTGCGGCAGAGCGGTTTAACACTCACTGGATTGCTGCTGAGCCCATGGGCAGTTTACGCCTTCCCAAGCCGCGAAGGTGAAGTCCTTATCCCTTTCGCAGATCAACCGCCGACCCCGCCTTCAGAGCGCGGTTTGCTGGATTGGAATGAGTTTGATTCCTTTATCACACCCAATGATGAATTCTTCAACGTCTCACACTATGGCAAACCCGAAGTCGATCTTGAGACGTGGCGACTTGAGGTGAGCGGTTTGGTCGAGAATCCGCTGGTGCTCACGATTGAGGACATCAAAGCGCGCCCGAAGCAAGACGTAACTTTCACATTGGAATGTTCTGGTAACCACGGATTCCCGACGTTCACCGGTGGCATCGGCAATGCGAAATGGGGAGGCACACCGCTTGCACCCATCCTTAAGGAAGCGGGTATCCGAGAAAACGGTATCGAAGTTATCTTTTTCGGACACGATGTCGGTGAAGAGGAACGACGTGAAGTGAAAATGCGCCAGAACTTTGCCCGAAGCATGTCCGTTGAAGACGCGTTACAAGACATCAACCTTCTCTGCTATGAAATGAACGGTGAACCGCTCCCCCATCCAAATGGTGCACCGCTCCGTCTGATTACGCCGGGTTGGTACGGCATCGCCTGCGTTAAATGGCTCAAACGCATTGAGGTCCGAGACACCCGATTTATGGGGAGATTCATGGGACGCGATTATGTCACAATGCGTGAAGAAAAACGTCCTGACGGTGAATCGGTCTGGATGGAGACTTCCGTGGGTAGGACAAAGCTGAAATCGTTGGCGGCGAAGGTAACGCGTATCAGCGACAAATACCGCATCTACGGTGCAGCGTGGGGTGCGCCTATTGAAACCGTCGAAGTGCGTATTGATGACGGTGCGTGGCAAAAAGCGACGATAGACCCGGAAGAGGATGCGGAATTCGCGTGGAAAATCTGGCATCTCGATTGGAACAACCCATCGAAAGGTGAACATACCGTTGTCTCCAGAGCGATTGACACGACAGGAAACGTCCAACCCGCAGCCGATTCTGACTATATCACTGGAAAACACACCTATTGGGAGAGCCACGGTCAGGTCGTTCGTCGAGTTAATATCGAATAAAAGCCCGAAAGAATCAGGGTTACAAACCCCTCCCACAGTCAAGGGCAGGGCAAAGCTGAATAATTAAAAAAATATGAACATAACCGATGCACAGAAACAGCAATTCCAAGAAGAAGGCTATTTCATTTTAGAAAACGTTATCCCGGATTCGCTGCTGGAACTGCTCCGCGGTGAGTGCGGCACCTTTATCAATCAGATGGATGCTGAGATGGATCGTCAGGATACGGATGTCCTCGGCATCAATCATCGCAACAAACGGTACTTCGTCTCAAATTGCTTCAGAAAACAGCCGAAACTTCGTGAGTTTCTATTTAGCGATCTGATGGCAGAAGTCTGTCGTGCGACTTTAGGCGATACGGCGTATCTCTTCTGGGAACAGTACGTCGTGAAAGGTGCGGAAGCGGGGATGAAGTTCAGCTGGCATCAGGACTCTGGCTACGTCGGCTACCCTGACCACAAGCCGTATCTCACCTGTTGGTGTGCGCTTGACGATATGTCGGAAGAGAACGGAACGGTTTATGTGATGCCGTTTTCGCGTATCGGGATTCGCTCGTGGGTGAAGCATATCCGTGAAGAGGGTAGCAACGATATGGTCGGATACTTCGGACCCGAAAAGGGTGTGCCTGCGATTGTGCCTGCGGGGAGCATTGTCGCATTTACGAGTATCAATTTCCATTGTAGCGGGACGAACTACACGAACAACCTACGGCGTGCGTATCTTGCCCAATATTCCGCAGAACCGCTTCTTGCTCATGACGGGAGTCGTTTGTGGGGGAATGCGGAGCCGTTGCTGAAGGATGGACAGTCTGTCGTGGGAGCACCGCCACCGGAGATCGCGCCCCGGTTTGATTGAGGTATAGAACCGGATAGCGACTACTTTCAACACTTTCTCACTTAGGCGTGGTGAAACCACGTCTGCTGCAATTTGAGATGGCAAGTCCAAGCGTTGCTTTATTTTCTCTGAACGACGGCTAAAACCGGTTAAATAATCCCCAATTTTATCCTGAATACCGCGGGCAAGTGCTGGTGACCCGACATAGTGGCTAATGAGAATGCCGAACGCAAAGACTTCATCGTCTGCCGTGACAGTATAACCGGCAAGTGCCGAAACCCCACTCAATGTTCCCGTCTTCGCACGCAACACTTTTTCAGCGTACATCCCTTGCATCCGATTTTTTAAAGTGCCATCAACGCCAGCAACCGGCAGTGATGCCAGATACTCCGGCATTAACTGAAAATTCTGATACATATAGACGAGCAAACTTGTGAGCAACTCAGTATTTAGGAGATTGTAACGGGAAAGTCCAGAACCGTCAACAAACCGATACGGTGGTTCGCCTATGATTTCACTTAGGAATTCAGTGACGGCTTGCCTGCCTTTCTGCCACGTTCCCGGTTCACCCATCACCTCAGCACCGATTGTCTTGAAAATCAATTCAGCAACCCAATTGTCGCTGGGTTTGTTCATCAATTTGAGAATATCAGCGAGTGGAGGTGATAGATGCTTAGCAACGACCTGCGCATCTGATGGCGCTGTTCCAGAGACGATTTCACCCGTCACGTGAACCCCCTTTTCTATAAGCGCAGTTTTCAAGAGAAGTCCACACGCACGGGCTCTGCTCATTGTGCTTGCATTCGGTTCGACTTCTCGGATACTCAAAGCACTGATCCACAGCGGTCTATCGTCCCGCATCCATCCCGGTCCTTCCCAAACGGCATCGAGATATGTTTCATCAACAACGATGTTACCTTGTATCGACTTCACACCCACTTGAAGTAAGGTATCCCCCAATTTTACAAGGTCTTGAGGTTGGAGTACCGGGTCAGCCCTGCCTTTTAGATAAATGTTTCCGAGGACTTCACCCTTCACAATGGCATCGGTATAGAGGGTCGTTTCAAACTGGTAGTCCGATCCCAGTTTCACTAAAGCAGTCGCTGCTGTAAAGAGTTTCGTTGTAGAGGCGGGGTGGTGTAGTTTATGGGCGTTTTTCTCATAAATCACTTCTCCTGTCTCAACGGCAACCACTTTGATACCGATGCTGGCGGTCGTAAACAACGGGTCCTGCAAAACGGCATCAATATTGGCTTGTAGTTTTCCGAGTGGATCTACAGAAGTCGTTGACGATTCGGTTTGAACCGATTTTGTAGCAAATATCCCACAACCTGATAGCAACAACGCGACGCAGACGAGTAAAATAGCATGAGTTCTCATGGTTTTTAATAATATCACAATTGAGCGAATTATCAAAACACAAATCAATTAGTGCCATAGGTTATTGATAAACAGTCTGCTGGACAACTAACTGTCGGATTGAAAATGAACAACGCCGCAGACTACGAAGAAAGAACCTTCCTCCCCACAGCATCCAACCGGTTCCAAGTGGGATTTCATGGTCGTGGACACCACGCGCAACTTTTTGTTAGGAATGAAGATTCTACGAAACTACGAATAGATCTTATTATGATTGAAACCTCTCGTTAGAATCAACCTATCTGTTTTGCGATAAGAACGAGATCAAGGATGTTTACCACCCCATCCTTGTTCACATCTGTACGTTGATTGACCAACGGTTGTGTTTCGATGTTTTGCGCAACAACAACCAAGTCAAGGATATTTACGACACTATCACCGTTCACATCCCCGAAAGTCCAGCCTTGTCGCTCTCTGGCAACTTGGAGAAGTTTTTGCATCTCGGTTTTATCTAGTTCCAGGTCCCATGGGTCATAAACACGAAGAGTTAGTAGGATGTCCCATACTTCGTATTCGTGGATGTATTTCTGATATTCATCGGGGTGGCGGTCTGGATTTGGTATGAAATATCCGTAAGGTTTGGTATAGGACGAAAATAGGAACGAACTGATTGGGTGTGGTTCTGCTGTTGGTGGAATCCACCAACGTTGTGCAAAACTTTCGTATAGGAATGTTACCTCGTGGAGGCTTTCTCCGCCGAGAACGATGCCTGGCATTGCTTCTAAGAGTTGTTGATGGAGGAGGATGTTGCCTTCGGCCATTGTCAATCCATCAATGCGTCCGTTCTTATCGTTTTCAACTTCAGTGCTGATGTCGAGGTGGAAGGCATCTATATTGTAAGTTTCTTGTAATCTTTTGAGTTTTTCAACAAACATTTGTCTGTATGCGCGTGAAGCGGTGTTGATGTAGGCGTGGCGGGATGTGTTTGTTAAGTCTTCCCAATACCAGCCTTTTTTCTCGTTATTCCATGGGTCGATGAGTTGATACTTCTCGAGCTCTGTGTAGAGCGGGTGTTCTGGTGAGATACCAACCATATTCACATGTACCATTATTTTAAATCCGTAGCGGTGTGCTTCTTTGATAAAATCACCGAAACCGGGCTTTATGGCACTTGCTGAATAGTTTGGTAGGTCTCCGTCATGCCCTCTATGTCTCCATGCGTGCATGTATATCAAGGTTTTCTCTGCATCTAAAAGTTGGTTTAGATGTGGTAGTATTGCGGGTTCTATTTTGGAGTGGATTATTATTACTTTAATTTCATCTACCCATGATGGCATCTGTGTTCGGTCGAGTGGTTGAAGTTTTTCGTGCATCCAATCTCTATATTGGCGTGCTGGAACTTGCCAGTCGCCTTGGTAGGCGTTGATTTTCCATATGGGAGATATAAATTGATTTTGTTCTTCAAAGGGGGCGTGGGGATATGAGGCAAAAACAATGGTGGAACTGTTATCTTGGTATTTTTCATACTCGAATCCTTTGAATCCATAACTTTTGTCTTCACAACGGATAAAGGCTCCTCCGCGTTGTCCTTGAAGAATGAACAGTTGTGATTCCCAACCTCCTGGGTAGTTGGACCCGTATGTGTGTTTGAGGATTTGACCACCTTTGATAGGCGCGATGACATCTACGGCTGTATCTGAAATGTGTCCGAACACCCATGAAGTAGATTCGATACCGCTGTTTCTTGAAATTCCTCTTTGTTGTATCAAAAGATCGTTTGTTTTGTTGTCTATGGTGATGAATAGGTGTAGGTCTGCTTCATCGTTTCCATAGGTAATTTCACATGTAAGTGGAGATGGTTGTCTTATTCTGATTGGTGGGGCATCTGCTGATTCCAGACGGCGTTTTCTCATTTGCAGTGCAGCGGAATAGCTGAACTTGTCTTGGGTGTAGGTTTCTCGGGTAAGTTTATTGTGGAAATGAGTGATTGCTCCGTTTTCAATGGTTATAGAGTAGTTATTTGTTTCGGCGAGAACGGTTCCCTTTTCGCTAACGGACAAGGTTTTAGAGTAGGTTGCAGCAACAAAAAACAACTGCAATGCAAGAATAGGCGTTGTGAGCCTTTTCAGCGTTTTCATGGTATTCTCCTTTTTGTTTGAGTTTAGAAGGTAATCCAAACAACCATCAGAATATTATACTACCTTTTTTAGATTTATGGTAAAGTTTAGAATTAATTGGACGATCCGCATCGGCGAGGTTAGAAACCTCGCCTACCAGGGGAGGGGAAAATGTCCATTTATTTTTAGATTTTACCATAGTTCTTTAGTTTGTATCCCACATGGATGTGTAAAGTTTTTGACCTTCAGTGCTCCTGTTCGCTTGCGGTAGGGATTTAACCCGATTTCTCCTAATCCTGATTCTGGCAATAGACCCTATAGATGACTCGCGCTTAAATTCTAAGGCTGCTACCTAAAAAATCAATTTTTACTTGACATAACTTAGTAAAAATAGTATAATATATTATACTATTTTTCAATGGCGGAAAATGCGCTATCGATCTCTGAAAATTCAATGTATGGATAACGCCATTACCGTTTATCTACAAGATGTTCCACTTTCGGCAAAATTATTTTTTTCCCAATCGGAAATTGGACACAAAACGTCTACGAATCCTGACGGCCACTGGATTCTATGCCGATTGTCTCTGCCCATGAAATGTTACATTGGTGTAACATTTTTGGGGTAAATAGCGCGCAAAATAATGGAAAGATTGCAAATCCATCCTACAGAATATCTACTGAAACGTATTTGACTTTTGCCCTGAAATGTGATAAAATATTAGCGGTGAATCAGGCACAGATTACAATATATAAAGCATAATAGGAGACACGATTTTTGGCGTTGTAGAGCGAAGTTGACAAGCCCATATTCAAAAACACAAGCCAAAACTCATTGTGAAAAGCGACATGGTTGAATTTTACGATACGACACTCAGGGATGGCAGCCAAGCAGAAGGCGTCGCGTTTTCTGTGGAAGATAAACTCATCATCATAGAAGCACTCGATAAATTAGGCATCCGCTATATTGAAGGCGGGTACCCGGGTTCCAACCCGAAAGACATAGAATTTTTCAGGCGCGCAAAAAGTATGGCATTAGAAACGGCAACGATTGTGCCGTTTGGTAGCACGTACTATCCTACGTATACCCCCGAAACCGATCCGAATCTAACTGCGCTACTGGATACCGGCGCAAGGACTGTCACAATCTTTGGGAAAAGTTGGCGGCTCCATGCAACCGATGTCCTGCGAGTAACACCAGACGAAAACTTAGAATTAATTGAGAATTCCGTTCGTTACCTTGTGGAGAACGGGCGCGAAGTGATTTATGATGCGGAACACTTCTTTGACGGTTACGCAGATGACCCCGAGTATGCCATAGAGACACTACGCGCGGCTGCAACTGGCGGTGCGAGCTGCCTCGTCCTCTGTGATACCAATGGCGGTAGACTGCCGTTAGAAATTCAGGAAGGCGTAAGAACTGTGCTCTCCGAGTTGTCGTTGCCGGTAGGTATTCATACGCACAACGATGCCGGTATGGGTGCAGCCAACTCCGTACTGGCTGTTCAAGCAGGCGCAACCCATGTGCAAGGAACATTCAACGGCTACGGTGAACGGTGTGGAAATGCGAATCTCGCTTCTATTATTCCAACAATCCAACTCAAACTCGGCATAAAGTGTCTAAGTGAGACGCAGCTGCAAGGGTTAACAGAAATTTCGCGGTTGATTAGT
The DNA here is from genome assembly GCA_022827625.1 of Candidatus Poribacteria bacterium. Classification (GTDB taxonomy): domain Bacteria; phylum Poribacteria; class WGA-4E; order WGA-4E; family WGA-3G; genus WGA-3G. The sequence continues at coordinate 152,956 of JAJEIE010000025.1, read as the reverse complement.
GAGCTAGCAAATCTCCCACACGACGAACGCCAACCGTATGTGGGTCGCTCCGCCTTTGCGCATAAAGGTGGCTTGCATACAGATGCGATCCGCAAAAACCGCCTGACTTACGAACATATTGAACCCGAAAAGGTGGGCAATACGCAACGGATTCTCGTATCTGATCAAGCAGGACGCGGCACAATCATGAAAAAGATTGAGAAGGAGTATCCAGATTACGACAAAAATTCACCGCAGGTGCTCGAACTCTTCAAGCGACTGAAAGAAGCGGAACAAGAAGGCTATCAGTATGAAGCCGCTGAAGCGTCGTTTGAGCTGCTGACACATAAGGTATTTAACGGATACGAATCCTTCTTTGATCCTGTCGGTTTTCGGGTGATCATTGAACAGTTCAGCGATTTCGCCATGCGTTCCGAAGCAACGGTAAAGGTTACAACGCCGGACGGTTTGACGGCACATACCGCTGCTGACGGAGATGGTCCCGTCAATGCACTTGACACGGCACTCCGAAAGGCACTGGAACAGTTTTATCCCGCCTTGCAGACAGTTCGACTGATAGATTACAAAGTTCGGGTGCTGGACACCAAAGCGGGGACGGGTTCCAAGGTTCGGGTGCTTATTGAAGCGAGTGATGGAGAACGGAGTTGGAGAACCGTTGGTGTCTCAGAAAATATCATCTCTGCGAGTTGTGAAGCCTTGATAGATAGTTTTGAATATAAGCTTTATACGGATAAAAGTGCCGTCGCCTCGTCGGAGACGAAGTAATTGGACAGCGCGGATCAGCGAGGTTAGAACCTCGCCTACTCAGTTGGGGGGAAGATGGGACATTTAGACACAATCGAGAAAGCAGCACAGAAACTGATAGCACTCTGTCAAAAAGAAAAGCAGACGAAAACCGATAAGGAAAAAATGTTCGTAATACACGCAGAGATCCTAACGAGCATCGAAAACCTTTCTGAATGCGATCTCTGCGGTGCGATTAGCGAACTAATTGTAACGATGACTTTAGCGGATGCCACAGCGAAGGTGTGTAAGGAGTGTGGTATCAAATCGCTTGAGGCAGGAAAGATTCAGTCTTCCAGACAGAAAACGTCTCGCACAAGAACCCGTCGCTCGAAAACGGAGTCTGCTACCTCGGCGCGTCCGAAGCCCAAAACCAGCCGCACCCGTTCCAAGCGCGAGACGCCTCCTGAAAAGCCAGAATCACCCGCCGCACTACATACTCGCATAGAAGCAGAGACTGGCATCAAGAAGGCTGACGTGAAACGTCTCCATAAGATTGTTCAGGACATCGCAGCACCGATGAGTACCGAACATACATTGAATTACGTGCAACGCGAGGCAGAGATAGCGAAAATAAAAGTAGACGCAGGGGCTTTGGAAAAGGCAGTTAAGCTCCTAATAGCGGCTTAGTCTGTCGCGATGTTCTTCGCCCACTCTCGATTCGCCTGATACCACTCGACCAGTGCCGTAATACCCTCTCGAAAAGTGACTTGTGGTCGCCACCCCAAGAGTTCTTCAGCTTTTTTGATGTTCGCCCACGTGGCGCGTGCATCTGCTGGATGAAAAGGTTGATGCGAGAGGTTCGCTTTCTTACCAACGAGTTCCTCTATCAATCGGATCGTTTCAATAAGTACAATAGGACTGTCTGAACCGAGGTTAATCACTTCATATTTGAGCGGTTTCAATCCTGCGATCACCCCCCTTGCAACATCATCAAGATAGGTATAATCTCGTGAGGACTCTTTGCCGTCCCCATAAACGATAACCGGTTTCCCTTCACTGATCCAATGCACAAAGCGAAATGCGCTCATATCGGGTCTGCCCGCGGGTCCATAGACGGTGAAAAAACGGAAGATTGTCATATCGATGCCGTAGAGATGGTGATAACTATGGCAGAGTGCCTCCGCACCCTTTTTTGAGGCAGCATAAGGAGACAAGGGTCCGTCTGTATTCGTCTCCTCACTAAACGGAAGCGGGTTATCCGATCCGTAGAGGCTTGATGTCGATGCCAGCACAAATTTTTTGACCTCAAACTCGCGGCATAACGCCAATAGATTCAGCGTGCCGGTTATATTTGTGTCAACATATACCCACGGATCTTCGACAGAATGCCGTACACCGGCGCGTGCAGCGAGGTTAATTACAGCGTCATAAGGCGTATCAAATATTGTCCGCAGTGCGTCTCGATCGCAGATGTCAGAGCGGTGAAAATAAAAATTGGGAGTACCTTCGAGTTGCTTAAGCCGCCAGTGCTTTACTTGTGTATCATAAGAGGTATTTATATTATCAATCCCTACAACAGTGTGTCCCGCCTCAAGCAAAAGTTCTGTTACCCTCCACCCGATGAATCCAGCACAACCGGTGACGAGATATTTCATAATTATTTCCTTTCGTTTTTATTCGCAGCTATGGCTAAAAGTGTATCAATTGCTTTTTTAAGTTCGTTGAAAATTTCGGGCTTGAAATCTGCTTTTTCGTGGAACACAATTGTGCCTTCTTGCGAAATGAGATAGAGCGTCGGCTTTTCTTTTTTTGTTTGATACCGTTTATGAACCTCTCCCTTCCAGTCGAGTAGGAATTTTACAGGAGGCGGGTTTTTCTTGAGTTGACCTCGAATAAAACCTTTCGGTATGAACCCTGGAACGCTCCGCATATCGGCGATGATATAGGCGTTCACCTGTGGGTTCTCTCGGTAATCGTTCTGGAACGCCTCCGCCCATTTGTCATCTTCCTCCCGAATCTTTCGGTTGCCCATAATAAGGAAAACGATTTTGCCGCGCAGTTTTTTCAGACTATGCTCCTTTTCTTCAACATCTTGGAGCAGAAAATCCGGTGCTGTATCACCTACTTTTAGTGGATCCGCTTCGGTTCTTTCATCAGCAAAACTCGCGAATACTCCAAAAAGAGCAATACTGATGATGGTAGCAATAAGTAGTTTCATGATAGTCCGCAACTCCTCCAAGTTTACTTCAGTGTGGATGGAGTTCAATTGTTCCAGTTGAGAGTGAGATATCGATGTCAAAACGCTCCAGAAAATTCATGCCTAACAGACCATTTATTGCAGACTCCAAGACTCAGAACGATCAACCGACGCAGACGAGTAAAAGAGACACGTGCCATTACAAAATATACTCCACATTTTCTGGAATTTCGCGTGTAGAATATATAGCAACTTGTCCTTTGTAGTTAACTAAGGCATCATGAATATCTTCTCGGGATTTGCTATGGACAGCAACAACCCCGGATAGCAGCTCGGTATTTTCGCTGATTTCGCAGTCTACGATAAGTAGCCATTCGTCTGGATACTTCTGCTCTATTTCTTGAATTGCTAATCGTTCGTTTGACATCTCCATGATCTCCTTTTCAAATAGGCATAATCAATTGATTTATGCCTATTGTAACATTAATGCTTCTCTCTTAGCAAGAGATCTTCAAAACTTTCAATAATTGTCAAGTTGACTTTTTAGCGGAAACCTGCTACGCTATTATAGTAGATCCCGTAATTATTTGCACATGTTTTGAAACAACGGGCAATGAATTGCCCTACTACGAACGCTACTCTGGTAACGGACAAGTGTGTAAGTAATTCCAAAATCTACTATAGTTAAACGTTGATGGCTTTTTCGCATCGGTCCAATCTTTATCCGTGAATTCACAACAAAGCCTAAACTATAGGAAGGATCGCACTTAATGACATATAACAGAAAATTTTTATTGGATTTATTGGTTTTAGGGTTGTTGTTGTCTGCGTGTACGCAGACTCCCCAGCAGCGTGCCAAAGATGCTACAGTATTGATGGTAATCGGAAACGCAGAAGGGACTGTTAGTTACGGGAGCGGCTTTTTTGTAGAGCGTGATAAAGTTGTGACCAATATCCACGTTGTTGATAGTGCAAGAATAGTTTTTGCAGTTGGAAGAAAAAAGTTTACAACATTGAAAAGGTTATTGGATACGCTCCGGAACATGACCTTGTTATCCTAAAGGTTTCAGGTAAAGGCAAACCGCTTGAATTAAGTGAAGGAAAAAAAGGCGAGTTGATTTCTGCCGTAGGATATCCAGATGGAGGGTACAAAGTTACAGAGGGAACCGTACACAGGATACGGAAGAGCGATGGAGAACTCCGGTTGGTAGCTGTGGGGTTTCCAAAAAAAAGGGTGATTCTCCTTTAGATGGCGGTAACAGTGGTGGGCCCATCTTAAACAGCGAAGGACAAGTTATGGCGATTGAAGACTTCGACGAAGCACTTAAATTAAATCCTGATTATGCCGATGCCTATTTCAAACGTGGCGTTGCAAAAGTAGAAATGTCCGAACCTGACTATGTGGAGGCGATTCAAGACTATAACCAAGTTATCAACCTAAACCCAGATAATTTTAGTTTAGCACATGCCTATGCCCGATTAGGTGATGTAAAGAAAACTTTGAAACAAGATGTCGCCGCTAAAGGGGACTATGCCAAAGCTCACTTCTATTCGGGTATAGCGAATTTGAACAATGATCACTGACAAAATTCTTGAATTGAACCCGGATTTTGCTCGTGCCTATGACGCTCGGGGTAAGGCAAAGACAGAACTTGGCAAATCCAAGGCTAAACTGGCACTTGGTGAGTCTAAGGCTGAACTGAGAAATTTGAAGCAAGCACAGAAACTATATCAAGAGGCGATTGAAAACCACGATAAAGCCATTGAGTTGAATCCGGAGAGAGTCCTATCCTACAGCAGTAGAGGTTTCACAAAATCCCTGCGTGCTGTTATCCGTGACTATAATGGGATGATAGAAGATTATCAGTCGGCAATTCAGGACTTTACTGTTCCTACACTTTTGAATCAGATAGGACTTACACAAATTTGGCAGAAAATGGATATTTTGATTGAAAAAATTAAACCTCGGTAAACAATCGAAAGTATTGTTCTCTGCTCATGCCGACAGTACGCATGTTATTTCTGATGATTGTAACAGGGATTTCGTCATAACGAGGGATAACAACGGCACGTTCCGCATTAGGGTGGTGGTAGATGAGATGTGATCCTTTTTGCCGAACATAGCGGCACCCGAATTTTTCAAAAATTTTAACTTGGGTTCGCCAATCTGTTGGTAAGAGTCTCGGCATTAAAGGTCCCCAAGAGGTACGGTACGCTGGTTAAATGCCACTACTTGTTTATCAAGTTGGAGGGTCGGTTGTGAAGTGGTCAAATCGTAACCTGCGTTTTCCAAAAATGCCCTGAGTGTCCCTAATTTAGCTGCTTCCTCCAACTGAATTTCGATAACTTCAAGGAGATTTTTTCGCGCTTCTTCTATACCCCTCCCACAACTCGCAACGTCTAACTCTGGACAATAGGCGGTGTACATATTGCCCTCCTTCCAAATTTCCTCTGTTATCACAAGATTTTTCATCGAAACCTCCACATTTACAAGATCGGGACTGTTTATGGTGTCACCAAAGTATACACGAAAAATTTAGAAAAAGCAAGCATTCAGATTGATTTTTTCGATTAAACCTGCTATGCTATTAGGAAAGAAAACTATGCCAATAAACACCTCGCACTGATAAGGTTTACCAGATGAATGCTGAACGTACGATTCCTGCACTGTTAGACCAGATTCGCGGAGAACTCCTGCCGCATATCGCCCATGCATCAGCAATGCAAACGACTGAGAGTTTGCAAGACTTTCGGAGTCAACTCCACAGTCTCCACTATTCCTGTATCCGCGCACAAATTCCGAGTGCGGTTTGCAACCGTGTGGAGGTACTGCTCTCAACGAGTGCGGATTTTTGGCATCTCGTCGCTGAAAACGAATTGATGTTGAAAAACCTGAAGGAGTATACGCGCGTCCGAACCTTCTCCGCAGAAGCAGAAGGGGTTACCAACATTGAAGAACTCCTTTCTGGCGAAGATAGCCCTCGCGATGTGCTTATCAATAGCATCGCATTCATGCTCAATTGGAAGGCGAACACGATCTGGGTAGACTCTGCAAAGCGGGCGCGTACGGCGATGGCAAAGAATTATACCCTCGAAATCCAAGATCGAATCTGGCAGTTCATCAAAGAAAGCACACCAGAAACAGTAGAAGACGATGTGGACAAAGCAGCGCAGGTGCGCGAGCGTGCCGATAGGTTGCTCGCTGTGATTCATGCCAGCGATTTGCCGACTGAGGGACAGGTCACACTTTTAATGCAAATCTATACGCTACTGCTGGGATTACAACTCGGTCAACTGATTATTCAATTAGAAACGCTTCAAGAGAATGGTACGGACGCATGAGAATACGCCTCCCTCTCTATTCTAATAGCGATTCATGTTGTTACTATGGCACGTGGATTGCGTGTTTCAGTGCATTTCTACTGCTCTTGTTCTGTGGTGCCCTTGCTGCTGATATACCCAAACTGCTACCCGGCACGGAAGTACGTATGACAGCCCCAGAGACTGAAAAGACGTTTTTGGTTTACGTTCCCGTCGATTATACAGACAGCCGTCCTTTTCCTGTTATTTTTTATTACCACGGTTGGGGTGGAACAGCAACGACATGGATGTTCAAAAGGATAACAAAAGGACGGGAATTTATCGTTGTCGGTATGAACTACGCGACCGACGCTTACTATAAAGGACTGAGTCCCGACGCAACCACCGCTGATATACGCTTCTTTGAGGAAGTTCTGACCTTGCTCTCAGCACGATTGAATATCGCGACAGACTACATCTTTATGGGAGGCTATAGCCAAGGTGGGTATTCGACAACGGTTTTAGGCGAGCAATTGTTAGACCGGTTAGCAGGGAGGCTTGTCCTTGGTGCAGGCAGGCGTGATGTGGATATGAATCCACCACCGCCAAAACCGATTCAGGGACATCCGGTCTTTTTTGGCGTTGGAGCCCTCGATGATCCGCATTATCGGCGCGCCAAACGTGCCTCAGAGCTTTACCAGGAGTGGGGTGCTGATGTGACGTTTGAGGCATGGGCAGATGAAACGCACAAACTCTCCGCAGCATGGTTGACGAAAACAAGAATGCGAGAATGGCTAATTGCTCATGGACCAGCAAAACAGGTGGAGTCAGGATTCGCAGCAGCACAAACCGCTGAAAGGGAGGGCAGGTTGGGTAAGGCTTTCACGCTTTACCACCAAATTGCAGAGATTTTGCCTGAGACAACACTGTGTCGCCGTGCCAAGAAAGCAGCGGAACGGCTCGCGACAGAAGCAGAAACACAACTTGACCTGATAAAAGAGACGGCAGATAAGAAATCCTATGTCGAATTGGTTAAGGTGTTAGAAAGGCTTCGCGAAACATATAATCGGAGTATCTTCGCAGAACGTGCAGTGCAAGTGCTTCACGAACTGCTGAATGCAAAAGCAGATGCCTTAGAGGAACGCGCCCGCGCGGCAGAGATACAGAAAAACTACGTTCGCGCGTTGCAGCTGTATAAACTCTATCTCACCTATTTCAGAGAAGCGGAACGCTACTCAGAAGTCGAGAAACATGTGAAGGAATTGAAAAATAAAATAGGCAAAAAATAAAGGAGATCTATATGTCAAAAGAATTATTCAAGGAACTTGTTGGTGTCATAGCAACCTTAAGGAGTGAAAATGGGTGTCCATGGGATCGAGAGCAGACGCATGAGACCCTGAAATCAACGCTTATTGAGGAAACCTACGAAACGCTTGAAGCGATTGATACAGGCGATCCGAGTAAACTGAAAGAGGAACTGGGGGATCTGCTCCTGAACATCATGCTCCAAGCACAAATTGCATCGGAACACGAGGCGTTCGATATCTACGCAGTAATTGAGACCTTGACAGAAAAATTGATCCGACGGCATCCGCACGTCTTCGGTGATGTCGATGTTGAGAATTCAGAAGAGGTCGTAAAAAATTGGGAGGCAATCAAACGCCAAGAGGCAGGCTATTCGGATCGGAAATCAGTACTCGACGGGATTCCGAGTGCAATGCCGACCCTGCTCTATGCTCAGAAGATACAGAGTCGAGCTGCGCGCGTCGGTTTCGATTGGGACGAACTTACTGATGTAATTGCTAAAGTTGAAGAGGAGCTTGATGAAGTCAAAGCCAGTATCAACACAGAGGGTTCAGAAGCAGCTGCGATGGAACTTGGTGACCTATTATTTGCTATTGTGAATCTATGTCGTTTTATGAATCTCCAAGCTGAAGAAACGTTACGGCAGGCGAACCGGAAGTTTATAACGCGCTTTAAATGGATGGAAGCAGAATTAGAACGCCGCGGCACAAACTTTGAATCGCAAGACTTAGAGAGTTTAGATGCAATCTGGGAAGCAGCTAAAAAAGCGGAGACCGATGCTGGATAACTCTGTTGGTTACCAGAAAAGCCTTTCACAAAGTGAGCAGGACGATGGAACAAGATGGCAGAGACACTATTGAATCTCTTGACACAAGAATGTAAGCGCCACCCCGATTATGAGCGGTTCGTCGAACTTTTTAACGGGTTAGATCCGTCTGCTCCCCCGCAGATAGAATTTATCCACCGCGCCGTATCCCTGCCGTGTGGCACTAAAAAACTGGGAATCTTTTCAGGATCCTTTAACCCGTTGACGCTTGCACACGTCCGAATGATAGAGGATACACTCACGGCGGCCCAATTGGATGAAGTACTCCTGCTCCTTGCGAAGGCGAATGTAGATAAAGATATATTCGGTTTGCCACTTGCAGCGAGACTCGTCACGCTCAAGAAATACGCGACCGATCACCAAAAGTTTTCTGTGGGTGTATCAAGTCACGGCAGATATATCGACAAGGTTACTGCTTTAAAAGCCATTTTTCCATCCGAGACTGAGTTCCACTTCATCGTCGGCTATGATACCTTAGTGAGAATCTTCGACCCGAAATACTATACAAACTTCCATGCGGAATTGCAGGAGCTGTTTATCTCGGCGCGCTTTATTGTTGCGAATCGGGCAGAAGCAGACATCAAGACCATAGAGGCATTCATGGGGCAACCAGAGATTCACCGATATACGCCTTATGTCTCATGTCTTCCCTTACCAGATACTTACGCCTATATGTCCTCAACAGACGCACGCGAATTGTTGGCACGTGGCGAGTCTATTGAACACCTCGTGCCTTCGAGTATTCTCGCCATGCTTGACCGAAGTCTCTCTAAACCCATTGGTATGGAATAACAATCTTATCCAAGTTCACACCTTCCCTTTTTTCGCAGCCTCTTCCTCATAATTGGTAAGATCTAATACAATGCCGGGCGGACATTCGACCAAAGCGTATCTATAGGACTCGCTCTAAACGAATCACAGTACCCTGTTTTGATTTTACCACATTTTTTTAGGTTATCGTCTAATTGTGTCAAATAATATACATCTTTGCTGAATCTCAGCGTTATTTTGATGTTTTTTGGATGGCACGATTCTTGCGTAGATCAACTTAGAAGCATTCATAAAATAAATTTGAAACCGATTATCAGATACTTCCGTTTATTTTACCAACATTTTCGGTGGCAGGCTTAAAGTTGAAAATATCGAAATTTTATAGCGAGTTATTATAGAATTTTTATAGTGAGGAGAACTCATTATGTTTAACGGTATAGAAATCATTATAGGTGGTTTGGGTGCCCTGATCGGTATTGGCGGTGGTTATCTGGTCCTCTCCGCATTTTTTGCAGGTATCCGGCATATCGCGAAACCCAATGCTCTTGAAGTCGAAAAGACAACACCGAAAAAATAAGACGATCGGTGTTGAGATTACGCCGAATGGCTTGACAATTCAAGTTTTTTGTGTTATAATTTCGTTGAGCGTTTGAGAGTGGAATTTATGCTCTGGTTCCAGATGCTCAAGATATTATAAGACAGGACGAAGTTTACATTAAAACGAACAGCGGCAGATATGCAGTATCGCTCCCTCCATTCGTGGGATGTCACGCCTGAAGAAGCACGAGAAATTCAAAACAGGCTCCGTACAGAAGTGATTCCGACAGACCAGTTTGGAACAATTAACACGGTTGCCGGGGTAGACATCGGACTGAAAAAGGACATCGCGCTCGCATCCGTGGTAGTCCTCAGTTTTCCAGGATTGCAGGTGGTGGATAGCGAGGTGGCAGCGTGCGCTGTTCGTTTTCCTTATATACCCGGGCTGCTGTCCTTTCGTGAGGTGCCCCCACTTCTGACAGCATTCGATCGGTTACAAACGGAACCAGATTTAGTGATAGTTGACGGACAAGGCATCGCACACCCGCGACGGTTCGGGCTTGCATCGCATCTGGGGTTAATTTTGGATAAACCGACGATTGGGTGCGCGAAATCCCGGCTCTGGGGACGATACGAAGAACCGGGACCAGAACAGGGTGCTTACACTCACCTCGTTGATAAAGGAGAGGTGATAGGTGCCGCTGTTCGGACTCGCACAAACGTTCGGGTAGTTTACGTATCCGTAGGACATCGGATATCTCTGGATTCAGCACGTACATTGACTTTGGCATGTTGTCGAGGTTACCGTTTGCCTGAGACAACCCGCCATGCGCACAACGCCGCATCCGGTAAAACTCCTCAAAATACACTACTGTTTTAATATTATGAATAATAGCAACCCGCTGCACTGGTCGTTTGACTACAATTACGGTGCGCAAAATCCGCAATTTGCTCAGGAATTGATTAGCACACTTCGTGGGTATGCGCCAGAAGTCGGTGCGCGTCAGACCGGTGTAGGACAGACTGTTAGGCACGTTTACAACATCCTACCGAATTATTGGCGTGGTTATCATCGGGGCAACGCTGCGAAGCAGTTGAGTATTGGGACGGCTATCATCGAACGGAGCAAAGCCAATAACAATCTCTGGTACTACTCTATCGAATATGAGAATACGACGAGTGGAGAAAATTTACGGTTGCAATTCCGTTGTAAGGATGAACCTTACCGCCAACTCACGGATAGTTGGCGGGTGGATGCCCGAAATAGGGGCCGCGATGCCTATTCTCGGTCAACTTACGATGGTCACCTGACCTCAGATAGAGACGTAAAACTTCGCATCAATGGTATTGAAATTAGTTCTGGAACAGTGGAGACAGATGACAGACTGACGTGTGATTGGGCACTTTTTGATGTAATTCCCGCACTCGTGCCAACAATCCAAACCTTAGATGACAGTGTGGAGATTGCGGTGCTGGAAGACTTGGCGCAACCCAGACTGAAAAGTAGACTCGGCTTTCTCGAATCAATAGAGATCCCTATTCCGCTCGATGGGTATTACCTTTACGGTATTGGGCTCCTGCCTTCATATTGGTGGCTTGATGCATACGGGAACGTTGCAATTGCTTCAAAGACTTTCGAGACGTTGGTGCTCAAGGAGAGGATAGGGTAAGCGAGATGAGCAAACGTCCCAATATCCTTTTTATTAACACCGATCAACATTCGTGGGACGCACTCTCGGCTTACGGAAATCCATATCTCCAGACCCCGAATATCGATGAACTTCATCGGAATGGCACTTCGTTCCAGCGGTCGTTTTGTGCGGATCCGGTGTGTGCTGCTGCGCGTTCGAGTTGGGCAACGGGTTTATACACTTCGGAAACGGGGGTGCCGTTCAACGGTGGATCTCTGCACCCAGAAATCCGGGATTTAGGACAGGTCCTGAACGCAGGCGGTTATAGGGCATTCCATTGTGGTAAGTGGCATGTGCCCGGTAGAGATGTTCGTGAGAGTTTTCAGGTGCTTTATTATGGACAGCGAGATATTGGTGCGGGGGGTGCTGCGTATTACGATTCAGCCTCCACGCATGCGGTCACGGATTTCTTGACGAACTACAATGCTGACGAACCATTTTATCTTCAGATCGGTTACGTTGATCCGCATGACGTATGCGAATACCTGCACAATCACGAGGAAAAACGGATTCCGAATCCAGTAGAACAAGGCATTGTCTCGGAAGATGCCTTGCCACCGCTTCCTGAAAACTTCAACTATGATGAACGAGAGACAGTGCTGCACCGAGTCTGCCGAAGGGTTGATGACGCGCTTATTCACGCCGCTATCCTTAAAGGGATCCGCGATTGGGACGAACTCCATTGGCGTTACCTGAGATGGAATTATTACAGATTTATTGAAAAAGTTGACGCTGAGATTGGACGGGTCCTGGCAGTACTGCAAGCAACGGGTTTGCACGAAAATACGCTCATAATCTTCAGTGCAGACCACGGTGAGGCGTGTGGTAGTCATCAGATGTTCCAGAAATTCACGCTCTACGAAGAGAGCGTACGGGTCCCATTCATTGTGGCGTGTTTGAGCGACAGTATTGCTGTAGAGAAAAACCAAATGAATGAGACGCATTTTGTTTCAGGCGTAGACTTATTCCCTACTGTATGTGATTACGCAGATGTTGATGTGCCTGAACAGGTCCAAGGCATGAGCGTCCGTCCGATTGTGGAAGGAAAAGATGTCGCTTGGCGTGATTACGCCTACATAGAGAGTAATTATTGGGGACGGGCAATTGTCAGTGAACGGTATAAATACGTTACAGAATATAAACCGAAAGCGGTAGAAGATTTCTCGCCACCGGGACCTGATGCCGAACAACTTGGACTCGCGCAGCTGTTTGACCGGCAGAATGACCCAGGCGAAACGGAAAATTTAGTAGGAAACGCGATCTACAATGAAGACGTTAAAATCTGTAGAGATAAACTGCTGACCCAAGAAGCCAAACTTCACCGGCAACAAATTGGGCATCCAAGTCCAAAACAGGTAATCTCGAATTGGGGTGAACGTTTACGGACATATTGGGAGCATGGCAGATAGGACAAAAAGAAATACAAATCTGAAAAAATCAGGATTTCGGAAAAATGAATATCTATTCAAAACGCTTAAATCGACTCCCGCCCTATATGCTTGGCAAGCTCAAACAACTCACGCATGAACGCCGACAGTTGGGGATAGATATTATCGACTTAGGGATGGGAAATCCAAATCAACCGACCCCGCAACCTATTATTGATAAATTGACTGAAGCAGCACAAGAACTTCGGAACCACCGTTATTCGGCTTCGCGGGGCATTTTCAATCTCCGTCGGGAAGTCAGTTGGCATTATGAACGCCGGTTCGGTGTTCACATTAACCCGCATGAAGAAGCCATCTCTGTGATCGGGACGAAAGAAGGATTAGGTCACCTCGCATTAGCCTTAATTGACGAGGGCGATTTGGCGATGGTGCCGAATCCAACGTTTCCAATCCACATGTATAGCATTGTGCTTGCAGGTGGTAGCGTTGTGAGCATTCCGCTCACTGAAGAGAACGCTTTTATTCCGTCGCTGACGGAAATCACGCGCGATATTTGGCCGAGACCGAAGGTACTCATCTTAAGCTTTCCGCACAACCCGACGGGTGCCGTGGTTGACCTCGGATTCTTCGAGGAAATCGTTGCGTTTGCGAAGCGGCAGGAAATTGTGGTAATTCACGATTTGGCTTATGCGGACATTGTTTTCGACGGCTACAAAGCACCCAGTTTCCTACAAGCAAAAGGAGCGAAGGATGTCGGTATCGAATTCTTCTCGCTGTCTAAATCCTACAATATGGCGGGATGGCGGTGTGGGTTTGCGGTTGGTAATCGTGAGATCATTGAAGCACTCGCTCGGATTAAAGGGTATTACGATTACGGGATTTTCGCGCCGATTCAGGTTGCTGGGATCATGGCACTCCGTACGCCAGCAGATACAGTAATGGAAAACGCTGCGGTCTATCAAAAACGTCGGGATGTGCTTGTTGAAGGGTTAAATCGAATTGGGTGGAAGGTTCCCAAACCGCAGGCTTCTATGTTCGTCTGGGCACCGATCCCTGAAGCGTGGCAGCATCTCTCGTCTATGGACTTCGCGACGAAACTTCTTAATGAGGCGGAAGTCTGTGTTTCTCCGGGTTCGGGATTCGGGCATAACGGCGAAGGTTATATTCGGATCGCACTGGTGGAGAATGAAGATCGAATTCGTCAAGCGGTACGTCAGATTCGGCGGGCATTGTTCGGCTAAAACTACCTTGTGTTCGTGTTCTCTCTGTAGGTGCGGCGCCCTAACCGCACCTATAATTTTTTCTATTCTAATCCCCACTGCTTTTTCGCTTCCTCAAAGGAAATCTGTTGGCTGCCTGTGTGCGAAATCGGATTTTTGCCGACCCAGCGTTCGTCAATCGGGTCTGCTGCCGGTTGGAAACGGATGTCACAACTGATACGCCATCGATCAGAAAGATTTTTCGTAGAGGTGTGCATCGTGTGCATCGTGAAGATAATAACATCCCCCATCTCGAAATCGGCAGTTTTCCACTCACCCCCATATTTATCGCTAATCTCCATCGGGTCGCGTCCGAAGTGTCCGGGTGTGCCATCTCTATCCACATCCGTTCTTCCATAGGTATCCCGAATGGGTGCGAAACTGGGAAGATTGTGCGAACCGACCAATACTGCCAATGTCCCCATGGTTGCAGGCACATCACCGAACGGTACCCAGCAGGTATGGAGTTGCGCTGACCCACGTCCCATATAGACGAAATCGAAATGCGGTCCCGACCAGACGGTAGGTCGAATAAAACGGAGCCACTTGTAGTCGAAGGTCCGGGTATCACCACCGAAGAAGGTACGAAAGAATTTGAAAAGTTCATCGCCTTCTAAGACGGCTTGCACATCTGGATGGTGTGTAACAGCGGGTGTGCCCATCGTCCGTCCGGGGCTTCCTTCACCGGCGAATGCTTCCATAATGTCGGTGCCGGACTTGAAAACGTCATCCTTCCCGTTGCCATCGGCGTACTCAAGGATCGCGCGACGCGCTGGGATAACTTTTTCCTTGTCTATTAGACCACGAACGAGTAAATACCCGTCCGTTGCTATCCGCTGGTGTAAACCTTCTGCTGAGTCAAGCACGTCATTGCAGTCCCGCAGGACCCCCAAGTGCGGACCGGGGAAGGTCAGTTCATGTTCTCCTAAAAAGACGGTTGCTGCCATTATTTTCCTCCAACAGGTAACACAACGTATTTTACCCTTGTTCTTGAATCAATAAATCGCACAGGACTCCGCTCAGCAGCTTGGACGGCTTGCTGAGTTTCTTTTACAATGTGTCCTCCGTTGCCGATATACCAATTGAGGCGTGAATCTGTGCGAACTGCCATGATGCGTCCGTTTTTTCTAAGACCCCTGTCATCCGCATCACGAATTCCTCTGGCACGCCTTGCCATCTGAGTCGCCAAATTTGGCGCGTATAGAACCACGCGACATTATCTCGTTCCTGCACATCAAGGTTAATAAATGTGATACTGAAATCCTCAGTGCTTGCGATGTGATTTTGGTAATACGCGGCAATCTCTGCGCTGCCCTCAACGACTTCATTAGTATCAGTGCCAATTTTGACATAGTGAGAAGCGGGCAGCATCATGGCAATGAGGGTTTCAGCATCTCTGGCAACGAGTGCCTCAAAATACGCTTTTACGGTATCATGCGCATTCGGCATCGTGGATTCCTGTGAGGGCGTTCCATAAAGCGACACTCATCTCTTCACACGCTTGGAGAACAGTGGTCTGTAATGCTGGTGGCAATTCAGCGATCCGCGCAAGCAGCATTTCCGCTTCATGATCGTTGTGAGCGTGCGTTTCAAAATAGGGTTCTGCTGTTCTCGGGAGTTGATAGAATGCCTTCAAACCGACTAATTTTGATTGTGCTGTTGCCGGTTGCTGCGCCTCAAAGGCATAGAGTGCGCCGAGTGCCGTAGCACGCTCAGAGAAGAGCTCGTTTGCGGTTTCGACAAGGGTTTTCACCTGCGGAATCTCTGGTGCTGAAACGGTCGTGTCGAGTCCAGTCGCGAAGTCAGCCCACAAGTCGATATGTTCGATCTCTTCTGCTGCGGTTTCGGCATCACCGACCGCTTCCCACCCATCCGGCACGGTGGATATAAAAGCACCATATTCACGGGCATAGGAACGCAGGGCGTTAAGCGGCAATTCACCAGTGTTCCACGCTTGATAAAATGGGTGGTTGAGTAGATTGTGATCTGCTATTTTACTGTCTAATGCTTGTTTGAAATCCATCAAATTGGTTGCTCCATTTCTTTTTTTTACTAAAATTCAACAGCGCGGTGTTGCCTTTCGGGCAGGTGAACCTAAAGCCGAAAAGATCCGTCTGCGAGATGTTTTTAGTATAACATAGCGTAGGTATCGGTGTCAAGAAACAGCTATCAATTTCTTATCTATAGAAAAAGTTTGTATCCGCGACTGTTGACCACTGACCGCTGACAATCATATAAAAATTATCTTGAATTAAACCGAAAATTTGATATAATAATATTAGATGGTCGGCAGCACTGTTTGCTGGAGAAGATCATTATGGCTGAGCGATCCCGATAACGGGAAGAACCTACGGTACGAGGGTTAACGTGTGTCGCACGCAGAGTCACTGACCCACATAGCACGATCAGACGCGTTTCAAAGTGTCTCCGGCTGGCGATGGACACTCTTCGGTGTGATTCTTGGTATTGTGCCTACTATTAATGTCATCTTATTCGGTGTATTCACCCTTATTGTGAGTGTCTTGACCCCCACCATAGATTTATCATCGTCGAAACGCCTGGTATTTTATTTTCAAAATCCGGCGTGTTATACAGCAGTATACCGGAAAACGGCAAAAAGGTTGCGGTGCATGCGGACGCTCTATGGATGGCTTGCTGGTGTTATTATTTTAAATTGCTTCTTTTAACGGGGAAGGAGAGACCCGAATGGCAGATGAACCAAGACCTTACACTGGTCTGGAAGACCAGCTTATCTTACGAGATCATCTCGCTGCGGATCGTACTATCCTTGCGAATGAGCGAACTTTCCTCGCGTATATCCGTACGGCACTTACCCTGTTCGTGGCAGGTTTATCCTTCGTGCATCTCAAGGTATTCGATTCACACATTGTTGAGGCGATTGGCGTTATTTTCATTTTATTGGGGATCGTTACCTTCTTTCTCGGACTCGTGAGATATAAGCGGATGCAAGCACTGATTCAGAAAATAAAACAACAAGAACTCAAAGAATTTGGAGAAAAAAGTTCATCATGAGAATAAGAGAAGTCGTTGTGACCGGTCAGAACCAAGTCGAGCTACAAACCGCCGACGTAGATGCGCCGCTGCTCGCTGCCAACGAACTCCTGATAGACACAGAGTATACGTTTATCAGCAGCGGGACAGAACTCGCCAACTATACTGGTAGGGAACCTAAAGTTTTTCAAAAGGGAACTTGGTGTGAATATCCGTGGCGTTCCGGCTATGCGAATGTGGGTATTGTCCGTGAGGTCGGTGCGAATGTTACCCGTGCTGCACCGGGAGATCGGGTTTTTACTTATGGACGACACGCCTCGACAATTTCCTATTCACAGGACCGGTTGGTCGCACCCGTCAAACAAGCCATGGATCCGGGGGTCGTTGCCGCATCGCGGATGGCAGGGGTCGCAATGACTGCGATTGTTGTCGCTGAGGTCGGTACGAACCCGTGGGTCGTCGTTTTTGGATTGGGACTCGTCGGGAATTTGGCATCCCAGATGTTTCGGATTCACGGGTGCCGTGTTATCGGTGTGGATCCCGTAGAGGAGAGACGCAAACTTGCCCAGCGCTGCGGTGTTACGCACACTGTCGGTGGTAGTGCTGAAGCGGCACAGGCGGAGATTCGCGAGATTACCGATGGCGATCTCGGCAATATTACTGTTGACGCTGTCGGGCATAGCGGTGTTGTCATGCAAGCCCTTCGTGCGACCGCTGACCATGGACAAATTATCATCCTTGGTTCACCGCGCGTTAGGGTTGACGGCAATCTGACGGAACTTCTCTCTGACACCCATTTGCGATGGATTACCATTCGTGGCGCATTGGAGTGGTGTGTCCCGATGTATCCCGACATCGGCGACCGTCCGTCGCAATGGAGTAAACAGCAGACGATTTTTGACTGGATGGCGCGTGGTGAACTCCACGTTGAACCTTTAATCTCCCACCGACTCAAACCTGAACGCATTAAACAGGCTTACGATGGTCTCCTCAACGAACCGAATGTCTATACAGGCGTGGTTTTAGATTGGACATCGGATTAAGTTGGTAGTTAGGAGGAAATATCATGGGAAAGACAGAGCTGTTCCAGAACTGCATGCAATCTGAATTGCCGCCAGGACTCAAGTCAAGGCTGGAAAAAAAACAGGTGACCGATCTCACATTCTCACCCGATGGCACGCGACTCGCTGCCGGTGGTGATGGACGTATCTGGATATATGATGTAGAAAGTGGTGCGCAATTTGCGATGCTCTCAGGTTATACGGAACGTATCCGCGCATTGGCGTTTGCCCCTAATAACACACTGCTTGCCAGCGGCAGCGAAGACAATACGCTCCGACTCTGGGATACTGCCACGGCGCGCGAGGTGCTAACGCTCGCTGGGGATTCCAATTTAGTACAGGCGTTGGCGGCTTCGTCACCTGATGGTGTCCCACTACCGAGTTGGGATCCCCGAACAGAGCGGCTCCTCGCGACCTCTAACGAAAATCCAGGGCGCGTGCGGAGTTTAGCCTTTTCACCAGACGGCACAACCCTCGCAAGCGGCAGCGCCGATGGGCGAGTCCGATTGTGGGAAGTTGAAACCGGTGCAATCTTGACATCCTTCTCAACGCATGATGGACTCGTCTTGGCTTTGGCGTTTTCTCCGAACGGTGAGATGCTGGCGAGTGGTGGTTCGGATACCCTCATTCGTTTGTGGGATTTGGACAGCCAACGTTTGATCTCTAATTTGAGAGCACATACCGATTCGATCAATGCCTTGGCGTTTTCCAACGACGGGGAAATTCTCGCAAGTGGCGGACGGGATCGCTACCTACAATTATGGGATATGGATGCCAAAGATCTTATGTCAACATTTCCGGTCGAGGAAGGTGTCATTCCGGAGTTAACATTTTCGCCGGATGGTGAGAAACTTATGTATGCGACCCGTGAGGGTGCGCTGCTGATAAGAAAAAGAAAATAACACATACGCATAGATAGGCGAGGTTTCATCTGACCTCGTCTTTTCTATGCCGCCACTTTATTTGGTGTTGCTGCCTATACCTCGCAGTCCAATTCCCCCTATTCTAATCGGCTATCCGTTCACAATCTACTGACACAGCTAATTCGTGCGTGCCGCTGCCAAAGACAACCCCCTTGAGTGGTGTTACGTCCGCATAATCTCGCCCCCAAGCCACAGTAATATGCCGATCCCTCGGCATCTGGTTATTTGTTGGGTCAAAATCTACCCAGCCAAGTTGCGGCAGATAGACAGAAAACCATGCGTGCGAAGCGTCGGTGCCGGCTAACGGTTCTTGGTCGGATGGCGGGTCTGTTTCAATATAACCGCTGACGTAACGGGCAGCGAGTCCTAAAGCGCGAAGGCACCCAATACCGAGATGCGCAAAATCTTGGCAAACGCCGCGACGGTGCTTGAGGACATCTCTGAGGGGCGTAGCGACTGTCGTGAAGCCCGGATCATAAGTAAAATCGGCGTAGAGGCGAGCGGTTAAATCTTCAACGGCTTCCAGGAGGGGCCGTCCGTTGGTGAATGACTTCTCAGCATAGGTATGGAGTTCAGGCATCATTGGGATCATTGAAGAATTGAGCGTGTACTGCCGCATCTCCAGAATTTCTGGTGCTGAATCTGTGTGTAGCTGCCGGTAGGCCTCTTCCCACGTCAGATGTTCCGCAAAGTCTCTTTGTCGTTCTCTGCCTCTGACCTCCACATGACTTGTAACTATAACAGTGAGTTGGTTGTGAGGTTGTTGGATTGTGAAATAGTAGACCGTGTTTCCGAAAAAATCTTGACGTTTCCGACACTCCTTGGGATCGGGTTCGACAACGAATTGACTGTCGCTACACTGCTGATACGCGAAATTTAGCGGTGTCAAACGAGCTTCATTGTAACAGAGGTTGACGGGATGGGTATAACTGTATTCAGTCTTATGGATAATCTTATAGTTCATGGCTATATGTTAGAGGCTGCCTGTTGTAATGAGTTGCTGCGGTCTCTGGACATGGCTGAAATAAGTCTGCGTGAGTACGTCAGAAATGTCGACCAATATTTGTGCGAGCCGGACCAACAATTTTTCTAATCCTATTCGTTGTGTCGCGTGTTCTGAACACTCAGCAAGATCAATTGTGTTAGAAAGTTGGAGCTGCGTGAGTGCCTCCAAAATGAGTTGTTCCTCCTCGCTAAGCCGGTATCTGAGTGTTTCCCGCGGTAGTGCCCCAATCTGTTCTTCAAGCCGTTTGAGTTGATAGAGGAACGAACGCGGATTGTTATTGTCAAGCAGTAACAACTCAAGGACTGTAGGAAAGTGGAGTGCTGCACGGTATCGACTCCGATAAGTAATCAGGCTCTCAGTGGCAGCGAGGACAGATTCGAGGAGCAGGTCCTCAATCCAATCGTCTTTCACAGCAACAAGGCTTGAACGACACAGCACGATGAGAAGGAGTGCGCGTTCAATACGCCGTCCCATATCCAAGCTCATCCAACCGATGGTCTGCGTCATGCTTTCGGCATTCAGCCCACTTAATGCTGAAAGGAAAATCATAAGTTGATCGAGTGCAGCCAATTCCGCTTCTTGTAGCACGAAGTCTGTCAATATTTGTGCGCTTGTGTCTCGATCTTCCGGGATGTTTTCTTCGAGCGTTTTGCATAGATTCTCAATCCTGTTCATCACGCGCCATGTGTCGGTAGACCAACGGTCCCGGACAGCGTACGCCGCGCTGACGAGTGCCTGAAGCGTTGAGACTAAACTCCCGCTATTTTCTGTGTCGAGCATCATCGAAAGAATTTCGTTCCCTAACGACTGTCCACTGTCGTTAGCGAAACGCGGGTGCGAGGACGTTAACCCGGTCAGAGAGCGGAGCATACTGTGGAGATAAGTGAGCTCAGAAACTTCCCTGGCATCTTCGCCCAAAGTTTCCGTAAGGCGTCGAGAGGGTGACACCTGCCCTAAGCGCGAAGTTTCTAAACCCATCTCTCCCATTTTGGCTTTGTCGAGCATAATCCGGAGCAGCCTTGCTTGTCCCTCGGCGCGTTCGGCATAGCGTCCGACCCAGAAGAGGTTCTCGGCTGCCCGGCTTGATAACCCCGCAGATGCTCCCGCAACTTGCATCTGTCCTGTTCGTTGTTGCCAGAGACTGATGTGGGGTTCCGGTTCGGGTGCGAGAACCCAAGTATCCTTACTCACACCACCGTCTTGGATAGAAATGGTCAATTTCCCTTTCTCGCCTGCACATCGGGTGAGTCCGCCGGGCATTACGGTGTATCCATCTTTTTCTTTAAATAAAAAATTCCGTAGGATTGCATGGCGCGGTTCAAGTTTACCGTCAATCAGGGAAGGCGTTGTCGAGAGATGGACCTGCTCCTGTCCAACGTAGAGATGCGGTTCAGCATTAATGCGGTCGCGGAGCGTATCGAGTTCAGCGTTGCTCAACTCCGTTCCAAACAGTGGGCGTCCACCGCGCTGACGATGGATCGGTTTGATGACCAGTTTCCTAAGGTTCGCTAATACATGCTCGCGCTGTTTCCGTTGCCCGCACCACCATGTGGCAGCAGAGGGGAGCTGTAGATCTTCACCTATTAACCGTTTTGAGATATTCGGTAGGAACGGCATCAACCCCGGATTCTCCAAAACGCCGCTACCGGGAGGATTTATCACAATTACATTTCCCTGTCGAATGGCTTCAAGCAGCCCGGCAACACCGAGCCGTGAGTCTTGTCGGAGCTCCAACGGGTCACAGAAGGTATCATCGACTCGGCGGAGAATAATATCAACGGGTCGTAAACCGTCAATCGACTTCAACCAGACCCGTCCGTCCCACACCGTCAAATCGTCCCCTTGCACCAAAGTGTACCCGAGGTAACTTGCGAGGTAGGCGTGCTCAAAATAAGTTTCGTTGAGAGGTCCGGGGGTTAGCACAACAACATGTGGATTGTCTATCTGGCGTGGGGCAATACGTGTGGCGTTTTCCAGTTGATATTGCATATCCAATATGCTGTTCTGGAACGAGCGGAAGAAGAAGGAGAGCCGATGAACACCGACCTCGCTAAAGAAGTTCGGCAATGCGCGGACAAGCGCTGTTCGGTTTTCCAGCGCGTAGCCTGCTCCTGAGGGTGCCTGTGTGCGGTCAGCAAGCACCCACATTCTGCCGTCCGGTCCTCTCGCTAAATCGGCGGCGTAATTCAAAAGAAACGGAAGTCCAGGGGCAGTAAGCCCAACACATGCCCGTAGAAAACCCGCGTGCGCATAGACCACTTCTGGTGGGACCCACCCCTCTTTAATCAAAGCGCGTTCCCCATAGAGGTCCATTAAAATTAGGTTTAGGAGTTCGGCGCGTTGTTTGAGTCCAGCAGAGATGACCTCCCAGTCAGCATTCGAGATAATGAGTGGGATCGGATCCAACGCCCACGGACGGTGTTCGTGTTGTTCGCCGTGTACGACGTAGGTGACCCCATTCTCACGGAGCAGGCGTTGGACCTCTTCGTGCCGGGATTCCATCTCGGCGAGTCCGAGGGTGTCGAGTGCCTGCATGAAGGCGTGCCAATGTGGGTTGACGTGCTGATCTCGGTTCAGCATCTCATCAACCTGTTCACTGTGAAGCGCATCGGCTAACTTGGTGCTATAACTCCCCTCAATCACCTTCCAATTCTTTATATCAGTTTGTTGCATCTTTTTGATTTGGTTATTGGTTTTCAGGTCGCTTCGCTTTCACCTGACGGCTAACCGCCACGCCGTCGGAGATCCAATGTATACGGATACTCGGCATTTACCTCCTCTGGTGGGACAGCCATCGGCCCCGGAGACGTGCCTTCCGTCAGAAAGTGTCCGGTCGTTGTTCCCGACGCTTGCGATTGAATAACGCCCGGTGTATGGCCATTTGTGCCGAAACGACTTATTCGGCGCCCCTCTGCTTCATAAGCGTTGACTGGGAAGGTATCGTAATGTCTTCCACCCGGATGCGAGACGTGATAGGTACAACCGCCGATTGCCCTACCATTCCACGTGTCGATGATGTCAAAGACGAGTGGAGAATGTATTCCAATAGTAGGATGCAACGCTGATGGTGGCTGCCACGCTCGATAACGTACGCCACCGACGTATTCTCCATGTGTGCCTGTATTGTGCAGAATTAAACGCCGTCCGTTGCATGTAACAACGTATCGCGAGTCCGTCAGTCCACGGAGCTTCACCTGCACCCGTTCAACAGAAGAATCGACAAAACGCGAGGTTCCCGCCCGTGTCACTTCTTCACCTAACACGTGCCACGGTTCAATTGCCATCCGTAATTCCAGTTCAATATCTTGAACGTTTACAACTCCCAATTTCGGGAAACGGAATTCAAAGAACGGGTCAAGCCACGCCATCTCGAACGGATACCCCGCTTCTTGAAGTTCGCTAACGACTTCCTGTAGGTCAGCGCGAACATAGTGATGGAGCATGAATCGGTCGTGTAATGCTGTCCCCCATCGCACGAGTCTACCTTTATAGGGGGTCTTCCAAAACTTGGCGATGAGTGTCCGAATGAGAAGCATCTGAACAAGACTCATCCGTGCGTGCGGTGGCATCTCAAAAGCCCGCATCTCCAATAATCCGAGCCGTCCACTCGCTGCGTCCGGCGCGTAGAGTTTATCAATACAGAATTCGGCACGATGCGTGTTCCCTGTAAGATCCACCATCAGGTGTCGCAACAACCGGTCAATTAGCCAAGGGGGTGTCTCTTCCGCTTCGCTGTTCGATGCTTCAGGTACCTGATCGAAAGCGACTTCAAGTTCATAAAGTTGTTCATCACGTCCCTCGTCTACACGCGGTGCTTGACTCGTCGGACCGATGAAAGCACTGGAGAACAGATATGACAAACCCGGATGATGCTGCCAATATGTGACGAGGCTGCGTAACAAGTGCGGCTGTCGCAACAACGGGCTATCAGCGGGTGTTCGACCCCCGACGATAATGTGGTTGCCCCCGCCGGTGCCGGTGTGCCTACCGTCTAACATGAATTTTTCAGCACTCAGTCCTACCAATCGTGCTTGCGCGTAAAGCGTTGTGGTATTATGAACAAGTTCATCCCAATTTGCCGCAGGATGGATATTCACCTCAATCACACCCGGATCGGGCGTCACACTCAACACCTGAACTCGGGAATCGTGCGGGACCTCATATCCCTCAATAATCACAGGCATATTCAAGGCTTCAGCGGTCGCTTCCGTCGCTTCAAGGAGTTTCAAGTAATGTTCTAAATGCGTTAGCGGCGGCATGAAAATGTGCAATCGTCCGTCACGCGGTTCAACGCAGAGCGACGTTTGAAAAATCGTCTCTGCTTCCGTGTCTTTCGGCGTTGATGTGGTTTGTGAGTTCGTTTGCGCTGATGCATCTAAGTGCGCTTCGCGCGGTTCAAAAGGATCGCGTTCATAGACATCTTCTCGTTCTTCAGGCGGCACATGCTGTATCGACTCCAAGGGTAGACGGAGCCCTATCGGTGAATCACCGGGGATCAAGAACATACGTCCATCCCTGAAGTTCCACGCGCAACTTTCCCACGCCTCATCGGCGAGATTCCATCGTATCGGTAGGGCGTAGCCAATCGGTTCACCGAGGGTTTCTGTTTGTAGGAGTTCCGCGAGTCGATGGCGTTCGGATGCCTCTTTAAAGTCAAAGTCGAGCGGATCAATGTTGGTCGGGAGTCTGTTTTCCGTCCAGAGGAAAAAGAGGGCATCTTCATAAGCCGGTATTATCGCATCTGGTGTGATTTTCAAGAGTTCCGCGAGGTGGCGCGTCCATCGTTCAGCCTCATGGACACCGAACCCGTAATCTTTGTGCGGTTCCGCGAGGCGTTTGTCATTCCGCCACACCGGCACCCCATCTTTACGCCAAAAGCAGCCGAACTTCCAGCGCGGTAAAGGTTCACCCGGATACCACTTCCCCTGTCCGTGATAGAGGGCACCGCCGGGTCCGAAACTATCCCGCAAACGTTTCAGAAGGACCGCCCCTAACTCCCTTTTTCTTGGACTGTCTGCTTCCGTGTCCCATTCTGGACTGTCTGGGTCGTCGATCGAAACGAAGGTCGGTTCACCGCCCATTGTTAACCGGATGTCGTGTTGGATTATATCTGCGTCCACTTGCTGACCGAGGGCATTAATATCTGTCCATTGTGTTTCCGTGTACGGTTTCGTTACGCGCGGGTCTTCGTGGATGCGTTGGACGGTGTTGCTATAGGTAAATTCCGTTTCGCAGAGGTCGGTATACCCCGTAACGGGTGCAGCACTCACTGGATCGGCGACACACGCTAAGGGAATGTGTCCTTCACCGGCAAGTAAGCCGGATGTTGGATCCAGCCCGATCCAACCTGCCCCGGGGGCATACACCTCGCACCACGCATGTAAATCGGTGAAATCTTGGAGCGGACCAGCGGGTCCATCTACAGGTTTCTGATCAGCGACGAGTTGGACGAGGTAACCTGAAACGAAACGCGCCGCTAAACCGAGATGTCGGAATATCTGAACGAGGAGCCAGCCTGTGTCCCGACAGGAGCCAATTTGCTTCTCTAACGTCTCCTCGCAGGACTGCACGCCGGGTTCCATACGGATTGTGTATTTTATTTTTTCCCAGAGCGACCCGTTGATGTCAACAAGGAAGTCGATGAGTTTCTTCTGCGTCCGAGGAATATCTGCCAAGAATGCTGTCAGGAGTGGGCCGTTTTCTTTGACTTCGAGAAACGGAGCGAGCTCCTCTTTAAGCTGCGCCTCATAGTCAAACGGGTAGTGTTCGGCACTCGATTCGAGGAAGAAATCGAACGGGTTGATAACAGTCATATCCGCGACAACATCTACTTCAATAGACAACGCATGTGCCGGTTCAGGGAAGACGACGCGCGCTTGGTAATTGCCAAATGGGTCTTGCTGCCAATTGATGAAATGCGTCTCCGGTTCAATCTTGAGTGAGTAGGCCTCAATCGGCGTGCGGCAGTGGACTGCAGGTCTCAATCGGAAGACATGTGGAGACAGATTAACAAGCCTGTCGTAATGATAGCGTGATTTGTGGTTGATAGCTACACGGATTGCCATTTTTTTAATTATTAAGAATTGTTGACGGGTCGCAAAGCGAAAAAGGTCTTGTGGATGTCCTCGCCGACCGAGTTGAGTTTGGTTTGGAATGCGTCAAGAAATTCGTGCAAACCGCTTGATAGGACCTGTTTGACTTGGGCGTATGCAAATTCAGCGCGGAGCTGCCCCAAACGCTGCTCTGCTGAGTTGGAGAACGTTTCCAATGGGGTTCCAGAGATGGCGTGTAATGATTCTTCCGCTTTGGAGAGACAATAAAGAACAGATCTCGGGAATTCACGGTCCAACAGGAGAAAAGCAACAACATCGTCGGGAGAGATGAGTCCGTACGTCCGGCGGTACATCTCGAAACCGCTGGCGGAATGGAGGAGCGCCCCCCACTGAATATCGTCAAAGGGTGTGTTCACATCCCAGACAGAAGGCAGGAGGATAAAGTATTTAACATCAACGATCCTCGATGTTTTGTCGGCGCGCTCAATCAGCCGCCCCAATTGACTGAAATGCCACCCCTCACTATGCGACATGATGTTGTCTGTCAGCCCCATAAAGAGATGCGATGCGAGTTTGATTTCTCTGAAGAACTCATGAGGTTCCGTCATTGCCCATTTTTCGGAGGTGTTGGTGACTAATAGATAAGCGTCGTTTAACTGTTCCCACATTTCCGATGAAATATTTTCCCGTATTGACCGAGCGTTTTCACGCGCAGCCCGCAGGCAAGAGACGATTGAGTTCGGATTTTCAGTGTCAAATGCCAGAAATCTAATCACGGTTTCGCGGGAGGCATCCCCGTAGCGTTCCGCAAACACTTCGTCGTCGCCTGTCGTAGCAACAAGGGGTTCCCATTGCGCTTGTATACCGACCGGCATGTCGAGAATAAGGTGCAAGTTGACATCAACGAAACGGGCAACGTTTTCGGCGCGTTCGATATAGCGGCTCATCCAATAAATTGATTCTGCAACGCGACTGAGCATTATACCCTCCTATACCGGACCTGACAAGACCCATGTATCCTTACTACCGCCCCCTTGGGACGAATTAACGACCAACGAGCCTTTCTTAAGAGCGACCCGTGTTAGTCCACCCGGAAGCACATAGATGTCTTCGCCGTAAAGGATAAACGGACGTAAGTCAACGTGTCGTCCTTCAAGATGGTCCTCAATAAGAACGGGGACGCGTGAAAGCGAGAGCGTCGGTTGCGCGATGTAGTTACGCGGATTGTCTTTAATGCGACGGGCAAACTCTTCCTGCTCTGCCCGGGTCGAGTGTGGACCAATTAGCATCCCATACCCGCCAGACTGGTTCGCTTCCTTCACAACGAGTTCATCGAGATGCTCGAGTACATATTTCCGATCTGAATCTTCCCAGCACATAAAGGTCGGGACGTTTGGGACGATAATATCTTCATCAAGATAGTACTTGATAATCTGTGGCACGAACGAGCAGACGACTTTGTCGTCAGCGACACAGGTGCCGGGAGCATTGACGAGCGCGATGCGTCCTGCTTTGTATACATCCATTAGACCGGGTACACCGAGCATTGATTCGGATTTGAACGCTTTCGGGTCGAGGAAGTCGTCATTGATTCGGCGGTAGAGGACATCGACGCGTTCAAAACCTTTTGTTGTTCGGGCGTGAACAAATCCGTCCATCACGACGAGATCGCGCCCCTCCACTAATTCGACCCCCATCTGTTGCGCGAGGAAGGAGTGCTCAAAGTACGCAGAATTATAGATGCCGGGTGTGAGGAGAGCAACTTCAGGGGAAGACACTCTATCGGTTACAAGGTAGCGCAGCGTATTTAACAGATGGCTCGGATAATCTTCCACAGGTTGGATCTGTGACATCCCGAAAAGCTGCGGAAACGTCCGCTTCATTAACTGCCGGTTTTCCACTACATAAGAAACACCAGATGGGCAACCCAGATTATCTTCCAAGACGTAGATTTGTCCATCGCTGTCGCGCACCAAATCTGTGCCGGTAATATGACACCAAATGCCGCGTGGCGGGTCTAAACCGATGCCCTGCTTAAGGTAGCGTTCTGATGAAAGCACGATATCAGAGGGGACCACGCCGTCTTTAAGGATTTTCTGGTCGTGGTAAACGTCATCGATGAATAGGTTGAGTGCGTGGATACGCTGTTTGAGGCCGCGTTCTATCCAGTTCCATTCATTTGCCCCAATAATCCGCGGGATAAGATCAAAAGGAAAGATTTTTTCGATGCCCTGTTCGTCGGCATAGACATTGAAGGTGATGCCCATCCGAAGCAAAGCGTATTCGGCAGCAATTTGACGACGGTTGAGTTCGCCATCAGGAAAACTTTCAATCCGCTCCATCAATATCTGAGCGGCAGGCCGCGCGCTCCCATCGGGCGCGAACATTTCGTCGTAAAATCCTTCAGTGTTATATCCATCAAGTCCTGTCATTAGCGATGAACCTCCTCTACCTTGATGCCGCTAAGAATCTGATGATTCCGCAATGCTAAAGGTTGTATTTTTTTCTCTCAGCGCCATAAATTGTAGCACGATGCACATCGCATCTGGGCGAGTACGCCGCAAAACTTTTAGGGGATGGCGTGCGCTTCGCAAACTAAATGAAGATTAATTTATTAATTCAGTAATTTCTGAACGTGCGATAAATCGCACTACTACGAACAAACCCGTTTGTAGTAGGGCAATTCATTGCCCGTCTATTACCCAATTATTTTCTGAAATTTCATACAGTTTGCGGTACAAGTCAGACTTTTATCGAGTTCACGTTATTTTATCATACCTCGGTATATTTGTCCAAACTTTAGTTGCTTTCAAATTTTCTCTAAAATAAGTAGGCGAGGTTCAGACACCTCGCCTGTCAGCATGTATCCAATAATCCTAAAATTAACTGCATGGATTTAGACAGCCGTCTGGAAGGCTTCCCATGCATCCCCTGCTGCTGCCGCTTGACGTTCCAACTCCGTACGCCACCCGGCAACTTTCCCGGATTTAATCTGCCGAACGTCATAACCGGCGTATCGGTCTTCGAGCGTATCTCCGAGTTTCTGGGTCGCTGCCCAGCGATCCCACGCTGTTTGCATCCAGGCGTGCGGGAGTGCCTCTCGAACAGCCGGATCGAGCTGCCAAGCGTTTCGTGCATCTGCAACCGACGGTTCACCGGTGGACTCGCCCGACCATTTCGACCAACCGATTGACAAGGTGTTGCGCTCGCGCTCAGGCACGGTGTGTCCTGTGTGGATGTTGTTGCCGTTGCGGATGAGTGCCTCGCCGGGCTTGAGCCGAATGGCGACCTGATCGGGCAACGGATCCTTTCCGTTCCAACTCGGTGTATGCGGGACACCCTGATCCTTCATCGCCTGTGGAAGTAGCACGTCGTGTTCAAAAGGGGTGCGCCATCGATGGTGGCTACCCGGAATGAGTTCATGGCATTCGTCGTCTGTGAGTGCCAAAAACATGCTCACCCCGTTTCGTTCGGTAATTCGTTTCTCATTGCTTTCTTGAATTTCTTTCCAGCGGATCCGTTCGACCTCTTCGGAATAGTCTTCAGGGGTATCGCCGCGGACTTCGCGCTGTGAGAAGTAGCCCGCTCCGTCGCCCCACCACGTCACATCTCTATGCCAACTCGGACCATTCTCGTTCCGCCGAGGATTCGCCCACAGGAGCATCCCACTAAATGTCATATCCTCAGGCTGAAGCCCGTGGCACCATGAAGCAACAAAGTCTAAAAAATCCGAAGATCCGTGGAACTCGGCGAAACTCGGTTCCTCGAAAGCGGGGTGGATGAGGCCTCGGATTGCCCACGGTTCGTCTTCCGCTGCGCGATGGACATAGCCCTTTGAACAGTCGATTTTATCGTAAACGTGTTCGGGTGCACATGCTTCGGTAACACGGCGACCTGCCTCTCGAAGAATAGGAATCCAAGGGTTATCAACAAAGTCGTTGATAATAACAAAACCGTGCTCCTTCAGGTATGCCAACCTTTCGGGTGTAGCACCCGGTGCCGAAAGTTCGGGTTGGAAATCTGCAAACGCAGTCGCGCGGTAAGTTTCTTTCACTGGTGATTCATTCGTGCTCATTGTAATTCCTCCGTGTTAGACAGTAACTTTGGACGCGTAACGACACTATTTTAGCACATTTCGCGTATTTCCAAAAAAAATTTAATGCGGATGCCCGACTGAATAGCCCTATCGTTGGAAGGAATCGGTTTGACTTTATTTATCTGATGTGTTATATTATCTGCAGCACGTCAATAGCACAACACACCATTCCCGAAAAAATCACAGATAGGAGAGAGTAATGGGCACAGAGTCAGTACAACAGGAGCGGCGTTTCGCGCTAAGTACCGATGAGCTGGCATACTGGACCGAGAACGGTTATCTCGTCCGCTCGAACGTATTTTCCGATGAAGAGAACGACGCGTTCCGTCAAGTTGCTGAAGATATTGTTGATGGCAAACGTCCGTTTCCACCGCAACACATTGATCGGAACGCGCTTGTCAGAGACGGAAAAGCTGAGGAGCAAGGCATCTATGCGATGCACAAAATCCATTTTCCGAGCTGCTACGATCCAGAATTCCTTGCCCGTGTCCGGGATCCGCGTCTCACCGATCCGATCGTTGACATCCTTGGGCCGGACATCCTCGGTATTAACACGCTTTTTATCTGGAAAGCACCGAAGATAGGTCTCGGTTTCCCGTGGCATCAGGACAAGTTCTACTTCCGTTCTCGGTTCAAAACCGAAACGACAGTAGGAACGTGGACGGCGATTGATCCGGCAGATACGGGGAACGGGTGTCTCTACGTTATTCCGGGTAGCCACAAATGGGATATTTTTCAGCACGATGATATTGAAGGTTCACAACAACAGGAGTTCAAATTGGCACGCGGTGTGCGCGACGCAGACGGTGTTGCGATAGAGGCAGCGCCGGGTGCGGTAATCTGGTTCCACAGCCACCTCTTGCATAAGAGTACGGACAATCATAGCCTGCGTTTCCGACGGAGTTTCGTTTCTCATTATCTCAGCGCGCAGGCGGAGTGGTCGAATGGTAGGAGAGGGCAACCGGTCATGTGGGTTCGCGGTCAGACTTTCCCCGGTAAGGTTAACGAAGTGAGACGCGATGTCATCCCCATCTCTGAATCGGCGTGAATTTAACAGGAGACAGCAATGCACACAGCATCGATACCACAAAAACGCCGCTTTGGCTTGAGTGCTGACGAGTTCGCACATTGGAACGAGAACGGATACCTCGTCCGTTTAGGCGTATTTTCTGCTGAAGAGAACAACGTACTCCGTCAAGTCGCCGAAGACGTTGTGGATAAGAAACGTCCATATCCTTCCACAAACATTAATGAGAACGCACTCGTCAGAGACGGAAAAATAGAAGAACAAGGCATCTATGCGATGCACAAAATCCACCATCCGAGTTGTTACTGCCCAGAGTTCCTCGCACGTGTCCGCGACCCGCGTCTCACCGACCCACTCGTTGACATCCTCGGTCCAGACATCCTTGGTATCAACAATCTGTTTATTTGGAAAGCACCGAAGATAGGTCTCGGTTTCCCGTGGCATCAGGATAAGTTCTACTTCCGCAATCGGTTTAAAACGGAGACGACAGTGGGAACGTGGACGGCGATTGACGCAGCAGATACGGGGAACGGGTGTCTCTATGTTGTCCCGGGTAGCCACAAATGGGATATTTTTCAGCACGACGATATCGAGGGTTCACAACAACAGGAGTTCAAATTGGCGCGCGGTGTGTGCGACGCAGACGGTGTTCCGGTAGAGGTGCCGCCGGGTGCGGTGATCTGGTTCCACAGCCATCTCTTACACAAGAGCACGGACAACCACAGTCTACGGTTCCGACGGAGTTATGTCATCCACTACCTCAGTGCGCAGGCGGAATGGTCACGCCCTGAGGCACTCAATAGCAGGAAGCGACAACCCGTCATGTGGATTCGCGGTCAGACCTACCCTAACAAGGTTCATGAAGTTGCGCGCGATGTGCTGCCCATTTCCGAATCTGAATGACAAGACTGCTAAAGGAGCAAACAATGCTTACAACTATATGGAAATCAACTGCGATAACGTTGATGGTGTTAATAGGGGTGCTTTACAGTATTTCGATTTGCCCAGCGGATGTATTGGAAGAGGCTCTCGTTGCTGTATGGCTTTTTGACGAGGACCAAGGTATTGAGGCGAAGGACGCTTCTGGTAACGGTCATGATGGCGATATTAAGGGTGCGAAATGGGTTCAGGGCAAAATAGGGACGGGTCTCGAATTCAACGGTGATGGTAATATCGTGGAGATTGCGCATGATAAGGTATTCGATCTCACGGAATACACAATATCGGCGTGGATCAAAACGGAACCCACGGGTCTCTGGCAAACCGTGATTGGGAAAGAACCTGTCGAGGGAAATCCCAGAAATTACGGTATCTTCGTTGCCGGTAATACAAATCTGCTCGGTGTGAACTACACGACTGCGGGTGCGTGGAAGACCGCCTTTAGCAAGACAGTCGCTGCCGATAACAAATGGCATCACGTCGCTGCAACCTTTGATGGCGAGTTCCTTCGGGCATATTTTGACGGTGTGATGGAAGGTGAAACCAGAACGGAGATTCCGCCTGACCACAATACGGAACCTGTCCGCATCGGACGCTGGGGGAATCCGCGGGGTGATTTCTGGTCGGGTGTGCTTGATGAGGTTGCTATGTTCAATCAGGCGTTAACTGAAGATGAGATCCAGGGCATCACGATGAATATGCGGGATGCGTTGGCGGTTGAGGCGTCTGGTAAGCTTGCGGTGACGTGGGGCGGGATAAAGCAATCCGTGGCTGAACGGCACTAACTCAAAAATTCCTGTTCTTTTCTCCTTTCTCCGCTGGCGAGGTTTTCCAACCTCGCCATTTTTTTTCAAATAGGTATTATGCAATTCGCGATGTTGAATAAACCTGCCCTTCGTGAAATGGACGTGAATATGGTTTTAACTTAACGGTATATTTTTTAGTAATTTTCCCTTAATAATGTTACACTGGTGTAACATTTTGTGTGCGGTGTGGAACGTCAGAGAACCCAGTGGCCGTAAGGGTCCGTTGATGTTCCATTCCCGATTTTCTGTTGTGAAAAAAAATAATTTTTTATGGCTATTGGTTGTGGGAAACCATTGTTTGTAGATTGATATAATATTCACCCGTTTGGAAAGTCTTATGATATATTATACTATTTTTGCTAACAAATGTCAAGTTAAAATGTGTTGTTTTTTGTCGGAATTAGGATTTTTCAGGATTGCGGCACTACAAGACGGATTGAGAGACCTTGCCCGGACGTTATGTTTCATTCGGTGTTCTCGAGGATTTGGTGTCAAAAACTTTACGCGCTCTGTCGTTTTACCGAGGCGTTTGGTTTTCCATTTTTTAGCCCCATAGGGACGATATGTTTACAGCATTAAAGTGGGATATAGACAATCTGGTCCCTATATTCGTCTTCGTGGGATGCACCAGTGATGAGAATTATCTGTTCAATAATTAATCCTATTGACACATTGAGATTAATCGTGAAGATACCCGGCACATGATGGCCTGCTGCCAGATGATCGTCAAGATGCCGAGGCATACTTTTCCGATTGTTTGTTATCAAACTAAAATCGTTCTGCTCACACCAGTGCAGGATTTCAGGGTCCGGTGTCCCTCTCGCAGGTGTCCTCTCATTGCCAACCATCAGGACCATTAATGATGGTTCATGGTAAAGTAATTGCGTTTGGTAGACTGGCGGAATATGTTCGTCTAACAGATACCGACGCATTTTTGTTCCTGTCTGTTTTAAATTTCATCGGATTGCGCGTTGGGCGAACGCGCTGCCAGTGTGTCTGTTTTTGCCATTTGTCTGGTCTTTTCCCTCTCCTTTAGAAGTTTGCGAAGGCGAACAACACCCGGTGGCGGATTTTTCTCGTATTCTTCTCGTGCTTTTCGGCAGTATTCCAAATAATCCTCCAAATATGCCCCAACTTTTTCTCGGTTTTGTAGATAATATAGGATTGTCGCGTAAACCTGTTCCAGTGTGACTGTATGGTAGCGATCAGCGATTGCCTCTGCTGTTTTGCCGTTGTGAATATACTCGTCCAGCACAGTTTCGATGCCTATGCGCGTTCCCTTGATACGAATGTCATCTTCTGCTAAAAAGTTGAAATAGTCTTCAATTTGCATATCTAAATCTCCGTTGAGAGTGAAGTCTGACACGATTTTGTTTCGGATAACCTTCCGGCTTGAACAAGATTGATGATTATTTTGGAATTATAACACGCACGATATAGGAGCGTCAAGTTGGAATGTTACTTTACCGAGGCGTTTGGTTTTCCATTCTTTAGCCCCATGGGGAGGCATGTTTATAGAAAAATGTGCTACTTTTTAATTCTGTAGGGGCTGCCGGTTTCACCCGTCATTTTAGTTTTTCCAATGGGGCGGCAGTTTTTTTTCATATATTAAGTTTATGGCTTCATCGAGTGTATGAGCGTACATAGTTCCTTTGTTGATTTCTATAAGTACATTTGGATCGTCAGGAGAAGGTTGCAATTCGCTTGAATATCCAGTTACTACTCCTGCAACTGAAAAACCATTGTTCCCTTTTTCAGGTTGGAAAATAACAGGAGCTCCAGAAAATCCTGAAATATTATCACCGTTCATAGTAATTTTAAATCTAGAAAATCCTGATAATGTTGCTTCTCTTACATTAGGAACCTCATGGACATGTCTGTTAGGATCACGGTTATCTGTTTTAAAAACTGCATGAGGATATCCGAGGAATAACATTTTCTGCCCAAGTATTATACCATTGGAGCTTGTTCCTAAGTAAAATCGATCTGATGAATTTTGAAATGAAATAGGGAATTTTCCTGTTAGTACTGAGACATCGGATGATTCACAATGGCCAACGATTTCAAATTGAAAATTTTCCAGATTACTGCCGAATGAAATCATAATGTCTTTACCCAGAACTCCCTTCGGTAAAAGGTGGCGAGCGGTAATAATGTATTCTCTATTATCTACATCAATCGTAAAACAAGTACCAGCATGTGAAAACGTAGGGCCCTCTCGTTGTATCCATAATTTAAAAGTCCTGTACAAAATATTTGTAGTAGGAAACATGTTTAAAATCTCCTTAAAATTGCTACCAACATCCAATGTGGCTGTGCAACTATACTGTTAAACAGTATTATAGTCTGCCTGGTTTATCAATACCAACCCATTCAGAGGTATCATGGTAGCAAATGTCGTTATTATTTCGTTTTTGCTTAAATTTCTTTCTACATTTTAGGATTACTCGTCAACATACCAACTCGGAAAAGGAACCCCCTTCAATTTAAGCTTCGCCAATTCTGCGTCAAAATTGCATGGCTTCTTTTTTTCCCCTTGGATACTTGGTTCAGCGCAAAGCATCTCACGCAAAGTCTGTATGGATGCGAGAACACCTATATCCTTGATGCCAAGTACCTCCGTCAGCAAGTCGGTATCCAATTCGTGTCGGACAGGGTCGTGGGCACACTCATTGACAGGCAGCATCCGCTTATACTTTAATTGTTCAAAAAGCGTATTAGCGTTTGCCAATTGTTTTTCGGAGAGTTTACGAACATCTAACGTTGGTAGTGTTTTTAATGTCTGCTGGCGCAGTGTTCCACGTCCCATATCCTGTTTAC
Organism: Candidatus Poribacteria bacterium; assembly: GCA_022827625.1. GTDB lineage: Bacteria > Poribacteria > WGA-4E > WGA-4E > WGA-3G > WGA-3G. The sequence goes on along the minus strand of JAJEIE010000025.1, from coordinate 117,213 downwards.
TGCTGTGTAACCAGTGGCAGAAAAAGCCTAATGTTGAGTTGCACCACAATGTCCACGCAATTTCGTGTTGCAAGTCGTTGAGTAAAACATTTATCATTGAACGGATGCCAAGGGATGGTTTCTCAGTGAAGGAAGAAATCATAGAGTTTGAGGTGAATCTCAGATTGATATGATAGTGGGTTTTGCTCATGCAGTCTAAGGCTCGTTTAACCGTAGCGTTTTCAGTTGAACGAGGTATCGCTTTAGAGTCTGGCAAGGCAACTATAGTTCGTTGTAAAGGCGCCTTAACTTTCCATAATGCATCGTAACCATCACTGTTCGGTTCCCATCCTTCTACCATAATAAATGGTCCGTCTTTTCTGTACAAGTCAGCTGATCCAATTTTTGCTATATCTTGCATTCTGCAGATGTCAATCGGAATAGGTTCTCTTTCCATAGGAAGATGTAACTCTCCAGCAGCGAGTTTGTGGGCACTCTGTAGTAGTGCCATCGATCGCGCCCGTGTTGCAACCCACTCTACGCCATCTTTGATAGGGCAATCTAGCATTTGCCCATTGTTTGTATCTCCCATGTTGATAATATCACCACCGTTTGGAGCATCTTCGAGTTTCCGAATGCTTTTACTCCGAAGGATCTGATTTGCGATTTCCATGGCTTCAAGTGGTTTTTGGGGGCGCTGTTTTAGACAAACAAATTTCCCGCGACCTGTATTTTTTCCGATACCCTTCGTTGCGACGACAATACACTCCGCCTTTTTGGTGTCGGCAGAGAAGGCACAATCCTCCGCCTTCCTCTTAGGTATAGTAATCACAACTACATTGTGATATTCGGTTGCCCACATATCCCTAATTTTCTGTGTAATAGGTGACCTCAATACTGTCAATAGTAGAATAAACCCCATCGTCCCACCACGCTTAAGTTTCTTGTCCGCAAGGTCAACGAAATTAGGTGCGAATTCAGAAATTCCCGCTGCTACTCTTCTATCTTTAGGCTTCAAGGCAGCCTGCATTGCTTTCTGGTCTTCGTTTGGACGATCATACCCTTGGAACGTAGACTTTGGAACTTCAGTGTTGCTATCTGCCCCTGGTCTCGTGAAAGGCGGGTTTTGAATCACCACATCGAATTCACCGTGTTGGAACGCCTGCTGGAGTTTAACTACCGTATTTTCCTCGCCCCCGATTTGTTCAGCATCAATGTCCAGTAGCGACACATCATCAAGCAATTCCAATGAGCCAATCGCGTAACTCCCATCATCCATAAGTCCGTATGGTGCGTTGAGTATCCGGGTGCCAGCGATTTTGGTATCTGCATGTGTGCTGGCGAGTGCAGCCGCCGTTAAATGTGTTGCATTGGGCATAATATCTACACCACCGATGTTCTGTTCCAGCATCTTTTGGTGAATATCCCGCCCGTTTCCGCCTGATTGTTCATAGAGCGATAAGATACGTTGATATACACCGTTAAGGAGCGCGCCTGTCCCACAGGCAAAATCCGCTACTTTTGGGAGTTCACCTTTGGGCAGTTCAGGCAGTACAAGCGTAGACAGTAGCACGGCACTCTCTGGCAGTGTATAATTCGCCTTTACGTATTTCCTGTCGGTGATGAGCTTTTGGAAGACGATGCCTGAGAGTTCGTGAATCTGTGCGATCCCGGTGTCCACAAGGTCTCTGGCTGCTTCACAGAGAAGGGTTAAGACGGGTTTGACCAATCTATCATCGGTAGCGAGTGCCTCAACGAGATTGCGGGCATCCTCAAAAATGGGGCGGTAATTAACTTTGAGGATAGTGTTCCAATCAGCAATGACATCGGCGTAGTCAATTGTCGGTAGGAGTTGCCTAAGTGATCGGACAGATTCCATCTCTGCTTTCCCAGCAAGCGAGCTCTGAAAGACGAAGGCATCCGTGATAATCAGGGCTGCCATGCGGAGGGTCTGTAGATTGAGGTGTCGCGATTCGGAGATCGCTCCTACAGAGACGGAATCTTTGGGAAAGACTTCTTGGTGAAGAATTGTCTCAATTTTGGTGCCGATGGCACGGTGATCGATGATTGCGTCTTCAAGGAGGCGGGCTGCGCTGTCAATGCTATATTCCAGGTCTGTTGCTGCCTGTTCCAGCTGAGAGTTAGGCATTGCGCCAACGTGTAGCGCATTCGCAATGTCACCTACTGTCCCAGTTGCCCATCCGTTTTCTGGGAAGTGTCCAACGGTGCCCCTGAGTGTACTGATGAGTTTGTACTGCAAGTCGTCTGCTTCGCGTAATTGTGGGTTGATGTCGCGTCCCGGCATCGTCTTAAAACGGTCGGGATACAAGATTGCCATGACGTTGTTGAGGGTTTTCGTGGCGGTATGGTATTCTGCTTCGAGCTCATAGACGAGTCTGGTCTCGGCTTGTTTGATGAGGTTTTTCGCGTTGGTGGTCGTAGCGAATTTGGCTTCGATGCCGATAGGTTCACGTCCGCGCGCAATTACGAGGGCATCGAGTTCGCTGTTGCCTTTGATGAAGGCGTTGACTTCTGTTTCGAGTTCCCACCCGTGACGCATGTTCCGTAAGATGTTCACCAATTCGTTAGTGATTGTTGTTTCGCGTCGGTTGGGCATAATTTTTCCTGTTATTGTGTAGGTTCATCCGGTGGTTGTGGCTGGGAATCGAATCCATAAATCCGACGCATCGTCGGTGTCGCGCGTTCGACGACTTCCGGCTTAAGGTGATGTACAAAGTCAAACATCGGCTTCACAAAGGAACGACAACAGAAACAAATCAACGCAATGCGCTGCGTGTCGGTTTTGTTAGCACCGGCAGAGTGCCAAATCGCACCGTTGAACAGAAACACAGAACCTTTTGGAGCGGACAACCGGACTTCATCGGGGTGGTGTGTCGTGCCGGGAGGCGGTTTCTTCCGCTGGAGATGGATGCCCGGAACATGGCGTGTGCCGCCGTTTTCAGGCGTGAAATCGTCGAGAAGCCAGAGACTGTTGGCGACGACTGGAAAACTCGGTAACGGCTCCGGCATCGTCCCTACGATATGATCCACGTGGTAGCCGCCATCGGCTGCGCCGGGGTCGATGATGTTAGAGGTGAGTGTACTGAGCGTGTAATCAGGACCGAGCAGGTGTTCAAAGAACGGCATCACCTTGGGATGGGCAACGAGTTTTTCATACATCTGTCCCTTGTTTACCAACCAGCGGACGTGCTGCCCGTAGCCGTTAGTGTGTTGACGTGCCAACCCGTTCTGTTTTTCCGCTGCTGCCAACCTGAGTATATCGGCTCTGTAGACCTCGATCTCGGCATCGGAGAGCACATCTGGAATGACGATGCATCCCTGTTCGTCTAACTGTTGCTTTTGCGCGTCGGTGATACCCATTTTGTTCTCCTTATAATAGGCGAGGTTAGGAATGCACGTCGCATGAATCAACGGTATGAATGCCGTATGGCATTCCCCGGAGCGTGTACGCTGCAAAACCTCGCCAGCGATTGGGCAGGAGTCGCGATTCGGAGATCGCTCCTACAGGGAGAGGCTGCGTCCGGATTGCGGAAATTATGCCGCGAAGGGTTTCAGGCAGTCCTCATAGACGTTAAAATGTTCGCCTTCGTGTTCTTCGGCATCGACGAGTTTCAGCCAGAGCGCGCTGTCCTTCTTGTCGCCACTCAGCTGCCGACGGCTGCCGAGGTTCGAGGGATCCGGTCCGCTCCAGACGACTTGACCGTCTTGCATATAGATAAAGTTATCACGATACCGGTCAATGAGATCTTTCTGGTTTTCTTGATAGACTAACCCTTGTTCACACGTCGTGCGTCGCCAGTTTGCGACCGTTTCGGGTGTGTCCGTTTCGACCGAATCAAACTCCGCCAGAGGTGCCGTAACTTCGCTCTCCCAATCAATTTCATCAAGATTGACAGTGCCATATCCGCGCTGTGCAGCGATAAGGATATGGTTGCGATCGCGCTTGAACGGCGGTGTGGGCCAGTCGGACTGCGGATCGTGTCCCATCAGGTGCATACCGACAGCATCAGTTGTAATTGGGTGATCGCCAACAACGAGCGCATTACAAATCCTGCCGACCCCACCCCACTCGCGTCCCCACTGTCCCGTCAACGCGTCGATGATGTTGAGGCACGGCTTCGTGATGAGTGCCAAATCGGGGAGTACGTAGGAGAGACGGATGAGGTGGTGGTAATAGCTTCGGGTCCTGCCTTCGGGAAGGATCATCGGTGGCAGCCCAAAGAGATTCTTTGTGCATAGCGTGATGCCCATGAAAGCGTGGTTCTTCATTTTCGCTACCGAGACGACTGCATCTGCATCGTCGAAGCAGGCACTCAACGTATAGCGATCGAACATGGAACCGCCACCCGGAACGTCGTAAGTCTTAAACGGCGGCAAGTTGGAATCGACAAATTGCACGTCGAATTCTTTCAGGTGGTGTAGATAGTTGAAGTTGGGAGGCATCCGATGCCCGTGGGTATACGGGTTCGTATCCGTAGCGACCAGCTGCGCCGTGGTGTGTTCCTTGATGAGTCGCAGGACAGCGCGGCAGGTGGCATCGTCTACTAATTCTCGGCGGCGTCCCTCGTAGTAGATAATCCGCTCGGGTGGTTTCATCATATTGAATTTCATGACCACCTTCTTAGCGGTTTCAATCGGTTTCCAAGCGCGGGTGAGCGGGTCAGTGATGCGGCGGAGGGTCTGGTAGATTTCCTCTTCCGTGGCACGATAATCGCAATGCGCTGCTCTAACTTTGAACTGTTTTTCCATGTGTGGTCTCCATTGCTAAGGACATGATTTTCTGAAATATAGTAAAGCCAGAAAATATGTGGACACTTGTAGCAGAAACTGTCAGTTTATGCGAAGTGGCACGCAAACTAAATGAAGTTTCAGAAAATAATTCGGTAATAGACGGGCAATAATGCACTTCGCATTTGGTCGAGTACGCCGCAGAATTGCCCTACTACAAACGGTTTGGTTCGTAGTAGTGCGATTCATCGCACGTTGAGAAATTACCGAATTAATAAATTAATCTTCATACAGTTTGCGGTACATCTAAAGAGGTGTTCGGGTAATTCTAAAATCTACTATAGTATGAAGTTTTGGACAATTTTGGGTCCTCACCTACGCAGTGTTAGTCATCTGACAAGCGTGCTTTGAGACGCTCGAGTTCTTCACGCAGACGCGAGGCTTCTGCTTCTGCTTCGGCGCGTGCGGCGGCTTCATGTGCGCGTGCGGCGGCTTCTTGTTCTGCACGCTGCTCTGCCGCTTCTGCAGGCGTTTGCAGCCAGTCTTCCGTTGCCTCATCATAAACAGCCAATCCCTCATCCAGCAGGTGGAACGATACACCTAACGTCACAGATGGAATACTGCCATCGACGCTCTCCGGTATCCGTTCATAAGTCCCACCTTTGAGGCGAAACCCCATCAGCGGCGTGGGCAAATAGCGTCTATCTATATCGCAGAGAAAATACTCTGGTATCCCCATTGACGCGTAATGTGCCTTTTTATGCCCCAAGTCATTTTGAAACGTTCCTTTGCTCGAAAACTCCATCACGAAGTCCGGCGGCTTCCCCTCTTCCCAGACCTTATAGGTGCGGCGGAGTTTCTTACCTATGCCGAAAGAGACGAGAATATCGGGCGAGACGGCGGTGCGGCCGGGGCCCTCTACATCATACATCATGAGAGTCCCGGAGACATAAGTATCCGGGTTATTCGCGAAGAAGTTGTCAAAACGGTGCCGCAAATCGATGATAGCCACTGCGTGCATATCCGTCTCAGCCATAGGTTTGCCATCCGATTCAGGGTATAGATCAGCAGTTTCTGTGGGAGCGTAAGGGATGTGGCGTGAGTTTGGATACGTTTCCATGAGAACATCTCCTTTTCCACAAGGTGATAAAAAACAAGTGTATGTCACTTGGGTGTTCGTTAAGTATACCTAAAAAAACGACAGATGTCAATCTTTAGTAGAATTTCCGGCGCGCAAAAGACGGCGCATGATTTTGTTAGAGGCAGTTCGCGGTAAAGCATCTACAATGACGACATCGTGAATCCTGAACAACGGATTGAGATGGGCAGAAAGCGCTGTTTGCAAAGCCGCGTGAAGTTCCTGTTTTGTAGATACACCTTCTGATGTTGCCGGTACTGCGTAAACGACGAGTTGGCTGGGACCGCCACCTGTCGGTGAAACTGCAACCGCTGCTGTCTCTTGGACCCCTCTGACGCCATTAAGCACTTCCTCAATCTCTGCGGAACTCACTTTGATGCCACTCAGGTTCATCGTATCATCGACGCGTCCGTGAATGCGGTAATAGCCTTCTGCTAATCGTTCAAGCGCATCGCCGTGGCGGCGTAGATTCGGTCCGGGGGTTCCTGCAAAGTAGATCTCCTTGTGGTCGGCGTTGAGAAGCGTTGTTGAGAGACCGAGGGAAGGTGGCATAATAAAGACTTCGCCGTTGTCAACTGGGTTTCCGTCATCATCACAGAGCAAGAAATCCAAGCCGAGTGCCGGGGTTGTGAACGTCGAAGGTGCAGCGGGTTGAACCCGTGTCCCGGTGACATAACCCCCTCCGATTTCAGTGCCCCCGCAATACTCAATCACCGGCTTATACCCCGCCAGAGACATTAGGTATAGCATCTCTTCAGGATTGGAGCATTCACCCGTTGAACTGAACGCCCGGATCGCGTGCCAGTCGAGTCCATGCATACAGTCTGTATTCTTCCACGCCCGGACGAGGGTAGGCACGACACCGAGCATACTCACCTTCGCCTTCTGCACAAAGACCCCAAAGTCGCGTCCGGTCGGTACGCCGTCATACAAGGCGATGGTTGCTTTGTTGATGAGACTGGCATAAATGAGCCACGGTCCCATCATCCAACCGAGGTTTGTATACCACGCAAGTACATCGCTGGGATGAATGTCGTGGTGTAGATAGGCATCCGCAGCACATTTGATTGGGGTGGTATGCGTCCACGGAATCGCCTTCGGTTCGCCGGTGGTGCCAGAGGAAAACAAGATATTCGTATGTGCGTCTGGATCGCACGGGATAGCGGTGAAGGTCTCCACGTCGCTCAGAAAGTCGATCCACGTTATATCCCCTTCGCGTTCGACCTGTGCGCTGGTGATGTTGCTTTCACAGGAGGAGACAATTGCCTTTGGTGCGTTCGCAGCCATCACTTTCTCATATAAAGGCAAACGTTTGTCTGCTCTATTGATATAATTCTGCGTGAAGATCGCTTTCGCTTTACCGATACGGAGGCGCGTGGCTATCTCATCAGGAGCAAAACTATCGGCAATTCCCACAACAACACACCCTGCCTTGACGATTCCGAGATAGATCGCAACAGATTCGGCGTTCATGGGCATATCAATCGCTACTGCATCTCCCGGTTTGAGTCCAATATTTACAAGTCCATTTGCGACTCGGTTGGTCAGGCATGCCAATTCGTGATAGGTGAGCGTTAGGAGGGTATCGTCGCCTTCGCGTTGCGCAATAATCGCGATGGCATCATCGGGGGCACTGAAGCAGCTATCGACGATATTGAGTTTAGATAGGTGTGTTGCGATGCCTGTTGCGTCTTTTTGTGGTTTGGCGTTTGTGTCTATCGCTTTAATGCGCAGTTTATCAATCATCATCTGCCAGAACGTGTCTCGGTTGGCAACCGACCACGCATGGAATTCGGGATAGGTTTTGATGGATAATTCTGTCATTAGGTGCGTGATATTCGCTGCGGTGATGTCTTCGTCAGTGGGAAACCATGCGGGTGGTGGCCCGTGCGTTGCGATATTGAAGTCGGCGTACACGGTATCGTAAAGGAGTTGGTGGAGGACAAAGGGGTGTTCTGGTGTGAGGATGTCGCTCGAAATTTCGTGCCAACAGGCTGTCGCGGATTGTGTCACCAATATCCGACTGAGGGCTTCAGTTATCCTCAATGCCTCTGCTTTTTTCAATCCACAAGCGATGATCTGTTTTTTTAAACTATTAAATCTGGGCATCGTTCCACTTCGTTTCACGATGGTTTTTGGTTAATCCTAACAGATTCTGTTTTTTTGATTCTGAATAGTAAAATATTTGATAGCTTCGTCAAAAAACCACAAGCGACAACGGAGCGCAGCACCCAAGGTTAAGAGTTAAGAAGCCATTTCCAATTCAACGAATCTATAGATTTGATTTAAAGGGAGTTCCGCACTGATGGAAATGAGCGGTAGCACATCTTCAAGTGCACTGAATTCGCTGAGTAGCCACTGTTTGCCTTGACGAAGATAATGTTCAACTCGGACCCGATCTTGTGAAATCAAGATATATTCTTGCAACGATTCCAATTGTCTATAGTGTGCGAATTTCTCGCCTCGGTCGTAGCTTTCGGTCGAGTCAGAAAGCACTTCAATAATGACTTGCGGATTAGTGAGTATGTCAAGAGCGTCGTCTTCAAAACGGGGTCTATCACAAACAACGGAAACGTCTGGATAGAAGTAGGAGACTCCCGCACCAATACCAACACGCATATCACTGGCGTAGACTCTGCATCCTCGGTCTGCCAATTGATTGTAAAGGACAGTTAATGTATTCACTGTGATAAGATTATGTTCGTTACTGGCACCGGACATTGCAACGATCTCACCACTCAGATATTCGCTTTTGCGTGTCGCCTTTCGTTCGGCAGCGATGTATTCTTCGGGGGTCAGATAGGTTCGGGCTGCGATAGATGACATGCGTGTCTCCTGCTGTTATAGGCGTTAAACTTGACGATAGAAGTATAGCATATTGTCAGAAAAATTGCAACGGTCTTACAGACACTATCTTTAAAATATCTTTGGCAATTGAATCTAATCTGTGCTATAATTACTTTAGCTTATCAACAAATAAATGGTTAGGTAACAAATGAATATTCGCTTTTATAGCGATCCTGAAACTGGTTTGCCTCATATTTATGACCATGGGATTACCGAGGACGAGGTAGAAGAGGTCTTACTGAATCCTGGTGAAAAGAGATCAGGAAGCAGACGATCAAAGATTGTCATAGGTCAAACACAAAGTGGTCGTTACTTACGAATAGTCTATGTTGAGGATCAACGACCTAATAGTGTTTTTGTGGTTACAGCTTATGAATTGAGCGGGAAACCCTTGAGAGCATACCGCCGAAGACAAAGGAGGAGAGGTAGCCGATGAAAAAACTGAACGAATTTCCACCCGGTTGGGATGAAGAACGCGTCCAGAGCGTTATCGCACACTATGAGCAGCAGACAGAGGACGAAGCCGTTGCCGAAGATGAAGCGGCATTCGCGCGTGAGTCGAGCATGCTAATAGAAGTCCCCATAGAATTGGTCCCTGCCGTGCGTGAATTGATTGCTAAGCACGCCGCAGAAAATCCACTGCAGACGGAGCAAAGCTCCTAACGCCTTGCTATTCAGGTGCTAACGCCCGTAACCGCTTAACGACCTTTAGAACTTCATCCGCAACAATATCCACCTCTTCAGCCGTATTATAGCGTCCCAAGCCGAAACGGACAGCAGTTACCGCTAACTCAGTCGGGACTCCCATCGCAACCAAGACGTGTGATGCCTTCACCGACTCCGAATCGCATGCCGACCCTGTTGACACCGAAACGCGCTTCAATCCCATCAGTAAAGCGTGGCTTTGGACACCCGCAAAACAGAGGTTCAGATTGCCCGGCAGCCGCTGTTCGGGATGCCCGTTGAGATGAATATCTTCCAAACGCGCATTTAGCTTCTCATGCAGCGTATCGCGCAAGGTAGACACACGACTTTTTCCCGACGCCATATAATTTTGAGACAGTTCGCACGCCGCACCTAAGCCGACAATCCCTGCGACATTCAGTGTGCCGGGTCGAACACCTGACTCCTGTCCGCCGCCGTAAAAAAGCGAGAGAGGCTGAGAGGAGTCTTGACGGATGTAAAGCGTGCCAATCCCCTTCGGACCGTAAATTTTGTGTGCTGTCAAGGAGGCGAGATCCACACCGAGCTTCTCCATATTCGAGGGCAGCTGCCCGATTCCTTGCACCGCATCTGAATGGAAAAGCACGCCGTGTTTGGCAGCCACAGCCGCAATATCAGATATGGGATTTATCGTGCCGACCTCGTTGTTGGCGTACATGAAACTCATCAGAATCGTTTTTGGCGTTATCGCTGCTTCAACATCATCAGGACTGACCATCCCGTGTTTGTCCACGGGAAGATATGTCGTCTCAAACCCTTCAGCCTCCAAGGCATGGCAGGTATCAAGGATTGCGTGGTGTTCGGCTGCGCTTGTAATAATGTGATTTCCCTTGTCTCTACACGCGTAGGCGATGCCCCTTACAGCGAGGTTATCCGACTCGGTCGCTCCACTTGTGAAACATATTTCTTCTGCTGAGCATCCAAGGAGTTCAGCGACTTGCTGGCGTGCCTTCTCTACGGCATCCTTCGCTGTTGTGCCGAATGCGTGCGTACTGGAAGCGTTGCCGAAATGTGTCGTGAGGTAAGGCATCATGGCTTCCAGCACTTCGGGTGCGATCGGCGTTGTGGCATGGTTATCCATGTAGATGATGTTGTTCATGCGGGCGCTCCTTCTATGGACGGCACGGTGGCGCGTGTCTACTATTTTAAAGCCGCTCGCGGAACATGTCAATCATACCGTCAGGTGGGTCAAACGGCAATTCAACGACGGTGTTTGTCAATCCGCTGTAGTAAATACCCAAAAGCAGGTTGAACTCAGCGAGGGATTGCTTGAGGTGTGTCGGATGCACCTTGCTCTCGTCGTCAAGCCATTCAAAGACTGCGTCAGTTAGTCCACCTTGTGCAATGACATCCTGTGCACCGTAACTCAGGTCTCCGCCTTCATAACCGGTTCCCGGTAGATTCCGCTCCCAACTTTCAAATCGCCAATGGACGAACCCTGTCTCACCGAAGACGCAGACGCGTTTGTGTCTGTTGTTTGAGGTATCCGGTAGCACGCGGGGTGCCATCTCTGGACCGAATGCCAGTGAGGCTTGCACGCCGTTGGCGTAGGTAGCGAGTGCTGTGGCATTTGCAGGCGAGGGTTGTGCTGAATCAAGCTGCTCTGCGCCAGAGATTTGTCCTTGCACCTTCACCGGACGGGAATTATCGATATAAGAGGACACGAGTTGCAGGACGTGTGGTGCCTGATCGACGGGCGGGTTGCGTGCGCTCGCCTCGATAAATTTAATCGCACCGATTTTTCCTTCAGCGACATCCCGCTTGAGCGCGAGGTTCTGCGGGTGGAAATTGAGTTGTGTGTTAACAACAAACTTCGTTTTCGTGCGTTCAGCGAGCTCGGAAATCTGCCGCCAATCTTCGCTTTCTACTGCGATCGGTTTTTCGACGATTGCTGCAGGTACACCAGCATCTGAGGCTTGATTCATGAGTGGGTAACGAATGCGTTCGTTGCTGCCGCGTAAGACGGGTGCGGTAACGATGTGTAGCAGATCCGGTTTTTCCTTTGAAAGCATTTCATCAAGGTCGGTATAACGGGCATCAACCCCAAATTCATCGCCGAAGTCGTTGAGCAGATCTTCTTTCATATCGCAGATCGCAGCGAGTTTACCGCCCTTGACGTGTTGATAGGCGCGAGCGTGCCCGCGTGCACGTCCCCGACATCCTAAAATCGCGCTTTTGTACATAATTTTCTCCTTTTATTTTTAGATGCAGATAGTGCAATTATATGTCGGATGCGGTTTTAAAGCAACGCTTTTCAGAAAATTCTGGTTCAAAGAAGAATAAAAATGTGCTATGATAGTCCCCAAAAGCGGAAGCAGCGAACAGGAGGAGAGAGATGCGACGTTACCTCTATATCTTACCAGTACTTTGCGCGGTTGTAGCCTTTTCAGGATGCCAATCCAAGGTCGTGCAAATGTTATTTGAACCGCAAGAGTTTTACAACTACGCCGTCACGGAAGGGGTCACCTGTACGTCCCCAGAGATGATAGACGGTGATGTACAGACGAAAGGATATGCGGATGGCAGATGGATTCACCTAAACCTGCCAGCGCAAAAGGCGATTCATCGGATCGCTATCCGCGGGACTAACATCATAAATTGTATGATATACGAGAAATTAGAGGGTGAAGGACATTGGCGTGCAATTCTGCAGGTTCAGAACAACGACAGTCCAGTCATTGAAGCACGCGTCAGTGGTGTTGTGACGGATACAATCCGTATTTACATCAGCGGTACCACCGAAGATGAAAAGAAAGCGGGAGAATGGGATCCAAGGCGTGGCGGGATTGTCGCCTATACAGTGTTAGGCAAAGCCTTTATACACGAACTTGAAGTTTACGGGTTCGTCTCAAAGGAGAAAACCGAAGCCGTCCCATAGCAACCAACGTGTGAGGCATAGCGTAATGAAACGTTTGATTTTTGAAGATTTATACAGTTGGAGCGTCTTTAGTCCGGAGCGGCAGGTAGACTTTAACGGGCATTTGTGGGTACGTCCTGATGGAAATATCCTCATAGACCCCGTTGCGATGTCCGATGCTGACCGTGAGCACCTGGGGGCACTCGGCGGCGTGAAGTCGATCGTACTCACGAATGCCGATCATGAACGCGAAGCCGCTGCACTTCAGGAGCAGACAGGCGCAGAGATGATTGTGCATGAAGCGGATGCCGACGCGCTAAGCATCAGACCGACAAGGACCGTGCAGGACAGAGAGGCGATTGTGCCGGGCTTACATGCTATCCATCTCAGTCATGGAAAAAGCCCTGGCGAGATTGCCCTCTATTTTCCAGAGAAAGGGACTGTTCTCTTCGGCGATCTGGTAGTAGGCGAGCCGATGGGGGCGTTGACGCTACTCGCCGACGAAAAATTAAGCGACCCGCCGAAAGCGGCACTCGAACTCCGTAAGGTTTTGGCACTCCGCTTTAGCACGATTCTCGTTGGCGATGGACACTCTATCTTTAAAGATGCCCGCCAACACCTTGTTGACTGCCTCCAAGCGCGACGCGACATCTACATCAATCGTATCCATATCGATGAAATAGAGTGGCAGTATAAAAATGCGCCGCATCCTTATGATTTTGAGGACAAGGACATTGATCCGCTCATCGGTGGCAAGAATTTGGGGTATCGCGTTATCCGTCTCCTGCCGGGTAAAATGAGTTTCCCGATGCATTTTCACAATTTCGGCGAGGAGATGTGCTATGTGATGGAAGGTACTTGTACACTGAAAACCCCACGCGGCGATGCGAAAGTGCGAGAAGGCGATTTCATTGCATTTCCACCCGGCACAATCGGCGCGCATAAGTTTGTAAATGATAGCGATGCTCCGGTTGTATTATTTATACTCGGAACCACTACACCGCATGATGTCAGCGAATATCCAGATTCCAATAAAGTATTGCCCTATGTCGTCGGAAAGATTTACCGTAAGAATCCAAGTCTGAGTTATTGGGACGGCGAAGTCTAATAAAAGGAGGAACACATGGACAACGAATTAATGAGCAATGAAGAGAATTACGCTTTTGATGTGGCAGGCTACTTACACGTCCCAGGTGTTCTCACTCAGGAAGAGGTCGCGTCACTCAACAAGGCGTTAGATGCCGTTGCGGATAGTGAGATGCTCTTAGGGGGTCTACATCGTGAATTGTTCCGCGACCTACTCGTACACCCTAAAGCGGTGTGGTATCTCAACCAGATCGTCGGACACGGTTTTCGACTCGATCAAGCCCCACGATTGTTGGGAAATCGAGAAGGTGAGACCGGTATGACGCTCACCGGCGGCGATGAGCCGAGAAATCCTTCCGAGGCATACTTCCAACAGAACGGACGCAGGAGTTCTCAAGGTGTGGAAGCGATCTGGGTGTTGGACGATATTGCAGAAGGGGACGGTGGGTTGGTTGTCGTGCAGGCGAGCCACAAGAGCAACGTTGAAACCCCGCGCGACTTAGCAACGGGTGTCGATGATATGGGGTTAGTGATACAACCTGAACTCAAGGCAGGCGATCTGTTTTTAGTCGCATCCGCTACGCTTCAAGGCGTGCGACCGTGGAAAGATGAACCGAAAAGATTGCTAACTTATTGGTATGCCGGACGTGCTGCAATTCAGTCAAATCCAGATGGACCTAACGCAGAAACTGAGGCACTGCCGAGGTGGGCGGACGAGGCAACCCCTGCACAAAAAGCGGTTATGTATGTGCCAGGATTTAAGAATTCAAGTCCACCACCAGTCCTAAATACGGATGGCGAGGAGACGTGGGTTGAGGCAGATACGTCCGTCATTCATCCATCAATTTATACGCGCGACCCGATTTCAGGGATCGATGAAAAAGAGTTTTACTTCTGGGATTTGAACGGGTATCTCGTGGTGCGCGGTGTGATGGATGCGGAGTGGTTGGCGGCCGCGAATGAAGCCGTGGATAAATTCCAAGATCGCATCGTTGTTGGTAGTGAACTGGCAGGCGGTTCTGTGAGCCAAGCCGGTACAGGACGCCCGCTTCTGCCGGGCTTGTTAGACCTACCGGACCCGTATAACGAACCGTTTCGACGGATGATTGCGCATCCATCTGTCGTGCATCGACTCAATTGGATGGGCGGTAGCGGCTATCGCACAGGCGGTGCGACGGTGTTCTGTGCCGTTCAAGGCACATCGGGGCACTCACTCCACGATGGAAACGAACCGATGAGTCCATCGCGCGGTTATTATTTTAAGAACGGACGGAGTTACTGTGAGACGGTCACGATTACATGGCAATTGCGCGATGTCGAGCCAGGGCTCGGCGGTTTCGCATGTGTGCCGGGTTCCCATAAAACGCAGTATTCTACGCCTCGCGGGATTCGGACATGTGATGACACGATGGGGTTGGTGGTACAACCGGTTATGAAAGCCGGGGATGTCCTCTTCTTCATGGACGGCGGTTGCACACACGGTGCTTTAGCGTGGAAGAATCCAATCCCCAGACGCGGCGTTCTGATTAAGTATCAGTCGAAAAATTCCAATTGGGGCGGCGGTGTGATTGACCCGCAGGACCGCTGGGGCGATATGGTTGAGGATATGACTGAGGCGCAATTCGCTGTTATGCGAGGTCCCGAACGTGATGGTCGCCACCGCACTGTCCCGCGACTCGTTGTGCACGATGGACAGGTGTTCGTTTCGTACGATGCAGAAGGGGATAGTTATTCGTCGAAGTATCGAAAACCGGGTGAAAAACGCAAATAATGGGCTTTATTACCTATCGTTCCCGGACCAAATCCGAGAACGGTAGGTGATAGTAATTGTGTTTCGCGCCGGATTGAATCAGCCGAGACCTCATTGATTATTTTCCAATTTTAAGTCGCCCCACGTCAAAGCCAATTTGTCTGAGGGTTCGACGGCGAGTATACCGAGGGTCTCTTCCAAACCGTCGTTCATGATGGCGTTGATGTCTTCTTCTTCCAGAGCAACACTAAAAATCGCGGCTTCATCAATAAGGCCATCTACTGGCTGAATGCCGGTTGGGTAATTGGTTCCGATAACCACAGGGGCGTTCGTGTCGGCGATTTCCGCAGAAAAGACCCGCGTGCCAGCAAGCACGCCGTCAACGTAAATCTGTGCTTCTTCGCCGGTATAGACACCAGCTACATGATACCATGTATCGTCTTCGGGTAGGATGTCGGATGCTGTCCAGACGGTATTGCCTGCTTCCCCGAAAGGCGCGAACTCGAATTTGCCATTAGCAGCCCGTTGCAACAGGTAACACATATCGACTTGCCATCCCTGTGCTTTTGTCACTAACCCGTGCCAGTCGTTGGGTCTGTAAGTGCCTTGAACCCAGATGACGATTGTGAGTGCCTCACTGAGTTCGGTATCCAAGGTTTTATGGTCAGGGACACTCACATAATCACCTGCACCGTCCAATTCCAGGGCATTGCCAAATTTGCCGCCGGGGACCCATTCTGGGTCGCCCTCCAGTGTGCCATCGTTGCCGTTTTCAGAGGCGTCGGATGCCGTGTCGCCATCTGTCTCATTAAAGAGCCACACGCCAACGGCAGTTGTCGGATCGATTTCGGCGTTGCTGTGGCTCACAAGCACAGCAAGGCAGCACAGCATACAGAAAGCGATTACTGTTAGACGTATCATTGAGTTTACCTCCATAGTCTCCAGTTTCGGAAGACTGACGGACCCTAATGAAAATGAGTGGACATCAAGTTAAAAAATCTGTTAGACTTTTGATATTATTACACATTCCGTAGATTTATGCAAACGCGTGGAAAAGAGGTGTTGTATGAGACGCGAAGTACGGTGGGAACGGATGTTTCCTGATGAGTTAGAAGCGGCATTAGCGGCGTGTCCCATGGTGTATCTCCCTTATGGGTTGTGCGAGCCGCACGGTTGGCACAATGCCGTCGGGATGGATGCGATTCGGGCACACGAATGTTCCTGTGAGGCGGCGAAAGCACACGGTGGGATTGTCGCGCCGCCGTTCTACTGGCACTGCCATGAGATTAGCGGCTACGGGTCGTGGGGACACAAGCAAGTTAATCAAGAACGACCGTGGCTAACAGCAATACCGCCGTGGATGTTTTTGAAAAACATCTGTTATCACATTCGAGCGGTAGACGCGTTAGGGTTTCAAGGCGCAATTCTGTTTTCGGGGCATTCGGGTCCGCATCGGTTAGACGTACCGATAGTGATTGACATCATGCAGGCACATGTCGGGGTTCGGATGTATTCGACGATGAGCATAGGTGCGGATATCGAGCGTTTTGAGGACGGTAAAGGATTGGGCGGACACGCCGGACGCGGCGAAACCTCTGTGCTCTGGGCAGTGGCACCTGATTGTGTGGATATGTCGCGGATGCCGACAGATGATAGGCGCGCCCCGGATTTTGCAATGGGATCTTTCAACGAGTCCTCGAGCCGTCTCGTCGGGGAACAGATGGTCGCAGATATTGTGACACATTTTGGTGAAAAGACGACGGCGTTGCTGGCGGCATACAAAGCGGAGGCGTCGAATCGTACGCCGTTGACGTTTGATGATGTCGAAGGGATTTGGGAAGACGAGATCCGACCGAAGTTGGCGGAGTTTGCCTCTCTGCAGCCTCCCGATCCGGCACCACCGGCTGATTCTCGGTGGTATCCGAACTCGCAACCTCCGAAAGGACGCGTCTTGTAGCAGGCAAAGGACGCTAAAACAAATCGCAAACTAAATGAAGATTAATTTACTAATTCGGTAATTTCTGAACGTGCGATAATGCACGTCGCATTTGAGCGAGTACGCCGCAAAATCGCACTACTACGAACAGACTCGTTTGTAGTAGGGAAACCATTCATGGTCTCCCGTCTATTACCGAATTATTTTCTTAAACTTCATACAGTTTGCGGTACAAATCCTCTTTGTTTAGGTGTTCCTATACTATAATCTACGGATCCGCTGATTTTCTTTGGCTCGGGCATCTTCTCGTTCTGGATCGAGCACCGCGCGCAAGGCGGTTTCCAATTCGCTCCGTCTTGCTGCATATTCAGGTTTTGATGCTAAATCGTCGTTCTCTAATGGGTCAATGTCCACGTTGAACAGCTGCGGTTCGCTCCCGACGTAATGACACAATTTGTAATCTCCACGCTTGAGCATGAAACCGGCGTTAAGCATACCCATGTGATGGTACTCTGAAAAAACGGCGCGCGTTGTTTCACCCGGTTGGTTTCGGGCTATCTCCAGTAGGCTATCTCCCGGTAAATCAGAGGGTATTTCCAGACCAGCGGCTTCTAATAGGGTCGGCAAGACATCTACCAGCGAGACGTTTTGCGCGACACGACCGGTCTCCCCTGAAGGTAGGCGCAGCATTAATGGCACTCTCACTGCCGGTTCGTAGAAACACTGCTTCTGCCAGATGCCGTGGTGCCCTGCCATCTCGCCGTGGTCACTCGTATAGATAACAACCGTATTTTCAAGCAGTGGTGATGTATCAATCGCCTCCAATATCCTACTGATTTGGGCATCGAGAGCCGAAACAAGGGCATAGTAGGCGGCTAACGCACAGCGCACGGTTGCCTCAGGTGGTGGAATGTCGTTCCGCCATGCCCAACGGTGGTGTTGAATGATGGGGTGTTGGGATTCAAGCCGTTCGTTCCATGTATCGGGTAGTTCAAGTGTGTCTGGGTCGTATAGTGCGTAGAATTCGGGCGGGGCAATCAGTGGAAAGTGGGGGTGCATGAACCCGCAGTAGAGTAAAAACGGTTTCTCATCAGATGATGCAGCTTTTTCCCGAAGAAAGTCTACTGCTAAGTCTGTAACTTTTCTGTCGTATCTCGTGTGTTCGTGGTCTCCAGGTCCGCACTCGGTAACGTGTGAGTTAGAACCGCGCCGGGCATCCGGTCCGCGACGTGGCGGTCTCCCTGTTGTGTGTCGCCACCGATGTAGATCCTCTAACAAGCGATAAGAGAATCCGAGTAATCGATCCGCTCCGTTGAAATGCGTCCGTCCACACAGCACGGTCTCATACCCCGCCTTCGCCAAATGGTCACCCCATGTTTCATACCTTCGATCGGCGATCGCCCCCAAATCCCAAGCTTCAATCTGATGCGGGTAGCGTCCTGTGAGCATGGACAGGCGTGAAGGCGTACAGATTGGGTAATTGCAATAAGCGTTATCGAATGCGTAACTCTGTTCGGCGAGGCGATCCAGATGCGGGGTCTGGACAACGGGATGCCCACTGTTACCCATCACAGCCCCGGCGTGTTCATCTGAGAATAGAAAGACGATGTTCATTGATACCTATGATACTCCGTTTGTTACAAAGCCGCACAATATTCAATAAGACTCTATGATAGTATATCTGATATTGGGAAAGAAAGCGATAATTTTTTTTATTCTATTGGGGCATTTATGTTAGAATAATGGGTATATGATAATATCTATTGAGGAAAAAAAATGAAAGAAACAATCGAAGCCGAAATCATGGAAGTGCTTGACACGTGGATGGATGCCTTCAACCGTCTTGATATAGTCGCATGGGAAAAGACGTTTCACTTTCCGCACTATCGCCTCGCTTCTGGCAATATGCGGATACTCAACAAACCGGGTGAGCAGGATGTGGAGAGAATACGAAAAAACCTAACAGCAAGGGGTTGGCACTATAGTGGTTGGGACAGACGCAACATTGTCCATGTGTCAGAGTCCAAAGTACACGTTGACACGCAATTCACACGCTATCGCGCCGATGGCACAGCCATTGCCGCCTACGAATCGCTCTACGTCTTAACCTACGAAGCCGGACGCTGGGGCATCAAACTGCGATCGAGTTTCGCTCCGTAATAGACAAAGGACAGTTTAGTTAAGGATGAATAGTGCAAGGACATCTCGACCCAATATCGTCCTCATCATGTGTGATCAGATGCGATGGGACGCCGCCGGATTCGCCGGTAGTCCAATCGCTCAAACGCCTCATTTGGATCGGTTGGCAGCGAGCGGTGTCTGTTTCGAGAACGCTTACTGTGCCTCGCCAGTCTGCTCACCCGCACGGGCAAGTTGGTTGACTGGACTCTATCCGCATGCCCACCTGCAGATGCGGAATTATGGACCCCAAAGGATGGGCGAGTTCGGGGGCTATCTGCCTCACGACCAAACTACTATCGGAGATGTGTTGAAACGTGCTGGCTATCGTTGTGGTATTGTTGGACCGTGGCATTTGGGAGACGACCATCGACCACAACACGGATTTACAGATTTCTGGTCTACCTATCGCTATCTTGGAGATTATCCAGACCCGTTGTTTGATTATTTTGACACAGAAGACGTTGAAAACCTCTATCGCTCAGGTGCCCCAGGAATGACGCAGTACGGAAATATCTTGGCATTCGGCACAATCTCAGATCCTCGACAGCAGCGTACAACTTGGACAATTGACCGGTCGCTCGAATTTGTGCAGCAGCAAAGTGATGACCCGTTCTTCCTATTTGCGAGCATCAAAGACCCACACCCGCTCATCTTAGTCCCGCCGGACCTGCCGGGACGCTATCGCGAAGAAGAGATGCCGCTATCCCTTTCGTTACGCGATCGGCTTGATGGGAAACCCGAGTTTCAGAAGCGCGGGAAATTTCGCATCCCTTCAACAGTCACTGACGATGAATTCCGCCGAATGATGACTTACTATTATGCCCTAATCACACACATTGATGCGCAAGTTGGGAGGCTACTGCGTGCGCTTGAGGGAACAAACACGGTTGTCGCTTTTATGAGTGATCACGGTGAATTGCTCGGCGACCACGGCTATACTGAGAAGTGTCTGATGTATGAGGGTTCGGTCCGGGTGCCGTGTCTACTTTCATGGCAGGATCATTTGCCATCAGGTTTTCGAGTCACAACCCCCCTCGCCGGTGTGGATCTGAT
This sequence comes from Candidatus Poribacteria bacterium, assembly GCA_022827625.1. Lineage (GTDB taxonomy): Bacteria > Poribacteria > WGA-4E > WGA-4E > WGA-3G > WGA-3G. The sequence goes on along the minus strand of JAJEIE010000025.1, from coordinate 96,914 downwards.
GCCGACTTTACTGAATTTCGCCGGTCAGGTCCCGGAAACGCCAATTGACGGACGATCCGTTGCGGCGTCGATTTTGAACGGTCAAGAACCGGAACACCAACCCATCTTCGCCGAAATCGCCAGCCTCAATGCCATCTATCACAACGCCAATGAACCCGAAGCGTTGGCGGCGCATGTGATGATTCTGGATAGAGATTGGAAATATGTTCGCAACCGCTTTGATATTGATGAATTGTACGACCTGAAGACCGATCCGGGCGAGATGCAAAACGTTGCAAATCGTCCAGAACACCAGAACCGTATCGCCCAGATGCGTCAACAGATCACCGAGATGGTTCGCCGGACAGGTCCTGGTCCCTATGTGTGGTGTTCGTAACCAGAATCTACCAAGGATTGGTTGCGTCCATCTCCCATTTGACGATATTTCTGACCGCAATTCGCCCATCTTCGCAAAACAACCGTACCTGTTTGCTGTCGGATCGGGTCGGATAAACCCGTTGAACAATGCACATCTCAGTGTTGACGAACATTTCAATGACCGATCTGTCAACGAAAATATCGAGTTCGAGTGGTTGGTCGGCTCCCAGGGTGTAAGGCACTGTTTGCTTGAACCTGCCGGGTTTCAGCACTTCACGTCCACAACGATATGAAAGCGTCCAGTCGTTACTCGCTTTTTCAAAATCGACAATAAAGGCTTGCTGCCCCACATCGTAGCAAATCACCGTTTCCTCCTCAAGATCTGGTGAACAGAACAGTTTCAACCCGAATCGTTGCGCCGCATGTGGTTCTATCGTCAGTTTCAATTCCATACAGTCCGAAGCAAGCCCTTCAACGGTGATCTCCTGCCCGGCTTCTAAAAACAGGTCTTCGACTTGGCATTCATTATATCTCAAGGATTGTAATTCTGGAACCGGTTCAATGTTTAAGCGGTTGTCCGAAGTCGGCTTCAGGTGCCAAGGGAGCGTCATAATGCTCTGCCAACCGTGTCTATCTGCATCGTGGGCATCGGCGATCCACCCCCAAAAGAGTCGTCTACCTTTATCGTCGATGAGGGTTTCGGGACCGGAGAGCATACTGCCGAGATGGCTAAGTTGTCCGTTAGCTTCGGGATAGAAGGTCTCACTTTCGTAGTGTCCAATGTAATACTGGCACTTGTTGAAGGGGAAATGCGTGTGCATCAGGAGCATGTATTTCTCGCCGAAACGGAAGAAGTCGGAGCAGGCGCAATCTTCAATTTCCGCTGTCCACTGGCGCGAGGATTTATAGAAGGGACCGATGTAATTCCATCGCTTGAGATCTTCCGACTTAAACAGGCTCGTCGAATCGCCCTCGTAGCCGGGACGATGGTTTTTATTTCCGATTAAAGCGTAGTAAGTGTCTCCCTCTTTCCAGCCGCTCGGATCAAAAATCACACATTCGGGGAATTGGTCGGTATCGATTGGGATTACTGGGTTTTCTGCCAACGGTGTCCAGTGTGAGAGATTGGCATCGTGGCATTGGTAGATACAGATCCCCCTTCTGGGCATATTGGTGATAATTGTCGGAATTTCCATTCCTTCCATAATGTCGCCGCTGTTGAAATAGTCGCCTTTTTTTCCTTCAAGCGGCTCGTCGAGGTAGGCTGTGCGATATTGCCAATGCAGCAGATCCCGACTCGAAATATGTTGCCAACTGGAAAAGTCTCTCTCATTGGGTCCGTTTCTTATCTTCTGAAGGTAGCCGAGGTGATACCTGCCCTTGAAGAACATTGCCCCATTGATGTCATTCCAGCGTCCGTATGGTGGTAAGAAGTGATATTTCGGTCGAAATTTATCGGCGACCATCTTTTCCCTAAACTGATACGACTCCATTAAAAAATCGTCATGATTCCGCATAACTCACCTTCCTTTGTGTGATTTCCACACGTCTACGAACCTTTCATATCTCAATCCAACAAGATGCGATAGCCGGTTTGAACGCCGGTTATCATTCCGACGATCGACCAGAGTCCCGCACACGTCATCTCACCGAGAATCAATCCAAGAAACAGGGGGCGTGCTTCTCTATATGCTCTGAGTCCGCCATATTTTACGACCCCATATTTCAGAAAATAACCGAGCATGATAGAGAACCAGAGCTTAAACGATGCCCAAGAGCTTAACATTGTGTACCCGATCGGATGAATCGGCCACCAGACAAAAACTTTTCGTATCCACATCAACCCAATCGTAAACGCGCTCCCGAAAAGCGTCCAACCCGTATTTGCCCAGTCGGTTCCCTCCGTAGGACTGGTGAGGACGGCACTCAACCAGCGTACCCCGCCGCTACCGCCTGTATGCACGAATAGTGCGCCGTGTTGGTAGCTGACTTTCAGCACGGCATAATAGGAGACAAACAACCCAAGCACCATCGCCACTCCCATCGCTGTAAGGAGTCGTCGCCGGTTGGCTCTGACTGCATCCGCTGCCTTCAACCCGTTCATCACATTCGGCATCATAAACTCTCTCAGGTGTGAGGTTAAGCCGGTGGGTTGCATGAACAGCCATGTTGTCGTTGCGGGTGTCAGGCGTGCCGTTCCAAGTGTTGTGAGGAAGAAACTTTGGGGTGAAAATGAAGGATTGATAAAAGGGATACCACCGTTGATAATCTGCCATGTTAAGGCAACGAACACGCCCACCGAAAAGACCACAAAGAGCACCGCAAATCCGAGCGACATTCCCATCAAGACACTGAGGTATATCAAGAGGGATAAACCGCCGAGCAACCCAAAAACTGTCAACCCGGCGGGCATCGGTTCGTTCTGAGCGTCAGATGGGTGGGTACCGCGTCCGAAGCCTCCTAAAAATAGGTGCTTGATGTGCGCTCTGGCTTTGAAGAGTGCCCAAGCCCCAAGCGTCAGACACGCGCCTGCTTCCTGCGCTGCACTGAACGAATACGCCGTCCATTTTACACCAGGACCCTTGGTTATGAAGAAGCCGAGCATGCTGCCGATGAGACATTGTAGTTTGAAAAATAGAAAGAAAAACCAGAGACTAAAGGCGACCTCAAGTGTGAGAAGATAGCTAAATCCGACCATCGACATCAAGACTACAATCTGAAAAGGTCTCAAGGCGTTGAGCGGTCTACCGACGAGAAACGGGTCGAGCCAAAATCGGATGGGGATATTTGGGAGTGTAGGGAAATACGCATGCAGCCCGTTCAGGGTGTGAATAAACGCTGGTATCGCGAAACCGACCCACATCTTCCTATTTTTGAAAAATGAATTGACAATACCTGATTGATGCACGGAGATCTCTACGGGCAGTTGAACGAGTGGAAATGTGCATTTCTCATATTCGATCCACTGTTTTCGGAGTACCACAGCGAGGCAGACCATAACGAAATAGGCGGTTAAAACGTACAACGCCCATACGGAGAGGGGTTTCAGCCACGCACCCCAAGGGATCTGCTCGCCGACGGATAAGCCTTCGTAGAAAGAGACAATCGCGGTCTCATCTCGCACGACACGCCATTCGGGGATATATTGAAAGAAAAGCGATCTCCATTCGTTCTCGGGTGTGGCGAAATAGTGATAAGCCGCGAAAGTAGACAACGCATCCCGCATCATGCCGGATGAGGGGATACCGGCGACGGCAATCATGATGCACCAGATAACGATGAGTTCTTGAGCGGAGAGTGCAAGTTTCGGATGCAGGAGTCTTAGAACGGAATTAACAACCAACGCCAAGGTCGTCAAGACAAAAAACGGGGCAAGCGGAAAATGACCACCCGCCAGAAAGGTGTTACGAATGACAAAATCGTTATAGGGCGCAATCAAACACTCTAAGACCGCCAAGGCGATGCCGATAACCAACGCCCTTTTTGACCATAGGGTTTGATATGGGGTTTGTGCTGCTGACACGTTACCCTCGTTACTGGCTTGATGGTATGCCATGCCCCTATTTTTGTCCATTTTTCGCCTATTTAGAGATTTTAAACCTTAATGTAATTGCCCCAGATTATAACATACATCGGAGGTCGATCGTCAGTAAATTTTCATGAAAGGCTACTGATCGCTGAAAACCGATGGCTGATAGCTATTTCCACACCAAAAAGATTGCTAAAAACGAAAGAATCGTGATAACATAACCCGCATATTAGATATAGTAAAGCCGAAAAATATGTGAACACTTGGCACGCAAACTAACAGTTTGCGGTACAATAGGAGCGTCTAATTCACGCAAACTAACAGTTTGCGGTACGGTAGGAGCGTCCAATGTACGATAGGAAGGTCCAATTAAGTATGGAATTCACTATAAGGAAACGACGAACACACCGACATGCTTATTCTACAACTTAAACATCTCAGTCAATCAGCACTCGCGAAGAAGATAGCCTTATGGACTCTATCCATCGGTCTCCTATTTTTCGGATTTCTCTTTAACGTATGGCATGTCGCCGAACAGGAATGGTTTGACACGCATCAGCGAGATACTGAGAGCCTTATTGTCGGAAGAATGGTCAAATCTCGCCAAGACGGCATCTTTTCAGTAGGGGGACTGACGGGCGCGGGCATTACGACGAATATTCAACAGGACTGGATATCTGAAAATCAGATTGACAATCAATACGCAGCCTATCTCAACAGAGGTGCTTTTGCTGAATTCTCACCGTACATGTCACAACCCGGTGGACAAGGAATTATCTTCAGTCTACTGGACAAGATCATTCCTCTATCGCCCCAAATCAAATTATGGTCATTCTATGTGCTAACAGCACTGCTTTCGGCAATCGCATTGACTGCAATTATGGGTTGGTTCTATGATGAGTTTGGCGGGTGGGTCGCGATATTTGTTGTAGGTTCAGCGGTGTTCTCGCAATGGTTGACAGTCTTCGGGAAGAACCTTTGGTGGAGTCTGTGGGCATTCTACTTGCCGATGGTTATCGTCCTGTACTTCCTTAAACACCACAGAGTCCCGGCGAACCGTCAGTTCATCAGGGTTGGCATCCTAATCTTTATTGCGGTTTCTATTAAGTGTTTCATCAACGGTTATGAGTACATTACAACCACGTTGGTGATGATGCTGGTGCCGTTCGCCTATTACGCTATCCTTGACAAGTGGAGCCGCCACCAATGCGTGAAGGGGACGCTTGTAGCCGGGCTCGGATCAGGGGTCGCAATTTTTTTCAGTCTCATCATGTTATGTTTCCAGATCGGTGCTGCCAAGGGCGGATTCATAGATGGGGTTACGCATGTAATCTGGTCTTTTGGGAAGCGCACGTATGGAGAGGTGGGAGACTACCCGGCTGTATATGCTGCCAGCCTCGAAGCCGGTACGATAAGCGTAGTCGCCACCTACATGAACGGTGTTTTCTTTGATCTTAACAACTATATCTCCCTCACAAACACCTTCCTCTCTAACTTCTTATTCAAAATTCGCTATTATTATTTGATAGTTTTCTTTATTCTGATGTCTGTGTTGCTGTTGCGGTGTAGTAATGCCGAACGACGATCCCATTATATCGCCTTAATCTGTGCAACATGGTTTTCAATTCTGGCGCCGTTATCATGGTTTGTCATCTTCAAGGCTCACTCGTATATCCATACGCACATGAGTTTCCTTCTCTGGCAGATGCCCTTTACACTCTTCGGCTTTGCTGTGTTCGGAGCTGCCGTTATGGCATGGGAAAAAAGAGATAGACAAAAAACTTGTAGGGCAAGCATTACGCCTTAACCCTACAAGTTTTGTTTTAGCAAGCATTGTGTCCCAAACGATTCTCTTTATTGTGAATAATCGTTCCGCTTCGCTGGATCCTCCGTGAAGTATTCGACGAACTCCCATTCAAAGCCGTCTGCATCAATGAAATAGAGGCGTTTTCGGTAAGGATGCGGTTCAACTTTAAAACCTTCCTTATATCCAGCAGCCAACAAGCGTTCTCTGATACCTTCAGCGTCATCAACAGCAAAACCGAGATGGTTCACATAGGTACCCTTACGGTCCCCTGTGAAGGGATGCTCGCGGTCTGACAATGCAATGTAAAAATCGTCAGTCCCAAGATGACACCATTTCGTTCCGTTCGCATTATCGCCACCGCCTCTGACTCGAAAATCTGGAAAGGCAGTTGTTAGAAAATCGATCGCTTTTTCAAGGTCGTTCACGGTCATATTGGCGTGTTCAAGATAACGGCTCATTTCTGAGTCCTCCTGAAAAATTGAGAGTTATAGTGGTTTAGGTACTATCACGATCCGAGTGGCAATTCTAATTCGGCAGGGAAAGCCGTCAACGGCTTCGCAACGCTCCCCGAAATATGGAAAGTATCCTCCAAGCGCACGCCTCCCGTTCCCGGAACAGAAAGTACGGGATGTCCGATGGTCACCGTCATTCCGTCAGAAATCTGGATACCAGAATCACCGGGATGGATCGTTGGTGCCGGTGTCTCCTCAAAACTAAGTCCGATGCTATGACTGATCCCCGCGACGTAGAATTCACCATAACCGTTTTCAGTGTAAACTTTCTTTGCCGCTGCGTCAATATCTCGCATCTTCCTCCCAGGTCTCAACGCTGCGATCCCTGCGGCTTGGGCACTTTTATAGGTCTCGAACATATCCATCTGTTTCGCTGTCGGTGTCCCAATCACAAATGTCCGACAGAGATTTGCGCAATACCCTTTATACCGCGGCACCAAATCCAGCACGACCAGGTCCCCCGTCTCAATAACTTTGTCAGAAGCAGTGCCGTGTAGCCATCCCGAACGGACTCCCGAATTCACAAACACAGGCGTTGCAACACCATGTCCACCGGCTTTCCGCATAGCGTACTCAACTTCCGCTGCGACCTCATTTTCCGTTATACCCGGTCTAAGCGTTTTGACTGCCGTCTCCATGCCGATGCCAGCAATTTCTGCGGCACGCTGCATGAGTGCTATCTCGGCGTGATCTTTCACCATACGGAGGACATCCATAACCGGGGCGATGTCCATGACATCAACAATCGGATTCGCTCTTTGGAACATGTTCAATAGGAAGGCAGGGGTGCCGAACCACATCTGGACCCCAATTTTGAGTTTCTCCTTATCTCCTATCATACCACGCATCACCTGAACAACGTCCTTAATCTGTTGACCGACAGAGCCGAAAATCCGGACATCTTCGACCCCCAATGATTCTTTAACCTCTGCCTCTTCTCCAGCAAAAGTGACAACAATTGGCACCCCGTGTGCGGGGATAATGGCGCGCGGTTGATACCGATCCTCTCCGAAAAAGTAGATATAATCGTCGTGCGTCAGAATGAGATAGGCATCAATCCCTTGCTGCTTCATCCTGTCCTGCGCTTTCTGAATCCTCTTTCTATTTACCATCGTAATTTCCTCCTGTTAGGATAGTTACCTTGCTCTGGTCGTATTAAAGCATAGTATTGCAAATTTCATGCCAAATGTTCAGCATCTGTCCAATTGAGATATATCAGCGTTTTACGGGCTAAAATGAAATTTCAGATTTTGCCTACGTATTTCAAAATTGAAACGCCTATCTTCGGACAGTATAAAGGGTTACTATCACGGGCCCGGTGCGGTTACAAACCACACCTACCAGCGGAGTGCGTAAGTGTTAAAAAATGAAGGCTTATTTCATAAATGAAACGAATTTCATTTATGAAACAAAGTTCTTGACATCCGCTTCACTATATGATAATCTGTAATCCATAGATAACAACTCCTATTCACGCCTGGAGGAAAACAGTGAAGTGGATTAGCATCGCCCAAACATCTGAAATTGAGTCAGGACAAAATATCGTCATCAAATTAGACAATAAAAGCATCGCAATCTTCAACACGGGTAAAAGATTTTATGCTATCAATAATGCCTGTCCACATCTGGGAGGGCCACTCAACGAAGGAACACTGGAGGGTGAAGTTGTTACCTGTCCGTGGCACGGTTGGCAATATGATCTGAAAAGTGGATGTCCCATTACCACGCCGAATGTCCGAACCTATCCGCTCCGGCTTAAGGGAGATACCCTTCAGATCGCAGTCACTCCTGAAGCACCAATGCGTGATAGACTCGAAGATACTATTTTTAACCAAACTGTTGAAGCTGATCATATCTATGAAATCCTTGAGCAGATTCAACTCGGCAAGACACTTGATGAAGTCTTTGAGAACATCCACGCTGGACTTCAGAACATAGTACCCCATAATCGGTTAGGCATCGCACTCATTGACACATCTTCCGGTAATTTAGTGCAGTGCAAAACAAAATCCAACAAAAAAATCTTGCTGGACAACGGGTTTTCAGCAAAAATCGAGGGGTCCAGCCTTGAACCCATTCTCAATTCAGGTGAAGCCCGGATTATTGACGATTTCGAGGAAATTCTCGCAAAAAGACCGACAAACTGGACGAGATTGATGGTCCAGGAAGGGATGCGCTCCAATCTGACCCTTCCGCTCAAGGTGCAGGGTAAACCCATTGGGGTCGTCTTTTTTACGAGTGAAAAACCCCGAGCATTCTCTGAGGCGCATATCAGACGACTGAAACCTATTGCCGGACAACTCTCAATTCTGATCGAAAAAGGGAATTGGACAGACAAACTCGCCGAAAACAACAGACGCTACCGCACGCTTTTTGAGATGTCCAACGACGCAATTTTCATTTGTCCCTCACTCACAGAAGCTTTTGTTACCGTAAACGAAAATTTTTGTACATGGCTGGGTTATACACATCAAGAACTCGTCAATCTGTCGCTGCGTGACCTAATGCATCCCGATAAATTTCAAAACACCTGCGAAACACTCAAAGGACTCGCCCCACAGAATCCTATTACTTTCCAAACCGAACTGTCCTGTAAAAACAAAAGTCGCTTACCATTGGAAATTCGCGCGATCCGCATTGCATACGACGGGAGGGAATTCATCCAAGGATTCGCCCGTGATCTCTCGGAGGTAAAGGCACTCAATGCCAAACTGAAGGAACACAATTCGTTTGGGAACCTCATCGGGAAAAATCGGAAAATGCAGGAGATTTTCGAGTTGATTCAGCTCGTCGCCCCCATGAAAACGACTGTCCTGATTCAAGGCGAAAGCGGGACTGGCAAGGAACCGATCGCCCAGGCAATCCACGACAATAGCGAGCGGGCAAAACAACCCTTCATCCGCGTCAATTGCGCTGGTTTGGTTGATAATTTGTTAGAGAGCGAACTCTTTGGACATGTCAAAGGTGCATTTACGGATGCCATTGCAACGCGCGAAGGACGGTTCGCAGCTGCGGACAGCGGCACGCTTTTTCTTGATGAAATCGGCGAGTTAAGTCCCGGAACACAAGCAAAGTTGCTCCGCGTCTTGCAAGAGGGTGAATATGAGATGGTCGGTTCGACGGAGACAAAAAAAGTAGATGTCCGCGTCATTGCAGCGACAAACCGAATCTTAAAAACAGAAATTGATGCCGGACGTTTCCGAGAGGATTTATACTACAGGCTCAACGTCGTCCCGATTACGCCGCCACCACTCCGTGAGAGACGAGATGACATCCCGCTCCTCATTGAACACTTCATCGAAAAATTCAGTCAACAAACACAAAAATCTATTCACCGCATCTTACCCGATGCCCTTGAAATCTTAATGGATTATACCTACCCCGGCAATGTACGAGAGTTGGAGAATATCATAGAGCACGCGTTCGTCAAATGTCAGGGTGGAAGTATTGAAAAGCAACATCTACCGCTCGACCTTATTGCGTTGAGGGACGATATTGTTACGAAAGCACTCAGGGAAAGCAACCCGCTTGCGGCATTGGAACGTGAGTTAGTCCAACGTGTTTTGGAGGAATCTGATGGAAAGCCGCAACTCGCTGCACAACGTTTGGGTATCAGTCGTACAACCCTATGGCGAAAACTCAAGACAGTATAGTTGAGGTATTAGGGCAATCGCTTTGTGGTGGACCTTAGAAGAAATCCTGCGCAGCCCTATTTTTCCTTTGACAACTTCATAGAAGTTAACATATTATATCGGATAAATGTTGACCTGCTGCTATCGTCCGAAAGGAGTACCGAAGATGACGAAAGCCCTCTCACTCGTCACCTATAACGATTTAGAAAGCCAAGTTGAGGCATTGGAAAGGGATGGGTATGTCTATTTTCCCCGTGTGCTTGATGCCGATGAAATCGCTGAATTGCGTGCCATCATGGATGGATTGCCAGCGATCCCAGAATCTCATGACCGAGATGAAACACCGGAAAATGGCGACGCATTCCGCCACAAGCTCATCAGCAATTCGTTTAATCGCAACCCTTTGTTTCTCGAATTCCTCGACAAATCACCCGTTATTGAGGTCGCCGAGGCGGCGCACGGTGAGGATTGTCATTGTATCGGTATGCATTCGTGGCTGACGGGACCGGGACGGCCGGATCAGGGATTACATACCGATTGGCTCCCAATCTCATTACCGGCAGATGTCCGTTCCGATCCGCGCGTCAAAATCCCGATCTTCATCACCACTGCCCACTATTATCTCAACGATATGTACGAAACGTTGGGACCGACGAAGTTTGTGCCGGGTAGTCACTTCTCTGGGTGTTCCCCAAACGGGGCAGCTGAGTGGAATAATCGGGGAGAAGAAAGTATCTTGTGCAATGCGGGGGACGTAGTGCTTTTCCGCAGTGAAGTCTGGCATCGTGGCTCTGCCAATACGAGTGACGAGACACGTTATCTTTTACAAGTGCACTATGCCATGCGGATGATTACACAGAAATATCCGCCTTATCTGAATAAATTTCAGTTTGATGCATCGATCCTCTCCCAAGCAAATCCTCGACAGAGACGGCTGCTTGGTGATCACCGACCGAGCAATTATGATTGAAGTTTCTTCAATATATGGTAAAAACCACTGCAGACGGGATAGCTTCCTGAAGAACCATGGAATCTCGTCAGGACTGGATTCGGCATCAAAAGGTAAACAGAACCTATTTATTTTTAGAATTCACCATAATTGAAAAATTGTTAGTTTATGGAGAGCAATCGTGAAAAAAGTTTTGGTCGTAATTTTTACGTTGATGTGTCTAACCTCCCACATGGAAACACATGCCAGATTTATAGTTGAGACGATATATTTCAAGCCGTCTGACATCGGTAATCATAGAATGGATAAAATACAGGAAATGGTAGAAGGTGCACAGATACTCTATGAAATGGAGATGAATCGTAACGGCTTTGGCAAGAAAACCTTTAGATTGGAACGCGACGCAAATCGCGATATCATAATTCATAGAGTGAATGGTAGACACGGCTGGCGGCACTATACCTTCAACACGTGGGAGAAAATCCAACCAGAGCTGCCGGATAGATTTAACCCTGATACACCGCCCTGGGACAAGCAAGACAGAGTGAGGCTGATTATAGTTGGGGGTTTAGAGGCAACAAATGGAGTATCTTGGGGTGCGGGGTGGCCATATCACAGCAATAGGTATGGTGGAGGTGTTTTAATCGCGACAAATAGCGGTCATTTCACTGAAGGGCTTATTTTTCATGAATTAGGACACGCTTTTGGCTTACATCACAAACCCGAAGGTAAGGACCCGGAAGCACTTGAACATTACGAGGCGCGATGGCTTGATAAGCACTACCAATTCAACAATAGAACAAACAACTTTAACCTGCCGAAGGTGGAATGGCAGAATCCCAAACTCACTGCTCTAAGGACTGATAATATCAGATTAGAAGTGATTGCGAATTCTGATATAGGGCTACATCAAGCGGAAATTTATAGGCAACACGACATACAAGTTATAGATTGGGATTATTTGAACGGCGAAAAAAGGAGCGTAATAACTCTTGAGGCGAATCGCCGTAATTGGAATAGCGAAGTTGTGCTAAAAGTGATGGATACCAGCGGCAATTATGTGATGATTGATATGACTCTTGACATACCAAATGTCATCGCTGAAGAAGTGCCTGCTGATATAGACCCCCTCACATATTCACAAGATTTGTCTAATGTAAACGTTCTGATGTATACAGGGGCTGTGAGTTGGATAAGTCTTGATGATGCCAATCTACAATCTCAGTTGACAAAGCAATTGCTTTCTTCAAAAGGGATTCAAGCCGAAATCGTTCAAACCGAAGATGCTGTTAGAGACTGGATGCTTCAAACAACTTCAGATGGTAACGTGGATGTTTTAATTCTTTACGGGACCCTGCCAATTTCCATTTATCCATCCTTTAATAGTCAACCGGATGGTTCTGTGGCGGAAAATTGGATTGAATCAACTGATGGTAATACTATTATTAACCATGGTGATTACTTTGGTTTTTGGGCCGGCGGTAATGGAGAAGAATTAGGAGGGCAAAATGGTATCCAAGCTTTACAAGCCATTATGGATATTCCACATATCACAATGTGGGACGGTGGGCTGGAAAATAATACACCAATGATGGTAACGAAAGATGGCAAAGAGATTACCCCAAGTCTTACGAATTTTAAATCTGATAGAGCCTTTCACCTTGATGAACTTACCGGGAATTGGTTTGCCGAAAAGGTTCTTGCGAGTGATACAGGTACCTCACAAGCCACCAGAGCGGATCCGGTTATTGTGCGAGATGGCAACCTTGGAAGGATTGGTATTGTTTATCAAACCTTTAACGAAGTAAACCCTAAAGGCAAGATTGTTGCTGAACTAATCGTTAACTTCCTTTTAGAAAATAACGACAAAGTTTCGTTGCCTTCTATTGAACCAATTATTGATAACAATACAAGAGACCCGTTAGATACGACAGTGAGTCTCTTCCCTATAAGTGTGCAGTCCCCTAATATCGGTCAACTACTCAAGTTGTCCCTAAAAATTGACAATGGAAAAAATATTGCAGGCTATCAGGCAACTGTGTCATTTGATACGACAGCACTGCGTTATGTAGAGAGTTTAAATGGGGATTACCTGCCCGCGGGAGCTTATATTCTACCCCCTGTTTTGTCAGAAAACGCTCTGACTCTTGCGGCGACATCTCTTTCGGGAAAAAGTCAAGGGGATGGCACACTTGCGATCCTTACTTTTGAGGTGGTTGCTGTAAAAGCCTCTACTGTGAGTCTCTCTGACGTGCTATTGACGGATGGTTCGGGGGGCAGTTCTATACCACGAATAGGCAAAGCTGAGATAATTGAACCCGCATACACCACGCACAAACTGGAGGATGTCAATAAGGACGGTGTCGTCAATATCGTTGATCTCACTTTGGTCGCATCGAACTTCGGTAAAAGCGACGAAAACGCTGCGGATATCAACTCTGACGGGGTTGTTAATATCGTTGATCTGGCACTTGTCGCTGCAGCGTTTGGAAACACGGCATCAGCACCTATTGTGTGGAGTCACGATTCGGGGATCGTTCCTACGAGGGTCACCGTCGCAGGGTGGCTACATCAAGTGCGAGTGCTGAACCGAAGGGATCCTGCTTTTCAACGTGGGATTTTTATCTTGGAGCAACTTCTTGCTTCGTTGCCCCCTGAAGAAACTGCACTTCTGCCAAACTATCCAAATCCATTCAATCCGGAGACGTGGATTCCTTACCAATTATCTGAACCGGCAGACGTAACGTTGAGTATTTACGCGGTAAATGGTACTTTGGTCCGGACTTTGCTGCTTGGCTATCAACTCCCTGGCTACTACACAAATAAAAATCAAGCTGCTTATTGGGATGGTTGTAATAACTTGGGAGAACCTGTTGCAAACGGGATCTATTTTTATCAATTACAAACGAATGAAATTTCACCACTGCGAAAAATGGTTATTTTGAAGTAGTGTTTTGTCAATTTTTAAATTTGTAAGTGAAATGATTTAAATTACAGTTCCTTTTTCTTGAATGGCTAATTAATAAATGTGGTACCCATCGGTATCCCCGTATGGCGAGGCAAAAGGGATCGGGAACAAGAACGAAAAAATTGATGAGTTCACACGAGAGATAGAAACACTAAAGGAGAATTATGGCAAAAGACACTAACGCTCGAATTAAAGAGAATCTTAGGTCTCCAGAGTTTAAGAAGCTACTTGAAGAAGCAAGGCTCATGGTTAAACAAGGTAAAAAAGGGGAGGCGGCACGCCATGTTTTGACACATATGAATCTGGAAAAGCACGAAAACAATCCTGACCTATTTTGTCATATCCCTGATAGACAACTGGCAGAGATGTTAGGTATGGATAATCCCGGAGGCGGTGGGAAGAGTGTTGTTTGGAACGCGCGTCAGGATCTGATTCAAGAAAGATGGGATATAGAGAAAGTTGTAAAGCACGTTGACACGTCTAATGTGAAGTGCATCGGCATCGGCAACGAGTCTGTTTATCTCTATTATTTCCCTATTTATCGGTTATACGCTAAATTAACAGGATCAACCGATTGGCCATGCAACATCGGTAGGACTATCGGCGACGTTAAAGATAGGGTTAATCAACAAATTGGTCAGCAACTTCCAGAGAAACCCAAAATAGCCCTCATTATAAGAACAGATGATTGTGAGGCATTGGAGAAGAAAATACACGGAAAATTAAAACGAGAGAATCTGGAAGATGCTGTTGGAACAGAATGGTTTCTGACGAATCCAGCCGAGGTTGAACATATTTTTAAGTCTATAGATGAGAAACGAAAGAAAGAGGAATCTGAGAAACTTGAAGAAGCGAAACAGTTGCTGAAAACACTTGGCATCAATGATCCAAGCGAGGCTCAGCTTGACACTATGCTTGAAATGCTTCACAGCACGAAAAACTTCAGTTAGCAGAGAATGCCCTAAATGTCGTATTAGCAAAGTCTCTAATGATTTGGTATCGGGCGAGGGGACCTCGCCCCTACGATATATAACTCAAATCCAATCGCGGATTAACCAGAAACCCGCTCGTAATGTAATGGAAAGCGGACCAGGAGCAATAGTAAAAAAAAATGAATACACAAATTACGAGCGATCAGATTGAATATTACCGTGAAAATGGATTTCTGATTGTTGACGATTTTCTGAATGGTGCGGAGTTGTCAACGTGGCAGGATGCTGTTGACGAGGCTGTCGCAGAACACGTAAGTCGTTCTGATACCCATCATAATCAAAAAGGAGAAGATGGTTACTACAAGAACGTCTTCGTTCAATGCGTCAATTTGTGGAAGACCAGCGAGAAGATTAAACAGTTGATTCTCGACCCCAAATTAGGAAAATTGGCAACAGACCTCGCTGGTACTTCAGGCGTGCGATTGTATCATGACCACGCTATGGTTAAACAACCGTGGGCAAATCCGACGAATTTCCATGTTGATAATCCGTATGACCCATTTTACTCTCATCAGGCAATCATGTTCTGGGTGGCACTTGATGATACAACAGTTCAGAACGGTTGTCTGTATTTTCTCCCCGGCACCCATAAAACGAGCGGCTTTGAGGTTGGCGGCAGTCTCGGAGAGGTAGGCATCGGCGAACTGTTCCGCGAATATCCAGAGTGGGCAGAGATCGAACCTTACGCCGCTGAGATGAAAGCCGGAGATGGTGTATTCATCAGCGGGATGGTCGCGCACGCGGCGGGTCCAAATATGACGACGCACCCGCGTCGTGCTTTTGCGATGCTCTTTATGCCGGAGGATGCCACATTCAACGGGAAGAAAAGCGCATTGCCCGATGAAGTGTTTGCGAAGTTGAAAACCGACGACGTGTTAGCGGACGATACGCATCTGCCATTGGTTTTCTCGTATCGAAAGGGTAGTCCATCGTCAAATCGGTACTAATAGCATTCATAGTCGTGGCATTAAGATTGACATCGCCCCCTAAGGTCGCCCTTCCTAATGCCCTAACAGTCAAATGTTTTCTCTCATTAATTTTCATAGATAAGTCCAAAACTATTTTTTGTGTAAAGATATGACAACATTGAACAGACCGAAAAAGATCCGAACAGGAACCTCCTTTGAATTCTGTGAACACAGTTTTCATTTCGGTGAGGAGATTAAGGAGTCAATAATGAAATACCGCTCGAAGAGAAGTGACCGAAAGCCGCTGCTTTGTAGCATCCTGTGTTTACTGCTTTCTATCTTTAGTTATTCTATTGTTGCAGCCGAAAAACCATCATCGGTTGAAAAATCGGATCAAAATACTGAAGTTATCTTTCAGCTCATAGAACCGATACGTTTTGCCGATGGCACGGAAGTGAAGTCTATTGCGAAGTCTGAGCTTGATGGGCTTCGAGATCTGCCTGTAAGTTTTGGCGAGAATGAGGGTATCGAGAGTGTCAGACTCAGAAAGAAAAAGGGCGACGAGATTGAAGTACGCACGTGTCGAGAATATGATACTGGGCTGAAACGCGGCTATTCCCCAGCGAATAATATGGAGAGGAAACTCGCATCATTTTTTAAATATCCTTGTGCCTTGTTAAACGCACTTGAAATAGCGTCTGTTGCTGAAGAAAGTTTTATCACAGATGCCGAAGTTGGCATTGCAAATTTAGAACTGTTGCCTTTCTCTGTGTTTCCGCATGTTGGCGAGTACAAAAGCCGTCAAGCGTTCGCGAAAGATTTGCAAACGACGTATCAGCAAAAGTTAGAGACTGGGGAGCTGGTGGTTAGAGAAAAAACTCAGCATGTTTTGGAGATAGAGTATGAGGGTCTGGTGCAATCATTGCAGGAAATCGTGCGTGCCGACTTTAACAATGACGGTCTTGAGGATGTCTTGGTGGATGAGGGACATTGGGTAACACAAGGCACATACAGTTCTTATGGAATTATCGTCTTGACGCGAAAATCGATGACGGGCAAGTTTGAAGTTGCCCGACCTTTGGATCCCAGAGCGTCTCCCTATTTTTTTGATTGAGCGTTTGAATAAAATGGCAGCCCTTCTCATCTATGGTGCCATTACGTCGCGTTCACGACACCTTTGATGTAACTGCCATCTCCATCTGTTGCTTCTTTGAGAAGTGAGGGATAATCTTCAAGCCGGACGATGTGTGTTACAAGCGGTCTTAGGTCGATGTGACCACGCGCAAGCATTCGGATCGCTGGTGGGAACGTATCCCGAATCTTTGCACCCGGCGAGGAGCTCACCAAATTAAACGCGGCACCATGCCACTCTTGACCGTTGATTGTCACTTCTTCTCGAACACAACCGAAGAGATTAATGTGTCCACCCCTACGCACAATTTTAGTGGCGAGGTTTAACCCGGCACCCTTGCCAGAACAGTCGAACACCACGTCAATTGGACGTGCCTTCAACGCTGGCACCAGTTCGGATGCCTCAATTTCCTTGGGATTATAGGTGATTTCAGCACCGAGCGATTTCGCCAGATTTAGCCGTTTCTCAACGAGGTCTATGGCGATGAGGGCATTCGTGTAAAATCGGCTCAGCGCTTGGACGAACATAAGCCCCATAAAACCACACCCGATGACTACGACGTTATCAGCCGGTAGCAGCGGTGCCGTGTCAAGCCCTGTTACAACACATGAGACCGGTTCAACTAACCAGTATTCGTCTGCAATGTCCGATTCTGGAAGGACATATACGTTATCAGCGAGGCAGTTCTTAATACCGTCGAACCCCAATCCTGTGCCCGTCACACGCGTTCCCTCTTCAATACCTTGAACATCGCGCCCGACTTTTGTGACATAGCCGATACCTTCATGCCCCGGCGGCGCGTAACCGCCATCTCGAAAGGTCGCTAAATCCCAGGCGCAGACCCCACATGCGGCGCGCTGAACTTGTACTTCACCTGCCTGCGGATCAGAGACATCAATATCAATAATCTCGACGCCACCGTTTTCTCCATACCTGATTGTTTGTGTTTTCATGAGTTTTACGCCCTCCTTGGGTTAGTTTATTAACGAACGATAATACAATTTTCCCAAATTATAGCACAATTAGACGAGATATGGGAAATTTTTGAGACTCATCGGTGGTTTTGTTTTCACAGTCAGTAGGTTCGATGAGATAGGGAACCTGCCAGTCGGTGTTCCGAATATAGTGCCTCCAGAAGTGGATAATAAAAGGTATGCTCACTATGAGTCCCACAAGTCCTATCCACCAAGATGCTTGAAATTCCGCAAGCGTTCCGTATGAAACTGAGTTACCAAACTGCATTTCAAGGAACACCATAAGCCACGCAGTCAAGTTATTTACTATATGCAAACTAATGGGAATAAAAAGTGACTGCGTTCGGATATAGAAAATAGCCATGACACATCCAAAGCAGAAGCCACCTATCAGATTGGTGTGCAAAATTGCAAAAACACCTGAGGATACAATAACA
The DNA here is from genome assembly GCA_022827625.1 of Candidatus Poribacteria bacterium. Classification (GTDB taxonomy): domain Bacteria; phylum Poribacteria; class WGA-4E; order WGA-4E; family WGA-3G; genus WGA-3G. The sequence continues at coordinate 78,717 of JAJEIE010000025.1, read as the reverse complement.
GCGGGCAGCACCTTCCACTTAACAGTCCATCGCGTCAGCAGAATACCACGAAAGAAGAACTCTTCAAGGAGCGGAGCGATAAGCACAATATCAAGGAAATTTAACACATTCGCAAGCCTATAGTTGTTACCACTCGTCCAAATCAGGGTTGGGTCAAACTCAATGAACCACGACTTGACAAATTCGGGAAAAAGAAACGAGAGTGGAAAAAACAAGAAATAGGTGGAGGCTATAGAAACGATAACAAGCGGCACGACCCACAAGTTGTATCGTCCAAGTGTGCGCCAGTTAGGGAGAACACCGAACAAGCGATTGTAAGACAAGCCTGAACGAGAAAGCATACTGAGGGTAAAAAGAAAAAAGAAAACGTACAATAGTAGGCTTATTAAAGTCTCTCCAAGTGGAAATGGATCCCCTTTGAACCATGCAGGCAAGAGTTCTCCGAGGATAAAAATACTAAGCATAGTCGCGATAAACGCTAAGATAGCATAACCGACTAATGCTCTAAACCGGATGCTTTCAAAAGGATTGATGTACATGTTAATATTTATCTAACGCCTCTGTCCTCTAATCAGGGAAATTAGGTGAGTCTCTGACACAAACTAACAGTTTATGCTACAAAAACCAGCCTCACGTTCGGTGTGTCTCTTAGTGGGGATGCGCTACCAGTTCGTATGTGATCCGTCCCGTCGGCGAAGGTGTGGCGGCTCCGAGAATTTGAAGGTCTGTGCTGCTACAAGTTCTTCATTAACTTCGACACCCAAGCCGGGACCTTCCGGGACGGGTATCACTGCGCCTTCAAGTTTGTGTTGGACGGGAAACAGATCTTCATCATAGTGCCCAGATGCTTCTGTTGGAGAAACCCGGATTTCTAACCAAGCGAAGTTCGGCACTGCTGCTGCGAGGTGAACTGTCGCAGCCGTGCATATAGGACCTAACGGGTTATGGGGCATTAAGTCAATATAGTGTGTCTCTGCCAAACTCGCGACTTTCATTGATTCTGTCAAACCACCGACGTTACAGACATCAAGGCGTGCAAAGTTCGTGATACCGCGCGCCAGATAGGGGAGAAACTGCCACTTACTCGAAAACTCTTCTCCGATAGCGAATGGTATATCGGTCATTGTCCGTAGGGATTCATAAGCCTCCGGGGTTTCGTCTCGGATTGGCTCTTCCAGAAAGTCAAGCGTACCAGACGGCATACGCTGACAAAAGGACGCGGCTTCCGCAACGCTGAGTCGGTGATGGTAGTCGATACCGAGAACGGGTTCGGAGCCGATGGCTTCTCGTAATGCGGTTAACCACGCCGCTGCGAGACTAATGGACTCGCGCGGTTCAAAGATGTTCTCCTCACCCGGTTTCGCACGATGCAGTACGTTTGTGCGGATGACGTTCCAACCGTTATCAAGCAAGAGTTGGGCATTTTCAATCAATTGCTCAACCGATGCTGCACCCGTTGTGGCGAAACACGGCACACGGTCTCGCTGTTTCCCGCCGAGGAGTTGATAAACTGGAACGTTCAACGCCTTTCCTACAATATCGTGGAGTGCGATGTCAATTGCTGAGATCGCGCCTGTTAAGGCACGACCGCCCTCGAAGTATTGGCTCCGGTACATCTCCTGCCATAAGCCACCGATCCGCATCGGGTCACGTCCGATGAGGAATTCGCGGTAGTGTCTGACCGCACCCACAACAGCCAATTCTCGACTCGAAAGCCCAGATTCACCCCACCCGTAAATGCCTTCATCGGTCTCTACTTTAACGATGTGTTGATTCCTGTGTCCTACCCAAACAGGGAACGGTTTGATGTCCGTAATTTTCATAGTGCATTTCTCCTTAAATTTATCCTGAGTCCTTAATCCTTATACCAAATCGGTTGGTAGTTGTCAATCGGTTTTTGCGTCTGCTGATCGCTACTGACTGCTGATCGCCAAAAAATCCTATTATCGCACTTGAATGGAATCAACAAGTCTGATACAATGCCAAAAACGTAAAGGAGGACATTCAGATGACTGACAATCAGATTAAAATCGCAGCGTGCCAGTTATTGACGGGTGAAGATGTTTCTGCCAACACCATCAAGGTATTGGAGCAAATCGAAGCGTGTGCAGAAATTGGGGTTCAGATTGCGGCATTCCCAGAAGGGTGTCTGTTCGGCTACTGCTGTCGGACGGATTATTGGAGCCGCATCTCGCCACAGGTTTTTAAAGAGGCTGAAGCAGAAATTGCCGAAGCGGCACGTCGGCACGGAATAGCCGTTGTCGTCGGTTCAGCGCATCACGATGGCGAAAATTGGCATAACGACCTCGCCGTATTCGATCAGCAAGGACTCCTCAAATACCGTTATGGTAAGACCTTTCTTGCAGGAGAAAAATGGTGTATCAACAACCGTGGCAAACTACCGATCGTTGAACTTGCGGGTGTTGACTGTTGTTTTATCATCTGCCACGATGTCCGCTACCCTGAGTTAGTCAAGCTTCCAGCAGCAATGGGTGCGCAACTCTGCCTTTTTTGCTCGTGCGAATCGGGGTTGCTCTCGGAATATAAACTTTCTGCTTATCGCGCCATGCCGATTTCACGTGCCACAGAAAACGGTATCTATCTCCTGATGGCGAATACACCGGCGAATCCTGAGGACATCCGCTCCGCTGGATCATCGCACGGCAACTCAAAGATTATCCATCCTGATGGCAACGTCATCAAAGAGGCGGGATTTTTTGGAGACACCATCATTGCTGAAACAATAGACCTTTCACAAGCAACAGGTTCACAAGCGAAACGGACCTATAATGAAGATACTATCCTGCGGGAGTGGTTCCGACAAGGCTGTGAGTCCGTTGTGAAGGTTTAGAACAAAACATTTAAGGAAGAAGATTCATGTCAGATCAAATCATTTGTATCCGCGCTAATTCGCTCGTTGATGGGATCAGCACATCTGCCAAAGCGAATCAGGCAATCCTTGTGACCAACGGACGGATTGACGCTGTTGGTCCTCAAGAAGAGATTGGAAAAAAAACACCGCCTGACGTACAGGTTATTGATCTCGGTGACGCGTGTCTCGCACCGGGTCTCATCGACGGACATACACATCTGAGCCTTGCAGGCGATGGACGGAACTACGTGCAGATGTTCTCTGAAACCGATGAGATGATGGTGCTGACTGGTGCGATGAACCTGCAACGCCATCTCGCCGCGGGGATTACGACAATCCGTGAGCACGGCGCGCGGAACAAGGTAGGATTTACGCTAAAAGAGGGGCTTGAACGCGGTTACATTCCTGGTCCACGTGCCTTAGTCAGTGGACGACCTATCACCTGCACAGGTGGACATTTCCACATGTGTAACGAAACAGCAGATGGTGAAGCGGAGATGCGTCGTTCTGTTCGTCGCTTGGTTCACGAAGGCGCGGATTATATCAAGATTATGGCATCAGGCGGTGGGACTGCCGGAACGATTCCGGGACGCGCCAGTTATTCTGTTGCTGAGTTGCACGCCGCTGTCCATGAAGCGCATCATTTCCATCGGCTCACAGTGGCACACTGCCGTGCGAGCGAGTCGATGGTGCGCGCCGTTGAAGCGGGTATTGACCTGATGGAGCATGCAGAATTTCTTGATCCGGACGGTGAACTCCGATTCGATCCGAAAATTGCGGAGATGATGGCGGAGTCTGGTATCTGGATTAGCCCAACCCTCCAAGCGTGGACAGGCTATCCACGCATCGTTGAACTCCGTGAAAAGCGGGATGCTGGTACGATCTCTGCAGATGAAACAGCCGAATTGCAGCGAAGCGAGGCGCGGGCGGAAGTCCGTCTGGATGTGATGCGACGTATGCTCGATTACGACCTCCGAGACCGGATTATTCCTGGCACTGATTCAGGCGTTGGCAATCTGGCATTCGGTCATCTTGATTACGATTTGCAACTGCTCGTTGAAGTCGGGTTTACGCCAGCAGAGGCACTCATCTCAGCGACCCGCATCTCCGCCGAGGCAATCGGAATGGCAGATGAGGTTGGGACGATCGCATCCGGCAAAATTGCTGATCTCGTCGCTTTTGAGACTGATCCGACGAACGATGTTGGTGCATTTAGCCGAGTGGTTGCTGTGTTTCAAGCAGGGCAGCGGGTGAAATGAAGCACGATATGCAGTCAAAATTCATAGATATCTTCGCGCCGTTTCGCGATCTTATGACGAACGAGTGCTTGGAGGTTTCCCGGCATTCGCGCAAAGGTTTCGGGAAAAACGGGTTGATGCCCACCCTCGCGCATCAGATTCCACCATGCGGGGTAATAGGCGATGTTCAATGCCATACGGTGTTGATCGTCAGTCGTGTTTGCGCCCTGCCCGTGCCACGTCCCACCGTGCCATAACAGTACGGAACCCCGCCGTCCACAGACAGGCACTGGATGACTCTCTGCAATATCGGATTGCGAAGGTCTACGCCGTGCACGGTGACTGAACGGCACAACAAGCGTCGCCCCGTTCTCAACGGTAAAATCCGTTATCATCCAAATTGAATTAATCATCCACGGTGTTTCTGGGAGGCGCACTGGCAAGTCGTGCGTTGAGTCGGAGTGGATGCCGCCCTGTGGTGCACGCGGTTTGACCCATTTTGTACACGCCTCACCTAACCGTGCACTATCACCAAGAAAATGACGAACGACCTCCAGCACCTGTGGATGCGCGACGCAGTCCCAACATATCTCATCGAGGTTGACCACGCCAAAAAGCGTTTGATATAATTCGTCATTTGGATCTTGAAAAGCGTCACGGTTTACTGGGTCTTGATGGAGTTGGAAATACTTTCCTGCCATCGCGTCTGCTTGTGCTGTGGGGATTGCATCTTCAATTAGACAATAGCCGAATGTTTCAAGATGTTCTATTGCGTCTTGTTGTGGCATCTACTGAACTCCGTTTCTCTTTTTGTTACGGAACACCAACATAAACCTGTTTTCTTCTACCTGTTCTATCTCTTCTAAAGCAAGATGCTTCTCAATGATGTACTTGGCAAAAGCAATTGTCCAAAAGTAGGTTGGATACGCGTACGTACCTTTGTCAGGAATTGTCTTACTTCCTCCTATCAAACCCGTCTGCACGTCGTATCGCTCTGGAAGTGCTTCCTCCCCCGCTCTTTTGACTAATTCATCGTGCATAATGACAACGAACATACCCTTACCCGATAGAATCCGTTTCAGCTGGACTGACAGGTTCTCCAGCATCTGGTATGATAAGTAAATGTTATTTTGAGGAAGCAGCGCGAGGTCGAAAGATTTCTCTTTGTAGGGTAGCGCAGCTATATTCCCGATATTGAATTGACATCTGCTCTTTCTTTTTTGTGCCACCTTTTTGGCATGAAGGAGTGGAATCTCTGCGAAGTCAATACCTGTTGCTATCGCGCCCATGTCTTCCATAGCAAAGGTAAACCGTCCTGCGTTGCAGCCCAAGTCTAATGCACGCATGCCGGGTCTGATGAGTTTACGCAGGTGGGTTTCATACCTGTCAACGGCGAATTGTGATCTTGGATTGTCAGGATCGGTTGTCGGGTGGACACCCCCCGCGTTGTAATGTTTCCGAGTCGCCTTGAATACGCTCATGTGTCTCTTTTCCTTCAAATATCGCTTGCATTGTCTGGTATGATAGTGTAAATTAGCAGAGAGTATATCATACATTTTACCATAGTTCATCATGTGAAAAAAGAAAAAAGTCTCTAACTTATCTGTTCACACTGAAGAAAAGAATAGGAGGTTAAATTTAGCCATGTTGAAGCACATGATTCGTTCCATCCTGTTTCTTTTGCTGATAGGTGGCATATCTTTCTCCACCTTCGCACATAACGAGACTTCCACACTGTTAGAGGATGTCAACAAAGACGGTACTGTGAATATCCAAGATATGGTGCTTGTTGCTGCTGCTTTAGGACAACCGAGTCATCGGAGTGCTGTACAGAACCCTGATGTCAATCGCGACGGGACAATCAATGTGTTGGACCTCGTTCGGGTGAGCAACAGTTTTGGTAAAACCGAAGTAAATGACAATTCAACGTATCACGAGATTCAGGACTATATCTTCGATAAGAGTTGTGCCAGCAGTGCGTGTCATGCTGCGCCTGCGAACGCTGGGAATTTAAATCTAACTTATGGTCTCTCTCACCGAGATCTCGTCGAACGCGTGCCGCAGAATCCTGCGGCTGCAGCAGCGGGTATGAAACTGATAGACCCGGGGAACCCTGAGAATAGTTTCCTGTTGACAAAGCTGACTGACCCGACTCCTGAACAGGGCGTTCAGATGCCTTTCAACGCTGGGACGCTGCATACGGGGAAAATAGAGGCAATTTGGACTTGGATTGCTGCGGGTGCCCCACAAGAAGCGGTGCTGGAGGGAATTGGAGATCTCTCTGTCCTACGGGATCCGCTTGAAGTCTTTGCACCCCCGGCACCACCGCCGCCAGGAGAAGGCTACCAACTCCATTTGCCGCCTTTCAAAATTGAACCCGGGACAGAGCGCGAGATTTACTATGCCACACAAATCGCTGATGAAAACGGGCAACCCGTTCAGGAAGATATTTTCGTAAATGGCATAGAGATATACTATCCTGTTGGGAGCCATCATTTCGCCATATTTCATCTGACAGATGCCGCTGTCGGAAGCGGCTTATTGGACATTGGAGCGGTACCAGGGATCGGTGTTAATCCGAACGATACCTTCAGGATATTTGATCTCGCTCATATTGGGACATTCGGCATAATTGGTGTTGAACGTTTCCTCATCGCTGGGTCCCAAACGGCTGACACGAGTTTCCGATTTCCGGAAGGTGTAGCCCTTCGGCTGCCGGGGCATGGCGTTTACGACCTCAATTCACATTACATCAATTTACTCGGCACCGAAACGATGCACGGTGAGGTTTATGTGAATATCTATACGATTCCGCCCGAAGAAGTAAAATATGAAGCAAAGGTTTTCCTTGCCCATAATTATGATATTAACGTTCCGCCTGGAACAACTCGTGTGACAACAGCAGACTGGCACGTTAAAGATGAACTGACGCGACAAGGATTTCCGCCTAACGCCCGTACGCATCTGATCTCCGTGAGTTCTCACATGCATCGGCATGGGGAACTCTTTGAAATCACTCAGCTATCAACAGGGGAGTTGCTGCACCGGAGCATTTCTTACGACACCTCGCACCCAAGTCTATTCGATCCGCCCTTAATACTGGATTCCAACGATGGACTCCATTTTCAGTGCACTTACGGTAACTACGATACGGATGTCCCGCTTCGATTCGGATTAACTTCTGAGGATGAGATGTGTATCATGCAAGGCTACTATTACATTTCAACAGAAGACGCTGAAACAGCAGGTCAATGAGTTAAGGCTACGGAAAAAATATTATGAAGATTACCGGTCGAGATGAGACGTTTCGGTTGCGTGGGATGTTCTGGCACGCAGACGATGGCGCTTTCGCAGATTACTAATCGTGTCTCCTTGCGTAACACTTCAGGTCATTTTATTTCGATCCGTCGGGCGCGTTGAAAGGTTAGTTTTTGGAGGGATGTCCCATGAGATGTGTCCACAGCGCGGGCATCGCATCTCAAGTTCGACGAGATTTCTGACAGTGCCTGTTTTTTCGGGTTTCCTTCGAGTTTGACATTGCGGACACCGAACGGCACGAAATTCATCGGCATCGCTTTTGCCAAAGTAAGCACTTATTTTAAAGAGAATAAGTAGCAACACAACGATAAAAACACATACAAAACTAAAGATGAGAAAAGGCAAGAGTGTTGGCATATTGCTTTCCTCAATATATGCGTTAATCTTGCAACAGTATGAGCGGTTTCACCGAGTTCTGACGAAAGGTTGCTTCCGTAACAGTATTCTCAAAGAATGGATCAAAAAACGCATCGGCGGTGTCCAAAAACGCCGGCAAGTTGAGTCCCATATAATTTCCCGATGCATCGTCACATTCAACAATAACTTGCCGTAATTTATCCCGTCCCGCAGTAGAAAGTGTGCGCAATGGACGCAGCATTCGCATGTGATATTTGATGAGGGATGCTGACACCTGAATCAGCCCTTGAAGAAAAAGACGATACGTATCCTCCGCTTGGTGCCATAATCCTTCCCACGCTTCATGGGCTTCCCACCAATAGGCGAAGTTGTACAAATCTACGCCGTAGAGGTAATCCTCATTTTCCTGCCAGCGTTCTGGCGGTAAGGGATCATCATCGTGTTCTTCTTCGAGTCCATAACTGTGTCCGCGCGGATCTCGGATGGGGTGCGGTGTGACACCAGGGATATGCCTATACGGCGGGAACGGTTTTTCTGGACAGTATCGATACCAATTTGCATCAAAAGGTTCGGGTTGTTTAATAGTGTCCATGTCGTCAGCGGCATTCTATATTCTGCCGACCCCGATGTAGTGAAAACCCGCGGCTCTTGCTTCTGCTGGCGAATAGACATTGCGTCCATCAATGAGAATGGGGGTCTTCATCTGCTTGGCGAGTTTACGGAGCTGAAGTCTATGGTAGAGCTCCCATTCAGTGACAAGCACCAATGCGTCTGCATCGTAGGCGAGCGCGTCTATATCTTCCGTGAAATACAGGTTGGTGTTAGCAAATGGATCCTTTCCACTCAAAGCACGCTGCGCATTTTCAATAGCGATCGGGTCGTGTGCGCGAACAGTCGCGCCTGCAGCAAGGAGTTCGCGAATAATGTCAAGCGACGGAGCCTCTCTAACGTCATCCGTGTTGGGCTTGAAGGCAAGACCGAGGATACCGACAGTTTTACCTTTGAGCGTCTTCAGGACACTTCGCAATTTTTCGATGATATGCGCGCGTTGGCGAAAATTCACGGTGCGTGCGGCTTCTGTGATGGGCATCTCGTATCCGGATTGCGCTGCGACTCCTAACAACGCTGAAGTATCTTTAGGGTAACAACTTCCACCCCAACCGAGACCGGCACGGAGAAAAAGGTTTCCGATACGAGTATCGAGTCCAATACCACGCGCGACCTCCGTCACGTCCGCACTCACCTTTTCACAGAGTCCCGCAATTTCATTGATAAAACTGATTTTGAGCGCGAGGAATGTGTTCGCAGCGTATTTAATCATCTCAGCACTATTTGGATCGGTTGTCATCATCGGTGGGAGATGGTAAGCCGATGGACGTGGGAATTCACTCGGTGGATCAAACGTCTGTTCGAGGATCGGTTTATAGAGGCGACGGAGTGTATCAACGGCTGCATCGCTATTTGCACCGACGACGATCCGATCGGGATACAGCGCACCTTGTAACGCTAATCCTTCTTGTAAGAACTCCGGGTTTGAAGCAACGGACACATTTCCCTGAATACCACGCGCTGAAAAAACGGACGCCACAACCTTAGCGACACGTTGGTTGGTGCCGATGGGGACCGTGGACTTAACGACAAGCGTATAGTGTCTATCCGGCAGACAGACTTCTGCGACCTCTCTCGCTGCTTGTTCAACGTGCTGCGTATCGGCTTCTCCGTTCTTTTTCGGGGGCGTTCCGACAGCAATCAGAATCAGCTCTGCCTCCGGGACAACCTCAGCGACGTTTGGGGTGAAACGGATGGTGTGCTGCACCTCTTCAAGAAGACCTTGGATGCCGGGTTCGTGGATCGGGCTTTTCCCTTCGTGCAGGAGGTTTAACTTGTTTTTGTCTTTTTCTACTACGGCGACATCATGATTAAGATAGGCAAGGACGACGGCTGTGGTCAAGCCGACATATCCTGCCCCTATAATTGCAATCTTCATTTTTTTCCTATCCAACAAAACGTGTGTCCACCTTTTCTATCAAAGGTCGCGTCATAGACGAGGTTCTGGTGCTTGATAATTGACTTACTATTTGATGATAGATTTTATTTAGAATCTCAAAGATGTTCTAAATCGTCCAAATCCTTCTGTCTTCCGCTGGCTTGTTTGTTGCGTCTCAAGTGTTCAAGATTGATAATTTGAACCTCAACATCATCTATAACATCAATGATCCGCTCCGAATGGCATTCTTCAAAACGAACTCCAGAGATTGTTGTCATAAGTTCAATTCTCATAGGCGGGTTCCCCATTCGGATAATTTGGTTCTCCCTCAAAAAGAGGTCAGCAGTTAAGGACGGTGTGTCAAAACCAAATTCCTTCAAGACAGCAACCATTTTTTCGGCATTCTCTTTCTGAATTGCAACCCATATATCTATGTCAGCAGTTGTCCTCGGATATCCATGGTAGCTGACAGCATATCCTCCGATGAGAAGATACTCAACTTGGTGTGAATTCAGCAATCTCAAGAACTCTTTGAAGTCGCTCGGTAGTTGGATCGTAGCCATAGTTAATCTGCCGCATCAATTCGAGGGCTGCCATACGCTCTTGTGGCGTTTTAGAATGCCAATACGCTTTGTCAACTTCATCCGCTTCTTCAAAAGACGACAACACAGAAAACGCTTCCTTATCCACTCTAAAACTATCGATCGCTCGCATTGCTTTCATATCCTTTATTTATTCAATCTCTGGGGGTTCGACGTTTTCCAATAACCTATTGATAATATCTAAACTCGTGATACCGTCAGCCTCAGCGTTGAAGTTCGTCAAAATTCGATGGCGTAGGACGGGGATCGCAACCGCCTTGATATCCTCATAAGCGACATGATAGCGTCCATGGAGAATGGCGCGCGCCTTCGCACCCAGCACCAAATATTGCGATGCTCGGGGTCCGGCACCCCATTGGACCCAATCCTGAATGAAGTCGTATGCCTCTGGGGCAGGTCGCGTCTGCCGATTCAATTCCACGGCATACTCCACAATCGCCTCAGCAATAGGGACTTTTCGGACGACCTGTTGTATTTGTAGAACCTCTTCTCCGGTGATAACAGCATTGATTTCGGGTTCGTAAGCCGCTGTTGTTGTCATCACAATCTCTTTTTCAGAAGTTTTGTCTGGATAGTCAAGGGTGATATGGAACATAAAGCGGTCAAGCTGTGCTTCCGGGAGTGGATAAGTTCCTTCTTGTTCAATTGGGTTCTGTGTCGCTAAAACAAAAAAGGGGCGTTCCAAGAAATAGGTCCTACCGCCTGCGGTGACTTGATATTCTTGCATGGCTTGTAAAAGTGCGGCTTGCGTTTTCGGGGGCGTTCGGTTGATTTCATCGGCGAGAACGATATTGGCAAACACGGGACCCTTAATGAATCGGAAAGCGCGCTTACCTGTTCCATCTTCTTCAATAATATCGGTCCCGATAATGTCGGATGGCATGAGGTCTGGTGTAAATTGGATGCGGTTAAATGGCAATTTGAGAATCTGTGCGAATGTGCTAATTAACAGCGTTTTTGCCAACCCGGGCACCCCGACGAGTAAGCAGTGTCCCTGCGAAAAGAGCGCGATAAGGAGCTGCTCGATAACCTCGTTTTGTCCAATGATGCGTTTTTTGAGTTCGGTTAGGATGTTTTCTTTCGCTGTTTTTAGTGTTTCAGCGACTTCTATATCGGTTGCAGCTTGCGTGGCGGGCATGTCGTTTTTCATATATTTAAGGTTTAGTCGTTTGAGACTCTCCACATTTGGAGTCCATCGAAATCGAAGTTAACATCAATAACGCGGGCACCAGCGTCTTCGAGTTTCTGGCGCACACTATGTTCGCGTGTCGGTTCACAGTAGAATAGGAGACACCCTCCACCCCCGGCACCACAAGCTTTTCCGCCGATAGCCCCGTGTGTTGTTGCGATTTTGAAAAGCTGCTCAATCTGTTCGTTTGTAATAGAGGGGTGTAATTTTTTCTGATTCTGCCAATTTTGGGTGAGCAGTTCACCGAATTCGGTTAAGCGGCCCCGCATCAGTACCGTTTTTGTCGCTTCAGCCGTGGTTTTGAGAGTTTCTAACGCGTCGCGAACACTTGGATCTTCACTTTTATAGGCGGTTGTCACGTTCTGATGGATATTGCCCGAGAGTCTCGATTTCCCGGTATAACAGAGAACGAGGTTTTTTTCAAGTTCATAACGAACTTGGGGGGGGAGTCTCAGCGGAGAGGTTTTGACTTCTTCCCCTTCAAATTCCATAAAGTGAAGACCACCGAGGGCACTGGCGTAATGGTCTTGCTTCCCACCGAGTATACCGAGTTCATGGCGTTCGATGGTGCTGGCGAGTTCGGCGTATTCGTAGGGGAGATAGGTGACTTCTTTGAGTGCGCCGAGGACGCTGACGAGGGCGACCCCCATTGCTGCCGAAGTTCCCAATCCACTTCCAGGAGGGGCGTTGGACTGTGTGATCAGGTCAAATCCACCGATCTGTATGGACATTCGCCGGACCGCTGCCTTGACTAAATCGATGTTTCCATCGTATTCGAGTTGACGGACATCGTCGGCTTCAATGAAGGTATCGAAATCTGCGGAATAGATACGAATACTTTTATCTAAAATCCGCTGCAATTCAACGGAATCGTCCTGCGTTGTCTGGCGTTCACAGCGGAGCGTTGCGTAAGCATATCGATTGATCGCTCCGTTAACGACCAACCCCTTTGAATGCTCGGTGAATAAGGCTACGTCGCTCCACCCTCCAGCAAAGTCAATTCGGACTGGAGCTCTCGCTCGGATTAGCATGACGAGTCTCCTGACATCGGGTTTTATGAGCACGCTTGCAAAGAATATCTATAAATAGTGCGGAAGCATAGGCAAGCGAAACTACAGATCCGGCAAACCGGAAATAGACATGTGCCCCTGCAAAGAATAATGAAAGCAACAATTGTGGTAATAGTGAGCCGGTGATCGTATTGAAATATCTTGCAAAGGCAGTCTCTGTCGAAAAAGTGGTTAAAAAGCGTTGATGATAGATGTAACGCGGAAAAGCCGCAGCTACCCCCGATTCGGAAACGGGGCATAGCCCCGCGGCTTTTCCCAGAAACTGAGCGAAATAACCGCTAATCTGAGGCAGCAGCGTCGCGAAGCTTCTTACCAGCTTTGAAGACAGGGACTGTCTTCTCGGGGATACTGAGCGGTTCGCCAGTCTGTGGATTACGACCTGTACGAGCTGGCCGAACTTTGGCTTCAAATGTTCCAAAACCGATCAACCCAACAGAATCGCCGTTACTCAAAGCATCGCAAACAGTCGCAGCAAAAGCATCAACAGCGGCGGTTGCGTCTTTCTTGCTAAGACCGGCCTGTTCGACAATACTGCTGACGACATCGTTCTTCATTAATTTTGCCATGTTAAATGTTCCTCTAATTTTCAGCCCGAGCAAGAAAACAGGGCATCTGCCAAACAACGGTTCTCCCACATCGAGCGTAAATTGGATTTAACAAAAAACTAATAGTAGTAATTATATTATACTATACAAATATAGATATGTCAAGATAAAATGCAGTTAATGCCAGAATTAGCCAGAATTATGGGGCGAAAATATCAAGAACTATCCCCGAAGCTGCCTTATAGAAACAGAAACTCAGCTAACCGGAGTTATTCAATTATCTATAGAAGCGATTTTTTTGACGCTCGGAAGAGAGCTAACTGAAAACTAAATGATTCTGCCATTTAGCAAAGTTAACCTGACATAATACATAAGGTTTCTTAAAATTAATACCATAGATTGCGGAATTTGTCAAATTTTTTTGCTTTAAAGCCGTAAAGCATTTGATTAAATCAAATTTTTAGCGGAATGATTTAATTTTCAACGACTCCTTTACCTGCCTATACGGAGTGGCTTTATCGAAATATTTGCTTTAAGCGGTATGTTTGTGGTAAAATTATAAAATAGAGTTTACTGAAGATTCCGCTTGAATAACATAATAAAGGAAAATATCAAAAATGCATGAAAGTTATCGTGTAGCGGTTGTAGGCGCGACCGGTGCTGTCGGCAACACGATGTTGCAAATTTTAGAAGAGCGAGGCTTCCCTATTGCCGCCTTGAAACTTCTGGCATCGCACCGTTCCGCTGGTGAGATTCTGTCCTTTAAAGATGCCCCGATTATCGTTGAAGAATTAACGCATGATTCCTTTGAAGATGTGGATGTCGTCTTTTCATCGGCGGGTGCGTCTGTGAGTCGCGAGTTCATGCCGACAGCTGTGAAAAAAGGCGCACTCGTCATTGACAATACAAGTGCCTTCCGTATGGACCCAGCCACCCCGTTGGTTGTCCCTGAAGTCAATATGGAGGCTGCCCGGGCGCACAATGGGCTCATTGCTAATCCGAATTGTTCCACCATTCAGATGATGGTCGCACTTAAACCGATTTATGACGCTGTTGGTATCAAGAGAATCGTTGTTTCTACCTATCAGAGCGTCTCTGGCAAAAGTGGACGCGCTGTTATAGAATTGGTGCAGCAAACAAAGGACGCTCTCGAAGGTGTACCGGTTACTTTAGATAAATTTCCGCACCAGATGGCGTTCAATGTCGCGTTTGATTGGCCCTTTTTAGGCAGCGGAGACAATGAGGAAGAGGTCAAGATGATCAATGAGACTCGGAAAATACTTGAGGATGACACAATTGGTGTCTCTGCGACAACCGTTCGAGTCCCGGTTTTCTACGCACATTCTGAATCCATAAACGTCGAGACACACGGGAAACTCACCGCAGCTGAAGCGAGAGAATGTCTTGCCACAGCACCGGGGGTGAAACTTCTGGATGCTCCGAGCAATCAGCAGTACCCACTTGCTATAGATGCCGCGGGCAAAGACGATGTTTACGTAGGTAGGATCCGGGATGATGCCTCGATAGAAAACGGCTTGAATCTTTGGGTAGTCGCGGACAACCTGCGGAAAGGTGCCGCCTTAAACGCTATTCAGATAGCTGAGAACCTGCTATTATAGTCGGTTCAAAAAGATATGGAACTCAACCTTGCGACTCTCCAAGACTACTTGCGTAGACAACGGACGGAGATAGGCGTGTTTGAACCTGACACAGAGTTCCATATAAAAGAGATTGGCGATGGAAATCTTAATACAGTCTATCGTGTCTCGGATATAACGCGCCCAGAGCACTCTCTTGTCTTGAAACACGCGCCACCCTACATAAAAATATTGGGTCCCGATTATCCCTTGTCCGTCGAACGTTTGACTTATGAATCCCGCGCACTGGATGTTTACAATCGGTTGGTGAGGGGGACTGTGCCTGTACAATACAGTTTTGATGCAGATGTGGCGGTCATAGCGATGGAGGACCTCCGAGACGCACGTGTGCTGCGAGATGATCTGATTGCTGGCACTGTGGACATCGCAATTCCCGAACAGATTGGGCGGTTTATGGCGGTCGTGCATAGTCAGACGTATCTTGATAACCTTGATAGTGGGACCGCGCAGCGTTGTAAACAACAGTTTGCGAATACTACTATGCAGTCGATAACGGCTGATTATGTGTTCACCTTTCCGTATACTGACCATGAGACGAACTTCTGGACCCCCGGGTTAGAACCTGATCTTCAACGGCTGAAAGCGGATACGGACTTTTTGGAGCAGGCAGCGCATCTTAAACAGGTTTTCTTAACAGCGCAGCAGGGTATCACCCACGGCGACCTACATACGGGGAGTGTTCTGGTTCAAGACGACACTGCCAAAGTTATTGACGCTGAATTTGCCTTTTACGGACCTATAGGATTCGACCTCGGATTATTTTGGGCGAATTATCTCTTATCTTATTTTTCGCATCAGGACGCCTTGCGTGTGCAATCGGCACTTAAAATGGCGATTGTGCAAACATGGCACGCCTATACCGCTGAATTCAAAATGATTGACGCGGATTTGAAAGTAAAAGTATTGCAGAATATCTTTCACGATGCAGTTGGGTTTGCAGGATTAGAAATTCTACGCCGTCTCATCGGGGCCGCGCATGTCAAAGATATAGAGAGTATCGGTAATATATCTCGGAAATTATCTGTGGAAAGGGCTGCACTTCAATTCGGAACGGTACTTGTCAAACAACATCAATCTTTACATGATGTCGCAGCAGTCTTGACGATACTTTCAAAATGATTATTGATTATCTGTTTCCAGAATTGATGACGAAAACGTATCTTGTGAAGGGCAAAATTGCTTCGGATTATCACGGAATACCAGCGTTACAAAATTCTCTTTAACCAATAACCGACAACTGATAACCGACAACTAATACTATGAGAGACTACTATGAAGTCCTCGGTGTAGACCGAAGAGCGACCCCAGAAGAAATTAAGAAAGCGTATCGCAAACTCGCAGTTCAGTATCATCCGGACAAAAACCCTGGTGACAAAGGGGCGGAAGAGAGATTCAAAGAGGCATCGAATGCCTATTCGGTCCTCTCCGACCCAGAAAAGCGACGCGTCTATGACACACGCGGGCATGCTGGCGTGAATAACATGGGGTTTGAAGGTTATACGACGATGGACGACATCTTCGCGAACCTGAACCTCGACGATATTTTTGGGCGCGGTGGGTTTGGTGGATTCGGTGGGTTCGGAGATGCCTTCGGAGATGCCTTCGGCCAACGACGCACAACTGCACCTACACGGGGACGCGACATCCGTATGAACATCAGTATCCCTTTCGGGGATGCGGTATTGGGTAATAAGAAAGAGGTGACTGTCCGAGGGAAGCGGATCACCCTTACAATTCCACCCGGTATTGAGAACGGAAAAACTTTACGCATACGCGGTCAGGGCGAACCTCTTGGTATTGGCATGTCGGGTGATCTATTGGTAACGGTCTCTGTGCAGCCGCATCCGACCTTGACCCGCGAGGGCTTAGATCTGTTGACAGATGCAAAAATCTCTATGACGACCGCAGCATTAGGGGGTTCGGTTCGTGTGAAAACGCTAACCGATGATGTGGATTTAAAGATCCCACCGGGTGCTCAGCCTGGACAGCAATTACGTCTACGCGGGCGTGGTGGAACGGATACGTCTGGACGGAAAGGGGATTTGAGAGTGCGATTGGTTGTAGAGATACCGAAATCGTTGTCTCGCAAGCAGCGGAATTTGCTAAAGGAACTTGAAAAGACGCTGTGACAAATACAAACCAGCACCACGCCAGTGTTATGTTTCTTTTAATTCAACGCCGCGTAGTATGTGATTCAAAAAATAAAAATTGCTGGTATTCATCGACAAATCGGTGTAGGATCTTTGTATGAAAAATATCTTACACGAATTCTTTGAAAACTTACCGCACAACCGATTCGATATTGTAAGTAAAGACATCTTCGGGACGTTCCCCGAAGATTTATTGAGAAAACTCACCAATATCCCCGGACTGAAGTTCGTAGAACAACTTGAGACAGAACTGCCGACTGTTGAGATACGCCGCATGGATGTTTTGTCCAAGGTCGAGGTTGACGATAGAGAAGTCTTGGTGCATATTGAGTTCCAAGTGAGTCGTGAAAGTACACCAGAGATACTAAAGCGAAAGGTTGGCTATTTCGGAAGGTGCTTTGAAAGATACGGCTTGCCGATTTTGTCTTTCACCATCTATCTCCGTTCAGATGCCGGTAGAAACGATCCTGGCAAATATAGTCAAGATTTTCCGGGACACAATGTTCTGATAGAGTATCAGGTGATCCGACTAAGCGAGTTTGATGGACAATCCATTTTTGATACCGACCAGACCAGTCTGATAGCGTTTACGCCATTGATGCGACCACCGGAAGGCATATCCAGGGTTGAATGGGTTGAGCAGTGTCATAAGATGACGTTCACCCTCCCGCTTGCGCCGGATCTACAGAATAACTTATTGATATGGCAATGGATTTTGAGTGGTTTGATCGTTGATCCTGCCGAAATTCACCATCTGTTGGAGGTCCCCATGTTAGAATCATCGACTTACCGATACATCCTGCAGCAAGGCATTGAACAAGGCATTGAACAAGGTGAAAGGAAAAATGCTGTCAAAAGTATCCTTAACGTTCTTGATGCTCGGTTCCGCGTGGGAGCAGAGCAGACGTTAAAGCTATCCCTTGAGGGTATTGAAGATTTGCAACGCCTTGAGCAATTACTCCGGACAGCGGCACAAGCAGAGAACCTTGAGGCGTTTATGCGGACTTTGATGACAAACGGCAATTCCGCTTGATATTCAGTGATCTCCGTACGCACAACCAAAAGTAACAAGAAATAAGAACTATGCCAACCCGACTTGAACTCATTCATGGTAATATAATGGAAGCAGAAGTTGATGCCATTGTAAACCCAACAGACCTTGTTCTCAGTGGAGGTGGTGGTCTAGACCGGGTAATTCGTCAAGCTGCTGGTGAAGAGGTCGATCGGGCATGCGAGGAGATTCGCGAAAATTATGGCGGTTGTCAGACAGGCGAAGCCGTTATTACCTCGGCGGGTAATCTTTCTGCAAAGTACATCATTCACACTGTCGGACCGATTTGGATCGGAGGTGGGATTGGAGAACCAAAGTTACTTAAGAATTGTCACCGAGAATGCCTCCAGCTGGCTGTGGAAAACGGAATTCAGTCCATAGCCTTTCCGGCGATTAGTACGGGGACGTTTAGATACCCACTTGAGGAGGCAGCACCCGTCGCTTTAACAGCCGTGACAAAATTTGTGGAATATGCCCAACAGCGTGGGGACCAATTGCCAGAACTCATTCAATTCTTCTTGTTCCAAGAGGAAGCTTATGTCTGTTATGTGAAAGCACTTTCGACTCTCGGATTTCGTTTGTCCTGTTTTCCTGGACAAAAAAAGTAAAAGCCCTATAAAGTTTTTGGTATAACATAGTATTGGAGAAGAGTAAGTGCCAAATGTTCACAGTGTTAGTGACATAACGAATATACTATCGACCATTATACAAAATAAATTTGCATTCCAAGGAGTTTGGATACATGGAAAGATAGTAGAAACCTTTCCACCAAACGGCATACACTTGAGTGATGGGAGATATTCAATTGCCTGTGGTGATGACAACGAGAATACTAATCTTTTTGCAAATTTGGAACAAGGTCCCCAAGTGTACTATGTGTACGGAAAAGTCATTCTTAGTCCGAAAAAAAGCAAATATAGGTTCAGCGTTACGAAAATATACCCGAATCAATTCGCTAACCAGTCTAAGAAATGTTCGGATATAGGACCGGACTTACAAACCACCATAGCACAACTTGAAAGGGACCTACAAACCGCCATAGAAAAGCAACTTGAAATAGTTCAAGTCCATGGAAAAATTTCATCCATCAAACAAAAGGGTGGTTTTAAACTACTGTACCTCAAAGATGCCAATCCCGACAAGCAGATTAACGCGGAAGTGATTGAATGTGCTATTCCCCAGAGAATTGATTCAAGGATTGCCGTAACCCCTGGTAGCGACGTATGGGTCCGTGGACAAATTAACATATTTCAAAAAGCATCGGTATATCAGATTGTAGCTAGTGACATACAACGTGTCCCATCTCCTGATTTGCAGGAAGATGAAGCTCAAATAGTAACAACTGTTGAGGATTACTTTAAAGAATTTCAAGGATTTTCCATAGCGAAAGAATGCGAAATTCAGATGGGAGTTGACCAACGCAGGCCCGATATTGTACTAATTGATTCAGAAGGGATTTTTGCTGCTATCGCGGAGTGCAAGCGAAACAACGTTTTCGGGTACGGTCTTAAGCAACTGAAGTCTTACCTCTGTGCAACTGATACAAGGTTTGGTGTTTTTGCAAATAGGACAGACCGAGATACATGGATTTTTTATGAAAATCTTCGTCACAATCGATTTCGACGGATTGATCGTTTTGAATTTGAGAAGAGAGTTGTTGAAAGTCCAAACACTCAGTACCAACATCAAAATAAAATCAAAGCATTAGAGTCCAAGTGTGAGCAGTTAAAGTCTGAAATCTGCCGTTTTAAACAGAAAGAGAGTGAATGGAAAGAAAAGATTCAGCAGTTTGAAGCACTCCTTAACAATCTAAAAAATGACCTGCTGGCTTGAAAACCTTGCCGCGAAACGAAGACAAAAATCTATTTTCAAAGGAGATTGAAGGAACTTAAAAAACGTCGTAATATGAAAACTCAGGGAGTTTAACAATGGAACTGAAAGGTTACTTTGACTTCATTCAAGAAGGGGTCATCCGGATTAAAGGGAATCGCATTGACATCGAGATTGTGTTGGAAGATTATCTGGAAGGCGCGAGTCCGGAAGAAATTCTGCTACGCTATCCAACCTTGAACCTTGAGAAAATACACGCAACTATCCTCTACTATCTGGCGAACAAAGAGGAAGTGGAAGCATATCTTGAACGGGTGAGGCGACTTGACGAGGAAGCGGAACAAGAACAACTACGGAATCCATCACCTTTCGTGGTTGAATTACGAGAACGTTTCGCAAAGGCTTCCCAAGAATTGCTTGCGGCTGAAGGCAAACGTACCAGATCGGCAGATGTCTTATGAGACCTCGATTTTTCCTTGATGAAAACATGGATCGAGCGATTCAGCGGCAGCTCCAGCGATTGAACGCGAGTATAGATGTAAGGTTAGTAGGAGATGCCGAAGTCCCACCGCGCGGAACGTCAGATTTAGACTTCTTGACGTGGATAGGGCATAATGGCTACATCTCGGTTACCAATAATCGCCAGACGATGCCCAAGTACTTTAACGAGCACCTGACTGCTGGCAGGCATGTGCCGGGCATGCTCTGCATTCGTAAATCTGTAGCAATGGAGAAACTTATCAACATATTGTACTTAATTTGGTATGCCTCCGATACTAAGGAATATCGTGACAGGTTGGTATTCATTTCGCTATAATGATCAATAGTTTAGAACAGGTAGAAAACCTATTAAAGAAGTTGCAGAGGTGTTATGAGAGATCTAAACACAGTGTTTTGCTGTTTACACTCACGCTACCAACCGCGCTATCCACGCTTCAAATTGTGCCCTGAGTGTCGTGCGGAAGCACCACGTGAAGCTATGGTGGTAGAGACGGTTGTTGACCATTTCTCCAAACCTGAATTTCGGGAATTTTTTATTGAAACAGAACATGAAATTCAGATGGGGGTAGACAAACGCAGACCTGATATTGTGTTTCTTGATAAGGTAGGAAACTTCGTCGCTATCGTAGAGTGTAAACAGAAAGGAGTCATAGCCTACGGACGCGATCAGTTACAGGCCTACCTCTGTGCAACTGATACCCCGTTTGGTGTTTTTGCTAATAGTACAGAGCCTGCTGATTGGGAATTTTATGAGAACTTGGGCCGAAATCAATTCAGAGAAATTACGAGAGAGCAGTTTGAAACAGAAGTTCCTGTCTATAGCGTTAGTGACCTAACGAGTACATTATCGCGCATTATACGGAAGAACTCCACTCTTCAGAACATTTGGATGAATGGAAAAGTTTCAAAAAAGACTCAATCAAAAGGAAATCTGCCCTGTTTTTTCATGATTGAAAATGAAGGGAACGAAATTGAATGTGTTATTGATAAGGAGAAGGACGGTCTCTTTGCAGCTCTACCAGCAGTTGGAAATGATGTACTTGTCAATGGCAATGTTGTCCTCTGGCCATCTAAAGGAGAGTATAGGTTTACTGTCGCGGGAATAAAAAATCCTAGTGCGGTTTTGAAAGGTAAAATTGTTTCCGTTACGGACCTGATTGATACCTTACAAACTATCGTGAAGATCCATTCAGGTAAAGTTCAAGGTAAAATCTCAAATAAACCTACTAAAAGGAGGGGATACATTCACCTACATCTCAAAGATGCAGATGCCAATGAAGATACTGTTGGGGCAACAATTGAATGCCAACTTCCTCCCTCTATTGCGGATAACCTCTCTTTTTCCGTGAAAAAAGGTGATATAGTAAGGATCGATGGACAGTTTGACATCTTTCCGCCCGTATCTCGATATCAGATTATAGCTAGAAACATACAATATGCTCCATATACTGATTCATCGGAAGATGAAGATAAAATGGAAACAGTTGTTGAGGATATTACCACTCGTGATCAACTTTCAGATGAGATCAAAATTCTAGAGCCGCAACTTAAGCAGTTAGAGGACAAAATTAATGATTTGAAAGTTGAAAAAGACGAGGTAGCGCAACAAGTTAGACAGGAAAGCGAAAAATTAGACGAGGTGAAACAGACAATAAAGTCGGATCGTGCACACAACCAAGACTTGAAATCTATTCAGAAACATCTGAGTGACGCAATCGAACGGTTAAGAATGGATAAGACTAAATTGGAGACTGAAGTTGGGAAGCTTGAACGAAAAGAGCACGAACTTTATGCTTCCCGCAAGCAGCGTAAAGAGAAAATTCAGCAGCTGGAAACGCTTCTCAATGACTTGAAAAGCGACCTGTCAAAACCTCTATCTGAAGACAACATTGGTCCACAGAAATCTCGAGGAAACAAAAAACAGGGAATCAAAAGCTGGTTTAAAAACCGATTTTCAAAGGAGAACAAATGATCTCATTATCACAACGGAGTCAAAGTGTAACGCCATCGTCTACTTTAGCGATCACCGCGAAGATTAACGCATTGATCGCCGATGGCGTAGATGTCGTCAAATTCGGTGCAGGCGAACCCGATTTTGATACACCCGATTATATCAAAGATGCCGCAGTCAAAGCACTCAGTGAAGGGTTTACAAAGTACACCCCTGTCCCTGGTACCCCCGAACTCCGAGAAGCAATCACGGAGAAATTCAAAAGGGACAACGGACTGAGTTATGAATCCTCCGAAGTCATCGTCTCGTGCGGTGCCAAACACACGATCTATAATATCTTCCAAGCCATCTGCGATCCGGGGGACGAAGTTATCTTCGCTGCACCGTATTGGGTCAGTTACCCAGAACAGGTTAAACTTGCAGGGGCAGTCCCAAGCGTCATTGAGACGACACCGGCACAGAACTTCTGCATGGCACCCGATCAGGTCGAAGCTGCGATCACCGCAAAGACAAAAGCAATCCTCGTTAACAGTCCAAGCAATCCGACCGGTACGACCTATGATGTGGACACGCTCAAAGCAATTGCTGAGATTGCTGTCAAACATCAGATTTACTTAATCTCCGATGAAATTTACGAGGCGTTGCTCTACGACGGTGCAACCCATCAGAGTCCGGCATCCTTCAACGAAGAGACGAAAGCGATTACCTTTGTTGTCAACGGTGTGTCTAAAGCCTACTCCATGACAGGATGGCGGATTGGGTATACCGCCGGTCCCGAAGACGCTGTTTCGGCAATGTCACGTATCCAATCCCACAGCACTTCAAATCCGACATCCATTGCACAAAAAGCCGCGCTGGCTGCGCTGAATGAACCACAGGATGCTGTTGAAGAGATGCGAAAAGCGTTTGAGGAACGCCGAGATGTGATCTGTCAACGTTTTGACGAGATCGAAGGGGTCAGTTATGCCAAACCGCAGGGGGCGTTCTATATCTTCCCCGATTTTTCTGCACATTATGGTCGAACGTTGGGTGGACAAAAGATTGAGAATTCAATGGATATAACCGATTATCTGCTCAACTCGGCAGGTGTCGGGGTTGTGCCGGGAGATGGTTTCGGTGCTGACAATCACTTGCGGCTCTCCTTTGCGACTTCATTGACAGAAATTAATCGAGGATTGGATCGAATTAAGAAAGCGTTGACGTAGCATCTTTTGGAATCAAGGACGCTTTATAGCATTATAGGCACGCCGCCAGACATCTGGTAGGCGTGTCTTTTAAGGACGCATAGGAGGATACAATCGTGGCACAACAGGCGACACCTAACCTTGTTTTCGTTATCACCGATGACCAAGGTTATGGGGATTTAGGATGCACCGGAAATCCCACTATCAATACACCGAATCTGGACGCACTCGCCGACGAGAGCGTACAACTGCAGAACCTACACGTCGGTCCCACCTGCTCCCCAACGCGTGCGGGCATTATGACGGGACACTACTGCAACTCCACAGGCGTGTGGCATACCATCGGTGGACGTTCGCTCCTCCGCAGCGACGAGGTCACGATGGCGGATATCTTCCGACGCAACGGTTATAAAACCGGTATGTTCGGGAAATGGCACCTTGGCGATAACTACCCCTTCCGTCCACACGACAGAGGCTTTGACGAGGCACTCTACCACGGCGGCGGCGGTATCAGTCAAACCCCGGATTATTGGGGCAATGACTATTTTGACGACACCTATTTCCGCAACGGTTCCGAACAGCCGTTTGACGGTTACTGTACCGATGTCTGGTTTCAGGAAGCGATGGCATTTATTGAGAGACAATCCGGAGATGGTCAGAACCGTCCATTCTTCTGTTATCTGTCTACAAATGCCCCGCACGGTCCATTCCGCGTTCCCGATGCCTACGGTGAGGTTTACCGAAGGAAAGGTGTAGAAGGTGATCGTGCGAATTTCTGGGGTATGATAACCAACATTGACGACAATATAGCGCGCCTCCGGCACCACCTCAAGGTCTTGGGAATTGAGGATAACACTATCCTTATTTTCATGACTGATAACGGATCTGCTGCTGGATGCGACTTGGATAGACAACAGTTCGTCAGAGCGGGGTACAACGCCGGAATGCGCGGCAAAAAGGGGTCGGCTTATGAAGGTGGGCATCGCGTCCCGCTCTTTATGCATTGGCCCGGTGGTGGTTTCACCGAAAAACATGAGGTACATGAACTGACTGCAAACATTGATTTACTCCCCACACTGATAGATCTCTGTGATCTCGAAGTCTCTTCAAGTGCAAGTTTCCACGGTAAGAGCATCTCCTCGTTGTTGAAAGGTGAGACAGAGACGTGGGAAGAACGGGTTATCGTCACCGATTCCCAGCGCGTTGAGAACCCGATTAAGTGGAAAGACAGCGCAACAATGTCCCAACGGTGGCGGCTCATCAACGGTGCTGAGCTTTATGACATTCAAGTGGACCCTGGGCAACGAAATGACATCGCCGATGCACATCCAGAGGTTGTCGCGGAACTCCGCGAGCATTATGAAGTGTGGTGGAAACTGGTCTCAGAACGGTTCGACGAGGACTGTCCCATCGTCATCGGGACGCAGAACGAACCTGTTACGTGCATCACGACACACGATTGGCACGGAGAAGCACAGGCTTGGAATCACGGCATGATTCGTC
The DNA here is from genome assembly GCA_022827625.1 of Candidatus Poribacteria bacterium. GTDB lineage: Bacteria > Poribacteria > WGA-4E > WGA-4E > WGA-3G > WGA-3G. The sequence goes on along the minus strand of JAJEIE010000025.1, from coordinate 53,711 downwards.
GAGGGTTGGAATGTAACGGGTATTGGGCTATCGAGATTCCTGAAGATGGCGAATATAGTTTCGAGTTAAGACGGTGGCCCCTCGCTGAAGATAGAGCAATAACGGAGGGCATGCCCGGGGAACACATCGATCTTTACAACGGTGGGAAGGCTTTGCCATTGAAATCCGCACAAATCCGTATCGGGGAACAGACCGCAACGCAAGAAATTCCATCAGATGCGAAGGGCGTAACATTTACGTTCCACCTCACTGCTGGTCAAACGCGTATGCATACCGAATTCGCTGACGAAACGGGGGAGCTGGCACTTGGGGCGTATTATGTCTATGCGAAACGGGTGATCTGAAATTAGAGGCGGGAGGAGTCGGTACATGTGGCTGTGGTAGCCGAAAATAGACGCGCTAATTCATCCATTGACACACCGAGGCTCTCTTCAAGGTCTGTCGGCGTTAGCCCAAGCTGCGTGACACCGAGGCTCTCTTGAAAGTCTGCTTGCGCTAACCCGAATTCACAGTATCCCTGAACAACCATCTCCAGATACCATTTTGCGGGTGGTTCTGAATCTGTGTGTCCTTTCACCATCCGGTAAAACATAATATCGCCTTGGTAATATTTGCCGTAGTAGTCGGGATAGCCTTCATAGCGGTCAAGGGCTGCTTCGTGTGCCGCTGTAATTTGCCAGAGTCCACCGTAGACTGAACATTCCTCCGATGGGATAATGTCTGCGTGATAGTTAAAAACGAGGCGGAAGCCCTCCAGTCTCAATTTTCCGATAGAAATAATACCCGGGCAGTGTTGTTGCATGTGATCGTGATTCATGTTGGACCCGTAGGCGAAATATCTCATTGACATCTTCCTTATCCGAAAGAGAGAGGGCTCCACACCCGATAAAGCGTGGAGACCTCAAAATTTTTATCGCATCTTCAGTTTGCCCCAGAGAACAGGGAGTTTATCCAACGGTTCCACAGCAAAAGCAGTGTGATAAATGCCATCCTTCATAATATCCTGAACTTCATCTTCGGTAAGGCCATCGTTGAAAAGACCGACCTCATCCATAATAGTGGCGGAAAGGAAACCAGTGCCTTTATCGGTAGCGAGCCACGCTGTCTGGTCTTGATCTAAGAGTTGGAACTTCGGGACCTTTTGTGAGACTTTCTCTTCGCCATCAATATAGATTTTACAGGTTTCTCCATCGTAAACATTGGCGACGTGATACCATGTTCCTGCCTTAACAGTCACGCCACTGGCGACATCCCAAGTGTTAGTCCAGCTACGCATGAGATTTCCACCGTTTTTGTAAGGGACATAGCGGTTGTTGCTCTGATCCCATATAGAGAAATAGTTCTGCTGCCCCCCAATGTCAGTAAATTGCAGCCAGAGGGTGAAAGTCACCTTGTCTTCAATAATGCCTTTACCGAGCGGAATGGTAACAGTTCCACCTTTCTTGATTTCAAGCGCACCATCAAACTGCCCTTCTTCCCATTGACCTTGCGTAATTGTACCTTCACGTCCATTTTCAGATGCGTCTTCAGCGACATCCCCCTTACCTTCGTCTAGTAACCAGATACCGACGATTCTATCTGGATCAATTTTGGTATAACCATAATTGACAACGAGACCTAATGCGAGTATCATACAGACAAATATTCTTGTTCTCATGGGTTTACGCTCCTTTTGTATTGTGCCCAGAGATGTAACTACAGATTGCCCCACTGGCAGAAATGTAATTGGTGCGTTAATTGTATTGGATTTGTCAAGTACATTGCAAGTTTAATTCTGTCTCGGATTTAATTTGACAACAGACATGAATTTAGAGTATACTATAATTGCTTGCCGGGATGCTGGAATTGGTAGACAGGCTAGGTTCAGGGTCTAGTGTGCATTACGCGCGTAAGGGTTCGAGCCCCTTTCCCGGCATCTTAAATAGTGCTCGTTATTCTTTTTTCAGCGTCTCCGGTACCAGCCAGAGAAAGATGCCAACTGCGAGATAGCCGATGCCCCCTAAGGCGAAACCAGAATAACTCAACCCAAACAAATCAGCAAGGTTACCAACAATAACCGGTCCTGCCGAGCCGCCAAAATCCCCCGTCAGCCGCCACAGCCCTAAGAACTCACCAGTTCCCTCGCGTGGCGCGAGGTCCGCCCCGAGCGTCATCATTGTCCCTGAAGCGATACCGTTGCCCATTCGCATGAAGACCGCTGCGAGCAGCAACCAAGTGAATGTCCCCGTAAACGACATCAACACCATTCCGGTGGCAAAAACGCAAACCCCTGGTACCGTCGCGAATCTTCGACCAAATCGATCCATCATGTAACCAGCAATCGGGAACATTGACATGTCCACCGCTGAGGAGATCATAACTACCGATCGGACCTGCTGTGTTGTTAACCCAACGACCTCGTCAGCATAAAGCGGAATAATGATGTTGCAACCCCGCCGCAGCGTCTGTACACATACCTGCCCCACACCAGCAGTCGCGAGGAGTCGGGCGTGTTGACGCGATATTTCGAGTAGATGTCTAAGATACGGAAGCTTTTTACCAGCGGTTTGATTTGTGGAACGCCGTGTTTCTGGAATGAAAAAGAGACAGAGGACAAAGTTTAACACCACAATACCGGCAAAGATGAAGAACGGAAGTCGGAGATTCACCCCAAGAAAAACAGAACAGAACTGTCCGGCGAAAGTGCCCATCCGATTTACACCGCCAAACAGCGCAATCGCTCTCCCACGATTTGCTATTGGAATGACATCTGTCATGTAGGCATGCCGAGCGAGCATCCACAACGCATTTCCGATACCCCCAACTAATTGGGCACCGATGAGTTGGAAGAAATTCGTCGCTATCCCCATCCCAAGAGTTGACACCCCTATCATTACCAGCCCCAGCAGCATTGACGGTTTGCGACCGAGGCGTTCCACCAAGATACCTGCTGGAATGTTTCCAATCACGCCGACAGCAAGGACAACAGTCGTTAGTGTATAGGAGAGTTCAAACGATTTTACATAAATGGAAAGCGTTGGTAAAACAATGCCGGCACCTGTCGACAGTAGAAATGCTGGAATGTAAAGCGGAAGAATCAACGAGGTGCGACTAAATTTTGGATTGTTCAATTTTGGATGACTTGCAGCCCCTTACTTATCCCCAGAATTAATCATCGGTTTCTCTGGATCAAACCGGTTCTGTGGAGTTCCTCCAGAACAAAGGTTTCGATCGGTGTATCGGTTTTTAATTGGACATAACCGATACCTTGGTCGGTACAGAAATGTTGTAAATTATCGCAGAAGGCTTGCTGTTGGGTTTGGTATTGCGTTAGGATTTCAGTATTGATTGTAATCGCCTTCGTTTCGCCGGTCTCAGCATCTTCCATCAGCCAATCATTGCCTGTAGCTGCATTTTCCAAGTATGTTTGCGGATCTATTTCCTCTGGACTTACCATGTGAATGGCTGTGAGTGAAAATCCGTGTCCGCTGAGCAATTTAAAGCCTGTTGTGTAACTATTCGGATCCAAAAAATCGGAAAGAATAACTACCACGCCACGGTGTCGTTGATACATCGGAAGTTGCTTGAGGCACGCTGTCAATCGTGTATGTCCATCTGCTGCAATGGCTGTAATTGCCCTTGTGAGTCGTGAGAATTGCGATTTGCCGGATATAGGGGGTAGCCTTAACGAGAGGCGTTCAGCACAGGTATAAACTGCAACGCTGTCTGCGTGCGCTAACGCTATATAGCCGAGTGCTGCGGCAACCTGCTTGGCACAGGTTAACTTCGTCGGTGTGCCGAATTCCATGGATCGGCTGCTGTCAAGAAGGAGAACGAGGGGTAAGTCCTCATCAGTATGATGAAGTTTGATGAAGAGCCTACCGAGGCGCGCGTAAATGTTCCAATCGACATACCGGAGGTCGTCACCTGGTTCGTAAACCCGATGATCGGCGAATTCCATACCAGTCCCACGATTAAGGCTTCGCCGTTCGCCTCTGAGTTTTCCTCGAAATGAATGTTTCGAGCGGATGTAGAAGGGATCAAGTTGTTTCAGGAATTGTGGTGTAAGCATTATTGCTGTGGGTTTCAGAGGACAAGTCAGTGAACTTGTAACTATTCGTTTTCCGATGTCTATTATATTAGCATGGGTCTCAGAAAAAGACAAGAATTTTTGTATTTAACTTGACAGACCCAAAAAAATGATGTATAATTTAAAGACTAAAAAAGATACAGTTTAACTTGTAAATGCCCATTACACTAACGAATGGAGTCTTTAGTTTTGCGGGTGTTGCTTGTAATTATAGACTGCAGATAGATGTTCGGGGCGTAGCGCAGCCCGGCTAGCGCGTCTGCTTTGGGAGCAGAAGGTCGGAGGTTCGAATCCTCTCGCCCCGATTTCAAAACAGAATAAGATTTCTAACACAAGCGCCTATAGCTCAATTGGATAGAGCAACGGACTTCTAATCCGTAGGTTGCAGGTTCGATTCCTGCTAGGCGTGCTTTTCATACTGCTAAAAGCACAATCAAAATGTGGTGGATGTAGCTCAGGGGTAGAGCACTTGACTGTGGATCAAGTGGTCGTGGGTTCAAATCCCATCATCCACCCTCATTCGTATTCGGTGGCCTGTCTATCACTGGGTAAAGGGTTCGGTAGTATACGGGCATCGGGAGGCGTTGAAGGTGCGGTTCCTCCGCGGCGCATTATTAATGTAAAGGCTGAGAGACCCAGTACGTCACAAGTTAAGAGCAATGCTTGTAGAGACCCGCTCCAGTAATAAGGACGCTGAGCAGGCGCGCCGTTAGCTCAATTGGCAGAGCATCTGACTCTTAATCAGGCGGTTGAAGGTTCGATTCCTTCACGGCGCATCGCTTATAATATTGGACGAATGTAAGGCAAAATTTGGGCGGGTGCTGGAATTGGTAGACAGGATAGACTTAGGATCTATTGGGGTTACGCCTCGTGAGGGTTCAAGTCCCTCCTCGCCCATAGTCGCAGATTTTTAGCCAGTGATTTAAAGAAGTATCCGGGCTGTGAGTGCTCGGTATGAGGACAAAAGACTTGAAAGTTCAAACTGAAAGGTTAGATGCCACACGCGTGCGTCTGAATATAGAGGTCCCTTCTGAAGACGTTAACACGGCGTTGGCAGAAACTTATGAGACGTTGCGGTCACAAGTCTCTATTCCCGGTTTCCGCAAAGGGCGCGTCCCTGTAACGATCCTTAAATCTCGATACCCCGAATATGTCAGTAGCGAAGCCGTCCGATATCTCATCGTGCCTGCTTACGAAGACGCTATTGATAGAGAAAGACTCAATCCGCTTTCACAGCCTATTTTTGAGCCACCCCTCAACGAATTGCAAGTTAAAGAAAATGAATCGCTCACGTTTTCAGCGACAGTTGATATCCGACCCAATATCCATCTCCCCAATTACGACGAACTTGAAACCGATAAAAATCCCGTTGATGTGCCGCGCGAAGATGTTGACGCCTATATTACACGACTGCAAGCGCAATCTGCCACTTACGAACCCCTTGATATTGAACGCCCCGTGGAAGAACAAGATTGTGTTCGTATAGATTGGGAATGCTTACTCGACGGTCAGCGCGTTGACCCTGAATCGCGACAAGATGTTGATATAGAACTCGGGGTCGGAGCGATACACGAAAAACTTGAGCAGGCGTTGCATGGTATGCAAATTGGGAATACCAAATCCGTGGATATTGATTTTCCGCAAGAACACAGTAACCCAGACCTCGCAGGAAAATCTGCCCGCTATGAAATTACACTGCATGCTATCACGCAGAAGCATCTTCCCGATTTAGATGATGAGTTTGCGAAAGATTTGGGATATGAAAACTACTCTCAACTCTATGGGTTAATATGGAACAACCTCGTTGAAGAGGAAACCACTATACACGTTGACAAACAAAAGGCGGAGTTATTGACGCAACTCATTGAAAAAATCGATATCGCTATTCCTCAACCTTTAGTGGATCAGTATGTGCAACAGACACTTCAGAACCTCCAACGGCAGTTGGAAAACGAACAGAGAACGCCCGAAGAGGCTGGAATTGACCTGGAGACGCTGCCTGATGAATTGCGCAAAGATGTCATTCAGCAAACGAAGCAGTCATGGATTTTTGAGACTATCGCTGAGAAAGAAGGCATTTTCGTATCCGATGATGAACTGGAGTACGAGATTCGACGCGCCGCTGAGCAACAAAATCGAGACGCTCAAAAATATGCGGCACTTCTCAAATCAAGCAATCGATTGGAGGATTTCCGGGGGCAGCTACAACACGAAAAAATCTATCAGTTCCTGATTCAGCGTGCCTCTGCCAAACAGTCGCTTATCATTACCTAAAGAATAGTTATCAGTTTTCAGTTATCGGTGGTTAGTTGTTAGTGGTTAGTTAAGAGATGTCCATTTTAACTAAAAACTTATAACTAAGAACTTATAACTCTTAACCGACAACCCTAAAAATATGAATCTGATACCTGTCGTTGTTGAACAGACGAGCCGAGGCGAACGCTCTTATGATATCTATTCTCGCCTGCTTGAAGACCGTATTATCATGATTGGGACACCGATTGATGATGATGCCGTTGCAAACATCGTAACGGCACAGATGCTTTTCCTTGAGGGAAAGGATCCTGATGCTGACATTGTACTCTATATTAACACGCCGGGGGGTTCTGTTTCTGCCGGTTTGGCAATCTACGATACAATGCGGTACATCAAAGCGGATGTACAAACTTGGTGTTTGGGGAGAGCCTATAGTATGGGCGCGATCTTACTCGCTGCGGGTGCGCCGGGCAAACGCTACGCGCTACCCCACGCAAAGGCACTCATTCACCAACCCATGGCGAGTGGCATTGGCGGGCAAGCCTCCGACATTAGTATCCATGCAAACGAAATTCTACAGGAACGCGATCGGCTTTATGCAATTTTAGCCGAACATACCGGTCAAGACGTTGAGAAAATCGCTACCGATGCCGATAGAGATTTTTATATGACTGCCGAACAGGCACTTGAATACGGTTTGGTTGACCAAGTTGTTTCCCAACGTGCTACAGAATCGTAGAAAGTTCGCAAGTTGAAAGGGTTCTAAAGTCCGTAAAGTTGAGTTTGTGTTCCAACAACTTTAGTTCACTTTAACCACACTGCTTTTTCTCTGACTGCTGAAAGGGCAGCGACCTGACAGCTAATAAAGGGGAGAAATCTGTATGTCAGAATCCATCCAGCGTGAGTTGTTCTGTTCTTTCTGTCAACGCGATAGTACGCAAGTTCGACGTCTCCTTCAAGGTAGGGAAGCGAATATTTGCGTTGAATGTATTGTCCGGTTATCCGCCTCCACTACCGAAGACGCGACCTGTGCCTTTTGTAGACGCAATAATACCCAAGTCGAAAGACTCTTTAATGGACTTGAAGCAGACATCTGTGAGAAATGTCTTGCTGAGTGTATCACTGTCTGTAACGACCTCCTCGCCCATCAAAACCCAGATAGTAGTCTTGATATGTCGATGGGAAAAGATCGCCAGGAACCCCACGGTGCTAGCAGCGAGCAGCAGAGACGGACAAGAAGACAGAGCAGCGGACGACACGAGACAGACCCTGAAAGCACAACTCGCTCCCAAGCACAGGCTCAACAAGAAACACTCTCAAAACCACCTTCACCTAAAGAAATAAAAACGAAACTTGATGAATATGTAATAGGGCAAGAGCAGGCGAAAAAAAGTTTATCTGTCGCTGTTTATAATCACTATAAGCGTCTACATCACGGCGAAACTACAGATGAAGTTGAATTAGACAAAAGTAATATCTTACTCATCGGTCCAACAGGGACAGGAAAAACGCTACTCGCTCAGACGCTCGCTAAGGTTTTAGATGTACCCTTCGCTATTACGGATGCAACAACGTTGACTGAAGCGGGTTATGTTGGTGAAGACGTTGAGAATATTATCTTGAAATTGGTGCAAGCGGCGGATGGTGATGTCGCGCGCGCCGAAACTGGTATCATTTATATTGATGAAATTGATAAAATTACGCGTAAATCCGAGAACCCTTCAATTACTCGTGATGTCTCTGGTGAAGGGGTTCAGCAAGCATTGCTTAAGATTCTCGAAGGCACCACTGCAAATGTCCCCCCACGCGGGGGGCGGAAGCATCCACACCAAGAGATGATTGAGGTCAATACCAGTAGAGTCTTGTTTATCTGCGGTGGGACTTTTATTGGATTAGAAAAAGCGGTTAAGGATAGACTCGGCAAACAGAGTATCGGCTTCGGGACTGTTATACAATCCAAGGATGAGATCAAAATTCATGAACTCCTGGCACAGGCAACGCCCAAAGATCTCATTAAATACGGTTTTATACCAGAGTTGATTGGTCGGCTCCCGATTGTTACAACCCTCCACGAATTGGATGCGCCAGCGTTAATTCGCATTCTTACGGAGCCAAAGAACGCGCTTGTCAAACAATATCATCACCTCTTAGCTTACGAGGGCGTGGAGTTTCATGTAACCGATGCGGCGTTAACTGCTATTGCTGATGAAGTGATTGAACGCGAAACAGGGGCGCGCGGATTAAGAGCCGTCTTTGAAAAAATTATGCTTGATACGCTCTATCGCCTCCCTTCACTTGAAGATGTTGAAGCCTGTCATATTACTGAGGACTCTGTCCGTAACCATAAGCCACCGCAACTTATCTACAGAAAATCCGAAGAACTTAAAACTGCTTAAGGGTTATTGGTCTTCAGTTATCGGTGTTCGGACGAGAGATTTTTGTGAGAGGGAAAACGTTCGTAACTGCCACAACGCCTTAACCGACAACTCGGTTCATGCCACACGGCATGAACACCGTTGATTTGAAGCGCATAAGCACTTCATACCGTTGATTTTGATTTTGATTCTGATTCAAGGCATTCATACCGTTGATTTCAACTGATAACCGATAACCAAAAAGGATAAAAATCATGAACTCGACAGCAACAAAAGAATATGAAACGGTGAGCTTACCCGTTATCTATTTGCCTCCGGATTTTGACGCTATTTTTCCGAGAACGAAATCTGTTTTGAATGTCGCTCGTAAAATGGGAGTTGCAGCAACCCATACTGCCCTGCGTTCAAAACGGCATATACTCCTCCTCCATCAAAAAGTGGAACTGGACGAGGGGGAAGAAGCAACCCCTGAACATCTCCACGCTATTGGTGCTGTCGCGAATATCATTGAGTCTTATGAACCCGGCGATGGCACTATCCGTATCGCTATTGCAGCGGAGCAGCGCGCAATCGTTCTCCGCTATACCAAAACTGATGACTTTTTGAAAGCGGATGTCCAGATTGTTCATGAGGAGATAGGTTTGGCAGATGCTGCCGAACCTTTGATGAAAGAAGCCAAGAAACTTTTCAATAATTACGCAAAAGTCCGACAGAAAGACCAAGGGCAAGGCTCGCAATCCCACGTCTTAACCTCCGAAGAAGTCAAACGTGCTATTACAGAACAAGAAGAACCCGGACACCTTGCTGATACGATCGCCGGACTTCTGAACCTTACACCCGCGGAGCGTCAAGCCACTATTGATGAGCTTAATCCTATTAAACGCCTGCAACTCGTCATCCAGTTTTTACAGGAAGCCTCAGAGCGAAACGAATTGCGCGACGACATTCACAATCAGGTCCGGGAATCTATTCAGAAAACACATCGCGAATTTTACCTGCAGGAACAAATGAAGGTTATCCAGAAGGAACTCGGTCGCGATGACATTGCCGAAGTTGATGAGCTTCGGGAGCAGGTGAAAAACGCCGGGATGTCCGAAGAGGCTGAAGAAAAAGCACTCAAGGAACTGGAGCGGCTTGCACAGATTCCACCGCAATCTGCTGAATCCGGTGTTATCCGCACTTATGTCGATTGGATACTGGCGTTGCCTTGGAAAGAAAGCACTGAACATCAACTCCATCTTCCTGAGGCTGAACGTATCCTTGATGAGGACCATTACGGCTTGGAGAAACCGAAGGAAAATGTTCTTGAGTACCTCGCTGTTTTGCAACTCGTCAAACACCTGAAAGGCCCGATTATCTGTCTTGTCGGTCCCCCAGGCGTTGGAAAAACTTCGCTCGGTAAATCAATCGCTCGTGCCACAGGTAGGAAGTTCGTTAGAATGTCGCTCGGTGGTGTTCGAGATGAAGCCGAAATCCGTGGGCATAGACGCACCTATATCGGCGCAATCCCGGGTCGAATTATCCAAGGACTCCGGGACGTCAAGTCAAAAAATCCGCTGTTTCTGCTTGATGAGATTGATAAACTGAGCTCAGATTTTCGGGGGGACCCGGCCTCGGCACTCCTTGAAGTCCTTGATCCGGAACAGAATGCGACTTTCCGTGATCACTATATGGATATCGCCTTCGATCTTTCTGATGTAATGTTCATCACAACGGCAAATACCCGTGTCACCATTCCACCGGCACTCGAAGACCGGATGGAAATCATTGAATTACCGGGGTACACTGATTTTGAGAAGCATCAAATCGCAACCTTTACACCCAATGGACTCATTCCGAAGCAGCTTGAACGTCACGGCTTGTCGTCTAAAAATATCACCTTCACAGACGAAGCCATCTTTGAGATGATTCATAAATACACGCGCGAAGCTGGGGTGCGAAGTCTTGAACGAACGATTACGACTGTCATGCGAAAGATAGCGAAAGAAATAGTCACTGAAGATAAACCTGACTTCAATATTGAGATAACGCCAGCGAATTTGAGTGATTATCTCGGTCCGGCGAAATGGACGCGTACGAAGGCTGAGGAGAGTGATGAGGTCGGCGTTGCTACAGGAATGGTGTGGACCCAGATTGGCGGCGATATCGTCTCTGTTGAAGCAACAACTATGCCTGGCGAAGGTAAACTCAATATGACCGGGCAACTTCAGGAAGTGATGCGTGAGTCGGTCCAAACGGCTGTCGCCTACATCCGATCTCGTGCGGAATCCTTTGGCATCTCTAAAAACCAGTTTGAGAAGCAGGATATTCACATTCACATTCCAGAAGGGGCTGTCCCGAAAGATGGTCCCTCAGCGGGTATCACTGTCGCTACGGCGATACTTTCTGCCTTTACAGGAAAATCTGTCCGAAAAGATGTCGCTATGACTGGCGAAATTACGCTCCGTGGTAGGGTCCTGCCCATCGGTGGTTTAAAGGAGAAGGCACTCGCTGCCTATCGCAATGGTATTTTCGACATCATCATCCCTGGCGATAACGAAAAGGACGAAGTTGACATTCCAACTGAGATTCGGGAGGGTATCCGTTTTCACAAGGTCAACGATATGACGCAGGTGCTGGAACAAGCACTCAGAGAGCCGATTGTGGAACCCGAAGTTCCCGTAGAGATGCCGGTTACCTCCCAACCTGCTGTGTAATAGCGGTTAGGGCAGTAAAGTTCAAAGTGTTCTAAAATGAACTAAAGTTGAAAGTTGTTAAGAGGTGTGTGGTGAACCAAAAGTTTCTTTTAACTTTACAGACTTGCAAACTTTGAACTTGCAAACTTTTGACCCCTGACGGCTGATAGCCATAAAAAACATGCGATTAGACAAATTTCTACAGATCAGCCGACTTGTGAAACGGCGGACGGTTGCCAATACGCTCTGTAGCAGAGGTGATGTGAGTGTCAACGGACACGTCGCAAAAGCCGGAAAAATGCTCGCTGTTGGAGATGTGATCCGCTTGCCCCTCGCTGCATCTGTTGCTGCGGAATCACATCTCGATGGAGAAGCAGCTGCCGACCCTGAGTATGAGGTTCTTGAGTTACCGTCAGGGAACGTCTCCCGCGCCCGCGCGACAACACTCTATCGCCACATAAATCCGTAGCCTCCATCTCTTGATCGAGGCCGAAAGCCGAAGCCATCCCGCCCGTTACAGGGGAAGGTATCTCACTTGATCAAGGGAGAGAACTTGCTATGACTTTTGAAGAGGTCCAGATCCGACACGAAGCGACAGATGTCCACCGAAAAGGTGGGGCAGCTGGTGTAAGGAAACCAAAGATTGGGATAACGATGGGCGATGCAGCTGGCATCGGTCCCGAAATTATCGTTAAGGCACTCGCTCATGAAAGCACATATTCGGTGTGTCAACCGATAGTCGTTGGTAGTCCAGCTATCCTTCGGGATGCCACTGTTAGATTTACTCCCCCCGGTATACCACAACTAAAGCTCAATATCATCAATACACCGGCGCAAGCGGTCGCAGCGCCTGGAACAATTGATGTTTTGAATGTAGTCCGAATATCTCCACAAGATATTTCTATAGGGACTGTAGATGCTCGCGCCGGTGCTGCTGCCGTCAAAGCGGTTGAAATAGGGGCTTCTCTCGCGATGGGTGGCGAACTTGATGCAATCACGACTGCACCGATCTGCAAAGCCGCCATACATCGAGCAGGGATGGCGTATCCTGGGCACACGGAAATGCTCGCTGCCTTCACCAACGCCCCTGATGTGGTGATGATGCTTTGCACGGCTGAGGCATTAGATGGCAGTTGGCAGTCAGCCATCAGCAGTCGGTCAGAGAGCAGTGGCGCGGGAGAAAACCTTCGCAACCGTCACAACGGATTACCGAAAGCCGAAAGCCGAAAGCCGAAAGCCGTTCCCGCGGTATCTTTCGTGACCAACCACATCGCACTCGCGGATGTGTCAAAACATCTGTCTGTGCAAAGAATTGTGGATGTCGTCTGCCTCACCCATCAAGCACTCGTGCGTAGCGGTATTTCTGAGCCACGGCTTGTTGTCGCAGGGCTGAACCCCCACGCCGGTGAAGAAGGGATCTTCGGGAAAGAAGAAGCGCAATTTATCTGTCCAGCCATCGCGCAAGCACAAGCGCACGTCGGTAAAATAGACGGACCTCTCCCTGCCGATGCGCTTTTTGTCAAAGCAATGCAAGGGGAATGGGATGCTGTTATCGCTATGTACCACGATCAGGGTAATATTCCGATAAAACTTTTGGGTTTCGGTGAACTTGTAAATGTCACCCTGGGTTTGCCGATAGTTCGCACCAGCGTTGATCATGGCACCGCTTTTGATATAGCCGGTAAAGGGATCGCCAGTGAAACGAGTTTAGTAGCGGCACTAAAGTGTGCTTCGCAACTGACAAATTGGACAAAAACCTTAAAACTAAATAGCCCAAAATGAGAAAAACAAACTTGATTTTTACCTGAAAAAGTTATATAATTTGCTCAGTTTGTCGGAAAGAAAAAATCATGCGCAAGTAGATCAAAAAGGGGCACTAACTATGAAAACCTTTTTGCTATTTTCAATCCTGTTGTCTGCGATCACTCTTCCAGTGATCGGTGAGTTGACGGTTGAAGACATTGAGAAGATTGATGCTAAAATTCAAGCGTCCGAGACTCGAATAAGAGAAGATTTCGGCGAAAAAATTCAGGCAGTAGACAAACAGATGAACTCGAATTTCAGTTGGATAAAGTTTTTTCTCACCATTATTGCTGCCATCGTCGGTATACCACAAATAATTGTTGTCTGGCGTAGTAGAAAAGATAAGGCACACGAGCAGGAGATTGAAGAACTCAGGAACGAAGTAGAGATACTGAAACAACAGCGGATCGTAAATCCTTGAATGTGGGCGTTTCTGATGATACACCTATGTGATAAACTGACCGATGTGTTGTCGAGCATCGGTACTTTTTTCAAACTCACGTTATGAAAGAGATTTACATCTATTTACTCATAGTCCTTATATTCTGTACTATCCCAGCATCCGTTTCCGTAGCACAGACGCATCCAGTGTCACCGCTCCAAGTGCTTTCGACCACATCAGATACGCTCACGGCACGTTTTGCGTTACCTGAACTTCAAGTAAAGACGACTTCTCATTCTGCTGAAGGCAGTTCTGCAGGATCCGTAACCGATATCCGTTTTGCGGGTGCTAATTGGACGCTTGACGTAGGTAGACCTCGGTTACCTGTCTATGTACAGTGCATCGGGATCCCTCTCGCCGGAACGCCAATCGTTACCGTGATTCGGGCGCGTCCGGAAGTAAGAAGTGTTGAAAATGTTCGTGTCACACCCGATGACCCAATTTTCCCCGCTTCAACGCCACCGCCGCCTGATTCACAAGGGTTTTATCCGTCGAGACTGGTGGAAGTTGTTCCGAGTGGTCTTGTCCGCGATCAGCGCGTCGCAAGTCTACAAATCAATCCGGTGCAATACAATTCCGCTACAAAGCAATTAAAGGTCTATACATCTATAACACTCCGTGTTGACTTTCCGGGTGCGGTCTCTCTTGTGAAAAATCGCGCAATAGAATCTACGTCCCTTCCGTCCTACAATGCCTCTGCTTTTGAAAGTCTCTTTCGCGGGACATTACGGAACTATGACCAAGCAAAGTCGTGGCGGCACCAACGCCGGATGTCTTATTGGCGCGCGCCCGGGGCACCAGAATTAACGGCTTCTACTACCTATCGCTTCAAAATTCCAGTTATTAGAACAGATCTCTACCGCATCACTTACAATAATATCAAGGCTGCCGCTGGCATTGAACCAGAGGATATTGATCTGAACACCCTTCGGTTAGAGAGCAGTGGGCAGAAACAGGGCGTTTACATTTTTGATGACAATGAAAACGATGTACTCGACGCAGGCGAACAGATTGTTTTTTATGGGCGGGCATTAGCGGACAACAAATTTACTGACGAAAACGTTTACTGGCTCCGTTTTGCTTTGCGCGGCGAACCTGTTCCTGGAGATCTTGAACCGTCCCGTGTGACAACGCGAGACGCAACACCGGTCACACCAAATTTAGTAGTGCCCAACGCCTTTTTAACGCGCGTTCGCTTTGAGGAAAACGTACATCACGATGTTTTGGCCGGAACGAATATTAAGTCCGAACTCGCCGATCACTATTTTTGGACACCCTTTCGTGGTGGGAACATTAACACAAGTCGAAAGGATTTTCCTATAGAACTGCCTGCCGCAGTGCCCCGCCTTGAGATTGATCGCAATGCGACGCTGCGTATTAAATTCCAAGGGGCTTCCCGTAGAGGCGCAGCACTCCACCAGGCGCGAATCGCTTTCAATGGACTTCAACTTGGTAGGGTTGAGGAGTGGAAACGTCAAGCTGCGCCAATCGCAACCCGCGGTATTCCACAACTACGCATCCACCATAATCAAGTCAATTATATGCGCATTGAGGCATTGGATACCAACAGAACGCCGGCAGGATCCTACGATTTCTATCTCGACTGGTATGAACTTGATTATTGGCGAAACTTTCAAGCGGAGGCCAATCGTCTTGAATTTAATACGAATACCGAGCCTCGTAACCGTGGCAAAGTCCAATACCGGGTTGGGAACATTTTTGATGAAACAATTGACGTGTATCAACTGGATGAAAAAGGGATCGCAAGTAAACTCACCGGCGGTGAAATCTCGCGCAGAGGTGCTACGCATCAAATACTTTTTGAAGATACCGTTAATCTGTATACACGCTATTTTGTCATAAGTCGTTCTGCCTATCGGAGTATCAACGCACTCATTCCAACGCCGCCGACCTTGCTTCGGAACCCGTCCAATCAAGCCGATTATGTTGTCATAACGCATCCGACCTTTACGGAGAGCATTCAGCCTCTCGTTGAATTCCGACGTTCACAAGGCTTAACAACTATGGTGGTTGATATCGGCGACATCTACGATGAATTTAGTGATGGTCTCTTCAATCCACTGGCGATCCAGAAATTCCTCCGATATACCTATAATAATTGGCAACAACCCGTCCCGACCTATGTCGTTCTTGTAGGGGATGCCCACTATGATTACAAGCGGGCTACTGTCGAACTCTACCGTCGAGATCCGTCATTCCGGGGGACCTATAATCTCTATCCAATCTTCGTGCCAACCTTCCACGGGTGGGCACCTGAAAGCGGTGAAACTGCCATGGATCAACGCTTTGTCAATGTGAGTGGCGAGGACCCACTGCCCGATATGCTTATAGGGCGACTCTCTGTTCAAACCGCTGACGACCTCACAACTATGGTTGAGAAAATCATCAACTATGAAAAGAATTTGAGAACGGGATTATGGCAAGGCACATTAATTCAGGTCGCTGATGATAACACAGACAATCCTGGCGATGGACTCTTTGAATTATCGCGGGATGAATTGATAGCAGATGTTATACCCGTGGGCTACGACACACGCCAAATCTATCTCCGGAAAATTAAAAGTCCAGAACGCACCCGTCTCCAGATTCGTTCTGCTCTCACTCAGGGCGCACTCGCAATTGAATACACAGGACACGGTGGAATTCAGACGTGGGCGGACGAATCTATTTTTCGAATTGAGGATGTCGTTGGATTGCGGAACCGCTACCTTCCTTTCGTCATAACGACAACCTGTCTCAATGGACAGTTTGATAAACCGCAACAAGTTGGGAATTTCTGTCTCAGTGAGCAGTTCCTATTGGGTGAGCATGGTGCCATTGCTGCGCTCTCGGCGACGCGATTAACCTATGGCACGGCAAACGCTGAGTTTGACATTGATCTCTTTGAATCCTTATTTGGGGTCGGTCGCGCAGGGCATCTGGATACAGGGTTTCAACCGGAGCGAACTTCACCGACGGTAGGACATATTATTGCTAACGCGAAAATTAGTTTTCTCTCCCGCATTCGGAACACGCAGTGGATTCCCGGTACAGAACAATACACGCTCTTTGGGGATCCAGCGTCTCGTCTCGCGCTCCCTGAACTCGATATAAAGGTCGAATTAGAACGCATCGCACTCAACGATGGTCACCAGATAGTTATTGAAGCGAACGAAGTAGGGACTATTGAAAAGACTGGTATTGGTGGCACGGGCGGTACAACTTTCACACGTGCCTCCGATTTTAGTACAGAATCACTCTCTGCTTTCGCAGCTTTCGCAAATAATTTTGACGATGACCTTGGCAATGAATTAACGCGGCGTACCGGTGGTAGAGTTTGGCAAGGCGAGTATGGAACGATTCGCATTGATGTGCCGAACAACGCCCTGCCGGGTGGCGGTGTGGCACGCATCTTCGCTTTTGATGACACGCGCGCCGCTGTTGGAGGTGCTCGCTTCTGGGTTGATACACCCGTCGTCCGCGACATCCGAGAGACGCTTGATATTAAAGTTAACGATACTCTTAATATTAGTGCCCTTGTTGTTGATGATGGCGGACCGGCGGGTATACGGAGCATTGAGGTCTTATGGGATGATACATCTACCTTCAAAGACGAAATAATCGCTATGGTTAAAGCACCCGTCCCTCTCGGTGATGTGCCATTGGGTGGACAGTGGTATGAACTCCAAACACCTATTCCACTTCCGCAAGGTGGACGACAGATCCGCTACCGGATCCTTATTACGGATAGGAGTGGAAACGCGATTGCTATTCCGTCAGAGATAGAGCGTAACATCGTTAAGGTTCCTGAAGGTCCCAATATCGCGATCGGTACGGACGAAACGAACAAAGCACCGGTTCGATATGAGTTTGCCGAAGATAAAGATGCCTATCAACTCGTTGCGGAAATTGTCAACAGCGGTGGACGTCCTATACGCGCAGATATTGAAGTCGTGTTTGCTGAAGGGAACCCGGATGCGGAGGGAGATAGCATTGTTGATGAAGATGCTGATATTTTGGGTCGCCTCATTATCAAACCCACTGATTGGGCAAACGGCACGCATGTTTTGCAGCATGTGACTGCTACCTTGGATCTTGACAAGCCTCTCCTAACGGGCGTACATAAAATCTATGTTTTCGCAGATCCAGATGATCCAACAATTGATGATGAAATCCTCGGCAGCGTTCAAGAATCGCGCCAGTTTGATAACAAACAACACGTCTCGTTTATCGTCAATGAGTTTAGTTATAAACCACAAGAAGCGTTGACGGCATTTAGTTTGGATCGCGTATTTGACATCCATTTCCCCGCGAATGCGATTGACCCCGGTGAAGAAAGTAGGGCAGGTATCCCGCTCTCCGTTTCTTCGCAAGCACCCGCCGAACCAGCCCAGCCCGATCTCCAATTCGCACCGATTCCGCGCGTCGCAGCACTCCGACGTGGGCTCATTCGTCAGGGGACAGAAGTTGCCCAATTTTATGAACCGAGTTTTCGTATAGGTATAACAGAACTCGCGAAACCCGCTGAGGTCAAACTCCGCTTCGATGTGAGTGCCTTGGAGGATATCGTGCAAGAGGAGACTGCTCTCCAACCTGGCAGCCCTGCATTTAAAACGGCATTAACGGAAACTGCGAATCAGTTAGCAATCTATGCCTGGCAAGCAGATTTTTCGGCGTGGCGACGCTTACCCTCCGAAATCAGCTACCTCGCTGACGGGGAATTTTTGCTCGACGACTATGTCACACCGACACAGATGGAGAACGCAAGTGAGCAGAAATTGGAGGCTTCCGCTATCACTGTCAACCCTAATCTGACGCCTGCTGGGACTTGGGTGATCGTTTTTCTTGATTCTTATGAATACGAGGTGTTTCTCCAACGTAAGGGAGAATCGACTGTCCAGAAACTGGATCAGTCTGGTCAATTGGACAATCCGTTTAGAGAAGAGGGCTTCGGTTTAGAATTGCGGATTCCGAGGCAAGAAAGCACGCCACTTGGGGTTAATTACACTTTTGAGTTCGCTGATATCCTTGCCTTTGAAACTGATTACAATCCAAGAGGCGATGTCATCCTCACCCGCATGTGGAATACCAACAACGGTAACGGCAATGCGACAGTGGAAGGTAGGCGCGGCCCCAGAGGCGAATTCATAATTGGGGATTGGTTCATCTTTTTTACGGAACCTGAGCGCTACGAACTTCGGGATGCTTCCGGCGAACCGAGTTATTATCCGAATGGTGTCAAAATTCGAGGTCAAGTGAACGAACCGATTTATCTTGGTCACCTCGGGTTGGAGATTCTTGTAACTGCGAGCTCCGAAAGTTTTGCGTTTGGCGATAAGATTAAATTTAGTAGTGCGCAGGTCGGAACGATTACAGCGGAAGTCAACGAACTTACACAGTTTAGTCTTATGCGGAGTACTGATACCGATCCGCCTGCTTTCAGTCTATGGTTAGATGGTATCCAACCGCAGACCGGTAGTGTGATTCCGCCACGCCCTACCATTTCTATTGTCCTGGAAGATACTAACGGCATTGATATGGACTTCTTTGCTTTCGAGGGAAGAAAGGACGGTGCTCCGTTTACACCTATCACTGACTATACGCTCCGAATACAGGGAAGGGCTCAAACGGTGCCAATTGATTATCAACCCATTCTCTTCCCGGGTGAGCATACTTTTAACATCCGCGCACAAGATTTCAATGGAAACGCCATCGGTGGCAAAGAAAAAGTCATCAGTTACAGATTTTTTGTAACCGAAGCACCTGATCTGACACCGCCTACTATTGACATCCAAATCACTGCGCTCGGTACAGGTTCAACGCGGGAGCCGGTTGACGAGCCATTGGTAGATGGTGCTGTCCTTACAGAACAACCTCGCTTTAAAATTACACTCACTGATGATAGTGCGCTTGACGAAACCTCTTTTAATCTCAATTTCGGAAGTCTGTATGAAACCCTTAATCCGTTAGACGCAAGTGATTATACTGAGACCTTCGATCCCGCCGTGCCAGTAGACGCTGCTATCACTTATGCCCCGGACCTTGCTAACGGTGAGTATCAGTTCCATATCACTGCTGCAGATACCAGCGAGAACACGGCGGAATTTGTTACGACCTTTGTCTTAAACGAGGAGGTCACACTCAGCGAGGTTTTCAACGTTCCAAATCCGACGGTTGATGGAAAGACCTTTTTCACCTATCACCTTGCCCAAGCACCCGACACTGTTACGATTAAGATTTACAGCGTCAACGGCAGACTCCTCCGCACGCTTGTCGATGCGAGCACCAAGCGCGGTACCAACGAAACCCGTTGGGATGGTAGGGATGAAACAGGGATGCGATGTGCCAACGGCGTGTATCTCTATCGCGTCATTGCTCACACGGAAAATGGAAGAGTCGAGCAGATCGGGAAGTTAGCCATTTTGCGTTAGTTCCGAGTTATTGCATCGGTGAATAATCCGTGGGTTCGATAATCTTGGAACTCGCCACGTTTACCAGCGGTCCCCCGACTTCCGTCAGTCGTTTTGCCTCTTGCCATTCTGGATCGGCGATAAACGCGTCCCATGCTCGTTGGTAGTGTCCTAAATCCTCGAAAGCGAGCATATAGATGAGTTCAGTGGTCGTCGCCTCACCAATAGCAGTCTCCCAAAACCCGATAACCTTCATACCGTGCTTTTCAAACAACGGAACTGTGATATTCGCGAATCGGTCGTTTAGGTTTTTCATTTTCCCCGGCACGACCTGATAGGTGCGTAGTTCATAGACCATTCGTTTTTCTCCTAAGTAAAAGACACAAACTAACAGTTTGCACTACAAATTACAAAAGTAAGAGCCACAAACTAACAGTTTTGCGGCGTACCCGCCCAGATGCGAAGTGCATCGTGCTACAAATTACAGAATCCCATATTTATCATAAACTTCCCGCAGCGTCGCGCCAGCGCGGAGTTCGTCACGGGTGCGGTTTTCACCACTCACCTTCGCTACAGCAGCTTCAATCACTGCTACTTCCACCGCTTGTGGAATGACAACGACCCCGTCTATGTCTCCGAACACAATATCACCCGGATTAACTGTGACACCGCCACATTCGATTGGAACGTTATACGCAACCACATCGCCACGTCCGTAAGAGTCTACGGGAGATAGACCGGTCATAAACACTGGAAACTGCATCTCTGTAATCTGTCGGGCATCTCGAATGAAGCCTTCAATAATGGCACCCCGTGCCCCGCGCGCCCGTGCTGCTGTTGAGAGGAGTTCCCCCCAGATGCAGTTGCGGGTGCTCTGATTCGTAGAACAGACGAAGATGTCGTTCTGTTTGAGACTATCCACTGCTGCGATTTCCTGCTGATACGGTTCATCCGGCATTTCGTAGACATCTACACACGAAACAGGCATCGCCCGCCCGACGACGACTGCCTCTGGATACAGTGGACGGATGGTGTGTCGCAAGGTCTGCTCGCGGTATCCCGCTGCATCAAGCGCATCCGAAAGGACAGCCGCGTATAGCTCCTGTTCCATCATGGCAAACAGTTCCGTATCGTCCCTTCCTTGTTTCTGTTCGTTGGACATGTAGAAGTCTCCTCCCGTTGAATAGGCTCCTGTCTTGCCAAGTTTATACTGTGCCGTTACCAGAGACCTCTTTAACCGATAACTGATAGCCGACAACTGAAAACCATTTAATAATTCTGATATCCAACTTGTGCGAGGCGTTCCGCTTTCTCCGCAACGCCATCACTCAACTTTTCTTTATATGCCAACAATTTTGCATCGAGTTCAGGGAATTGGAGTGCCAAAATTTCGACAGCGAAGAGTCCGGCATTTCGCGCACCCCCGGATCCGATTGCCATTGTGCCGACAGGAATGCCGGGGGGCATTTGTACTGTCGCATAGAGGGCATCAACGCCGTTGAGCGGACCACCGTCAATCGGGACACCAATGACCGGCAGGGTCGTGTGCGCTGCAATGACACCAGCGAGGTGTGCTGCGCGCCCTGCCCCCGCAATGATGACCTTGCCACCTTCGGCTTTAATCTTTTCTGTCCATGCGACTGTCCGTTCTGGCGAGCGATGTGCGGAGGAAACTGTTATCTCAAACGGGACCTCAAATTCTTCTAAGACTTTTGCGGCTTCCGCCATCTTTTCCAAATCGGAATCACTTCCCATTACAATACCAACAAGCGGCGTTTTTTGTTCTTGTAGAGACATATCTGTATCTGTACCTTTCAAGTGTAATGGTTATCAGTTATCAGTGCGGTTTGCTACGCAAACCTTTCAGTCATCAGTTAATGCTTGTGGAATTCAAGTATATCGTCCGGATCGTAACGCTTAACCGATAACTGACAACTGACAACCGACAACTGTTAACTAATAAACAATATGTGAATTTCTTTGAATAATAAGCGGTTCGGGACCACCAGCAGGAAAGTTGGATGCCCACTCGTTCGGATCATAATCTCGCGTGACGAAACACGCACGATGTACCGGCACAGCGTGCTTCAATCCGATACGCGTTGCCATTTTCACACACCCATCGTAGAATGGGAATTCACCTTCGGTTGGGTGGTTCGTCAGGAAACCGACATCCGGTTTGTATGCTGCCACTGCCGAGATCAGTTCATCATGCGACGCGAAGTTGTTGATTGGATCCCCACTGAAATAGAGGGTTACACCGTCGCTGACAATAACGTAGCCCAGATGTGTGACATCAGGCGGGTCTATATCTGCAGACGCATCGCCTTCAGGGGGTTTGGCATAGACGGCATGGACTGTGAGGCTGTTGAGCGTTGCCGATTCGCCTGCGCTAATTTCTGAAACGTGTGCTGCTGCGACATCTGTTTCTGCCAGAATCTGACGGGTACTCTCTTCGGGTCCAACAAACCGAGTGGCATCGGAGGTTGCCCAGATTCTGCGAATCGATTCTGAACAGGTATGGTCTCCATGCGCGTGTGTTAAAAGGACGAAATCGGTTGGAAGTGTTGATTCGTCGAGTGGCGGTTCGGTATAAATGAAACGATCCGCCGGACGTTCCCGCGGAAAATAGGGATCGATTTGGACAATCGTGCCAGCCGAATCCTTTACTGCAAAACTGCTCTGTTCAAACCAATGAACAGCAACGGAGCCTTCTGGCACTTTCAAGTCAACGAGTGGATGCATTATGAATTCCTTTTTTAATAGTTATCGGTTATCAGTCGTTAGTTGTCAGTTAAGAGATTTCCTGTAACAATTTACTACCGTTTGGAGTATTCCAAGTTTGGGTAGATTGTTAGAGACGTTTCTCTTAACTGACAACCGACAACCGACGACTGACAACTAATTAAGACTGCTTTTTCTTGTAATAGAGATAGGCACCAAACACACCGGCAACTGATCCTACCACATCTGCAACCCAATCTGCGAGCGTCGCGAATCTACCGGGAACGAAGGTCTGGTGCCATTCGTCGCTCGCACCATAGAGAATCGAGATCAGTGCTGCCGTGCCCCATATCAGTTGTGATGGCACTACTGCGGGTTTTGCTTTCACAAAGGCTCTTGTGAGTAATCCGCCAAGTATGGCGTATTCGATAAAATGGTAGAGTTTATCAATCGTCAGCCACTCAAACTCCGGCATCGGAAGCGGCGGCTGCTCCATAGACGAGATGGCAAAAATGAGTGCCATGTACAGAACGGGTGGTCCCCAACTTTTTAACTTTCCTTGCGGTTCGATAAGGTTCGCCTGAGATTTCACACTCGTCTCCGTAGACCTAAGGAAAACGCCCAATCAAAAACCCTTCCACTTCGTTTCAGGCTTCGCGTTTTTTCCAATTTTTCGTGATACCCGCTTTTAGGAGTTATCGGCTAAGAGCATTGAGGATTGCGTCTACGTCATAGACACAACCACCCCAGGTGCCACCGCCGACAGATTGCAACGCTGCCCAGAGCCTTGTATCGTCTGGTAACGCCTCGTCCGGTGAAAGGTCTGGTCTCGGCTGTCGTTCTGCTAACAGACGTTTACCCGCTTCAGCACCGAAATGCTCATCTCCGTGTCCTACCAGATCGATGCTGCCGACGAGTTGCCGGGTATCAATCTCAATCTGAATTATATCGCCATCAAGCACCTTGCCGATAGGACCGTCTGCAAGTGCCTCCGGTCCGACGTGTCCAATACACGCCCCTGTCGAAACCCCAGAGAATCGTGCATCCGTAATCAAGGCGATATTTTTACCGAACGAAAGATGTTTCAACGCAGCCGTGAGTTGGTAGACCTCTTCCATACCTGTCCCCTGCGGACCGCGACAACACAACACCATAATATCGCCGGGTTGGATATTCTCTTCAGCCTGCCCTTTAAGTGTCTGGATCGCGTCAGATTCACGAACAAAGACCCGCGCCGGTCCCGTCATCCGATACACACCATCCGCATCAACGACGCTTGGGTCAATAGCAGTGCTTTTAATGACAGACCCCTCTGGTGCGAGATTGCCGCGTGGGAACGTGACAGTGCTTGTCAATCCCGCTGCCGCTGCTGCATCTGGATTCAGGATGACATCATCAGGAGAGACGTTATCCGCTGCTTCAAGGATTTCACGGACACGTGCGCGCCGTTCAGACGCTGCCCACCAGTCAAGGTTGCTGCCGAGCGTTTCACCCGTTGCCGTTAGCACATCTTCGTTGAGGCATCCGAGTTCACGTAGGTGTAGCATGACCTCAGGCACACCACCGGCGAGGAAGACGCGTATCGTCGGGTGTCCAACAGGTCCGTTCGGAAGCACATCCACGAGACGTGGGACGTTTTGATTGATTTCAGTCCAATCTTCTATAGTTGGTCGTTGGAGTCCAGCAGCGTGTGCAATCGCGGGAATGTGCAATAGGAGATTCGTCGATCCACCGAACGCTGCGTGCACCACCATAGCGTTCCGAATTGACGCCGATGTAACGATGTCGTTCATCGTCAATCCTTTGGCAGCTAAGTTCACCACAGCGCGTGCTGAACGGAGTCCCATATCCGACCAAATGTTCTGCCCAGACGGTGCTAACGCCGTATGGGTCAGACTCATCCCCAGTGCTTCACCGATAACCTGAGAAGTCGCGGCTGTGCCGAGGAATTGACAACCACCACCGGGTGTTGCACAAGCGCGGCATCCCATATCCGCTGCGTCTTGCAGGCTAATCTCGCCGTGTGCGAAACGTGCGCCAATTGTCTGTATCTTTCCGGCATCCTCACCTGTTGTCGGGGGCAGTGTCACGCCCCCCGGGACGAGGACAGCGGGTAGCTCCCGCATTGAAGCGAGTGCCATCATCATCGCAGGCAAGCCTTTATCGCACGTGGCAACACCGACAACCCCTTTCCGCGTCGGTAGCGAACGGATAAGTCGGCGGAAAACTTGTGCAGCATCGTTGCGATAGGCGAGGCTGTCCATCATGCCGACAGTGCCTTGTGTCCGTCCATCACACGGGTCGGAGCAGTAGCCTGCAAACGGGATCGCTGCGAGTTCCTTAAGTTCGTGTGCGACAGCCTGCATGAGCAGTCCGACCTCCCAATGCCCGGTATGGTATCCGAGGGCGATAGGCGTGCCATCGGGGGCACGGATACCGCCTTGCGTGCTGAGAATCAGAAATTCTTCGCGTCGCAGTTCCGTCGGTGCCCAGCCCATGGCAGCGTTGTGGGTCAAGCCAAATACGTCTCCACTCGGTCGAGTGAGGAGCATTTCTGCAGTAAGTGGTAGACTGCCTTCGGGACCGGCGGCGTGCGTTTGGATGTCATAGATACCGCTATCACCGGTTTCTAAAATGTCAGTATAGTTAATCGGTTTTGCCATTATGCCATGTCTCCATTTCTGTTCTTTTTAATATTCATGCCCTTTTGTCCACCCACGCTTTCTATTCAAACAGCTGTGCCACCGGACACGCAAATCCTTCAACGACATCTTCCCCTGTCAATGTGTCTTCAAAATTCAGCAGTGTAAAGTCCCTTTCAGAACGATAGACCATAACCGTTTTCATAATCGGTTCAATAACCCAGACGAGGCGTGTCCCTGCCTTCAGATAGGCTAACACTTTTTCGGTAACATCATAATGCTTATCTGTCGGTGACACTATCTCAATAGCGAGATCAGGAGCTACTGAGAATCCTTTTAATTTATCTTCCGACAACCGTTCTGTCGAGACAAACGCAATATCAGGTTTTACCACCCGATCCCCTAATTGAAATGTTGTTTCTGCGATATATAAACGTCCTAATTTATTTTCACGAATGTGCGACGCTAAAAGAAAATGAACGTTAGATCCTATTTCACCATGCACAATTGCCGCAGCCGCCATGGGCACTAATTCTCCTTTTACGTACTCATAACCTTCAAAATCGTTTTCAAGAAATTCTTCCAGCGTTATAGAGTTTCCGTGTACAGTGCTGTCTTGAATGTTCTCAGGGTTCGTTTGCGAATTAAGCATCGGTTTCCTCCACTTTCGTAAGAGCGATCTCTCAGCCGCGGCACCAGTTATCTTTTTTCTCCTGCAAGCAATTTCATAACCTCGGCTCTGCCTGCTTTGACTTCTGCCTCGTTCACTTTCATCTGTAGCATTCCAGCCACAAATTGCGTCAATTCCCAGTCAACTTTCGTTGTATCCAAAGGGGTCGCCCCATCATTGCTTCGGATGTTTGTATCCGCACCCTTTTCTAAAAGGAACTTTGCCGTTTCAGTATGCCCGAAAAAAGCCGCTGCGTGTAGTGCCGTTCCACCGTCTTGACCTCTTGCATTAATGTCTGCACCGTGCTCAAGAAGTGTCGCGACTGCTTTTGTGTGTCCCGCGACTGCTGCCGTAATCAACAGTGTTGCTCCAGATTGCGAGTTTCTGGCGTTGACATCGGCACCATCTGCTAAAGCCTGTTTAAGTGCCTCGGTGTTACCCGTGAATGC
This sequence comes from Candidatus Poribacteria bacterium, assembly GCA_022827625.1. Taxonomy (GTDB): domain Bacteria; phylum Poribacteria; class WGA-4E; order WGA-4E; family WGA-3G; genus WGA-3G. The sequence goes on along the minus strand of JAJEIE010000025.1, from coordinate 27,196 downwards.
TGCCGCCCATATATCGTTTGTTCCTACCTGTGATTCCGAGGCTAATTTGACGTTGAGCATCTCAGCGATTTTAGCTCTCCCCGTTTCGACTTGTTCCTGTTCCAGCTTAATGCCGAACATGTCCGTCATAAACCGCGTCATTTCCCACGGAACGCCCAGAAGGTCTATAGGTGCCGCGCCGTCGCCATTTTTTGTGTTCACATCAGCACCGTTGTTTATAAGCAGTCCGGCAGTTTCAGCGTGTCCTAAAAACACAGCGAGATGCAAAGCCGTATTACCGTCTCCATTTCTGCCGTTGATATCCGCCCGATGTTGGAGCAGCAGTTCAGCAGCAGCTGTGTGTCCCATCATCGCTGCCCATGCCAAAGGCGGCATCTCAAAACGCATCTCATTAACATTGGCACCTTCCGCTATATGCTGTTTGATAGCTGCGATGTCTCCCGTGCGCGCAGCACCTACTATGGTCTTTTCTGTGAATTCTATAAACTGCTCCATGAAGTCGCCATCTTCTGGAATAGCGAACGGCGGGTCGGGTCGTTTGCTCCATACTGGCATCCCATCAGCAATTTCTCTCTGTATATCATTTTTGCGATTGCGGATAAAGGTGCGAGCTGCTTCCAACTCGCTTTCAAAAGTCGGCTTGGTTACTTGCCCCCACCTGCCCCCTCTATCCCATTCTTCTTCAATCACACGCTGCGCAGGCACCAAATGTGGTTCGACCCTTACAGCGATTGTTTCTAACATTGCTAACAATTCCGCCGTATTCCAGTGTTTGTCTAAAATCTCGGTAAGCACTTCTCTATATCGCTGCCGTCCAGACTCGGATTGATACAACTTGTAGGCAATCAATCCTTGTGTTTTGACGGATATGGGTGCCCGCGCGTCGTTCATGAATTCAAGTTTACTGTGCTTGGTAAAGATGGAGTCCATACCCCACGGAATGAAGTAAAATTTATTGTCTTCAGGGTTCAGATAGGCAAAAAAGTTGTTTTTGTTCCCCGAGTAACCATCCCAGAATCCGACTAAACCCTCAGTCACCCAGAACCTATAAAACGAGTCCAAATCTACCAACTTACCGATGTCGGCTTCTGTTGTTTTTGGGTCTGCCAAAAGGTCAATGATGGCGTTGATGTGCGCCCGACCGCGTGTGTCGTCACCACGCTTGTGTTCAAAACTGTTTTCCCAGCCTTCATAAAAATCCACGACCGTCCCTTCGTAGAGGGGACCATCGCTGTTCCCGAAGGCGCGTTCCAACAACGGTTTCCGAACCGTCTCCACGTGTGAGTAGATGCCGAGGCTTTTGCCGTTTACTGTCACCTTCGCATACGCGCATCGGGGTGCGGGTGAGCCAATTGCGTTAAATAGGGCATATCCCATAAATTGGCTGACTAAACCTGTGTCTTGTTTGTTGTTGTTCAGAGTGAGGTTTGTGAGTCCCTCAATCCCACCGTCTTTGTCAATGTGATTTAGTCTGATTTTCAGGGACGGACGGGTGTTGCTTAGTGAGCCGATAAATCCTTTTTTTCGCAGCCCGACCTTCGGGAAAACCACGCCATCAATGCTGACGCTCGCTTCAACATAAGTATAGGGACTCTCCATCGGCTGGAATTGCCGCGAGGCACTGAGTGCTGTTCTGATATCCCGCGACTGGTAACGGATTGTATCCCAATCCTGCTGCGGGAGTGTAATCTGTACGTCTATAATGCGATCGGTTGGAAAAATCTCATCTAATGTTAGTTCTTTTGCACTGGTATTGTGAACAATGATTCCTAAACAGAGAAATATCGCTACACACAGTGTCCATTTTGTCATGCTTTTCTCCTGTTATTTGCACTCTAGTTTACAATTATTTTATCATATTTGAAGTTCTTATGCTTGCTAATTTTGAACAGCAACAGAGTTCGTGTTACGTTCAGTGAGTAGCTGCGCGTGTGCTTTTGAGAAGTCGGACATCTCGTTGAACGACGTAATTATCTTTTTTGTTAACGGGAGCGTGTGTTCCGAAGTGTCTCATTTTTTCTCCTCCTCTCCTTGTGGTTGCATTATACTCGCGTAGCGTTTCTAAGTCAAGGTGTCGTTGGGACGGGTACGTCCGCGAAACCATACCTACTTTTTGGAGACAGGTCGTGTTTTAACTTTTTTCTTCAATTTTTGGGACTTTGTCTGAAACCCATTCTGAGAATCTAACGTTTTATATTCTCATACATGTGTACATGTTTGCATATATACATGTGTACATGCACGGAGGCATAGATGATATGAAAACAGTAGCAATTTTATCAAACGAAGGCGGCGTTGCCGTTCAGCGTACACCGAAACCGACGGCAGCGGTACCGCCATCCCGTCAAGGGAAAAAGATGATTTCTGGTCATTTTGACAAGGATGTGCATCGACAGTTGAAGATGCTCGCACTTGAGAAAGACACGAGTATTCAAAGTTTGCTGAGCGAGGCATTGAATGCCCTGTTTGAGCGGAATAACAAACCGCCGATAGCGTAAAACAAATTCTCGGAGGGTATCATGATTTCAAACGCGGATTGGAGAATTTTAGAGAGAACCAACCGGATGTTGGCGTTGAGTTGGGAGGCACTCAGACGCGCCCGCGCAACTGAGGATAGCCACACCATCAAAATGGCTGAAATGAATTACTTTCAAGCATTGCAAAGTGTGATTGTCTCGACGCAAAACGCCGTCGCTCAACGGACAGCGTCGCAATAAAGCGGTGGGTGCTGAATGTTGTGAGGCACACTGTGTTTCTGCTGCGCATTTCGTAACTTCTTCTGAATTGATTTATTTTTGTCTTAACACAGTAAGGGGAACAACGTGATTGTTGTTCCCTTTACTTTTTGGTGTTTAGGGTTACTATCGTTAAGGAATTATCGAGTTAAATTCTTAATCTTCATAAAGATAGTGCTACAACGAATAGCAATCAATACAACACATGCACCCGATTCTTCCCGCGCGCCGTCTCATCCGGCAGCGTAATCGGAATCTCAACAACAACGATGCGCGCGCCATCTGCGCTAATCGCAAGCGTATCATAAGGCAGCTGCCCCTCTGTGCGGTAGGTGTACAGATATTTTGATAAGCCACTGCTTTCGGCTGTCAGGTCAAACACCGACACACCGTGGAGGCTCTCATTCGGATCCTGTGTGCGTTTGGAAATGGATAGCAGCGCATAACGATCTTGTGCATCAATACGCAAACCTTGCGGCATATTCTCAAGCTGCCATTGCCAGATTTTTTCACCCGTCCACGCATAAGCGAACAGGGTCACCGCATTTGGATGTGCTCCCGACGGGCGTTGCGCTCCTTTTCGGAGATGGTAAGGAATATATGTGTCACCAGTAACAAAAAGTGCCGCTGCGTCCGTCGCATCAATTGTGCCAGAGGTTGCTACGATAGGAATCCCGCTTACCTCTAATGGGGTCGTCAGATTTTCCTGCCATATCGGTTCGGGTTTGTTCACATCAAAGATGAAGGCGCGTCCGTCGTCTGTTGTTACGTTGATAAATTGACCGTCAGGCGACACGCTAACGCCACGCCAAAACGTGACCTGTGAGAAATATGGGGTCAAGGGTTCAATATCGGCGTGCCACTTTTCTGTTCCGTCTTTCGCGTTGAGGACGACGAGTCTGCCGTTTCCATCCGCCGTGTTCCCTTGTAAATTGTGTCCGGCATCTGTGACGAGTGCGAGTGTTTCTCCATCGGCACTTGTGTCAAACCAGCGTATGATCTTCGATACGGCGCGATCGTGGGGCCATTTCCAAGTAACGTTTCCCGTTTTACTATCGAACCTATAGAGTTGGGACTTCTTACGGGGTGTATCGTTTTCTGTCCACGAATGTACACCGGCAACCAAAAGATCGCCGTTCGCCAGTGTTTGCATACAAGACTGACCGGGGTAGCTGACCCATGCGTAGACACTTCCCGGATCACTCGGCGTGGAAGTCTCGATGTCGTCGGCTGTACGGTATTTCCAGCGCAGCGTCGGCGTGTCGGTTGTTAGATCGTAGCAGTAGATGAATCCGTCTGATGCCTGTTCCCCGACGTAGAGTAGGGCGTTGTCAGGACTAAACGCCACTCCCCGCACGTAGCCTTCCGAGATACGGGTCTTCCAAAGTATTTCACCCGTGAGTGGTTGGAGCATCGCGAGATGTCCGCTATCCGTGGCAACGGCTAATTTCTCTGTGTTAGGTGTGTTTCCCGACCCTAAGGCGATCGCTGTCGGCTTTGCGGGTTGACGGAGGTTTTCCATCAATGACAAGCGTCCATCTAATTCAACAGTCCGAATCAGATAAGGTTCAGGCTTGACGGGTGAAGTTGTTGTTATTTCGGTATCGTTCAAGCGAAATTGGTAATTTTCGTTCGGTTGCCATGTGAACTGGAGAAAAGCACGGTTCGCGTCAAGCCTCTGAATTGTAGATGCTTCGGCTAAAGCGCGTGTTGTGCCGTTAGACATCGTCGCGACATTAATCTCACCTTCAATGCCGTTTTTCTGTTGTGTTTCAAGCACTACGCCTGTTCGGACCCAAGTGACATCCATATCGGCTGCCACAATACCAATGGATAAGATCATAAATAGACCGAATAGACTCAAAAATTGAATTCGTTTCATAGTTGTATTTCCTTGTGTTGTGATTTGGTATAATGTCTTAATCCGCCACGCGCCAAAGTCCGTGTCCTAACCTCGCACCGAGAAGTACGCCGATAAACGTGTAGGCGAACCCTTCTATCAGAATTCGGAGAACGATATACCAATTGGCATAAAAAAGTCGATAGAGCAGTATAGAGAGTTGAAAATCGACGTAGACAGCAATCGCGTCGCAGAGACCTAACACAACTGCCCATACGAACAGGCTCCGTCTTCGGACAAATAGAAAGCCTGTTTCCAGTAGGAGGACGCTTGTGCCGGTGTAGACGATCGCCATTGGTGTAAAAAGTCCGAACGTTACACCACCGAGCAGTAAGCGGACTGCGGAGACAAGCAAGATGACACCACTTCCCTTACTCTGTCGATTTCGGTCACCCCGCTCCGAATTTTCAGGGTCCCCACTAATGTAAATTAGCAATGCAGTCAGCAAAGCATAGTAGAGCGTCTCATTTATCAAGCCAGTTAGTAGAACAGAAATCGGTCCGAGAAGTGCGCGAATTAAGTTAAGGAATAACGTTGAGGGGACCGTCACTGCCACAAAAACCGTCGTGCCAAATAAGGCAATAACGATGAGTTGTTTCGTGGTGAAACCGGCGAACAGTTGTTTGTGCAACTTTAGAACGACCGCCAATCCGATGGTACTACTGATGATTGCCAAAAGACTGACAAGCAGTGCCTGTTGGTTTGGAACAATCAGGTGAAGTGGACGTTCTTCACGCAGTATCGTTGCGTCGCTGCCCCAGACCTTCACCGCAATATCGCGCGTGTATTCTCCCGGAATCGCCTGCTCTACCTTACCCTCCTTTAGATAGGTCAGATGAAAATAAATGGGTAAGGGAATTTCTGTAATTTCGCCTCCGGGCAGGCTCGCGAAGGCGACGCTCTGATTCGTACCACCATTCGCTGTCTCTGGTGGTGCGAGGAAAGAGACAACTTCGCCGGTCTTTACATCTCTATTGATTGATGACACAGCCACATGGATAGTCTCTTCACTCTGATTGTGGAGTCGGATTGTCTGATAGGTTGTCGGCTCAAATGGATTCGTCTGCGCGGTGTCAAGCCAACTGAGCAGTGGACGCGAGTAGTAGATGGTATCCTCCCGCTGCTTCGAGTCTACTGTACCTGTTGCGTCTGTAGGCATTTTGATCGATGCTATCGAGAGGTGTTGGGTAATCTCTGGAACGGTCGCCGCTCGCAACTCGACTGTTGTCTGTTGTTCCCACGTCTGTCCTGTATCTGTTGTGAAACGGACAACTCCCGATATTTCTTGCTTCTCTGCGTTAGTCGCTGGGGAGGTCTTCAGCACCAGTTCACGGTACCAGACCTCCGATGCGACGCGAAATCTACCAGTGGTCGAGAGACAGGTGCCTGCGTCGGTCATTTCAGTCTGCCAACCTATTGGCAAACGTACAACAGTTAGTGTTGATGGGAGACAAAGTTCGAGGTCAAAATTCGCTGGTATCTTCCCATTTCTAACGAGGACAGTGGCTGTCGTTTCGCTGTCATGTAAAACAAGGGCGACCTGGTTGTTGTTTGCTATATCCTCCCCTGACGCCAGTTGCATCCCAACACCATAAGGGATGGCGATTTCTAAGCTGCCTTGTGTGTATGTCCACGGCGCAGTTACCGTTTGAACATCCACATCGCCCGTTGTTAAGGTTGCTTCAAACCTATAGGTTTCCCCCTCACGCCATTCAAAATAGAGTGGCTCTGTTTGGCGGGGTGGGGTAGGAAAATTGAGCTGCGCAACCATCACACCATCGGCGTTAAAGGCATTCAGGCGTTGGAGCGGTGCTTCTGCACGCAATTGCGCCTTTGCACCCAATGAAAAGAACGTTACTTTCCATGTGAACGGTTCTTCTTTCGGGGTTGAAGCGCAACTAAGCAAGAAAACAAGGAACAGATACCAGATTTTTGGTCTTTTTTTCTCTATCATGTTTCTTTCTATTAAATCTGAGTACTGCACTCTGTTACCTCTTGCGGTTTTTAGATGGTTAAAAAGTTTTTCGTAACCCAAAGACGGTTAGAATTGACCGAAAATCACCGTGAAACGAAGTGGAACGGTGCCCAGATTTAATCGTTAAAAAATCCTATCAGCACTAAATCAAGGACGTTAACAACTTGGTCTCCATTGACATCGGCGACTATACCGGGTCCCTCGTCTCCCAAGAACCGACTGGCGATTGTTAAGTCTTCCGCGTTAACAAACCCATCGTTGTTGATGTCTTCGCGACGCGGGACGATCTGTGCGAATCCGAGAATAGAACCCCCGGGTCCAACGTGATAGGTTTGCAGGAGAGATGCATCCATAGGGTCCATGACGCGGACGAAATCCTGTCCGCTCCCTGACCAGTCGGGCTGGATGATATAAAGACTTCCGTCCGGCGCAAAGGTCAAACCACCACTGATAGAGGCATCTGCATCATTGCTGAAGTTGGCGATCACGTCATCTTCATCCCGAATCCACGTTTGCGCTGCAACATCGTAGATGAGCAAGCCCGGGTTTTGCCAACTCCCTTGGAGAAACAACTGTTTTTGTGGATTGAGGGCAGAGGCACCGGGCGCGAAGTCGAGTTTAACCGTTTCAACAATTTCATCTGTCGCTGTATCAATCAGAATGAGATGCCCTGGGATGTCATTGTAATTTCCTATTGTTTTGAGAATGACAGTAGATGCACCATCGTTGACGATTGCGCTTGCATTTGTCGGCACTGGTATGGATTTCAATATCAGATCTGTTTCTGTATCAATTACTGTGACGCTGCTATCGTAATAGATGGTTCTGCTTTCAGCTGGATTCCACTCCCATGCTGGATTCGAGACGTAGGCTTTACCGTTGAGGAGCGTAATGCCGGTCGGTTTGTTGAAAGAACCGGTGAGGACCTTTGTCACATTGCGATTCGGGATGTCAACGACATGTACCTCATGCGTTGCTGCACACGTAACGTACAGCTTCTGTTCGTTGATAAGAGCGATTTGCTGCGGTGTCGTACCGTCTTGAATCGGGATTTCGCCAACAATCTCTCGGTCTTCCAAATTGACAATAAAGATGCTGTCCCCGAAGCTTGCAGCACCCGTAATGGGTAAATTAAAGGTGGGAATATAAGCAAGATGCCCGTGAATGGAAAGACCGACGGCCCGCCTCCGATTAAGCACCTCAGTGCTGAAAAGGAGTATCTCATTATCGACAGCCCGGTTCTCATTCGGTTCCATCAGATCGATGAGTGAGAGTGAAGCAGTGATGCCTAAGTCGGGGTGTGTCAAGGCGTTTATGACAACTGCCAGTTCTTGGACTTCTGTTTGCCCAAAAGCAGGACTAACGAGGAGTGTGAAGAGTATCGCACCTATAAGTAGAAGCGAGGGTAGGTTGTGAAAATGGCACGAGAAATGCCGCCGCGTCAAAAAAACTTTGTCCATCAAAACCTCCGTAATGAGACAAAAAAACCCCTGCCTTCATAGCCTTTTATAGCAAGTCTTGGCTTGCAAGTGGCTCCGAAAAGCAGAGGATGCGGCGACATACTGTGTAAGTCTGGTCCTGTAGTTTTGTGTGAGAATTCTATACCTTATTCGGTATTTCTGTTTTAAATCTAACAGGATATTGCTGCGCGCTGTTCCACCGCTTTCCCGCGAAAGCAGATGTGTGAAACACGATTCAGGCAGGTCTCCTGACTTCCGATCTTGAGTCCGCTGCACCTTCCCATCAGTGAGTTGACAGTGGTTTTTTCAGCGGATATTTGCAATCGTTCACAGTGGCGGGGCCGTGGCGGATTCTCACCGCGCTTCCCTATTCTCCGGCTCTCTCCGGCACCTAAATCGTCAGCTTATTCAATTGTGATATTTATATTATATCACGTTGTGCTACTTTTTGCAAATATATTTCTAAATTAAAAATTTGACAATACAAGGTAGATGTGTTATTATTAATATTAGTCTTTGAAACGCGACACAGATGAAGACGAGTATTTAACAGTTGTTGATTTATCTGTAAAGAGCGATAAACATGATATTTGCACATTCACACTCCAACTTGCATAGCGTATCTAACCATTGGCATTGGTGGTGTTCCAATTGCTTGTGGGGGAGTGTGCGCTCAAACAGATAGTTGAAATAGAGATTGAAAATCGTCGTTTTTCATTTCTGAAATTTTAAAGTCCTGTTGAAGCCTTATGCCCCCGAGTTAGATCGGCATAAGGTTTTTTGTTTTTAAAGAGGAGAATCCTGATGAAAATTTTATCGGAACTAAAGTATGACAGTGACGGTTTAGTCGCTGCAGTCATTCAAGATGACACGAACAACGAAATTTTGATGGTAGGCTATATGAACCCGGAAGCGATAAAAGAGACGCTAACAACCGGTCGCGTCTGCTTCTGGAGCCGTTCCCGCCAGAAACTCTGGATAAAGGGGGAAACTTCAGGGCATACACAGACGGTTAAGTCTATTGCGGTCGATTGTGACGGCGATGCCCTGCTCATAAAAGTTGAGCAGAAAGTTGCAGCGTGTCATGTTGGCTATCGTTCCTGCTTCTTTCGAGAGGTTTCCCCCGACGGAGCGTCAACGCGTGTGGTAGGTGAAAAGGTTTTTTGATAGTTATTGGTCAATCAACGGTATGAATGCCTGATGGCATTCCCCGGGTTATTAGTTTTCAGTTAAGAGGTCTTGATTAACAGTTAACCGCTTCTTGGGGACTTCAAGTTAGGAGAGATTGTTACAAAAGCAGCTCTTAACCGACCACCGATAACTGACAACTGACAACTGTGAAAAAGGAGTTATGATGTATTATCCCACGTTGGAAGACTTTCGCGAGGCAGCGAAATTAGGGAACACAGTCCCCGTGTATCGATCAATCTTGGCAGATATGGAGACTCCCGTGTCCGCCTTTTACAAATTGATGCCAGATAATTATGCGTTTCTGTTAGAGAGTGTTGAAGGCGGTGAAAATGTTGCGCGCTATTCATTTCTGGGAAGTCAGCCATCAGTGCTTTTCCAGAGCAAAGGCCATCAGGTTACTATTGAGGACTTGACGACAGGTGAAACTGTATCAGAAGAATATGAAGACCCTTTAGGGGCACTTGAGGAGATGATGCAGCATTATAAGCCTGTCCCTATTGAGGGCTTACCGCAATTCCACGGTGGGGCGGTCGGTTATATGAGTTACGACATGGTGCGTTTCGTGGAGGAATTGCCTGATAGTACTGAAGATGATCTGCAGATTCCGGATTGCTTTTTCATGATTGCCGAGACGATTCTGATATTCGATCATGTGAACCATCAAATTAGGGTGGTAGTGAACGCACATATTGACGGAGATGTGGAGGCCGCCTATGCGAATGCAGTTGCGAAAATTGATGCCTTGGTAAAAAAACTCACGGCTGTTCCAGAAATACGTCTGGACGGGGCCAAAGAGGATCAATCAGCGCCGCAAGAGGATGTCTTATCTGAACCGCAGTCGAATTTCACGAAGAGCGCTTATGAGGACATGGTGCGACGCGCCAAAGAATACATAGCCGCAGGCGACATCATCCAGGCTGTATGTTCGCAGCGGCTGAGTTGTCCGGTATCCGTAGACCCATTTGAGGTTTATCGAGCTTTAAGAGTGGTCAATCCGTCGCCATATATGTATTATCTGAAATTTGATAGCTTTAACATCGTCGGTGCATCACCAGAGATGATGGTCCGTGTAGAAGACGGCATCGTTCAGACGGTTCCAATCGCTGGCACCCGTCCGCGTGGCGCGACGCCAGCAGAAGACAAAGTATTAGCACAGGAACTCCTCACGGATCCGAAAGAACGTGCGGAGCACGTCATGCTCGTGGATTTAGGACGGAACGACCTCGGGCGGGTCTGTGAATATCACACCGTTGAGGTGACCGACCTTATGATCGTCGAACGTTTTTCACATGTGATGCACATCGTTTCACGCGTCACTGGCCGCCTGCGCGAGAATATGACGGCTTTTGATGTCCTCCGTTCGTGTCTACCTGCGGGTACGCTCTCTGGTGCCCCCAAGGTACGCGCCATGGAAATCATCGACGAACTTGAATCGACGCGTCGGGCGACGTATGGGGGTGCAGTCGGTTACTTCAGTTTCTCTGGGAGTGCTGACACAGCGATTACGATCCGGACCGCCCTCATTAAAGATGGCACGGCTTACGTGCAAGCCGGGGGTGGGATTGTCGCGGATTCGGTCCCTGAAAATGAGTATTATGAAACCCTAAATAAGGCATGGGCAATGTTCACGGCTATTGACTTGGCAGAACAAGGTTTCTTGTTGTAATGGGTACTTTAGGAGGTAAAAAATGGTCTTAATGATTGACAACTACGATTCTTTTACCTATAATCTTGTTCAGTATCTCGGCGAACTCGGTGCTGAACTGGAGATTCATCGGAGTCGAAAGATAGGACTGGATGCATTAGATGCCTTGCAACCCGAACGGATTGTAATATCGCCGGGACCTTGCACGCCAAAAGAGGCAGGCATATCCAACGATGTCATAAAGCACTTCGCAGGAAAGGTGCCAATTTTAGGGGTTTGTCTCGGACACCAGTGCATCGGGGATGTATTTGGGGGTGAGGTGGTGCGTGCGGATCGATTGATGCACGGCAAAACCTCCATGATCGTCCACAACGGTGCTGAGCTTTTTGAAGGCTTGGACAATCCATTTGAGGCGACGCGCTACCATTCACTTATCGTCCGAAAGGAAACACTGCCGGATTGTCTTGAGATTACGGCGTGGACAGACGCAGATGAGATCATGGGACTTCGGCATACAACCTTACCTGTCTGGGGTGTGCAGTTTCATCCGGAGTCGATTTTAACAGCGGCTGGAAAGAGTCTGTTACGGAACTTTTTGGCACTATAGATTAACAGAGGGGTTTACTAATGGCAAAACAGACGACCGAGAAGACACCCGCGCCGGTTTTGGTGTCTTGGTCTTCAGGTAAAGATTCGGCGTGGGCACTGCATACACTACGGCAACAACCGGAACACTATGACGTGCGCGGTATCTTTACGACTGTTACGAAAACGTTTGACCGAGTGTCTATTCATTCTACGCCTGCATGGGTGCTAAAACAACAGTCTGAAAAGCTTGGTGTACCGTTGTACGAGATACCGATCCCCTATCCTTGTTCTAACGCGATCTACGAAGCGGCGATGCGGAAATTTCTTGCTGAGGTGGAAGCGTTACCTGAACATTTGGGGGCATCGCATTTCGCATTTGGCGATCTGTTCCTTGAGGACATCCGTGAATATCGCGAAGATAAGCTCAGCGGGACGGGTTTCACACCGATTTTTCCGGTGTGGGGTGAAGACACGACGCAGCTTGCTGAAAAGATGATCGCCTCCGGTCTGCGCGCCATTGTTACAGCACTCAATCCTACTAAAGTCCCTGCCGACTTCGCGGGACGCTGGTTTGATGCCGACCTCCTCGCTGATATGCCGGATGGGGTAGATCCGCTCGGTGAAAACGGTGAATTCCATACATGTGTTGTTGATGGACCGATGTTCAGTTCGTCCGTTGCTGCCAAACCCGGTAGAGTTGTTCAGAGGGACATTGTTTCTACGAAAGATAAGAATGACAAGATACATTCCAGCAGAAACACATCACCGACCTACATCTATGCTGATGTTGTGCCGTTTGATGCGTAATCTTTGGGTTGTTTCATGAAAAAAGCAGCTGTATTGTGGACGGGTGGAAAAGATTCTGCTCTCGCCTTTCAAGTCCCCTTTTTCAGCCACTTCTGCACCCGTACGAGTTTGTCAGCTGGGATGTGGGAGACATTCGCATCTGTAGGGAACGTGCCGTTTTCTACTTCTTCTTGATAACCACGGATTGCTTCAAATGTGAGGTCATTGTAATTCTGGTAGCGTTTGGCGTGTTTGAAAGGTGGACCTATTCCTAATATATCGTTGATGACGAGTACCTGTCCGTCACAGAACCGTCCGGCTCCGATACCGATGGTGGGAATGTTGAGGGTCTCGGTGATAATTTGGCTGACCTCTTCGGTGATTTTCTCAAGGACGATGAGTTTCGCGCCAGCGTCTGTGAGTGCTGATGCTGTTTCGATGAGCCGTTTCGCTTTTGAAAACGTTTTGCCGTGTGTCGCTGCCTTCGTTCCGTGGATCTGCGGATTATGTCCGATGTGAGCGCAGACCTCTATACCGTGTTCAGTGAGCGCGGCAACAATCGGGACCTTCTCTATACCGCCTTCTAATTTGACACCGTCTGCGCCGTCGGCTAAAAAAAGGTTCGCATTCGCGACGGCGTGTTTTGCGTCTCGGTCAGCGGCATAGGGCATATCGACGAGGAGGTAAGCGTTCGTCACACCACGGTGCACTGCTTTGAGGTGGTGGCGCATATCTGCCATCGTCACTTCTACCTCGCTGCTATATCCAAGGATATTGGTGCCGAGGCTGTCTCCGACAAAGACGATATCGATCCCTGCCGCGTCTTGCAAACAAGCCGTCGGGTGATCGTAGCAGGTTAGCACCGTGATCGGTTGCTGCTTCCGTTTTTTGGTGTGTAGATAAGTAATATCTTTCTTCAATTTTTTAACGATTATGTATAGTTTAAAATATCGGCTACAGTTTCCCCAATGACATCAAGGCTATCAGCCACAGCGATGCCAGCGTCTTTGAGTGCCCGAATTTTGTCCGCAGCCGTGCCTTGTCCACCAGAGATGATTGCCCCCGCATGCCCCATCCGTTTTCCCGGTGGCGCCGTTTGCCCAGCGACGAAGCCGACAACCGGTTTTGTCATCTCGTTTTTCACGAACAGTGCTGCCTTTTCCTCAGCCGTACCACCGATTTCGCCGATGAGCACAACGGCATCTGTGTCATCATCCGCTTCAAAAAGTTTGAGGACATCCACAAAGTTAGTCCCGATGACTGGATCCCCACCGATCCCGACACAAGTAGACTGACCGATGCCGAGACATTTCAATTGATAGGCGGCTTCGTAAGTGAGTGTTCCGCTACGCGAGACGATACCGACGTTACCGGGAGTATAGGCGAATTCAGGCATTACACCGATTTTGCATTCGCCGGGTGTGATGACACCAGGGCAGTTCGGACCGATTAACCGTGTCGGTTTTCCTTGAAGGTACGCCTTCGCTCTCACCATATCAAGAACGGGGATATGTTCCGAAATACAAACAATCAGTTCAACGCCAGCCTCGGCAGCTTCCATGATGGAATCCGCAGCGTTGAAGCGTGCGGGGACGAAAACCATTGATGTATCTGCCCCTGTTGCTGCAACGCCGTCTGCGACAGTGTCGTATACCGGAATACCGTTCACATCCGATCCACCTCTACCGGGAACTGAACCGGCGACAATTTGGGTGCCGTAAGTTGCACACTGCTCCGTGTGAAAACGCCCAGAACGACCTGTAATGCCTTGTACAATTACTTTTGTGTTTTTATTAACGAGTATGCTCATAAAGAATAGTTATTGGTTGTCAGTTTTCAGTTGCCAGTTAAGAAGAGACATTTGGTGTGACGGCACAACGAAGTGTGCCTACTACTTTTAAGACTTAGTAGGCGCGGGCGAAAATTGCGGCTTCCGTCGCAGGTTTACCGCAAACAATACACGCACCTTCTCCATCGGGTTGTTCTATGGGGACGCACCGGATTGTTGCTTGTGTTTCTTCTGTGACTTTGTCTTCACATCCTTCGTCGCCGCACCACCATGCCTGTGCAAACCCCGCTTCAACCGCCTCTTTAAAAGCATCGTAGGTAGCGGGTTCTGAGGTATTCGCATCGCGAAATTCCGTTGCGCGTTTGAGCATATCTGCTTGAATTGTATCAAGCATCTGTATCACTGCTTCAGCAGCGTTAGCAATGGGAACAAAGGTTTTGCCTTCTTTGCCCGGAATATCGCGGCGTGCGAGAACAACCTGTTGGTTGCTCAAGTCACGGGGACCTATCTCTATGCGGAGTGGAACGCCTTTCAGTTCCCATTCGTTGAACCGCCACCCCGGTGAATAGTCGTGTCTATCGTCAACATGATAACGGACACTACCTAATGTCTCGCAGATAGCGTCAACGGCTTGCATGACCGACGCTTTATCATCTTCTCTGTTTTTTGGAACGATTGGAACGATAACAAGTTGTGTGGGAGCGAGTCTCGGCGGGAGGACTAACCCTTGATCGTCCCCGTGTGTCATGATAATCGCGCCAATCATTCGGGTGCTAACCCCCCAACTCGTTGTCCAGCAGTGCTGTTGCTTCTGGTTGGCATCAAGGTATTGGATGTCGAAGGCTTTCGCGAAATTCTGTCCGAGATCGTGCGATGTGCCTGCTTGTAAAGCACGTTTATCGCCCATCATCGCCTCAATGGTATAGGAAGTCAGTGCCCCTGGGAACTTTTCGCTTTCACTCTTGCGACCGGGTATCACAGGTATCGCGGCTTCGTTGACTGCGAAATCGGTGTAGAGGTCCAAGATCCGCAGCGTTTCTTCTTCTGCTTCCGCATGCGTCGCATGGGCAGTGTGGCCTTCTTGCCAAAAGAATTCCATCGTTCTCAGGAAAAGACGGGTCCGCAACTCCCATCGAACGACGTTTGCCCATTGGTTGATAAGCACCGGCAAATCGCGGTAAGACTGAATCCATTGGCTATACATATAACCGATGATGGTTTCAGAAGTCGGACGGATGACAAGAGGTTCTTCCAACTTTTTTCCACCGCCGTGCGTAACAACGGCGAGCTCGGGTTTGAAGCCTTCAACGTGTTCCGCTTCCTTCTCAATGAAACTCATCGGAATGAAAAGTGGGAACGCGGCGTTTTGGTGTCCTGTCTCCTTGAAACGGGTATCCAGTTGTTCCTTGACGTTCTCCCAAAGCGCGTAGCCGTAAGGACGCACGACCATACAGCCGCGTACGGGCGCGTAGTCTGCCATCTCGGCTTGACGGATGACCTGTGTATACCATTTTGCGTAGTCTTCACTACGGGGAACTATTTTATCGTACATTTTTTTAACTATTGAATCTGGTCACCGTTCCACTTCGTTTCACGGTGGTTTTCGGTTAATTCTAACCGCTTTGGGATATGAAATGTTTAAGAACCTTACTTTACCTGCACCCAGTTGAAACTGATCAGAAATCTGCCCAAAACGAAGTGGAGGGCAGCCCAGGTGTTAATCGTTTAAAAATCCGTTAAAGCAGCGATGCCGGGTAAGGCTTTTCCTTCTAAAAATTCTAAGGACGCGCCACCGCCTGTTGAAATGTGGGTCATACGATCGCCAACACCGGCTTGTTGGATCGCTGCGACGCAGTCACCGCCGCCGATGATACTCACTGCCTCCGAATCGGCGATCTGTTTCGCTACCGCGATTGTCCCCTGCGCGAACTTCTCGAATTCATAAACACCTAAGGGACCGTTCCATACGACTGTTTTCGCCGCTGCAATTTGTTCACCGAATGCAGAGACCGTTTCGGGACCGATGTCTAATCCTTGCCAGCCGTCGGGGATGTCCTGTTTGTCAATAATCTTGGATTCTGTTTCGGGGTCAAAGGCTTGTCCTATAACGTGATCTACCGGTAGTGAAACAGATTCCGAGAATGTCTCCCTTTCAACCAATGATTTTGCGACATCAAGTTTTTCAGTTTCAACAATTGAGTTGCCTATACTGCGTCCCATCGCCGATAGGAATGTGTATGCCATGCCGCCGCCGATCAGCAGTTTATCAACTTTCCCAAGGAGATTCTCAATCAGTGTAATTTTATCCGATATTTTTGCACCACCCAGAATAGCCACATAAGGACGCTTTGGATTTTCGAGGGTTATGCTGAGATAATAAATTTCACGCGCCATCAGAAGGCCCGCGGCGCATGGGTTCAGATAATGCGTCACACCTTCTGTTGAGGCGTGGGCGCGGTGCGCGGTGCCGAAAGCATCATTGACGTAGACATCCGCCAGCGAACCGAGTGCCGCTGCAAATTGTGGGTCGTTTTGGGTTTCTTCGGCATAGAAACGGACGTTTTCAAGAAGGAGTACCTCACCATCGCCTATTGAAGCGACAGCACTCTGTACGGATTCACCGATACAGTCGTTAACATGCGCGACGCGCCTGCCGAGTTTCTGACTCAGCGCGATGGCGATCGGTTGGGTCGTGAACGTCTTTCGGTCAGCAACTGAACCTGGCTCCGGTCTGCCTAAGTGTGTTATCAAAATGATTTTCGCATCGGCATTGATGAGGGCAAGGAGTGTTGGCAGCGCAGCGGTGATACGGGTTTCATCTGTGATCCTGCCATCCTTCATCGGGACATTGAAGTCCACCCGTACAAGAACGCGTTTCCCTGTAACGTCTATGTTCTTTAATTCGAGTTTTGCCACGTGTTTAATGCTCCGGGTTTAATAGTTGTCAGTTTTCGGCTATCAGTTGTTGGTTAAGGGATTTTTGATGTATAGCGACTCATCCATTCTTGAAGTCCTACAAGTGGAGACCGATTGTTACAGGGTTCCTCTTTCACTGATAACTGACCGTTGATTGCTGACCGCCATTATGCGGAATTCGCCGCCGCGACTGCGAGTGCTGCCGCTTCAGAAAGCCCATCTGCGAGTTGAACGTTCAAGTCTGATTCGGTAATAATCTGTTTTCCAAGTTCCACGTTTGTGCCTTCCAAACGGATCACGAGTGGAACAGTGAGTTCGACCTGTTTCGCTGCGTCAACGATGCCGTTTGCGATGGTATCACATTTCATGATGCCGCCGAAGATGTTAACGAGAACGGCTTTCACATTTTTGTCTGCGAGGATAAGCCGGAAAGCGTGGGCGACTGCCTCTACAGATGCGCCACCGCCGACATCAAGAAAGTTTGCGGGTTCGCCGCCGTTCTGTTTAATGATGTCCATCGTTGCCATAGCAAGTCCTGCGCCGTTCACCATACAACCGATGTCGCCATCAAGGCGGATGTAACTCAATCCCGATTCGCTTGCCTCTAATTCGCTTGGATCTTCTTCGTGTGGGTCACGCATCGCAGCTATATCGGGGTGCCGCCAAAGAGAGTTGTCGTCAAGATTGACCTTGGAATCAAGAGCAACGATATCTAATTCATCATCTGTTGTTACAATTGTCAGCGGATTAATCTCCACGAGCGAGCAATCACAAGCCATGAAGGCGTTATAAAGCGCAATAATCAATTCAACGGCTTTCGGAATAATGGAACGGTATACTGGATCGGTGATGAGTTTGTAGGCGAACTCACGTGCCTGAAACTCGGTTAATCCGAAGGCAGGATGCACTTGGGACCTAATAATCTTTTCAGGTGTTTGTGCCGCGACCTCCTCAATATTAACGCCGCCCTCTTCGCTACCGATTAAAGTAATTTGTGAGGTTTCCCGATCCAGAAGTATGGCGAGATAGAATTCTTTTTCTATCTCCGCGGCTTCGGCAATCAGTACTTTTCGGACGAGTTTGCCTTCAGGACCCGTTTGTGGTGTTACGAGTTGCATGCCGAGGATCGTTTCGGCACGTTGTTTGACTTCAGCGGGTGAATTCGCAAGTTTCACACCGCCTCCTTTTCCACGACCACCGGCGTGAATTTGTGCTTTGATGACGTACGTCGGACAATTGAGCTCTTGTGCGATGGCTTCCGCTTCCTCTGGTGTTCCCGCGACCTTGCCGGGCAGTATGTTGACACCGTAGGATTCTAAGATTTGTCTGGCTTGGTATTCGTGAATGTTCATCTTTTCTGTTGGCTTCGATAAAATTCCTTTGGCGTTTATAATTGCTGATATATTTGGTTAGTATGTTCCGAATTAAAGATATTTAGGAATTATATCATACTTGATGCCAAATTGCAAGTTTTTCAGATGATGACTTTACAACAACATCGAACAAACTGATGGTAGATCACGAACACAGGGTGAGTGTTGTTTTAAATGCAGATTTATCGTCTTCAAGACGCTCAAGCAAGGTTTGAATGCTCTCCTGACAAACTGGATGCACAAGATTAGGTGCGATTTCTGCTAACGGAACTAACACAAAACCGCGAAGATGCATCTCTGGATGCGGAATGACGAGTTTCTCTGTTTGGACGCACAAATCTCCATAGATTAATAAGTCCAAGTCGATTTCTCTCGGACCCCAACGGATGCGGTGCTGTCTGCCAACAGCGGTTTCAATGTCTTTTAAGGTGTGTAGTAAAGATAAGGGAGGAAGGCTGGTTTGAATCGCAACAACGCCGTTCAGGAATTCACTTTGTGCTTCATATCCTACGGGGTCGGTTTTGTAAACGGAGGAAATCTCTTTTACAGCGATTCCCTCCGTTTTTGATAAGGCGTGGATGGCGCTCTGGATGTGTTTTAGCCGGTCGCCGATGTTGCTTCCGAAGCCGATGTAGGCTGCGTCCATAGAATCTCCGAAGCACGCTCGGATGGACGAGGATGCTAACCTGAAAATTTGCCGATCGCAATAGAGGTATTGTGTCCACCGAATCCGAAGGCGTTGGAGAGAGCGACCTCAATCTTCGCGTCCCGACTTTCGTTCGGAACATAGTCCAAATCGCAGGCTTCGTCTGGCAAGTCGTAGTTGATGGTTGGTGGTAAAAACCTCTTTTCCATTGCGCCTAAGCAGGCGATGAGCTCTACAGCACCAGCAGCACCGAGCAGGTGACCAATCATGGATTTGGTGGAACTGACGGGAATTTTGTAAGCGTGTTCACCGAAAAGCGTTTTAATAGCGTTCGTTTCAGCGACATCACCGATCGGTGTGGAGGTACCGTGGGCATTGATATAATCAACGGCATCTACCGCCAATTCGGCATCTTGAAGCGCGAACTCCATCGCTTTTGTGGCACCCTCACCGTTTTCTGGTGGGCTGACCATATCGTGTGCGTCTGAAGTCATTCCATAGCCAAGGATCTCTGCGTAGATGTGCGCGCCCCGTTTTTTTGCGTGGGATAACGATTCGAGGATGAGTATACCCCCGCCATCCCCCATCACGAAACCGTCCCTGTCTTTAGTGAACGGGCGCGAGGCGCGTTCAGGTTCATGATTCCGTGCCGACATTGCACGCATTGAGCAGAAACCCGCAAACGCCAACGGTGTAATCGCCGATTCTGTGCCACCCGTAAACATCACATCCGCCTCACCGCGTTGAATAATACGAAAGGAATCGCCAATAGAGTGGTTGGCACTGGCGCAGGCGGTGACAGATGTAGCGTTAGGACCCTTGAGGCTAAAATGGATTGAAACCTGTCCCGCCGCCATGTTGATAATCATGTAGGGGACAAGGAATGGGCTGACGCGTTTAACCCCTTTTTCAGCAAGCGTTTTCGCGTTGTCCTCAAGGACACCGATACCGCCGATCCCTGAGCCGATTTGGACACCGGCACGATACGGGTCAACCTTGTCGAGTTCCAAACCTGAGTCTTCGTGTGCCATGATTGCAGCAGCAAGGGCGTACTGGATGAAAAGGGGTAGCCGCGTCGCGGCGCGACGATCCAGATACTGTTCGGCTTGGAAGTTTTTTACCTCGCCAGCGATTTGGGTGCGATGCTCAGAGGCATCGAAATAGGTTAAAGGTCCGATTCCGTTTTTACCGATGGCAAGCGCATCCCAATATTCTGCTTTCGTGTTGCCAATCGCATTGACAACGCCGATTCCTGTAATAACTACACGCTCCACGAGACCGATCCTTTTTTAGTAGTTGTCGGTTTTCGGTTGTCAGTTATCGGTCAGAGATTTCTTTGTAACAGTCTACCCAACTTTGGATGACGCCAGGGTAGGCTGAATTTTCACGTCAAAGTCTTTTAACTGAAAACCGACAACCGACAGCCAACTTAACTTATACATGCTCGTCTAAGTAATTCAAGGCATCTTGAACAGTCTGAATTTTCTCAGCATCACTGTCTGGGATTTCGAGATCGAATTCCTCTTCAAGTGCCATAACCAGTTCAACGGTATCGAGTGAATCAGCCCCAAGGTCTTCCATGAAAGAGGCATCTGGGGTCACGTTACCCTCGTCAACACCGAGTTGTTTCGCTATAATTTCAATAAGACGATCTTGATTCGTTGCCATAAGTGTTTCTTTAATCTCCTAATAAAATTATGGCTATCGGTAACCAGCCGTCGGCTGTCAGCCAGAAAACTTCTGAGTTTCCGAGCACCGAGCACCGAGCACCGAGAGCCGATAGATTACATCACCATACCCCCATCAACCTGAAGTGTTTGACCGGTGATATAGCGTGCAGCGTCCGATGCCAGAAAACAGACAGCATCTGCTACATCTTCTGGATGCCCAAATTCTCGTAATGGAATCATTTCAAGCAGTTGTTTTTGATGCTGTTCCGATATTTGGGCTGTCATGTCGGTTGTGATAAAGCCAGGGGCAACCGCGTTCACGGTAATGCCGCGGGCACCGACTTCTTTAGCGGTAGCCTTCGTTAAACCGATAATGCCTGCCTTCGCAGCGGCGTAGTTCACTTGTCCGGCGTTCCCCGCTAATCCGACGACTGATGAAATGTTAATGATGCGTCCACTTTTCTGACGTATCATGGGGCGGAGGACGGCGCGGGTACAATACATTGTGCCGGTCAGATTCGTCTGTAGCACGGCGTGCCAGTCCTCATCTTTGAGGCGCATGAGGAGCATATCACGCGTAATCCCGGCGTTGTTTACAAGGATATCGATTTGCGAAAATTGCGCAGTCGTTTCTTCAATCAGTGATTCAACATCCGCCTTTTGGGAAATATCAGCAGCTATCGCGTGGATAGTATACCCTTTAGCTGCGAGTGTATTCGCAACCTCTCCAACAGCGTCGGCAGAACGTGAGCAGATAACGACGTTGGCACCGGCTTCACACAGTCTATGTGCAATCGCAGCACCGATCCCACGAGACGCACCCGTTACGATCGCTGTTTTGCCACGCAATAAGTCTTCCCTAAAAGCACTCCGTTCCGTTGTTACATCCATTATTCTTGTTTACCACTTCCATAGTCATCTGTCACGAGAGCCAACGTCTTAAGGTCCTCAACATTCATAGCACTGCTTTCGGGAAGCGTGCGCTTTACTAAACCCGACAAAACCTTTCCGGGTCCTACCTCGACAAAATGTGTGATGCCTGTATTCGTGATAGTGTGCAACGTTTTTTCCCACTGGACAGGTTGCGTTATCTGTTGAAATAAGAGGTTTTTAATATCATTTGCATTTGCGGCGAACTCACCTGTTACGTTCATCGCGATGGCGATTTGAGGTGGATGTAGCACCACTGAATCGAGTACGGATTTGAATCTCCGTTGTGCTGGTGCCATCAATGCCGAATGAAACGCGCCGCTGACCGGCAATGGACGACACCGCCGCTCACCGATTTCAGCTTTCGCAAGAGAGACGACGTGGTTAACCGCCTCGACCTGTCCGGAGATGACGAGTTGTCCGGGACAGTTGTAGTTAGCGATGTCTACAGTCCCCTTCGTTGTCTCACAGAGCTTTTGAAGCCGTTCGGTCTCCATTCCAAGAATGGCTGCCATTGTGCCTTGCTGCGTTTCACCTGCTTCCGCCATGAAACTTGCCCGGGCATGCACCAAACGCAATGCGTCTGAGAAGTCAAGTACGCCTGCCGCTACAAGTGCGGAATACTCACCCAAACTGTGTCCAGCGACAGCGTTTGGAAAAATACCGTGTTTCCCAAGGACTCGCAAGGCTGCGACACTACAGGTCAAAATTGCCAGTTGCGTATTTTCAGTCTGCTTTAAATCTGCTGCTGGTCCTTCAAAACAGAGTTTCCGCAAGCCACGTCCAAGCGTCACATCGGCTTCTTCAAAAACAGCAGCGGCGACAGCGTAGTTTTGTGCTAATTCTGCCCCCATACCGACTTGCTGTGAACCTTGTCCTGGAAAAATAAACGCCAGTTGTGTCATTGATTAGAAAAAGTCTTTTTGCGGATTGCCGACTGCTGATGGCTATAATTGTAGGAGTGTGCTTCCCCATGTTAAGCCTGCCCCGAAGGTCACAAGCAGCAGCAGATCGCCCGGTTTCGCTCTACCTTCCCGAATCGCCTCATCTAAAGCGATGATGACTGTCGCTGCAGAGGTATTACCGTATTTGTCAACATTGATATAGACCTTTTCTCGCGGCACCCCGAGCCTATCGCCGACTGCCTCAATGATGCGCAAGTTCGCTTGATGCGGTATTAGCAGATCAATATCTTCAATACTGACGTCTGCCTCGCGTAGTACACGTTGGGCGGCTTCCGGCATGAGTCGGACCCCTAACTTGAAGACTTCTCGCCCATTCATCTGAATCTTGTCTAATTTTTGGTCGATCGCTTCCTGTGTGACAGGCATTCGGGAGCCGCCAGCAGGGATCCCGAGGAGGTCAATGTCAGCGTAATCGCCATCAGAGCCGATATAGGATGCGAGGATGCCTTTGGGTTCATCCGTGGCTTGAACAACAGCAGCACCTGCGCCGTCTCCAAAGAGCACACATGTCCCCCTATCGTTCCAGTCAACGATTTTGTTAAAAATCTCGCCCCCAACAACAAGGATCGTGTCGTAGCGTCCAGATCGAATCATCCCATCTGCGAGATCCAGTCCATAAAGGAACCCGGCGCAGGCAGCGGAAATATCCATTGCAGCGGCGTTTTTTGCCCCGATGCCTTTCTGAACGTAACACGCTGTTGAGGGAAAAAATGTATCCGGCGTAACCGTAGCGACGAGAACCATCTGAATGTCAAGCGGATTGATGTTGGCATTCTTAATAGCCCAACGGGCAGCATGGATGCAAAGGTCAGAAGTCGCATCCGTGTCTTCAGCCATACGCCGTTCTCTAATACCTGTACGTTGACGGATCCATTCATCGCTGGTATCGACCATTTTCTCAAGGTCGAAATTAGTGATAACCCGCTCAGGGAGGTAAGAGCCTGTCCCCGTAATTGTTGCATGTCGAAGTTGCGTCATTATGCCTCTCTTTTACGGCTACCCGCATACGCCATCTATGCCTCATCGGCAGATTTGAGTACAGGCCGTCCATTGTAGTACCCGCATTCGGTGCAAACCCGGTGGGATATCATCGTTTCCCCACAGTATGAACAAACACTCGTCGCTTTGTCATGGAGTGCGTTGTGGCTTCTCCGCATTCTTTTTTTCGATTTTGACGTTCTCCGTTTTGGATGCGCCATGGAATTGCCTCCTTTGTCTTAGGTCTTAAAGGTCACGATTTCAGTCGTTTCTGCTATTTCTGTTCGTTATGATTTCATCTGTCTGCCGGTACCTTTGCGCCGACTGGTTTCAGAAAATACGCTTTCGAGCTGCGCCCTCAGGGGGTTAGAATCCGTCACCGGTGCATCATTTTCAATCTCACAGGAACAGACACCCGCATTCAGTTCCGTGCCGCACTGTGGACAGAGACCTTCACATGTTTCAGAACAGAGGGGCCACATCGGTATTTCAAGGAGCAGTGCCTGTCGCGCATCTTCAGAAATGTCTAAGGTCTCCCCGTCGTAAGATTGCGTGTCCGCTTCATCTTGATCCGAGGATTCATCATTGAAAGAGAAAAATAGGTTAAGCGTAGTATCTACATCAATCTCAAAAGGTTTAACACAACGCCGGCACTCCACCGAGAGTGCTGAGGCGATGTCAGCCGTCACGCAAATATTGTTCCCGCCTTGGCGAAGCAAAAGCACTGTACATGCTAACGGACCCACAAATTCTGCTTCCTCATAAATCAGACCGAGGGTCTCGGGTGGCACAAGCGCTTCGTATTTCTTGAAGTCCTCGTGTCGAAGGTCTTTCACGTCGAATACTAACGTATCTCTTATGACTTCCTTCATATTCACTTGTCCCCTCAAAAATCGACTTCTTCTTCAATCCTGATAAGTTGCGCGTCCTCTTTCACTTCTTCGAGCGTATAAATTTCTGCCAGCGCTGCTTTCATATTCTTTTCCCGCGCCGTGTGCGTTAGCATAACAAGGGACACCGTCTCCATGCCGTGCGGGTCCTTCTGAATGACGGAGGCGATGCTAATGTGCCAGTTTCCGAGGATCGTGCCGATTTTCGCGAGCACCCCAGGGCGATCGGCAACGACAAACCGGATATAATAACGTGTTTCTATATCGTCAATGGAGCAAATATCAACTTCCGCTTGTGCACCGGCAAGCCATGCTTGTGAAATCGGTGTACTCACACCTTGTTGTGCCGATTTTGCTGCGTCGATGATGTCAGCAACGACGGCACTCGCCGTTGGCATTTCACCCGCACCTTGCCCATAAAACAGCGTTGGACCGACTGCGTCTCCGATAACGCAAACTGCGTTGAATGCACCGCCGACGTTCGCCAGCAAACTCCGCTCCGGGACAAGTGTCGGATGCACGCGTGCCTCGACACGATTTCCATCCGTCAACTTCGCAATCGCAAGCAGTTTGATAACGTAACCCAATTCACGCGCGTATTGAATCTCTTTCTGGGTGATATTTGTGATACCCTCAACGTGGAGTTGGGACAGTGAAATGCTGCTCCGATAGGCAAGCGCGATGAGGAGGATGAGTTTCTGGGCGGCATCAATACCTTCAACGTCAAGCGTTGGGTCGGCTTCGGCGTAGCCCAAGTCTTGCGCAACTGTCAGCACCTCCGAAAAATCGACGGGACGCTCGTGCATTTCGGTTAAAATGTAGTTACACGTGCCGTTCACAATGCCGTACAGAGAATGAATCTGGTTGCCTGCGAAACTTTCCTGCAGCGTTTTGATAATGGGGATACCCCCCGCTGCACTTGCCTCGAAATTGAGGCTCACCTGATGTTCGGAGGCAAGTTGGAACAATTCACCACCGTGTTCCGCTAAGAGTGCTTTATTTGCGGTAACAACATGTTTGCCATTTTGGAGGGCACGCCGAATGAGACTGTGTGCTTCTGTAACGCCGCCGATAAGTTCGACAACAATGTCAATCTCTGGATCGTCAACAACTTCCGCTGGGTCGGTTGTCAGGCAATCTACAGGAAGTTCAACGCCCTCGCGCGTAGCAGGCAGCGTCCGTTTCACTATCTTTTTCAGGCGTAATTCCGTACCGCTATTCTTGGCAATAAGGGCATGCTGATTCAGCAAAATCTTGGAAACGCCGGTTCCGACGGTTCCCCACCCTAAAATGCCGACATTGATGCACGACTTATCCACTACTGCAACTCCCTCTTTTACGTACGTTTACTGCGCGATTTACGGGCAAGGAATCACCCCTGCCCGACTTGCAAACCGGTCTTACTAAAGATCGGGGCGACTGGATTCGAACCAGCGACCTCTTGAACCCCATTCAAGCGCGCTTCCGGGCTGCGCCACGCCCCGTTAACAGAAATAGAGCCCGTCCGCATTTAATTGTATCATAACGCAGCGGGAATGTCAAATAAAAAAGTCTATTGTTGAGGAGCGATAATTTGAGAAAGGGTTGTCCGTAGTCAGTCGTCAGTTAAGATTTTGATTGGTAACAAAACCGATAACCGACAACTGACAACCGATGCCTATTCAGCAAACCCCATCTCTTTGAGGTTATTGAGGCTGATGCCTAAACTCTCAAATGGATCGCGCTCGTAGCAGGTATCCTGCTCGATAATATACCATTCAACGCCTGCATAGCGACACGCATCTAAGATGGCTGACCAATTAAGGTTGCCTTCGCCGACTTCAGCAAAGCGTTGTGTGGAGCCTTGCATCGCCATATCCTTGAGATGGATGATGTCGGCGCGCCCTTTTAAGTCTCTGATCCACGCTGCGGGGTCGCCACCGCCGTGTTGAATCCAGTATGTATCAAGTTCGCTCTTAAAGTAATTCGGATCACTTTCCGCATACAGAATCTCTAACCCAGTGCGACCGTTGAAACGTTCCAACTCGAAACTATGGTTGTGGTACGAAAAGGTGATACCACCTTCGGCGAGGTGTGCTGCAACTTCGGACGCCTCTTTTGCGAATCGGGCATAGCCTTCGGCTGTGCGGTATTCGCCGGGCAGACCGCCAATTGCGGCATGCTTGCAGCCCCATAATTGATGTTCGTCAATAACGGATTGCGGTTCATCGCGCATGCGTCCGTAATCGGTATGTGTCGCAATGATGCTGAGACCTTCACCATCAACAATGTTTTTCAGTGCCTCGGGCGAAACCGGACCGAGTGCGGAACATTGCACGGTTTCGTATCCGAGCTGCCGGACTTTCTTCATCGTTTCGGCGATGTCTGCCTCGGTTTTAGTGAATTCTCTGACGGTATAAAGTTGTGCTGCGATTTGCTTCGCAGAAAGCGTGTTTTCTGTTGCCATAGTTGCTCCTTTTGTGTGGCATGTACGATTTGTGGGTTGATAGTATATCAGAAAAAAGTGGAGGGTTCAAGTTAATTTAGGACGGATGCCAGAGCCATTTATGGTAAAGCCGAAAAATATATGAACACTTGTAGCACACGTCAAATGCCACACGCGCATTTGGCGTTGATTCCTGTTAGTTTGTGTATAGGATTGGAAGACACGCAAACTATGGTAAACCAGAGAAATAAACAGACATTTCACCCCAACCTGGTAGGGTTTTTGCTTGGGTGTTTCTTCACGGTTTCTAACCGCACCGGTGCTGAGTGTCCAA
>JAJEIE010000012.1 GCA_022827625.1 Candidatus Poribacteria bacterium | reverse complement strand
GGAGTGACCGTCTTATGGCGAGGGTGGCAACGATTAACGGATATTTCCAACACTTTCGCACTTTTTAACGAACTTGAAGAGAACTATACCTCTTAGAACCCCCACCGACACACCACAAAAAACTTGTGGGTAACAGTAAGTGCAAAGGTGGGAGGGTGGCAGACATGCCTTGCGGCAAGCTTCGCAGTGCCACCCAAAACTGGATACTTCAATTATACCACAGGTCCTCTATAAAATCAATCGAGAATTTCTTGGAATTTTTGAAAGCAAGTTGGTCATTAATTTTACAGAAATTGTCCAAACTATAGTATACTCTATAATCGTAAGGAATAATATATGCAAACAAGACTCAAATTACTCAGGACAATCCTCGTCGTTGTTGTATTAGCGTTGGGCATCTCGATTTCAGACGCGGCGGAGCATATCGCAGGACACTGGGAGGGACATATTGAGATTCCCGGTCAGCCGCTTGCTGTAAAAGTAGATCTCGCCGTCAAAGACACTGATTGGAGTGGGACTATTGATATTCCGGCACAAAGTGCGGAAGACTTGCCACTGTCTGATATCCACATCGAAGAAGAGGGTGCAGAAGTGAACGTCAAGTTCTCCATTCGCGGTGTGCCGGGGAACCCAACCTTTGATGGGCAACTGGAAAACGAGGTCATCAGTGGCAGGTTCACTCAAGGGGTTGCTACATTCAGTTTCCGCCTTTCCCGTGAGGTTGTCGCCGGTCCCGTGAGACCACAAGAACCGAAGCCTCCGTTTCCTTACCAAATCGAGGAAGTCGGATTTCAAAACGGTGCTGTCAGCCTCGCGGGTACCCTGACGATCCCTCCCGGTACCGGTCCCTTTCCTGCCGTGCTTCTCATCTCCGGTAGCGGTTTGCAAGACCGAGACGAAACTGTTTTTGGACACAAGCCGTTTTGGGTGCTTGCTGACCACTTGAGTCGCGCAGGTATCGCTGTGCTTCGGATTGATGATCCCGGCATCGGTGAGTCAACACCGCATCCAAAACCTCCAACAACAGCGGACTTCGCAACCGATGTTGAAGCAGGTGTGGCGTTCCTCAGACAGGATAATCGTGTTGGTGCTGTTGGGTTGATTGGGCATAGTGAGGGTGGTTTGGTCGCATCAATTGTCGCCAGTCGTCAGAACGATGTCGATTTCGTGGTGTTGATGGCGGGTCCTGGTGTCCCTGGTGCTGAGTTACTGCTCAAACAGAACGAACGTATCTTTGATGCCATGGGTATTACGGGTGAGCGTAAACAGGATTTACTAACGCTTGTTAATCAGTTGTTTGCAATCTTAACTTCAGACATGGCGGAAGATGAGATGCGTCAACGGGTTGATGAAATTGTCCGTCAGCAGTTTGAAATCAACGGTGTTCCTCGTGAACAACACGACGAAACACAGGTGCAGGCTGCCGTAGAGCAGGCACTGAACCCATGGATGCGTTATTTCCTTGCCTTCGATCCCCGCCCCGCGCTTACGGCAATCAAGGTGCCTGTCCTCGCGCTGAATGGTGAATTGGATGTACAGGTCGATGTTGATCAGAACCTCACCGCCATTGCTGCCGCCCTCGAAAAAGGCGGGAATCGAAAAGTCACTGTACATCGCCTACCAAATCACAACCACCTATTCCAACATGCTAAGACGGGCTTAGTCAACGAGTATGCTACTATTGAAGAAACCATCTCGCCTGAAGTGTTGGACTTGATTCGGGATTGGGTATTGTCGGTGACGCAGTGAAAGCTGAATATAAAATTGGCGAAGTTAGGAATGCACGTCGCATTTGGGCGAGTACGCCGCAAAACCTCGCCAGCGGCGAAGTGGATTTAGTGAACCGGAAACCAGTGAGTGTCGGAATAGAAGCCGATAACTGGTTCATCCATAGGTGACAGTTGAATCGAGTGGGTAGATTGGTCGCCGGACCTTTTGATAGTTATAACTGGAAAGGTTCGGGCTATGAACCCCTGGGGTGTCTACGTCCAGAATTTGATGTGCGATTGGGGTGTAGTCTGCTCGGAAATGGACAGCGGATTTGAGGGCAATGAGTTTACGCGTCCGCGGTTCAATCCCGACGCTCCGAAGCACTTCGGCATCGTAAGGTTGGATCCGTCTTTCCGTCAAGACAATCTCAACACCGCCGACTTGGACAACAGCGGTCCTGCCCCTGTTTCCGCCGGTCCCGCGTCCCATCGGACCCTTAAGGGTAAATCTGCCGTCAGAGAGTGTTTTGACGTATCCTGTGAGTGTTACGGGTGCGCCGTGTTGTGTGTCCGTTTTCCCACCGACATTCAGTTGAGCGTTGTTTCCAACGCCTGCTTCGACGGCTTGCGCGACCGATTCAGGGTCTGCAATCACCGCTACCACGGCATCTTGCACGTCTGCTGCTATGAATTTCTGTAGGATCGTTGTGCCGTCACAGGGACCCCCACCACCCGGGTTATCCGCCCCATCGGCGAGGACAATCGGTCTACCGTCTGTCTGATTAGCGATTTCGATTGCATCTTCAACGGTGTGTAGATTGAATGTGAACTGCTGGCGCATGTCCCATATCTTGGAGGCGAATTGGTCGGCATAAGCATCGGCGAGTGCCATGTCTCCGTTGGTCGTAACGAGAACTGAGACTCCCGCATCCGTTATATCGGCAAAAGGAAACCCCATAGAAAGGGTTGCCGTTACCACACCCGGCTCGGTTTCGAGGGCGTGGAGTGCCTCAATTACGCCCGTCATTGGGGGTTTCATTGTACATTGTGCGGGAGGTGCGGTCAGTAACGGGAGTTGACGGTATGCCATCGTCGGCTGAATCTTTCCTTCGTTCATACCGAAGAGGAGCTGCCCGGCTTCAAACCCGCGTTCGTAGCAATCTACGTGTGGGTAGGTGTCGAATCCGATGATGATGTCAGAGGTGTCTGCCATTTTAGCGGTAATATTGGCGTGTAGGTCGAGCGTTGTGACGATCGGTGTCGGACCCACGATTTCACGCACCGCCTGAATCAAGTCCCCTTCTGCGTCTTCGAGTTCATCTGTTACCATCGCACCGTGTAAATCGAGGAGGATGCCATCGAGGTCTCCGGCGTTCTGCAAAAGCGTAAGGAACTCTTCCTTAAGCGTCTGATAAGCGGCATGCGCTACCATGCCGGACGGGGTCGCAAACGCCCACAGGAGCGGAACGGGTTGTAGGTTGAATCGTTCTGCGATGTCGAGAAAACCACCCGTAATCGTTCGGGTCCCTCGAAACGCTGTGATAATTGCGTCACCGCGATGGTAACTCCCCTTTTTAAAGTTATCAATCGTTGTCACGACGGGTGAAAATGTATTCGTTTCATGTCCGATACAACCGACTGCAATTCGCATGGGCTCTCTCCTTGGCGTTTGGATACTTCGTAGATTTGTGAATCAAATATATCACATTTTTGATGGCGTGACAAGCAGAAGTTTACCAGATTTTTATTTATTGAAAATCCGAGATTTGATAGAATGATGGACAGAGGTTCTTAACTTGCCAGATTTCAGCGTTCCCACGATTACAACAGATACAGGAGCATTACTATGGAATATACCTATCTCGGTCGGATTGGATTACGGGTGAGTCGTCTCTGTCTCGGTACTGTTAATTTTGGTCGGCATGTGTCCGAAGAAGATACGCTTCCAGTATTGAGTCACGCACTACAAGCAGGCATTAACTTTTTCGACACCGCGAACATTTATAACGACGGTTTAACAGAGACGATTATTGGCAACTGGTTAGCAGCAGATAAAAGTCGGCGCAATCAGATTGTTTTGGCGACCAAACTCTATGGTCAAACGGGTGAGGGACCGAATGACGGTCGTCTGTCGGCGTATCATATCCGTCGGGCGTGTGAGGACAGTCTACGTCGTCTGCAAACCGATCACATAGACCTTTACCAGATGCACCATGTTGACCGTCGGACACCATGGGATGAGATTTGGCAAGCGATGGAGCAGTTAGTGCGTGAAGGGAAAATTTCTTACGTCGGCAGTAGCAACTTTGCCGGATGGGACATTGCACACGCCCAAGGCATCGCAGCGCAACGCGATTTTCTTGGACTCGTCTCAGAGCAGAGCGTGTATAATCTCCGTAGCCGGATGGTTGAACTTGAAGTGCTGCCGTGTTGTCGGGAACTCGGTTTGGGAGTGATTCCCTACAGTCCAATGGGCGGTGGGTTGCTCTGTGGTGTGTTGGACAATCCGACCACTGGACGACGCGGCAGGGAATCGAACAGGAAAACGATCGAAACACATCGATCACAATTTGAAGCTTATGAAGAACTCTGTGCATCAATAGGACAACCGCCAGCGAACGTTGCTTTGGCGTGGGTACTTAGCAATCCGGACGTTACAGCACCGATTATCGGACCGCGGACGATTGAACACCTTGAGGAGAACCTATCGGTCTTGGAATTGAAGTTAGATGATGAAGTCCTCGCAAAGCTTGATGCGATTTGGGCGGGTCCCGGGGGTGAAGCACCAGAGGCGTACGCGTGGTAGATAGCGATTAGCAAATAGCGATAAAAAAGGAGCAAAAATGTCAGATCGTCCAAATATTTTGTGGTATTGTACAGACCAACAACGTTTTGATACCATCGGAGCGTTAGGAAATCCACATATTAATACACCGAGACTCGACGAATTTATGGGTCAGTCGGTCACGTTCACGCACGCCTATTGCCAGTCTCCGATCTGTACACCCTCTCGCGCGAGTTTTCTGACCGGTATGTACCCGTCAGCTGTCAGCGTTACTGGCAACGGGAACCCAGTTTTCCCTGAATATTACGAAGATCGACTGATTACACATGCCCTCGCACAAGATGGTTATGATTGTGGGTTGATTGGGAAACTCCACCTCGCGAGTGCCTTTGATGCCCAGGAGCACCGTGTAAATGATGGGTATCGTTACTTCCAATATAGCCACGACCACGGCAAGCCGAACGCCCTTGGACACGAATACGCAGATTGGCAACGCGCACAAGGTGTTGATCCTGAAGCGTTGATAGCAGGGAAAGCGATCTCCCAGACGTATCCGAATAGGTCTGGCCGCGTGCCAGAGCCGACGCCCGATTGTGATAACGTCCCACCGCATCTCCATCAGACCTATTGGTGTACCGAGAAAACCATTGAATTTATTGAAAAGAATCGTCGTGAAAATCAGCCGTGGCTCCTTAGCCTCAATCCGTTTGATCCGCACCCGCCGTTTGACGCGCCTTGGGAATACTATCGGCGATACGATCCGGAAACGTTGCCCGGTCCGCACTTTCAGGAGAGCGACATTGCCTTTCAGTCAAAATTGACAGAGGCGGGTATCGATTTTCAATCGCAGGCGAAACCGCCTTCAGAGTGGGACGACAAACGGATGCAAGCGTCTTATTACGCCATGATTGAGCAGCTCGACCACGAATTTGGACGCACCCTCGACTATCTTGATGCTAACGGACTCCGTGAGAACACGATCGTCATTTTTACGTCCGACCACGGAGAAGCACTCGGTGACCACGGATTGGTATACAAAGGCTGTCGTTTCTACGAAGGTTCCGTGCGGGTGCCGTTGATGATTTCATGGCCCGGGCAGTTCCTGCAGGGCGTTCAAAGCGATGCGCTTGTTGAACTGCTCGATATTGTTCCGACACTATACGATGCGTTGGGTGTGGAGATTCCGTATTACGTGCAAGGCGAATCGCTCGCGCCGCTCTTGCGGGGTGATGTTCCCGCCAGTGACCATCGCGAGGCGGTACGTTCTGAATTTTTCGGGGCAATCGCATTCCCCGATCAGACACACGCCACGATGTATCGCGATCGACGCTGGAAACTTGTTGTGTATCATCAGAAGGGGATTTATGAGCTGTATGACCTCGACAACGACCCCTGGGAACACAACGATCTCTCAGAACATGCCGATTACCAAGCCGTCAAGTGGGAACTGATGCAAAAGAGTTTCGATAGAGCCATCTATGCGCACCCACAGATGATACCACGGACGGCTTCGCATTAGTAGTTAATGGTTCTTGGTTAATGGTTATAAGTTAACGTCAGTTCGACTGAGACCCTTTGTCAATGCTAAAAGTTCTCTTTTTTAGCTGTCAACGCCGTAAATCGTAGCACGATGCACATCGCATGAATCAACGGTATGAATGCCTCAATGGCATTCACCGGGGCGAGTACGCCGCAAAACTGTTAGTTTGTGGCGTGGGCTTCGCAAACTAACAGTTTGCGGTACACGTAAGCCTTTTATCGAACTCACATTAAGTTATTGGTAAGCTTAACCAAGGACCAATAACCGATCTCCTATCTATGAAGTGTGTTATTAATGATGAACAACGCCTAATACGAGGTTATGGATAGTGTATCGTTCCAAAAGAAACATACTTATACTGCTGGGGAGTGTCATATTATCCTTGAATATAGGTTGCTTCACGAATGCTGCCCAGCAGTCCGAGTTTTCTGCAAACCACACCGAGACGTACACATCGAATTTGCCCCTTATAATCATTAATACATTTGGGAAGTGGATTCCTGACGACCCCAAAATTCCTGCGCGGATAAAAATTGTCTATAACACTTTGGATAGCCGGAATGTCGATTTTGAAGGAAAAATCGGTATAGAAGTCAGGGGCAAAACTTCGCAGATGTTTCCAAAGCAGCAATACGGTTTTGAAATTCAAGACGATAGTGGCAACGACAAAGATGTCTCGTTGTTGGGATTGCCAGCGGAATCCGACTGGGTGCTGAACGGTCCGTATTCGGATAAAACCCTCATGCGGAACTACTTGGCATACGAATTCAGTAATCGGATCGGTAGGTATGCAAGCAGAACACGGTTCGTCGAGGTGTTTCTCAATGATTCCGGGGATACGAGGATTGGGGGTAAGCATTACGTCGGTGTTTATCTGCTGATGGAGAAAATCAAGCGCGGGAAAAAACGGGTTAATATTAGTTCCCTGAAACCGACGCAGAACAGTCCCTCAGAAATCACTGGTGGGTATATCCTGAAAATCGACAAATTAGACTGGTATGACACCTTCTTTTCCACCCGTTACGGTACACAGTTGATTCATGTCTATCCGAGAGGACGCGAGATGTCTCCTGCGCAAAAGGTGTGGATTCGAGAATATATGAACGCATTTGAATCGGCATTAGCGGGCAAGGATTTTGCAGACCCGAAACGCGGATATGCCCAGTACATTGATGTAGATTCTTTTATTGACCATTTCATCATCAATGAACTTTTCAAGAATACCGACGGATTTCGGAATAGTACGTACATGTACAAAGACAGGGATGCCAAACTGAAGATGGGACCCGTCTGGGATTTCAACCTATCCATGGGCAATACAGTTTTCTATGGCGGTTGGGAAACCGACAGTTGGCTTATTGATACAAACCCTGTCCCGTTCTGGTGGAGACGGCTGTTAGCGGATGAAAACTTCAAACAACGACTCGTCAAGAGATGGCAGACGCTTCGGGAAAATGAACTCGCCACTGCAAAGCTCCTTAACGAGATTGACCGAACCGCTGGATACCTGTTCGAGGCACGAAAGCGGAACTTCCAAAAGTGGCGGGTGTTGGGTTACCGAATCTTCGGAAATCCGGGTCCTTATTTGCCCACCTACGAACAAGAAGTTGAGCAGTTGAAAAGGTGGTTACAGGCTCGATTGACGTGGATGGATAGCAATATTAACGCGCCTCGA
This sequence comes from Candidatus Poribacteria bacterium, assembly GCA_022827625.1. Lineage (GTDB taxonomy): Bacteria > Poribacteria > WGA-4E > WGA-4E > WGA-3G > WGA-3G. The sequence goes on along the minus strand of JAJEIE010000012.1, from coordinate 128,269 downwards.
CAATCGGGAGTTATGCGTCAACCGCCAGTAAGACGGAGTAGAAACCTATGGTAGATACGCGAAAAGCGGCTATACCGTTCGAGGTATTCGCCAGTTTTAAAAGAATCGAAACAGGGAATCCAATTATTTCCCTTCCGCCACCCCTTTGGGCAGCGGCAACCCACGCCATTGTTATTGATGAGACGGTCCACTATATCTGGTGCAAGCGCGACATTGGTATTCGCTGGTTGATAATGCACGCCACGGCACCCACTGATAACCTCACCGACATCACGCAGGATGCGCGTAACCCTATCGTTGAACCTTCAGCAGATGGTTTCGATGATGATGCCGTTGAGTACCCTTTTCCGTTCCTAAATCCTGCTGATGACAAGTTTTACATGTACTACCGCGGGAAAGGCAAAACGACCCCTGAACAGACGGGTCTACTTGTGAGCGATGGAGATATGGGGGAGTGGCGACGCGTTCAGCACACACCTGTCATCTCGGCAGATACCGAACACGAGCAGCATGGGTCGACGCACCCTTCGGTTGCGGTGGAAGGTGATACGATTCACGTCGTTTATACTGGGAAAGCGACACGGTCGTTTGGGGAGGGGCTAACGATGTGTCATGCGACAGCACCGACGAGCAATCCGGCATTGGTCACAAAAAATCCTGCCAACCCCGTTTTTAAAGGGAGTGGACAGGCATGGGACAGTCAAGCCGTTCGTGAAACCGAATTGTTCAAGGGACCCCAATATTTCCACGTTATCTATGGCGGATACGATGGCGAAGTCTGGCGGATGGGGCATGTCCGGACTCGCGATTTCCAGACTTTTGAACCCAACCCTTACAACCCGATCTTCATACCATCGGACGACCCGAATGCGTTTGATTGTGATGGTGTCTTGACGGGTCAAATCTTTGAAGTCGGAGATACGTACGCTATGCTCTATGCAGGGAAAAAAGGACAGGAGTGGCAGACGGGTTTGTGTACAATCCGAGACGACTAACGGATTTTTCTGGTTCTAAAGTCTACCAAAGGTGGAAAAATAGATGCGTATGCGGGCGGTTCTCATCGGTTTGGCGTTAGTCATTCTACAGACAGCGATTACCCCCTATAACGACTACTACCTCCAAGGGACGGACATCTCTGGAAATCATTTTCCTTTAGGGGCAGTGTTTACGCTGATTTTTCTCACCTTTGTTATCAATCCGATTCTCAAGAAGGTGTCTCCGCGTGTTGTGCTAAGTCCGGCGGAATTGATGGTCGTCTGGGTCATGATGGGGGTCAGTTCAGCGATTCCATCGAAAGGGATGATCGGTTACTTGCTTCCGTATATAGCAGCGCCGGTCTATTTTGCGACATCTGAGAACGAATGGGCTGAGACGCTCCATCGCCACTTCCCCGAATGGCTTATTGTCTGGGATAAGGGTGCTGTTACTGACTTCTATGATGGCGAATCTTTTGTTCCATGGATACTCTGGGTAAAGCCACTTATTGCTTGGACGGCGTTCATTCTTCTGCTCTATGCGCTAATCATCTGTGTATCCATCGTGTTGCGGAAACAGTGGGTAGAGCGTGAAAGGTTCATATTTCCGCTCGTTACTGTGCCTGTAGAGATGGTGCAGCAGACGGCAACGCGCGGCGGTCTAAATGGTATCTTCACAAATCGGCTGCTGTGGGTCGGATTTGGAATCGCTGCTTTTTTTCACCTCCTCAACGGACTGCATGAGTATTTTCCTGCGCTCCCGCGTATCCCGAACCGATATGACCTGTACACCCCGTTCACGGAACGTCCGTGGATTGTGATGGGGTGGTGGCCCCAATTCCGGTTCTTTCTCTATTTCTCTGTTATCGGCATAACATACTTTCTCGCCATGGACGTGTCGTTTAGCTGCTGGTTCTTCTTTCTATTTTTCAAGCTGCAGTACATCATTATCAACGCTTTTGCCATTCCGATCAGTCCGTGGATCTCTGCGAGGGGGCAGACGATGGCTGCCTACGTGGTTATGGTCATCGCTTTCCTATTGAATAGTCGCGTCCATATAAAAGACCTCCTGAAGCGAACTTTTATGGAATCGGCTGCTGCCAGAGCGATCGACGACGCAGATGAAGTGTTGCCGTATAGATGGGCGGTGCTGGGAACGGTTATCAGTTTCATACTCCTCGTGGGTCTCTGCGTTTACGCCGGGATGTCGCTTTGGGTCGCTTGTAGCATTATCGTTCTGTTCCTGATCGCTTCTACTGCGCTGTCGTGGATGGTCGTCAACGGTGGGATGTTGCTGATCCAGGCACCGATGTATCCTGTAGAATACTTTGAAATTACGACTGGTTCAAGAATCATTGATGCCAACAGTTTGGCACTCTTAGGGTTTCAGCGGGTGATGATGCGAGATTGGGGCGGTATTTTGATGCCGAGCGTTCTACACGGATTCAAAGCCGCAGACCCGTTTCGGTTAAATCGCAGAAGCGTTCTCGGTGCGATGGTGCTGGCTATTGTTGTTGCTGTCGGTGTCTCCTATGTTGCGTCGCTGCCCTTGATTTATGACAAAGGTGGTTTAAATCTCCAAAGGGGTCCCTTCATCGGCGCACCGAGGTACTTCAATCATATCGTTTCGCTGATTCAATATCCGAAGGACCCGAAATTAGGAGAGGCGTATAGCATGCTGTTAGGTGCCGGTATTACCGGTTTCCTGCTAATTATGCAGCGTCAATTCATGTGGTGGCAACTCCACCCGATTGGCTATGTGATGGGTGCGGTTTATTCGTCCTACTTTCTCTGGTCGTGTATGTTTATCGGCTGGTTTTTGAAGTATCTGGCGCTGAAATGGGGAGGACTTGGGTCCTATCGGAGATTTCGACCGCTGTTTATGGGATTTATTGTAGGTGAGTTCGGGATTGTAGGGATTTGGATGGTGATAGGGATGTTTACGGGTGTGAATTACCAAGGGGCATTACCGGGATAGTTTTATGCACATCATAGTAGGCGAGGTTTCCCAACCTCGCCCAACAGTATCACGACACACCGAAGTGGTCGGATCCGGGCATTAGGTGTTCCCTTGCAACATCTGCGTTGATTTCGACACCCAATCCCGGTTGCTCTGGTAGCACGAATACGTTATCTTGCATAAGCGGATCATCGGAAATTGCGAGGTCCCATCGCCACTCGACTTGATCGGCGTGATACGGAAGTTCCATGACAATGAAGTTCCGTACCGCAGCGCAGACGTGTGCTGTTGCTGTCATCCCGATGGGCGATGTGATGTTGTGTGCCGCGAAGGGTATATAATAGAGATCCGCCAGATCCGCAATCTTCTTCGCTTCAAGTATTCCTCCCGTTCCAGATACATCCACATGTAACATATCGCAGGCTTGGCTCTGGATTAAGTCACGAAAACCGTCGCGTCGGAACAGAAACTCCCCCGTACAGATCGGAATAGAAGTCGCGGCAGTGACCTTCGCCATCGCTTCAACGTTATCATTCGGCACCGGGTCTTCCAAGAACATCAGATCGAACGGCTCTAAACGTTCAGCGAGTTTCATCGCCGAATGCGTGCTGAAGAGGCTATGACAGTCGATGCTGATGTCGATGCCATCACCCGCTGCCTCCCGCGCAGCGGCGACCAACGCCGTCATTTTCTGCAATTCTGCTGTACTGAGTTCGCGATTAACTGTGTCCTGCTTGAGTTCGTTTGCGGAGTTATCGATGTCAAACTTGATGGCTTGGTAGCCGTCTGCAACGCCTTCTCTGGCGCGTTGTGCCCATCCTTCGGGTGTGTTCCCTTTTCCGTGTCCGACATCAGCATAGAGTCGGATGCGGTCGCGGTATTTCCCACCTAATAACCGATAGACCGGCACGCCAAGGCTTTTTCCGAGAATATCCCAGAGTGCTGTTTCTATCCCGCCAATTGCTGATAGACCCATGGCGTATCGGTTGCTCGCTGCGCCAATCATGCGGTTGTAGAGCGGCTCTATATTTCTCGGATCTGCCCCAAGGAGTATCCGCTTGAATTGCAGAACAATTTCAGCGATTCCCGCCCCAGGATGCGCTTCGCCTATTCCCGTCAAGCCTTCATCCGTTTCAATTTGGACGTAATTCCACTGTTTATAGCCTTTGAGCGTCATCGCTTTTACGTCGGTAATTTTCATATTTGGTTCCCTTCGCATATGAAATTGGTTAGGAAATTGATAGTATTGCGTTTGCTGCGCATTCATGATAGCATATCTGCTGAGATTGTGCAACAGAGACGAAAGAAGAAAAGGAGACTGACTAATGACAAATCAAGAAATCAAGACGGCTTATGAACGTGATGGCTATGTGGTCCTCAAAGATATTATTGACCACCAAGATTTAGAACCCATGCGCGACTTCATCAAGGCGAAGGTGGATGCGTATAGCCGCGAGTTGTATAGCGAGGGCAAGTTATCGTCGCTATATGAAGACGAATCCTTTGAGAGACGATATGCTGCGATCTGCGAAGAATTGGATATATTGCCACGCAACTGGTCTTTTGGTATATTTGGACGCGAGTTATATGAGCTCTACAACCTCCCCGGTGTGCTTAATGTGATACGGCTTCTCTTGGGTTCTGAAGTCTCGAATATCGGCACGCCTGCGTTGCGGACGAAACTCCCCCGAAGTGTGATTACCTCGTTCCCATGGCATCAAGACAGTCAATACTTCGACCAGTCGGTTGTCGGAAAAAAAGAGAAGCACACAGGCGGGCTTCACATGGTTACGGTGTGGGTGCCGTTGGTCGAAGCGACAGTCGAAAATGGGTGTTGCTGGGTGATTCCTGGCAGCCACCGTTGGGGTTTATTGGACGGTGCGCGGGGTGCGGATATGAACGTCCGGATGGAGGAAGATGTCGAAGCACGCGGCACACCCGTCCCTATCCCCCTTAAACCCGGCGGCGCGCTGTTTATGTCCAACCTTACCGTGCATACCAGCAAAGTGAATACGACCCGGAAATCCCGGTGGAGCATCGACTTCCGCTATTTTCCTACGCCAGATCGGGCTGCGCTAACTGCTGAGGCACGTGAAGCTGCCGAGTTCATAAAAAATAAACAATTGGCAGGCGGTATAGTCCCGCTTGTTGTGCTCACTGAAGGTCATAAACCGACATGGGAGGCGTGGGAGGCGGCGTTCTCAGCACAGCAGCAGGCGCGTCGGTCGGGTTGAACGCGTGTAAAGCCCGTACAGGTCAATTAGGCAAGACTGGCGAGATTTGGAAGTCTCGCCAGCGGTGAATAGCGTGAAAGGTAAAAAATAGAGGCAATCTGCGCCAAATCGTTTTAAATTCTATGCCTGCAGACCCTTAATCGTTGTGTCAATTACCGTATCAATCAATGTGTCTTTCTCCGTCCAAGGAAAATCGGGGAAATCAATGAGGAGCAGCGTAACACCGTGAACCGCTGACCACATCACTTGACCAGTAGTTTCAACATCGACCTGTCGGAATATCTTCTGTTTAATACACTCAGAAACCATCACACGTAAATAATTAAACACTTTTTCGCCAATTGATCCCTCTTGCAGACCTAAACCTTCTTGGAACTGTGGACGAATAACGAACGTCAGTTTGTAATCTTGCGGATATTTTAAACCGAATTCGACGTAGATTTTTCCACTTTTTCTCAGGGTTTCAACTGGGTCGCTTGTATCCTCTTTTAGTTCCTCAAGTGTGTTCAATAGGTTCAGAAGTGTTTCCTGACAAACGGAATCTAAGAGGTCCGCCTTGTCTTTGAAATAGAGATAGATCGTTGTGGGTGAGTATTCTATCTTGTTGGCAATCTTTCGCATGGAGACGTTCTCATAGCCTTCATTGACAAAGAGCTCTCGCGCTGCAGAAAGAATTTGCTGCCGCAATTGTTCTTTTTCCCTGGCTCTCCGTTCTTTGGTACCCATTGCTTTGCCTTTATTTACAAAGGTATTTAACTTAACAGTATTCATATTAATATCAGATGTGTTTCTTTTTGTCAATTTATTTTTCAAACATAAAAGACACAAGTCTTGGGAGTTTGTTTTCATCTGTTAGCAAGAGGAGGCAAAACAGGAGCGGGAAGGGACTCCAGTAACGGAAACTGGGGTCCCACAAGCCGCCGTTTTTGAGAAACCGTGCTGCTGAACTCGCGTTAAAAATAGGCGTGTATGCCCATTCCTACGTAAACACCCGCGAGCCCCTTAGACTGAGAGTCAGTTTCTTCCCTGCCGAATCCTTGACCGACTGCTACGTTCAAGCCGAGCGGGATGCCCCCAAGCGAAAATACGAGTTCTCCGCCAAAAGCGAGCCCACCGGCTAATGTTGTAGATTTGGCAATTTCTTGAAATAGGTCTCGCTCTGTTTTATATCGCCAACCGCCTTCTAAGGTGAAGTAGAGTCGGGATACGTTCCATCGGCTTTGGTGTTCAAAGATCGCATAGGAAACGCCCGCTCCTAACATGTGATCGCTGTTTTGATCGTTGTCGAGAATAAAACGTCCAACGGTTTGGAGGTATACGGGTGCCAATCCGGTATAGCGGAAACTGACTCCCCCAAAGCCTTGGGTCGTTCCTTGGAGTCCAATACCGAAATTTTTAGCGAGATTGTTTTCTTGCGCCTCAGCTGAGAGACTGCAGGCTATCCCCAAAAAGAGGCAGATAAGACAGACCATTGTGCGTGTCATGATTTTCTCCTTTTTCTTTAATATTTCGGCACACACTGTGTGCCTACTATTTTTTACCGGGCAATCAACAGGACCACCCGATGCGGTTCAGTTCCCAGAGGTTGTAGCCGTGCCCCGTGGCCGTCTCGTAGCGTGAAGGGGTGATGCATGAGGAGATCCTGCACCCCATCCTTATTGAGGTCCACCAACCAGGTATATTCCTCATCGTTGGGAAGGGAGACCGCCACCTCCTGCGGCTGCTGAGCAAACAGTTCAGGTCCCGGTACGCCAACGAAGACGACCATGATTCGTGGGTGATCCCCGAGGAGCAGGTCCGCACGACCGTCGCCTGTCACATCCCCGATGCGCAGCGTTGTATTGAACGCGCGTGGCCACCTCTTTTGTGTCTTTCGCCTTTCGTGGGTTGCCCCTCGCAGCACGATATCCAGTGGCACCCACCCCGGTTCACGATGGCTGGGCACCCCGTCCAACGCGATGCTGCGCGTCGTGTTGGGTGTATCGGGAGAGCCGCCTGCTTCCATTTGGTAGAACTCGATATCCAACCAGACATCATCACCCATGAACCCTTTGATACGCTTCCAGAGGCTGCCCTTAAGGAACTCGCGATTGATAGTCGTAATCATCAGTTCGGCCTGCCCATCGCGGTCCAAGTCGTGCTGGTCCATCCCCAGTTGGATTCTCTCGTTCGACTGGAACGTAATGTCAGCACTCCGTGCAAATACGATACCGCCATCGGATGTCGGCGCGCCGAAATGTACCTCATAACTGGAGTGCTTGCTGGAGAGGTCTCTACCCGACAGCTTGAAAATGACCAGGTCAGCGACACCATCACCGTTCAGGTCGGTCAACGCGTGTAGTACCTTCCCCTTCATGTCTCCCGTAATGAGCGAGGAGAGCCGGTCTGCGTCGAATGTCACACCGGTCATGAAGATCCTGGCATTTGATGTGAACAGGCCCCGCTCGTTTTGAAGATGCACCTCAAAGTGATCCTCGTTCCAGAACGCCAGATCAACGCGACCATCTCTGTCGTAATCTATCTCGTGGACACGACTCTGAGACCAAGGGTCGTATCGATACCCATCGGCACCACGGATCCGCGCCATCTCGGTAGGGGCCCCGATCTGTACTTTCTCAGCAAACGTGCCGTCACGCCTCTGAATGAATACCCAGAAGCCGTCGGCGTCGGGTACGACCAAGTCGTCGAGGCCGTCGGCATTCACGTCCTGCGTAATATCTACATGGGGAATTTCGCCGCTGCGCGGTGGCGTGAAGTTAGAAGTAACGCCTACCAGTGCGCGTTCCATCCCGGAGTTCGGATCAAACCAGTTCAAGCGGTCGCGCGCATAGGTAACCAAGCGGTCACGGCCGTCGATGTTCGCCACGTCAACGAAAGTTACTTCGGGTCCTAACGTTGCGTTGAGGGTCGGCACCCAAGTATCGCCGCTGAATGTGTAGAGACGCAAGCGGTGGTCGTTATTTTCGTCGATGTGTACCACGGCAAGTTCCGCGATAGGACCGTCAAAAAGAAATCCCGTCAAAACCGTTTGACGTTTCGCGGGACCAATAACGACCTCATACCGATCGAAAGTGAATTCCGCTGTGGAAGGTGTCATGAGCTCAACCGCTTCGCCTGACAGATCTGAGCACCCCGACAAAAGGATGCCGAAAACCAGAATAAGAAAAGTAGTCTGGAGGGCTGGAAAGATTTTCCATCCAAACTTCCAAGTTTCCAGTTTTTGTTTTATGGAAAAAAAGCGTTTATGGGATAAAGTTTGCGTTTTCACTGTTATTCTCCTTTCAGGATTTATGTTAACATAGATAAATAACTTAACGACGTTAACAGATAAGGAAAAATATAAGCGACCTTCGTCAAAGGATTTGTTTTACCCTTGCTTTACGTAGTCATTTAACTTAACACTGTTAATTATATCAGATGTTTTTCTGTTTGTCAAATTTATTTTTCAAACATAAAAGATACAAGTCTTGGCGGCTTGTTTTGATCTGTTTCGCGCCACTATTCCTTGAACGTCTTAAGGCGAAATCCACTGCTTTTCGCAGCATTCAGGAAATCTGAGATGTGATGCACGAAGGATTGCCTGCAGCTTTTAAGGCTATTGTCCTCTTTTTTCTTTTTCATTTTTAAAGGTTTTGCTATAATTCATTTTATATAAAAGTTTTGACACCCCACCCCTACATCAGAATACAGGGTGCGGGATTGGAAATTTAGCGATATTTTTGACACAGGAGGCAAATAGAGATGAGCGTTAGAAGTTGGAGTGAGTCTGTCCTAATTGGGTTAATTGTCATTACTTTCGGACTGTTAGTTGTCAGTAACAGCTATTCTGCCGTGCTTGATCCGAAAACTGTTGAAGTTGCTTACCTCTTTGATGAAGGAAAAGGCACTGTTGCCAAAGACATCTCCGAGAACGGTCGAGATGGCGACATCTCTGGGGCGAAATACGTCGAAGGTGTGTTCGGAACGTGTCTGGATTACGATGGCAACGACGACAATCTGGTCGTTACCGGCTACGCTGGAATTGGTGGCACGGATCCCCGAACCACGGTCTTTTGGTTTAAAGCCGGAGACACGCGAGAGCATTCGTGGGTGAAGTGGGGCCCCAATCTGACGGGAGAAAAGTACTACGTCCGGGCTCATCTCCGGGGCGCGGAGTGCAACTTGAGGATTGAGGTTGCGGGCGGACAAAATTTCGGGGCTGATAACGTTTGTGATGAAGAGTGGCATCACATGGCGGTCGTCTTTCCGAAAGGCTCAGACGCTGTGAAAGACCACGATCTCTATGTTGATGGTGAACTTCAATCCAAGGAAGGCAACGATCAGGCGATGGACACGAATGCTAAGGACCAGGAAGTGAATATGGGGGACTTTCTGGCGCACCACCAATTTATGTTCGGTCTTTTCGATGAAGTTGCTATCTTTAACGTGGATCTGAGTGAAGATCAAATTAAAGCAATCATGGACAACGGATTGCAAGCGGCACTCGGAGTAGACCCACAAGGGAAATTAGCAACGAGTTGGGGGATGATTAAGAAATACTAATCCCACAGATCGAGTCCCAAGAGTTTTCGTCCCAAGGGTGTGAGTTCCGCGGGCCCATAGTTTTTCGCTTCCCAACCCCGCGGATCCCCCGGATAGGGACCCCGTCCCAATGCTCGGCGTTCCCGCCACAGTGTGATGCGTTCTTGGCGCCGTTCTTCATCCATCGGATCGGGAACGGGGTGGAAGTTCATGTATTGTGCTAATCGCGGTTTGTCGGAAGTGTTACGACCGTTGCCGTGTGGAAGTGCGACATGCCATATCAGCAATGAACCCGCCTTCGCTGGTACCTGTATGAATTTCTCCCTATATATTTCCGGCGTAAGTTCTGGCACCCACGGGTTTTCCTCGTCAATCAGCGACTTGTGCGCCCCGGGCCAGCAAACGAACGACCCCTGATTTTCAGTCGTATCCCTTAGGAACAGAACCCCTTGTGTGTGGAACCTAACGGGCAGTTTTGAGGTGTCGGCATCCCAGTGGTACATACCCTTATGGTCCCATTCTGGATAGTCGGGATGCTTTGGCGGTTTCATGTTGACGCGGTCGGGGTGAACCCAAATACGGTGGGTGCCGTATACCTCGGTATAGGTCTGATGGATCGGTGGGTGTTGGTAGACGTTCCACATGGTTTGGTGTTGGTACATCTCGACCATACCTGCGCCGGGTTTATGAGGGGCGCGATACCAGTCATTTGGGTCTGAAGGATCCATCTCCAAGAACGCAAAAATCGCCTTGACGACTGCATCACAAAGTTCGATAGGGACGGCATTTTCGATGACCATATAGCCGTATTCATCGAAATGGTCGCGGTGTGCTTGTGTGAGTATTCCCATTGGGTTTCCTTTAGTCTTATTGTTTATAGTAAAGTCCTAAAATATGCGAGCATACCGGACTTAGAAGTTTCCCTCTCCGCTGGCGAGGTTTCCGAACCTCGCCAACTCTAACATGTAAAGGTAATTATAGAGCTTAAGATTTCGGCAGGCGCGCTATTGTAAAGTTGCTCGCGCTGCTTGATACAAACGAAATAGACTCTCGTGTGTTTCTTGGGCGAGTATTTGTGGATGCCATACTAATTCGCCTATCAAGTCGCTAATAACGAACCCTGATGCCATGTCTACACCACGCAATGTACTAATGGCAAATAGCGCGGCGGCTTCCATTTCAACCGTAACAACCCCTTCCTGTTGATAATGCTGAATTTCTCCAACTGTTTCGCGAAAGAAGGCATCAATCGTCCATGTTGGTCCTTGTGTGTAATGTATACCCTCATGTTCAAGTGTCTGTCTAAAGGCATCTGTCAAGTTTTCGGACGGCAGTGCGGGTGCTGAAGGGTCTTCCAGATAGTGGTATGAAACGCCTTCATCGCGGATAGCACTGGTACAAATAACGACATCGCCAATATGAGAGGTTTTTTGTAGTCCACCCGCAATCCCGACGTTAATAAATCGCTTGACCCCCAGTTCTATGTAAATTTCGAGAAGCATTGAAACACCGGGTGCACCAATACCGTTATTGCCGCTAACGGCTATGCGATTGTCGGTTTCGGTCAGTAAGTAGAAGCCACCACCTACCCCGTGAACTTGCTCTGCACTTTCAACCTTGGTAATACGCTCAAGCAAATTCCCTTCATAGCAGAAAATAACACTTTCGGGGATCGGGAAATCGGGAATGAAGCCTTGTTGCTGGAAGTAGGCGACGTGCTGTTGCGGCGTAACTAAGGGACGTGATTTGTGTTTGTTGGGGAAGTTGGGTATTGGCATGGTTACCTTGAGCGTTGAGAGTTTTATATTAAATAATAAACGGTATTGCGGAGCGAATTGAAAATCGCTTGAATCGCATGTTGCCACAATCGTTTATTAAAATAATAGCAGGTTCAGCCAGCAAAGTCAAGTCGTAAGGTTAGCCATTCAATCCTTGTGAAAACCGTGGTAGATTTTACAAATAATCTGGATTTGGTAAAAAGTACTTGTACCGCAAACTGTTAGTTTGCGATTTCTTGGGTTCACTTATCACTGCACAAATTAACAGTTTGTTCTACACTACGTCGGCAGAACCCAAGATCGAACTCACATAATAATAGACTATAAAAGAGATCGGCGAGGTGGCAAACCTCGCCTACCAATTTTTAAGGGAACCTCACCAGCGAGATGGGTATTGTTGGGTTAGTGGTCTTTTGGATTCAGATGGACCCTTGTCATGCCCACGAAGTTCAGGAAATAGAAGACCGCATCGTTTATGGGTTCAATGCAATTGTCTTCCGTCTGTTTCACCAACGTTGCATCGATTAACAACGTCACAGTCTCCTCCATTTCGCTTTCTGATATACTGCATCCGTCCGCCAAATCTGCAACCGATTTCTTGCCACCGACCAGTTGTCTTAAAACAGCAACTACAGTCGGGTTCGTGAAAAGTTTCGCAAGATTCACAATCGCGGCATCCGGGGCTTGAGATATGAAATCGTCAATATTAGTTGTCCATAATGAAAAACGTTTTGATGTCTTTCCAGTAGACGGACGATAGCTGCCCCCGTAACTCCACGCGATTGGGCTTTCAGCATTCTGAGGGAGCCGACATAATGTTGATACCGCTTCCCGTTTCTCGGCATTAAGAAAGGCATCCGATTCATCTGCGATAACCTGAAGTTGCTCCTGCAAATCAGCAATCTGACACTGCATTTCTTCAAGACTTGCCCTAAGTTTGGATTCGGCTCTTACTTCCTTTGTCATGGTAGTTTCTCCTTCCAATCGGTTTTGGGTGTAATGTTCCCCTTCGGTTGTAATCTCGAGTGCTTCTCGGATCATAAATGCATACTTCCTTAATCGTTGCCTTGCCCGACGGATCCGACTCTTAATGGTATTTTCTGGGACCCCTAAGGTCTCGCCTATTTCTGAAGAGGTCATCTCTTCAAAATAGTGGAGCGTGATGACCTCGCGGTCGTCCTCCTTTAGCGTCGTCAGCAGTTTTTTGACGAGATCACGTTGCGATTCAACCATTGCTTTGGCGTGTTCCGTTGCGATATACCGAGAATACGTCTCTTCGGCTGTTGCCGAGATGTGGATCTCTTGTAGCGACCTGATTTGTAACCGGTTTTTTCGGAACCATGCAATGCAAAGGTGATTTACAATCGCATATAACCACTTTGAAAACTGTGCCGGATTGTTGAGCGTGTCAAGTTTCTGATAGACTCGCAGGAAAGTCTCCTGTGTAATATCCTCTGCGATCTGAAAATCCCCGATTTTCCGCAATGCGTGGGTGTGGACCTGCCGTTGATACTTTTGAACGAGACTCTCAAAGGCGTTTTCATCACCTGCAAGTATGCGCTGGATTAACTTAACATCATCACCTTGCATCAAACCTCTCCAAAGAACTGTTTATCAGTGGGACTGGACGCCTTACATGTTTCCAGGGTAAATGCGCTTAAAAAGCGAAAAACCTATCTGTCCATCCGCCTCATTATATAGTGACGCGAACGCAAAGAAAAAGGTGCATAATTTTAAAAAATGGATTTGGAAGGGGCTATTTGTTGGAGGGTTCCCTAAAACAGAACAATTGCAGGTGGCGAGGTTTTGCAGCGTACACGCTCAAATGCGATGTGCATTCCTAACCTCGCCAGCGATAGTAAAGTTAATTATCTATCAGATTTGGTGTGTCCAAGATGCACAGTCGTCATGCTCACGAAATTTAAGAAAAAGGAGATGGCATCATTATGGGGTGTAATGAGGTTATCTTCTGTACGCACCACTAACGTCGCTTTCATTAACGTTTCCACGGCTCCCTCTACTTCACTTTCTGGGATACCGGCTTCCTTCGCCAAATCCGTAACCGATTTCCTACCCTCCACTAACTGTCTTAAAACAGCGACTACAGTGGGGTTTGTGAAGAGGGTCGCGAGATTCGCGATTTCAGCATCTGATGCGTTAGATAGAAAATTGTCAATATTATCCTTCCAGAATGCGATACGACTTTTCTTCTGGGCGGGGGAGACGCTATAGGCACCGACATAGCCCCATGCAATCTGCCTTTCACCCGAGGGTTGAGATAGTGTATTAAGAGCAAGAGACTCCTCGCTTTGTGGGTCCATGGGACCATAAACCTCATTTCCAATAAGAGTATTTGTGCCGACGAAGAGTAGACCGATGGTCACCGTGACCGCAAAACATAATGTTATCGGGTGAGCGAGAAGCCCACGTTTCGAGTTTTCTAAAAACATTGAACGATTCCTTTCTGCCACTTGTGGCAATTGAAAGCGAAAAGAGCAGGTGGAAAATCTGCCCTTATCAATTTAATTCTCAGGTCTGATATGCCCAAGATGCACGATTGTCATACTCACGAAGTTTAGGAGGAAGGAAACGGCATCGTTTTTGGGTTTAATGAAATTGTCTGCCGTGCGTTCCACCAACGTTTCATCCATTAACAACGCGACAGCTGTTTCTATTTCGCTTTCTGAAGTGTTGCACGCTTGTGCGAGATCCGCAACAGATTTTTTGCCCTCTACCAGTTGTCTCAAAACAGCAACTACAACAGGATTTGTAAAGAGACTTGCGAAATTCACAAGGTCAGCATCCGGTGCTTTAGATAGAAAACTGTCAATGTTAGTCGACCAGAATGCGATACGACTCTTCGTTTTATTGGGAGGCGTGCCATAAGCACCCAGATAGCCCCACGAAATTTGCCTTTCAGCATCCACAGGAAGATGGCATATCGTCTGAAGGGCTTCACTTCTTTCGGGATCATGGAATTGCATATCATCTGCGTGGAAAACGTCCGATTCAGCTGCAACAACCTTGATTTCTTCTTGCAAATTAGCAATCTGACGCTGTAGTTCTTTCAACCTTGCTTCGATCTTAACTTCATCTGCCATGTTGGTCTCTCCTTTCGTTTGTTCAGGGGAATGCTGTCGCCGTTCGGTTGTCCTGTCTAATGCCTCTTGAATCATAGATTCATACTTCTTTAGTTGTTGCCTTGCACGATGGAGGCGGCTCTTAATCGTATTTTCAGATACACCTAAGAACTCACCTATCTCTGGAGACGACATCTCTTCAAAGTAGTGGAGTGTGATAACCTCGCGGTCCCGCGCCTTCAACTTGGCAAGCAGTTTCTCGACGAGATCGCGTTGCGCGTCCGCGGTCGTTTTTGCGTGCTCTGTGGCAACATATTGGGAATACGCCTCTGTTTCTATTTCTGAGATGTCGGTTTCTTCCAGCGGTTCCGTCTGTACCCTATTTTTTCGGAGCCATGCGATACAGCGTCGATTCGCAATCTGATGCAGCCATTTTGTGAATTGCATTGGATCTTCCAAGGTATCGAGTTTCTGATAAACTTGAAGAAAAGTTTCCTGCACAATATCTTCTGCGATCTGAAAATCACCCGTTTTTCTCCATGCGAATGTATGGATCTGCTGCTGGTATTTTCTGACCAAACTCGCAAAGGCGTTTTGATCACCGTTGAGGATACGCTGGATTAACTTAACATCGTCACTTTTCATTGAATCTCTCCAAAAACTGCTTTACCAATAGGGCTGGACAATTTACACGTTTCAGAGGTAGCTGCGCGTGAAAAACACGAAGGACTGCCTTATCCATTTACTATATAATGACGCGAGTTAGGTGGGGAAAGGTGCATAATTCTGGAGAGAAGGACAATTAGGAGTAAAATAACGGATAGATTTATTTGACAACTCGTCCATCAATAGAGTCCTCCGCGACGGTGTGTCCGCAGAGGCTTAACACCGTTGGAAAGATGTCAACAGAACGGATGTACGGTCCAACGATTGGATGGTTCGTCGCAAGTGGGATGTTTAAGTGTTCCGCCATTAAGGCACCATGTGTCGCATGATGTTCAGGCACCTCATAACGGGCGCGTAAATCATAACCACTTTCGGCACTGAGTACCAAATCACCCGTTCGCTCACTCTTAAATATCTGCCACAGCTGGACAATTCCATCTGGATACGGACTGTCATAGGTTTCGTATAGTGCTTCCCGTGAGGACAGATGCTCGTGGCGGACACCATACTTGAGTGGGTCTATTCCAGTAAACCGATAGGAGAAGCGTAGCGAGTCTGCGGATTTAAAAGTTGTCGCCACGCCTTGTGGATTTTCACAAGTTTTGTTTTGCAAGTGGCAAGAGATTCTCCCTTGTCCATTTCGACTTTGGACAATGATGTCTCCCGTTTCGCTCTGCCCCGCAACGAGACCTAAGCCTTCGAGTTCAATCAGTGAACCAATGACCCCGATTTGTTGGAGTGCCTCGAAAGACATGCGTTCCCCCCATCCTTTTCCCTTCCCACTATTTTTAAAATAGAGATGTGTCATCCCGTTCCCAGACACCATACTCGCAGATACCGCACCTTGCCGCCAAACCTTCGGATAATGCAGGCATCGCCAACCCCCATCGTCTAAATGCTGAGGGATGTCAATGTGGGTATGTGTGTCGGTCATCCCGTGGTCACTGGTAATCAGAATGAGCGTTTCTTCGAGGGTATTCGTTTTTTGTAAAATATGGATGAGTTTCCCAATGGCGGTATCAATTTCTCGGTAGGTCTGAAACACCTGTTGAGATCGTATCTCTGTGAGGTGTGAAAAAGTGTCGACTGCAGGGAAAAGACACATGATAAATTCATCACCTGCTTCAGCGGCTTTGTGTAAATGCTGGATTGCCATTCGATTGACAAATCGCCACCGATGCGAGAAGTGGGCGTATGTATAGAAAAACGGTTTCATCCAACGGGTTCGGTTTTTAGCGGGCGGACACCCGCGAGCGAGGAGGTTATAGATGTTGCTTACTGGTGAGAAGAAATTGAAGAGCGTCGGATGATCTATGGGTAGGTCGGCTTCAAAACGCAGCCCGTCAAGTCCCATATAAC
This sequence comes from Candidatus Poribacteria bacterium, assembly GCA_022827625.1. Classification (GTDB taxonomy): domain Bacteria; phylum Poribacteria; class WGA-4E; order WGA-4E; family WGA-3G; genus WGA-3G. The sequence goes on along the minus strand of JAJEIE010000012.1, from coordinate 111,697 downwards.
TGCAGACACCCGGACGTTTGAAACGGTGCGGAAGATGAAAATTCGATTTGGACAACCACCGAATACCTGGAATGTTTACTGTGCCGGGATACAACCCCATAAAGAAAGGGATGAAAGCAGGTCCTGTCGTTGAGGGAAAGACGGAGACCGCCTTGTTCAGACTGCCGCGATCTACGACGTATTTCTTGATGTTCGGAAGGTCACCGTTTTCAAGTAACCCTCTAAATACTGCGTAAGGTGCTCCATCGATTAAAATAAAAACAAAGCGTTTGAAGGACGGTTCGGTTGGTGCCATTACGCCTCCGTAAATATGTCAATATTTATCAGTGAACGCGGTTTATGAATCCTTTCCTTGGATGTAAATTTCCCAGAGTGCGTTTGGGTTCTCGACAGAGAGACCGACGTTTCCACATTCACCGCAGACAGTTGCTCGCAACGCTTCTCTGTGAGCCTTCTTAAAAATCATGGCATCGGGGTTACCTTCTACTTCTACTTCAACATCTTGTCCCATTCCTGCTTCGTAGCGATCCCGAATTCTCAAATTGGGCATGACTTTCTCAGATCCACACCTGCCACATTTCATCGTCGCCATCTGGCTGTACCTCCATATTTCAGTGTTTTGGCACGAACTATTATACCTAAAATCCCGGTCGGTGTCAATCTTTCTGATTAAACAAGAACGTTTTATTGTTCACAGCGTTTTTGTACCGCAAACTGTTAGTTTGCGGACTTATCAAAATTTAATTTGACAAATTGGCATATCATGATGTATAATAATTACATGTAAGTAACTTATATGTATTTAAATGAAACAGAGGAGATTTTACAATGCCAGAATTTGAAGCAAAACGCGGCAGAAAGAGGCACCGTGAAAGACGAAGGGTACACAAACGCGGAAAAGGCGAAGGAAAAAGAGATAACGTCGTAATGGTCAGGGTTGATGAGGAGAATCTCAATCGGATCGACGAACTTGTGGAATCCGGACAATTTAGCAGTCGTTCCGAAGCAACGGCATTTCTGATTAGTGAGGGTATTAAAGCCAAACAACAGATGTTTGAGAAGATGGCAGAAAAGATTTCTCAAATCCAAGACTTGAGAACCGAACTTGAGGCGATGATTGCTGAAGATACAAAATTGTCCGAATCTATCGGACAAAATGGAGGAACGCAATGACCCGAATTATCGGTGCTTTCGTGCTAATTTTAGGTTTCCTCGTTGGAGCTTTGGTGTTGGCGCAACGCCGAAGTCCTGCTGAACCCAAAGTTCCTGAAGGCGTAACGGTCCATCGGGATATCGCTTATGTTACCGATGGACACGAACGTCAGAAACTCGATCTTTATATACCGAACGAAGGCGAAAACCTACCGCTCATTATCTGGGTGCATGGCGGTGCTTGGCTCGGGGGCAGCAAAGAACGTTACGCACCGATGGAATACCTCAAATCAAGCTATGCAGGTGCGAGTATCAACTACCGTTTGAGTCAGCACGCCATTTTTCCGGCACAAATCGAAGACGTGAAAGCCGCTATACGATGGATCCGCGCGAACGCAGAAACCTACCGTCTCGATCCGAATCGCTTCGCGGCGTGGGGTTCTTCCGCCGGTGGTCATCTTGTTGCCATGCTCGGCACAGCAGGGGATATAACCGAATTTGAGGTGGGTGAAAACTTGGAAGTGTCCAGTCAGGTGCAAGTCGTCGTCAATTACTTCGGTCCCACAGATTTCCTTCAAATGGACACACATCGCCTCCCAGATGGGTTGGTGCATGACGCACCTGATTCCCCAGAGTCTAAATTGGTCGGTGGACCGATTCAAGAGCATGAGGACCGCGTGGCACGAGCGAATCCGATCACATACGTGTCTAAAGCCGATCCACCTATACTCATTATCCACGGGGACCAGGACAAACTTGTTCCGTATCATCAAAGCCTGTTGCTGAAGGAAGCGTTAGAAGCAGTCGGTGCGCCTGTCACCTTCTACAAAGTGGAGGGCGGCGGACACGGCGGATTCAAAGATCCGAAAGTCCCAGAATTAACGAAAGCCTTCCTTGAAAAACATCTAAAGCCCTAATACAAAATGTATGAGAACATCCAAGCATGACCTGACACGCGGCAGCATTCCAAAAGCCCTCTTACGACTGGCGATCCCCACGTTTGTCAGTCAACTCCTTCAAGACCTATTTAACATCGTTGATATGATTTTCGTCGGTCGGCTCGGCCCCGGAGCCCTCGTTGCTGTCGCGGTCAGCGGGAATTTGCTACGACTCGTGAGCATTCTGGCACACGGCATCTCAACAGGCACAATTATCCTTGTGTCTCAGGCTATCGGTGCAAGGAAGCGTGCGGAAAGCGAGGATATTGCCATGCAATCCTTGACCCTTAACGTGGTATGTGCGTTGGGCATCGGGGTGTTAGGCTATCCGTTAGCTGAATTTGGATTGTGGTTAATGGGTGTCGAGCCGGAGGTCATTCCGTTGGGTGTTCCCTATCTTCGGGTGATGCTGCTGGGTGGGGTGGTGATGTTTCTCTCCCGCACCCTCACTGCAATTTTCCGCGGTGCCGGAGATGCGATGACACCCATGGTCGTCCTCATCTTTTCTTCGATTGTTAACATCGTTTTAGATCCGCTGCTCATCTTTGGACTCTGGGGATTTCCGCGACTCGGCGTGGTCGGTTCGGCGTATGCGACGGTGATTGGTCGCGGTCTTGCCGTTGTTGTGCTGCTTTATCTCTGTTTTAGAGGGTACGGTGTGATTTCCCTGCGTCATGTGCAACGCCGTCCAGACTTTTCAATGTGGCGTCAAATCATGCGTTTAGGAATTTTTACTTCCATGCAAGCGTTATTGCGGCACGGTTCCCGTGTGTTGTTTATTCGAGTCGTCGCTGTCTTTGGCACGAATCCCGTCGCTGCCTACGCCATCTGTATGCGGTTGCGGAGCCTTGTTATGCATTTCGGAACTGCCTTCTCAAACGCGACAGCCCCGATGGTTGGGCAGAATATCGGTGCCAGTCGTATCGATCGTGCCGAGAAATCCGCACATTTAGGGAGCGTCTTGGCAGCGGCGGTCGTTACGTTTATCGGCATCTTCTTGTTCACGATCCCTCAATTCTTCGTCGGTTGGTTTACGAACGACCCTGAAGTCATTGAAATTGGAAATGCTTATCTGCGGTATCTCGCAGCCACGTTTGCGTTCATGGTTGTCGCCAGTGTTTTAGGGCGTGCGCTCAATGGTGCTGGAGACACGAAGTCTCCTATGACGATTACAGGACTCTCTCAGTTCGGGGTTGGATTGATTTTGGTGATTCTGCTCTCTCAGTTGATAGGACTGACAGGAATTTGGTGGGGGATTGCGGTATCAAACGTTGTACAATGTCTCCTGATAGGATACTGGTTTAGACGCGGCAACTGGAAGATACAAAAGCGAGGAGTCGTTAGTCCGATGCGTTAAATAAAATATAACCAAAATTCGCTTTCACGGAGAATGCACAAATTCAAGTTCAGAAACCCAATGAAATCAAGGACCCCAAAAAGCCCCGTGAATTCGCCCTGTTAAAATACAGTACACTATTATTGTTTTTCCGAACGTGCTATACTCTCTGAAAACCACTTTTGGAGAGGCGTAATGAAATTTTTCACTTTTTCACTACTTGTTATCGCGACTGTTTTCACACTCGGCTGCGCTGAGGATAGATTAGATGTTGTTCTTGACCAGTTGGACCGACCTACTTACGAAGTTGTTGACGAAGTCGCACTCTGTTACGACTATTTACTCGGGGACCTAACACAGTACTACATCGCTTTAGATAAGGTCTGTGTGGATTTATTGGTAACCGGGAAAACACTTGAGGAATTAGCCGTTGATACAACCATTTCTGAAATCCTGTCGGATACCGACGCATATCACGCCGAATATGTAGAACTTGAGGCTTTTGTGATTGCTGTCGACGAGGAGGGTATAGTGATTGCAGATGTGAATAATGACCTCACCAGTGATACCCTTGTTATCATTGACGATGGCACAGGATACATTGACAATCTCACGCGAGGCAGTCAATATAAGTTCTTGGTTCAAGTTATCATCACTGATGCCGGCAATGGCGGTCGACTTCTTACTGAACCGGTAGCAGTTGAGAACGAGTGACGCCGTTCTTATCGAGGGTTTCTGGTATAATTGTCCTACATTACAAGCAAAATTGGCGAACAGCGCCATCGCCACTGTCCTCTCCGATATGGATGCTGAGATCACCGTATTGGAACAGCGTCGGGACAAAACTCTCTCCATCGAACAGGGGATGATGCAGCAGCTCCTCACAGGGCGCGTGCGGTTGGTGAAAACGGAATAAATAAAAATTGGTTCGCGACATTCGCTCCTTGCTCCAGCGGAGCAACATGTCTATAGAATATGGATTGCTTTTGGTTTGACACACAACAGACGACGCGGATATAATAGGGCAAACCCTGGGACTTATAAAAACCTATGGCAGATACTTATACCCAACTCTATGTGCATATCGTGTTTTCCGTGAAAGGTAGACACGCACTTATCCCCAAACACCACAAGCCAGAACTTCGCAAATACATCACCGGCATCATCACCAACAAAAAACAGAAATTGATTCAAATCAATTCAATGCCGGATCATATCCATATTTTAGTCGGGATGACCCCGAATGTCGCGTTGTCCGGTTTAGTAAAAGACATCAAAGTAAATTCGACGCGCTTTATCAATCAAAAGCGTTGGACGATGGGGCAATTTGCGTGGCAAGAGAGGTTCGGTGCGTTCAGTTATTCACATTCTCAGATACCTCAGGTAGCGACCTATATTGAAAACCAAGAGGCACATCATTCGCATCAAACCTTTCGCGATGAATATCTTAAGTTTTTAGAGCGTTTTGAGGTTGCCTATGATATGAAGTATGTTTTTGATCCAATTGCCGATCTTCCCTCTGAAAATGAGCCGTAGCCCAGTTTTCTATGAACATAGCACTCCAAATCAACGGTATTCATGCGAATCAGAATCAACGGTATTCAGGTTTCCTTATGGCATTCCCCGGGAGTGCGATGGCTTTCAGGACATTTTCTATAGACATATTGCTCCGCTGGAGCAGAAGAATGTATTTGAGATTGAATGCAAGTAAACCCAAAATTTATTCGCTTTACGGCACCTTGAAAAAAAATCCCGCACGCCAGAGGCGTGCTATGGTCGAATACTTAGACAATCAAGACCTCGTCCGTTCTGAAACGTTTGACGCGGGACCGTGTTTAAAAGCTTCACTGGATGATCTCGACTCCGATCAGATACATCGGTTTATCCGTATAGCGCGCAGTGCCAGAGCGTTCTCGCTCCCTGAAGCCGCATCAGACGAAGAATTGCTGGCGCATCTCAATTTGCTAAACGATGGACGACCAACAAACGCGGCGGTGTTATTGTTCGGAAAGACACCACAGCAGTTTCTAATTTCCTCGGAGGTCAGGTGTGCCCACTTCCACGGAATAGAGGTCGCCAAACCGATTCCGTCTTACCAAGTCTACAAGGGTACTGCTTTTCAACTCGTCGATCAAGCAGTAGATTTTGTGCTTAGCAAAATTGCACTATCAGTAGGTACACGCGCAGAAAGCGTGCGAGCACCCGTCGCCTATGAAATCCCGAAAGAAGTTGTGACAGAAGCGATCGTCAACGCCGTAGCGCATCGAGACTATACCAATAATGCCAGCGTCCAAGTAATGCTCTTTAGAGATCGGCTTGAGGTTTGGAACCCCGGCAGACTACCCCCGCCGCTAACATTGGAACAATTACGGGTAGCACATCGGTCGGTCCCCAACAATCCATTACTTGCTGAACCCTTATATCTTGCCCAATACATTGAACGGATGGGGACAGGGACTTTAGACATGATCCGCCGATGCCGAGATGCTGCCTTACGCGAGCCGGAATTCACCGACAGCAGTGGATTTAAGACAACAATTTGGCGTGCCACACCTCCAGAACGGATTAAGACGCAGCCAGAGTTACTCCCCGGGGACCTTAAATCGAAAGTGCTAAACCTGCTCGCCGAGGGTCCACTGTCAAAATCCGAACTGTCTAAGAGATTAGGATATAAGCAACTTTCCGGTCAATTTAACAAGGTTTTCCGAAACCTTCTTACTGACGAGATGATTGAATACACGCTGCCGGCGAAACCCAGAAGTCGATACCAACAGTACCGGTTGACAGACAAAGGAAGGACCGAGCTGACGAATCTAAAATCAGGAAAAGCGGATTAAGATGCAGCCTAAGATGCAGCCTAAGATGCAGCCAGAGCCTTTCTATCTATGCGCCTCTCGGTAGGAGGGAACTCCGATTCCCGACTTCTAAAAATTACAATAAGCGCGTTTGTAGTAGTGCGATTCATCGCACGTTCTTACTAACAACTGAAAGGAGCGCAGCTCCGTACTGACAACTAACAACTACCATGAACACCACCGTTGGCGAAAGAGAAATACGCACACAAGAACGCGTTATAGCATTTTTCGAGAATACCTTGGACTATACCTACCTCGGCAATTGGGAACACAGCGGCGAGGAAAACAGCAATATCATCCCCGAGGATCTCACTCACTGGCTGCGAAAGCAAGGCTATAAAAACGACATCAGCGCCAAAGCACTCGATCAACTCAAACGGAGTGCAGCAATCGGGGGCACCCGAACGCTCTACGAAGCGAACCGAGAAGTCTACGGTCTGTTGCGCTACGGCGTGAACGTACAACCCAGCACGGGTGAGCACCGGACCACCGTCAAGCTGATTGACTGGGAGCATCCGTTCAATAACGATTTCGGTATCGCCGAAGAGGTAACCCTCAAAGGCAAAGATGGCAACAAACGTCCCGATGTCGTTCTGTACATCAACGGCATCGCCATCGGTGTCCTCGAACTCAAACGTTCCACCGTCTCCGTTTCCGAAGGCATCCGTCAGAACCTTACCAACCAACGCCAAGATTTCATCGAACGGTTTTTCGCCACTGTACAGCTCGTCATGGCAGGCAACGAAACCCAAGGATTACACTACAGTGTCATCAAAACACCAGAAAAACACTGGCTGCACTGGAAGGAGACAGAAGCACATCCCGATGCAGGCGATAATCTGTTGCTCAGAGAACTCAGTATAGGTGTCCATCCGCCAAACGGACGTGTGCGAGTGTCGGCACCATTACACTTTGATGCAGATGCGATTCGGATGGCGGTCGTTTCACGGGTGGCGTGGATTCGACGGCAACAAGCGGCATTTGAAGGACAGGATCGGCAATCGCAACGGGAGTTTGTCACAGGCGAGAGCCACTATTTTAGAGGCAGACGCTATCGGCTCGATGTCATAGAGCATGACGGTCCGCCAAGGGTATGGCTACTGAATAACACGAAGATAGGTTTGTCTGTCCGTCCCGGTGCTGATCGGGACGCACGCGAAGCAGTGATGCAGCGTTGGTATCGCCAGTCTCTCCGGTCAGAGCTCCCGTCGCTCCTTGAGAAATGGGAACCCAAACTCGGTGTGTCTGTTAATGAAGTGCGGATTAGGAAGATGAAAACGCTCTGGGGGTCTTGCAATGTTGAGGCAAAACGTATCTGGCTGAATCTCGAACTCGCAAAGAAACCCGAATCCTGCTTAGTGTATGTCTTGGTGCATGAGATGGTGCATCTTCTCGAGCGTGAGCATAATGACCGGTTTCACGAGTTAATGAACGGTTTCCTACCGCAATGGCGAACTTACAGAGACACCCTCAACCGCGCTCCCTTAGCGCATGAAAATTGGAGATATTGATTTACGTTATCTCGCAGCGACATTCACATTCATAGTTGTTGCGAGTATTCTGGGACGTGTACGCAATGGAGGTAATTGATAGTATGAAAACGGAAGGAATAGGAATAATGATAATGATGTTCGCGCTGGCGTACACCAGTATGTCAGGTGCCGCAGACAATACCGATCCGTTCGTCGCTTCAACTTCGGTGGCGGTTGTTTCTACGGATTCAGGTAAATTACAAGGGTTTGTCCAGAACGGGATTTATACTTACCGAGGTGTACCCTACGCCAAGGCGGAACGGTTCATGATGCCCGAAAAGGTCGAGGCATGGGATGGTATCAGGCCTGCACTGACTTACGGTGAGATATGTCCAATTCCCCCTATGTCTGGTGTCGCCAGGGATGAACTCTTCAATCCACACCGTTACTTACCGCAGAGCGAAGATTGTCAATTCCTTAATGTTTGGACACCGGGGATTCGGGACAATAAGAAACGACCTGTTATGGTCTGGCTGCACGGGGGTGGTTTTACAAATGGATCCTCGATTGAGCAGGTGGCTTATGATGGCGAAAATCTCAGTAGGAAAGGTGATGTCGTTGTGGTCTCTCTTAACCATCGACTCAACGTTCTCGGTTATCTTGATCTGTCTGCTTATGGTGACAAATACAAATACGCCGGCAATGTTGGAATGGTAGATATCGTCGCTGCGCTGGAGTGGATCAAGACCAATATTACGGAATTCGGTGGCGATCCCGATAATGTGACAGTATTTGGGCAATCCGGTGGTGGTGCTAAAGTCCGTATCCTCATGGGAACGCCTGCCGCGAAGGGTCTCATTCATAAAGGGATCGTTCAGAGCGGTGCCGGGTTTAATTCTACTGTCGAACAAAGTGTCAGTCGTCGCGTTGCTGAGTTAACCTTACAAAACTTAGGGCTGACATCTGAGCAGGTCGATGAAATTCAGAAAGTGCCATATCTCCAACTGCTCGAAGCAGGGAACAAAGCACGGGAACAACTCCGCGCTGAAGACCGGACAGTCCGAGCCGGATGGGCACCCATTAGAGATGGGGACTATATTCCCGCACATCCCGACGGACCCGAATTTACGCCGCAGGCGAAAAATATTCCGGTGATGATTGGTTCGGTATTGAATGAGTTCACAAGCATCCATCGCACGCCTCCAGCGGAACTCCAAGCCGACAATAAGAATAATTGGAGTAAAGAGACAGCGAGAGCCAAATTAATGGAGCAGTACGGGGACAAGGCTGACGCAATTGCGGAGGCGTTCCTGAAGGCGTATCCCGACAAAAAGTATGCAGACGCTAATTTCATTGATACTTGGGGGCGACCCGGCGTCATCAATAACGCGCAACTGAAAGCCGACCAAAAAGGGGCACCGGTATACGCCTATGTATTTACTTATGAATCTCCGGTGATGGACGGGGTCGGGATGGCATGGCACTGTGCGGAAATTCCTTATATCTTCAACAACGTCAATCTCGTTTCAACAGCGACCGGCGGTGGAAAAGTTGCACAAACGCTTGCGGACAAAATGAGTTCGGCATGGATTCACTTTGCGCGGCACGGTAATCCGAATCATCCAGGATTGCCTGAATGGCCGGCTTTTACCAGTGAAGGCGGCGCGACGATGATCTTCGATACCACTTGTGAGGTACGATACCACCACGATAAAGAACTCATGGAATTATTGCGACGCTGATTCTGTAATCGTAAGTATCTGATTCGGTTCGATATCTTGAACTATATCCACGGTGCCGCTGGGCCATCTCACCTCAATGCGATCAATACGTTTATGCGTACCCACCCCAAAATGGAGGCGTAAGTCGTTTTGAGAGAGATAGCCCGACCCACTTCGCACCTCATCAATCTGAATCAAATCGCCGGTCTGAATTTTTACACGTGTGCCGATACCTGCCCGGTTGCTCCGCGTCCCAATCGTGCGAATCAGAATCCAATTGCCCTGATTTCCACTATCATTGCGAAGGAGTTGGGGAGCGTCATTGGCGTTGGAGATGAGCACGTCCAGATCGCCGTCGTTATCATAATCCCCTGTGGCAAGACCACGGCTCACCTTAAGCGACTGTAACCCACTTCCGACTTTCATTGCAACATCAACGAAGCGTCCCTGTCCGTTGTTAATCAACAGATAGTTGCGCTGCGGATAGGTCGTTGTGTCGTCGTATTGTTCGACCGTGTCTTGAAGGTGACCGTTAACGATGAGTAGATCTTTATCCCCATCGTTGTCCACGTCGAAAAAATCGGCACCCCAACCGACATACGGAAGACTCTCAGCCATACCCGCCACAAACGAGACATCCGTGAAGAAGCTTCCGTTATCGTTGCGATAGAGGGCATTCGGCTGTTGCTGATAGTTGACAGCAACGAGGTCTAAGAGACCATCGTTGTCATAATCGCCAAAATCGACCCCCATTGTTCCCTGTACGTTCCCGTTTTCGTCAGCCTCGACCCCAGCCATCCAACCGACGTTTGTAAATGTGCCATCACCTTTGTTCTGATAGAGGAAATTCTCTCCGGCATCGTTGCCGACGTAACAATCTACATCGCCATCGTTGTCGTAATCCCCGAACACAACCCCCATCCCTTTGCCATCTTTGTTGTACACGCCTGTAGTGGTAGTGACATCCGTGAAGGTGCCATCACCGTTGTTGCGATATAAGGTATCTGGTGAGCCTTCAAAGCTTTCCGGTGGGCAGTAAGTCGCCACGCCTTTTTGTGTGCAGGCGGTGTGCGTTTCAAAGTCAAAGTTGATGTAGTTAGCGACATACAAATCAACAAAACCGTCGTTATCATAATCGGCAAAAGCACAGCCAAGACTCCAACGGCTATCTCCGACCCCGGCGTGCTGCGTGACATCCGTGAATGTACGATCGCCGTTGTTCCGGTAAAGTAGGTTTGCATCGAAATTTGTCACGTATAAATCAAGATCGCCATCGTTGTCATAGTCCGCCACAGCACAACCCGCACCGTAGCTTGTATCTCCAACGCCTGCCTGTTCCGTAACATCCGTGAAGGTGCCGTCCCCGTTGTTATGATAAAGCCGATTAGTTGGGGGTGTAGGTGAATGAGAGCCGGGTAAATCGGTGCTGTTAACCAAATATATATCGAGCAAACCGTCCCCGTCATAATCAAAGAAGGCAGCACCCGATCCAACCGTTTCCAAAAAATACCGCTGACCGCTTCTGCCATCAACGTGCTGAAACCGGAGACCCGCCGCCTCTGTGGTTTGAATAAATGAAATTTTACCTTCGGCACCCGCCCAGCAGAATGTGTTAATTAAACAGGTTAGAAGAAATAGACAAATTGCGTATCGCATAATAGTTGTCAGTTATTAGTTGTCGGTGATTAGTTAAGAAGTTTCTTGTAACAATTCACCACTTTCAAGTTTGGGTAGATTGTTACGGAGCCCTCTTTAACTGATAACTGAAAACCGACAACCGATAACCATTTAAACCGTTCCGAGATTAATCAGACACACCCTTTTTCCCCTGCTGCACTTGATGGAGGTATTCCTGCGCCTGTTTGTTATCGGGCGCCACTTTAAGTGCCTGCTGAAAAGTGGTTTCGGCTTGAGGATAGTCTTTCATGGCAAGATAGATCGCGCCGAGCATATTCAGATTTTGCACATTTGAGGTCGTTTCAGTCGCTTTTTCAGCGAGTTGACGAGCGATTTCCAGATGGTGCGCAGATTGCTTTGGTTGATTGGACTGTTGATACAGTAGACCGAGCATCAGATGCCCTTTGATATATCCCGAATTAACACCGACAGCGGTTTTGTAGACGGTAACCGCTTTGCTGCGCTGTTGATTCTGAATATAAAGCACGGCGATCTTGTCGTAAGCCGCCATCAAAGAGGCATCTTTGAGAATCGCAGCTTTATACTGCTCAAACGCTTTTTGGGGTTGCCCGTGGTTGGCATAGATTTTCGCAAGTGCCATATATCCGTTCGGATCGTCCGGTTTTTCACGAATTTTCTGCTGTGCCGCGTCAAGCGCGTCTTGAAGTTCCCGAATCTGCTGTGCAATTTCGTGTTGCTGTGCTGCCGCATCAACCTGTCCGAGACGGAAATAGCAACGCGCAAGATTATGGTGGAGCGCGAGGTTTCCCTGACGGTGCGGCAGCACACGTTCATATTCGCGAACCGCTTTCGCATACTCGCCTATTTGTTGATAGACAAAGCCGAGTTCAAATCTTGCTGGCGTGTAATCGGCGTTAATTGTCAACGCCTGCTGGAAGTCGATGATTGCCCTGTCATATTGTCCCTGTTTGGTGTAGACGATGCCACGATTGCAATATATCTCTGGCGATGGCAACTTCAGTTCGATCGCCTGTGTATACGTTTCCAGCGCGAGATCAAACTCGAACTGCGCGAGGTAGATGTTACCCAATCCCAGATACGCTTGCGGCACCCTCGGATCTAATTCGATAAGCTTCTGATATTCGCGGCGTGCCGCGTCGAAGCGTTGCTCGTTGACAAACATCTCCGCCTGCCGATAGTGCCGTAGCAACAGTTCGGCGGGTTGGGCACTCACTGTGAAGTTTGAACAGGACAAGATAAGCAGCGTTAGAAGCAAATGTCTCATTGATGGGCTTGCTTGATTTGACCCCAGGTCACTGGGAGTTTGCCACTCGGATCAACAGCAGCGGTTGTGCTGAAAATTATATCGCCCAACACGCCAGGACTGTTATCATTTTCAAAATCGCTCGACCACGCCATCGCACCGCCTTGTGGTGGATCGTAGACCGGATCCACATCCATCACGGTAATATCGAACCCGAGGACATCGCCATCTTCCGGTTTGAAACGTTTGCCGTAGTAGGGTTCAAAAACTTTCCAAGGCATACGGATCTCAAAGGTGTAGCTGCCCCCATCGTTTTTCGCCATGATGTGTCCCTTGGCTGGACTGTTGAGTTCCGGGTCCTCGACTTGACCATCTCTTTGAAATGCGGCTCCAGCTCCGCGGGTAGTCAGCGGTGCAATTTCCCAATAGGTATCATCCGGTTCATAAGTGCTAATTGCAGCAACTGCAGCTGTATCGAACTTCTTGTTTCCGAACTTTTTGGTAGGGGCATCGTGTTTGGTATCGAAGCAGAGCCAGTATCCCTCAAAATTTCTGTCATTTCGCGCCGCAAAAGGCGGGTCTAACTCGTTGATATCGTCATCAACAACCTCAAAGGCGAAATAGAGATTGTCATCATCCCACATGGTCATCCATGTAACATGGAGATCGTCATCACCGTCAATCTTGCCGCGGCTCACGCGTTGTCCACCGTCATTTGTATTGCGACCGGCACCACCGCCTGCGACAATTTGATACCAATCCTGCGGTTTTGTGGTAATCTCTTGTGCAAGACTCCTAACGATTTCCCATTCTACAAGGTCCCCATCAATGGTGATGTCTCCTCTCCTCGGCGCACTAATTGCCTCGCCGCCAGAATGGGCAAACCCGTCTATTGTGAGGAGGATTAGCCAAATTGAAATGAGGGTTCCAACGAACAAAGTGAGCGTTTTTTGGGCGTGAATTGTAAATTTCATGAAATTATCCTCCTTTTTTGTTTCAGACTTACGTACTTCACCGGTAGGGGCGGTTTCTAACCGCACCGATCCCGTGGGAGTAGGCATCTTTGCTGTCCAAAGATATATGTCTCTACTCAATTTTGCGTAAATCCTGTTATTGAAATTTCTGGAAAGGTTTATACCAAAAAGGTTATGAAGTGTGCTAAAGTTGCAAAGTGAACTCAGACAACTTTACAGACTTTAGCACACTTAAAACTTGCAAACTTTGGCTTCGGACTATTTATAGCCGCGTTTAATCTTGCCCCAAGTTGACGGCAATTTGTCTCTCGGATCGACAGATGTCGCACTGCCGACAACCTCAGTGGAAATCATGAGATCGCCGAGCACGCCTGGGCTGTTGTCGTTTTCAAAATCACTCGACCACGCGACTGCACCCCCAAGCGGTGCGGCATACGTGCCGGGCGCGTCCCCGTCAATATCTGTGATTGTGATGTCGAATCCGATAACCAAACCGTCTGTTGGCGCAAGAGCTGCACCAAAGAACGGTTCAAAAATCGACCAAGGCAATCGCATCTCAGCCGAATAACCCGAACCCGTTTTTTGACCTGCGACGTGTCCATTTGCCGGATCACCCAACTCTGGATCAAGACCTGCACTCAAGGATTGTGACCATGCCCCAACCCCCGCAGCTGTTAAGGGAGCGAAGATCCAGTAGTGGTCGTCTGCTTCGTATGTACTGTTATTGGCGACGTGTCTCGTTTCAAACTCGTGATGTGGAAACTCAAACACAGGGGCATCGTGCTTGGTGTCGAATAGTAACCAGATCCCGTCGATGTCCCCGTCCCGAGTGGCGAGATCGTTGGCATATTCGTGTGTGCTGTCGTCGGTGACATCAAATGCAAAATAGAGATAATCGTCGTCCCACAGCGTCGCCCAGCGCGCTAAGAAATCGTCATCGCCGTCGAACTTACCACGACTGACCCGAAGGCCGCCGTCGTTTGTGTCGGCACCTGCACCCCCACCTGGAATAATTTGATACCAGTCTTGGTTGTGTTTCGGATCGCGAGGGTCTACAACAATATCTTGCAGCGGCGAAGCTTCTTGAAATATCGCATCCCATTCCGCTTCATCGAGCATGCCGTCAATTGTGATAGGCGTTTCGGTCTTTTTGGATGTCACTTCGCCACCTGAGTGTGCCATCACCGATACTGTGGACAGTGTGAATAAAACACAGCAAGCAATCGTAAATAGATTGGCTTTTAGAGAGAACGGTTTGTTTAAGAAAAACATTGTAAACCTCCTATTGATAACCTTCGCCGTAAACGACAAAGGTGCTTCTGCTTTATGATTACCGTTTCACCGCGACCGAGACACCGTCGCGGAGCGGAATAATCGTTGTGAATACATCAGGCGAACTGTAAAGCAGCCGTGTTACTTCTCTCACGCCGATCGTGGCAGCGTGAAACCACTGCTCCTGTTCGTTGAGTTCTTCTGGGGCATCACCGGTTTCCTGCGTGACGACGCGTCCACCCCAAATCATGTTATCCGTAATGAACAACCCACCACTCTTAAGCCGTGGAATCGCCTTCTGAAACGCTTCCGGATACCCGTCTTTGTCGATGTCGTTATAGATGATGTCAAACTCGCCTTCAGTTTCGTCAATGATCTCAAGCGCATTACCGACGCGATAGTCGATACGGTCAGCGATACCACCGCGCGCAAGATACCCTGCAGCACGATCGGCATTCTCCTGCGATCCATCGGTACAGATAATAGCGGCTTCCGGTTTCTGCAATGCCTTCGCCATCCAATACGCCGAATAACCAAAACCTGAGCCCATCTCGAAAATTCGGGTCGGATTGGTTATCAATACGAGTTGATGCAAGACCCGTCCGACAAGCGGTCCCACAATGGGAAAGCGATTTGCCCGTGCGTGTGCTTCCATCTCCGTGAGGACTTCGTCGCGATCAGGAATAATGCCGAGTAAGTAATCGTCAATTGACGGGTGAAGAATATCCAAACGTTGCATAAGTCGCTCCTGTTTTATTTCTGGTGAAGCCTAAAAATAAATGGATGTTTCGATAAGCAATGGAAATAAAACTACTCTATCTCCGCTGGCGAGGTGTTTTTGCTGGGGTGTTTCCCTCCTAACCTCGCCTATTTTTTTTATCTATCCTCTTCTTGTTGCCACCGTTCAAGCGGGTGTTCACGTGGCGTAAGTGGCATAGGTATCCGTCTCCCCTGGCGATGCGATTCCCATGTCGCATGAATCATTTCAAGGCAATCGCGCCCGTCTCTGCCGCTCGCGAAGGGATCCCGGTTTTCTTCAATGGCTTCAATAAAGTCGCGCAACATGAGACGTTGCAATAACAGCCGTATGGACGCTTTATCTCGTGGGTTGCCTTGTGCGTCAAGGTCTTCGGCAGATAGATGCACCGGCTCCCACGCCTCTGCGGGGGTCTTGTGTTGTCCTTTGTGGATGAACATCGTGGTGCCGACGCTCTCTCGGACAGCGATTCTGCCTTCAGTCCCGATAATGTCGATACCGTAAGCATTATCGTTAGTTTCGGGCTGCGCAAGGAACTGTACATCGGCGTGGATGCCGTTCTTGAAACGGAAGGAGGCGTGTCCGCGTTCACCAAGCACAAGTCCCGCGTCGCGGTCGAATGCGTGAACCTCTTGGGTATGTTTGATGTCATCAACAGTTGACTCACGACCGTCCATCTGCACGAGGTGTGCGTGTGTCCACTCGGCATCACCAGCAAAGAGACGCAACCAGTCGTAAAGATGCGTCCCCATCTCCATGAGCGAATTGCCTACCTTGCGTCCGCCTTTGTCCGTTGCCTTTAGCAGGACGACGTCACCGATTTCGCCTTTTTCAATCAACGAAAGGACGTGCCGGTTATATGGACTGGCGCGTTTGATGTGGTTAATAGCGAACTTGACGTTGTGTCGGTCGCAGGCTTCGACCATTTCGTCGGCTTCAATCAGGTTTAAGGCAGTCGGTTTTTCACAGAAGACGTGAACACCGCGCTGTGCTGCCGCTATTGTTGGTGGATGGTGCATCGGTGCTTGCGTCGGGACGATAACGATGTCGGGTTGTTGTGCGTCGAGCATCTTTTCGTAGTCGTCGTAGATGGCTTCGACCCCGAACCGTTTGCCCCATGCTTTTGCCCGTTCTGGGTTGATTTCCGCCCCGGCGACGAGTTCGCAGTTCTCTTCTAACTGCACTGCTTCGGCATGAGCGCCACCCATGCCGCCCAAGCCGATGATTGCTATACGATAGTTGCTCATGTTTGCCTCCAAATTTTGACTACATGGGCAAAATTTGTCTTTGCGTTATATTGTTTGCCAAGAAGGGGGGCTTGTTTACACCTATCATAGCAAGCATCGGGTTGGGAGGCAAGAAAAAAAGGCGAAGAGCGTTGTTTTCTTTTCATTTTTTGCGCGTTGTTTGCTTAAGGATTCCCCAAAGCACCATCTGTGTGTTAGCACTCGGTGAAACACTAAACGCCGATGGCACCCATGCCGGAGAAAATTCCAGTCCCAGATCTTCTGTCAATTTTCGGAGGCCACCACCCGCCGCACGGATGAGATAGATGTCTTTATTCTCGTCTTGAACGGATACATACGCGATCCACTGACCGTCAGGCGATCCATCAGGTTCTTCGCAAGTTTCTCCAGCGTCCGTCAATTTTCGAGGGTTTTCCCCATCAATATCTACAGCAAACAGTGTTGGCATCTTCACACCACCAAGCCTCTCGCTGGAAAAGTAAATTTGTTTTCCGTTGGAAGCCCAAGTAGGGCTCGTCGCAGAAACCTGTGTGAGTGCGCGTTGTTTTTCACCATCAGCGTTCATAACATGGATACCGCCGATGCCGTCCTGCGTGGAACGAAACGCGATCCACTCGCTATCCGGGGACCAGGCTGGCGTTGAATTGTGTCCGCCTTTATTGGTGAGTCTCTGGACCTTCTTACCGTTCACGTCCATTATGTAGATGTCAGTGTCGGCGGCATGATCGCGGGCTTGGTTAGAGGCAAACGCAATCCATTCGCCATCTGGAGACCATGCCGGACTCACATCGGTGGCGCGATGGTTTGTCAGTCTCCGAGATGCCTTCGTATTCATATCCATTACATAAATCTCTGGATTCCCGTCCCTGTTTGAGACATAGGCGAAAGCACCACCGTCCGGAGACCATGTTGGCGAAAAGTCGTCCGCCGGGTGATTGGTTAAGTTGACGAGATTCTTACCATCTATATCTATGATGTAGATGTCAAGGTTTCCTGTCCTATCAGAGGTGAAGGAAACCCTGCCGATGCCCCAAACGTTCGTTACCAATAGGCTGCTCTTAAGCAGTAACGCCAACAGAAATAATGTTCGTCTCATCAAAAACTTCTCCTGATCTAAGCTAAGATTCAGTACTTAATTTTCGCTTCATAATAGTCCCGTGCCCACCCAACACAACGATACCAAACCCCTCAACGTAGTCGATATGATACAAATCTTCGTTGGTGCCAGACACTTCAATTTCCCACGTTGCACCACGATCCTTGGTATGTAGAATTAGCCCGCCTTCACCAACAATCCAACCTTCCATTTTGTTGATGAAAAAGACATCATACAGGTGTGTGCTTATCCCCGTGTTGACTGCCGACCACCCCAGTCCACCGTCTGCCGTGCGAAGGACGATGCCGTCTCTCCCAACCGTCCATCCCTCTACGCGATTTAAGAAAGACACACCGTAGAGGTCATAGCCTGTGTTGGTCGTCTGCAGGTGCCATGTCTCACCTTGGTCGTTTGTCCAGAGTACCTTGCCCCACGACCCGACAGCCCACCCATAATGCGTTTCCACCATCTGGATGTCGCGGTAGGATGCTGAGGTTTCGTTTTCCTGATGTCTCCAGACTGTATCGCCGTCTTTATTATGGAGAACAACGCCTTCTTTACCGGCAGCCCACCCTTCACCGAAACCTTGGAAATGGGCTGTATAAAGTTCACACGGTTCTTCTATAGGACGACGCGCGTCGTCGTAGGCACGGATCACTGGTTTTGTTGTTTCGTTCAAGACCTGCCATGTTTTGCCACCATCGGTTGTGGATAAGAAACTCGCGTCTTGGGTGAGCAACCAACCGATCTCTGACGAAACAAAGTGGACAGCAATGAGAGGTGTCTCTATAGGTGGTTCGATGCGCTTCCAAGTGTTGCCCCCGTCTAAGGTACGGAGCATCGTACCGGAATTACCGACTGCCCACCCTTCGATTGGGTTGATAAAGGAAATATCCGCTGATTTCACGCCTTCCTCCCCGCCGACGATTCGGAACGGACCGTCGTTGCGTAAAATGTCCCATCCAGCGTTCTTCTTCGGCAGCTCCGCCTCGGTTGTATCAAAGAATCGCTTGCGTGGCGTATATTTTGCTATGGAAGGAATCGTATAGGCGACAGCGATACCGTCTTCACCAACGGCGAATATTTTATCCTCCGTGACACTGATGTCCTTAAGGTTTTTATCTGTTCCGCTGTCTTCTCGTGTCCACCTCTTACCAGCGTCTTGTGTGAGTAGCAGCGTTCCTTCGTCACCAACGGCTATACCTACGGTGGGGGAGGCGAAGAAGATTTTGTTCAGATTTGCTTGCGTGCGGGTATATTGGGTTTCCCATGTTTCCCCGCCGTTGTTGGTGTGAAGGATGAGTCCGTACTGTCCGGATATCCAACCGAGTTCAGCGTCTATGAAATAAACCGAGTAGAGTTCGTTAAATGTCCCACTGTCTTGGTGTTCCCATGTTTTCCCGCTATCAATGGTATGGAGGATTTTGCCGGGCCAACCGATAGCCCAGCCCTCACTCGGTGAGACAAAGCAGAGTCCTTTTAAGAGTTCAAAGATATAGCCGCGTTGCTCAATCCAATTTTCGCCGCCGTTGTTGGTATAAAAAATACCGCCCATATCCCCAACAGCCCAGCCACGTTCACTATTCAAAAACTGCACATCGTGTAGCCCGATCCAGTCGTATCCTTTTTGAACTTCCCAGGTCTCTCCATCTTTGGTATGCAGAATATAGCCAGAATCGCCGATTGCCCACGCCTCTTCTTCACTCACAGCAGTGACTTTATTCAAGCCGACAGAGAGACCGCTATCCTGTTGTTCCCAAGAGCGTCCTTCATTCTCAGTGCGGAAGATTGCGCCGCGCCGTCCAACAGCCCAGCCGCGTCCACCTCCTGTCATCGCCACGCCTCCTAAAGGTTCGGCGTTGCTTTCGGCGTCGATCGTCCACGTTTTTCCGCCATCAGTAGAGTGGAGCATCGTTCCGTAGCTGCCAACCGCCCAGATATGTTTCGCGTCAGGCGAATGCACAGCCATCAGATCGCTACGCGTCCCTGTCTCTTGAACCGCCCATGTTTTTCCACCGTCTTGTGTGTGTATCACGCCTCCAACTTGTGATACCAACCATCCTTGTTTCGTATCTGTAAAGCAGAGATCATAGATGGCGTGGGAGCTTTCGATACCGGGTTCCCCACGGATCCACGTTTTTCCGCCGTCTGTCGTTGAGAGCACAGTAGACGCAATTCCGACAGCCCAGCCCGTTTTCTGGTCGGCATCGAATTGTATATTAAGCAAACCGTCCTGAGGGCCTACCGATTTATAATCCCATGTTCTGCCGCCGTCTGTCGTGTGCAATGTTGTACCGAGTTGTGCGATCAACCAACCTTCGTTTTCGCTAACAAAATGGATATCGAGGAGTGCTTCACCGACACCGCTGGGACGGAAGTCCCACGATGCTCCGCCGTCTGCAGTATAATAGAGGGCACCCCCTTCCCCAGTTATCCAACCGCGTTGTTCGTCTAAGAAGTGGAGGCTGATTAGACTCATACTCCCGTCTCTGACAACCTGCTTCTCCCATTTTTTCCCGCCGTTTTTCGTCTGTAAAAAGGTGCCTTCGTTTCCGACAACCCACCCCCGTTTTTCATCTATGAACTGCATCTTGTTCAGGCGTGCTTCGGTGTTACTATTCTGCGTTTTCCAATTTTTGCCACCATCATCGGTGTAGAGGATTGTCCCTTTCTCGCCAATGACCCAGCCGTGTTCTGCATCGAAAAAGAAGACATCCCTGAATTCCACTTCCCAATCGGCTTCTCTAACGATTTCAGCCTCAACAGGCGGGGGTTGTTGCACGGATTTTACACCACATCCACTGAACAGCACGAGCAGTGATATGGCTACTGCGATAAGATATATGTGTCCTTCATATTTTTCCATTTGTGATTCATCCCAATTAGCGTTAATTTCTGGAGTTTATGAGGAGTTTAATAACATTATAGCACCTCTCAATGATTTTGCCCACGAATTGTTTCTCACCAGTCTCGCGTTACAGAAGTTCTTGACATACCTCAATTTTTCAAATATAGTAACAGGGATTTTCATCTTTAGAAACGGATCGGAGACATTCATGCGGGTTTTGATTATTGGTGGCATAGGGCTGATTCGCACGGCGATTACGCGCTTTCTGGTCGAGCGTGGTTCGGAGGAGAACTTGAAAATATCATATCTTGTGACAGTATTGATGCTTTTTACGATAGTAATAATGCCATCCAGATTGTTGGCAGAGGGGGCTGAGAATATGAGTCCGAAAAAGATAATATTTGAGACCGATATGTCTACCGACGTAGATGATGTCGGCGCACTGGCTGTGCTTCACGCCTTGGCAGATAGCGGAGAGGCGGAGATTCTCGCTGTCAGTTTCAACGAAGTCCATCCAAATGCTGACAAGGCTATTTGTGCGATAAATACATGGTATAACCGTGGAAATATTCCCATTGGTATTTACAAAGGTGATCTCGCCGACCCTGACGAATCAAGCTATCTGGATGTGCTTGCTAATTTCCCACACAATCTCCCGACCACTCCAACCCCCAGTTCCTTGGAGCTTTATCGACAGGTACTTAGTGAACAACCCGATAACTCCGTAACAATTATCAGCGTCGGGTTCCTCAACAACCTTTACGATCTCCTGAAAGCCGATTCTGATCTCGTTGCGCAGAAAGTCACCGAACTCGTGGTAATGGCGTTGGTTGTTGATGATCCTTACAACACGGTTCGGCACAATCAGATTGATAAGTCGGGATACGTTATCCACAATTGGCCCACACCACTCGTTATCAGCCACTATGGAGAGTCTGTCCATACCGGTGCGAAACTTGCAGAGACGGCTACTGGAAACCCTGTACGTGAAGCGTTTTATCGGCGGTTCAATGGTCAGTACAGAGGACGCTCCAGTTGGGACCAACTCGCGGTCTTATACGGTGTGCGAGGTCTCGGAGACTATTTCACTGAGGTTACAGAAGGCAAAGGCAGGTTGTCGAATGGATATGAGTGGGAGATGAAGCCGGGGTTTCGGTCTTATCTGGATCCGAAGTTGTCGGATAGTGAGTATGTCCGTATTGTTGAAGACCTGATGATTAAACCGCCGAAAAGGTGACCTAAAAAGCGTGCCTACATAATTTCTGTTTGTAGGAACACAATCCATTTGAAAGGAATATCCGTCACAATGGCAGATTTTTACACAATTGAGAAGCGGGATGGGCGTTGGTGGTTCATCACACCCGATGGCGCGCCGTTCTGGTCCATCGGCATGAACCATATCGACTCGGCTGCGTTGCGGTATGTAGAATCAGACGGCGTGTGGGAACGCGAGTTCAGCAACAGCCATGAACAGTGGCTACGCGCAGTCGCCGATGATCTGCGAGACTGGGGCTTTAACACGATCGGCTGGACCCAAGAAGTCGTAATTATCACCGAAGGCTACCACCGTCATTCGCGACCTTTTACCTATGAGGAATACCAATGGGCAGACATGCCTTACTGCCACCTACTACCTTTCACTGAGGCACATCAGTGGCAGGTTGAAGTCCGTATGCCCGATCTAATGCGCGCCGACTTCGAGGAGTGGTGCGATTACGTCGCCCGCGACGAGTGTGTACGCTTGCGGGACGATCCGAAGCTTATCGGCTACTTCTATTGCGACTGTCCGCAGTGGGTACATACCTCACCTTCCACGGAGTGGCGTGGGTCGTTAGTTGATCCAGACCTGCTCGAATCGGAGGCGGGACAACGCGAACTCTCAGCGATTGCCAAACGCTACTACAAGGTCACCCATGACGCTATCCGCCGCTACGATTTGAACCATCTGATCCTCGGTGACCGATGGGAGGCAAACGCAGTACTACCCGAGGAAGTCGTCCAGGCAGCACTGCCCTACATTGATGTGCTCAGTTTTCAATGTTTTGGGACGGTAGGGAATATCGCCACGAAGATGCAGCACTGGGCAGGCTTCGCAGACCGACCGGTTCTGCTGGCGGACGCGGCGGGACATATACGCGCCCACGGCGACACAAGCTGGCCACCAACGGCGGACCGCTTGCAGGATACAGACCACTATCAACAAGTGATGGACGCGCTCTGGGATATCCCGCAATGCGTCGGATACCACCTCTGTGGTGCCTACATTAGGAACAACGCACGCAAATACGGATTTCGCGACCGGACAAACAAGCAGATTAACGAAACGGTGGCTGGCATTCGCGCCGTCAACACCGAAATGCAACGGAGACAAAACCCCTAATTTCTGAACGTGCGATAAATCACACTACTACGAACAGACCCGTTTGTAGTAGGGAAACCATTCATTGCCCGTCTATTAAGAGATGTGTCCTACAATCTCTTTGACACCACCAACCGGATCGAAGCTATATCCACCTAACGCAATCAGCGCAGCATTACCTTCTGGCGGATTATCAAGGCAGCTTGGGTCAACAACAAAAAGCGGCAGATTCATATCAAGAGCTGTTTTTGCGGTAATGAAGGTCCCGCTCGTTGTGTTCTGCGCGTCTCGCTCAGGACCAGATTCAATAACGACAACCGCTTTGGAGAGTCCACACACAAGCTGATTTCGCGCCAACGCATACCACAAGTGCCGCTTGGCATCTGGATCGAATTGTGAGACAGCAAGTACATCTCGATCCCAATTGAATTTTTTAAACGCACTTTTCTGACGGAGCTGCGTGATGCCGTTTGAAAGTACGAGCGTCGTTGTTCCCCCTGCTGCCAACGCACCTAAGTGCGCCGCTGCGTCAACACCTTCGGCATATCCAGAAACAATATTTATGCCCACATTTGCAAGATCACCCGCCAGTTTTCTTGTGATGCGAATCCCTTGATCCGATACATTCAGCGCCCCAACGATCGTGACGCTATCCGACGTGAGGTGTTTTTGCTGTCCTTTAGCAAACAGTATCGGCGAAATTTCAAGGAGTTGTGGCGGAAAGTTGGGATGTCTGGGATAGATAATATCGACCCCGTTGTTTTTGAGAGCCTCGTACGCCTCAAACACCTTTTCCCTATCTTTTGTACGAATTTTTCCGTTAAGGATTTTCGCTAATTCCGGGGATTGTGCCGAGAGATCACTTTGGTTGAGTGGCAATATTTCAGGATCAAGGTTTTCCTTTTCAAGTATTTCAGCAACGGAGGCGAGAGTCTTAGCACCTATGCCCCGCGTTTTAAAAAGTCGGAACCAGAAATAATCTGTATTAGTTTTCATCTGTTCGTCCTTTTGGGGAGGTCGCCAAAGAGTTCAGAGTGAAACTAAACATCTATCCGATACACACGAACAGCCGTATCGTGAAACAGCGCGGCACGTTCACTCTCCGAATACCCCGATGACAGCCGTTTAAACGCATTATACATCACATTGTACGAGAACGAAACTTTGTCAACAGGGAAGTTGCTTTCAAACATACACCGCTCCGGACCGAACTGCTCAATACAGTAGTTCATAAAGGGTGCCATAGATTCCGCTAATTCTTCAGAACCGATCGGTTCCTCCCGTTCGTGCCAGTCAAAACCCGTGCGAGGCATCCCGATACCGCCAAGTTTCATGTGAACGTTCGGACACGCCGCAACTGCAGCGATACCGCTCCGCCAAGCCTCCAGCACTTCCTCATCTCTGCCACCATACGGACCGACCCGTAGCAAACCACCGATATGATTTGAAATAATCGTCAGATCAGGAACGGCTTTTGCAAAATCGGCGAGTTCATGGAGTTGCGGGAAATACAACCACGCCTCAAAAGACATCCCCATACGCGCCAAAACCCGCGCACCGATACGGAAATCTTCACGTGCCAGTTGTGCTTCTGTTCTGTAAGCCGAGGCGCCTGCTATCTCTGGATGTGGGTCCCACGTGACAGAATGGCGGATCCCTCGAAACCGATTCGGGCTTGCCGCTTGCAAGGCTTCCAGGACCGGTTCGACGCGCGCACCGAGGTTCAGGTTCGCGTGCCCAACAATCGCAGCGGCAGCGCGACTCGTGCCGTATAGACCGCTTGCACTCGCAGCCGCCAACCCTTGAACGAATTCAACCTCACCAACAGGACGCATCTCCGCCGGTCCATCAGCACGATACATCGCTCTCGCCTCAACGAACACCGTAGAGCGCACATTGTGCCCGCTGTTAATATCCGCTATCAGCTCATGGAGCAGGTAGCGTTGGTAAGGAATCCGTTCGTTTCGGAAATCCCAAAAATGGTGATGTGGGTCGCAGATAGGAATCTCTGGCTCCAGCGTCGGTTCCTCGGTTAAAGCGAGCCAGTCATTACCTCCATAAGGCATAAAAATACCTCCGTCTCTATAAGTCAATTCGAGTTGTCATTTTGCTGTTGAAGTACACTGTAGAGCATCTGAAAGTTTTTGTCAAATAGGTTTTTGGAACGTTTTTTATTCGGTTTAAATAGTTTTATGTTATGCTTTCCTTGCCTATGAAACACTTTTATGGCATAATAATTGCCGGAATGGCGTGATTTTAGTATTAATCCTTAATGAAACAGAAGGTTTAGTTCTTCAGCGGTGTTCCTAAAAAATTGCGACAATTGTATCCGACAGCACTTTGTGAAATTTTATGCATCTGTATTAAGAAGTTCTCTATAAACGAAGGGGGTGCGTATGTTTTCAGAAGCGTCACAGAAATCTGAAAGTCAAAATGGGCACGGGTTCGGTACGGCTCCTGTATTTTTAGCTTCAATTAGTACGATTTTAGGGGCGATCCTTTTTTTACGATTCGGTTACGCTGTCGCGCATGCCGGGCTTTGGGGAACGCTCATGGTTGTCCTGCTTGGGCATTTGGTGACAGTTCCTACAGTTTTGGCGGTGTCTGAGATTGCGACGAACCGTCGGGTCGCTGGCGGCGGTGCGTATTATATTGTGAGTCGTTCTTTCGGTGCGAGTATCGGTGGCTCGATCGGAATCGCGCTCTATATTTCGCAAGCGATCTCGGTTGCTTTCTATATCGTCGCTTTTGCGGAAGCCTTTCAGCCCGTTTATGAATGGGTTGAAACCATTTATGGTTTCGGTTTAGATGCGCGCTGGGTAAGTATTCCTTGCACGCTCCTGATGCTGGTCATCATGCTGACGAAAGGTGCAGGTGTCGGGGTCCAACTTCTCTGGTGCGTCTGCGTAATGCTTGCGATCTCAATCGTTGCTTTCCTGCTTGGTGAGGGACCCGAATCTATACGACCCGAAGGTCTAAATCTTACGGCACGGATTGACAATCCCGATGGTTTTGGGACGGTTTTCGCGACCTGTTTCCCCGCCTTTACAGGTATGATTGCGGGCTTGGGGCTATCAGGAGATCTAAAGAACCCACGCAGGAGTATCCCTCTCGGCACAATCGGCGCGACGTTCGGCGGTATGGTGATATACGTCCTTGTTGCCGTCAAGTTGGGACAGAGTGCCACTCCTGAAGCACTGGATGCAGACCAATTTATCATGGCGCAAGTCGCCCTATGGAGTCCATCCATCTATATCGGATTAGGCGCAGCGGCGTTATCCTCTGCTCTCGGTTCAATCATGGTCGCACCAAGGACGCTACAGATGCTCGCTCGCGATAACGTCTTTCCAATTCCGAGGCTGAATCGTCTGATGGAAACCGGGGTGGGAAAAAGTCAAGAACCCGTGTACGCGACGGGTGTGTCGGGTGTTGTTGCTATGGTATTTGTTGTCATAGGTGATGTGGACTTTATCGCCCAAATTCTGAGTATGTTCTTTATGGTAACTTACGGAGCACTCTGTGCGGTATCCTTTCTTGAGCATTTCGCGAGCAATCCGTCCTATCGTCCGACCTTTCATTCGCGCTGGTATTTGTCTCTGCTGGGTACCGTGATGTGTGGTCTGATGATGGTTCAGATTAGCGCGTTCTATGCCCTTATCGCACTCGTCCTCATGGGCGGGACCTACATCGGCCTCCGGCGCAGCCGACAAGATGAACGCGATTTTGCTGCGATCTTTCAGGGAACGATGTTTCAGTTGACCCGTTGGCTGCAGACGACGCTACAAAAAAGCCGGGTGATGACCTCTGAAGGCGGATGGCGTCCTTCGATCATCGCCGTTTCACGTTTAGGTGAGCATCGACTTGGACATTTCGATTTGCTCCGGTGGATCTGCCACAGGCACGGTTTCGGGCATTTCCTTCAACTTTACCTCGGTGATTACACGTTTCCCAATGAGATAAAGGCACGCCTCCATGTTGATGAGCTCATCAAACGTACAGAGGTCAGTAGAGCCAGCATTTTCGTTGATACCTTGATTTGTCCAACGTTCCAACTCGCGATGGCACAGATAGCGCAGATGCCAGGGATTTCGGGGCTGCCTAACAATACCATACTCTTTGAGTTTGACGAGGAGAACCCAGAGGAAATTGACGAGATCAAACAGGGGGCGCAGCTCGCTGTAAATTCACTTTTCAACATTCTAATCCTTAGATCCACGGGTTACCGCTTCGGATATAAGTCCTCCATCCATGTTTGGGTGACAGAGGAGAATCTAAAAAATGCCCCGATGATGCTCTTGCTGGCGTATATCATTATTGGACACCCCGACTGGAGAGGTGCTGAAATTAGGCTTTTCGCTTGTTCCGATTCCAGAGACGCTGAGCGGGAAGCAGACAGACTCTCGACCCTCATGATAGAAGGAAGGTTGCCGATCTCAATGCAAAATGTGACATCGATTTCCTATGATAGCTTGGAAGCCTTGGAAGAAGAAGTATCCCACCGATCCACTCAGGCTGACCTCGTTATCACAGGATTAACAGGAGAAGACCTTAATTCTGATGATTTGTCTCAAATACTCCAGCGCTATGATGAAGTGAAAGATGTGTTGTTTGTACATTCTATCGAACAGATCTTAATCGACTGACCGGGAAAGTTATGAGGTGTGCTAAAGTGTGCTAAGGTTGTTAGGTGTAAGTTATTGGTGAAGAGGTAATCAGAGATGACGAAACGAACAGATAATAATAAGCCGCAAGGGTCGCTTGTGAAAAGCAGCGAGTGTGCTAAAGTCGGTTTGCCCCTTTCAGGCGACGCGTGGAGGAGTTCTGTAAAGCTGAGACGTAACCTGAAACAACTTTACAACTTTACAGATTTTAGAACACTTTACAGATTTTCTAACACCTGTATTTTAGTGTTGCTGTCCCTGTTTCTGATTTTGGGGTGTGGAACATTAGCAACTGACCGACAATCCGGGATGCCATTTGAAGATTCCGGAGCAAATTCGGTGCCTGCAAAGACGTGGCCCGTGGAACGAACACTCGTTAGTAACGAAATTAACTGTATTGCTGCGGATGTGGACAATGTATGGATTGCAACGGCGAGGGGCGTCTCGCGCTGGGATCGCCAGCAGGATACGTGGCTACACTATACCATGGAAGACGGGTTGGCGAATGATGTGGTCAATGCCGTTGCAATTGATGGACAATGGGTCTGGTTCGCTACAGATGAGGGAGTGAGCCGCTACGATATGCAAACAAACGCCTTTTCGACCTTCCGAACTATTGACGGCTTGGCGAGCGACCAGGTCTCCTCTATTGCAGTCGACGGAAATTACGTATGGTTTGGAACAGCGGACGGATTGAACCGATATGATAAAACGATTGACAGTTGGGCGGTACGTACTCGGAAAGATGGGTTGGTTAGCAAAATAATTACAACGATCGCCGTTGAACCGGAATACGTCTGGATTGGCACCGATAGAGAGATAAATCCGGATCCGCATGGCTGGGACGAAGACCCAAGGTTCAGCAGAGGCGGGGTGAGCCGCTACCACCGAGATACCGATTCATGGAACAACTATACGAAATCTGATGGGTTAATAGACAGCGAGATCGCTACGATTGCTGTCGATGATGACAGCGTTTGGTTTGGTACTCAGAACAAAGGGGTTAGTCAATACAATCAGGTCGATCAGACCTTCATCAAAACCTATACAAAAACGGATCTCCTGAAAAGTAATATGATTACCTGTATCCGTGCCGATGGGTTCCAGGTCTGGTTTGGAACTGCCAACGCAGGTGTACATCGTTTTATCAAGCCTGTTAACACATGGGTACACTATACCAAGGCAGATGGATTATCGAGTGATCATGTGAGTTGGATTACCATACAAGGCAATGATGTCTGGTTTGGGAGCAAAGAGGATGGGGTGAGCCGCTTTGATAAGGTAACCGGTGAGTGGACGCTTTACAAACAAGCCGATTTTCTCGCCGACAATGATGTACGGGATATCGCACGTGATGCGGATGGAAACCTCTGGATAGCGACAGTCGGCGGGGTTTCGGTTTACACGCCGCAAACGCGCAGTTGGGAAATCATTTCTAAAGAAGATGGATTGCCAACTCCCTATATCACATCAATACATATTGGCTATCAGTCGTCGGAAACCGTCAGCGGGCAGCAAGAGGGTGTGGAGGCATCTGAAACCTCTTTACCGAAAACCGAGAACCGAAGGTTTCCGACAGCCATCTGGATTGGAAGCGATCGCGGGCTTGGCACACGGACATATTTAGACGGTGAGTGGGCGTTTCGGGCCCCACCTCACACACAAACACGGGGCGAGGCTTTTGTGACATCTGTTGATGCGGATGTTGCATCGCAGGATCAACGCATTTGGCTCGGTACAAGCTCCGGGCCCGCGGTGTATAATACGACCTCTCAAGAATGGTCACAACTTGCGCTGCCGGGGGTCAAGAACCCGCTCATACTATCTGTACTCGCCGATCAGGCAAATGTTTGGTTTGGTGGCGCAGCGGGTATTTGGCGATATTCGGTCGCTGATCAGGCAATGCATCCCGCTATTCAAGGGCTCCCGAATCCGTATGTTAATGTGTTGCTTTCTACGGAGGAAAATGGAAAACAAACGCTTTGGGCAGGCACGCGTCAAGGCGTTGCAAGGTACAACAGTGCCCAACAGCGGTGGATACCACTTCCTTTCAATGAACAATTGCCATCACCCAACGTCACGGCACTCGCCTTTCAAGATGGCATCCTCTGGATCGGGACACCTCAGGGGCTCGGAAGCTATACGAGTGCTTCCGATTCTTGGAATTCGCGCTCAACCGTGCCCTATAACATTCGCAGCATTCTCTGTGAAGCAGAGGGGATACTCTGGTTGGCAACGGACATCGGCCTCGTTGAGTACGACGCAAAAAATGGGCGAGAGGTGTTGCATCAATCCCGTCCGGTACGCGAGCCGTTTCTTGAAACCAAGGTCTCAAACATCAAATTTGATGGCGATTACATCTGGTTTAATAATTGGGAATCTTCACCGAATGGTGGTATTGTGCGGTTCCATCGTCCAACAACAACGTGGCGGCGTTTCACGCGCTTAGATATTTTGAAGTCTACTCAGAAAAGATCCATGACACTCGTGCGTTGGACCTATGTGGATACCGATGCTGTCTGGTTCACGACGGACTACGGTGTTCTCCGTTACGATAAAACTTCGGATACCTGGCAGCATTTCACCTCAGAGGACGGTCTCTCTACAGACGACGTGGGTAAGATTGATGTCAGTGAGCAAAGCGTCTGGGTTGTTCCCATAATCGGGCTGGAATTAAACCATTATAGCAAAGCGGCTGGGACATGGACAGTTCTTGAAGAAGAAGGGCATCGCGACATTGAACGTATCAATGCACTTGGAGTTGACGGACCGAATGTCTGGTTTGCATCTGGACGTGGACTCACGCGGTACAATGAAATCACGCAGGAATGGAAAAATTTCGGACCCAGAGACGGCTTGGCGGGTAGAGGCGCGGAATGGATTACTGTCGATGACGACTTCATCTGGGTGGCTCGTTCGGAATGGGACAGAACCAGCAACCGTCCGTTATCACGATACGATAAGAAAACGGAAAAATGGACGACGTTTTCAACGAATGATGTACTTGCTGCGAATACCATTCGGCGTATTATCTCAACAGAGAAGGATGTTTGGATACTTTACAGACCCTGGGAAGATGTAGGTGTTACCCGGTACGACAGGCGAAATAAGGAGTGGACAACAATCAGATCCGGGCGTGGGACGCTTGAACTGGCAGCCGATGATGATTATCTGTGGTTGGCTGCACCCAATGAAGGGCTTCGACGATTTCATTTCGCCTCTGGCACCTGGACAACGTTTAAGGATATCAAAGGGCTTCTCCATAACCACGTAGGCGAATACGGGCTCGCTGTTGATGAGGACTATGTATGGGTGGGGACCTTGCGCGGGCTTTCCCGTTATGACAAGCGGAAGGAATCCTGGACACCTTTGACGGCGCTACCTATTCTTGTTGGACGTACGGTCCGGACGGTTGACACAGATGAACGTTTCGTCTGGGTCGGTACCGACGAGGGGATGTCCCGCTATGATAAGATGTTAGGGACTTGGAAGAATTATCGGCAGGAGGGTGGATCCGAAAATATAGAAACGCACGGGGGCCATTGGCACCGCCATGGACGCAAAAAGAAAGATTCACTTTCCGATAATGTGGTCAGTTCTATTGTTGTTGATGAACAATACGTCTGGATTGGGACGCGCGACGGCGCAAACCGTTTTGATAAATTGGCACTCCGGTGGGACCAGTACAAAACTGAGCATGGGCTACCAGCCAATAATATAACTTCTGTCAGTAGCGATGGCAATAGCATCTGGGTCGGGACCAATTCCGGGATTGGGAAGTACCCACGCACAGCAGATGACCTTAACGCTTGGATTACCTATACATCGGGGACGGAGATCCAACCCTCCGCTGTGTCTAAAGAGTTCGCGGAATCTTTGGTTACGGACCAGATTTGGTGTATCACAGCCAGTAAGAGACACGTTTGGGTCGGTACACGCCGAGGGGTCAGTAAATACGACATCGGTAGAGATATTTGGAAGACAATCACGGTGGAAGACGGTCTCGCAAGCGATGAAGTCAGTTGTATCGCGATTGACGGCGATCGCGTCTGGTTTGGTAGTGATCGTGGCGTGACGCTCTATAATGAAAAAACCGATGTTTGGGCTGCCTATACGACCGAGGATGGACTCGCCAGCAACAAAGTAACCACCATCGGTGTTGATGGAACAGAGGTCTGGATCGGCACCTACAATGCAGGAGTCAGTCGGTTTGAGCAGTTGACAGATAATTGGACGACTTACACCCGAGAGGAAGGTTTAGCACATAACGGTATCCTCTCTATGGTTATCGGTGATAACTACGTCTGGTTTGGCACGTATCGTGGATTAAGCCGTTTCGATAAGCGGACGGGCATCTGGACAACGTTCACAGAGGCTTACGGACCGGAGGATATTTTGAGATGAGGAATGGTTATCGGTTATCAGTTATTGGTTATTGGTTAAGAGGTTCTGGTAATAATTCACCCATCCTGGAATATGCCAAATAAGGGCTGATTGTTACAAACCATCTCTTAACTGACAACTGACAACCGATAATTGACAACTAATAGAATATGGAAACAAACATAGGTGACCGAAAATCCCCGGTTCGCTCCCGTTTTCTTGTTAAAAGCTTCCTTTTGCTGTTAAAAGTTTGGTTTTGCTGTTCGCTCGCGTTCCGCGCTGAGGCAGAGGATGTCTACAGTCTTTTTGGCAAGTTGTTCTTATCGGGACGGGTTGAGTACGATTTCACGAACAGACGGAACTTCCTCGCCGATACAGAGGAAGAACGCGTCAGACAAGACAATTTTAATTTTGATCGTCTTTTTCGACGCGGCTTCCACAGTGTCATGGTGATTGAGGAGACCGCGGGCACTGTCAAAAATATCCTGAGCCTTGGAGAAGTCCCGACGACCTTCACAAAATTCACCTTTGATCAAATTGACCTCAGCGGTGTCCGCTGGGAGGTCCGCTCGAACCGCACCGACTGGACAATTCTGATGGTTCCTGGATTGCTCAACCGACTGAATGGGCAGGAGGGCAGAACAGAAGGGTCCGGTATCGGTTTACGTGAAGTCACAAAGTTTGGTAAATCCCAGTTAGGGCTCTCTTGGTACTTCCGGGAGGCACCTGTATGGGCGGTGGATTTGGAAACCAATTTCACCAACTACGGTATAAAAGCGGAAGTGGCTGTCACGCCGAAAAGCGCGTTACAGAAAAACTTGCGTTCACGTTTCGACGCGACCACAACGGTTTTCAAAGCCTTCCAAACTGTGGGGGATGCAATTTTTCAAGTAGAGGCATTTCGCGTCGGTCCAAGATTCGACGCTTCGCGTTCGGTCAGCGATAACGATGACCAGGACCGCTACTCTGATAATACACCGTTCGATCCGCCCTCCTTAATTATCCCCGGTGACCTTGACAAAAATAACAACGGTATCTTCGACTATGAGGACGATATTCTGCTTTTTGATGTCGATGAAGATTTCCTTGACGAGAGCGATCGGAACAACAACGGCATTCGTGATGAGGAGGAGAATGATCAGGATCCCAATTACGAATTCGATGTCGGACTCCAAGGCGTTCGGCTATTCATGAACCGTAAGATAAGTCGTCAAGCGAGCGTTGTTGACTTGGATCTCGGTTTTCAAGTTGAAGAAAACCTGAGACTCAGAAATACGCCTACTTCAACGAAGGCATTCGCGAATCTGGTTTATCAGAAAGAACTCCCCCATGCTTCTTCGCTTATTTTTGAGAACGAGTTGAAGTTGGTAAAAGATCGAATTCCTGATGAGACGTGGTATTTTGCTGGATTTCTGGGCAGGCGAGACGAAAATCTCTATCGGTCGCAACCAGAGGTGTGGGAGATGGAGGACGAGGGTGATATTCAATTTTTTGGTGTTGATGGCGGCACTGAAGTCGAAAAACGGCGCAAAGACCCGTTGCTGATGCAGAACGATCTGATTAATACCGCTAAAGTCACGTGGGAATACTTGGGAATTGAACGGATGGTCACGACCGCTCGCGCCAAAGTGCAATACGACTACGATTTTGACAAAGACAACCAGCATTACGAAGTCGGTATCTTCAAGACCTTGTATCGCATGCGTCCTTCCAAATCGCTTGAGATTAGCCCAATGTTCAAGTACACTATCCGTAATGGCTTCCGAATGGCGGAGGACCGACTGGAATACTTTTCCCTAACCGGAGAGATTGACGGTGAGGAGGTCTCCCGTCGTCTCCGATTGCGCGAGATTGAACGGACAAATGTACAGGATATGGCATCCGCGCTTATTCTCAAGATCGTCTATCAATTCACGAAAACCATCAAGCTCACAGGCGGCGGGCAGATACTCCTATTCAATGATATGCTTGACAATGATAACGATTTTGTCCGTCAGGCACTCTTGGCTGAGATGGAGAAAAGTTTTGTCGCCTACGAGCGGCAAATGTTTCTGCATATCGGGGCGCGGTACATAGATCAGCGCGCAATCGGGGATGTGAACGATCAGAATTACATGGAAATTTTTGTGCGCGTCTTTGGGAAATTCTAAAAAATTATGCATTTTTTTACATTACCTGTAATCATTTCAGCAGACGATGACTGTACCGTTTGATTTTGGCAGCCAACTATTGGTCGGATGGTAAAGTTCGCACGACTGAAGGAAGCCCCGCTTGATACGGCATGGTTGAACGACGGCTCAAAGGTTGTTGCCGTGTGTACCGATGGAGCTGTGCGTTTCGTTGATCCAGATTCAGTGGAAGTTACGAGTGAGATTCATGCGCTAAACGGTTGGGCGTACTCGCTTGCTATTCATCCAACGGATGGTAGTATTGTTGTTGGCGGGCAGAACCGACAGGTACGACGCATTATACCGAAGTGACCGAAACCGCCTGTTGAGCACGCAAGGCTTCAAGTTCGGTGCGAAAAGTCGGCATGTCATTGATTCTCACTGCACCAATAGCGTTAATGACGGAGTCGTAGGCGATTGCCCCTGCTCCTCCGACAAAAAGTGCAACATCTTCTTGAATTCCGCGTCGAATTTTCCTTAATTCATTTGCTATATGTGGATCATCTGTCGGGTAAACGATGCTCAACCCGATCGCCTTTGCTCCATTTTGCGCTGCACACCCTATAATCTCTTCAGCTGGTAGGTTGGGACCGAGGTAGGTGACTTGCCACCCTTGCGATGCTGCAGTCGTTCCGGCAATTAATGCGCCGATTTCGTGGAGTTGACCCCGCGGTGTCGCTACCACTAAATTTGGCATTGCGGCGGATACTTCAGATCCGTGGCATATACTGCCCAATAGTGTTCGTACAACTGCGGCGGCAAGGTGTTCGTGTGCGATCCGTAAAGTTCCGGCTTTCCACTGTTCACCAATTTCCTGCATCAGTGGTGTGATCAACTTTTCAAGGAAAACAGGTTGGCTAAAGGCAACTGATGCAGCGAATAGTGTTGATTCGAGTGCTTGCATCTCAAATCTTTTAACCGCTGCGATGCACGAAGCAATGTAAAAATGAAGGGATGTTTCCTGTGAGACATCCTCTTTTGCGATTGCAGCGGACTGCGCAACCGTCCCACCCGTTCCAATGAGTTCCAGGAGCTCTTCGGTCGATAGGTTTGCTATTCGCCCAATACTATGTCCTGCCTGAGTCGCGAGACGAAGCAATGTGAGTCGCGATATATCCGCATCGGAATAGAGACGACGATTCGTTTCGGTTCGCAACGGTGTGACGACGTTGTACCGCTTTTCCCATGCCCGAATGATAAGTTGTGTTAATCCCGTCTGAATGGCAACAGTTTTAATACCGTGTTTATGTTGATCCGTCATCAGCCTTTTCCTTTTTTATTTCTCCGCTTGTTATCTTACGATTTAGTATAACATTATATCTGCTATTTGTCAATAATCTTGTCTAAATTTTAGGATTAAGACGGAGTAAAGATCTTAATTTCCTTTCGATTTGGTTATCTGTGGTGGGTATTAGTTGCGTAATCTTGTCCTATTTCTCCACATAATTTCTATACAAAATTTGATTTACGATAAAATTGTCTAAATTTTTTCTTGACATAATATAGACAATATGTAATAATAATGTACATAGAGATTTACGCTCTAATTTAACTTGAGAAATTATACCGATACTAAGGAAACGCTATCAATGATACAAGAGCATGTCATACTCGTCGATCATACGGGCAGAGAAATCGGCACGCAAGAAAAGCTACAAGCACATCGTGAAGGTAAATTACACAGTGCATTTTCGATTTTTGTCTTTAACGCTGTGGGCGAATTATTGCTTCAGAGACGCGCAAGGACAAAATACCACTCCGGTGGACTCTGGACGAATACCTGCTGTAGTCATCCACGCCCCGGCGAAAGCTATTATCGCGCAGCGAGGCGACGACTCAATGAGGAAATGGGTTTCGATTGTGAATTAACTGGACTTTTTAGTTTTATTTATCACACCCAACTCGAGAATAACCTATTTGAA
Source organism: Candidatus Poribacteria bacterium (assembly GCA_022827625.1). Lineage (GTDB taxonomy): Bacteria > Poribacteria > WGA-4E > WGA-4E > WGA-3G > WGA-3G. The sequence continues at coordinate 75,634 of JAJEIE010000012.1, read as the reverse complement.
CACGAACTTGATCAGGTCTTTATTGGACGCTATAATGGTCAACCCACGCCAAATCCGGATGAAGTTGACGATTGGAAATGGATGAACATAAGCGCATTGAAGCAGGATGTTCAGGAGACTCCTGAAAATTACACTTACTGGTTCAAACTAACGCTCGATCGGGTTGTTGAACAGTACCAAAAAATCAATTTTTCCGATGAAACTTAATCGACTTGTTCATATAAACTTGATATTCTCACAGCTTTTTCTCTTGTATGTCACTGGTGTCGCCGCGGATGAATCGGTGGAAGATATGCTGAAACGGACGCGAGAGAAATTTTATGCCGCCGTTGAAGACAAAAAGCAGATTAAACCAGCGCTCAAACTTTTTGAACGCATTGCGCGAGAGGAACCAAAATACGCTGGGCGCGCAGAGGTCTACATCGGTGCACTCGTTGCCCTTAAAGGCAAGCACGCATTTCTCCCGCATACCAAGCTCAAGTGGGTAAAGCGCGGTTTAGCAATTATGGATAGCGGCTTACAGAAGCGTCCAAACGACGTTGAGGCACTCTTTATCCACGGAATGACTTGTTATCATCTTCCGTTTTTCTTCCAGCGGGGGGACGATGCTCAGCGGGATTTTAAAGAAATCCTTAAACGGATGCCGCTGCAGATACACACTTATGATCCGAAACTCATCGCAAATATCGCTGCTTTCTTGCTTGAGAAAGCAAAATTGACGCATGACGAGAAAACCTATCTTCTGGCACTCAGAGACAGATTGAAATCTCAGCATTCAGGCACGCAGCGATGAAATTTGAATATCTTCTGTTTAACCTCATTGTTGTTCTGGGACCCGTGGCATCCCAGTTCAACCGCCAAATTAAAAGCGTTTCACGGTGGCGATTGAAATTACTCGTAAGTGTAATTGTAATGATTCCTTACGTTATATGGGATGCGCTTGTCGCTGGTTCGCATTGGCAGTTCAACACAGCCTATACACTTGATTTTCGGTTCTTCGGTCTGCCAATTGAGGAGTGGCTCTTTTTCATCACAGTTCCGTTTGGGTGTTTATTGGTATGGGAAACACTACCGCAAGTTGATAGGTGGTTAGCACGATTGAGGTCGCTGCGGCACATTAGGAACGTTTTATACGCTGCACTGCCCGTGGGTATATGGGTTTTCAGCACAGGTAAACAGTATACAGGGTTGGTGTTATGCTGTTTTGGATTTGTTGGATTGATGGATATGTTGTTAAGAACCGACCTACTTCTGCGACCGAAGACCTATCTCTATCTCGCAATTGTCGCAGGTTTGATTTTGGTATTCAATGGCTATCTCACAGCGCGCCCGGTTGTTATGTATGGTGAGGTGTATCAGATAGGTTACCGGATTTGGACAATTCCGATTGAGGATTTCGGGTACGGGTTCACACTGATGCTTTTTAACACAATGCTCTATGAGAAACTGAAAGATGGAAAATAAGAGGGTAGCAGTTGTTGGGGGTGGACTTGGTGCGCTAAGTGGTGCGATTCGTCTGGCGCGCTTGGGATTCTCTGTCCAATTGTTCGAGAAGAATCCAAAAATCGGTGGGAAGGTGAATGAGGCCGTTTTGGACGGCTACCGATTTGATACGGGCGCGTCGTTACTAACGATGCCTTTTGTTATTGACGAGTTGTTCGATTTTGCCGGGTTCAATCGGGCAGATTATCTCGATTTTGTGTCGATTGACCCGATATGCCGATACTTCTTTTCAGATGGTTCAGTGATGGATGCGAGTGCTGACAAAGCGAAGATGAAAGCCGCTATTCAGGAGCTATCCCCTGATGATGTCGAAGCGTATGAGCGTTTCTTGAAATATGCGGAACGGATCCATACCTTAACATCTGAAATCTTTATGTTTACGCCAATCCATGAGTTCAAGAAACTCATGAAACCTCGACATTTTCAGACGTTGTTCAAGCTTCATCAAATTGATCCGTTTCGGACCGTTCACCAGAGTGTATCTCGTTTTTTCTCAGATCGGCGGCTCATTCAACTCTTTGACCGCTACGCGACTTACAACGGTTCAGATCCGTTTCAAGCACCTGCGACTCTTAACATAATTCCGTATGTCGAGTATGGATTGGGTGGGTATTACGTCAAAGGTGGGATATACCGTCTTGTTGAGGCTCTGATGAAAGTAGCGTGTGAGTTAGGTGTTCAGGTCCATACATCCGCAAAAGTTGAAAAAATCTGTCACGAGCGGAAACGGGTCAGTGGTGTGCGAGTTAATGGTAAAAAAGTTGAGGCAGATTACGTACTCTGTGGTGCGGATGCAGTCGTAGCATATAACGAATTGATTGACGGACATCATAAGCCTCGCGAAAGGTTGAATCGGTTGGAACCGTCGGTATCGGGGATGGTATTTCTGTGGGGTGTTCGTGCCAAGCACCCGAAATTAGCGCACCACAACATTATCTTCTCCAGCGACTACGATGCGGAATTCAAGCAGATTTTCAAACACCGACAAGTACCGGATGAACCGACTATCTATATCGCTATAACGAGTAAAGCGGACGCCGAACACGCACCGGCTGCTGGCGAAAATTGGTTTGTGTTGTTGAATATGCCATATATCACACCTGGACAGATATGGGAGAAAGAGAGAGATCGGATGCGATCGGTTGTTTGGGAGAAGTTAAAACGCCTCGGTTTTGACATCGCCGATCAAATTGAAGTGGAGCAGGTCTACACACCAGAGGATTTTTCTGAACTTTATGCCAGCAATCAGGGAAGCATCTACGGCATATCATCAAATAGCAAAACCACAGCGTTCAGACGAATACCCAATCGGAGTCGAACGTTTCATGGACTCTATTTCGCTGGCGGTTCAGTGCATCCGGGCGGTGGAATCCCGTTGGTCATATTGTCTGGGAAAATGGCGGTGACATTGATTGCGGAGGATCAGGAAAAGTGATGAAGCGGAAAATCGTCATCATCGGTTCAGGGTTTGGCGGTCTCGCGGCAGCGATTCGATTGCAGGCTGAAGGTATGCAGGTCACGGTTCTGGAGAAGAACGCGAAGGTTGGAGGTCATGCCTATCAGCTGGTTCGGGACGGCTACACTTTCGATATGGGACCTTCGATTATTACCGCGCCCGACTTGGTTCAGCGCGTCTTTGCATGCGCGGGTGTCCGGATGGGAGATTACCTTGATTTGGTGAAACTTGATCCTTTTTATCGTATCTATTTCCATGACGGTTCAGTGCTTGACTATACGGATGACGGCGAGCAGATGAAACAGCAGATGGCACAATTCAACACGGATGACGCTGCTAACTATGACCGTTTCATGGCGCATACATGTCAGCTCTACGATGCTGTCATTACGGACGGACTCGGTTCGACACCATTTGACTTGCCGACGATGCTCGCTTTTCTGCCACGTGCATTACGGCTTCGGGCGTTGATGCCTGCATACAACTTCGTTAAGAAATATTTTGACGACCCGCGCCACCGTTTCACTTTCTCATTTCATCCACTATTCATAGGTGGCAATCCGTTTCGGGCACCCGCGGTTTACCTAATGATTCCGTACCTTGAGAAAACTGGCGGTGTCTGGTTCTGCAAAGGGGGCATGTATAACCTCGTTCAAGCACTGGAAAATGTGTTCGTAGAACTCGGCGGTGTCGTTGAAACCGATGTAGAGGTTGAACAGATTATCGTTGAGAATCGAGAAGTGAAGGGGGTTATGACGAAAGGGAGATTTTATGAAGCGGATGCCGTTATTTCCAATGCCGATCTGCTACACACCTACCGAGAACTTATTAAACCGGAACATCGTAAAAAATGGTCTGACAAGAAACTCAGGAGCACCCAATATTCAATGAGCGCATTTCTCCTCTACCTCGGTGTGAATAAGAAGTATCCGCAATTGAAGCATCATACGCTCATTCTTTCTGAAAGATACAAGGGACTGATAGACGACATTTTTGACAATAAAATCCTGTCGGACGATTTTTCGATGTATTTACATATTCCTTCGCAAACCGATCCGACTATGGCACCCGAAGGATGTGAGAGTATGTATGTCCTGATTCCTGTCCCGAATTTGGAAAGCGGTATCAACTGGGAGAAGATAAAGCGAACCTATACTGACAGCATATTAACCTTCTTGGAGAACGATTTTGGACTGACAGACCTAAAGCGTTCGATTGCAGTCCTCGAAACGTTTACACCTTCAGATTTCAAAAAACAACGGAACAACCATCTCGGCAGCGCATGGGGAGTTGAGCCGAGGCTAACACAAACGGCATATTTTCGACCGCATAACCGAAGTGAAGATATACAAAAACTCTATTTCGTTGGAGCGAGTACGCATCCGGGAGCTGGCGTGCCAGGCGTACTGCTAACAGCGGAGACGACGGTAAAATTGGTCGTTGAGGATTTGGTAGAATAGTTTTAATGTCCAATTTTCAGGCATCCTTCTGGAGAGGAGGAAATATCATGAAATTCTGGAAACCAGCAGACAAAGATCGCGCTGCATTTGAGCATGCTCGCAGGATAACTGCCTATTATTCAAAGAGTTTTTATTTTTCCGCACGGATGCTGCCGAGTGAGCAACGTTGGGCAACATACGCCTTGTACGGATTCTGCCGACACTGCGACAATTTGATTGATACCCCGCGTCAACGAACTCAGACGGATCTGCTTAGAGAAATTCAATTTGTGGCAGAGGAATTACGAATTGCCTATAATACGGGTGAGTCCGAACACCCCGTCATTCGTGCCTTTATTCTTGTGGCTAAATCTTATGGAATTCCTATTGCATATCCCCTGGATCTGCTCAAAGGTGTTGCTATGGATATCCAGCGGACGCGGTACAAAACGTTTGATGACTTATTTCTTTTCTGCTATCGGGCTGCGGCTGTTGTTGGCTTGATGATGACGCATATTCTTGGTTATAAGGACGATCGGGCGTTTGACTACGCTAAGCAACTCGGTATTGCCATGCAGCTGACCAATATCCTGCGGGATGTTAAAGAAGATAAGGAGATGGGGCGTATCTACCTACCACAGACGGATTTGGTGCGATTCGGTGTGTCAGAACAGGACATTTTGGAAGAGAAAATGACACCTCGATTAAAAACACTCATAAAATTTCAAGTCGAACGCGCAGATCACTATTATGCTGAGGCAATATCGGGGATTTCCCTTCTCAATACGGATTCACAGTATGCGATTTATTCAGCTGCTAAAATTTACCGCGGTATCTTAAGAAAAATCGAAACCCGCGACTATAACCCGTTTTTAGGTCGAGTTTTTGTGCCATCAATTGAAAAAATTGGGATTTTGCTACACGAGGGACTTCGCATGAAGCTCCTATCGGCGCAGGAGAAGCTATTCCCAATTCACTCTGGAATAACAAATAAATGATTCAGGCACAACACCGCTTTTGGGCGGATTTTATTTTTCAACCATATCTCACACGGTTATTCAAACGGCATTTTCACACAATCCAGCTCTTGGGTGATCTACCGGAAGTTCCGAATCATTTGCCGTTGCTATTGCTGCCGAATCACAGTACATGGTGGGATGGGTTCTTTATTTATCTGCTCAACAAACGCATTTTTCGACGTACTGCCTATCTGATGATGCTTGAGGCGCAGTTATCTAAATACAAGTTCTTCGCAAAGATTGGGGCTTATTCAATCGAGCCGAAGCATCGGCAAGGTATCGTTGAATCGCTGGAATATACCGTTGAATTATTGAAGCGAGGGACCCCGCTTATCTCTATTTTTCCGCAGGGCGAATTATTACCATGGCACACGCGTCCACTCGACTATAAACGCGGTGTTGAATGGGTTTTGAGAGAATATGGAAAACCGGTGGCTATTCTACCGGTGGCTATTCGCACTGAGTTTCTCGGTGAGAAGCGCCCTGAAGTGTTTTTTTTCTTCGGGGATATCAAGGTCTGTGACTCGGACACATTTCGCGGAATGGAGTGGCTTGAAGAGACGGAAACTGCCTTGTTAGCGGATCTCGCGCTGCGGATTCTTCGTCAAGAAAAGGGACTGAATCTGCTACATTGAAAGGTCGGCGTTGCTTTGTTTACTCTGATAATCATTTCGATAGTTTTGCTGGCGGTTATTTTGGCAGTCACTTTGTTTAATACTGTGACTGCACCGATGCTAAAAAAATCCATCGGTCTCCAGAACTGTCCGCGTGTCTCAGTGCTAATCCCCGCTCGGAACGAGGAAACCAATATCGGTGCTTGTATTGACGGGTTTTTGGCACAGAAGTACGACAATTTTGAGATTCACGTTCTTGATGACCAGTCGACTGACCACACCGGTGCAATCATTGAAGCGTTCGCGGCGCGGCATCCTGAGGTCCGAGCGATTCGGGGTGCGTCTCTGCCATCGGGCTGGATGGGAAAAAATTGGGCGTGCCATCAATTAAGTCAGCATGCGGATGGAGAGATACTCATCTTCACTGATGCGGATAACCGTCCTGCGCCGAACGCGATTGCAAATACTGTTGCCTACATGCAGAAGTTTGAGCTTGGGTTATTATCAGCGTTTCCAGAGAAGATAACGGGAAGTTTAGCGGAAAAACTCGTGGTCCCGGTGGTTGATATGTTTGTTTATGCCGGTCTTCCGTTATGGCTTACGTATTTCAGTCGTTTTCCATCGCTGGCAGCTGCGAGCGGTCTCTGGATTGCCTTTACCCGCGATGCCTATCAACAGATTGGTGGGCATCAAGCGGTATCGAATCAGATTGTTGAAGACGTTGAGTTAAGTCGCTTGGCGAAAAAGAAGGGTATCAAAATCTTGACTGCGGCTGGCACTCGTGTGGTGTCTTGTCGGATGTATCATTCGTTCGGCGAAGTGTGGAATGGGTTTTCCAAAAACCTTTTTGGGTTGGTGCGCTACAGGACAGTCGCATTTTTTGTGCTAACGCTTGCTCTATTTACAATGTGCGTTTTGCCCTATATCACCGTCTGGTTTGGGGCGGTTACGAAACTGTCGTTCGTTGCTATCTTTATGAACGTTACGATGCGTACTGTACTGGCGTTAAAATACAAACACCCGTTCTTTGCAAGCGTGGTTTTGCATCCGCTCGGTGTTTTATTCACGTTACTGATAGGGATTAATTCATTCTACCAAGTCAAACGCGGTCGCTTGCAATGGAAGGGACGACAGATTTAATGGTCGTCAGTTAAGCGGGACTTTGTAACAATCTCTCCTAAACTTGGAGTCCTCTAAGGCGTGGTAAATTGGTTACATAGGTAGGTCTTAACCGACAACTGATAACCGATAACTATTAACTATTCAAAGTGAATAAACTAAAAATAGGTGTACTTTATCTGCTTTTAGGGGCGGGTGGTTTGTGGCATCTGCTCGGTGTTTTCCAAGGAGCCATGCAAGTCCTCGCTTCGCCGATGATGTTTGGTTTAGGGATCTGGCTCTTTTGGGAGTGCTGGCGGGTGTCCCCACAACTGAAAAGACGGCGACTTGTGCTCTGGAGCGTCCTCGTTATTGTAGGTAGTGTCGGAATTGAATGGCTCGGTGTTCGGACGGGGAAGATTTTCGGGGCGTATACGTACGGGCAGACACTACGTCCTTCGATTGATGGGGTGCCAATTTCTATCGGGTGTGCGTGGTTTGTAATGCTGGTTGCCTCGGTTGCTGTCATCCAAAAAATTGCACCGAAATTCTTAGTTAAAAGCACGATCCCGTTGGCAGTGTGTGTGGCAGTGTTAATGGTCTGTTTTGATCTGTTTATGGAACCTGCAGCGGTAATATTAGACTATTGGGTGTGGGTAGACAACCGTATTCCGCTGCAAAACTATCTGGCGTGGTTCGGATTGAGTTTCGTCTTTGCGACGGTTGGCATAAGAATCGGTTTATTTTCTCAGCCACCGTTGCCACAAATCGCGTTTCACCTCTATCTCGCACAACTCATCTATTTCGGACTGGTGGATTTGAAGAGCCTATGAAATTAAAAAACAAGGGTTTATTCATTGCGCTAATGATTATCGGGCTATGGGGATCGAGTCTCGCGATTTTACTCACACTCGACATTGCTCGGGTGAACCTCGCGTTGGTCCCTATGGGTGTCTTTTGCCAGGCGTTCCTCTATACCGGTCTGTTCATCACAGCACACGATGCGATGCACGGTTCGGTTTGCCAAGCGCGCCCGGGGCTCAATAATGCGATTGGGACAATCGCCGTCAGGTTGTATGCCCTATTTTCGTATCGCAAATTATTAAAGAAGCATTGGGCACACCATCGAACGCCTGCCAGTGGAAAGGATCCAGATTTTCACGATGGGGAGCATAGCGGTTTCTTAATGTGGTATCTGCGTTTTATGAAGGAATACCTCAGTTGGAGACAGATAGTAGGCATGGCGATCGTCTTTCAGATTATGGAATATGTTTTGCGGATTTCGACGCTCAATCTGGTCCTGTTCTGGGTCTCTCCAGCACTTCTTAGTACGCTGCAGCTATTTTATTTCGGCACATATCTACCACATCGCACTCCAAAAGGTGGCTATGACAACCCGCACCGAGCGCGGAGCAATGCGTATTCGACATTCTGGTCGTTTATCACCTGTTATCATTTCGGCTACCACTGGGAACACCATGAATATCCGTACGTTCCGTGGTGGCATCTACCAGAGGTCCGCAAGGACACCTAACCCTTTTGCTTCCGCTGCTGCAAGAATCGCTGCGCCTGCGACTGCGTCCTGCACCGCCACGCCTACGGATTTGAAGAACGTAATTTCATCGTCTGACTGCCGACCGGGTTTGTCGCCGTTAACAATTTCACCAATTTCAGCATCAATTTCAGCATTTGGGATAATCAGATCGCCCGCTTCCTCTAAGCAGGCTTCCCGCGAATCGACGACGATACGATGTGCTCGCCTTATTGTCGTGGTATCGACTTCCCGTTTCTCTGGGACGAATGTGCCAACGGCTGTGATATGTGTCCCCGATTGTAGGGCATGTCCGTCAAAAAGTGGAGTCGCCGATGTCGTGGCGCATAAAACAATATCTGCATCTGCTACAACTTGTTGTGGTGTAGATACCAGATTAACTTCGGGGGCATCTGTCCATTCCGAAATCTGGGTGGCGAGTTGTTGCGCGGAGGTTTGTGTGCGACTGATAAGATTGACAGAGGTAATATCTCTGATTGCCATCACGGCTTGCAGCTGCGCTCTTGCCTGTACACCGGCTCCAAAGAGTCCAACTGTTTTTGAGTCTTTGCGGGCAAGCAAATCTGCCGCCACGCCACCGCCTGCACCTGTTCGGATGGCAGTGAGACTGGCACCGTCCATGAAGGCTTTTGGGGTTCCTGTGGCTGGATCGAGGACTAAGACTGTTGCGGTGATCCGAGATAAGTTGAGGCTCGGATTATCGTCATAGACCGAGACGACCTTGATGCCAAATTCGCTACGTTCGGGGAGATAGGCTGGCATGATGAGGGTAACGCCTTTGTCGGTGGAGACGTGTTGCCGTGGCGGTGCAATTGCCTTGCCTGCCGAAAGTTGACCGTAGGCGTGCCGCATCGCGTCAATTGCTTTGGGCATCGGTAAGGCTGCTCGGACATCGGCAGCCGAAAGAATTCTAATTTTTTTATCGATCATATCTGGGCGGTGTTTCCGTTGTCAACACCGATATAGAGCTGTTAAAGAACCTATTTTAGATTATGAATGGTTTCTTAACGATCGGAAATCTGCAAGGCAATCGTTAAAAAATTATTCCACACGAACGACGGCTTCGCCTAACACATCCATATCTGGGGTAATTCCCAAACCGGGTTGTGTTGCGGCTGCCATTCTGCCGTTGACACGTTGCGGCGCGCCTGCTGCTGTGCTGACGGTGACGTAGCTGTTGAAATCCGTTGCTGTGAATAGGAACTCTGGCGGCGTGCTATGGGCGAGATGCGCAATCGCTGCGGTTGTAATATCACCACCCCAGCTATCTTCAATCGTCATTGCAATTCCGAGTTCAACGCAGAGGTCTCTGGCGAGTTTCGCTTTGGTCAGTCCACCGAATTTACTTATCTTAATATTGACGACATCCATCGCACGGTCAGCACTCCCGCGTAACAGTGTTTCAATGCTGTCAATCGTCTCATCAAGGACAAAGGGGTGATCTGTGCGCTGACGGATCGCAAGACATTCTTGATATGAGAGACAGGGCTGTTCGATGTAGACATCCACATCACGCACGCCTCGGACGACGCGAGCGGCTTGGTGCACCAGCCATCCGGTATTCGCATCCGCAATAAGCACATCTCCGGGCTGCATCAGTTCAGCGACTGCGCGGATCCGTTCAATATCGGTGTTTGGGTCGCCGCCGACTTTCAACTGGAATTTGCGGTAGCCTTCCGCGCGATAGGTTGCAACCTTCGCTGCCATCTCATCGGGAGATTGTTGTGAGATCGCACGATAAAGCATGAAATCTTCTCCGTATCTCCCACCAAGGAGCGTACAAACGGATTGGTTTCCAACTTTACCGAGGATATCCCAACAGGCGATGTCGATTGCGGATTTTACGTACGGATGTCCCTTAAGCGCAATATCCATGCGTTGATTGAGCGGAAGCAGTTGCGTGGGATCTTCCCCGATGAGATGCGGTGCGAGCTCAGCGATACCCGTGCGGGTACCTGTTGCGTAGGCGGGGAGATAGAACGGTCCCAGCGGACACACCTCACCGTAACCCGTAACGCCTTCGTCCGTTTCAATTGAGACGATGGTGCTGTCAAAGACGGATACAGATTTCCCGCCGGACCAGTTGTAACTCCCTTCATGGAGTGGGAGATCGACTTGATAAGCGTTAATAGAACGAATTTTCACGAAAACTCCAAAATTCGAGTTTTTAACTATATGCTAAGCACGAAAAAAACATTATAAAGATAGTAACATGTTTGACGAAAACCATCAAGGAAAATCAATTTAATAGAAATAATATCATGAAATCAATAATTACCGCTCTGACAGGATTCGCAGCAACGGCACTGCTATGGGTTTTCTTTAGACCTCCCTTTGGAAAGAATATTGTGCGTCTGAATACAGACGAACGCTTGGTTGCACTGACTTTCGATGATGGACCGAGTCCGCCTTATACTGACCAATTGCTTGATATCCTTGCTAAGCACAATGTCAAAGCGACGTTTTTCATGATCGGGAATCGGATTGAAAGACATCCTGAAACGCTTCAGCGTGCTATTGCTGAAGGGCACCAAATCGGAAATCACTCCTACAGTCACCCTGTACTTGGTTTCTGCCCACCTTCCTATATCCAACGAGAAATCGAACGGACGGACGACCTACTGCGTCAAGCCGGTGTTACAGGTGAGCTTGTGATCCGAGCACCGATATTAACGAGATTTCTGCCAGTCGCGTGGGTGCTTGCAAAGGGGGATCGGACACACATCAGCTGCAATGTCTGGAGTTGGGATTGGACAACCCAGAACCCTGACAAGATTACTGAGACCGTATTGAAGAAAACACTTTCATCTACAGGGGCGGGTTCGATTATTGTCTTACACGATGGAAAAGCGGAAAATAAGAATGCAAATCGTTCGGGAACCGTTAAAGCGACAGATCAGATTATCACCGGACTTAAGCAGGAAGGGTATCGGTTTGTTCGGTTGTCAGATGTAGGTAATTGGTAATTAGAACTGATAATTTTTCGTCAATTTGCTACTTCTACAGAAATTTTCGCATGAAACGCGTTGAGGGATTCTTCCGCTTCGTGCGAGTATCCAATAGCACCCAACTTAAAAAATTGACCTCGGTCGAAACGATACGTAATTTGTCCTGTCTCGCCGGGTTCATTCCATACCGCAGCAAGTACGTCTTCATACAGTACCCCTCCTTCTGTGGGGAATTCCGTATCGCCCTTGAGAAGATAAAACGTCCCATCACTATCTTCTCTGCCGACTTCAATATCAATGGTGAGCGTGCCACCGTTTTCAAAGGCTCTTGCATCAATCACGACGATGGTGTAATTCTGATGACCGCCTATTGGAGTTCGGAAAATGTCCAGGACCTCTTGCGAAGGGTGTTCGCTGGTGAGGATAAGATTGCCCAATCCGGGCTGTTTGTCTTCCAAGGCTTCCTTAAGAAATGTGAGATAATACCCGTACCCTGAAAGGCCTCTACGCTTACTGTCTTTCCCAAGTTCATTGACAAGTTGTCTGCCCATCAATTCAAAATCTGGCGATATAACGAAGCAATCTACCGGTGAACCTTTCTTTGCTCCGGTTTTCCAGCCCTTAATAATTGCTTGTGCCAAAGGGTGTGTTATGTCAAACGTCTTGCCTTCACGCTCGCGTCTTTTGGCAATCGGTTCCCGCAAACTACGGATACGTCCTAACTCAGAATTGGGGACCCATGTATTAATGAAGTGTTCATTCGAGAATTCAATAATTTCATCTTTAGAGAGGACACCTGCCCTCAAGCCTTTGCCACTCCCTCAGCAGGATTCATCGAAAAGCGGTCCATTTATGGAAATAGCGTGGATCGGTTTCTGTTGTGCGGGTGCCATCTTCAACGCCTCTTCAAGGGATACCCAGTTAATTTGTTGCGATTTGTAGAAACAGCGTATTAATTTCTGGGAGGCTTCTTTTTTTGTTATAGATTCCGAAAAATCGGTATCTTGCACAACGCCTTCTACTCCAGCGCGGAGTTCCATTTGCGGACAAAAGCCGATATCTGTAATCACATCGGGTTGGTCTTTGTCCTTCTTCCAGTTGACATCAAAATTCAGGACCCCTTGAGGAACGTACATGTGGAAAAACACGATCTTTTCTTTAATTCGGTCAATCAGAAGATGTCCAGTAAATTGAGAAGGCGTGAACCAACCGTCCGTTAAAGCAAATTCCGCATGGATACGGAACACGATGTCAGCGAATTCATCATTGTAAGCGCGCAAGCATGCCCATAATCCACGCGAGTCTCCTGAATTGATATGCATATCCAGATTCGGTTTGGCGTGGAGTTGCTTCAGCAATTTCAGCACACCTTCGTGTTCAATCTCCCAAAGCGTACCCACAGAGATGGCTTCTTTAGGGAGAAAGTCGGAGAAAATTGATGCCGGATAATGTTTTTTTTCTTCAGCAACACGCAGATTTGCTAAAGCGTCCCATTTTACATGGAAGTCATATTGTGTATATTCAATCGGTGCGATGAAGCCTTTAACGGTCACTTTTGCGTTACCATCAAGGCTGAGCGGGATTTTATTTTGCAATGTTTTCACTTTAATGCTCCGCTACGGAAATCCTTGCTTGGAAAGCATTGACAGACGTTTTGTTATCCACCCGTTCGGAGGCTGTAATTACGAGTTTAAAAACTTGACCTTGGTAAAAAAGATACGTGATTTGTGCCGTTCCATCGGGTAGAGTGTCCATCGCATTGGCAAACGAGTGATAGTAACGTTGCCCACGTTCTGTCGGGAATTCGATGTTACTTTCATACAAATAGAAAGAGCCAGCAAGTTGGGCACTCCCGACACGTATATCAATGGTGAGTATCCCACCCTTTTCAAAGGCAGTAGCATCAATTCTCACGATAGTAGACTCCTGCGTCCGAATAACATCCAATACTTCCAACGTAGGCTGTGTAGGGTTGAGCACAACCTCCAAGTCTGTTAAGAAAGGTTTGAAAGGGCTTTCCTGTTCAGGGGTACCCTCTTCCTCGCCTAATAGATAAGCGAAAGCGTTATCAGGACTGAATCCGGGGTATTTCCCTTCTAAGGCTTCAATGAGGAACAGTCGGTAATTTTCTGCTGCTGTTCTGCCCCCCTCTAAGCCGTGACCGCCGGAGAGGTATTTATTCAAAGCGAGTTTACCTTTCAATTCAAAATCAGGGGATATAACGAGACAATCCACAGGCGAGCGCTCCTGCCAACCCTTCTTGATTGCTTGTGCTAAAGCGTGTGTAGTGTCAAACGATTTAGATTCATTCGCGTATCTTTTGGCAAGATATTCTCGCGCGCTTGGCTTCCTGCCAAATTCAAAATTAGAAACCCATGTGTTGATAAAATTTTCATTCAAGAATTTGATGACGCGTTCATGAGCGAGAGCACCTGCCCTCAAACTTTTGCCGCTCCCTCAGCATGCCTCATCAAAGAGCGGACCATCAAGTGAAATGACATGAACGGGCTTCTGTTGTACCTGGGTCATTTCCAATGCTTCCTCTAACGATACCCAGTTAATTTGCTGCGATTCGTAGAATTGCAGGATTAGGAGACGTTCTGCTTCTTTTTCTGTGATTGCTGTTGTGAATTCGGTGTCCTTTAAAACATCTTCTGAACCGGCACGGAGTTCCATTTGTGAGCAGTAACCGCCATCTGTAATCCATCTGGGAGCGTTCCAACCTTCTAATGTCGTTTCCCAATGGACATCAAAATTTAGTGTGCTTGGAGGGACGTGCATCTGAAAGAAAACGACAGTCTTTTGGTTACGATCCATAACGAGATGTCCAGCGAACTGCGAAGGTGTGAACCAACCGTCCTCTAAGGCAAATTCCGCATGGATGCGAAACACGATGTGAACCAATTGATCGTTGTACGCCCGCAGACATGCCCGAAGACCTTTTGCCTCTTCTATGCCGTACATCCCTACACGCATCTCCAATGACGGATTGGGATGCAGTTGTTTCAGCAATTCCTCGACACTGGCTTCTTTAATTTTCCAACACTCACCCACCGAAACGGCTTCTGATGGAAGAAAATCACGAAAAACGGAAGCAGTATACCGCTTTTCTGGTGCCGCAGCCCGTAGATTCGCCAACGCATCCCATCTCTTATGAAAATTGCCTGCGGTATGCTCAATCGGAGCAATGAAGCCTTTGACAGTCACTTCTGCGTTACCATCAAGGCTGAGCGTGATTTTGTTGTTGGCTGTTTTCATTTTTTTATCCATCCTGTGTCGTTCTTGGAATAATATCGTGAACACCGCCTTCGCGGATGCTTGCTGAAGAGACTAACACGAATCTCGCTTTTTGACGAAATTCCGGTAAGGATATCGCCCCACAATTACACATGAGCGATCGAATTTTTGCGAGGGTCGTTTTCAAATTATCGTTCATCTTTCCTGCGTAAGGTACATAAGCGTCAGCACCCTCCTCGAACAATAATTCTGGACCGCCGCCCTCGTGATAGCGTTGCCAATTAGAGGCGCGCTTTGTCCCTTCACCCCAATATTCTTTCACTGTATTCATACCCAATTTTCTTATCTTACTGGGACTTTCGTCGAATCTCGCAAAATATCTACCCATCATCACGAAATCAGCACCCATCGCAAGAGCCAAACCGATATGATAATCTTGGAAGATACCACCATCTGAGCAAATTGGCACGTAAACGCCGGTTTCTTTCAAGTGCTGATCCCTTTGCTGAGCGACTTCAATGACGGCAGTCGCTTGCCCACGACCAATGCCTTTCTGTTCCCGTGTTATACAAATAGCCCCTCCACCGATACCTACTTTTATAAAATCAGCACCGGCTTCTACCAAATACGTAAATGCATCTCCGTGAACGACATTCCCGCCGCCTACTTTCACAGTCCCATTGTACTTATTTTTTATAAATTGAATCGTGGCTGATTGCCATTCTGTATATCCTTCGGAGGAATCAACGCAAATAATATCGACCCCTGCTGCGACCAGTGCGGGTACTCTCTCCTTGTAATCTCTGGTATTAATGCCAGCACCGACGACAAGTCTTTTCTGGGAATCTACGGATTCAAGCGGATTTTTCTTGTGGTCATCGTAATCTTTCCTGAAAACCAAATGTACCAGTTTACGATTTTCATCAACAATCGGCAGACAATTTATCTTGTGGTCCCAAATGAGGTCGTTGGCGGCTTCAATTGTAATTCCCTTTTGACCCACAATGAGTTCGGGAAACGGGGTCATGAATTCGCTGACTTTCGCCTTTAAATCCACGCGACTCAATCTATAATCTTTATCCGTTATCAGTCCAAGTAGTTCACCTGAAGACGAACCATCATGGGTTATAGCAATCGTCGAGTGTCCTGTTTCTTCGGTGAGTTTCACGACATCTTCTATTGTGCTATCACACTTTAAATTTGAGTCGCTGACAACGAAACCCGCTTTGTGATTTTTAACCGTACGGACCATTGCCACCTGCTCTTCAATACTTTGGGACCCGTAAATAAAGGATATCCCTCCCTGTCTTGCGAGTGCAATTGCCAGATTGTGATCCGAAACGGCTTGCATGATCGCAGAAGCAAACGGGATATTTACTTCCAGAGAGGGTTGTTGTCCGACTTTAAACTTCACCAGCGGGGTTCTCAGGATAACGTTTTCAGGGATACAATCCTTCGTCGTTAAGTTAGGTAAAAGCAAGTATTCACTGAAAGTCCGGCTTGCTTGAGAAAAAAAGTGAGCCATTGTTCAGTCCTCCTGGTAGAAAAACAAGAAAGCAATTCTGTAAATTAATAGTTACATCAAATTTCGCCAAACAAATAGTAGCCTAATCCTTTTGAGATTCTCGCTTTGAATCAACCCTTAATTACGCCAATTCGGAAACGATAGAGCGCAACTCCGAGATTTCATCAATAGCGATGCCGTGCCAATTTTCTACTTCTGGTCGGTGGGGGTCATAGACATCCGTTAGATCGGTCCGTTTCAGTACGGGTAGCATTCCAACCGCCGCTGCACCCGTCAATTCTTCACCGCTTCCGTCTCCTACGTAAAGGCATTCCTGTGGTTTGACCTTCAACCTTTCACATGCTATCTGATAGATACGAGGTGCTGGTTTCTTGATACGTTCTTCGCAGGAAAAAACGGGATTATCAATGTATTGAGCCAATGGAGAATCCAAGAAAGCAGATGGAATAGGTGGTCTGCAATTGGTGATAAGTCCTAAAAGTAAGTCGTTACTTTTTAGTGTCCCTAATGCTTTTAATACTTTGACCTCAACCATGAGCGTGCTTTCTGAGAATTCATAATGTAGAGTAACGACCTGCTCAATTTGGGTTGTGCCCGCTTTAATACTTAAGCGGCGACATATCTCAAGTATATTATCTTCAACGGCATGATAACCGCCTGAAGATTTATCGTTGATTGTTTCCAACATGACTTGCCGGAATTTTGGGTATGGAATATTGAGAGCTTTTGCCATCTGTTCTTGGACTTTGTCGTACGCTTGACTACTGAAATTGTCGACCAATGTGCCATATAGATCGAATATGACGGCTTTGTAGAGCATTTTGCTCCTTATGGTAAAATTTGAACGTTAAGATGAGGATAAATATTATTATGGTTAATCCACAACCTTCTGGCTTCTTCAAGTTTTTTAGGATTTGTTTAAAGGGCAGATGGACGTTTCGTAGGTTGGGTTGAACATAGTGAAACCCAACCTATTCACTACAATCAGATTCGGTGCGGTTAGGAAACCGCACCTACCTAATCGGAGAAGTTGATCGGATTGTGGGATCCTGCCCAACGCGTTAAATTGACTTGTGAACAGATGAGAGTAGTCCCTATAAGCGGCTCTGATTTTCATAAGCAGCAATGTCCGCTTCAAACTGCAACGTCCAACCGATTTCATCGAGTCCGTTCAACAGGCAGTACTTCTCAAAATCGCCAATCTCAAAAGCGTGTGCAGTGCCGTCAGGACAGATGACTGACTGTTCCTCTAAGTCTATCATCAATTGGTATCCTTCGGTATCGTGTGCTGTTTGACTGAGTGAGGCGATAACGTCTGCTGGTAAGGCTATCGGAAGGATGCCGTTTTTGTAGCAGTTGTTGCGGAAGATGTCGGCAAACGAGGGGGCGAGAATC
Source organism: Candidatus Poribacteria bacterium (assembly GCA_022827625.1). Lineage (GTDB taxonomy): Bacteria > Poribacteria > WGA-4E > WGA-4E > WGA-3G > WGA-3G. The sequence continues at coordinate 57,848 of JAJEIE010000012.1, read as the reverse complement.
GCCTTGAAACCGTACTGCTGGAGTGCCCATGGGGCGTGTTCACGGGAGCTCCCACAACCGAAATTCGCACCAGCGATAAGGATACTCGCATCAGCGTAGCGCGGAAAGTTCAGCACAAACTCTGGATTCGGTTCGCCGTTTTCGAGGTAACGCCAATCGTTAAAGAGAAATTCACCGAAACCCGTCCGTTCAATCCGTTTCAGGAATTGCTTCGGAATAATCTGGTCGGTGTCAACATTAATTCTGTCGAGTGGGACGACACGTCCAACGTGTTCTGTGAATGCTTCCATTTTTATTCTCCCCTTAAGTGTTTTATCTATCGTGAAATTAATACTGATTTGTAGTAGTGCAATTCATTGCACTCTGGTATCCGCGAGGTAAACTAATCCCTCCAATCAGATGCTTTTTTCTGAAGTTCAAGAGCCGTGTACTGGTCACGATACGCTTTTAATCCGCCAACCCATTCCAGATTTGGTTTTTTCTTCCGTTTTGGATTTTTTTTCGTTAGCAGGAAATCAATAAAACTCAAGGCTTCTTCCTGGAGCTCAGGGGGAAGCTGCCTGATTTTTTCAACAATGATAGATTCCATTGTTACCTCCATATTCCTTATACTTGAGGTGAAAAAATATCCGCCTTCCAATCTTCCAGTCTTCCACGCTTTCTACTGAAACTTTCGGATATCCACAAAGTGTCCCGTTACTGCAGTCGCAGCAGCCATCTGTGGACTGACGAGGTGCGTGCGTCCGCCTTTACCCTGTCTACCTTCAAAGTTTCGATTCGACGTGCTGGCGCAGCGTTGACCTGGGCTCAGAGTATCCGGGTTCATACCGAGACACATGCTGCAACCCGCTTCGCGCCACTCAAAACCCGCGGCACGGAAAATCTCATCAAGCCCTTCCGCTTCCGCTTGGCGTTTGACGGCTTGGGAACCCGGAACGACCATCGCACTGACGGTGTCTGCGACTTTCCTGCCCTTCGCAACCTCAGCGGCAGCCCGTAAATCGCTGATACGGGAGTTGGTGCAACTACCGATGAACACCCTATCCACGGCAATCTCAGTCATTGGAGTGCCGGGTTGGAGGTCCATGTACGCCAAGGCGTGTTCAGTGGCGGTCTTTTCATCGGCTGTCGTCATATCTGCGGGATCCGGTACACGACCTGTTACATCGGTTACCATACCCGGATTTGTCCCCCACGTCACCTGTGGTGCAATATCCGCTGCATCGAGTAGCAGGGTCCGATCATAGGTTGCCCCTTCGTCCGTCGGGAGCTGTTTCCAGTGTTCAACTGCTGCATCAAATTCTTCATCTTTCGGTGCGAAACGTCTACCAGCGATGTATTCATAGGTGGTCTCGTCAGGCGCAATCATACCGGCGCGTGCGCCTGCCTCAATCGACATATTACAAACCGTCATCCGTTCCTCGATGCTAAGGGCGCGGATGGCAGAACCCGTATATTCAACAACAGCACCGTTGCCGCCATCAATACCGATGTGTCCGATAATCGCGAGAATAATATCTTTTGCGGTGACACCGTAGGGCAGTGTGCCGTCAATCCGAATCTCAAAGGTCTCCGATTTCTGTTGCAAGAGGCACTGTGTGGCGAGGACATGCTCAATCTCACTCGTACCGATACCGAAAGCGAGGGCACCGAGTGCGCCGTGCGTTGAGGTGTGGCTATCACCGCAGACGATGGTTTTGCCGGGCAACGTGATGCCGAGTTCGGGGCCGATGACGTGAACGATGCCTTGTTCGGGACTGTCGATGTCGTAGAGCGGGATGTCAAACTCAGCGCAGTTTTCCGCCAGTGTTTCCATCTGTTTCGCGGCAATCAGATCAGTAATCGGTAGCGACCTATCCGTTGTCGGGACGTTGTGATCCATCGTCGCGAATGTCAGGTCAGGACGGCGGACCTTTCGGTTATTGAGCCGCAACCCTTCAAACGCTTGTGGGGAGGTGACTTCATGAACGAGGTGCGTGTCTATATAGAGAATCGGCACCTCGTCTGCGGAAGCGCGAACGAGATGCGCCTCCCATATCTTTTCATACATTGTTTTTTTCATATTTTTCTTCCTTAGTGTCATCTCAAAGACAATTAAACACGATTACTCAAAGGCTTGCAATCTACCATCTTTCACTATCAGGACTTTAGGATCGTAAACAGCGTCTCCATTGGCATCAAAAGAGAACTTGCCCAACACTGTATCAAAATCTCTGATAGCCGTCAGCGCGTCTCGAATTGCAATTGAATCCGTGGATTGAGCGTTCTTAATTGCTTCCGCTAAAATATAGACAGCAGCATACGATGAGGCAGCGAAGGCGTTTGGTTCCATGCCGAAAGTCGCGCTGTAATTCTGAACAAAAGCCTGATTTCCCGGTGTGTCATCCGTGGGGAGCCACCCTGTAAAAGTTATCGCGCCTTCGGCTGCGGCACCCGCGGCTTCTACCTCAACATCGGTTAATGAACTCACAATAAAGGGAACCGATATACCGAGTTGATCCGCTTGAATCAGGATCCCTGGTTTTTCAGGGGGCAATGCCGAAACAAAAATGGCATCGGGATTCAGCGCCTGTATTCGGGTTAATTGCGCCGAGAAGTCGGTATCGCCACTCTCAAAGGTTTCCGTGGTGAGTACCTCAACACCACGCGCAGTGAACGCTTCCTGCAATGTCGCATCTCGGTCGGTAGAGAAGAGATCGGTTTCATCATACATCGTGACCACCCGTTGATAGCCGAGCTTTGTATGCGTTACCTCGATACCTTTAGAAACCACAACGTCTGATGTGAGCGGAATACGGAAGACAAAATCACTGATGGCAGTGAGTCCACGAGCACCGGCTGTCGGGCTAATTGCGACGATCTGATTTTCTTTGGCAATGGGAAAAGCCGCCTCCGTCGCGCTTGAGGACGCAGGCCCGAGAATAACAGATACGCCTTCGATATCAATAAGTGTATTAAAGGCTTTAACTGCCCCATCTGCCGTCCCAGCATCATCCTCGAAAATGAACTTGAGGTTTAGATCGGTGGCATCTGCTTTGTTGATTTCATCAATAGCAAGGGTAAAGCCTTGTTTCATGAGTGTACCAGCAGGGGCTAATGGACCTGTCAAGGGTAAGGCGATTCCGATGGACATCTCGCTACTTTCATCCCCTGTCTGGGATGTGGTAGGTTGAATGACTTCGGACATTCGCTCACAGGCAGAAAAGCCTACTATCAGGGTGACGATTAGCACGATAGATGTAAATAATTTCAATTCAATTTGCTCCTTATTAGATTTTTGCTTTATTTTCCATAGAACTTAATTTCTCGAATCACAATGTCTTTGAAAGGAATTTTGATTTTATCTGTTGACGGTTCTCGTGTCGATTTGGCTCTGTCTCGCTCAGATGAAACAGTGAGTCGAAGAAACAGAACCTCTCTTTCAATGTTAACGCGTATCACGGAAGCATTTTCAGATTTTGCTCGACGATTGTCGGGAATACGTGTGAAAGGGTCTCCTTGACCTTGTACTACTTCTACTATTGCCGTTTCTACTGTGAGACTCGGAATATTTGATACCGGATGAATTTCAATGTAGGTCACATACTTTCGGGAATTAAGTTGAATCAAGGCGCGTACCTTATTTGTTCCTTGAATAGAGTCCTGATATCTTGGTGGACGTATGAATGCGTCCCTGTACTCCTTTTCAATAGAACCCTTTACCTTCAGAATGCTGGATGTACCCATGTTACCGTCAATCAGCCGCGGATAATCCTCGCACCGCAGTTCAGCAGCAGGTATCTCTGTTGCGGGGGGTTGATTCAATATCGCGCAACCGGGAACTAAGAGTATACTCAAAAAGATTAAGCATTTCACTCGTGTGATCCAGTTTAAGCGTTTCATCGTTATACTCCTCGTGAATGCGAGAAAAAATCGAATTCACCGTTCTGATCTATCAGGTGTAGTTGTTTGAACTACCTTCTAAACCCGCATAACAACTGGGAAAATCAGCGGTGTCCGTTGCATCTGTTTTGAAAAAAATCGGCGGAGCGCGCCGCGTATCTCATCTTGGACTATCTCCGTTTCGTGTTTCTGCTCATCGTTCAAGTTTTCGATGACGCGTCGGGTAATTTCTTTCGCTTCTTCTATGAGTTCCTCTGATTCATCCATATAGACAAACCCACGTGAGATAATTTCTATCTGTCCTGCGTTCAATCCCGTTTTGGTTAGCACTTCGCTATCAGCAGAAATATCCTCTTGTTGCTTGCCATTACCGGTGTCGCTCTGTAGGACAATAATGGGCACGAGGATGCCGTCTTCGGAAAGTTGGATACGGTCACGCAGGACAATATCCTCAAGTTCGATCTCTGGCTTGCCATCAACAAGGACCCGTCCAGAGCGGCCCTCGCGCCCAAAGACTTCACACGTTTCGGGTGTGAGGCGGATCAGCTCGCCATCTTCAGCCACTTTGATGTTTTCACTCGGCACCCCGACAGATTCAGCGAGTTCAGCGTGCCGCATCAGGTTTTGGTATTCACCGTGCATCGGCATAAAGAATTTAGGTTGCAGGAGATTGAGCATTAACTTCAAATCTTCACTCGACCCGTGACCGGAGACGTGGACATCGGCGTTGCGTTCATGGTATATCTTCGCGCCACGCCTAAGCAAATGGTTCACCACATTCCCTATTGACTTTTCGTTGCCCGGAATGATACGTGCCGACATGACCACGGTATCGCCCGGCTCCACCTTTAGAAATGCGTGATCATCAAGTGCCATCAATGCCAGTGCCGAACGCGGTTCGCCTTGGCTGCCGGTCGTTAAAATTACAACCTCATGCGGTTTAAACAGAGACGCATCGCGGGCATCGATAAGATAATCAGGATTCACATTGAGGTAGCCGAGCTCAGAAGCCGTGCGGACATTGTTTATGAGAGAACGTCCGGTGACAGCAACAAGGCGCCGATGAATATTTGCGAGGTCGATGAATTGCTGAATACGGTGTAGGCTTGAGGAAAAGGTACACAGGAACAGTTTCTGCTCCGTCTTCTGAAAGATATTGTCTATCGACCCATAGATACTGCGTTCAGAGGGTGTCTGCCCGGGGCGTTCTGCGTTTGTGCTGTCGGAGATGAGCATCAGGACACCTTCCGCACCTAAACGGGCGAGCGTCTGAACATCGCTTAACTTGCGATCGACGGGGGTCATATCAAACTTGAAATCGCCCGTATGAACGATAACGCCGACCGGCGTGCGAAGCGCGATTGCGACACTGTCCGGAATGCTGTGTGTAACGTGGATGAATTCAGCGGAAAAATCCCCCAATTCAACGGTATCGCCCGGGGCAATTGTGTTGAGTTGTGCCTTGCCGAGTACGCCGTATTCACGGAGCCTGCCACTCGCGATTGCGAGCGTGAGCTGCGTGCCGTAAACCGGCACATCTAATTGCCGTAGGACATAGGCTAACGCACCGATATGGTCTTCGTGTCCGTGGGTCAGAAGGATTCCGCGAACCTTCTCCTGCCGTTCAACGAGGTAATGAATATCCGGGAATATCAGGTCAACGCCGGGCATGTCTGAATTAGGGAGCATAAAACCGGTATCGATGACGATAAGATCATCTTCGGTTTCATACACCATCATGTTAAGCCCAAATTCACCTAAGCCTCCCAATGGGATAATAGAAACATTCGCTTCAGTTATATCTTCAAGATTTTTTGTCATATAAATAGTTTTCAGTTATCGGTTATCAGTCGTCAGTCGTCAGTCGTCAGTTAAGAGGTTTTCAACAATTCGCCTATTCCTGGAGTCTCCAGAGATGAGAAGATTGTTACAAACTCCTCTTCACCGATAACTGATAACCGACAACTAACAACTATTAAACAACGATATTGATAAGACGGTTTGGTACGACGATGACCTTCCGGATCGGTTTTCCGTCAGTAAACCGCTGAACTCGCTCATCTGTGAGTGCTGCTGCTTCAATCTCTTCATCAGTTGCATCAGCAGGCAGTTGGAGCCGGTTACGGAGTTTTCCGTTGACTTGGACGATTATGGTTACAGTCGCACTTATCAGGACTGACTCGTCGTGCGTGGGCCACTGTTCATGCGCAATGAATCCTGTTTCACCGAGGCGGTGCCACAACTCTTGTGCGATGTGCGGCGCGTAAGGTGAGAGCAGATGCAAGAACGCCTTCAAGGTTTCTTTCGGCAACGCTTTCGCCTGTGTCGCAGCGTTAACAAAAATCATCATCTGGCTAATCGCTGTGTTCATTTTATCGATGGATTCGGTGTCTTCCGTTACCTGTTTGATCGTCTGATGGAGCTCGCGCCAGAGTTCGGATTCCGTTGAACCCGCAGCGTCGGTTAGTTTCTCACTGAGTTTGCCGTTCTCTTCATTAATAACGAGTCGCCAGACGCGTTGCAGGAATCGATAAACCCCTTCTACACCGGCATCTTGCCACGGTGTACTGGCTGTGACGGGTCCGATAAACAGAAGATAGAGCCGAAGTGCATCGGCACCGTATTTGTCAATCACATCGTTTGGGTTGATGACGTTAAAGCGGGATTTAGACATCTTCTCCATTTGTATATGGAGCGGAACGCCAGAGGCTTTTGCAACCGCTTTTCCGTTGTTCTGCTCAACCTCGTGCGAATAATAGTATTTGCCCGCAGTATCTTGGTAGGAGTCCGCGAGAATTGTGCCTTGGTTGAGTAGACCTTGGAACGGCTCTTGCGTGGAGACTAATCCGGAATCGTAAAGTACTTTATGCCAGAAACGCGCATAAAGTAAGTGCAAGACAGCGTGCTCGGCACCGCCCATGTAGAGATCGACCGGCATCCAATAGCGTTCAAGATCCGTCCTGAAAGGTGCCTCGGTATTGTGTGCATCGAGGAAGCGAAGGTAGTACCAACAGGAACCTGCCCACTGTGGCATAATGTTCATTTCCCGTGTGGCAGTTCTGCCATCAGGGAGTGTTACCTTCAACCACGCTTCGTCGGCGCGGGCAAGTGGCGGTCTACCGTCTTCTGTAGGTTTGTAGGCATCAATAGATGGCAGTTCAACGGGTAATTCCTCATCTGGCAGTTGAACAATAGTGCCATCTTCAAGATGTGCAAGCGGGAAGGGTTCACCCCAATACCGCTGTCGCGCGAAGAGCCAGTCGCGTAAACGATATTGAACCTGACCTGAGCCTCTCTGTTCACTTTCGAGCCATTGGATCATTTTCTGCTTCGCTGCGTCAACCTGCAAGCCGTTGAGGAACCCGGAATTAACACAAACACCATCACCTTCAAAAGGTGCCTCTTCAATCGGTTTTTCACCACCTTTAATGACCTCAACAATAGGGATACCAAAAGTTGAAGCGAATTCATGATCGCGTTCATCGTGTCCGGGGACTGCCATAATGGCACCCGTGCCATAAGTCATGAGGACGTAATCCGCAACCCAGATCGGAATAGGCGTATCGTTACATGGATTGATAGCGTAAGCCCCAGTGAACACCCCCGTCTTTTCAGTAGCGAGGTCTGTCCGTTGAAGATCGGATTTGTTGATAGCCTCCTCAACGTAAGCACTAACTGTCGGTGCTGCGTCGGGATGTGTTATTTCAGAAACAAGCGGATGTTCGGGTGCCAGCACGCAATAGGTTGCACCGAAAAGCGTATCCGGGCGCGTCGTAAAAACTGTGAACGTTTTGTCGTGATCTTTGATATCGAAGGTGATATCTGCGCCTTCCGATTTGCCGATCCAGTGGCGTTGCATCTCTTTGAGTCCATCGGGCCAATCCAATAAATCCAAATCGTCTAACAACCGATCGGCGTAAGCCGTAATTTTGAGCATCCACTGATGCATGAGGCGGCGTTCAATGGGATCGCCAGTTTCAACATATTTTCCGTCCTTTATCTCTTCGTTTGAGAGGACAGTGCCCAGTGCTGGACACCAGTTGACGGGGACCTCGGCGAGATATGCGAGACCTTTTTCATAGAGTCGGAGAAAAATCCACTGCGTCCATCTGTAGTATTCCGGCAAGGAGGTGTCAATTTTACGGGACCAGTCGTAGGAGAGACCGATGCGTTGGATCTGCTGCTGGAAAGTTTCGGTGTTTCGTTTGGTAATGTCTGCAGGATGTTCATTTTCACGTACGGCGTAACGTTCTGTCGGGAGCCCAAACGCATCCCATCCCATTGGGTGCATGACATGATAACCTTGCATTCGCCGGAAGTTTGCGATGACATCGGTCGGTACATAGTTTTTTGCGTGTCCCATGTGGAGTCCGGCACCGGAGGTATAAGGGAACATTCCAAGCACATAAAATTTGGGCTTGGTTTTCAGTGTTTCAATATCGTTTGGAATTTTAAATGCTTCTTTTTTTTTCCACTCGGCTTGCCAGTGAGGCTCTATTTTCGCCGGGGCATAAGGATGATTCTCCATTTTGCGTCCTTCTCCTTTTTCAACCTTTTGATATTGGCTTGATGCTATAAATTCTACCACAACCACGCTTGATTGTCAAGATAGAGTCATTTCTCCCTTCATTGGTTATGGGTTGCCAGTTATAAGTTATAAGTTGTCTGAATCTCGGATGACGCAGATTTTTCGGGTTTTGGCGAGAGGTGAAAAAGGAAAAAGGCGAGGTCCGCGAACCTCGCCTACCGAATCTTAAAGGGGAAAAGGCGTGATTGGAGAACCCCGCCAGCGGTTGTCCGTCAATAAATACCTAATATTCCAGATTTACACTATGTTATCCGCGCTTGCTCTGTTATGACCGCGTTTTGCGTAGCAGAGAGAACGCTCCGTAACGACTGAAAATAACTCATCTCAGCCAACTTTATCCGTTTCTGATTGCCTTCAATGCGCGCTTTGACAAGCGTTTCCCAATTCAGGGTCAGCATACGGTTTGTTTTCTGTAGCACTTTCCAGTGCACTTCTGAAATCATTATGCTTCTCCTTGTATAGTCGTTTATCGCACATCTGACAGAAGATATTCTCACGGTAGAAACGTTAGAGTGACGGGTTTGGTTTCAAACAACCCTGCGCGTTATCCTTTCGTGCGACTGTGGATTGCGAAAGCGTAAAGCGTCTGTATTTTCAGGCGTTTTATTTTTCTCTCTCCTGATCTAACAGTTTTGATGGTGGCGGGAAAACAATCTTTTTGCCTATGGACATTTCATGTTTTTCCAATATTCGCTGCAGCATCTTGTAGGTTTCCTTGCATTCTGCTTTCGTACCGAGTAACTCTATGCTGGGTGAGTCGACTAAATTAATATGTATCTTGTAAGAATCATTTTTTCCTCTAATTATTTTAACCTGTTGGATATAAGTAATATTTACCATCCCTTTGTAGGATGTTTGATGCCTACCCTTTGGGTTGATAATTTCAATAAACACAGAAACTCTCCTTTGTGATATAAATAACCTAAGTTGTCAGTGAAGCAAGGTATGAATTAAATTTAAAAAAACATATAAAGACGATTGGCTTAATAAGTATTAAGGATTGTATAAAGAGCTTTATATGTTTCATAGATTGTTCCATCAGGGCTGCTGCCAATAACTGAAATTCTATGCAATTCATTAAAGCGTGTCAAGCATTTTTTTTCAGGAATCAGGGCATTCAGTTTTCTGTCATAAACTTTTGAAAAAATATTAAAAATATTGTAAAATAGTAAAGTTATACTTTACAGATAAAAATGTCCTAAATACGGGAGCCTTTGATACCGCTTTAGTGCCTTGACGGAGGAAAATTTATGAAAAATAGACTATCTCGACGACAGTTTCTACGTTCCAGCACGCTCGCCACAGCATCTGTAGCAGTCAGCCTCGGATTTTTAGGGTGTAGCCGGGCACTAATTCAAAAGGTGCCGGGTTTCGGGCCACCGCCGCCCTATGAATTCAAACCGAGTCCAAATCGTCTCCTTGATCTTCCAGAAGGGTTTACTGCTCACGCCTTTTCGAGAACGGGGGAAAAAATGGACGATGGACTTTGGGTGCCAGGCGCACACGACGGCATGGCAGCTTACCCAGGTCCTAACGGCAAAACTATACTCATTCGTAATCATGAATTGCAGCCGACCAGCAAATCAGTTGGCGCGTTCGGATGGAATAACGAGAAAATTGAACGCGCTGCCATTGATAAATTCTACGACGCTGGATCGGGTGAACTACCGTGCCTCGGTGGTACAACAACGCTTGTCTATGACACGAAAACACAGACACTGGAAAAGCATTTCTTGAGTCTGACAGGGACAATCCGGAATTGTGCTGGGGGTCTGACCCCTTGGAATACATGGATAACGTGTGAAGAGACTGTGCAAAAGGTGGACCCAGAACTGACTTATGAAGCAGATCACGGGTATAATTTTGAAGTCCCTGTTACGACTGACATAAAATTAGCAGATCCAATTCCGCTGAAAGCGATGGGACGTTTCAATCATGAAGCCGTTGCTGTTGACCCGAAGACCGGAATTGTTTACCAAACGGAAGACAGAGGTGATAGTTTAATCTATCGATTTATTCCCAATACACCCGGTGAACTCGCTGCAGGTGGTAAGCTGCAGGCACTGAAAATCCGGGACCTCAAAAGTGCGGATACTCGGAACTGGCGGAGTCGAGTGCAGAAGGTTTTTCGGTGGACGTATAATCCAATTCCAGTTGGAGAAACACTCGCGGTCGAATGGGTGGATGTTGAGAATATAGACTCGCCGGAGGATGACCTCCGTATACAAGGAAACGAAGATAAAGGGGCAGCGAAGTTTGCACGCGGTGAAGGGATATGGTATGGAAGTGGATCTGAAACCGGGGAATTTTATATCGCTTGCACAAATGGTGGTATTGCGTACAAGGGGCAAATCTGGAAGTATATACCGAGCGCTTATGAAGGGACAAGTCGTGAGGCACAAGAGCCAGGGACGCTTCAACTCTTCATTGAACCGAATGACAGAAACCTCATGGAAAACGCTGATAACCTGACGGTCACGCCGTGGGGCGATCTCATCATCTGTGAAGACGGTCCCGAAGAAGAGTTCTTGGTTGGTGTGACGCCTGAGGGGCATCTTTATAAGTTTGCTCGGAATGCAGGTAATATGTCCGAACTTGCGGGTGCGACGTTCTCGCCTGACGGCACGACGCTCTTTGTGAACATCCAAAGCCACGGGATTACATTGGCGATCACCGGGCCTTGGCACGAGATTCGGCAACGCCCTCTGACATAATGCTACCCCGTCCATCTCTTAGCGATTAAGCGATTAATTGAATCTTCCCGAAGATGAATGAACCCAACACTTCTAAATTGGATTGGAGTGTTGGGTTCGCTTGGGTGCCTATCTATCTAATAACCTCGCTGAAACGTAGTCCCTTATTCGGATCAATCAAGGTTTGCTTGCTATCCATCCAAACTACTTCATACCCCTCTGACATCGCTGATACTGCTGCGAAACGTAGCGGCAAGACCTAATCTTTTTACTTGATTTTTTGGGGTAAGTATTGTATCATCTAATTAATCACAGCAGGGGGATTGAAGGGATTTCCGTACTGCAATAGCGATTTTTAACCAAAATCCTTTATTTATAGCATAAAACTTGATATCCATCGCGTAAGGACCAATCATTCAATGGCAAAAACAAAAACAGACCTTTATCTTGGGGATTGCTTAGAGGTACTCGCCAATTTTGATGCCGATTCGTTCGACCTCATTATAACCTCTCCGCCGTATGCTGATCGCCGATCCAAGACATACGGCGGGATTAAACCCGATGAATATGTTGATTGGTTTATGCCTCGCGCTGAAGAATTTTTAAGGGTCCTTAAACCGTCTGGCACCTTCATTTTAAACATCAAGGAGCAAGCGGTTGATGGAGAACGGCATACTTATGTTATTGAATTGATACTTGAGATGAAGAAACAAGGATGGTTGTGGACAGAGGAATTTGTCTGGCATAAGAAAAACTGCTATCCGGGCAAATGGCCAAACCGATTCAGGGACGCTTGGGAAAGGTGTTTGCAATTTAATAAGACCAGAAAGTTCGACATGTACCAAGAGGCAGTTATGGTGCCGATGGGAGATTGGGCAGAGAAAAGGTTAAAGAATCTTAGCGAGACGGATCAGAGTCGGGATACATCGAAAGTCGGGAGTGGGTTTGGTAAGAACGTTTCAAATTGGTTAGACCGAAAGATGGCGTATCCGACGAACGTTTTGCACTTAGCAACGGAAACGGGAAATCGAAAACATAGTGCCGTTTTCCCGAAGGCATTACCGGAATGGTTTATCAAGTTGTTTACGAAAGAAAATGATTGGGTGCTGGATCCGTTTGCAGGTTCGGGGACGACTTGTCAGGTGGCTCAGACGTTATTAAGAAATTCTGTTGGTATTGAAATTTTGCCTGAGTATTATCAATTGGCACGGGAGAATATCAATTCGGCACAATGTTTGTTATTTGAAGAAGCTCAATATGAAACCCATTACACAACAACGGATCGTTGATTACATTACGACGAACATTCAGGACTTTCACCAGAGAAGGTTCGATAGACTCCAAAAATTGAAGTTAATGGATGTCGTCAAGCGAAAAAATCCCTATCTGTTTAAAACGAAAAACATTAGCACAGTATCAGAGTTTGTAAAGACTATTTTGGATGCTCATCTATCTTCGCAAGAAGAAACAATTTTTGGTAAGTTTTTGGAGGAACTTGCTATTTTTATCTGTTCACAAGTATACGGTGGTCAAAAATCTGCAGCGGAGGGGATTGATTTAGAGTTTGAAAAGGATGGTATAAGATACATTGTATCGATCAAATCTGGACCGAATTGGGGGAATAGTAGCCAAATAACAAAACTAAAGGACAACTTCAGGAAAGCTAAACGAATCCTCGGTACGAATGTATCGGCAATAAATGTTGTTGCTATTAACGGTTGCTGTTATGGAAAGACCAGAAAACCAGATATGGGTGACTACTTAAAGTTATGCGGACAAAAATTCTGGGAATTCATATCAGGTGATAGCGACCTGTACACTGACATCATTGAACCATTAGGACACCAAGCAAAAGAAAAAAAAGAACAGTTTAGGGAAGAGTATGATAAAACCATCAATAGGTTTACTGCTGAATTCATCGGAAAATTTTGCGATACCGATGGTAACATACTTTGGGAAGAAATCGTCAAATTCAATTCGGCAGAGACCACATCCTAAAAACCGATCCGTGTGCTAGTTCAGTATCCCAACCTACATCTCAACCTTCTTAACGAAAGTGATAAATGCATCAACGTACCCGCTTTTTAGCGGCTAATAGTCGAGTCATGGGTGCTTCTACAGGCTGTGGAGATGTTGGGGCTGCTGTGATACGTTCGTCCAAAGGCGGGGTGCTCACAAGTGTACGCATCGTTTGGGGTTCTATAGTTCGGTCTACAGGTTTCCCAGTGAGTCGTTCAAGGAGTGCAGTTAGATACCTATTCGTTATGCTGAAACGCCGGAGAATCATCTCTAATACGAACAAGAGAACCGCAGCAACTAACAAGGCTCGCGCCAGTGGAACCTCCTTCTCAACGGGTGTGCCTGCCGGTCTCGTTATTTGGGTTGGTGTCGGTTCATAAATACCGGCAGTCCGAGCAGCAAGCATCTTTAGCAGAGCCGTATCAACCTCAAATTCGGCGTATTCTGCTGGATAAGAGAGCGACAAGACTTCGGTGCGCTTGTGTGCATCGCCGTCACGCTGGGCGGTGACAATATAGGCACCACTGTTGGACATCTGAAATGTACCGCTATAACGCGTCGGTGTCTGCTGTTGCATTTCAACCGATCCGCTTGTCCCATCGGGAGTTACAACGTGAAGTTTATACGATGCTTGTGACGCTGTTCGTGTATCAATATTGGCTTGTGCCACACCGTGCTGAAGTGATACCGAGAGGTCGAAATCGACCTCTGTATCTGTTGCTGGGAGTACCCAATTGATAGCCTGCCCCCAAAACTTCCCAAAATTTTCCCACGGAATCCACGCTTTCGCCCATACGGGTTGAACGTCTGATGTCCACGCGACCGATTTTCCCAATCCGAAATTCCAACCCGCAAGGATCGATTCGTCTTTGTGAGAGTGGATGAAAACTTGGGAGGCTTCCTTTTCTGTTGTTGAGACGTAACCCTGGAGTTCCGGTGGTGTACCGATGCCTGAGACAATCGGTGCGTTTGGCACAGCAATAACAGGTTGAAAGGGTTCCTGAACGATGTAACGCCGCGTTTCTCGGACGGCTTCTGTTAAGACCTCCGGCAGTTGCTGGATATTTTCAACAAAAACAGGCTGTCCATCCCCTATTTCTGCGACTTTCGTAAGGAGTTGTCTATTGGCATCGCCTATCGCTATCGTTGTGAGACGGATGCGTGCCTCAGCGATCTGCGCTGCGAGTTCAAGAAAAGCAGATTCCGCCCCATCGGACTTACCGTCGGATAGGAGGACGATGTGCTTCCGTTTTGCCGCATTTGCTTTGAGCATCTCGTACGCCTTCTCAGTAGCGTCTTTTATCTTTGTGGTACCCCCCGTTGGACGGAGTTTGCTCACGGCGAAGATCAGCGCATTTTGGTCGGAAGTCAGGTCAGAAATGCGATGGACATCGGTATTGAAGCCGAGGATGCCAGCCATATCTTCTTCGTCAAGGTTACGGATACCCGTGCGGACCCCTTCAATGGCAAGTTGGATTTTCTGTCGCGCCCCGATGTAGTTCGCCATACTCCCCGATGTATCCAGCACAAAGACAATAGCGACAGCATCCTTGCGTTCACGTGGAGTCATCTCTACCGGAAGCGTCCGTTCCAACGCCGTATCGGTGTAGCCTCCAGGTCCATAGGCACGCCTTCCACCGATAACAACCAATCCGTGTCCGAGGTCGCGGACGTAATTTTCGATGTGTCGTTGTTGTTCCACCGAAAGCGCATCTGCAGGGATGTTGTTCAGTATCAGAACATCGCTGCGTTGGAGCGTTACAAGTTCCGTCGGCATCTCCGTTGGGGACATTACCTCCACACTGAAGCCATTTTCCTCAAGAACGGTTTTAAATGGGACAGTGTCTGCCAAATCCCCTTCCGCGTATACGGTAACCTGGGGTTGGTCCTGAATTCGCACAACGGCATCCGCCTGATTGTTTTCTGGGATTTCATCGGTTACATTCAACTTCAGCCGATATGTATGACTCCCTTCTTCTGAAATCTGTTCTGTGCGTAGAGGTCGTACGTGTCTCCCGCTTGGTAGTGTCCATTCAAATTCATCAATCAGGGTGTCTTCGCGATAGAGAGTGGCATTCAGGTTTGGGATACTCCCGTCAGTCTCAATCACTGCGTTGATTCCGAAGTGTTGTTCTTTTCGGACTTCGGTGGGGAGTTGCAGCTGCACCACTTGAACGGCATCCTTGATAGTTTCGAGTGGGATCGTTAATATTTCGACATCACTTGCCGAGAGCAGGGGTAGGTAGTCTTTGATGGGTGTTCCGCCAACGTTATGTATGCCGTCGCTGAACAGTACGATCCGTCGATGATAATGGTCTGGCAAGAGAGCAATTGCGCGTTTGAGTACCGTGAGGATGTCTGTCCCGTCTCGCTGAAACGTCTGTTCTGGGAGTGCTTCCACTGACATCGCCAGTGAACCTACCGTCGGTAAGTCTTGTTTGGGACGGATTTCTCGTAGGATCGCGGTCTCTGTCGCGAAACTGATAACACCGAACCGGTCAGTAGGTTTTAATCCCGCGACAGCGGCGTTTATCTCTCTGAGTGCCTTCTCGTGCTGTGTAGATGGGATGCTTTCGGAGGTATCAATCAGGAAAACGACTGCCAGACGTTGTTGGTTGTGGGTCCGGTGCAGATCGGCTAAGGCGAGGATCGCGCATAAAAGCGCGGTGCCTCGGAGGAAGAGGATCGCGCTTTTCCGCCATTTTGCTGTGCCGCGGTGTGCCCGTCGTTGCACAAAGATTAGCACCGGGATTGCAGCAAGGAGAATTAAGAACAGAGGCGCGCGGAAATCAAACATAATATTTTAGCCGTTAGCCGTCAGGTCGCCTACTGCGTAGGAAACCTTCAGCAGCCAGTAAAGAGCGGTTCGTGTCAGGAAGTATTCGGCAACTGCCACAAGGTTTAACTGAAGGCTGAGCGGTAGCGTAACCACCACCTTAACGATTCTCCGCTATGTAGAATTTCGTCCCATTGCTTCTGCGTCTGCTTGGTATTTCTTTTCATCGAATAACGCAATGAAGGCAATTGCGGCAACGATTGTTACAACAATGGGGATCATGAAGATTTTTGCCCATGCGTGTCCACCCTCGGCGTAAGCGAAAAAGTCGTGGACGCGTCCGCTGATGATATGTCCGACTAACATCCCAAACCCGTTGGTAACAAAAAGGAGCAAGGATTGAGAGCTCGCTCGGATATCTTGTGGGCTCAACCGCTCTACAGCAATCATTCCACCCACGAAGAAGAACGAGTAACAAATCCCGTGCAAGGTTTGTGCCCCAATGACCAACCACACGGGTTGACCTATGGCGAAAATAGCGTACCGGACGGGCCACGCGAGGATACCTAAGAAGATTGTAAACCGCATCCCAAACCATCGTAGACACGGGAATAGCAGGAGCATGAGTGCCACTTCGGCAACTTGTCCAAGGCTCATTGCGAAGTTAGCGCTACTCCCTGCAAGTCCAACACCGTGTTCTGCTTCGGTCAGAAAGAGATAAGTCAAGTTGTAATAGAACGGAAGTTCGATCGCAACGACGAAGGAGATAATCAGAAGCACAGCGAAATTTCGGTTTGAGACGAGAGAGAACGCTTCAAGGAACGCATAAGGGTTCTTTGCCTCTTTGCTTGGCGGTGTGTTGGGGAGTGTCAGACAGTAGGCACCCATAATAAAGGAGAGGATAGCACCGAAGAAGAGGCAGTCGGAAACACCTCCATCAAGAAGGTGATTGGTGAGAAAAGAAACAGCATTCCCTAAGAAGGAGAACCAGTCAGAAATGAATGAAAGGTTTATCGCTTGTCCTTCGCAGTACCGTAGATACAGACTCAGTGCCCAATTAATCGCAATCCAGCCAAACGTTCCGAAGACGCGGATATTACCAAATTTGTCCGATTGTCCCATGTGGTGGAAGGCGATGGCGTTTGTCAGGGCGATCGTGGGCATGTAGAGGACGGCATGCAGGAAAATCGCGCCCCACATCATCGGGAAACTTGTCTGTTTCCATGCGAAAAGCAGACAGACACCGCCGAGTAGGTGCGAAATTGCTGCGAACACCTGAGCAGGCATTAATCGGTCGGCAATCCAACCTGCGATGATCGGAGAAATCATTGAACCGATGGCGGTGGTACCAAAGACGTAACTAATCTGTTTGCCGGTGAATCCGAGGTTTTGCATGTGTCCGGCAATAAGCACCGCCCATGCCCCCCATATAGCGAACTGGAGAAACATCATCCCAGACAAGCGGACGTAAGTTCCAAATCCTGTTTGTCTATTTTCCATTTTTTAATTTTTTACTCCTCGATTGTCCGCCACTTCGTTTCGGACAGGTTTTCGATCATCCTACGCGTTTTTCAATAATGACCTAAGTTGCTACTCAGCCCACTGCGCAATCGGTGCTGTTGACTGCACCACATGCATCCCGGCATCCGAAACTTTGGCAAAAAGAGCGTCTGCGGGTTCTGTGAAGTCCACTATACCTGGCACAACAACGGGTGAAGTTAGATCATCCACGAGATAGATTTTCTTCGCCAACGCAATATCGATTTTCTGAATCTCTTCGAGCAAGTCGCTAACCGTCCAGGCGACGCAGTGGCTTTTTGCCTGTCCAGCGATAATCACGCGATCGTATTCGAGGAGCATTTGTAGGAAGGCACTGTTTCTTTCAGCGATCGGTTTTCCATCGGCATCGTTAAGAACTTCCGGGCGCAAGACGGAATAGTTTTCCGTCAACGGATTCTGTCCTTTGATTTCGTAATGTATCTGTGCCTTACGTGCGATTGTATGAAAAAAGCAGGCTTCATCAACAGCAGAGACAACAGCATGCCCAATCCCACCGAGCATTGCATGGTAGGGCCATATCGCAAGCGGGTATTTCCCTTCTGCTGTCAGCACTTTGACATAGTGTTCACCATAAGCCTTTAGCCACTCGTACCGATTTTGGTCTCCCATCAGGCTTTCCGCAACCGCAGGATTGACGCGCCATTTACCTGTTTCGATGTCTTCTTGTGTAATCAGGGTCTGTAGGGGGATTGGGTGTTCACCGATATCATTGATCCAGAAAACTTCGTGAAATATCTGCATCGCTGTGTGTGTATCCATTGTGCAGGCGATTTTGCTGATATTTGGTAGATTGCGATAGATGAATTGACACAAGCGAATGTTATCCTCTACGGCACCGTTCCCGGATCTTCCGCCAACGAAAAGTTCGTAATCTGGAATGCAGAACGTATTTTGAACATCGACGAGTAACAAGCAGGTCCTAAAATCATCTTCGGATGCTGGACAAACTGCATGTTTCTCTGCCCATTCCTGTGCTTCACGCTGGCGCTCTTGGTAGGGAATCCGCCAAACTTTGTCTACCCGATCTGCATCGAAATGTGGCGGAAGTGGAAGTTGGGGTGTAGACATAGTGATGCTCCTACTTCGCTGCAAATATTAGTTCTCTCAATTAATGGTTTTCAACACACCCCATTTTGTCGCCAGTTTTCCTTGCGGTTGAACGGACAGCACTTTCTCGAAGCCTTCTTCCATGATTTGGACAACCTCTTCTTGTGTCAAAGCAACGTTAAAGAAAACCAACTCGTCAAGGTACCCCATCCAAAATCTGTCACCGCCATCCCAATCGCCGATTCTTGCGGGCCCCAGTTTCCCCGGAATGGCGGCTTGGTCATCTTCCTTGTTCTCTTCACCGTTGATGTAGTAGCGTCTAATTTTTTCCTTTGTGCTATAGACGGTTGCGAAGTGATGCCATTTGTCTATCTCTTTGTCGGTAAAAAAAATTGTAGAGAATAGGTGTCCGCCGTTGCCATTAATTGCCCAAACGAGTTCGTTCGCCGGTCGGATCTGATGGTGGACATCCCCTGCGGCCCAACCGTTATTGTCAAAAATGACTCGGAATTGTCCGACTCTACCGGTGTACTGTGCCCAGACACATGCTGTGATCTCTTCAAAAGTACCAATCTCTGGAACCTCTACCCAATCCTTGGCACCGTCGAACTCAAGTGCCTTTCCAAACTTACCATCTACCCATTTCGGTGCGCCCTGAATTTCGCCGTCATGTCCATTGCCTGAGAAATCCGACAAGGTATCGCCATTTCCGTCGTCAAAAAGCCATCCTGCAACAATGGTTGCTGGATCAATTTCTGCAGAACTTGATAATGGAATTAAGAAGAGGCAGAAGAGCAGGACAGCGCTGACTCGCAAGTATTTCATGTTGAATCCTCCATGTATTGGCTATCAGCAGTTGACATTTTCAGCAGTCGGAAAGAGTTGATCCCTGAATGCCTACATTTTATAGCATGTCGCGGTTTTTATCAACAAAATTGCTTGATGTACGTCAAAAAGGTGTGCTACAATAGAGAGCAGTAACCGGTTCCTATTTTTCATCAAAGTGTTTGCACAAACAGAATGCAGAAAGTTTTTAAACCACTCCCAGATTTAGAAGAGCGGCTCAATGATGTCAATGAACGGGTGAGGCGGGCGCGTCGAACCTTGGATTGGCGAACTCGGGAAGCACGTATTCCGCTTGATATTCAAGAGGATTTCGGCATCTCTGAATTACAAGGTGATGTGATGTTCCTCTCAAGGAACGAAGATCTACATGATAAAGTCAGAGACCTCGTCCATTCTGCAGGCTACGGATGCGATATTCCAGAACGCACTGGAGAAGCTATCGGTATGCTGAAGGTGGCAAGATATCAGATGATAATCCCTGACTGTTTGCGTCGCTCGCGGTCGAGACTCTTTGAATATGTTGAGAGGTATCAACCCCACGTGAAAATTGTTCCTATTGTCCGTAATAACAGTGCCGGACGACACGTGATGCGTTTGGGTAGCTACAGTTTTCTATTAGGACGCGATTTCGATCCAGATCAATTGCGTACCTGTCTGATGAGTTCACTTCAGTTACGGCATGAGGTTTGTTGGTTGTTGGCGCATGGGGAACGCTGCAATCGCTCGTGTATCGACGGTTTCGAGTCTGGTGAAGACATTAGAGACCTTGAATGAAGAACCTCAGCTCACATCCGATCAAGATATGGCAACAAATTTAGAGTTCAAGGCACAGTGTCAGGCGCTTGATAGTTTCTATCCAAGATTGGCTGACTTAAATGCGACGCATCATGAAACTGTGCATCAAATTGATACGTATTTTTATATGGCGGCGGAAAAGTGCCGGACAAAATCGGAAGCGTGTGAACCGCGTTTTAAACTACGCGAGATTGACGGAATGACAGAGGCATGGCTCATCTACTATGAGCGTCCGAACCAGGACGCGTCCCGTTACAGTCAGTATCAACTCTGCAAGATTAACGATCCTACAGCCTTGAAAACGCTGCTAACCGCCGCATTCGGTATCAAGACAATTGTCCGCAAACATCGAGAGGTTTGGATGTTCAATCACACGCGTATCCATCTTGATAGGGTTGCTGATTTAGGGCAATTTGTTGAATTGGAGACAGTGTTTCAAGGACAGGCCGAGACCGAAGCCGTAGACGAACATCAACACGTTAAAACCACACTACGCTTAGACACTACCGAGCCGATTGCTGTTTCCTACAGCGATCTCATTATGCGGAAGTCGTGACTGATTTGGGAGATACTATCTCATAGAAATCGGAGGGATTTGAGATGGACGGTTCAATATATCAAAAGATTTTGGAGACCTACAAAAATATGGATAGTGCCAAGCGAGGACAACTTCTGAGGATTTACTTACACATTCCGTCACTACCGAAGCTGCGCGCTATCCGATCCTATTTGGCAGAACTGAAAGCGGCATCAAAGCGCAGAAATGGTGCAAGCAGGCGTTTTCCAGAAGGGAGATAGTGTATGGTTTGTGTTGTAAGTGTTAGTCGGTAATTTTCAATTTTGTTCTGGCAAAGGAGAAATTGTAGAATGAATGCAACTATTGAGTTAACAACCGAGCAGCTTATTGATTTTATCCAGCAGATGCCCCCTAAAGAGAAGCGTGCAGTCCTGATTGCGCTTGCAGAAAGAACCAGTGTGGGTGAAGAGGAACGAATGAAATACGCTGAGTCGCAGGTTCGACAACTCTGTACATCCCGAGGATTGAATTGGGACACCATGACAGAAGAGGAGCGAGAGGATTTTATTGACACCTTATAGGCGGGTCATAATTGCCTGCACCAGTAGCGGGATCATCAACTCATGATGTCCCGTGAACGTATAGCCTTTCCCTCCCATCTCCGTCGGGCGTTTGACGACATTCTCTACGGGACGGTATTGCTGGTTCATATCGAAATTGGCAGTTGTGAAGTGGGATACCGTATGCCCCAAATTTCGCGCAATTGTTAGTGCCTTCAAAAAAACCTCCGGCAGAATCACAGCTGAACCCAAATTGAGGACGACTCCACCGCCTTCCAGTTCTTCTACTAACCCTGTCAACAAACGAAAATCGGTAAAACTTGCTTCACCGATAGCGGCACCGTTCGTCGCCGGATGTTGATGGATAATGTCTGTGCCGATAGCGACATGCACCGTAATTGGGATGTCGTATTGGACACCGGTAGCAAGGAGGCTGGACGTGTTATAAGGCGCGTTCATCTCTACGAGCTGCTTACCCAACGCTTCACCCATCCCAATGCCAGTATCCGCGGCGTGCTGAATTGCCGTGTTCATCAAGTGTCCAGTCTCCTCCCACATCCCGAATTGTCCGGTCTGGAGATACGCGGAGACATCCTCAGAGGTTTCCCCAATAAGGGCAATCTCGAAATCGTGGATACTGCTGGCGCCGTTAAAGGCGAACCCGGTAATCACACCGCGTTTCACCAAAGCGATGAGGAGCGGACTCAATCCGCATTTGATGACATGCCCACCCATCATCACGATAACCGGTTTCTTGTTCTGATACGCTGTGACGATAGCGTCAACGAGTGCTAAGAAATCTGATCCTTTGAGAATTTTCGGGAGACTCGCTAAAAATGCTGAGATATCCGCCTCTGATTCTGGCAGCCTCGCAAAATCGTGAACCGAGACTTTGTTGATACGCTCCTTGAGTGGATAGGTCGTCACGGAAGACAGGTCAACCGGCGTTCGGTCTTTTTTCATATCTTGGGTCCTCTGATAGTTGTAAATAAAAAATTATGCCGATGATAAACCAGAAAAGCAACACTGTGCGTTGATGTAGGATGTTATCTGCGAGTCCGTAAACAAGCGCGGAAATGAGGAATCCGCTCGCGCCGATAAAGGTACCCATCCCCCAAAAATCTGTTGCCTGCCGCATGGCAAATATGGATTGGCAGAGGATCGCTACCATCCACAAAAACACCAAAAGCGATGGAATCCCCTGCTCGGCAGCGATGTGCAGATAGATGTTATGGGCGTGATAAGGCGTGTCGTATTGTTCAGGTGGTCCGTTTCGTTGGTACTCGTAGCGAAATCTACCGGGCCCAATTCCGGTGAACGGATACTGCTGAATGAATTGTACGGACATGCGCCACCACTGCGGACGTTCACTCATGAAGCCTGCGGGATGTGTAATCATTGTCTGAAAACGGGACTTAATATGCCGCGGCACCATATCAATGAGTGTCTGCCGAGCGTTTGTATTCAGAAGGAACACACAGCACACAATGCTCATTAAAGCCAATCCCAATAAGCCTCGCTTCCACGAAAGCGTTGTGGGTAGTGTGCTGATAAGAAGATAAAAGACACTGAAGATGACTGCAAGGATGACACTCACCCACGCCGCACGCGTCAAGGTCAAAACGAGATTTGTGCCCATCAAAACTAAGATTATTCCCAATATTAGGGTTATAGTTATCAGTTTTCGGTTTTCGGCTATTGGCTTTCGGCTATTGGCTTTCGGTAAAGAGGGATTTTTGCTGATTACTAATTGCTGATGGTTTCCGACCGTTGTTTCCCCGACTGCTAATTGCTGACTGCTGATGGCTATTAAACCTGCCACAAAGTAGCCTATGACAAATGGAAGGCTGAGCGCGAGGTATGCACCGAGGTCATTGGGCATCTTGAACGTCCCCGTAAGACGTTGTTCAATCATATACACCATAAGGTGTGTATCACCTTTACGGACTGTGTAGCGTCTGTCCCTCGCCGGATCGTCAATACGCCATGTGTCGGGTTGCGCTGACGGTTTTCTGTCCGTTACGTGGACAGCCGTTTCCGAGAGCGGGACACGGCATGTACGCAGTTCAGCACGTAATTCGTCCGAGAATCCCTCTGCTACAGTAAATTCCTCCTGAAATTGCAACCCAATTCGCCCCATAAAGTCGAGTGCTAAGCGGGTATCGTTTACGTAATACCAGAGCCCGAGTGTAGAAGATATACTTGCTGCAGCGATAAAGGCGATGACGATATGTCGCCATCGGGTTCCTAAGCGACTGTGAACAACAGCATAGAAGAGTAGGATCGCTCGAAGGAATTTCCAAAAGTAGCCGAGGCTACTCGTCGAAGGGTGCGGTGCAAAGAGCGATGCTATGAGTGCTAATCCCAAAAATAACGCAATGGGAAGGTCAAGCGGTGTCCGTCGCCAGCCGAGTTTCCGTTCCGAGATGACGCGTCCGACCCATCCGAATAGCACCAGTGAGAGTCCGATGTTAAGGAACGCCGTCGAATAACCGAAGGGAAGTGCTAAAACAAAGACTAAGAGTCCAATATAGGTTGCGGTATTAAAAACTTTTGCCGATGTCCACTGTGAAGGGAACGGAGATTTCAGTTCTGACATAAGGGCAGAGAAAGTAAAAAGGTGTTGGAAAATTCGTTGAGATGTAATACAATATTGTTACTTAGAAAATCCGAACATATCTAAAAGAGAGCGTGGTTCATTAACTGCGTTTGTAACACTTAAAGGGGATTTCGTCATGCGCTTTACATCTAAATTCCTTGCATCACTTCTGGTGTTGAGTCTTGTAGGTTTGCTTTTCACACCATCTGCCTCTGCGTTTATTGAGCGAGAATATACAATTCGCGAAGTCGTTGATGCCTGCACGAACATCGTCTTCGGCGAAGTAGAAAGTGTTGACAAAAGACGGTTGCGGGGCGTTATTACCGTCAAAAAAGATGTCAAAGGGAAAAGTAATCTCAAAGAGATTAAGATGAACTTCGCTACAGGGCATTACAAGCAAAGCACTTCGCCAGAAAAGATGGTGGGTTTGCTCAAACCCAAAATGCCTATTATCGTTTTCTACCGTGAACATTACGGTATCGATAGTATGTGTTTTATTGATAATACATGGTTTCAGATGCGCGCCTATCGCAGCGGCTACAGCGGTTCTTGGTGGACATTTACACACATTGACCCGATGATGTCACGCACGTTTAATGGCAAAACGAAGGCGTTCCAAAAGATTGTGAACGACATGTTAGCCGGTAAAATGTGGGTTGGCGCGCCGAAAGATGCGATAAAAGTCTTAGTTTTGACCGCAAACAGCACACATCCGACATGGAGCCAGACACCTGTTTACACCAACACAGCAACTTATGAGTATCAGGCACTAAGGTCCCTGAAAAAGGTGGGAAAACGTGGCGTTGCACATGAACTCACCAGAGCACACGCACTCCCACAATTAGAAAACGCTGATGTGTTGTGGATCGGTTACGAAGAGATCTCAAGTTATGGACACTACCTCCTTTCGCGTGAGACGGAGAAAAAGATTAAGGCGTTTGTGAAAAACGGCGGTATCGTCGTTGTCGCGGGGCAGGACAGCAGTGACGAAAAACCGTGCGAAACCGGGTGGTTACAAGGGAAATTGAAAGGTATTGAAAGCCCACCAACCCAGAAGTTTGTCGTTACTGAAAAAGGCAAATCTCTCTTCTCCACACCCAACAAAATTGAGTCAGGCAAAATCTTTATTGATGATGCGTGGACGGACTGGCATCGCAGCGATGAAATTTTTGCGACCACTGAAGATAAAAAAGAGTTAGTTGTCGGGGCAAGGCGATATGGCAAGGGGATGTATGTCATCACCAGCCTTCGCAACGATAGCCAGTATACAACTGCGATGAACAAAAAACTCATAGAGAATATTATGCACTATGTGGTCAGCCAAATCAAGTAACACCGATTTTGGAGCGTCTGATTTTCGCAGCTCTACGTAAACTTCGCGACAACCAGGGTGATGTCGTCGTTCGTATTTTCGCCTTGCTGATGTACGCGGAGGTCTGACAGAATCTCATTTTTAATCTCTTCGGGAGACAGATGACGTTTTTTGGAGATCAGAGATTTGAGACGCTCCAGTCCATACATTTCCAAGTTCGGGTTGAACGCTTCCGTGATACCATCTGAATAAAGGACAAGCAGATCGCCCGGATGCCACGCCACCTCTATACTGTGGTATTCCGATGGTCCCGGGAAAAATGAAATACCGACCGGCAGGAATGCAGATTCTAATTCAAGGGGTTCCTCGGCTTCGCTGTTTCCCCTATTCGGTTCGGCACGATACAGGAGCATCTCCGGATGGCCCGCGTTGGTGTATTCCAATCGATTGTCTGGATGAATAATCAGATAGCAGCAGGTTATATAGATAAAGGCTTGCGAGTCTTCTTCTATGACGCGGGTAATCGCCTTCATGACTTCCGGTACGGAAGCGTCAAAGCGAATCTGTGTTTCCAGACAACTTTTCGTCATCGCGGCTACCATCGCTGAGTGGTAACCGTGCCCCATAACATCACCGATAAAAATAGCGACTCGGTTTTCAGAAAGTTCCATGTAATCGTAATAGTCGCCACCGACACTATTCGCCGGTTGGCAATAGCCAGCGGTATGCACACACGGATGCGAAATTTCTTGATTCGGGAGCAGGGACTGTTGGACTTCAGCGGCGAAACGCATCGATTCTTCTTGTGCGATCTCTTTACGGACAGCACTCATCTGAATCTCAAGATCGCGTCGGATCTTGTCGTTTAGAACCCGAAACAGACCGAGCCCGATTCGTGGTTCACGTGCCATAGCGTTGAAGAAGTCGTTTCGGGTGATACGCAGGAATTGGGTCGGTTTCACAGTTTTGACAGTAGCGCTTCGGGGTTTGTTGTCAATCAGGGCGATTTCGCCGAGACAGTAACCTTTCTCATCAAAGAACAAGACCTCCGTGCCTGCCTTGATAATACTAACTTTGCCTTCAACTATAAGATAAAGTGAGTCGCCGTCGTCGCCCTCCTCAAATAGCAGTGAATCCGCGGGATAAGTGACTTCGTTTGCAATCTGAGAAATCGATTTCAGCTCAGTTTCTGGAATTTCCGCGAAAAGTTCCGTTTTTTGTAAGAATTGTAACTTGTCTGCTTCTGCTAACATTATCTATTGAACCTTTGACTTTTTGTAGAAAATGTGTTAAAATGTGGGCAACTTTTACCGCGTGATGGCAGTCAGCAGTCAGTTTAGCGGATAGCTGCTCACTAAAAGATTAGACGAAGTTTGTAAATATAAGTTGAAGGCAATGTGAGAGACTGCAGCCTCGTGCGATACGTTTAAGTATCTATCATGACACTAAAAAGGGAATTATGTCAATAACTGATTTTTTTCGAGGGAAAGTTCTGCTGATCACGGGTGGCACGGCGTTTTTAGGTCAACCGATGGTGGCGAAGATTTTGACCGCACTCCCCGATGTCGAAAAGATTTATCTTCTCATCCGAAGCCGCACTGATAAAACAGGAAAACGGGCCTCCGCGCAAGAGCGCTTGGAAAATGAACTCCTCGCCTCCGATGTTTTTGCTTCTCTCCGACGCTTGCACGGCGAAAATTTTGATGAATGGGCACAACAGAAGTTGATTGCTGTTGAAGGTGAACTGACTCACGAACGCCTCGGATTCAGCGATGCCGAATACCAACGCCTCCAGAACGAAGTACAGGTATTTATTAACATTGCGGGACTTGTGGATTTCGATCCACCTTTTGATGATTCTTTGTGGGGGAACGCTCTTGCTGCTAAGCATGTGGTTAACTTCGCAAAAGGCTGCCAAGATACTGTATTCCTGCATATTTCGACGGCGTACGTTCGGGGAAGCGAAGCCGGACGGGTGCCTGAGGAATTACCGCCACCATATCAACAATACGCAGCGGAGCATCAGGAAAAAACCGGGATGGTTATTCCACAGGTGCTTTCCGAAGAGATCGAAGGACTGCTATCTCTCAGTACTGCTATTCATGCTGAAGCCGATGCCCCTGAGAACCTTGAACGTTTCGAGCAGATGGCTGAAGAGTTGATAAAAGGGACTCGGAAAAGGCTGGAAGCGCAGGTCGAAGAATTGAAATCGGAATGGCTTGAGAATCGGTTGGTTGAGGCAGGACTGGAACACGCACGCTCGCGTGGATGGAACGATACCTATACCTACATGAAATTCCTTGCCGAGCAGATGGTGATGGAATTGCGCGGCGACCTCCCAACGGCTATTGTGCGCCCCTCGATTATTGAGAGTAGTTTTGATGAACCTGTGCCTGGTTGGCTCGGGAAGTTTCGGATGTCGGAACCGCTAATTGTCGGTTTTGGGAAGGGACGACTGCCAGATTTCCCGGCAGACCCAGACATAATTCTGGATATTATTCCTGTTGACTTTGTTGTCAATGCGACCTTGGCAGCTGCCGAGGCGACGGCAAGACGGGGTGGCATTGAGGTGTATCATGTGGCAACCGGAACGCAGAACCCGCTCTACTTTCGAGGTATCTTTGAGGCGACTTACGACTACTTCATCAAAAACCCTATGCTCGAAGATGGAAAGCCGATCGCTGTGCCTATCTGGAAGTATCCAAGTTTAGAAGAATTCCAACAGAAGTTGGACAGCCGTATGCGCCTCATTGATTTTGTCACAGCGGTGCTCGGACGGCTGCCAATACGTGCTGCGAAACGGAAACGCCGTCAACTTGTCCTGAAGCAGAGCGGGGTCAAAGCACTTCTGCATTACATCAGAATTTATGCCCCCTACACTCGGACGAACTTTGAGTTTGAGACTAAGAAGATGCAAGGGCTTTACACGGCACTCTCACCCACAGAACAGCAGCGTTTTAACTTCGATGTCTCGAAAATCCACTGGAAGCGGTATTTTCAAGAGATTCATATCCCCGGCATCAAACGGCATGTCTTGAAAATTGAAGATGGTACAGCAGGCGACTCGGAAACAAAACCGAGTAAGGTGGACGCACAAGAGGAATCGGAGGAGTCTGTTACACTCGCTGAACATATCTATCCCAAAACCATTGTAGACCTGATTAAGACCCAGGCATCACGAATTCCTAATAGGATCGCGCTGCAGATGGTAAATGAGGGTGAATGGGAAGAGTATACCTACGCCGAAACTTATACGCGCTCACGAGAAGTCGCATGGCGGTTATGGGAGAGCGGTTTACGTAAAGGCGATCGGGTCGTGTTAGTCTCGGAAAATCAGCCGGGATGGTGTATCGCCTACCTTGCAGCTACCCAGATTGGCATTGCCGTAGTTCCACTTGATGCCCAGACCCCTGCCCACGAAATCTTAGCAATCGCGGCGTTCACCACCGCAAAATCGATTTTAGTCTCTGATGCCGTTTTGGAAAAGTCCAGTGCGGTTTTAGCGGAAGCGGAGACGATGTTACAGAACATCAATAACGGTTGTGAGATTGTCGGTTCCGAACCTTCTGAGAATCGGACACTAACCCCTGACATTCCTGACGATTTTCCGAATGTGGAAATATCCCCTGATACCGTTGCCTCTATTATCTTCACGATGGGGACCACTGTTGACGCTAAAGGTGCGATGCTCACACATGGTGGTTTCCTCTCTAACGTACAAGCAGTCGCAAAAGCACTTCCACCAACAGACACAGAACGTATCTTATCGGCATTGCCACTCTATCACGCTTTGAGTTTTTCGTGCAGTTTGTTGATGGCTCTCTACAGTGGGACGACTGCAACCTACGTCAATGCGCTGCGTCCGACGACGCTTCTGAAGACGATGCGCGAGGCGAAAACAACTGCCTTTATCGGTGTGCCACGCCTCTTTCAGTTACTCCAAAGCACGATTGAACGACAGGCAGCGCGAGCGGAAACACCGGGTGAAACTTTGGCGGAAAAGGCGAAGGCTGTTATGGGCGGTGAAATTCGCGTCCTCGTGAGCGGCGGTGCCTCGCTCTCTGAGGCGATTTATGACGGGTTTCAGAAATTCGGTATGACAATCTACCAAGGCTACGGTATGACCGAGACTGCCCCTGTGTTGACTGTCAACCCTTACGAAAAAAGTAAGCGCGACTCTGTCGGACCCGCAGTAGAAGGGGTCGAGCTCAGGATTGAAAATCCGGACGCCGATGGCGTTGGCGAGATTGTTGCGAAGGGACCGAGTACAATGAAGGCATACTATCAGAACCCCGCTGCTACTGCAGCGGCTATCCAGAACGGCTGGCTCTACACAGGCGATCTCGGTTATATGGACGCTGATGGTTACCTCTATCTTACGGGGCACTGCAAAGACGTTATCGTTCCTGCCTCTGGCAAGAATGTCTATCCGGTCGAATTGGAAGCACTCTATCGAGACAGTCCTGCTATCTCTGAAATTTGTGTCGTCGGTCTTCCTTATGAAGATGGATCCGATACGGCAATCCATGCCGTAATTGTGCCAACATCGCCGGATGAAACAACGAAAAAGACGATTCAACACCATCTTCAAACGCGGGCAAAGGCGCTGCCGAGTTACCAACAATTTCACAAGTTCCATTTCTGGGATGACCCACTCCCCAAAACTCAGAACGGTGCCATAGATCGGCAGCTTCTAAAAGGTAGTTTGCAAACACATATTGAAAATACAACGCGCCTTCATGAGACCCCCGAAGCAGCGGCGATGGACCCGGAATCCGCTGCACCAAGGACGGATATACCACAGGATGTACTCTCTACGCTCTCACGATTGGCACGCATGCCAGCACATCAAATTCACTTGGAGAGTCGGTTAGATGTGGATTTAGGGCTCGATTCTCTCACACGACTTGACTTGTTGTTGGTGCTTGAAACGAAACTCGGCGAAACGATTCCCGATGCCTTACTCGCGGACTTGGAGGCAGTCGGGGATGTCGTCAAACTCATTGAGACGTTTCAGTCTGAGGCTACAAGACTAACAGATCCACACACCGAAAACGAGAAAACGGAATTGCGGCAGGTGCCGCGATGGTACGCACGTGCCTTCCGTGCTGTGATGACTGGCATCTATAGGAACTATTTCTCGCTGAAGTGCTATGGACTTGAGCATATCCCGCAAGGCAAACCCTATATTATTATGCCAAATCACACGAGTCACCTTGATACATTGACGGTCATCACTGCGCTTGGAAAAAGGGCGTACCAACTCTGGGTGCTCGCTGCGCGGGACTACTGGTTCGCTACGCGTCTCCAGGGTTGGTTCGCTCGGACGTGCCTCAACGCGCTTCCGATAGAGCGGGAAGGCAATTTTACCGAATTTCTACAGGATCTCAGGACAGCGAACGAGGTGATGGCGCAACATAACGGTCTGCTAATCTTTCCTGAAGGTACACGCTCACTTGATGGCAAGCTTCAGCCGTTCCAGCCGGGTATCCTCAGTCTGCTCATTTATGGTCCTAATGTCCCGATTATACCGGCGTATATTGAAGGCACCTATCACGCGCTGCCGAAAGGTCAGAACTTACCGAAGAAACACCCGGTGCGCATCATTTTTGGGGAACCGCTCATCTTCCCACGGGAGAATTGGGGCGAGCGCGGCAAAATACCGACTGATCCGGACACCTATCAGGAGTTCTTGGAATTGGCAGAGCATCGCGTCGCAGCGCTTGGGGCAACATTAAAACAGCAGAAAGGTCCTTGAAAAGGTTAATCATGTCGGATCCAAACACGGAAAACACATGTGCATTTTTTGATGTAGATGGCACTTTGTTGAAGTCTACGATTGTGCATTACTACATCTGGATACGTACTGCTAAAATTCCGCGCCTCCTCAGACTGATATGGCTCATTGGGTTTCTGCCAAAAATCGCCTACTACCTGATTTTAGACAGGATAAGCCGAACCCGTTTCAATGAAGTGTTCTATCGGAACTATCGCGGGATGGATGCTGCTGAGATAAAAACGTCATCGGTAGAGATGTTTGAGACCTACCTTCGTCCGAAAATCTTCTCGGAAGCGGTATCGGAAATTCAGGAACACAAGCAACAGGGTATGACGATAGTCCTCGTAACCGGATCGCTCGATTTTATCGTCCAACCCATTGCTGATTATCTCGATGTTGACGCTGTATTGGCACCGCGGCTCCGTGAAGAAAATGGACGGTTTACAGGCAAACTCACGACTGCCCCGCTCATTGGAGAACGCAAAGCGGAAGCGATGCAGGTTTTCGCGGAACAACACGAAATTTCACTAAAAGACAGTTATGCTTACGGCGACAGCCAATCGGATTTGCCGATGCTGGAATGCGTCGGGAATCCCGTCGTCGTAAACCCAGGAAAAACGCTCCGCCAGAAGGCACTTGACTCTGGTTGGGAGCTGCATGAATGGCTGTAACGGCTATCAGCGGTCAGGTCGCTGCGCTTTCAGCAGTCAGCAAGACACTGTGGATATTACAAACGTCCTAACCCTCACAAACGAGGGTCTGAAAGCCGACAACTGACAACCAACAACCATTAAAAAAGGAGAACATCTATGAACATTAGGCGTTATTTTGAGTCCATGTCCGAACCGAACGACACGATGTTTATTGAAATTGGGGATAGATATCGGTTTACCCGCCGCGGGGACGATTGGACTAAATTCCGTGAGGACATAATTCAACTCTTGGAACAGACTGTTTCTGATGAGTTATCGGAGGAATTTAAAGCAGCGACAGAGGATTGGGTTTCGGAGGAGTCGCTATAGGAGGGATGTTCATTTTCAGTTCTTGAACGAATATATCTCATGTCAAATTCAATTACCCATGCTCAAGCCTTAGAAGCCGAAGGCGACTTAAACGAAGCCGTTCAGGCTTACGATAGCATTCTTAACACAACCGATGAAGCATATACCCTCGCGCTCGCTAACTTTAGACTTGGGACCATCTATCGGACGTGGCGGGAACTCTTCACGGCACAGCGGTTTTTAGCAAAAGCACATCAACTCGCCCCAAGTGACACAGATATCCGAGACGCAATTGAGGAACTCAATCTGCATTTTTCGGAAAATCGGGAAGTGATTGCGGATGAAATGACCCGCAAAAACAGCGATCAGATTGTATCCCTCTTCCGAATCGCTACCGGCATTAAACTCATATCAATGGATAAACCCGTCCAAGCCTATCCATTGCTAAAAAGCCGTACCAAAATCTTTCCAAATGCTGCTGTCGCTAAGCATCTCCTCACTGACATCCAGATTACTGAAGAAGAACGAAACTCAGCGATTGATTTCCTATTGGAGCGAGAGTGGCTTGTTAGCACTGGCGTGTCGCTTTACACAATAGCGGAGCGTGGACTGTACGCCTTTTATTCCGCACTTGCCGAGTTGCACGTTGACAATGTGGATTATACAGCGGCGATACTGTGTTATGAACAGGCACTTTGGCTCGATCCGTCGCAACAGCAGTTGCGCTACCAACAAATTATCTGTCATGCCGAGACAGAGGCGTGGGAGGCAGCGGTCGAAGTGCTTGCGCAGCTGCCTGATGAAGTGCCAGATGGCGTGGACCTTGAGGCATACTACACTGCTGTCGCGCAGAGTTATCATCATGTCTATCAGACGACCCAAGATGAGTCGGCGAAACAAAAGGTGATTGAAGCGTGTGAGGCGGTTTTGGGGCTGAACAAAAGAGCGAGAGAGATTTCAAAACTCCTCTCGGCGTATCAAGGCAAAAAACCGTGGTGGCGTAGGTAGTAGATTGACAAAAATGGATGCATCTGGTAAAGTATCACTATGTTTCAGGTTTTTTCTAAGTGGGTTTCTAAATGATGCCTGAAGATTTGTGGAGGAGAAGTAATGGCAGAACGTTTAGCAATAGAGGGTGGAACACCCGTTATCGCGGAACCGATACCCGGCGGGATGCACGGTCCGAGCGTCTTAGATCAGCGTGAGATTGATGCTGTGACCGAAGTCTTGCGAAGTGGGAAGCTTTTTCGGTTCGTTGAGGATTCAAATGTAGCGAGTTTTGAGAAGGAAGCAGCGGTACACCTCGGTGCCAAACACGCCTTGATGGTGAACTCAGGCACCTCGGCAATCATCTGCGCACTCACCGGTGTCGGTATCGGACCGGGGGATGAGGTGATTCTGCCGGGCTATACCTTTATCGCAACTGCTGCTGCTATTGTTGGCGTGGGTGCAATTCCGGTGATCGCGGAAATTGACGATTCGCTTGGCTTGGACCCCGCTGATGTGGAACGAAAAATTACGCCGCATACCAAAGCCATTTTACCGGTACACATGCAAGGTGTACCCTGTCGGCTTGAGGCGATTGTCGAACTCGCAAAACAGCATAACCTCTTGGTCGTTGAGGATTGTTGTCAATGCGTTGGCGGACAGTATAAGGGAAAATACGCAGGCATGTGGGGACAGGCGGGGGCCTGGAGCCTTAATTACTACAAGGTCATCTCTTGCGGAGAAGGCGGTCTCGTCTTTACCGACGACTACGATGTCTATGAACGGGCGGCGTTCGCGGCGGAACCCGGGCTGCCGATGTGGATGAGTGATGCTGAGTGGCAGAACAAACCGTTCTCGCGACAGTGCTACCGAACCAGCGAAATATTAGGCGCGATTGCACGTGTACAACTCTCAAAGTTGGAAGACATCTTGGCACATACACGCCGCCTCAAAAAGGCGTTCATTGCCGAACTCGCCGAGACCCCGAAAGGCTACATCCGACAACATGTCGATGATCCGAGTGGCGAGTGCGGTATCAGTGCTGCGATTATCGTGAGAGATGTGGAACTTGCCAAAAAGTACGCAGACGCGCTCAAGACGGAGGGACTCAATGCCGGCACTGCTTACAATGAAGGCTTCCCGGATCGCCATATTTATACCTATTGGGATTCAATTCTATTTAAACATTCACCGGATGCATCAGGATATCCATGGAAAGATCCGCGCTACAAAGGCGATGTCGAGTATTCACGAGATATGTGTCCGCAGACGCTATCCATCCTCGGCCGTGCGCTACGGTTCGGATTCAACGTCAACATGCAGGAAGAGCACGCCCGACTGATGGCAGCCGCTATCAATAAGGTGGACGATGTACTTGGATAGTGAGGCACCTATTCCGGTGGGTTCGGGATAACGTAGGTGCGCCGACCGATTTCAGTGAAACCGAGTTTTTGCGCGACACGGAGCGAAGCGTGGTTGTCTTCACCGCAACTCCAAGCCGGTACTTTGCCTTTCGCTTGAATCTCTTGCGCGACGAGAGAGGCGGCAGCCGTGGAAAATCCTTTTTTCCGCCACGCTTCCAGTGTAGAGACCCCGATGTCGGCATGTAGGTTGGTCTCGGCGTAAGTATGAGCGATGGCAACGAGGTTACCGTCTACAACGGCTCCAGCGGCGATGCCTTCTGTTATCATTGCTGCGTGTGTTTTGTAACCGTTGCCTTGGACTTCCGCAGGGGCTTTCGATAGACGTTCAACATCTTCTAATGTCAAAAGACGAACTGTTTTGTTTGGATAGTTGTGGACAGGTGCTAAGAGCGCATGGCAGACATCGCCGTAATAACGGACAGGTGTTCCTGTATCTGCTTCAATGCGTGCACCGAGAGGTTCAGCGCACACCGCATCTACGTTGATACACCCCCAACCGTCAGTGGCTTCCAGCAGTTGCCATAATGCGTCGGCATCACTACCGAAACCGCAGGGTTCGTCCGGACAGTACGCATCAAAAACAAGGGCTGCTGTAACCTTCGACAGTGTACCAGCGATGTAAGCATCGCACATTCCCTGCTGTAGGCGGGATGCGGAGATAACCGTCATCGGTGTATCACCAATGACCTCAGCCAGCGTGAGACATTCTTGGGACGTAAGTTTAGTCATTGTAATAGTTGTCGTAATAGTTGTCAGTTATTAGTTGTCGGTTGTCAGTAACTCGTTGTAGATATTGCAATCGTTCTCAACTGCTATATGTTTTACTGATAGTTGATAGCCATTAAGAAACCTTTCATAACCCAAAAACGGTTGGAATTAACCGAAAACCACCGTGAAACGAAGTGGAACGGTGACCAGATTTAATATTTAAAAAAATGGAGATTACGATTTTGGGTTCAGGCACCTCAACAGGTGTTCCTGAATATAAATGTGACTGCGAAACTTGCGAAGATGCACGGGACGTTAATTCAAAAAACTATCGAACCCGTTCGTCAATCCATATCGAGAAAGACGGCAAGCACCTTCAATTCGACTTAGGACCCAATTTCATGGATCAGATTGTCCGAAACCGAATTGATTGGATAGATGCTGTCATCTTTACACACTCCCACGCCGACCACGTCAGCGGAACGAACGATATTGTGATGCCGTGCCGGAAACAGCAGATGGATATGCCTGTCTACGGTCCCGAACAGACAATGGGTATCTTACAACGCAACTTCGATTATATGTTCACAAAGGAGACGTTCCAAGGCGGTGGGGTCGGGCATCTACTGCCGAACGTGGTTGAAGAAAAGGAAAAATTGGCGTTGCACGGATTCGAGATTCTGTCGATTCCAGTCGAACACGGAAACGTGCCCACTTACGGCTACCGAATCGATAACTTTGGGTATTTACCGGATGTTAAAAGACTGCCACAAGCCTCGCAGGACCTGCTAAACGGCATTGAGGTGCTTGTGATTGATGCGCTCAGCTTTAATCCGAGACATCCGACACATTTGTCAGTTGGCGAAGCCGTTGAGATTAGTGAGGCACTGAAAACGAAGGAGACCTATTTTACCCATATCATGCATCGACTGGATCATCGGTATTTCCCGGAGCAGTGCGAAGAGGTAGAGGTTGAACTCCCCGACAATGCCTATCTTGCCTATGATGGGCAGGTTATCCAGCTCCAATAATATTCCAGCATCTTGGATGCCCGAACTTGTTCGGGGGGTTTCGCTCGGATGCGTCCCCAACAAGAATGTAATATATTGTCCCGCAAGTCCACACGCGACTTGCGCTACGGATTTAGTCTCTCCCCAGACTAAATCCGGGCATCCAAAAAAAATACCGATTTAAATTCTTAACCTTCACTTAGATCGAGGCAACAGCGGCTTTCTTTATTGACCAAACCCACCACCTTGCGGCGGTTTCCGTTGTTGTAGAATAACCCGATCACCGTCGGTTACACCACTTTTGATGACGACCTCCGTTGCGTTCTGCATACCGGTCTCAATAGGCGTTCTCTTGCCTCTACCACTGCTATCATCTAACATGACAGACTTTCCTTTTAAGAGGTTCACTTGTGCACTGACCCCGTCAGCCTTCTTTTGTCCGTTGATGAGAAGCGATACAGTCGCTGGCCCCGGCATAATACCGCGCTGCGAGCCATCTAAACGGAAGGTAACAGTCCCGTTTCCGGCACTCTCAATCGTACCATTGAAGGTCTTTTCGCTGACTGTTTGCATCGTAATGGGGCGATTCGGCTTGAATGGCGATGTATTACCCACCTGTGCGTTGACAATCGCGCCCTTCTCGCTGATAACAGCGTCGATCGGTGCAATCAGCACATTCTTCTCTTCGTAGGTAATAATGTCAACATCCGCGCTCATACCTGGACGGAGTTCTTCAGGAGACCCAACAACTTCTATCATCACCTCAAAGGAGATGATATTATCTTGTTCTTGTCCACTGGGTGAAATCTCGTAGACTCTACCTTCATAAGTTTTGTTTTGGAAGGCATCGACAACGATTTCTGCTCTTTGATCCAGGCGTAGGCGTTCCATATCGACCTCGTTAATAAAGGTTTTGACAACCATTTTAGATGGATCGACGATGGTCATAAGGGGTGGACTTTGCGAGAAGGCGGAGCGGCCGGAGGTCACAATCTCTCCCTCTTCGAGTTCGAGGAGCGTAACGATGCCCGCCATCGGTGCTCGGATCGTCGTCCACTCAAGCCGTTCCGTTTCGTTCTTCAGACTACTTTCCCTGCGCAGTTTATTTGCTTCGGCACTGACTTTGGATTGCTCCGTCAAGGATTTTTCATTATCGTAAGTCAGCATGAGTTCTTGCAACTGCGTTTCAGAGTTGTCAACCCGGAGTTGTGCCTCTTCCTCGCTTTTTTTACGCATCTTTTTCAAGTTTTCCAGATTCAGCTGCTGGAGGTCCAGGGTCGCCTGACGATTTGCTATGGAACTTTCGCGGACTGTAATGGTTCGTTCTTGGGAAACGATGGTCTGGTTCTGTGATTCGACCCGTTTCTGAGAAGTCTCATACTGGGCGTCTGCATTCGCGTGTTGTGCCTGGGCATCTTCCAAGGCTTTTTTGGAGACCAGCCCTTTTTCAAAGAGTTCCGTATTTCGCTCGAGTTCAGACTTGGCGTTATCCAACGAAATCTTGGCGGATTTCATGGAGGTTTCTTGCTCTGCCAGCGTAATTTTTGCCTGTTCGAACGCGATTTTGGCTTGTTCTAAGGCTATTTTGTCTTGGTCGAGCGAGTTTTGTGTCGTCTGGATGTCTGTCTCTGCTTGGCTGATTTGTGTTATAGTCGTGGCTTTAACGGTCTCAAGATTCGCTTGTGCGATTTTCAAGTCTGCGTCCGCCTGCGTCAGTTGACTTTCAAGCCGTTCATTTTTAAGCTCAATGTTTAGTTGTGCTTGCGTGAGTTGTGCCTGGGCAGCCCGGACATCCGCTTTTGCCTGTGAAACACCTTCTTGATAGAGTTCAGGATCGAGCCGCATCAGGACTTGATCTTTCTCAACCCTATCGCTATTCTTAACGAGCAGTTCGACGATCTCGCCTTCTACGTTGGATTTGACTTCTACATCAATGAGTGGTTCTAAGTTGCCGGTTGCACTGATGCGCATTTGGAAATCGTCGCGTTTGACAACCTCAATTCTCTGAGCGAGTGCCGGGTCGGTTCCGTTCTTCCCACGTCCGAGTACAACCCAGCCGATAGCGACGACAAGCACCAAAACAACGGCAACAGTAATAATTAGATTTCTCAAGGCTAATTCCTCCTAAGTGGCTGTCAGTCGTCAGTTATCAGTTGTTGGTTAAGAGGTTTCCTGGAACAAACAATCTACGACCCGCTGGACTCCTCCAAATAGGGTCTGATTGTTACAAGCACCCTTAACCGACGGTTGACAGCCGATAACTGACAGCGATTAAAAAATTAATCTGAGCGGAGTGCTTCAACAGGTGTAAGTTTCGCTGCCTTATTGGCTGGATACAGTCCGAAGAAAACACCGATAGCGACTGAAACCAGTAAAGCGATTACCATTGTACCGAACGAAATCACTGAGGGCCAATTGCTACCTTCCCAGACGAACCTCGAAATGAGTGCGGCGGTGCCGCGGCCCATAAAGATACCTAAGATAGCGCCGAGGATACCACCGGAGAGCGTCAGCACGGCTGCCTCAATGAGGAACTGTGCCAGAATATCGGCACGTGTTGCGCCGAGTGCTTTCCGCAATCCTATTTCTTTCGTCCGGTCGGTGACAGAGACGAGCATGATATTCATGACCCCGATGCCAGCAACCATTAAGGCGATTCCGGCGATTCCGCCCATCAAGGCTTTCATCACTAAGCCGACCTTGTTTGCGGTTGCTAATTCCTCGGTAGCTGTCCAGTAGTTGTATTCTTCACCTGTGTTATTGTGCTGTCTTCCTAAGACCTGCTTGGCATCAGCGATTGCGATCGGAATTGTGCTGACATCCGATGCCTCAATACGGATGCGTTCAACGTCTTCGCGGCCTTTGAACCGCTGCTGAAGCGTGGTGATCGGAATGATGAACCGGTCGTCCCAGCCGGAGGTGTCCATTGCGTCGCCTTTCTCTTCCATCACACCGATGACTTTGAGGCGGACCTCATAAAGTCCACTTCTGCTTCTCCAACGGGATGATTGCCGCGAGGCTTTAATCTCTTTGCCAACTGGGTCTTCTTCAAGAAAGACCTCTTCAGCAACTTTAGAACCGATCACAGCGACGCTACTTGCCGCTTCTACCTCTTCAGCACTGAAGAACCGACCACTTGATGGGTACCAGTTATGCGACTGGTCGTATCCTGCGGTGGATGCAACAATACGGGATTCCTTTGTACGCCCGTTATAATTCACTGTCCATCCCGGCATATCGTCTTCAGCAACAACGTTCACGACACCGCGGGCATGCTTGAGAATCTCAAAGGCATCCTCGGTCTCCAGATCCTCCGCACGGTTTCTTTGCCATCGTCCTCTGCCACGCACGGCAGACCCGGCTGCACGGCTTAACGTACCCGACTGTTTATCCCAATCGTCCTTATAGACTTCAATCATTTTCGTGCCGCCTGTCCGCTCAATTTCTCGCAAGACCATCGCGCTTGACCCGTCCCCGACGGATACCATACTCACGACGGAGGCGACACCGACGATGATCCCTAAAATTGTCAGGGCGGAGCGGAGTGGATTTCGCCGCAAACTGGAAATCCCTAAAATGATACATTCAAGTAGATTCACTTAAATTCCCTCCTAATCGATACGGAGTGCTTCAATCGGCGTGAGTGCGGACGCTTTTATCGCTGGATACAGTCCGAAAGAGATACCGATTATTGCTGAGAAGGATACAGAAATTAATATCCATTCTGTTGAGATAACCGAGGGCCACTCAGGCACAATTTTGACGATGTTGACGGCAAGCATTGCCATCCCTTCGCCAGCGAAGAGACCTACGATCACACCCAACGCACCCCCTACACTGCACATCGCCACGGCTTCTATTAAGAACTGCAACAGAATGTCGTGACGTTTCGCGCCGACTGCTTTCCGCAATCCGATTTCGCGGGTACGCTCGGTTACAGCGACGAGCATCATGTTCATAATCCCGATGCCACCGACAAGTAGCGAGAATCCGGCGATACTCCCTAAGGCGATTTTAATCACCTTGCTAATCTTATCTAACTGTGCCATGCCTTCCCGCATATCCCAGATAGAAAAGAAATCATCTTCGCCGTTATGTGTCTTTCGGAGAACCGCTTTCACCTCTTCGATGGCTTGCGGGACTTCCTCAACAGTGTGTGCGTGGACAGAAAGCATGACAATCCTATCGTTTCCAGTGAAGCGTTCCTGCGCCGTTGTCAGTGGTAAGAAGATCATGTCATCTAAATTCCAACCAAATCGAAGACTTCGGCCGCGAGTTTCCATTGTACCGACAACAGTGAACCGCTCCGTTATCCGTTTCTGGTCTCTCCTGCCAAATCGGTCTCTGCGTCCGCCTGCACCTTTAGCGATTTTAATTTCTTTGCCTAACGGTGATGTGTTGCCAAACAGCGCGGCAACTACCTCAGAACCAATCACACAAACTTTGGCTTCATTGTTAATATCTTCGTCCGAAATAAAACGCCCTGTCTGAATGTTCCAGTCCATCGCTTCCGCAAAGGATGAGTTTACACCGTTATAGCCTGTCCGATGTTCTGTTCCTCCAGCGGCTTGAGCGAGGACACCGCGCCATTCGGGAATCCGCGGTACAACTAACTCAACAGACGGACACTCCGCTTCAATGGCTAACACGTCCTCGTACTCAAAATACTCATTGCTCCGGTTCGGTATCCATCGGTTATTCACCCGCTTATGACTACTTCGATACATCGTAAACTGGTTCACACCGCCCAATTTCTGAGCGTCTTGTAGCACGATCGCCTTCGCACCGTCGCCAATAGCGATCATGGCAAGCACTGAGGCGACGCCGATAATAATCCCGAGCATTGTGAGCAAGGAGCGCATTTTGTTCGCACGAATGGCGGCAATGCCAACAGATAACCCCTCAAATATACGCATCTCATGCCTCCAAATTAAATATAATTTTACAATTTAATGTGTTAGACAAAGAAGATGTTAATAAGGTTCGTTTTTTTGTAAAGATTTTTTATCTGAACGCGCGCTACATCCTAATGTTCACAATTTCTGGTGTATCCTAATTAGACGCAATTAGGGATAATAGGTTTAGTGTTTTCGGTCTAAAACGGGAGTGATTAATCCGTCCGGAGTGCCTCAATTGGTGGGAGTAGTGATGCCTTTATTGCCGGATACAATCCGAATGCAATGCCGATTATCGTCGAGAACGATACCGAAATCAGGATCCATTGCATGGAGATGACAGCGGGCCATTCGGGAACAATTTTAACAATCTTGACGGCGAGCATCGCCATCCCTTCCCCTGCTAAGATACCCAACGCAATACCAATTGCACCGCCGACGCTACATATTATTACTGCCTCTATTAGGAACTGCAGCAGAATGTCCAAACGTTTTGCCCCGAGTGCTTTTCGTAAACCAATCTCGCGCGTCCGTT
Source organism: Candidatus Poribacteria bacterium (assembly GCA_022827625.1). Classification (GTDB taxonomy): domain Bacteria; phylum Poribacteria; class WGA-4E; order WGA-4E; family WGA-3G; genus WGA-3G. The sequence goes on along the minus strand of JAJEIE010000012.1, from coordinate 16,315 downwards.
CCGTTACAGCGACGAGCATCATATTCATAATGCCGATACCGCCGACCAGAAGCGAGAAACCGGCGATACTCCCTAAGGTGATTTTAATGACCTTACTAATTTTTTCAAGTTGTGCCATACCTTTTCGCATCTCAAAGAAGTCGATGAAATCGTCTTGATTTCTGTGTCTTTTTCTGATGACAGTTTTTACTTCTTCAATCGCCTTCGGAACATCGTTGACAGTGTGGGCATAGAGCGAGATGTACCCAATATGATCATTGCCAGTAAAACGTTCTTGTACAGTAGATATAGGCATAAAAGCGAGATTGTCGAAACTCCACCCAAACCGGAGACTTCTGCCCCTGGGCATCAACGTTCCGACGACGGTGAAACGCTCCGTAGAACGTCTACGATCTTTGCGGCCCCACTTATCGTAATGGCCGCTACCGCGAGCAATTTTGATTTCTTGTCCGAGAGGCGATTTGTCACCGAACAAAGCGGTTGCAACCTCATCTCCCAATACACAAACTTTCGTTGCGTTCTCCACATCTCCATCTGTGATAAAACGTCCCTCTTTAAGTTTCCAATCCATTGCGGTTTTATAGGTGGTATCTACCCCGTTCCAGCCGGCACGGGTTTCAGTCCCTCCCGGTGCCTGGATAAGTACGCCTCCCCAGTTCCATTCTTGTGGAGTAACTGCCTTGATGGAGGGACATTCTGCCTCAATTGCCAATATATCTCCATATTTCAGGTATTCGCTACTACGATTGCGGACCCAACGGTTATTGACGCGTTTGTACCACGTGCGGTACATAATGACCTGATTCGCACCGCCTAATTTCTGGACATCTTGTTTCACAATTTCTTTCGCACCGTCACCGATAGCTATCATTGCGAGTACTGCCGCGACACCGATGATGATACCGAGCATCGTCAGCAACGAACGCATTTTGTTGCTACGGATCGCAGAAACACCGACGGATAGCCCCTCAACAATACGCATTTTATCCTCCAAATTATAGTGAAATTTTTGTTACAGGATTCTCGATTAAATTTTGGTTGTTGTCTGTTATAGTGGATTCTACAATTAGCTTTCCATCTGAACTGTAGGAGGGAACTCCGCTTCCCGACTCCCAGCGGTTGGGTCGCGATTCGGAGATCGCTCCTACAGAATATATGTAAACTTATTTACATAATTTACTATAAAAAACGGAACACTTACGACTCAACTATTATAGATACAATCTGAGGACAAAAAGGTTGCATAATTTTAAAAATGAATAGGCGCGGTTGGAATGCACGTCGCATGAATCAACACAGAATGCGCGTGTGGCATTCCGTGGGTCTTTACGCCGCAAAACCGCGCCAGTGCCCTGTAGGAGGATTTCCAATAATCGATTAAACCTTTTTGACACAGAAAACTTCAGTTTTTCTCGAAACGTGCACACTCGGTACTGACGCGGTTAAAAACCGTGAAGAAACACCCCAGCAAAAACCCTACCGGGTTAGCGTTCTATTCAAACACGCCAAAACTTAATCCAAGAGCATCGGCATGATGAGCGAAATATACCGATCATCGCCCGTCGGCTTAATGAGAACAGGATTCAGTTCTCGTGAGAATTCAATCGAAACGAACTCGGTTTCAATATGTGCTAACGCATCTGTCAATAAGCGTGCATCAAAGCCAATCAGTATACATTCGGTCCCGGATTCCACGGGTACTGTCTCGTGTGCTTCCTCTGATTCCGAGGTCTTTGTGGAGACGCGAATGCGTTCCGTATCAATTTCCAAACGGATCTTATGCTCTTTAGTGTTCGACAACTGTCCGATGTGCTGTGTCACGCGCAGCAGCTCCGCCGTTGAAACGATGGTTCTGCTCTCATAGTCCTTCGGAATGATCCGTTGGTAGTTTGGGTATTCTCTCTCCACAAGTTCGGTTGTCAAAGTGGCATTTCCATCGGTAAATCGGATTTGATTTCCAAAAACGGAGATGTCCACTTCAACGGATTCCCGGAAGGCGCTCGGGATCTCTCGAACCGCTTTGAGCGGGACGATAAATCCATGCGTTTTCCGTTTTTGTTTGAGCGGATCGTAGTATGCGAGCGCGAGACGCTTGCCATCTGTCGCAGCTACTTCTGTTCTATCTTCAAGGAAATTAAAGTACACGCCGTTTAGGAAGAGGCGAGTGCTTTCTGTAGATGCTGCGAATTGGGTCTTCCGAACGGCATCGCGCAGCATCTCCCCACGCATCGCAAATGTTTCACCTTCATCGGCAAACGGTTGTGAAACGGTTTTATCAGACATACCGGTGATTTTGTAGATACCTTCACCACACCTAATTTCGGCGGTGTCGTTGGCTGCTGTTACCAAATCTATCGGTGTATCCGCTGGTAACGTTTTAAGCGTATCTATCAATTTCTGGGCAGGAACCGTAAGCGTCCCCTTCGTTTTAACTGTCCCTTCGACCTTCATTCTGACGCTAACTTCTAAATTGATCGCGCCCTCTTCCGTGCGGATGAGGACATTCGAGAGAATAGGTCGGACGTCCTGTCCAGTCGTGACATTTTGCAGTCCTTGCAAGGCGCGCAAAATGTTATCCCGTTCAAAAGTTAATTCCATTTCAAAAGCCTCCTTAATTTTACTGCTTGCGGGTTTCGGTGCTTCCTGTTCAGGTGCTTTTGGCGTTCTTCGGCTTTTAGCTTCTTCAACACCAAATTCCGTGCGTAGGCGCGTCCGAATCTCTCTGAGCCTGGTCTTGATAGTGCCGACTGCTAAATTGAGTTCCTCGGCAATTTCTTTAACAGTTGATCTTTCTAAATAGTACAACACTGCGACAGAACGGACTTTTTCTGGCAGATGATGCACGGCTTCTGTCACTGCCTCTTGAAGTTCCGTCTCTCGAAAGCGAGCAAATGCGTCCTGATCCATAGTTTCAAAGAGTTGATCAGCACTCTGAAGGATTTCACCACGCGCGTGACGCTTGGTGGTGTAGTAACGTCTACAAGCCGTGTACGCTATTTTTTGAAGCCATGCACCGAAACTGCTGACTTTGCGTAAGCCACCGATGTTTTCCCAGACCGCTATCCAAATATCTTGAAAGATTTCTTCAGCATCGCGGGTCTGACGCGAGTTTAGGACGACTAACTGCCAGATTCGGAAGCTATGACGGGACGCGAGTTGTCCGAATGCTATTTCGTTGCCGTCTTGTGTGAGTTCAATGAGCTCTTCATCTGTCAGGTCGGTGTACATTGACGAAGTGTATCGCATAAACAGATTCCCAATTAGATTTCGCTTGTAAAGAGGGAAACTTTTGAGGAAAGGGTTTAAAAAAATAGAGAAGGCGCGCTCAAAAAGCGCGCCTACAATAACAAATACTGGCTGGATAGCCTATTTTTAATCTTTACGTAATGCCACAACAGGTGGGACGGTAGCGGCTTTTATTGCAGGATAAATACCGAACGAGATACCAATCGCGGCAGAGAATGATACCGAAATCAGGACCCACTGCATAGAAACAACCGAGGGCCATTCGGGAACAATCTTGGCGATTTTGACAGCGAGCATCGCCATCCCTTCGCCAGCAAAGATACCCAGTCCAACGCCGATCGCGCCGCCTACGGCGCACATGACTATCGCTTCTATGAGGAATTGCGCCAGAATATCGAGCGGTTTTGCACCGAGTGCCTTTCGTAAACCGATCTCGCGGATGCGCTCGTTGACAGAGACGAGCATCATATTCATAATGCCGATACCACCAACGAGGAGCGAAAATCCTGCAATACTCCCCAAAGCGATTTTGATCATTTTGCTAATCTTCTCTAATTGCGCCATACCCGCGCGCATCTCAGAGACTCTGACGAATTCGTCTTCGTTGTTATGTCTTTTCCGGATGACGGTTCTCACCTCTTCAATCGCTTTCGGAATAACGTCAATGCTATTCGCGAAAACCATAATATTGTGGACGCCGTCGTCACCCGTGAGGCGTTCTTGGACAGTTGATACTGGGATAAAGGCGAGGTTATCGTAACTCCAGCCAAACTGGAAGCTTGTACCTCTCGGCACGAGTGTCCCAACGACGGTGAGGCGTTCGGTCAACCGATCTCGCCGTCTTCTGCCCCATTGATCGTAATATCGAACGTCTCTTGCGATTTTAATTTCTTGTCCTAAGGGTGATTTATTGCCAAATAGCTCGGTTGCGAGTTCGTCTCCGAGCACACATATTTTTGTTGCGTTTTGGACATCTTCATCTGTAATAAAGCGTCCCTCTTGAATGTCCCAATCCATTGCGGTTGTATAGGTGGCGTTTACGCCGTTATAGCCTGCGCGGGCTTCAGTGCCGCCCGGACCTTGAAACAGTACGCCTCGCCAGTCCGCAATTCTCGGTGTGACCGCACTGACGGATGGGCATTCTGCCTCGATTGCCAATACATCCTCGTATTCCATATATTCATTGCTACGAATGCGGACCCACCTGTTGTTTTCTCGTTTGTACGATGTCTGATACAATGTAATTCGGGTTGCCCCGCCCATTTTCTGGGCATCTTGTATCACAATTTCTTTAGCTCCATCTCCGATAGCTATCATTGCAAGGACCGCCGCAATACCGATGATAATTCCGAGCATCGTCAGTAACGAACGCATCTTGTTCGCACGCATTGCAGCGATCCCAATAGACAGCCCTTCGATTAAGCGCATGGTTTCCTCCTAAGAGTTTTAACGTGTCTATTGGTGTGTTTTTTTGTACATTCTTGAAAACACTAAGAGCATTTGACGCGATTAACGCAGAAAGGTTTATAAAAGTTTCGTTTGTGGGTTGTTGGTTATGGGTTGGTGAGGTTAGGCGAGATTGGCTACGCTGTGTAATTTGTCATCAGAGACGAGAAACGGTTTTCTGGTAACGGGCTGCCATTTCGGGGCCTTGGGATTGCAGGTATTCTTGTTCTGAGCGGCGCGCTGCATCGGTTGAAGGCGGGACCGGGATATCAATAGATGTCGTGCTAATCTGATCGTTACCCCATTTGTATGCGACGATTTCACCTTTGCTAATGATGAGGTTCATGCCGACGTTTGCTTCTACAATCGGTACGCCGTTTTCGCGCGCTCTCGCAAGCACGGTTTGATTTTGCGACTTACCTTTTGAACCATACGACGGAATGAGGAGGAACTGCGCACCGTCTAAAACAAGGGTACGGGCAATCAAAGGATTCCACCGATCATTGCAGATTAAAATACCGGCGCGTCCGAAAGGTGTATCGAACGCACGGATTGTTTCACCGATACAATTGAAGTTCCACGACGGATGCGTGCCTTCGGCGAACTGCGTTTTATGGTAGGTGCCGCGGATGTCGCCTTTCTCGTCGATAAACACGGCGGAATTATAGACGGAAGCGGTGCCGCGCCGTTCAGCGAAACCGAAGCAGAGGCAGGTTTTGAGCTGCTTCGCCAGACGACGGAACCGGCGGATATACGCGCCGTCAAGCGGTTCTGCAATGTCAAGCATCGCCTCTGGTGTTGCCTTGCCTTCGATGACATCCATGACGACGTAACCTTCCAAAACACCCTCGGTTGCTAAAATTAACTGTGGGGTGTCCTTCGCGGCTTCAACGAAGAAAGCCTCCAACTTTTCAGCGTTAGAGGCTTTATCCCATTTGGTCGGTTTTAACGAAATAGCGGATACGCTAACTGAGCGATACATAAATCAACAACTTTTATTATCTGCTCTGTCAGAGCTATTAAATCTTCCTGTAGGAGCGAGCTCCCACTCGCGACATTCAAAATCAACAACTTTTCTCAAGGATACCAGTAATCCTGATGCTAACAGCAACCAACAACTTATTTCGGGTAAGCGGTATTAAGACCGAGAATCACATAAGCCGTCACGAGCCTCGGATCGGCTTCCATCCAGCGGCTTTCTTCGTTGAGCCAAAATCCGTCGGGTTTCTGGAGTTCCATCATCTTTTCTGCGAATTCTCGGTACCAGTCGTGTGAGACACCTTTCGCATCCACAAAGGTCGATTCACCGTAAAGCCGTAATGCCTTTGCCATTGTATGATAGTTATAATATAAGCCTTGTGAACCCATGCCGTAGTTTTCTTCAAGTGTAAAGTGTTCCTTTATCCACTTAAAAGCGGCTTGGACGCGTTCATCGTCCTTATCAACGTTGGCGTAGATGAAGCTTAAGAGTCCGGCATACGTCATACTGGCATAGGAACGTGGACTCCCAGCAGCATCTGTCCCAGCTTTGCTTTCACCGTCAGGCGAGTAGATAAAACCGCCATCATTGCCCGCCCACGATTGGTCATTGCTCTCGCTCCGATTCTGTGTGCGTTCCAAGAACTGAATCGCCTTGTTCCAGACCTCCTGATCATCGGAACCGCTCTCCTTGAGTGCCTGAATAGCGATGTTTAGATTAGACAGATCCTTCACCTCTTGACGGCTGCCGTAGCCGATCCCGCCGTAATAAACGCTCTCCTCGTCTGTAACTTGTAATGCCTTCAAGAAACCTTGTGCCTTTTCAATAATATTGGCATACGCCGAGTTGCCGGTTGATGAGAGTGCCATCACCGATATAGAGGTATTGTAATTCGGCAGGGCGGGTTGCATTTTCACATCGTAGATAGCACCATCGGGCTGCTGCAGTTCGACCAACCGCTGAAGCCCCTTCTGGATAAATGGGTGTTCTGATTCGGGATATTTATTTTCTGGGTGCCGTAAAAAAGCGGTAAGGACGAGAGCCGTGATTCCCGGATGATTGCCGAACAATCCATCTTCGGCTTGTTGACCTTTCAGCCATTCCAGCCCTTGGTCAATGCTTGCGACGACCTGCTGGTTCAATTCCTCGTATGCCGATGCCTCTGTCGCGTGATTGTCCGCGATACCGTTTTGTACAACAGCAAACACGAGGAGCAGTGCCAATAGGAGTCCGTATTGCGTTTTCATTTTTTTCCCCTTCTCGACAAGTTTGTTTGTAAGGTACATAGCAAATACAATGCCAATCCGAAAAGCCGGTTTTCGCGCAAATTCTTGGAATTCAGCGGATAATTGCGTCAAAAAATGAACACGGCTGTCCATAATTTGAACAATTTGGCATTGAAACTTGGAGTGTTGCGCTATATCCGCACAGTTTCTCCCGTGTCTGCAGACTGCATCGCTGCATCATAGACGCGCATCAGTTTTTGCATCTCTTCAGGTTTAACGACTAACTCTGCACCTTTGTTCAGCACATCTGCGATGTTTTGGTAGTAAGACTTCCATGTCGTCTGAACGCTTTCGATGACGAGTTCACGGTTTTCGCCGTCTGCTTCTGTCCAGACCTTCGCATAGTTTGCGGGGTCTTGTTGTGCAGCATCAATGTTACCGGCTACCATCGGTCCCTCCTGTGGGTCCAAGCCGTGTTTAATCAACCCACCGAGGTCCCCAACGATATACCATCTCGGTTTCTCCGCTTTGGAGAGATTGCCGATCTCAATCTGGTATCGGACATCGTTTTCAAACTTGATGATGAGATTGGCGTAGTTGCCGATGTCGATGTCCCATGTTGTGCCGTAGTGCACGTCACAGAACACGGATGCAACGGGTGCCGTTACGAGTTGCAGTGCCTGATCGACGAAGTGTGCGGGCCAATCGTAAAGGATACCGCCGCTTTGATTCTTGACACCCCGCCAACCACGAGGCGGTCCATAGCGCATAATCGCCACCTGATAGAGATAAGGGGTTCCGAGCAAGCCATCGTCGATAATCTTTTTGACGGTATTATAATCCCAGTCCCATCTACGGTTGTGGAAGACGCTGAGGAGGACGTTGTTCCGTTCACTCGCTTCAATCATGGCATCGGCTTCGGCGGCGTTCATCGCCATGATTTTGTCTGTTACAACGTGCTTACCGGCATCCATCGCTTTGATAGCGAGTTCGGCGTGGGTGTCGTGTGGTGTGGCTAACACAACAAGATTGACCGCATCGTCTGCGATAACTTCGTCAATTGTCTGATACATCTTCACATTTGGATACGCCTGACGAGCGGCTTCGCGTCGTTCCGTATCGCGCGTCGCGATGGCATAGAGGTTTAACCCATCTGCTAAACCGACAAGATAGGAATGAAAGGCGCGTCCGGCATATCCGTAACCAATAACGGCTGTATTTACCATGAAAAAGAATTCTCCTTATTAAGTGTAAGTTCGTAGTAGTGAGATTTATCACACGTTCGCAGTTCAATAACGGGCAATGAATTGCCCTACTACAAACTGAATCTCCCTTTAATTTGAAAGCAGATAAAGCGGTAGTAAAGGTTTCTAACCCCAACTCTTCTATGGTTTTTGATCGTTCAATGTCCAATCGTAATTCAAATACTGGAACTCGACCTCCTCCGATTCCAAAAATTCTGCGTCTTCGGGAGGGAGGTAGTCGGCGAGGAAATCTGCTACACCCTCGTAGCCTTCCTTAAAATCGTTGTCATACCACTTGAAAATTTTTGAAAGGTAGAGGCGGCGTTTCGCACGGTCAATCCGAACCTGCTCAGGATTGCTAATAAAATTGAACGTTAGGGTCTCAAGACGTTCCTCGATTGTCTCAGCAGAGAAGGCGCGGTTCCCGATAGGTGGGCAGCTGAATGAAGCACACACAATCGCAAAGTGGACCCGTGGATCCGGGAATTCTTCGCGGAGAATGCCGTGCTCAATTTGATTCGGTGTATAGGTTTTGCCCGCCACTTGGAACTTCAACCTATAGAAAAAACCTCTAAAAAGTTTGACCCTTCGGACACTGGTTGTCGGGTAGTGGTCAATGACCCCTTTAATGACAATCGCGTTATAGGCATTGATCCAAAAAGTCAGTTGTTCGTTATAGGACCACTCCGTAGGTTTCGCGACAGCCAATAGATCCAAATACGCTTCCAGTTTCTCAGGATTCACCTTCAGTTTTGTGTAGTTAACCCGTCCGTTTTCATCGACGTGTTCTTGCAGAACCTGATCGAATAGGTCATGAGAGAAAACAGTACCTTCCGCAGGCTGCTGGGTTCGCACATCCGTCTCGACACGGAAGTGATAGAGGAAAAACGCGCTACCTAACGCCAAGAGCAAGAGACATACAATGAACACACGTTTCTTCATGGCGAAATGCCTCACGCATACTGTGCCAGCACGTCTCGGTCAATCTCTATTCCCAAGCCTGGTGCCTGCGGAACGTCAACGTATCCATCAACAGCCTGTATTGGTTCTTGTGCCAATGCCGTGCGGAGACGGTTCTCGGTCATGTCGAACTCTAAGAGCGAAGGGATTGGATTGAGTGCCTGCGGCGCATCTGGCAGTGTGGCTTGCCAGTGGAGCGTCGCGGCAAGGCGGATACTCCCGCCCCACATGTGGGGGAGGACGCGGACGTAATTTGCACTCGCCATGGCAGCGATTTTTCGGCATTCCGTAAAACCGCCAGCGATGCTTATATCGGGTTGCACAATATCCAAACCGCGTTTCTGTATGAGGTCGCGGAATGCCCACCGTCCTTTCAACATCTCACCGCCAGCGATTCTCACCTTCAGTGCGTGTCGAATTTCCCGATAGCCGTCAACATCGTCACTCGTGATCGGTTCTTCATACCAGAAGAGGTCGTTGTCTAAAATCTTCTGCCCGACATCAATCGCAGTTCCGACATCGTAACCACAGTTCGCATCAACGGCGAAGAGGGTGTCGTCCCCAATCGCGCGTCGGACTGCTGCGGCGTTCTTCACATCGTAAGCCTCACCAAAGCCGATTTTCATCTTGACAGCGGGGAATCCTGCATCGACGTATCCTTTCGCTTCGTCCATCAACGCTTGGGTTATGTCGGGTTTGTCTTTCTTGAAAAGTCCGCTTGCGTAGGCGGGAATCTTCAGGCGGAACGCGCCGCCGAGGAGTTGATAGATCGGCATATCCAGTGCCTTGCCCATGATGTCCCAGAGTGCGATGTCTACACCGCTGAATGCACCGAGATCGCCACGCATTGCCTCGCCTATCCGTTCCGTTTCAAAAGGTGATTGCCCAATGAGGTGCGATTCGATTGTCGAGGCGGAGGGGATACTTACACCTTCACCCCAACCGGTAATGCCTGCGTCTGTGCTGATTTCGACGACAACGGCGGTGCGCGTGCTTGTCCAGCCGCGTGAGTTGGCAAAGGATTCGATGAGTGGATAGCGTAAATTATAAGTTTTAACGTCAGTAATTTTCATGATTTTGGTTTTGTAGATGTGGTTTGAGACTATGCCTCTTTATATTTGGGCTTATGATTTATTTCTATTTTATCACAATGTTTGCATTTTTTGGAGAAAAAAGAGGGGAGAACCAGAGGCATTCAGTTTTCAGTCGTTTTTCTTTTTGACTTCTGCCCATGTTGTTGTTAGCAGGTGGGGTTGCGGCGAGACCGGCAACGTATAATCGGGATCAAACCAATCCCCGCCGGCATTCGCTTGAATCGGACCTCCGGTATCCGTCAATTGTGTCCGAACGCCACTAATCAGATCAAGTTTGAAGATTTGGAACCGTCCGTTAGTCTCTTGTGTGTAAAGGACTTCTTGCCCATTAGGTGATAATGCTGGATACTGGGCGTATGGACCGTCTTCCTCGATAAGCTGCTGAAGTCCAGTGCCATCGCGATTGACGATGTAGATTGTCTGTTTCGCCTGCCATGCGTCCCAGACAGGTCGCTTCGCCTCGGCAGGCGGCATCTCATGTGTATTCCAAGTAAAGGCGAGTTTATCTCCCGTAGCCGACCAAGATGGATCGCGTTGCCAATTCATTGCTTTTTTCGGTAGGAGTTTTTCTTGCGCACCTGTCCGGACGTTGATAAATGTAAGTCGTCCACCAATACTACAGGCGATTTCCATGCCATCTGGCGACCATGCTGGAAAAGAGGCATCGCCAAGGGGTTCAGCGTCTTGTTCTCCAAGGGTCGCAATATGGAGCGTGATCGAAAGTTTCCCCCAGTTTATGCGCTCGTAAGCGAACTGGGTGCCATCGGGTGACCAAGTTGGATCTGTTCTCCAATCTTCTATCTTGAACTTAAAGTAGCGCCGGACATTGGATCCATCGGGATCCATCAAGTACAGGTCACGCACGCCCCCGCGATCGGAGACGAAAAGAATCTTTTCACCGGTAGGGGACCAAACGGCTTGTTGGTCATCTGCGCGGTGTCGTGTTAGGTTCACCTGTTCCGTGCCGTCGGGATTCATAATGTAGACGTCGCGATTGCCGTCCCGTGCGGAGGTAAACAGAATTTTGGAGGTTGTCGGTGCTTTTGCGAAAAGTGGACAAACGCTTAGATTCAGTCCTAATAAGCTAACTATGGCAAAAACGAGTAGTTTCATTTGAATATTATTTTCTTTTTTCACAAAGTTCCCTCCTAATGAATGGGTGAGATGAGGCGTATCCACATCCTCCAAAAGGCTTAATCAAGACAGTTTCACGTAATTATAGACGCATTGAAGATTCTTTTCCATGCATAAGACACAATTTTAGGTCGAAAAGGGTGCATAATCTAAAAAAATGTCAAAAATCCGAATTTTAATCTATCTATTATTTATCGGAGCGTGAAGGATGTCGGGATTACAAACCCCTCTCACGAGAAACGTGGGGGACGCGATCGGGAGATCGTAACAGAAAAGGCGAGGTGTTTTTGATAGCGGGATTTTAGAGGGAAATGGGTAAATCCTATTTTAAATTGGTTCGCACCGTTTGCATGAGCCTACCTATTGAATTGACACGCTGGGAAACTGCGCTTGGGTCGTAAACTTCGACACTCGTCAAGGGAGCTCCACCCGCACTATTGGCACCCCCAAAGATATAAATTTGTCCATCTATGACTTCAGTCGTATGTCCCGATTTTCCAGTCAGCATGTCCGGTTCTTGGGTCCAACGGTCGGTTGCGGGATCATAGATTTCAATCGTGGCAAGGTTCTTATATTTTTTCTCTTCCTGAACGTAACCCCCTATGACATAGATTTTTCCATCGATGACGCTTGCCGTGTGACTCGTTTTCGGAGAGGGCATTTCTGTTATTTCCTGCCATTGATTCGTTTTTGGATTGAACGCTTCAACACTGGAAAGATACGGAGTCTCGGACAGTCCCCTCCCACCCATAGCATAAATTTCTCCATTGACAACACCGATTGCTGCACAAGAGCGTGCTTGGTTTATATCTCCAGTTTTTTCCCACGTGTCCGTTGCTGGATCATATACCTCTACGGTTTCCAAACGCGATAATTCACGAGTTCTTGGCACTCCACCTATGGCATAGATTTTCCCATCCACAACCGAGGTAGAAAGGTAAGACCGAGGTGTCGGCATATCCGCTTTCTGCGTCCATGTGTCCGTTAATGGATCATACATTTCTACGGTTGGAAGCACTTTAATTTCGTACACGTATCCCGTATATCGCTTAATTTTTTCGGTTTGTTCTCCACCCATGGTATAGATTTTCCCATCTACAACTGAGGTAGATATAGCAGATCGAGGTGTCGGCATATCCATCCTTCGCTCCCATGTATCGGTTTCCGGGTCGTACATTTCCACTTTTGAAAGAGCCAGGTCCCCAAATTCGCCCTTTTCAACCCGAGTTTGGCCCCCGATCGCGAATATCTTTCCATTCACAACCGCGGTAGAAAAGTCAGACCGGGCTGTTGGCATGTCTGCTTTTCGCGTCCACTGCGCCGTAGACAATCTGATAGAGTTCTCTTGTACATTGGATACCAAGGGGGTTTCAGAAGCCTGCAGTCCTGCTCCGATGTTTTTATTCGCGGAAGTTGCTCGTCCGATCTGGCTGCGGACATCGGGTTTTGAATCGACATCGAGAACGATAAAGGCATCAACGATTTCAATCGTGGGTTCGGAGACTGCCTCAAAACTATAGGGTCTCTGAAAACGGACAAGATATTGGTTAGCCGCGCCTAATAGCATGACAACCAAAAGGGTCGCGAGGCCAAAGGCACCCCACGGGAGTAGTGGCTTTGCAACCGGAGGCGGTGTCGGTTTCATATCGGTGACCTGCCGCATGATGTTCTCGGTCAAGTGGTTCGGTAACTGAACGCCGCCGAGAACTTCCTGGACCATGCGTTCTTGGTCCTTCTGTAAACGTTCTCGTGCCCGCCGCAGCCGACTGGTAATTGTGTTTACGGAGACCCCCAAGAATTTGCTTATCTCCTTCGCCGTCATTTCACCGAGGTAGTAAAGTGTCACGACCGTGCGTTCACTCTCTGGCAGTTTAGACAGTAGTTTTTGGACGATTTCATAGCGATATTCGGTGTCTGCTGCTTCGCGCTGTTCCGCGGCGTAATGGATGTAAGAAGATTCCTCTATTTCTGCCACAGATGTGTCCTCCAGTGATTGCATCGCAGGTTTATGTCTTTGGAGCCAGTTAATACAGCGTCGATTGGCAATGACATAGATCCACCCTGCAAATTGGTTAGGGTTTTTGAGGGTTGAGAGTTTTTTGTATGCTTGGAGGAAGGTGTCTTGTGTAATTTCCTCAGCATGGTGAAAGTCGTTAACTTTCCGCCAGACAAGGGCATGGACACTCTTTTGGTGCTTTTGGACTAACGTACTGAAGGCTTCATCGTCGCCTGACAAAATTCTGCGGATCAGTTGAACATCGTTTTCCACCATGACAATCTCCTATAATACGCGAACAGATTTGGTTGCGATCACATCCCCATTGTAAGCCATTTCACAGAGAATTTACAATAGTTAGATTTAGGGAGCTGTAGACGGTTGTTAGGGGATTTGATGTTGTCTCTGTGGTTCTGCTTTCAGTTTACCCTAACGCGTGGACAGTTTGCCCTTTGCCGTGACCGCACGAAAACCGGTATCATAGACCACAACATCTGGAAGTAAATCCCAACCTTTTCCAACATCTCCGGTGCCGCCGAAAACATAAATCCTTCCATTGACCACCGCTGCACCTTGAACTGGAGCCAAGGGGGTTGGCATTGATGGAATATCGCTCCACGCATCTTTCTGTGGATCGTATACATGCACACTCGCCAAATACTCAGGGGCGAATCCGACTCCTTTTGAAATGCTCCCACCAATCAGATAGATGGAATCCCTAACAACTACTGGGCAAAAATAAAGTCTGGTGTCTAACATATCACCCCTCTTCTGCCATTGACGGTTTGTCGCGTCATATTCCTCAATGACCGTAAGATGGGGACCGAAGTTAACTCGTGGCCATCCACGTCCGCCGATGGCATAAATACGATTGTCGACAACCGCTACACCTAAATTTGAACGTGGGGTCGGCATTTCTCGACCCTTCACCCACGTATCGGTGGCGGGATTATAGACATCAACACGGTTTATCCGTTCTCCATTGAGGCGTATCGAACCTCCGATGACATAGATTTTTCCATCAACCACACCAAGGTCAAACTGTACACGAGAAACCGGCATATCTTGTTTCTGGATCCATGTATCAGTTCGAGGATTATATGCTTCTACGTTCACTGGATATTTCCTATGTAGAGGATTTACTTCTCCACTCCACCCCCCGAAGACATAAATGGTCCCCTTAACAACCGCAGCTTTAGGAATATGGCGTGGCGTTGGCATATCTGCGCCTCGCTGCCACGTGTTGGTCTGTGTGTCATACACTTCAACAGTTGAAATTCCATAGGGGCCCGGATCCCCTTTATCGCGCCTCATGTTTTTAAAGAGGGAGCCACCGATGAGATAAATCTTATGACCCACGACAGCCCTCGCACAAGCTATTCTCTTCGTGGGGAGCTGCGTTCTCACTTCCCAATCTTGATCCGCAAAGGATTCTGTTTGCATAACCAAGGCGATGAAAATAGCGAGTCCAATAGCGATAACTTTTTTTGAACTGAGCATAGTTGACATAGATAATTCTTTCCTGTTTTGGGAATACAAGAGATCCGTTGATAGAAATAATTTTAGAGATTTCATTGCTTCAGGTCGCAAACTGAAAGTTTACGCTACAAGACCTCTACCGATAATAAATTACCTTTCATCAAAGTTGACGTATTGGAAACCTCTCGCTTTAGCGTGGGGAGGAAAATCCGCCCTCGTGTGTTAGACCAAAGCGTTTTTTGAAAAAACACTTGACATTTTTAGTAAACTGTGGTTTAATAAATGTATCACGTTGGAAACCGACATTCACAGCGTAATCGCAAGGTTACGTGTCGGTTTCCTACCCACTGTGAAGGGGTTAAAGGCGTGATACGTGATAGACCATGAAACAAACGTTTAAATACCGTGCGAATCCGACGAAAACACAGGAAAGTTGGCTTTTTTCGGAGTTGCGCCATCAGCAGCAGTTGCAGAACTATATGCTCCAGATGCGCAATCAGATGTGGGACTATGGACGTATCTCTGTATCGCTTTATGACCAGATTAACCATCTGAAGCACCTGCGCGCTGCCACTTCTCACTATTCCGAACATCCCCAAGATATGCAGGTATCGACGATTAAGAGAGTTAACGCAGCCCATGAGCATTTTCAACGCCGCTGCAAAGGCAGTTCGGAGAAAAAAGGTTACCCTCGCTATAAACGTTCCGTCCGCTCGGTGTCGTGGAGTTTGCGGAAACACAAGCTTAAAACAGGTGAACGTGTCCGTCAAAATCCGATTCGCGAAACAGGCAGACGGTATAACCTGTTGAAAGTGCCGAAACTCGGTGAAGTCAAAATCCGTCAGCACCGTCGGTTCATCGGAGACCCGAAAGAGGTCACGTTGAAAAAGACGGCGCGGGGTTGGTATGTCTTTATCGTTTGCGAAGTGCCTGACACGTTGAAATGTGTTCCAAACTCCGCTTGTGGTGTGGATGTCGGCACACACGACTTTCTGACGACTTCTGAAGGTGAAAAAGTCCCGAATCCTCGCTTTTATCGACAAGCTGAACGCAAACTCGCGAAACTTCAGCGTGAGTTGTCGCGTAAGCAGTATCGAAGTCGAAGATGGTATAAGGCAAAAGACGCGTTGGCAAAACAGGCAGATATTGTTGCTTGTCAACGTCTTGATTTTATCGCCAAAACCGCCTACAAACTTTTTCACCACAACGGCTTTGACGCGGTCGTCGCCGAGAACCTGAAGCCAAGCAACATGGTCAAGAACCGATACCTTGCCAAGTCTATTTCGGATGCGTCTTGGGGGATGTTCTTTGACTGGTGTAACTGGCTGGCAAAGCGCGATGGCAAACATTTCCATCAAGTGCCACCGCAGCACACGAGCCAAACCTGTTCGGAGTGTTGTCAGAAATCGCCTATTACACTGAAGTTGTCTGAACGTCTGTTCCATTGTAAATCCTGTGGACTCAAACTCGACCGCGACCACAACGCGGCTTTAAATATACTTTATAGGGCG
>JAJEIE010000031.1 GCA_022827625.1 Candidatus Poribacteria bacterium | reverse complement strand
GCATCGGGCATTTTATCACACAGGTGTATCATCAGAAACGCCCACATTCGGCGTTAGGGTATTTGACACCTATAGAATTTCAA
Source organism: Candidatus Poribacteria bacterium (assembly GCA_022827625.1). Taxonomy (GTDB): domain Bacteria; phylum Poribacteria; class WGA-4E; order WGA-4E; family WGA-3G; genus WGA-3G. The sequence continues at coordinate 80,448 of JAJEIE010000031.1, read as the reverse complement.
CGACAAACCTTCTCTTAACTTTGCTAATTTTTGGTCTAAATAAAGGGTGGCACTTCAGAAACTGTCATCTATTGCTCTATCGATCTATTTTGCAGCGTTATTGCTTCAACCTGACAGTGCTCTGAAACTTCTCGTCTTAGATGATATACTGATTGGCTTAGATATGTCAAGCCGCTTTCCAATACTTGATATTCTTGAGGAATATTTCTCGGATTACCAAATCTTTTTGATGACTTACGATAAAACGTGGTATGAGATGGTCAAACAGCGGTCAGATGAAAAGGATTGGAAATACACTGAGTTCTATTCCAAGGCGACTGACGAATACGAAATACCGATATGTAAGGAAGATGCACCGTACTTAGAAAAAGCGAAAGAATACCTTGATGAAAACGACTACAAAGCCTGCGTTATTTATCTACGCACTGCCTTTGAGGAAATAATCAAAAAATTCTGTGCCAAAAAAGGACTTCGGGTTAGATATTGTGAGAATTCAAAAAAGTTAGACACCGAAGATTTTTGGAGCCCTATCAAAACTGGAAACACAAAAGAGGGCGACCCACTTTTAGATAATAAAATTGTTAACACAATTGAACAATACCGGACTTGTGTCTTAAATCCACTTAGCCATGCTGCCATTGTGAATGTATCCAGAAGAGAAATTGAGGATTCCATTAAAGCAGTGGAGGATCTTAAAGTTGCGTTAGCGGAGGTTAAATCAGTGCAAAGGTGATTCATAATGATTCAGAACAATCAAGAACTTGAGGCAACGTTAACTCGCATTAGGCACTTTACAAAAACAGATTGAAAAAATCCGCGCGGTTGAAATCAATCCACAGAATTATAGACTCTCTGTCGGTGGTTTCCTTGCCGAAATTGATCGAATGAATCTGGAAATGCAGGAGTATCTATCCGTTCATTCAAGCTAATGAGTAGAACAAGTTGCCAAAACTGGGATATAAAAACAGTTTGTGTTTGCTTTTTATAGTACAGTCAGTAATTTGGATATTATACAAAGTGAGGAGGCAATCCTCGCCAGCGGCAGTGTGGTACTTTGTTCATTAAGCAATTGTTCATATATCTTGGAATTTTACTATAAGTAAAACGGTCGCGATCTGAAGATCGCTACTATGTTCCGTTGAAATTAGGGTATATTGTATGTTATCATTACCCTAAAATACTCGGGTTGTAAAGGAAGTAAAGCCATGCAAGAAATAAATTTGGGAGTTGTTGATGCTTTGTATGACTACGGCTTCATCCATAGGAACGCAGGTGATGATGCTGATATCTACAATTATCGTGGCATCACTTACAGCGAAAAAGACGATCAGAGCCAGGCAATTGCATCCTTTAACAAGGCAATACAACTGAATGCGGATCTTGCTGAAGCATATAATAACCGTGGTATTGCTTACGCCACTTTAGGTGAAATTGACGAGGCGATTGAGGACTTTAGTACTGCAATTAAACTCAATCCGGATTATGCCCAGACTTATAGCAACCGCGGGCTTGCTTACTTCAGCAAAGGCAAAGAGGACCTTGCCATTGAAGACTGCAATAAAGCAATAAACTTAGATCCGGATTATGCTCTTGCGTATAATAATCGTGGGCTTGTGCATCTCAGTAAAAATATGGTTGATCATGCTACTGAAGATTGGAACAAGGCGATAGAACTTGATCCGAATTATGCTCTTGCATATAACAATCGCGGAACAGCTTGTTTTAGCATAGGAGAGGTTGACTGTGCTATTGAAGATTATAGCAAAGCGATAGAACTGAAATGGGACTATGCCAGTGCGTATAATAATCGTGGGGCTGCTTACTTCAGTAAAGGTGAAGTTGACCGTGCCATTGAAGACCATAATAAAGCGATAGAACTGAAATGGGACTATGCCAGTGCGTATAATAATCGCGGAAATGGTTATTTCAGTAAAGGTGAGGTGAACAAAGCAACCCAAGATTATAACAAGGCGATAATGTTGGATCCGGATTATGCTCTTGCGTATAACAATCGCGGTAGAATTCATAGCATTAAAGGTGAATTCGATCTTGCACTGGAAAACTACGATAGAGCAGTCGAACTTGATCCGGATTATGCTCTTGCGTATAACAATCGCGGAGTTGTTTACCTTAATAAAAGAAAGTTTAATCTCGCTATTAAAGACTTTAATAAAGCGATAGAGTTGGACCCAGATTGTGCTGACGCTTATAACTATCGGGGAACCGCATACGCCAAAAAAGGCGAGATTGATCAAGCTATAAAGGATTATAACAATACAATAGAGTTGGACCCAGATGATGCCCTTGCCTACTACAATCTTGGTAAGGCTCATTGTATTAAGGGTGAAATTAATCTTGCTTTGGAAAACTATGATAAGGCAATAGAACTGGAACCTAATTACACCAACGCCTATAATGACCGTGGTGTGATTTACACGGACAAAGGCGATGTTAACAAAGCCATTGAAGATTATAACAGGGCAATTGAAAGCGATCCGTATCACGCTATGGCTTATAGCAATCGCGGGGCTGCTTACTTCAGTAAAGGTGAAGTTGACCGTGCCATTGAAGACCATAATAAAGCGATAGAACTTGATCCGGATTATGCTCTTGCGTATAACAATCGCGGAGTTGCTTACTTCAGCAAAGGTGAGTTGGATCTCGCCATTAAGGACTTTAATGAAGCAATAAAGTTGAACCCAAGTTATGCCGATGCTTATAACCATCGAGGGGCTGCCTACGGCGCAAAGAATGAGCTTAACAAAGCCTTGATAGACTTTAGAAAAGCGATAGAACTAAGACCTAATTACGCTGGTGCATATTATAATCTTGGTAACGCTTACGGTATTATAAATGAAAGGGATCTTGCTCTGCAAAATTATGACAGGGCAATAGAACTACGACCAAATTATGCCGATGCCTATAGCAGTCGCGGGGCAATTTACAAAGAGGGAGGGAACATTGACAAAGCTATTGAAGACTATAATAAGGCGATTGAATTTAAATCCCATAATATGATTGCGTATTACAATCGCGGTTTAGCTCACAGCAGGAAGGGCGAGTTGAAACTTGCTATTGAAGACTATAGCAGAGCAATAGCACTCAAACCTGATTATGCGGATGCCTATTACAGTCGGGGTGGGGCATTTTTACGCCTTGGCGAACGCGAGAAAGCTGAAGCTGACCTGACGACCGCCAGAAACATGGGGGCCGATGCCATCACTGCTTTAGATAAAATACTGAAAGACCATGATCGCGCTTGGAAAGTCCTTGGCAACGCATGAAATATTTGACAATTGAAGATATTCTGATCATTGCCGTGGGACATGTGGGTGACTATCAGTTATTGAACGAAAATCAGTTACACTATTTGGTTGGTATAGTCGGTGAAAAATTTGGGGACACAGAATTGTTTCCAACTGTATTCCAAAAGGCTGCAGTATACGCCCATCACATTATTACAGGCCATATATTTTTGGATGGGAATAAGCGTGTTGGCCTAACATGTGCACTCCGGTTTTTAGAATTGAACGGTTACTCCCGTCGTCTCAATATTGATGATTCGATTATCGATCTTGGTTTTAAGATTGCGGACGGAACCATAACGGATATTGAAGTAATTGCGGATCGTATACAGTCGTGGATTCTGTAAAAAACGAATACTAACGTGCCAGTAGAACCAAAGTTTAAATTTATCCTTCCAAACCTTCTTCTATAATTATTTAGTTTTTCGCTTTTTAACTGTTTAGGTTGGAGAGTCGCGACCGGGAGGTCGCTCCTACGGAAGAACTAAATGTCCCTAAGACCCCAAAAAGTCACTTGACAAAACCTGTCTAAAATGATAAATTGACTTCAAACAAGGGAAACCTTTACGCCTTAGTTTTTTTAAAGATAGAGAAAGGAAACAACATGGCATCGCAAAACGAACTACAGTCAATGCTAAACGCACCCATCGCTTTAGCACCCAATACCTACCTCCATTTCTATAACGGTGGGAAACTCCGCGCTGAATTTATGGGCGAACCTGATCCGAAAGATGATTACTACTCTGAAGAATGGATTTTCTCCACGAACCGAGCAGTCACTCCGGGTAGAGAGAATCCGCCTGATAAAGGCTTCAGCCGTATCGAACTTCCGAATGGTGAAGTTGTGTTATTGAAAGCACTCTTGGACGCGTTTCCAGAGGAGACGCTGGGGGGTGCACATGTCGCTAAATACGGTACAGATCTCGGTGTGCTTCTCAAGATTTTTGATGTCGGTGAAGGGGCACATATCCCGATCCACTGGCACCCGAACCCCGATTTTTCAAAGGAACATCTGAATTCACCTTTCGGCAAAAATGAGGCGTGGATTTTAATCGGCACGCGTCCAGGTGCGAAAGCGTGGATCGGTTGGAAAGAAGCGATCGACAAGGCAGACTTCCGTCGTCTGATGGAGGCACAAGATGTGTCGACGCTGCGGAGTCTCATGCACGTCGTTGAGCCGAAGGTCGGAGAAGTCTATTTTTTACGCACGCCGATTGTCCATTCGCTTGGAACAGGGCTCTGCGTCCTTGAACCCCAGGAACCTACCGACTGGAATATCCTCGCCGAATGGGAAGGTTTCCCGTTTGAAAGAGACGATGGACACCTCGGTCTCGGATGGGATCTGGCAGTCGATGCCGCTGAATTTGATAAACTGGAGCTCGACTATCTGAACAACTACATCCGACGTGCGCCGGAACCCGTCCGGGCGGAAGGCGACAACCGTGAGGATCGGATTGTGCCGGAGGAAGCCTTACAATTCTTCGGGTGCTCACGTCTAACGGTGAATTCGACGCTGAGTATGCCGGCAGGCAATGGCTTCTATGCCCTCGTGACCTTGGGGGGTGAAGGTGTGCTTCGCGGTGACTTTGAAGATGTACCGCTCAAACGCGGCAAATCCGTCTTTATTCCGCGGTGCTTATCGAGTTATGTCATTGTTAGCACCGGCGATACACCGATGGAAATAATTTGTTGCTATCCACCGAGGCTGTAAAAAATTAGGTACGCCCTGTGTGCCGTAACAGTAGCACGCAATGTTAGATTTTAAACCCCCTAAACCGAATACAACCGCAATTGAGGTTGCGAAAGCACTGATGCCGCTTGTCAACCGCTTGTGTTTGAAGGGGTTGACGTTGGATGTTGATGCGGAATCGCTTGTCCGTCTAAAAATGACAGATGGATACCCTACCGTGTTAGCGCCGAATCATGCGGCACGCGCCGATCCTGCCGTTACATTCCTCTTGTCCAAAGAACTCTCTCAACAGTATTACTACTTGACTGCACGGGAGACCTTTGACAAAGGAAGATTCGGCGGTCTACGGAGTTTTCTGTTGCAGCGGTTCGGTGCTTATTCAATTGTGCGAGGCACCGCCGACCGAAACGCCTTCCGCACAACGCGGGCACTCCTATCAGAAGGCGACGCGTCCCTTGTTATCTTCGCCGAAGGGGAAATTTCACGGCAGAATGACACGGTGATGCGCTTTGAGCGGGGGATTGTACAACTCTGTTTTTGGGCGTTAGACGATATGGCGAAGGCGGAAGTCAGCAAACCGCTTTATGTTGTTCCCATCGGGATCAAATACCATTATCCACAAGACATGTGGAGCGACATTGATGCTGCCCTCACAGAATTAGAGGGGAGTATTCTACCACCTGCCGAACGAAAGCCGGTTGAACGCTATGATCGGTTGAGACGCATCGGTGTTGCGATATTCAAAACCCTTGCAGCCGAATATCAATATAAGGTGGACGAAACCGTGCCACTTGAGGTACATATTGAGAAACTCAAAGCGCAAATTTTATCCCATGCTGAAAGAATCATGGGGATTGACTCTAAAGCCGATGTACTCACAAGGGTCCGGGCATTGAAAAACTTGGTCGATGCTGAAGTTTATAAAGACATTGATCAGATGACGGAATATGAACGGAAAATACATGAGGAGCTGCTCCAAAAATTTCAACGGTTCTATCCTGATCTGGAGCGGCTAATTAATTTTATAGCGATTTCGGATGGGTATGTCGCTGAAGAGCCATCGCCAGAGCGGTTTCTTGATGTGATTATCCGTCTTGAAAGGGAAGTCTTTGGTACGTCGAAAATGCGGGGACCGCGGGTCGCCTCCGTCCGTGTCGGTGAACCCAAAAATCTCCAAGAATATTACGATACCTATAAGGCGGAAAGAAGAAAAACGGTGGAGCAGATAACCCTTGAACTTGAAACAGCAGTTCAGGATTTAGTCAAGGGTATATCATAAGTTTAAAGATCGGTTGATTCCAATCCGCTCCAGGTGTTCAAAGGTTGCTAACTTTACCAGAAACCGTTGTGGAACGAAGTGGAACAACGACCCTATTCAATAGCTTAAAGATTGGAGAAAAACATGGCAAAAAAATTGTCGATTGGAAGTTGGGCTTACGCATTTGGGCCCTATGAAGATAATCCTATTCCGTTTGATACTGTCGTCAAGACCCTTAGCGAACTTGAATTTGATGGTATTGAAATTGGTGCGTTTAAACCGCATATTGACATTAACGACTATCCGATGAAAAGCGATCGGGATGCCGTCAGGGGATTAATTTCCTATTACGGTTTAGAGGTCTCTGGATTGGCGGCGGATTTCTGGTCGCACCCGGGTCCTGCCACCGATGAGGCGCAGGAGGACGATAAATATTACAAGCTCTTCAGAGAGAACCTCCAGCTCGCGTTGGACCTCGGCTCGCCTGCTATCCGAGTAGATACAGTGAGTGACCCCGAAGCAGGGGTAGAGGGCGTTGAACGTGAGGAAGCCTGGGATCGGATCGTTTCCGTCTGGCGCCGCTGCGCGCAAGTCGCTGAAGATCACGGTGTGCTGATGCTCTGGGAGTTTGAACCTGGATTTATGTTCAACAAACCCAGCGAGATTATTGATATGCCGAAGGCAGTCGATCACCCGAATTTCAAGGTGATGTTTGATACCTGCCATGCACAGATGTGTGCCGTTGTCGGTGCCAGGCAGCCCGGAGAACAGGAGACGCTCGGTGAGAATGGGGTCATCGACCTTGCGCGGCAACTGAAGGGACAAATCGGTCATTTCCACCTTATCGATTCCGATAATACGCTCCATGACGACGAAACAAGCACGCACGCGCCGTTCGGAGATGGTGTTCTCGACTTTGATGCGATTATTCCAGTCATCATGGATGAGACTGGATATGATGGCGATTGGTTCTCCATTGATCTCTGTTTCTGGCCCAATGCGTGGGATGTTACAGAAGACGCAAAGAAATTCCTGACGCCGTATTTGGAAAGGTATTAAAAGGCAATAGCCGTCAGCAATCAGCCGTCGGCAAAAGAGCAGTTTGGGAACAATCCGAGCCAGCTTGGAATATTCCAAGAAATCGTGAATTATTAGAGAAAACTTTCTTAACTGATAGCCGATGGCTGACAGCCGGTAGCCATTAAAAAATATGCTTAATCTGCGTTCATTGGATCCCCTAATTGACTTGGCGTTTGATGAAGATATAGGCATCGGCGATATAACGACAGAGGCGACAGTGCCGCCTACGCAGGAGGGTATAGGAACCCTACTTGCCAAGAGTAGCGGTATCGTCGCAGGACTGCCGGTCGCCGAACGCGTCTTCGCGAGGTTGGATGCGAAGCTGACGTTTCGCACGCTTGTTAGTGATGGGGATGCAGTGAAGGCAGGGACCCCGATTGCTGAAGTACAGGGCAGTGCGAAGACGATTTTGATGGGTGAGCGGACTGCTCTTAATTTCCTCCAGCGGCTCTCAGGAATAGCGACGCTCACGGCGCAATTTGTGGAAGCAGTTTCTGACTATGATACCAAAATAGTGGACACTCGGAAGACGGCAGCCGGATGGCGTGCGGTTCAAAAATATGCTGTCGGCGTCGGCGGCGGTTCCAACCACCGTTTTGGTCTTTACGACGGTGTGCTAATCAAGGATAACCATATCGTCGCTGCTGGCGGTGTTGAGAATGCGGTGCGGCGGGCACGGGAGATTGTTCCACATACGGCGAAGATAGAGATTGAAATTGAGACTGTTGACCAGGTCGACGCAGCATTGGCAGCAGGCGCCGACATCTTACTCCTTGACAATATGCCCCTTGGCATTATGCGAGGCGTTGTTCAAGAGGTGGGCGATCGGGTGATAACTGAAGCCTCAGGTGGGATTACGTTGGATCAGGTGCAGGCTTTCGCAGCGACGGGGGTGGACCTCATATCTGTTGGGGCACTCACCCACTCGGCGATGCCGATGGATATTAGCCTGACGTTGGTGCTCGTTGAATCGTAATCGGATCAAAAAGGACATAAATGAGACACTACGTCCGAAAGGAAAATTATGGCGACTACATTTGAGAAAATTGAACCTACGACAACGAAACTCGGTTGGATTGGCACTGGTGTCATGGGACGCTGGATGTGTCAACATCTGATGGATTTGGGATACGCGATGACGGTCTATAACCGGACGAAATCGAAAGCGGATCCACTTCTGGAGGCGGGTGCAGCGTGGGCAGATTCGCCGCAAGATGTTGCGGCGGCTTCCGATATTATCTTCACAATAGTCGGATTTCCACCCGATGTCCGGGAGGTCTATCTCGGCGACAACGGTATCTTGAAGGGTGCGAAGTCTGGAAGTATCATCGTTGATATGACAACAACGGAACCGTCGCTGGCGCAGGAAATTTATACTGCGGCGCAGGCGCAAGATGTTTCATCGGTGGATGCTCCGGTTTCGGGTGGTGATGTCGGGGCGCGGGAAGCACGCCTCTCGATTATGGTCGGTGGGGACGAGGCTGCTGTGCAAGCCGTGATGCCGCTCTTTGAAGCGATGGGTAAAAACATTGTCCATCAAGGTGGGGCAGGCGCGGGACAACACACCAAAATGTGTAACCAGATTACGATTTCTGGAACAATGATCGGGGTCTGCGAAGGGCTGATTTACGGCTACAAAGCCGGGTTGGATTTGGAGACGATGTTGTCCTCAATTAGCGGGGGCGCAGCGGCGTGTTGGTCCCTTGATAACTTAGCACCACGGGTTCTACAACGGAACTTCGATCCCGGTTTCTTCGTAGAGCATTTCATCAAAGATATGAGCATCGCTTTGGACGAGGCGCGCAAAATGAATTTAAGTCTACCGGGTTTGGCGTTGGTACATCAACTTTACACGGCAGTCCAAGCACAAGGACACGGTAGACTGGGGACGCAAGCCTTGATGTTGGCATTAGAGCAGATGTCCGGTGTCGAAATGGATTAGTGTCCTATCTAAAAAAATCAGTAAAGTGTTCTAAAGTGAGTTAAAGTTGCGAAGTCGTTTCGGACTGCAAGCCCGCTTTAGAACACTTGCTGGCTCCATTTTCCCAACTGCTGAAGCTGACAGCCCTTATGCCGAAACAGGTTCCAAACGCATCGGCATGATAAGGGTGAGATAGTTGTCCGTGCCAACGGGTTTAATCAGGACAGGGTTCAACTCGCCTGAAAATTCAATTGACAAAGACTCGGTTTCGATATGAGCGAACGCCTCTACCAGCAACCGTGCGTCAAACCCGATTCGGACGGTTCCCGTGCTGGACTCAACCGGCAGTGTTTCGTGTGCTTCACCTAATTCTGGTGTCTTCGCGGAGACCCGAATCTGTTCTGTATCAATCTCTAAAGAGATTGAAAAGTTTTTCGGGTTTGAGAGCACAGCGACCCGCCGAGTTGCACGGAGGATATGTTCCTTTGAGACAATTGTCTTGCCTTCGCTGGTTTCAGGGATAATTTTCTGATAACTCGGATATTCTCCATCGACAAGTCGTGTCGTTAAAGTGGCATCTCCATCGGTAAAGAGGATTTGATTTTCAAAGACGGAGACATTAACTTCACCGGATTCCGCAAACGTACGCTCAATCTCTCGAACGGCTTTAAGGGGGACGATAAATCCCTTGGCTTCGCCTGGAGAGTTAAGGGGTTCGCAATGTGCAAGGGCGAGCCGTTTGCCATCGGTAGCGACGACTTCGGTTCTGTCGTCAAGGAAGTTAAAATAGAGTCCATTTAGGAAGTATCGGACTTCCTCTGTGGATGCTGCGAATTCCGTTTTTTGAAGAACGTCGCGCAACGTTTCTCCACCGATAGCGACAGCATTGCCTTCAATAGAAGGGAGTTGTGGGAACTCTTCATCGGGCATCCCGATAATTTTGTAAACGCCGTCCCCGCAGGTAAGCTCAACGCGATCGTTAGCGGTAGTTGCGAGATCTATCGGTTTATCACCGGGGAGTTCTTTGACGATATCGCCCAATTTTTTAGCAGAAACGGTAATTGCCCCCTCCTCTGTAACCTTGCCTTCGACCTTCATTCTGATACCGATTTCGAGGTCGGTTGCCATACATTCGATACTGTTCCCTTCCGCGTGGATGAGAACGTTTGAGAGAATGGGTAAGGTATTCCGTCCACTTGCAACGCCTTGTAGTACCTGTAGTGCATACAGGAGATCATCTCTTTCAAAAGTTAATTCCATTCCAAGCCTCCAAATAAAAAAGAATTGCCATCTGCCAGATAAAAATCTTGACAAGTGCCTACATTTAGTATAACATATTATCACGGATATAGCATAGAAAAAATTACATTTTAATGCAGGGTAAGTTGCAGCTTGCAAAATAGACGCTAACACCCATTCCGCTCTACAATTCTAAGTTTTCTAACCAAGATATACACCAAAACGATTTAGTTTTTAGGTCCTCGGATTCCCATATTGCTGTGGCGCAGCACCTGGGCACTTGAGGCTACAGAAAAGCTAAATTACTATCGTCCTTCTCCTGAAGATATGCAAAATACGGACCTACATTCCTCGCAGCGGATTGCGAAACGTGCGGTATTAATTGGCACAGTTCTCATTATCGCGAATAGCTACTGGATAGCGTATGTAGAAATGATCTGGCACACGGCACATTTAACGACGGTTGCGATGTCTGTTAATGTGATGTTTGGCATTTTGATGATGACGCTGTTGAACATGGGGGTCCGGCGTATTTTTCCGCGTGTTGCGCTCCAGCCGCGCGATCTGCTTGTGGTTTACAGTATGCTCGCTGTGGGGAGCGCGTTTTCCGGACACGATTGTCTGCCACGCCTCATGGGGCTGATACCTTATGCTTTTCGCTTCGCGACCCCGGAGAACGATTGGGAGGCATTGCTTTTCCATTATCTGCCCGAATGGCTTGTGGTGAAAGACCCAAGGGCGGTCAACGATTTTTATGAAGGCGAGGTCAACTTTTTTACAGAAGGGTATGTGCAGCATTGGATTGTACCGATACTCTCTTGGTCGGTGGTTATTTTCTTGTTGATGATGATCTTCTTGTGTTTGACTTCTATCATCCGCAAGCAGTGGATAGAAAACGAGAAACTTGCCTATCCGATTATTCAAATCCCGCTTGAGATTACGACCAATCGTCGCATCTTTACAAATCGCTTGCTCTGGATCGGCTTCTTGATAGCCATGGGGATAAACCTGCTCAATGGGTTGCAATTCTTTTTTCCCATGCTCCCACACATTCCTGTCAGAGAATATAATCTTAATATCTACTTTACGCAGAAACCATGGAACGCGATGGGGAGTACACCGCTCCGCTTCCATCCGTATTTAATAGGATTCTCATTCATTTTGCCGTTGGATTTGGCGTTTTCGTGTACGTTTTTCTATCTCATGAAGAAAGTGCAGCTCCTATTCGGAAGTACGGTAGGTATAGCAACGTTGCCAGGCTACCCATTTTTAGGAGAGCAGGGGGCAGGGGCGTTATTGGCACTCCTTGCGATTGCGTGCTGGTATGCTCGCCATCACTTGGCATCTGTGCTAAAACAAGTGGTTCGTCCGAATCGCGCCGAGTCGCGAACGGAAGCAATCTCACATCGGGGTGCTGTAATAACGCTTGGGATCTGTGTACTACTCCTGGGAGCGTTCTGTGTCCGTAGCGGGATGACGCTATGGGCGTTTGCCATTTTTATATTCGTTTATCTTTTAATTGTTGTTGGGTTGACGCGAATGCGGGCGGAACTGGGTCCACCAATCCACGCTATCGGTTATCTGACACCACAATATCTGATAATTTCACTGCTTGGTACGCGACGTTTGCGAGCGGGGAATCTGACGATGCTCTCGTTGTTGAATTGGCTCAGTGGCGCAAGTTACGCTTCTTTCCGTACGCATCCGATGCCCGATCAATTAGAGGCGTTCAAGCTTGCCGAGCGCACAGGTATCCGAAATCGGACAATGTTTGGTGTGTTGGTTATTGCGAGTCTCGCCGGTATCTTATCGGGACTTATTCTTTACCCGTATGCGATTTATAGTGAAGGGGTTGCCGCGGGTTCGGAGCAGATTCATGCGGGGGGCGCGGACACCTACAATTTTCTTTCCTCGTGGTTGGTGAGCCCGAAGCCGACAGACTGGCTCGCAACCTCGGTGTTAGGGTTAGCCTTCGCCGCGAATTTGGGGATTATATTTTTGCGGTCGCGTTTTGTGTGGTGTCCCTTACATCCGGCTGGCTATGTGATTGGTGTCGCCCCGGGAACAACGGATGTGATCTGGTTTCCGCTGTTCATTGCGATGGTGACGAAATGGATTATCTTGCGACTCGGTGGGATCAATGCGTATCGGAAAGCAGTGCCGTTTTTCATCGGTTTGGTATTAGGTGAGGCGTTGATGGGATGCTTCTGGCCCCTATTGAGTCTTGTGCTGAGGTCGGCGGTGTATAGTTGGATATAGTTCTCTGCTCTGAAGTGCGAACCGATGCACTCAGGGCTATGGCGCGTTTGAGGTGCTGAGGGTAATTTCACATGTCAGATTGCCCTGTAAACGGACGGGGACACGCACACCTTCCTGTGTGAGGTAGAGTGTCTCTGGTGTAAGGGTATCTATGGTGCCGTGCAAGTGGAGGTAAGTCCCGATCGAACGGTCTGCGATAACGTCTGATAATTTTTCACGCAGGATCGTGAGTTCTGTTTCTAAAGGAAAAAGGAGCTTCTCTTCAACAGTTGTGCGTAGATTTGGGAAAATGCCTTCGCCTACATGTTCAGCGATTTCTAAGAGTAGGCTTTGGGTTGTCAGAGAATAATCGAATTCGGTGACGGAAAGGGACGTTGTGGTTGCATCATACGCAAGTGTTCCGAGCATGTAAAGCTGCCCGTCTGCGCCGAGGGAGGGCAAGCTGAATCCAACGCCTACTGCCAGCTGCCTACCGCTACCGTAGAGTGTTAGATTTTCAACGAATGTATCAATGCCTTTGAGTTTGTGTGTCTTTTCGACATGCGGCTTGGCAAAACTTTCGATAGTTGTGTAAGTTACTTCGATTGGCGCGATGATATGGTAGCCGGATTCGAGCGAATCCACGAAATGGATATTCGGCAAATCGGCACGTGGCCCCACGTGAGAAACGGGATCGGTTGCTGTCTCTCCGATGTTGGCTTGGATGTAGGTTTTTATGCCGAAACTGAGGAAAAGCGTCTCTCCATCGCTTGAGAGGTTTTCTGCCAGAATTTCCAGTGGCTCTATGATGAGGACGATCGGAGGCGTTTGTTTGAGGACCATCGGTTCGTAGAGTTTTTCCCATAAACCGGCAACTCGCGTTTTTATATCTATATTGGTGATATATTTGACGATGAGATCCTCTAATTTCGGAAGGATTTTCTCCGTGACTAAGTCCGTAAGAATCCGACGGACTGAGACTGTAATCCCCAAAATTTCAAGTTCTGCTTTCTGAATAGAAATGTCGGAGGTCGTTTTTGCGGTAATCTGCCAGTCGGGATTCAGTGTTGGTGTGAGGGTTAACAATGCCCTCGCTTCCCCTTCAAAATTCTCTCGTTTTTCCAGGACCTTCCCAAGAATTTTCTTTGAGACGCGTATCCATCCATTGAACCGAAACGGACTTCGGACTGCTATCGTTCCATCAGCAGTGCTTGTCATTGTCAGCGCATCGAGATGTAAATTGATGGAGGCCTCAATCGCCCCGTCTTTCCACTTGATCGGTTTACTGAGGTAGTCTTTGAGGGCGGACTCCGTTAATTGTTTGACATCTTGTATGGGCAGGTCTGCTTTCGCAACAATAGTTGAAGGGATGGGTGGCGGTAATGGCACGGGTATGACTTCTCGCGGTGGTGCCGGAGCTTCGAGGGTAAGGTCCGACTTCCGTGGCATCAGCAAGAATAGCGTAGTCAGTATTAAGACAATGCCGAGCGCGAGCGCGCCGACAATCAGTTTTTTTTCTTTGTTCACCCTTGTAACCTCGGAATACCGCTCGAGATTTTCTGTTCTCGATCAATACGAAATGGATGGATGTCAAAACCGGTTTCACCGTTCCGGACAAGTTCGCTCATAATGCGTCCGACAAGCGCACAGAACTTGAAGCCGTGTCCTGAAAAACCTGCCGCAATCAGGACATTCGCGCATTGTGGATGCGCGTCGATGATAAAGTCTTCATCTGGGGTTTCAGTGTAGAGGCAAACTTCGGCGTGTGTGGCTTTTCCAAGTTCTGGGATGCGTTCTTGTACGTAAGCATCTATGTGGGCAATGTAATCTGGATCGGGTGTCCGATCGGGCGTATCAGGAGAGATAGTCTCTCCCCTTCCGTGGCGCGCAATTTTTAAACCGCCACCGGCATCAAAAGCACCGAAAGCCGGAATGCCGTAAATAAATTCTCCGTCTGGTGTTGATTCCACAAAAACTGGAAACCGGTCTGGCTGAAAACGTTCAATGTCTGTAGGTTGGTAGTAACAGACTTGTTGTCTTGTAACTGTGAGCGGAAGGTCAAGTTCTGTGAGGAGAATACCTGCCCACGCTCCCGCTGTCACGACGATTTTTCTCCCCTGAAACTGATTGTTTTCAGTCTGAATTGTTGGAACATCTGCTTGCCAATTGATCTCGGTTACTGGGGTCTCCTCTCGAACCGTTGCGCCGTGCTTTTCTGCCAGTTGTAGGTGTGTGGTGGTGCACGCAGCGGCGCGGAGAAAACCTGTATCTTTCTGCCAGAGGACATCCATATCCTCCACGCCTTGGAACTGTGGGAAACGATTTGCTAATTGTGTCCCGTTCCACCATTCAGATTCAACGCCTGCGGCATCTAAGCTTTGCTTTGTGGCGCGTCCGTAAGGGTTTCCCTTCGCGCCGAAACCAACGCTCCCTGTGATGAAGAGGAGCGATTTCCCCGATACAGATTCCAGATCACGCCACTCGGCATAAGCGGTTTTCATCAACTCGGTGTAGAAAGGCTTATCGTAGAAGAAACGAATGATCCGAGTTTCTCCGTGTGAGCTGCCAAACTTGTGTCCGCGCTGGAACTGTTCTAAGACAAGGACATCTGCGCCCGATTTGGCGAGGTGGTATGCGGCTGCGCTGCCCATTCCACCGGCACCGATAACGATTGCGTCGTAAATGTGGGTGTTCATAAAACTGAAAACCCTAAAACGGATTTGGCACGGTCGTGAAATTGTGGTATCGGTCTTCGCCGCGCAGTAGGATCGGTTTCCACGGACGTTTCAGTGAATTTTCTTCTGCCTGTTTCACTGATGGATCAATATAGCGGACTGTTAGGCCGCAGCGCCGACGCGTAGAGTGATTCGGTAGACTGCCGTGAATCATCTGTCCGTGATGGATGGACATCTCTCCGGCTTTCAACACGAGATCAACGGCGCTGTCTGCTTCCGTTTCGGTAACAGGGACTTCCTGATTGATGCTTAGCAGATTGCCCGCCCGTTCAGATGTCCCGTGTTCTTGGATGCCGCGCTGATGGCTTCCGGGGATTACCTGCATACAGCCGTTGCCTGTATCA
The DNA here is from genome assembly GCA_022827625.1 of Candidatus Poribacteria bacterium. Lineage (GTDB taxonomy): Bacteria > Poribacteria > WGA-4E > WGA-4E > WGA-3G > WGA-3G. The sequence continues at coordinate 64,638 of JAJEIE010000031.1, read as the reverse complement.
CTGTCATCTATCGCATACCAAGCCGTAATCGCGTCGGGTGGTTCAAGTCCCCAATACGTCACGTCCTGGTGCCATGCGACAAACTTGTCGCGCGGTCCGTATTTGCAGAAGAAATGTGTGGCTAATAACATAACATCGGGACCAATAAGTGCCTCAATAACATCCACGATCTTTGGATGTGTTGCAAGGTCCCAGATAAATTGATGGTCAAAATGCCAATCGATAAGACCGATTTCACATGTTTCTTTGCCGACCTCTGCTTCTAATGCATCGTAAGCGTGTCGATAGTGTGTCGCTTCAGTCGCATCAGAAATAGGGATACCGGTCAAAAATCCGTCTTTTCGATACAGTTCAGCGAGTTGTGGGTTTTTCGTTTCCATTTTTTAATTATCCCTTGCGGTTCGGTCAGACGGGTTAGATATGTAACGTGCCTCTCTGCCCCGGAGCGATCAATTAAAAGCTTAGGGAAGTTCTGGAATTTTGCACTGTTGAAACCATTGTGAATCTTCAGGTGGCGATTCATCTGGATCTTTCATTGTTTCAAAGGTTTTCAAAGTGGGCGACACTGTTTCTGCCCATATCCGTTCGACTTCCTCAAAAGTTACGGGTTGACGGTCAGAAATATCCGCTTCTGCGTAAGCCGCCAAGAGTTCCTGCATCTTTTGCCCAAGCCATGCGACTTCATCGTTCACCATCCGTTCACCGATACGTCTGTCTGACTCGAAGGCGTTTGCGCCCATCGCAAAATGCGGTTCCTCAGTGTCAGTTTCAGGCATCCGTGACATATCAACGCAGTCGGGTTCTAATGCCCATAGGAGTGAAGTTTCAACCCTACCGGCATGGTCCCCACCGTTGCCTTGTCCGTCAAACCCAGGTGTGTTCGCCTCGAAATCGGGAAGTCCGTAGAGACGCATAGCGAAGTGAGGTTGAATGAGAGAGAGGAGGGTCTTGAGGTCTTGCCAGTTTGGTCCGTAGTGTCCGGTGAGGAAGATGGCTGCATGGAATCCGAGAGCATCGGCAGCACGGACATGGTAGCAGATATTTTTGAAGTGTTGCCACGCTGGCATAGCGGTCAGCCAGCTTCGGACTTCGCCGACGCTCCGATATGCCCAATTCGCGTACATACCGTGTTCGTGGATGTGCCAATAATCCGGGGGCGCGACAATGCCGCCATGAGTCTCTGCAGCGCGACAAGCGATGGCGTGTGCCTTGAGTGCGTCCAGTCCTACAGTGTTTTGGGGTCCGTGTGGTTCACACAGACCATAAGTGAAATAGACAGCAGGACATGCATCAAATGCTGCTTCTAATTCGTCAGGGAACATCCGTTCCCAACGTACCTCTTTTCGCATGCGTTCTTCCTTTTGGAACAGTATTGGTTATTATTGTGAATTACGACTTAGAGACTATGTTATCAGATTATCGGAACTGCTTCAAGCATAAAAACTTCTTTTGTCAGATGGGGTTGGTTTAATTTTCTATCCATTTATCGTAAAGTTTAGAATTAATTAGACACTCCGCAAATCTATCTACACGATAAATTATTTGACAAAAATAAAAACACCTGATATAATATTAACATTGCTAAGTTAGATGACTCTGTAAATCAGAGATGAAGTGATGGATGTTAAAAAACGTGAACAAGGGAAAAGGTCCTGTTTTGACCGGGTTTCTTCTCAGTCGTCGTAAAAAACCATTAGGGAAAAACCCGTCTAATAAGGGAAAAAACATGAAATCAATAATCGCGGCTGTGTCAGGGGTCGCAATCGTGGGACTGTTGTGGGTTTTCTTCAAACCGCCCTTCGGCAAGAACATTGTTCACCTGAACACGAATCAACGGGTTGTCGCGCTCACCTATGATGATGGACCGAGTCCGCCTTATACCGATCCATTGCTGGATGTCCTCGCTAAACATGAGGTCAAAGCCACTTTCTTTATGATTGGGAATCGGGTCGAACAGCATCCTGAAACGGTTCGCCGCGTGATCGCTGAGGGACACCAGATCGGTAACCATTCCTACAGTCATCCTTTACTGGGTTTGCTACCGCCGTCCCAGGTCCGACGGGAAATTGAACGGACGGATGTCGTGCTTCGCCAAATCGGGGTAAAGGGTGAGATTGTGTTTCGGGCACCCGTGCTAACAAGGTTTCTGCCGGTGGCGTGGGTACTCGCAAAGCGGGATCGCGCACATGTGAGCTGCAATGTATGGAGTTGGGATTGGGTAACACAGAACCCAGACAGAATCACTAAAACGGTGTTGAAGAAGGTAAAGCCGGGTTCCATTATCGTCCTACACGATGGAAAAGGTGTCTATGGGAATGCCAAACGTCTGGGAACCGTTGAGGCAACAGACAGGATTATTACTGCCCTTAAACGAGAGGGATACACGTTTGTGCGGGTATCGGATGTCCGCCAATGAACATGAGGAGCCTACAATGAAAAAACGAAACCTATTCCAAAGCCTCTTTTTTTCCGCAGCCGAGTTGAGAAAATATTGTCGACTCAGCCTGTTTCCGCTATTGGTGCCCGGTGTCTTTCTATCGGGATGTGCAGGGACGCTTGGCGACACTGTTGATCCATTGGCATCTGCCGCCGCGGCGTTCACGTTCGAGCAGCATGAGATCGTCACGGGTCGAGCGAAACACCAAACCGTTTTGACAGGATTTCTTTTCGATGGCGATTTCGCTGAACTCGTCGTGGTCAATATTGACCGAAACGATAGCCGGCACTTGCGTATCTATGCGTTTGACAACAACACGTGGCAGCTCAGACTGGATACACCACTGCGTCGAGAAGTGTTGTACATCGATGTCGCAAACATCAACGGACGCGACCGCTTAATCACCTACGAACAGGGTCGCCTGAACTGGTTTGATCCCGGATCGGAGACGGAACACACGCTGGTGGCGGTGCCTTCTATGGTACCGCCTCCCAGCACGGCGGTGCCGCATGTAGACATCACGCACGATGTGAACGGGGATGCGCGCGACGACTTGGTCATCCCCGACGCAGACGGTTTTTGGGTGTTTATGCAGAAAGCAAACGGTGCGTTTGCCGATCCTGTGAAACTTGGCACCGCCACGCATAGAGATATACTCTACGATGTAAAGGCGTATCGATACAATCCGTGGGAACAGAACCGTATCCATGAGATCGACTACAACCGAGACGGACGCAACGACTTGGTGTTCTGGAACGGCGATCACTTTGCGGTGCATCACCAGGACGCACATGGGTTATTTGACCCCGTCGCCACAACCTTCACGACCGATGTGGTCTTTGACTCAGACGATCTCGCCTCGCTTGCGGCACCCTACGGAATTCGACGGCGGCGCATGGATCATCAACCGACGGGAAGGTTGACAGGGCGCGTGCTACACGTACTCAGGGATATGAATGGGGACGGTGTCGCCGATCTCGGGGTTTTCGCGCTGAAAGGCGGAAGTCTCTGGCACATGCACGCCACTTATGAGGTCTACTTCGGCGCGCCGACACCGGAGGGTGGCACGACCTTCGCACGGAATGCCGATACAACACTCGACTTAGACGGTATCTCTTACATGATGGAACAGCACGATTTCGGTCAGAGTAGCAAAAGCGTTATGATGTTCGCCGCTGTCATTAAACCGAGTGTATTCAGCGTGACCCGCATGCTTGTCCGTGGGATTTTGACAGACTCCGTGCCGTTGGATATTGAGTTCTACCGCATGGTGGGTGGTCACTATCCTGACGCGCCGAGTGCTATCCGCACGGTCAAATTATATCCTGGCGACGAAACAGGTGAACGGTCGACCTTATCGTCTGTGCTGATCGGAGATGTGAACGGCGATAAACGCGCCGATCTATTGGTGCAGCACGCCCCCAAAGAACTGCACGTTTTCATGGGTGTGCCGGGACCTGATGTATTCACCCAGAAACCTAAAAAGATAGCAGTCGCGACCCCTTTTGATGAGCGACACACTTGGCTGGTAGATCTGAATAGGGACGCTAAGCGGGATGTCTTAATGTATCATCCATCCACCACCGAACCGCATCGGGTGACATTGCTGATTGCCCGGTAACGTTCCGCAGCCTGAAGGAGGTTTCTTGTGAAATGCTTACGATGTTTAGGGTGTATGTCAATTGTGTGGAGCCTTGTGCTTACCGGCTGCGGTGCTAAACATTCTGTGCAGATACCACTTGCGGCGCAGCACCCGATACATCTTCAGGCAAAAGCCGCTGCGGTGTCGGATGCCAAACGCGATGTGGCAGTGCTGACTTCTTTTGGCACAGGCATGGGGGCAACTTTCGCCGCAGCGATGTGCGGTTTGATAACGGGATTCATCGCCGACGCGACGCTTGGGCAGGGGGAGGACGAGCTTTTTTACTTAACGGCTGCAGTAAGTGCTGCGGGTGCTTTCAGTCTGCTGTTTCGATATGCTATCCGTCCACCGTATCCGCCACCTGAGAGACTGATCGGAAAATCGCCGGAATATGTCACATTTTACGCCGATGCCTATCGGGCACGGATGCGATCGTATCAAATGAAATCGGTTGTTGCGGGCGCGCTTTTCGGTTGTATGACCCTAACAGGGGGAGTCGCTGTGATTGCGTCTTATATAGAGGCGGAGCGGCGATAATCGGTTTTATTGGCAACCGATAATCGACAACTAATATTCTATATTTAAAGTTCTACAAATCTTTTTAGCGCCGGTAAGACGGGGTTGCAGTTCAAACGCCATTTTCAAAACAGTGCGTGCTTCGGGGAGTTGATCGATTTCCACGTAGAACTCAGCAATTTTTTTGTACATCCAGGCGGTTTCACGTTTCGGGAGTTTTAGTGCGCGGATCTTGGTGAGTGGGATATGGGACGTTTGATTGTATCCGTTAACGCTGAAGTGGTAGAGATAAATGAATTTGAGGCGTTCCTTGACCTCTCGAGTAAAATGTCTGAAACAGGGACGTTTTGATTCGGCAGACAAGAGGGATTCGTACATCAACATCGCCTGTTTAATCTTTCGATGTCGCTCGAAAGTGGAAGACGCGTCTCCGTTGGAGAATCCGAGGTTCTGGTATGCTTCGGCGATGAGGAATTCACAGTCCCGGCTCTCTTCGTAGCTAAGGAAGTCGTCAATGCGCCACACTTTGCCTGTTTTCTTGTTATTCTGACACAGCTGTTCATATAAAGAGATGCCGGTTTCGTAGTTGTGATGGAGGAGTGCTTCGAGCAGGAGTTCTAACTTGGCGTAATTCTGATTGAGTTTACTGAGTTTTTCGAGGTATGCTTCGCGCGCTTTTCGCTGGCGTTCAAGGGTCTGTAGCGTCCGGTCGTAATTCGATTTTTGTTTTTTATCGCGTAGCGTGTCGTATGCTCGACAAACTTTACGAAACATCTGTTCTGCAAAGGCAATCTGTTCCGGATTTTTATCGGGATGGTAGCGTTTTGCGAGTCGCCGAAAGGCACGTTTTATTTCGGGAGCGGTAGCGTTCCGCTTGACCTCTAAGATTTGATAATAGTCTGGAATTTGCATGGTAAATACGACGCTTCTGATAGATACGGTATTTATAATTCCATAGATTCCAGAATTTGTCAAGGGAAAATTGGGGGATTCAGTTTTTAGGGAAAGGAAATTGCGCCTACAGAACCTCGCGTAGGAAGCGAGCAGTGTGGGATTCTTGAACCTTCGCCACCTTCTCTGGCGTGCCCATCGCCACGACTTCGCCGCCGCCTTTGCTGCCCTCTGGGCCGAGGTCAATGATCCAGTCTGCGGATTTGATAACGTCGATGTTGTGTTCGATGGCGATAATCGTATTACCGGCATCTACGAGTCGGTTCAGCACTTTGAGGAGTTTCTGGATGTCGTCAAAGTGGAGGCCTGTCGTGGGTTCGTCCATGATATAGAGCGTTGAACCCGTTTGGCGACGCGCCAGCTCTTTCGCAAGTTTAACGCGCTGTGCCTCACCCCCAGAGAGCGTCGTTGCCGATTGCCCTAATTGGATGTAGCCTAATCCGACATCTGTCAACATCTGGAGCGTCCGACAGATCCGCGAGTTTTCACTGAAGAACGCGAGCGCCTCATCTACCGTCATATCCAAGACTTCAGCGATATTTTTCCCATTATAACGAACCTCAAGCGTATCGGGACTGTAGCCTGTGCTATTACACGCCTCGCACGGCATCCATACATCAGGGAGGAAGTGCATTTCGACGCGGTTAAAACGATGTCCCTCGCAGACGGGACACTGCCCAGCGGAGAGATTGAAACTGAAGGAGCCTCTGGTGAATCCGCGCATCTTTGCGTCGTGTTGTTCGGCAAAGAGTTCGCGAATTTTCGTGAACAGATCGGTATAGGTGGCAGGATTGGAGCGCGGGGTCTCACCAATCGCTTTCTGGTCTACATTGATGAGACGCTTGATATGGCTAACCCCTCGGATGCTCTCATACTCCGGCAAACCGTAGTCGTTATAGATCGGTTCTCGGTGACCATCCGCCATGTAGTAGCCGTAGCGACGATCTTTCGGTTCACCTGTTCTGATTGCGCTACGGCTTTCGAGCGCTGGTTTGAGTGTGCCTTCAACGAGTGAACTCTTTCCGCATCCTGAGACCCCGGTTACACATGTAAGGGTTCCGAATGGAATTTTAACATCAATGTCTTTGAGGTTGTTTGTTTTTACTCCGTATATTGCCAATTTTTTGCCTGTGCCTTTGCGCCGGGTTTCTGGCACCCGGATTTCTACTTCGTTGGAGAGATAGGCGCGCGTCAAGGATTTAGCGGATGCGGGTCCATCAACAGGTCGCGATTCGGAGATCGCTTCTACAGCGGAATCACCTTTGGTGAAGGTATCGGGTGTGCCGACAGCAATAATTTCGCCACCACCTTTGCCCGCTTGGGGCCCGAAGTCAATCACATGGTCAGCGGCTAATATCGTGTCTCGGTCGTGTTCAACAACGAGAACGCTGTTCCCGATATTGCGGAGTTCCTTGAGCGCGGAGATAAGGCGTTCTTGATCGCGCGGGTGTAATCCGATGCTCGGTTCATCAAGGATATAGGTTACACCTGTGAGACCGCTACCGAGTTGACTTGCGAGTTGGATTCTACGCATTTCACCCCCAGAAAGCGTAGGGGCACCGCGGTCGAGTGCGAGATAACCGAGACCGATGTCTTCGAGAAATTGGAGTCGGATCTGGATTTGGCTCAGGACTTCGGCTTCAAACTCAGGTGAAGTATGCACGTGAAGTGCCGGGTGCGTGGCTCTTGAGGTTGAGACCCCTGTTGTGACCAGAAGATCGCTGCGACTGGCTTCCGCATCATTAAAAGCGATTGTCGCTTCAATCTGTTTCAGGCGTACCTTGAAGAATTCAATGATTTCGTCAATCGACAACGCCATCAGTTCAGCAACGGTCATCTCCTCGAACTTGACGCTGCTTGGGAAAGGTTTCAAGCGTGTGCCGTGGCATTGGTTACAGGCATCGTAGGGTGGGTGTATGTTCCGTCCGCGTCCATCGCAGAAATCGCACGCCCCTATTTTGTTGTTAAAGGAGAAGTGTCGTGGTGTCAGTTGTCCGAAGTTGTTTCCGCAAGCGGGACACATCGCGTGTTCACTGAAGAAGTGTCGGGTTGATGTTTTTCCACGGCGGCTTTCCTCAATCAGCACGAACCCCCCGCTCTGAAGTAGTGCCAGCTCGATCGCTTCCATAAAGCGGCTCTTTTCTTCATCAACAAGCTCGACGCGGTCAATAACAATAGAGATTTCGTGGCGAATGCCGCGACTCAATGTCGGTGCTTCGTCGAGTCGGTGTATCTCTCCATCAATTTGGACACGGACGAATCCTGCTCTTTGCAGTCGTCGGAAGACATCGGCGTATTCTTCATGTCCCTTTATACCGTAAGCGGATTCATTGGCATTGATGTCGATGATTTTGCCTCTTAATGCACCTGTTTCGCTGCTGGGAACAAGCATAAAGTTTGTGAGCGGTGCGAGGACATCGACCCGCTGTTCACGGACAAGTTCAAATATCCTATCTGTTATCTCTTCGGCGGTCTGTGGACGGACGATCTCAAGGCAATCGGGACAGTAGGGTTTGCCCCATCTGGCATAAAGGGTACGGAGTCCGTCGTGTATTTCCGTGATTGTTGCTACCGTTGAGCGCGGATTTTGACCTGCGTTTGCGTGTGAGATTGCAATGGCGGGTGAGAGTCCCTCAATTTTTGAGACTTTCGGCTTTTCCATCTGCCCTATAAACTGGCGGGCATAGGTGCTGAGCGTTTCAATATAGCGACGTTGCCCCTCCGCATAAATCGTATCAAGGGCGAGAGAGGTCTTTCCAGAGCCGCTGACCCCGGTCAATGCCGTCATTTTTCGATGTGGAATATCGATGTCAATGTTTTTGAGATTGTTTTCCGTGGCACCTTGTACTGCGATTGCTGTTTGGGTTTCTTGTGCCTGTCCAAAGGCGTGTGCAAGTTCGGGTTCCATGAGCCGTTGCTTTGCCTCGCGCCAAATGTCAAAATCACCGCGAAGTGCTTGTCCGGTGTAAGATTCGGGTATCTCGGTGATTTCTTCAGGCGTACCTACGGCAACGATAGCACCGCCACCCACGCCTCCTTCTGGTCCTAAGTCGATAATGTAATCTGCGGAGTTGATAACCTCAAGGTTATGCTCTACGACGACAACGGTATTGCCATCGTCTACAAGTCGATGAAGGATCGTCAAGAGTTTATTTACGTCGTCAAAATGCAATCCGGTTGTAGGTTCATCGAGGATATAAAGCGTCTTTCCCGTCCCGCGTTTAGAGAGTTCCCTTGAGAGTTTAATGCGCTGTGCCTCGCCACCGGAAAGCGTGGGGGCGGGTTGTCCGAGTTTAATGTAGTCCAGACCGACATCGTGAAGAAGTTGTAATCCTCTTGCGACCCGTGGAATATCGGCGAAATGTGTAAGTGCGGTGTCAATGTCCATCTCAAGGACTTCAGCAATATTTTTCCCCTTATATTTAATAGCAAGCGTTTCACTGTTGAAACGTTTTCCCTCGCAGACCTCGCACTCGACCCAGACATCAGAGAGGAGTCCCATATCAACTTTTTTCGCACCGTTGCCGTTGCAGGCTTCACATCTGCCGCCGCTGACATTGAAACTGAACCGTCCGGGTTTGTAGCCTCGCAGTTTTGCGTCGGGCAAACCGGCGTAGAGGGACCGAATGGCATCAAAGACCTTTGTATAGGTTGCGGCATTAGAACGCGGTGTCCGTCCGATGGGTGCCATGTTGATGTTAATAATTTTGTCAATAACATCGGAGACCGGCAGATTTTTGTCTTTGACGACCCCTTGAATTGTATCGTACGCGCCTGGGACAGTCTTTGCCTTCATCAGATCGCGGGCGAGGGCATTGTAAAGAATATCGTGGATTAAGGAACTCTTTCCAGAACCGCTGACACCTGTCACACAGCAGAGGGTACCGATCGGTATTTTCGGGTTGATGCCTTTGAGATTATTTTGGCGTGCATTGCAAACTTGTACCCATTTATCGCCTGTCGGACGGCGTGATTCGGGTTGGACGATCACTTTGTCGCCTCGGAGGTATTGAGCGGTGAGTGTGTTGCTCTCTTTTACGAATTGCGTGGGTGTTCCCATATCCGTCACTTTTCCACCCTTGATGCCTGCTCCGGGTCCGAAATCGACGATCCAGTCGGCTACGAGCATGGTTGCCTCGTCGTGTTCAACGACGATGACGGTGTTCCCCTGATTCCGCAAATTGAGGAGCGTTGTGAGAAGTCCGGCATGATCGCGCGGGTGTAAGCCGATGCTCGGTTCGTCGAGAACATAGGTGACATCGCGTAACCCTGCGCCTACTTGACTGGCAAGTCGGATGCGCTGTGCTTCACCACCGGAGAGCGTCGGGGCAGCGCGTGCGAGCGTCAAATATCCCAGTCCGACATCCATAAGGAAACCGAGCCGTCCACGAATCTCCTTTAGAAGTTCTTCCGCAATAAATGCCTCGCGTTCTGGGAGTGCCAATGTGTTGAAGAATTCGGTGGCACTCTGGATAGACATTTCAAGGATATCCGTGATGGGTGTATCATTTATCGTTATGGCTTTGATCCACGCGTTAAGTCGGGTGCCTTCACATGTTCTACAAGGCATCTTCACAAAGTAATCGGGAAAATCATCTGCGTCGGTTTCAGTATCGTTGTCGAAGCGATATTTCTGTTCTTCGGCTGTGATGATACCGTGAAAGCGCGCCCGGTAGCGCCGTCGTTGTTTCCGTTTCTTGTGTGTATCTGTTCGGGGTGTGGTGATGGTAAGAATGTCGTCACCGGTGCCGTAGAGGACAGCGTGCTGTTGCTCTGGCGTGAGATCCTTCCACGGTGTTGTTATGTCGAATTTGAGATGTTTCGCGAGTGCTTCCATTATGGATATTTCTGTGGTCCGCTCTCGCTTGTTGAGGGGTCCCCACAGACTGATGGCGCCTTTCATGATGGAGAGTGTATCGTCGGCGATAATTAATTTTGGTAAAATCCCCATCTGTGTGCCTAACCCGCTGCAATCTTCGCACATGCCATCAGGATTGTTGAAAGAGAAGTGGCGGGGTTCGGGCTTCACGAAGCTAATCCGACAGTGTGAGCAGGTGTAATCCTCACTAAAGAGTAGGTCATCCTCTTCTGACATGAAGGGCGAGTTTCCGCCTTCAATCGGAACGATTTGGACGAGCATATTTCCGTCTCCACGCAAAAGCGCGGTGTTTACGGCTTGGCTGACGCGAGGTTCAATTCCGTCTTTAATGATAATCCTGTCAATAACAAGGTCAATATCGTGACGCTGATTACGGCTAAGGGCGAAACCCGGACGCAGTTCGTGTATTTCGCCATCAACGCGTAACCGAGCGAACCCTGCGTTTCGTAGGTCCTCAATTTCCTTTTCATGCGCGCCGCGGGAACCTCTGAAGATCGGTGCTAAAATGATAAGCCTTGTGCGTTGCGGGTAGTTAACCAGTGTTTCGATAATATCTGAGGCGGTTTGTGAACCGACTTCGCTTCCACATTCGGGACAGCGGAATTGTCCGACGCGCGCATAAAAAACCCGCAGGTAGTCGTAAATCTCGGTTACGGTGGCGACTGTGGAGCGCGGGTTATGCCCCGTTGAACCCTGACTGATAGCGATAGACGGGGATAAGCCGATAATCTCATCTACGTCCGGCTTTCCGAGCTGCCCCAGAAATTGCCGTGCGTAGGCAGATAAAGACTCTATATATCGTCGTTGTCCCTCGGCGTAGACGGTATCGATTGCCAGTGAAGATTTGCCGGAACCGCTAACGCCCGTGAAGACGATGAGCTTATCTTTCGGGAGTTGGATATCGATGTTTCTTAGGTTGTGTTCTCGTGCCCCTTGAACGTGAATTGACTCTTCTGTCATTGCATGGTACCCAATGGTTATTTGAATTGTAGTTTTCGCGGTTTGGCATGTATTTTTAGAGGGATGTTAAATATCCATAAAACCGCCTAACTCTTTGATCTGACGTGCATCTTTGCGCCAGTCGGCTTTGACTGTTACGTAGATTTCTAAAAAGACGCGTGCGTCTAAGAATTTTTCAATATCGGTTCGGGCAAGTTCACCGACGCGTTTGACGAGTTTGCCGCCTTTGCCGATAATAATTTGCTTCTGCGTCTGCCGTTCTGCATAGACGATGGCGCGGATGTAGATAATTTCGTCTGATTTTTTGGTCTGGCGTTTCTCAAATTCTTCAATGACCACAGCGGATGCATAAGGGATTTCGCGTTGCGTTAGGAGCATAATTTTCTCGCGAACGGTTTCGGCGATAAAGAAGCGTTCAGGAAGATCGCTGAGTTGATCTTCTGGAAAGTAAAGCGGCCCCAAGGGCAGGTAGTTTTCAATCTGCTCAAGGAGAGCAGGAACACCGTCAGCAGTGAGTGCGGAGATGGGAATCATCTGTGCAAATTCAAATCTTTGGTGATAGTCTTCAAAGATGGGAAGCAGTGTCGGTTTTGGAACGAGATCTACTTTATTAAGAACGAGGATTGCTGTCGATTTGGTACGCTGGAGACGTGTTAAGATTCTGTCTTCAATCTCTGGATCCCGACGGTTGACGTCCACGACAAAAAGCACGACGTCTGCATCCCCCAAAGCGCCGTAAGCGGTTCGGACCATTTCGCTCTGTAGCCGGTATTTAGGGTTCATCAATCCGGGGGTATCGACAAAAATAATTTGATGGGTGTCGGTAGTAAGAATCCCTCGGATTTGATTTCGCGTCGTTTGGGGTTTCGGGGTGACGATGGCTAACTTCTGCCCCAAAAAAGTATTCAACAGAGTGGATTTGCCGACGTTAGGTGCGCCGATGATGCTGACGTAACCGGATTTGAAGTTTTGATTTTTGTGCATAATTCTTGAATACAATGTTTACTAAACACTAAATAACTTTAAAATATTATAGCATATTGTAAGGTAATTTGCCAATTGAAATTTGCAGCACGTCATGAGTGCGTTATGGATTCTGCTCCTCAATTTGATGCAGTGCTTCGCTAATATAGCGGCGGATCCATTCGCTATCGGTACTTTCTGCTAATGTGTTGAGGGCAGAGATGGCTTGTGGGTTGCCAATTCTGCCTAAGGCGACGACGGCAGCAGAGCAGACACCTCTGTCGGTGTCGGTTATGCTATTTATGAGTGCCTCTATTATCTGTACGGGTGGCGTTGAGAATCTATCTTCACTGAGTCCTAATTCGCCGAGGGCGACAGCAGCGGCGCAGCGCATATCGGCTTCTTCGTCTTGTAAAAACGGTATGATAACCTCAATGGCGCGGGCATCGCCGATATGTCCGAGGGAGGAGATGGCAAAACGGCGGACTGTTGAATTGTTATCATCTAAGGCATTAATAAGCGGTGCGACGGCATGGGCATCGCCGACTCCCCCTAATCCTTCGGCAGCATAAGCACGCATCTCTGCCGACTCCGATTTCAGTTTTCGCAGCAAGAGGTGTGATGGAATATACCGCCAATTCCGAACGGGTCCGTCTGAGTGTAGAAGCCATCTGATGAATTTGTCGACTTTTTGCTTTAGCGACGAGTTTGAACCAGAGTCCGCAGTTTCACGTGTCATTAATGTCACCCTTATTGTGTTATGGAGACGGAAAGCCGATTCAAATACAGTTTAAAGACTAAACAAAATGATTATATCATAGAATACATCTAAATAGCAACTTCTTTGAATTGCACCCGCGTCAAATGTGATGTCAAGGGCAACAATGGTAGCACGTCGGATGAATTCGTACGCAATTAGAGATTTATACCTAATTCATTGGCGATCGTATAGACATCTTTATCGCCACGCCCCGAAAGACAGACGAGGATGATTTTGTCCTTACCGAGTTTAGGGGCAAGTTCTCGCAGGTAAGCGATGGCGTGTGCGGATTCTAATGCGGGGATGATACCCTCTGTTTCTGACAACAACTGGAATCCTTCTACTGCTTCTGCATCGGTGATTGGAACGTATTCGGCTCTGCCGCTTTCGCGATAGTAACTGTGTTCCGGTCCAACACCGGGATAGTCTAAACCTGCAGAGATTGAGTGCGCGGGGGTTATCTGACCGTCATCTTCTTGCAAAAGATAGCATTTCGCACCGTGGAAAACGCCAACGCTGCCTGCGGTGAGAGGTGCGGCGTGTCGTCCGCTACGGATGCTTTCACCGGCGGCTTCTACGCCGATGAGTTGAACGGATGCGTCGGCATAGAACGGATAGAACATACCGAGCGAATTACTACCACCGCCGACGCAGGCGACGACAGAATCTGGTAAAGTGCCTTCTTCCTCTAAAATCTGTGCTCTCGCCTCTTCACCGATGACGGCTTGGAAGTCTCGGACTATCATCGGGTATGGATGCGCACCGACAACTGAACCGAGGAGCATGTAGGTCGTCCGGACGTTTGTGACCCAATCGCGGAAACAGGCATTGATGGCGTCTTTGAGGGTTCGTGATCCAGAGGTAACCGGTACCACTTTTGTTCCCATCAACTGCATGCGGAAGACGTTGAGTGCTTGGCGTTCTATGTCTTCTTCACCCATGTAGACCTCGCATTCCATATCGAATTTTGCGGCGACGGTGGCTGTTGCGACCCCGTGTTGTCCGGCACCCGTTTCAGCGATAATGCGTTTTTTGCCCATCCAGCGTGCGAGGAGGATTTGTCCGATTGCGCTGTTGATTTTGTGCGCGCCTGTGTGGTTGAGGTCTTCCCGTTTGAGATATATTTTTGCGCCGCCGAGGGTCTCTGTCAGATGTTCGGCATAATAGAGCGGGTTGGGGCGTCCAACGTATTCACGGAGGTAATACTGAAACTCTTTTTGGAAGTCGGCGTTATCTTTGAGTTTCATGTATGCGTCTTCGAGTTCCAACAGGGCGGGCATGAGTGTTTCGGGGACGTATCTACCTCCGAATTGTCCGAAATGTCCCCTTGCATCAGGGAGTTGTTGCATTATAATTCTCCTTCTATTGCGATTTATATTTAGCGTGAGCTCGATAAAAAGTCCTGCTCGTAGCGCAAACTGTTAGTTTGCGCAGTGTCCACCACAAACTAACAGTTTGTGCTACAGCTTATGTCTTTGACACACAAAATGCAACCCTTATCACATACGAAATGTTTAAGGTGAAATGATGTTACTTATGAAATCCTTTGCGCGAGTGATTTTGCTCGGAGGTTGGGTTGTTCCAACACCGATGGGTTCACAACGGATTCTGGCAGTTTTCCTGTTAGCACTTCTGCGACACATGTTGCAGCGGCAACCTCAAGATCAAGAATGGATTCCTCTGAGATAAAAGCGGCGTGCGGTGTGACGATGGCATTCTCAAGTGTGAGTAGTTCTTCGTTTTCTTCAGGCGGTTCTGTTTCCAGGACATCCAACCCGGCACCAGCAATTTCAGCGTTACGGAGTGCGGTGGTGAGTGCCGTGGTGTCTACGATACCGCCACGCGCTGTGTTGATTAAGTATGCCGTCGGTTTCATCGCCCGAAACTCAGCGTAACTGAACATATAGCGTGTCTCTGGGGTCAGGGGTGTGTGGATCGTGATAAAATCTGAGGTTGTGAGGAGTTCTGGAAACGAAACCTTTTGTGCACCGTGCTCCTGAATTAATGCTGAGTCGGTACGTGGCGAACATACGTTGACTGTCAGTCCAAACCCTTTCGCTTTTGGTACAATGGATCTCGCAATCCGTCCAAATCCGACGACCCCGAGTGTTTTGCCTCGGAGTCTATACATCGCTGGTCCGATGTTCTGCTCCCATATACCGTCCCGGGTAGCCCGATTGAAACGTGAGACTTTTCGGGCGCACGCCAACAGCAGCCCCATCGCATGGTCGGAAACCTCATCGATACAGTAGGCGGGGACGTTGGTAACAACGATGCCGTGTTCCGTAGCGGCTTCCACGTCGATGTTATCGAGTCCGATGCCACATCGCCCGATAATTTGACATTTTTCAGCGGCGGCAATGACCGGCTCGCGAACGGGTTTCCAACAGGTGAGGATGCCGTCCATCATCGGCGCGAGGGTGAGGAGTTCAGGTTCGTCCCCGGTCTCCGCGGCGATGAGTTCCGCCCCGATTTCAGCCAGTACCTGTCGTTCCGGTTCTATAGAGGGCCATGCGTAATCGGTTATGAGAATTTTCCAGTCGTTTTGCATATTTTTGCTTACGGTATGCCTCACGAAACATGAGATTATGAACTGTGATGTTCGGGTTGTGCCGAGAGATGCTGTTTGATGGCTTCATTCTCTGACTTTAGTTCTTTGAGTTGGACCAAGACATCTTCGTACGCTGCACGGAGTTCCTGAATTGCGTTTAGTTGTTGTTCGTGTTTGCGCTGTCTGTAAGCAAGGATGAGTTGTGGGGCCCCAACCGCTAACACAATCAATGCCATTATGCCTATTAGCAACGAAGAGAGAAGATCCACACGTTTGTCCAACCCTGTCAATTTTATGTCTTGGTATTCTATCATCCGTTTTTCAGAAGCCTTGATTGCTGCAGTCATTTCCGCTCGGAGCCGTTGTTCCGAACTGACTACCTCAACTTTAACAATCTCCCGAATCCTTTGGAGATCTGAGTCGGTGAGTTCCGCAAAAGCGGATGTGGTGAAGATTAGCAATATCCCTATGAAAATCAGGTTTTTCATAAGAAGTTTCTCCTTAAGTTTGTTATACTCGAAAAACTTTACCCGGGTTCATTAGATTTAAGGGATCTAAAGCGTGTTTGATAGCACGCATTAAGTCGACTGCCGCTCCATGTTCTTTCGCTAAGGCGTTCCGTTTACCGACGCCGACCCCGTGTTCACCGGTGCAAGTGCCGTCCATTTTTAGAGCGATGTCTACGATTTGATGACTGAGTTGCTGTGCCTCTGCTAACTCGTCTCTGTTATCGGGTTCGAGCGCGAAGACGACGTGAAAATTTCCGTCTCCGACGTGTCCGAGCATTGTTGTGGGAAGGCTTGATTGCTCAAGCAGTCCTTTCGTTTTGGCGATACACTCGGCAAGTCGGGTGATTGGAACGCAGGCATCGGTGACATAACCGACAGCACCGGGACGACGGTTGAGTGCTGCGTAGTAGCTATCGTATCGGGCTTGCCAGAGTTTCTTACGTTCGTTTTCGTCTGTTGCCCATCGGAAGTCGCCACTACCGTGTGCTGCTGCGATTTTACCGGCAATCTCTGAGCTTTCTGCGACGGTGTTCTCGGATCCGTGAAACTCAAAAAATAGGGTCGGCGCGACTTCATAAGTTAACCCGGCATATCTGTTGACAGCGTCCATCTGAAGTTCATCTAAGAGTTCGATGCGAGCGATACTAATGCCGGTATCCATGAGTTTGATGACGGTATTTACGGCTGCGTCTACACTTGGAAACGCACAGACAGCGGCGGCGACTGCTTCGGGAAACCGTGTTAATTTAAGCGTGATTTCGGTAATAATTCCCAGTGTCCCCTCTGAACCGATAAAGAGACGCGTGAGGTCGTAGCCTGCGGCGGATTTCCGCGCCCTGCTGCCTGTATGGACAATCGTGCTATCGGCGGTGACAACGGTCAGACCGAGGACGTTATCAAGCATTGTGCCGTATCGGACGGCACTCGTGCCAGAGGCGCGTGTTGCAACCATTCCGCCTAATGAAGCATCAGCTCCCGGATCGAC
Source organism: Candidatus Poribacteria bacterium (assembly GCA_022827625.1). GTDB lineage: Bacteria > Poribacteria > WGA-4E > WGA-4E > WGA-3G > WGA-3G. Next base: position 47,485 of record JAJEIE010000031.1, on the reverse strand, counting down.
GGAGAAGTGGAGTTGTGTCCCTATCTCTGTGAGATGTGTGTTCAATTGCATACGCGTCACACCGGCTTGGACGGTGGCATCTCTATCGTCTTTGCTGACGCGGAGGATGCGATTCATCTTGTTGAGTGCGATGCAGAGCGTGCTTTCGGTTGCGACAACAGCACCTTCGACCCCGGTTCCAGTGCCGTAGGGGACGATGGGTGTTTTATATTTCGCACAGATTTTGACGGTTTCGGCGACTTCGGTGTTGGTTTTCGGGAAAACGACGGCATCTGGCAGCGCACCTCGGTGATAGGAAGCATCGCGTGCATGCGCGTCTCGAACGGTGTTATCTGTGCTGAAACGTGTGCCGAGCAAGGCACTGAGTTCTTTATGTGCGTATTTTAAATTGTGTTGATTCATACTATGTGAATTTTAGCATAATTGGTGGGGAGTGGCAAGGGAAAAGTATTGAGGAAACGCGTAAGTCCTATGAATAATGTGGACGCGTTCAGTTTTCACTGCGAGCGTTTATTTCCATTAGTTTTTCACGCGCTAATATTTCAAAGACTGGCATCACTCTTTCAACGAGTTCGTCGTGTCGTCCGGACAAACGGTCGTGTGCACTTTGGAGTGCTTTTTGTTCTGTGGTGAGCGCATCGACCGCGGATCGGAGGGTTGCGTTTTCCTCTTTTAAGGCTTCATGTTCTTGTTGAAGTGCGTTGTAGCGTTGGTCAGCAGCGCTTTGAAAACTACTGAACGCCTCCTGAAGAGTTACATGTTCTTGTTGAAGGGCGTTATGCCTCTGTTGAAGGTTGTTGTGTTCTTGCTGCAGGGCGTTATGCCTCTGTTGAAGGTTGTTGTGTTCTTGCTGCAGGCTTCCATATTCTTGTTGAAGGGCGTTATATCGTTTGTCTGCGTGCTTTCTAACGAGCCATCCGGTAGCCAGAGCAATTATGCTCAAGCTAAATATCCCTATATCTATGAGACTGATTGTCGTCCAGCTGAAATCCATTTCTTTTTCTCCGGTGCTTTATCGTTCCGCTGGCTACTGTGGTGGTGTGATTGCTATCATGTTTGTGTCAGCTTATAGTAAAGCCCGAAAATATGTGAACATTTGTACCACAAACTGTTAGTTTGTGTTTAGGATTTGCACGCAAACTAACAGTTTGCGCTACAATAGAAGTGTCCAATTAATTGTGGAATTCACTATAATTTAAGTCTAACATTTTCGAGCCTGGTTGTCAAGAAAAGTTAGGAAGGCCAGAGGCGAGGTTAGGAGACCTCGCCAGCGGTAGATTCCGCTAACTTCTAAAGAGATTCAGGTATTTCTCTAAGGCGAAAAGGCGGTTGCGAGAAAAGCCGGTAACTTCCTTTAGTATACCGAGGTCAGTCAAGGATTTTAGAAGTAGGTTTGTGCTTGAAAAAGCCATACCTAATTCCTTTGTGGCTAATTTCGCGTTGACTATTGGCTGCGCAAACATGCACCGAAGCAATTTATGAGCATTTTTCGCCCTGGAACCGAGCGTTAAGATTTGTTCTTCATATTCTTGACGGAGCGAGATAATTTCCCGGAATATCTCAATGCTATGTTGTGCGGTGTCAGCGACACCGGTTAAAAAAAAGGTAATCCACTGTTCCAGATCATTTGATGTACGGACTATAGAGAGCGAGTCGTAGTAAGAAGCCCTATGTCTTTCAAAAAAGGTGGACATATAGAACACTGGCTTTTGCAATATCTGGGCATCAAGGAGCTGCAGGACAATTAACAGCCTTCCGCACCTGCCATTTCCATCCAGAAAAGGATGAATAGTTTCAAACTGGTAGTGTGTAATCGCGATTTTGATCAACATTGGGATCTGTAGTGATTGATTGTGCCAGAATTTTTCCAAGTCGCTTAAAAGATCTGGAACTTCTGCTGCGGAGGGTGGGACAAAAATGCGTTAGAAGGTGTTGAACCACCAATCCAGTTTTGACTCTTACGAATTTCTCCAGGAGCTCTGTGTTGCCCCCGGACACCGGAGAGCAAGATCTTGTGTGCATCCTTTAGAAGCCTCAGACAAAGTGGCGGTTCGGGTAATTTGGCTATAGCGAAGTTCATCGCTTTGATATAATTCTGGACTTCGTCCCAATCATCTCGTTTCCCTGGATTAATCTCCTCTTGCGGTAGCAGGACATCATCAAGTTCAGTTTTGGTGCCTTCAATAAGATTAGAGTCTCTCGCTTCTTTGACAACCTTCATTCGGATGAAAAAATCGACATCGGGTATGAGTTCCGCGTAGGCGTTTAATTCACCTAAAAGCCGGCCTGCTTTTTCTAACAGAACATCTATCTGTGGATTATCCCAGATAAAACGGTTATTTATAAAGGAAGGGGTGAAACTTCTATATTCTTGTTGTTGTTTGTATTTACCTGCTGTAAATTTTTTCATGTTGTGATTGTCTCAATTTTTCGTAATATGGAATTCTATATTTTGATTTTTAGGAGTTTTTCATAATATAAAATTCTATATTATGAAAAGTGATAATATAAGACGGTTCTACCTCTCCGAAAGCGCGTTTTGGACCTCGCTAACAATCGTATCAGGTTCGATACCCTCACCTTGTCCTTCAAAGTTCAGGAGGATACGGTGACGGAGGGCGGGGAGTAACACGGCATCAATATCTGTAAAGGCGACGTTGTAGCGTTCGTCGAGGAGTGCATTGATTTTGGCGGTCAAGGCGATGGCTTGGACACTCCGGATCCCTGCGCCGAGATGGACATAATTTTTCACAATCTCTGGTGCGTCCTCGGAATTGGGGTGTGTGGCGCGAACGAGTCTGATGATGTGGCGTTCGACATGCTCGGCGATGATAACTTGTGGAACGAGTCGGCGCATTTCGTTTAGCGTTGCGGCATCCGTCACTTTATCTATCGTGATGTCGGTGCCGGATGTCGTGCGGCGTAGGATTTCGACGATCTCGTCTTCACTTGGGAAGTCGATGAGGAGTTTGAAGAGAAAGCGATCGAGTTGTGCTTCTGGGAGCGGATAGGTGCCTTCCATCTCCAGTGGGTTTTGTGTCGCTAAAACGCAGAACGGTTCTTCTAACGTATGGCTGGTGCGTCCGACGGTGACAGTGCGTTCCTGCATCGCTTCAAGGAGTGCGGATTGCGTGCGGGGTGTCGCACGGTTGATTTCGTCGGCGAGGATGAGTTGTGAAAAAATGGGTCCCTCTTGGAACTCAAATTGCCTTCTGCCGTGTTCATCTTCGACGAGGAGCGTTGTACCTGTGATGTCGGAGGGCATCATATCTGGTGTGAATTGGATGCGTTTGAAGGAGAGATTAAGTGCTTCGCTGAGGGTGTGGATGAGTTGTGTTTTGCCTAGGCCGGGGATGCCTTCAAGGAGGGCGTGCCCGTTGGCGAGTAAACAGAGGAGGACACCTTCAATAATCGCGTCTTGACCGACGATGCGCTTTTGGACTTCGGCTTTGACGTTGTAAAAGGTTTCTCGGAATTGCTGGATTTGGGTCTCTAAGTTCATGTTTGGGTGAATAGTTGTCAGTCGTCAGTTATCAGTTACAAGAGATTTCCTTAAACGATAACTCTCTTAACTGATAACCGATAACTGAAAGCGCAGTGAAGTCCATACGGACTTCATAGCGTTGATTTGAAGTGAGCGAACTGATTACCAGTTGTCTCTGGTAACGTAGAGAGAACGGTTTTCCATGGGGAGTGAGATGTGCTTGCCGCCGAGTCGATGTGATTCAATCATGCCCATGAGCGTCTCTTGACTGCGCCGCGCAAGGTGGACAGGTCCCTTGGTCTCGCGATCCTCGTCGAGTGCTTCGGCGATGTCGGTAATACCCATGACAGTGCCGGTTGCGCGAGAGGTTTCTGGAAAGGGGACTTCTTCAAAGAAAGAGCCGTCCTTTTTACGGAACTGGATTTCCCGGCTGTTGTTCTGAATACGGATTTTGCCGTCCGTGCCGCAGACCTCGTATTCGGGTCCCGTACCTGCGGTGTTGTAGCCGTGGACCCCATTGGCGTAACGGATGTAACCACAAGCGATACCGGGATCGGCGTTAAGGCGGTTACCGTCCCAATCTGAATCTTCGCATATAATGGCACCTTGCACAAAGTCGACCTCTGGATCACCGGCGAGGAAGAGGAGCATATCAGCGGCGTGGGTCAAGCCCCAGAGCGCGGAACCGGCGCCGTATTGTGCGATGGAACATAAGACCCGACCGATTTCACCTGCATCGACGAGTTCGCGCACTTTACGATAGATCGGCATGTAGCGACGCTGCGTGCCGTAGTTGAATTTGACCCCGTGTTTTTGGACGATGTCTACCATGATGTCTGCCTCTTCCATGGAGCAGCAGAGCGGTTTTTCACAGTAGATACCTTTGACTCCGTTCTCAGCGGCAAAGACAGTCATGTCGGGGTGTGGACCCGGACGCGTGGCGATACAGACGATGTCGGGTTTCTCTTTTTCGATCATCTCTTGATAGTCTGTATAGGCGCGCTCGGCTCCGTAGCGTTGTCGGATCGCTTCTGCTTTCTCAGCGAAAACATCGGAGACAGCGACGAGATCTGTTCGTTCACAGGCAACAGCGGCGGCTGCGTGTGAGAAGGGTTGCCAAATAAAGGCATCGGCGCGGCCTTCAACTTCATCGTCGATGGTTGCGCCCATCCGTCCGCATCCGATGAGACAGGCTTTATATGTACGTGGCATGGTTATCTCCTTTGTAAGGTGATACATTTAAGAATTTCGCTTAACATCATCCCAACTTTTGAGTCTGCCGGCCTTTTCATCGGCCTCCGCACGTTCTAAACTTTTCACGATTTCCGTGTTACTTGTCAGTTCGTGTGTTGCATCCCATGCTTCCTTGTCATAAAGATAGGTCATATAATCTATAGCAGCTTTGAGTTTTTTATTTGGGAGTCGCTCGATTAACATCATAGCTTGCTTTTGCAGTTTTGCATTCTTCATCACAGACCTCCTTAAAAGGTTTATCTTTATTGGGGTACACTTCTTGTTTAGTGTTAATATGTTATCAAAGTCTGAAGTCTTTGTCAAGTTCATTGAGAGTGGCTCGGTGCGGTTAAAATGCACGTCGCATGAATCAGAATCAACGGTATGAAGTGCTTATGCACTTCCCCGGGTATTCATGCCGTGGGGCATGAACCGAGGTGAGTACGCCGCAAAACCGCACCTACCGTGGTTGGGTGAAGTAAAATATCACTCACCCGTGTAGAGTTTTCCGAAGTAAGGGCGGTAGCCTGCGGGACCAGGGTAGCCGTTCCAATAAGTGGCATCAGTGGGAAAATCGGCTTCACCACCGCTACGGAGCCATTTCATCAATGACGGATCCGTGCCGCGGCGTTCGATTTCATCGATAGCAGCGGCGTGGAGTTTCGCAACGACATCCGGATGCTCACTCGAAACGTCGTCTAATTCATCGAGTCGGACGAGTTTTGAATTTTCAGGGGTTATTCCGACCTCTAAGCTCCACTCGCGGGTGAAGATAGTGAACAGATTGATGTTCGGATTTTGTGTGGCGTTCTCCCACCGTTCAATACTTCCGCCTGAAAGTGCGAGTTCCCTATCACCAGATTCTCCATTGCGCGCAGGCGTTACGATGTCGTGTCCTTCGATACCGTCAGGACGTGCCTCCCCTAAGATATTGAGGATCGTTGGGAAGAAATCTTGGGGTTGCACAATAACGTTGCTTCTGCCCGTATCCCCTTCCGGGAGTCGGATAAAGAGGGGGACGTGTGTCTCCTGCTGGCGTACGGGTTGTCCTTTGCCAAATCTACCGCGCTCACCGACATTTGTGCCGTGGTCAGCGGTAAAGATGACAGCAGTATTCTTGTCAAGTCCTGTGGATTCGAGTGCGTCGAGGAATTGTCCGAAGCAGTGGTCCATCCATGTCGTTTTCGCGGCGTATTGCGCTTTGATGTGTTGTTTCGCCTCATCTGAGAGCTGGGCGTTACCGCGTGCACCGAGACTGCGTGGATCTACACGACCGTCGTAGCCGGGACGGGTATCGTATTTTTTCATGAATTCAAGGGGTGCGTCCCAAGGCTCATGAGGGTCAAAGCAGTCTACCCAGAGGAAGAAGTTGTCTCGTTTGGCGTTATCTTTGAGGAATTGCGCGGCGGTGTTGAAAAGTCTCGCGCAATTCCAATCTTCCGGTTTTTTGCGGTTTCGGTTGGCGCGCGCGTAGCTGCGGAGCATGCCGGATTCAGCGGCTTTGTCGTCGATACAATCAAAGAGCGGCTGGCGGGTCCAGTTGTCGGGCCATACGACGGTGTCGGTAATCCAGTCTCTATCAACTTCTGCGCCGCGAACGAATGTCCAGGCGTGGAAGGGCCAGTCGAAATTATGTCCACCGTTGACGAGATGCGGTGTATCGTGAATAAGTTGCGTGGCGTAGCCGTTTTCTGCGAGCGTCCACGGCAGCGTTTGGCGTTCGTGACGGAGCGGTTTCCACGGGTGGATCGGCGCGCCGTATTGACCCGTGATGACATCTGTTCGGTACGGAATTGTCGGGAAACTGGCACAGAAAGCGTAGTCGAATGCTAAGGCTTTAGCGGCGAACCGATCGATGTTCGGTGTCTCTATCCAATCGTTTCCGTTCGCGCCGATGTAGTCGTAGCGGAGTGTGTCGATGACGATGTAGGCGATGTTCATTTATAGTTCTCCAGTGGTTTACAGGTGGACGGCACGACGGCGCGTGCCTATTATTTTTTTATCCAGTCAGGTTTTCACGGTGTAAAGATCGCGAGTAAAACTCGCTCTTACAAGAATATAGTGGTCTGTTTGAGAGTTGATGGAGTACTGCGTTACCATTTTGGAATTGCGCCGAGCAGCAATTTCTGTTGGGGTGTGCCTTCTTCTCGGAGTTTTGTGACGCGGGGACCGTCGAAGGGTTCACGGGATTTCATCCACGCATTTTGGTAGCACATGAGACAGACGCGTCGGCGTTGTGCGGAGGTATTGGCGGCACCTCGGTGCCACGTCCAACCATCGAACATGACGGCTTGCCCTGGGGATACAAGTACCCGTTTTTCGTCTGGCAGTTCAACGGGGCTCGGCGGCGGTCGAAACGGTGCCCTGTGACTGCCAGGTTGGATGACGGTTGGACCGGTATCATCGGTGATTTCGTCGAGATAGTATCCGCAGTTAATCTGTGCGGGGAGGCTGCCATAAGGTGTCCCATGGGGTGCTACGGGCCACGGACCGTCGCGATGCCAATTCTGGTCAGGCGTTCCGGGTTCGGTGATACGTGCCGTTGCGCTGTGGAGTTGGACGCAGGTCCCGAGTATCGCTTCCATCCGCTTTAAGACAGGTGGATTGTCGAGTAAGAACGCGAAACGGTCGTCTTCTTCAAGCAATTCACCGATGAATTGGCTTTTATCGTTGCGCGCGTAGCTTTCATCGAGTGCCTCGCGCAGCGACGCAATCTGATCGGGGGTTGCAGCGTTATCGACGATGAGATAGCCCCAATTCAGGAAGAAGTTGACCTCTTGTTGGAGCTGGTGATCCAATTCGACATTGAGTGTTGAGGGGACGACGCTGGGATTAGCCATCGGTTATGCTTCCTTTATTGCTTCTCGGTCGGCGGTTGCCCATTCTTCCCATCGCTCTTCATCGGAGTGAAGGAAACCGGAGTTGCATCGCGGCTGTAGTTGTTCATCGACACCGAGGAGTCGCATGTGTTGATGATTATTGGCGGCTTTTGCTGCTTCAATCAGGCGTTGCGTCTGTGGTCCTGTGTGATGGTCGGTGTGTTTCAGCCATGTCAGATTGTAATAGATGCTGAAGAAGTAGCGTAACTTTCCAGAAGTATTCGGTGTACCGGAATGAATGAGTCCGTTGTGTGTAATGACGACATCACCGGCTTTCATGTGGATCAGCACTTCATCAAGATGCGGTTTTGCGCGTTCCGGGTCTGCCATGGTTATCGGCTTGCGGTGTGAACCGACAATCACACGTAGCGGTCCGAATTCGTCTGTCAGGTCCTGTAGATAAGCGATAGCGTTAATAGCGTTTGGACGGTGATAGGCATCGGTGTACGGCACGTGTGCCCATCGGTCGCGATGCCAACCGGAGACTCTACCTTCCGCTTTCTCTTTTTCCATGGATGGGAACGCAGCGAGTGTGAGGTTGTCTAATTGCACGAAGGGTCCCATCACCTTTTCTACAAACGCAAGGATTGTGGGATGTGAGACAGCGGGCCACATCAGTTTGGGCGCGAGTTCAAGTGTATTACCGAACCATGTTTGTCCGTCGTTGGCTGCAGAGAGTTCGGCGTGCTTTTCCCGCCACCTTTGCATCTGCAGTTCGTCAAATACCTTCTCAAAAATTGTGAATCCATCTTTTTTATATGCTTCAAAGCGTTCGTCGGACGTTGGCATTGGAGTGTTCCTGTTAATTGTTACGGCACACGGTGTGTGCCTACTACTTTAGCACAGCCCACTGAGGATTGCTTCGCAGAGTTCCATGGTTTTAACAGCCTCATCGAGGTTCGCAGCTGGGAACGAGACAGGCGTATTGGACTTGACGCAATTGAGGAAATACCTGTTTTGCTCAGTGGTACCGCCGTTGCCTGCGTTCGTGAGTTTGTGTTGGCTACCATCGGCAAAAACAGTGCCTTGCGAGACCCCTTCAAGATAGGCAGAGATGTCTCTACCGTGAATCTCGTAGCGTTCGAGGCGTGCATTGGTGGTATAATTGGCGATATGTTGGGCAACACACCCGTTGTCGAAGAGGATGAGCGCGGCGTGGACATCCTTGTAGTCGGAGATTGTCCGGCGGACGACGCTATGGACTTCTTGAACATCGGCTTCAGCGATAGCGCGGATGGCATCGAGGGCGTGAATGGGGGTCTCCAGAAACATATTGTCCATCAGGTGTTCAGGGAATCTGCCGCCTTTTGCTAATTGCGTGATGCTCTTATGGAATTCCCCAACGATTTGGGTGACGGGTCCCCGCGCGGTGACGTGCCGTTTGGCTTCAACGATAATGGGATGGAAACGACGGTTCCAGCCGACCATTCCTTTTGCCCCTGTCCGTGCCGCTGCGTCGCGCAATCCGACCGTTTCTGCAACGCTCATCCCCGGCGGTTTTTCTAAGAGTGTATGGACACCGCGTTCAAAACACGGGAGTGCCGCCTCGCCGTTGAGGTGTGCAGGGGTGGCAACGAAGATAGCGTCTAAGGTTTCACCATCTAACAATGCTTCGATGCTCTCGTAGCGTGCCGAGATGTTGAACATATCGCCGGCATTGTTCCGCGCCCCTTCAATCGGATCGCAGACAGCGACGAGCGTTGTGTCGTCAAATTCTGAAAGGATTTTCATGTGTCCGCGGCCTCTACCACCGCAACCAATGACAGCAACTCGTAGTTTTGACATAGTTTTTTCCTCTGATTAGCGTCGGATGTGCGGTGCCTCCATGACCTCGCGCTGTTCCGGGGACATCTCCTCAATATAATCCGGATATGAGATTTGGTGCGCCCCTGCGCCATAAGCCTGGAATCCCGGACTGAATTTGTAGAGAAGGGCGCGTCGCTGATGGTTCCCCTTCCATGGGAGTGTGCCGTGCGTCAGTGTTTCGGTGAAAATTACGGCATCGCCTGCCTTGGCGTTGACTTCAACGACGTGTTTCTGGTATTGCTCATATCGTTTCATGCCGCTTGGGCAGGGGAGGTTTGCCTTGTGGCTTCCCGGAATAATGGCTAATCCGCCGTCGCCGGGACCTTCGTCAGCGAGCATGTATTCCACGACAGTCAAGCCTGTGTATATGCGTCCGTATTTGAAGAAATAGGCTTCGGAGAAATTAGGGCGTTCAATCCCGCCACCGTGGAGTGTGCCACCCTCTGTGCCTTTCTCCATGGCGATTAATCCGGGTCCGTGGTCGAGTCGGTATTGTGTCCCTAAGACCTCTTCAAGATGCGGTTTAATCTTGGGATGCACGAGCAGGTTGCGGAAAGGATCACACCAAGGTTTTTCCCATGCCAGCATGCCACCCATATCCATACGGTGTGCTGTACCGCTGAGTGCCGCCGACCCGCCTGCCAAAGAACTCTCGCGTTCTCTCAGTGCCTCAATGTGGTGGTCTATGGCTGCGTTGCATGCTGCGACTTCTTCGGCTGTTAAGGCATTTTCGATAATAAGGTATCCTGTCAAATCGAATAGATATTTCTGATCTTCGTTCATCGGTAGTTTCTCCTGTTACGGCACACGGCGTATGCCTACTACTTTAGCCTGTTGCTTCTTCGATACTTTGAGGTCTACCGGTTACGTCGCCGCCGAGCCATCGGTAGGGACGCGGGTAAAGTGCTAAAGATCTATCCTCTAATGGGAGTTTGATGGGAACACTGTTTCGGGTCGCGGAGCGTTTTGCGGCGATTGCGACTTCCAGTGCCTGTCGGAGGTCCGCCCCGGTAATCCATGGCTGTCCCTCGCCATTAACGGCAGCCAGAAAGGAGCGGATTGAACCGGTGAGATAGTTAAATTCGCTCCACGGGTACGGACTATAGTTGGGTTCACACCGGATACGATTGCCGTGCGGGTCGTAGCCTTTGAAAATCTCAGGCGGGTTCCAATCCCAACGGACAAGGCATTCGCCTGTCCAGACATCTACGCCGCGACAGGGTGTTGGTGTTCCGAAGACGCTGCATTCGAGTCCATTGGTAAGTTGGAAGCGTCCGTTGATGATTAAGCCTTCGTCGGTTTCTGCGTTCAGGGCTTCTGTCGGTGATCCCCACGCGATGACTTCTTCAACTTCGGCGTTGGTGAACAAGCGCAGGATGGAGATATGTTGGCATCCGCCACCGGAGATTTCGCCGCCGAATCCGTGAACGCTTGCGCCGCGAATGTCCCCGAATTCGCCACTATGGAGCCGAGCGGCTGCTTCTTGGACTTCATTCATTGCGCGTTGCAAGTTCCCACCAGCAAAGACCACGCCGCGTTCAGTGCACGCTTCGACCATTGCATCGGCATCTTCGAGACGTGCGGCAATCGGTTTTTCCGTGGAGATGCCTTTAACACCCGCTTCAGTACAGGCGAGGACGGCATCTTTCATGTATTTCGTGGGTGTAACGACAACGGCGATGTCGGGTACGTTGTTTGCCAATAGGGTTTCTACATCTGGGTAGAGTGCGGCAACATTGAAGCGCGTGCCGAGGACCTCTCGCCGTTCTGCATTGGCATCGGCGATCGCGACAATCTCTGTGTCGGGATAGGTGGTGTATGCCTCTGCGTAGTTTTGGCCCATCCGTCCGCAGCCGATGATGGCTACACGATATTTGGTGTCGCTCATTTCAAATCCCCTGATTTTGCATGTTAGCAGCCTTGCAAAAGTGTGTCAAGGAAAAAGTCAGGGCAAAATCAAAAAAACGTGCTTGTTTTTTTTTCGATGTTTCGTGTATAATGCGTTTAGGTGAAACCTCAGTTATTTTATTTTTTGTGAAGTAACTACGCGACAATTGGCTCCTCTTATTTACGTTGGGGTAAAGGAAAATGGAGACCGCAAAAATCGAAAAGCGACTCAATAGTTATGTGCCAGACCTGAGTGTGCCTTTTGAGGACTTACAGAAGCAGTTAGCTGCTTTCATTCAATCCGAACGCGAACACTTAAAAGCCCGTATCTTGGAGGGCGAAACCGGGTTTGCGGCTTGTGAAGCCCACGCCGGGATGTGGGATGCAGTTATTCAAAAGGTTTACGAGGTAGCCTCCTTTCAGATTTGGGATGAATACCAGAAGCAGATTGAAGTACTAAAGATGCTTCCCGATGTTGACACGGATGACTTGGAATCGGAATTAGAAGACTGGCTGCCGGATGTTGCACTCTATGGCGTTGGCAGCTACGGTAGGAATGAGCTCTGCTATTTTTCGGATGTTGATGTTGTATACACCTCTTCTGTGGATTTAGAGGATATTTACGATGAGAGTACGCTTGAGCTGATCCGATGGTTCTACGACTTTTTTGACAGTCTTCATTCAGTGATTCCGGGGTTTGAGTTCAGTTTTATTTACCGTCCGCTTGCGGATATAGCGAAGTGGAACTATCAGGATATGACAGCCTTGATAGATATGCGGTTTATTGCTGGGAATGTCGAACTGACAGAACAGTTCCGAAGAGCCGTCCGCTCTGAGAAGTCGGATATTTCCTTGGTGCTGGATTTACTGAAGTCAAAAGCGGATGCGTTCAAGGCATCTGAGGACACGATCTATCTGAACCAACCGAATGTGAAGACCGGCCGCGGCGGATTACGCACCCTGCAATATGCCCTCTGGATATGTGGGCTTCCGGACTTTACATCCATTCCTGATCTCTACGAGCGATACGATGACGAGCAGCTCATGCCTTCCCTGGATTTCGTGTTTAAAGTCCGAAATCTTCTGCATGTACTCGCCGATGCACCCCATGATGATCTCTCCTATCATCCTGAAAGAGGGGACGCGCTTCAGACAGAAGTCGCTCGGGTCCTCGGATTCATAGATGGAACAGACGAGGGACGTTATACCTTTATGGCAGAATATTATGCTAAGGCGAAATATCTCCATTTCAAGGCGGAACTTCTCATCCGGAAAATGTTAGCAAATGGGATTCCGATCTCGGATGTGCTCGCTGTCAGAACCGATCTGTTGTATTGCATGGATAATAATTTCGGTGAGCTTGATACTAATGAACTTTTTCAGCTGTTCACCTACTTCCAACAGTACGACTTTGAGATTGATGCGTCTCTTTCTACATTTATTTCTCGGTATGTGCATGCGTTTGATTGGCGTTCGTTCCAGAAGCGGATGGTCGAATTGATAAACACACCGGGAGACGTTGAGAAGACCTTGACCCGTCTACACCGACTTAATATTCTGTCGCGTTTGGGTGAAGGTGGGGCACTCTTTGAAAAGGCGATGATGACCCGAAGCGAACGGAGTTTGGATCCATATACAGTCGGGAAACATACGCTTGTTGCGATTGGTCATCTTGATGAAATCCGGGCGACAGAGCCGAGTAGCCCGTTTGGGGGTGCCCGATTTAGCTCGCCGATGTCGCCATCGCCGGCTTCTGAATTGGAAGATCTTAATGCGGCGTTTCGTTCTTTGTCGGATCCAACGCCTCTCTATATGGCGCTTTTTCTTCATGATATAGATAAACCCGATCCGACACATCCAGCGACCGGCGCGGAGAAAGCGGAACGTATCGCTCCGGAATTCGGCTCCAACTCACAACAGACAGATGACATTTGCTTCCTCATTCGAGAACACTTGGAGATGATAGATTTGGCACGTTATCATCATTGGGATGAAAGGACGATTTCCGAATTTTGTAAAAAAGTGAACTCTCTGGAGCGTTTAACGGCGCTCTATCTACTGACGTATTGCGATTCCAAAGCCAACGGTTCACAGAACTTCAGTCATGTGGTTAAACATAACCTGAAGAGTTTGTATGAAGCCGCGCGGACCCGCTTTGTTGGGCAAGAAGAGACGCAGTGGGGTGCCTTCGCACCTGTTGAAGAGTTCCAGCAATTTTTGCACCACATGCCGGTTTCCTATCGTATTAGTGTTTCTCCTGAAGAGATAGCGATGCATATAAAGATGACGGCGCAAATTGAGAGTGCAACTCTGGAGGCAGAAGACACGCCGAGTGCGGGGGTTGTTCAGTTTGTTGACCGACCTGGATTTACGGAGCTCCATCTATGTAGCCCGAGTCGTATCGGAAAATTGCACACAGTGAGCGGTCTTTTCTTCGCCAATGGGATAGATGTCCAAGACGCGCGCGTCTACACCAAGCAGGATACCAACGTTGAATTGGAAATCTATCGTCTTGTGCATCAACCGCCGCATCATAGTGGAGAGCCGATGCCGCTTGATGAGGAGCTCAAGCGCGATCTGGATTTTGACATCCGTAGTTTACTGGCACAGGAAGTAACGCTTGCGGAGGTTTTTGATAGACACTACGTGAATATGGATGAGACGTGGCAGGTTGATGAAGTTAGTGTTGAAACGACGCGAAGTTATACGGAGATTGTTGTTGTGGGTGAAGAAAAGGTTGGATTTTTGCATTACTTCAGCGGTATTCTTGCGAAACTCGGTTTAAATGTTGAAATGTGCAAGTGCTCAGGCTTAGGGGGTCAGGCGGTTGACCGGTTCTATGCGCAACAGGTGATTGATCCAAAAGCGGTGCACGCCGATATTATGGCGGCGTTGGATGTTGAAAATAAGAAATAGTTTTGAGTGAAGGGATACAGATGAAGCAACGTGTACTTATTACGGGTGCGGCTGGTAAAGTCGGCACAGCCCTCTGGCAGGCATGGGAAAAACAGGATACCTACACACTAACGTTGATGGATATCAATCCGATTCTGCAGACGGCGTCGCGCGTGGTGATGGCGGATCTTCGCGATTATGCTGCAATGAAGGAATTGTGTCAGGATCAAGATGTCTTGGTGCATCTGGCTTACGTCCGTCAAGACTCGCTTGGAAAGAATCCAGGGGAAGTGAGCGACATCGGTGCATCTATGACGCTGTTTGAGGCGGCGCGCGAACAAGGTGTCCAAAAGATTGTTTATGCGAGTACGAATCACGTTTCAGGGTGGAATGAACGGTTGAGTTCTCCGCCTCGGTTCTCTACAGGGGATCAGTTTCGTCCGGATAGTTGGTACGGCGCGATGAAGGGGATGGCGGAGATTACTGGACGCTATCTCGTTGATGCACACGATATGCGGTTCATTAGCATCCGAATCGGGACTTTCAACGGCACGTATGAACCGGAGGGGATACGCCATTGTAGTACACTGCTAACACCGCGCGACTGTGTACAACTCTTTGGATTGGCTGTGGATTACGACGGACCTGTTAAATACTTGGTTACTTATGGACGTTCTGCGAATTCTGATGGGTATCAGCAGAGCTTCCTTGATATAAGTGGTGCAGTCGAAGTGTTAGGGTATCAACCGCAGGATAATTTGGTTAAAACGCATCTTCATAAGTTTCTGTCGGAATAGTTATTGGCTTGTTCGTTAGGTGCCTTATGCGTGAAAATCCCGACTACAACGACCTCTACTATCAAAATACGACGACTTACTCCCAGATAATTGATATTGTAACGAAACGTGTTGTGCCGCTAAGCGAATTGGCTGCGCCGATTGATTGGGTAGCGTTCTTCGGTAATGCGTATCCGGTAGAGATAGAGATTGGGTTCGGTAAAGGGCGTTTCCTGCTTGAAGCGTCAAAACGGCATCCGCGGGTTAACTACATCGGTGTAGAGCGTGCGCGGAAGTACGTCGAATTGACACGGGAGCGGTTTGAGAAGCATATACGTCATTTCGGGGTGGATAGAGCGTCTGGAACGTTCTCAAATGTGCGTTTGGCATGGACGGATGCAAACTATTTTGTCACTCGGTATGTACCATCCTCATCTGTGCAGGCGTATCATATCTATTTCCCAGATCCGTGGCCGAAAAAGCGGCAACGAAAACGCCGAATCTTTCGGAATCAGGATTTTCTGGCTGCGTTGACCGCCACACTCAAATCAGATGGCGGTCGGCTTTATATCGCAACGGATTATAAAGCGTATTTCGCGGAGATTCAAGAGCGGCTTTCACAAGTGAACCCCTTGCGTCTTGTTGCAGACAACCTTGGTCCAGATCGGGATATTGCGACGAATTTTGAGATGAAGTATACCTTGGAAGGCAGAGAAATCTATCGAGCGATTTATGAAAGGTTCTGATTTCTTAACCAGAAGTACGAACCGGTTCCTCCGAATCCAGTAGAGAATCAACTGAAACCTGCGCGTAATGTAATGGAGCGCAGCCCAGGAGCAATTAATTAAAAAATGGAAACTGTAGAAACTGCTGCGGCACAAGCCCTCTTTACACCTGAAGAATACCTTGCCAGAGAGCGGAAGGCACTGAACAAGAGTGAATACCGGGATGGGCGGATTTACGCGATGCCCGGTGCGAGTCGTGCGCACAATCTCATCACAGTTCACGTTACTGGTGAACTCTATATACAATTGAGGACCCGATCGTGTGAAGTTTATCCAAGCGATATGCGGGTAAAGGTGAGTGCTGGGGGACTATATACCTATCCGGACGTCATTGTTGTTTGTGATGAGCCGCGCTTTGAAGACGGACATTTCGATACACTTCTCAATCCCACTGTTTTGATAGAAGTGCTTTCTCCGTCAACGGCAGCATACGATCGAGGTGAGAAGTTTAGGCGTTATCAATACCTTGATTCGTTATGTGAATACATCCTCATTTCACAAGACAGGGTTCAGGTTGAACACTATTTACGACAAGAAGATGGGTGGGAGTTGACGGAATTTCGTTTCTTATCGGATGTGTTTCAACTCGTTTCGATAAGGTGCGAATTATCGTTACAGGCGATTTATGCGAAAGTCAATTTTTCTGAGCGGTAGTGTGAGGGTCTGCGTGTGGCGTGGATCGCTGCAGGAGAAAAAAGATGAAATCAGAGCAACTCAGTAATACTACGCCTGAATTGTGGCAATCTCTTCCCAACGTGTCAGGGGTTTACCTGATGAAAGCCTCGGATGGGACTGTCATTTATATTGGAAAAGCCGTTCGTCTACGTACCCGAGTGCGCTCTTATTTTAGCGAAAAATCCGCACATGCCCTGACATCGCAAATGATGCGGTATGTCACGGAGATTGATTACATCGTCACGGAGACGGAAGTCGAAGCACTGATTTTAGAGAATAATCTGATTAAGGCGCATCAGCCTCGCTATAACGTAAAGCTTAAGGACGATAAACGCTATCCGTATCTATGCGTGACTGTGAATGAACCGCTTCCACGTATCTATATTACGCGTAGAGCCGAGAACGACGGTGCACGGTATTTCGGGCCCTATGTTCATGTGCGTTCCACTCGCCAGATCCTCAAGCAATTAACGAAACTATTTCCTATCCGTACCTGTACCCTGCCACTTATAGCAAAAGGCAATAAATATCGGGTCTGCCTGGATTATCACATCGGACGCTGTCTGGGGCCGTGTGCAGATAAAATTGATGTCCGAGATTACGCCGAGATTGTTCGCAAGGTGTGTCAGTTCTTGAGTGGGAATACAGACGCTGTGGTTAAGGAATTGACAGCACAGATGGAGGCAGCGGCGGCGGCACTCGATTTTGAAACGGCGGCGAAATATCGGGATACGCTGAAAGACGTTCAACAGGCGATTACGACGCAGAGTTTAGATACTGTTTCCGCTGCGGATGAGGATGTCGTCGGGATTGCGGCTCGGACGGACATCGCCTGTGTACAACTGCTGCGCGTCCGAGATGGTAAACTTCTTGAGCGTGAGCACTATTATCTCAACGATGCCGATCCGAAATCTCTGGCAACGGCGTTGGGTGCTTTTATTTCCCAGTATTATCAAAACGCTGTTTTTGTTCCAAAGACGATTGTCTTACCGCTGTCGATTGAAAGGGTAGAACTCATTGAGCATTGGCTTAGCGAAAAACGGGGGAACCGCGTCGCGTTGCACGTGCCGAGAGCGGGTCGGCTCAGGAAGCTGCAGGCTTTGGCATCGAAGAACGCCGAGATTCTGCTGACGCAGCGTGAGCAGAATGTGGTTTATAGCAGTGGGGTCGATCCTGCGCTCGTTGAACTGCAGGAACTGCTTGGGTTGGCGCAGCCCCTCAGACGGATTGAGGCGTATGATATTTCAAACCTTGGCGATAGATTTGCAGTCGGCTCGATGGTGGTTTTGGAAGATGGAAAACCGGCTTCGGGGGAGTATCGACGATTTAAGATTCGGACGGTTGCTGGGCAAAACGATTTTGCGATGATGCAAGAGGTTATCACCCGTCGTTTCCGCCGTGCCCTCGCAGATGATGAGAAATTTAACAAACTCCCCGACCTGATGTTAATTGATGGTGGTAAGGGGCAACTGAGCGCAGCACAGAAAGCGGTGAAGACCTTTGCTGCTGCCAGCCTTCCTGATATTCCGATGATTGCGCTTGCGAAACGGATTGAGGAGATTTTCGTTCCCGGAAAGTCGGAATCAATTGTCTTGCGAAAAGATAACCCGACCCTACATACGATTCAGCGGTTACGGGATGAGGCGCACCGATTTGCGGTTACCTATCATCGGCGACTCCGGCAAAAGTCGCTGAGCGTCTCGGTGCTTGACGAAATCCCGAACCTCGGCCCGAAGCGGAAACAGGCACTGCTGCAGCATTTTGGTTCTATTGAGGCGATTCGAGGGGCGAGCTTGGATGGGTTGCTCTCTGTGAAAGGGATACCCCGCAGTGTTGCTGAGAACATTCGGAAACACCTCTGATTCGCTATGTTGAAGTGCTGCGACAGACTGCACGGATTCGTGCAATTTGTTTACTGTGTTGCACTGATTTGGGCAGTTACAGCACGCGGATTCGTGGACTTGTCGCGTAGGTGTGGTATTTTTGGGTTGGCATGTTATTTGCAATAACTATTTTTAATCTTAAATCCTACAAAATATAAAATAAAAAATGAGAGAAAGAAACATCAAAATCGCGGCTATCTTACTCATCCTATTGAGCGTTGTCGCGTTGCACGTCCGACTCTATCGGTTCGCTGAAGTGACACACGACGGTGCGTTACAAGTATTGGTCTGCTTGGGACGCGTCGTCGGGATAGACACAAGCGACGAAGCAGATCAGGTTTTATCTTTCCGAATCCTCTCTGGACAATTTCGTGGCGAGACGATTCAGGTGAACAATATCTGGACGGGCCGCGCCTTTGGGGACCGTGTCATACGGAAAGGTGATGTATTATTTCTTGATATTCCGCTCCGCGATCCGATGAATCCGAGGATTGACACGGTTTCAATGCGGGAGTACTTTCGGACACCGTTTCTGCTTTATCTGGCGGGTGCGTTGGGTGTGCTGATGATACTCGTCGCTGGCATGAAGGGGGTCCGTGCTATTCTGACGCTCTTTGTTACTGCGCTGACTGTGCTTTATGTGCTGGTTCCACTAACTGTTGCGGGTTACAATCCGATCGCAATTGCCCTCCTGATTGCTGCCTTTCTGACGTTCACGACTTTCCTTCTCATCACAGGATTTAGTTTTAAATTAATCTCTGGTGTAATTGGGACCCTCGGTGGGTTAGCCGCTGTTGGCGTTTTATCTGTCCTGAGCCAGCATGTGATGGCATTGACTGGGTTGGCGCAAGAGTTCGGTTTTTTAGAACTCGGTCTTGCGTTGTGGCGGACCTCGAGTTCGCATAGTTGGAACTTCACGGGTATTCTCTCGGCGGGTATCATCTTGGGGGCTGTTGGTGCGATGATGGACGTGAGTATGTCGATCTCTTCAAGTGTGCATGAGGTCAAGCAGGTGAACCCAAACATCACCGTCCGTCAGGCGATCCGCGCTGGACTGAATGTCGGTCGCGACATTATGGGAACGATGGCGGATACGCTCATTTTTGCTTACCTCGGTGCGCACATGATGACGATGCTCCTACCCCGCATCGATTTTCCCGAAGTCGGGATCCTCTATCCTTTTCTCCGTCTGGTCAACGATGAGGCGACAGCGGTTGCGATTATCCAAGCAGTCGTTGGGACTATCGGATTGGTGCTCACGGTTCCGATTGCTGCAAGTGTTGCCGGTTTTCTGACGCAATACGCGAAGGTGGATGAGTCTGAGATTCACGAAGACCTGCCTTCGGAAGAGGAATTAGAGGAGTTATTCCGTGCGGATCCGCCTCGCAGCAAAGCCCGAATCGCTGTGCCTATTGCTATGGCGCTCGTCCTGATGGGTACAATCTTTGTCTACAATCGCACACACGAACTCTCGGCGACAGTCTCTGAGCAACGCGATGCCGAAGGGAACCCGATCAATAAGTCGGAGTATGCGAAGGGTAAAGTAATCCGATTGCTTGAATCAAATGGGGATTTCCTTTTTAATATTGATGGCAGTGCTGCAAGTGAGTTGGACAATCATATCGTACCACAGGTTTTACGTGAGGAATTCAAACGTCAGGACATCCTATTTTCGGATGCGGTGAGTGTCTCGGTCAAGCCTTGGAAAGACAGTCGTTGGCTGCTCTCGGATGAGAAGTACGAGCAGACCTATAGCATCCGGGCAATGGAGGACGGGGAAAAGAACGTTCTCAACGTCTATGAATCGAAGAGTGAACATCATATTCTTGAGGTGGAGATGCTCAGCGGGATGTATAAAGGCAGACGCTTAGTATTACGGAACATTGTGAATCACAATATGCCGTTGTTAAGTATCCCTGCGGAACCTGGAGATGTGATTCTCTGCCGTGTCGCCGGAGACCCTGATCAGGTGGGTCTTGTGAACATCGTTCAAGATTACAGCAGAGACCGGTTTCTGATTTGGATGGTAGGTGGGATGCTCCTGATGATTATTCTTGTGGGTAGGCTTGAGGGTATCCGAACGGCGTGTGCGATGCTAATTTCTGCAGCGGTCATCTACTTTTTCATGTTACCCTTAATCTCGAAGGGTGCGAATGCTGTGTTCGTTGTGACGCTGACATCGGGTGTGGTGGCATTTGTATCTCTCGTATTCGTCATCGGTCCGAGTCGAAAAACGTTTGCAGCGGTGCTTGGAACGATGGGTGGGATTTTGGTCGCTGGTTTGATTGTGCTGTTTGCGCAGCAGCACCTCCATTTTTCGGGGTTGGAGAATGCGATTTCTGCCGATATTGTTGAGGCGACGCGTACACCCCCGTTCGATTTCGTGCAAATCCTCTTGGCGGGTATGCTGATGGGGGTCTTAGGGGTTGCTGTTGACGGTGCGATTGAGGTGGCATCGAGTATGGAGGAGATTCGTAGAGCGAATCCGAATATGCCGACTTGGCGACTTATTGCTTCTGGTCTTAACGTGGGTACGGACATCCTCGGCACGATGGTGAATACGCTGGTCTTCGCGTATCTCGGCGTGGAATTGCTCTTGGTTGTCACGATTGCAGCACCGAATCTGGACTTTTTTAAATCGCCGCCGGTGCAGCTATTGAGTATCGGGGTTGTATCTGCGGAGATCGTTCGATTGCTCGCTGGAACCTTGGGATTGGTCTTGGCAATACCGATTACGGCGATAATTTGCGCGTTCTGGAATCCGAAGCAGAGGGCGTAAGATGTAGGACTAACCAAAATTTCATGAAGTGACTATGGGAGTGTCCAGTTGATGTGCAGCGAACTGGAGGCACGCGAAGATGTCTTCGGCTTCCAGATCTGGCATTTCTTCAAGAATCTCTTTAACAGAAAGTCCGCTTGCGAGCAATTCGAGGACATCTGTGACACGAATCCGCATGTCTCGAATACAGGCGCGTCCACCGCACTTGCCGGGATTAAAAGTGATCCGGCTTAATCGAAGTTTCTGTTCAGTCATGACTTTGAGACTTACATCACCGGCTTGTTTCGCAAGTTTCGCCGCAATTTGGAGATCAGATTTTGCCTTGGATAGTTGTCCGAGTTTGCTCTTCGCTTCCGCTCGGTGATAATAGGCGCGAGCAAAATCTGGCTTTAGATGAATCGCTGTGTTATAATCGGCGATAGCACCTTTATAGTTCCCCGACTTAATCTTCTCATTGCCCCACGTGAAGTGCTTCTCGGCAGATAATGGTTTGGGTTCGATTTTCATTTGAATTATCTCCTTTATTCCAGTATACACTATCCGACCCGTAAATACAAGAATTTTGATAGACTATAGACGCGGATTTTTTGCATCGTACAGATGTCCCGGACTATTGCGGGGACCACGCCATCACGGTACCGAAACTCGCAAACATGCTGTTTTCACCGCTCGTTAGGATGCGCGAACCTTGAACGACAATCCGGGTATCACGGCTTGTGATTTTGTAGCTGACGGGTGCGTCTTTGGCAATCAACGGTTCACCGTTTGCGTCCTTGAGTTGGTCGAGTCGATAATGCACTGAACGATGTGCAGGCACCTCGAATTCGCAGGAGACGTTCTCCAGAGCCGTATCCTCATAAAGCACTTCTAAAAGACAACGCGTATCTCTATCAGCGGTATTGGAGATACATATAGATTCATGCGAAAAATACCCACCGCCGTGCGCTTCCCATTCCTGTTCTGCCGGCGTTAGTGCTGCCATGTAGCCATCCGGAATAATCCAGACATAAGCCCCATCTCCATCTAAGCTATAGCATTTGAGTGCTTCCGCGATTGCCTCTGGATTGTCCTCCACTCGGTCCAGCGAAATCACAAGAAATCGGGAGCGTGTTTTTATACCATCTACTGATGTGGTGTGTTTTAGTTCGCCTCTCACGTTTAGGCATACCGTGTTATCTCCCAACATCCTGAGGTAACTTATGCCTTGCGATGCGAACCAATCGCCGAATGTATCGTTGAGGAGTGTTGATAAAGTTTCAAGGTTTGAGGTGCCTATCAGTTTGTAATCTTCAATTGTTGCCAGTAGCGTTGCAAATGTCATCGTATTCCTTTTACGTTACGGCACAACGGTGTGCGCCTACTGCTTATACCATCCATCGTTCACTGATACCGAGAAAAGCCATTAATACTTGTAAAAGCACACTTTCGGTATCAGTGCCAGTAAACTGGCGGTGTGTATCAATATAAGTGCCGTAATCGGCTGCCCACTCACGAAAATAAGTTTGATATTCCCATCCGTCTGCGGTACGGCGTAAAACCGACCGGTCTGGATAGGGGAGTTTCTGAGTTAAGAGTTGCTGAAGTTGTTCAGCGGTTGGTATCCACAAGCCTTTCGAGTTTTCTGAGTCAGGTCGAAGTGCCTGAATTTGGGGGTGTTGACATTTTTCTATGTATTCTTGTGAAAGCATCTATTTTTTATGGATTCATTCGTTATCGATTTTAGGAATATTATAGGGTAAGAGCGTTTGGGTGTCAATGGTTTCTGTTAATTCATCACAAATTTTTGTCACCTTTTCACAGATATTACGTATTACTAAAGCATGTCATTATATTTTATAGAAACATCAAAAATCTTGAGAAATTGAGGAGGGAAGGACAATGAATTTTCTAATCGTGCTTTCTGTCGTATGCGTGAGCGTACTTGTCAAATTTTCCAGATATGAATAGTCGGGTGAACAGCGCAAAGGTATTCAATTCTCTTGTAGGAGGGATTTCCAAATCCCGACTGCGTTTCTAAATGACGCTATCGGCAACGAAATTCCGCTTGCGATTGTGTGCTGATTTGTGTATAATTTGGCATTATTTCCTATACTCACAACGTCCGGAGAAATAGATGCCAGATACCAACATCAAACCGACGCACAAACCCATCAAAACATATTACGCTGAACTGAAAAAATATGCACAACACGGTGCGGAAAATGAAGGCACTGTCCGCGCCGCATTCCAAAACCTCCTCCAGCACTACTGCCACAAATCCGACCTCACTCTCCTCTGTGAAAAGACACACTACACGCCGGAGAGAAGACGAATAACGCCTGATGGTGAAGTCGTCGATACCTACGGTTTACCACACGGTTATTGGGAAGCGAAAGATACACGGGACGACCTATACGTTGAAGCGGACAAGAAGTTCGCTGCAGGCTATCCCTCGAAAAACATCGTTATCCAATCGCCAACCCACGCCCTCCTCTATCAACACGGGCAGCTCCAACTTGACCTTGACATCACTGAGCCGAGAAACCTTGTCCACGTTCTCCAGACCTTCTTCGCCTATCAGGAAGAGAACATCACGGCGTGGCATGCGGCAGTTTCTGAATTCAGAGAGACGGTGCCGGAACTCGGCGAAAAATTGGCAGCGTTAATTGAAACGGAACGCCAAAACAGTCCACATTTTCATGAGGCGTTCACCCGTTTTCATCAGCAGTGCCAAGTCTCCATTAATCCGAACCTCTCTATTGCTGCCGTAGAGGAGATGCTTATCCAGCATCTGTTGACAGAGCGCATCTTCCGCACTGTTTTTGATAATCCTGATTTTACCCGCCGAAATATTATCGCTCGTGAAATTGAAAACGTCATTGATGTGCTTACTGAGCGGACGTTGAACCGATCAGAATTTCTTCGTCCCTTGGAGCCGTTCTACGCTGCGATTGAGACAACTGCCAGTACGATTACCGATTTCTCACAAAAACAGGGATTCCTCAATACTGTTTATGAGCAATTCTTTCAAGGCTTCTCCATCAAGGTAGCGGATACACACGGCATCGTCTATACACCGCAGCCGATTGTGAATTTCATGGTGAAAAGCGTTGCGCATATTTTGCAGACCGAATTTAACCGTTCCCTCTCGGATGCTGGTGTCCATATTATTGATCCATTTGTGGGGACCGGCAACTTCATCGTCCGTCTTATGCAGGAGCTGGATCCGATTTCGTTAGAGCGGAAATATACGGCGGATCCGCCTGAACTCCAGTGTAACGAAGTGATGCTCCTGCCCTATTATATCGCCAACCTGAATATCGAACAGCAGTTTTACACTGCAACGCATCGGTATGCTCCCTATCAAGGTATCTGTCTGGTAGACACGTTTGAGATGGCAGAAGAACGGCAGATGCAGCTATTCACGCCAGCGAATACCGAGCGCGTCGAAAAACAAAAAGAGACTCCGATGTTTGTGGTTATCGGCAATCCACCCTATAATGCGGGGCAGGTCAATGAGAACGACAACAACAAGAATCGGAAGTATGAGACGATGGATGCGCGAGTCCGAGAAACGTATTCGCAAGATTCAAAGGCAACGAATAAAAACGCACTCTCGGATCCTTATGTGAAGGCGATTCGGTGGGCATCGGATCGTATTGGAGATGAAGGCGTTGTTGCGTTTGTGACAAACAACGGTTTTCTGGATGGCGTGGCATTTGATGGCATGCGGAAGCACCTCACGGAAGACTTTGACGCGATTTATATTTTCGACTTAGGTGGGAATGCACGGAAAGGCTTAAAAGTCTCCGATGCGAATGTATTTGGAATACGTGTCGGCGTTAGCATCAATCTGTTTGTAAAAAACAGACAGAACCTATCAGAATCCACACGTATCTTTTACTATCGCACTGATGACCTATGGAACAGAAAGCAGAAATTTGACTTTCTTGATGATTGCCAACACGTCGGAACTATTCCGTGGCAAAACATTCAACCCGATGGACGACATACGTGGCTTACTGAAGGGCTTCATCCTGAGTTTGACACTTTTATACCGATGGGGACTAAGGAAGCCAAAGCGATAAAAGGTGAGGTAGAAGGCGTAATTTTCAAAATCTATGGGGCAGGTGTTAACACAAGTCGTGATGCCTGGGCTTACAACTTTAATCCGGGTACACTCGCTGAAAATATGAGCCGCATGATTAGTACCTACAATTCGCAGATGCTCAAGTGGCAGCATCTGACAGATCAAGATGTAAATGTTGATGATTTTGTTGTTTCTGATGATGATAAAATCAAGTGGAGTGAAGGACTCAAACGAAATTTGCAAAGAGGGAGAACTGTTGATTTTTCGCATCAAAAGATGAGGGCATCTATCTATCGTCCGTTTACCAAATCAAATCTTTACTTTGACAGAATGCTGACAGAACGAGTATACGTTTGTCCGTCTATCTTCCCTAACCTTCAGAGCGAAACCGAAAATCGAGTGATAATTGTCAGCGACCACGGCTTCCGGGCAGATTTCAATACCTTGATGGCGAATCTAATTCCTGATTCTCACATACTTGCGGCACGCGATCGCTTTCAATGTTTCCCTTTCTACACTTACGATGAAGACGGGACGAACCGCCGAGAAAACATCACAGATTGGGCATTGACACACTTCCGAACGCATTATAACGACGACACCATCACCAAGTGGGACATCTTTCATTACACCTATGGACTCTTGCATCATCCCAACTATCGCGAGAAATATGAAGCGAACCTCAAACGCGATCTGCCGCATATCCCCTATATTCAAGATTTCTGGGGATTCGCAAAGGCAGGCGAACGGCTCGCGGAAATCCACGTTAACTACGAATCCCAACCTGAATACAATAAACTCAAGTTCATTCAGAATCCTGAGGTCCCACTTGATTGGCGCGTGGAAAAGATGAAACTTTCCAGAGACAAAACGCAAATTGTCTACAACAAATTCCTCACGATTGATGGCATTCCGCCACAAGTCTTTGACTACCGACTTGGCACGCGTTCGGCGTTGGAGTGGGTCGTGGATCAGTATCGCCTCAAGAGGGACAAACGAAGTGGTATTGTTAACGACCCGAACCGTACGGACGATCCGCAGTATATTGTTCGGTTGATTGGGAAGGTGGTTACGGTGAGTTTGGAGACGGTGGCGGTTGTTGAAGGGTTGCCTGCCTTAAAGTAGTAGGCACACTCCGTGTGCCGTAATCAGATCATAAGGGTAGCATATTTATCTTCATCTTGATTTTCCGAGTTAAATGTGCTACTATTTTAACGAAGACAGCAACGGGAAGTTGGGAGGGTCTATTGTGGGTAAGTTACAATTTGAAATTGGACAAACCCCTAATTTTTTGCATGAACAATCCAGAAATTTTTACACCTGAGGAACGAGACGAAAATGAGGAGCGAAAGCGTGAGTTGATTGACTTTGTTGCTTCAGGAGAATCCGTACTCATAGTTGGTGCTGGAAGTAGTGCACGTGTAGGTTATGTGACTTGGGATGGGCTTCTGGAGGAATTGAAGAATTTAGCCAATAGATGTGGCACCGGTCTTGATCAAACGCGGAGCGGCGATGCATTAGCATACGCGGAAGACATCAAATCACACATTCGTGATAAAACAAGTAATCTGCGTAGATATCATGATTTTCTTTATAGATTATTTGAGCGGAAATCTCCTCCATGTGATGATTTTCACAAGATGCTCGTCTCATTACCTTTTAGAGGAATTTTGACAACGAATTATGATACTGTGCTTGAAGCTGCATTAGGTGCAATAGACCAAGAGTCTGCATCTGATAATTCATTGGTTATTGACGAGAATTCCGGCGCACGAGTTCATGAATTCCTAATGGCAATGAATAATGATAAAAGAATGACTCGCCGCATCGCACATTTACATGGGACATTTAACCCAGCAGACAGTATAATTCTAAGTATTGAAGACTACAAGCGTGCTTATGGTCTTGATCCAGCTGCCGAAGATGATGAAAAAAACAAATCGAGACTTCGTTTCAGGCTGCTATGGGCGGTTTTAGCAACCCGTAGAGTCGTTTTTGTTGGTTTTAGCATGGACGATCCTTATCTCAACAAGATATTAGAGACTGTCAGTGAAGATTTATGGACATGGAATAAATCCACTCATTTTGCAATTATGAGTATCTCCCTCAAAGATGCTGAGGATTCCAAAGACAAATCTAAAAGACTTAACAATGAATATGGCGTTGGCACTGTATTTTATGAGGACCCTGACAACTCACATCAAGGTTTAGAGCAAATCGTTGATGAGATTCACGAAGCGTGTACAATTAGAAGTCAACCGACAGCGGATCAAGTGGATTGGTTGGAAGAAGTGAATCAACGTATGGAACGAGGAATTGACGATGAAAATTGAGCGGAAGCAACTATTGAACGACTTGCAAGATTTCGCCTCGCGGGGAGATGGTGTTATCATCGGCAGCCCGGGTGTTGGAAAAACATACGTCCTGAAACAACTTCGCCAACGCCTAAAGGCTAACGAAGTTCCACATCTCCTTTTACGGATTGACCAACTTGGAGATGGCACCGCCAAAACTTTACAGCAAGAGTTATCTTACAAAGGCGATCTTATTGAAAAGTTGAAATCTATCCCGGTGTCAGGCAAAAACGCAATTTTACTCTTTGATGCTTTTGATGCTGCCCGGGATGAGCAGACGCGTAAACGCTTCCTAAATCTGATCGGACGTGCAATTCGCGAACTCGTGAAGTGGAATGTTGTCGTTACAGTCCGTACCTATGACGCGAAGAAATCACAAGAACTCTTAGAGCTATTCGGTAGTCCTGGTGACACCAAATATCAGAGCGAAGACATCTCATGCCGCCATTTCACAATTCCTATCCTCAATCCTGACGAAATTCTACAAGCCTTAAATCAGATTGGATGCCCTCAATCTGTCTATAACGACGGTTCTCAGGACTTTAAAAATATCCTTGCAAATCCCTTTAATCTCTGGTTATTAGAAAAAATTCTAAAAACTTCACCAGATCTGCCCGATTTTAGCCAAGTGCGTTCTGAAGTTCAATTACTCGGTCTCTTTTGGGAACGCCGAATTGAGGCTCGAAGTAATGGCGACACCCGTCGGTTCGTTCTTGAAGGAATCGCGAAACGGATGGTTGAGAAACGTTTATTGGCTATTAAACAGTACAAAATTTATGAAGAACTGAATCTTGATGTACCTGTTAGACAGGCGGCATGGAATGATCTCCTGAGTGATGAAATCTTGACAAAGGTATCTTCTAGTGGAGGGCAGATTGCTTTTTCTCACAACATTCTTTTTGATTATGCAATTAGCGTTCTACTCATTGATGATGCTCCTCAACACCTAGAAGGTTTTGTTACCGAGGATCCGTCGCGTCCGCTTTTTCTCCGACCGAGCCTCACCTATTTTTTCACCCGTCTGTGGTATTATGACTCTAAAAGTTTCTGGAGAACTTTTTGGCATATTTTCCCAAGCGATCAATCTGTACATTTGCGCCTTGTCGCGCGCTTGATTCCGACAAGTGCGATCGCAAGTGAAGCTCGTGAGATAAATCAATTCGAGCCGCTTTTAGAGAAACTACGGAGTGGAGAGGATATTGCAAACGAGGCAATAATACGACTTTTGCAAGCACTTCGGACACTGCAAATTGAACGTGACGTTCTCTGGAGCGAATTTTTTGATCAGATTTCGGAATACTTGCACGCCAACTTTGCTTGGGATTTGGCAACCCTCACTTCGGATATTCTTAAGCGAGCAACGGATGCAAATGTTGAAGAGGCATGTGGACGGATTGGCCGACGGTTCCTTGAATGGGTGTGGCAGGAGAGAGGAATGAATGAGAACGATTGGTATAATCGACTGGGTGGTTATTGGGTTGTGCCACTTGTTGCCAAGACATATCATACGAATGTTGAAGAATCACGAGTGCTTCTTGAAAAAGTTCTCCAGCTGACGGAGGAAGAGAATTTTCCGATAGGCTTTCTGTCATCCTTAACCGAACATGTTGATAGAATTTGGAAGTACGACCCGAAGTTCGTCGTTTTGATTTATCGTACGGTATTTGCCCGTTACGAGCATAGTGATGAGAAGGTTATTCGAGGTGGACCTATCTTCCCTATGGCGACTGTTCGTCATCAGGACTATCGAATGTGTCAATATAGGTTAGTGAACCATTTTGATAATTTTCTTCAGGTGTTACCACGAACTGCTGCGCGAGCAGCAATTCAAAGTTTAAATTTCTTCATTATTCGTTTCTATATTAATGGAACAGTTGATAATTTGACGAAAACTTTTGATTTTCGTGGAAAATCCACATATTTTGTCCAAGACAATAGTTATATGTGGGATGAACAGCGGTCCTCCGATGAGCCAATTGAAATGGCGGATACGCTGTTTGGATTTATTGCAGAATTGGCTGCCTCAGAAGATCCACGCCTTGATTCACTACTTGATATTGTCCGCGATGAAGTTTGGGTTGCATTTTTCTGGAAACGGCTGTTGAAAACTGCTGCACAATTTCCCAAAGTTTTCGCGCCACGTCTATTTGAATTGTGTATTGCGAAACCGGTACTATTACATTTTGAAACCTCTTATGAACTCGGCCTATTTTTAAAAGCCGCTGCATCTGAGTTTACGTCAGACCAACTTCTTCAGATTGAAAAGAGTATCTTAAGACTCCCGAGCGGATCCGAAGATAATCGTGAATCTCTTGAAATGTGCAGAAACCGGCTCCTGGCACAAATCTCCATAAATTTGCTGCGAACGGATGAAGCGAAGCAAATTCGAGAAGATATGGAGCGTAAAAACGATATTCCCGAGAATCAACCTCCTGTCACTTTTAGAACTTGGACAGAACCTGTTACTGAGGAAAAATGGCTTCAAAGACAGGGCGTTGATACGACTACACCTGAAAATCAAGGATTGCAACGTTTTTCTCCGAATCTCAATAAATTCAGTTCTGATTGGCGAAATGATACACCGACTCAGGAAGCTGCCAAATTGATTTTACCGCAGTTACGGGAAGTATGCACTAAACTAAAAAGCGATACAGAAGCCGATCAAGGGGTAACCGATTTACTTTGGCGAAATCTAACCAATTGTGTAGCAATTATAGCTCGAATTGCTAATAATCTTGAGAGTGAGTCATTCATTTTTTGCAGACAAGTACTTTTAGAGGGCGCAGAACACGAGCAGCCCAAACCAAATCCCTTCTACGATGACCAATTTGATGGTCCAGGTTATTCTCCATTTCCACGGCATGAAGCTGCTCGGGGTCTACTTAGACTCGCGTTTCACCAACCTGATAAGGAGATATTGGACACAATTGAGGCGCTTGCGAATGATCTTGTACCATCTGTTCGTATGGTAACGGCGATGGAGTTGTTCCAAGTTTATGACAAGGCACCGGAAGAATTCTGGCACATTGTGAACAATAGAGCAAGGCATGAAAGAACTCACATTGTACAAGAATATCTCTACTTTACGTTGACACAAGTCATCAGAAAGGCGAAAGAAAATGAAGATAAGACTGCTCGCATTATGGCGAAGTTACTTCAGCATACACCGCTACCGCCAGCAAAATCAGGTTCGTTTGACCCATTTAGTTATCTGTTGATGGGATTGGCGATAGGCTGCGAAAATTCATGGGCATTGGAAACAATCAAAAACACCTTTTTCACAGATCCGATCCAGTACGCTAACATTCTAACCCGTGCTGTGAATCAGGTTACGAAGGATTATGTCAGTCTGAAGCACTTTGAAACGGATGCCGGACGTAAAATAGCAAAACGAGGTATTGACTGGTTAAAGGAAGTGATTGATGTGGTTTCTGGTAGGGTTGGGGAGTTATATAGAACTCTCAAAAAGCATGAAACTGAGGCAGTAGCAAAACAATTACGTGATACCTATGAAGTGATTGACCGGGTTATCACGTGTCTTTACTATGAGGTGGCACCTGAAAAAGACCAATCTGAGAAACCTATTGAGTTGCGCAGTCAATTTTACAATGAAGTCAAACCGTTGATGCAGCAGGTTATTGATTTCGCAAAAAATTCAGAACATGGATTGATGTTCGCGCCAACGGCACACTATTTCATGCAACTCCTAACAAGTTTCCTGAGCTGCAATCCGAAAGAGGTATTGCATTTAGCGGCGGGAGTCGTAAAATCAAGTGAATCTTTTGAGTATAACCTTGACGCTATTGCAGTCCGAGATGTCGTTGAATTTGTTGAAATTGTCCTTGCTGACCATCGGGACGAGGTGCAAGATGGTAAGGCTTTGGAAGACCTACTGAATCTATTGGATATGTTTGCTAAAACGGGCTGGACGGATGCGCTTAAGCTGGTTTGGCGGCTTGATGAGGTTTTTCGGTAGATATGCACATTTCGCCCCGCTGGGGCTTACGGTGTGGGGATATTGTATTTTCTATAGACATTTCGCCCCGCTGGGGCTTTAAGGCAGGGGTGGGCTCGGTGTTCTATACGCATTTCGCTCTATTAGGGCTTCGGTATTCATAGCTCGAACATTTATGAGAGAAATTCTAACTGAGGATTAATCCAGTGAACACTGCAATTATCATCATAAGTTCGGTTACTGCAATAGTAGGCATCAGTGTTGCCACTTGGTCCATCATAGATACCCGAAAACGGTATGGTGAGGACTATAAGCGGAAGAAACGCGGTGCAGGCGATTAAAGGTTTCATCTGACCGTATATGCCAGATTGGCGATGGGAGAATCTTCATGCTTGCTATTAATCCGAAATATATTGTTGATGACAAAGGGGAAAAGACTGCTACTGTTCTCACTATGAAAGAGTACAATTTTCTAATCAAGTCCCTTGAGGATTTAGAGGACATTTTGGACATGGATTCGGCGGTTGAAACGGCTACAAATTTCCGAGACTATCAAGAAATTCGATCCGAATTAAAAAAGGAAGGAAAACTTTTGCGGGCATGAA
The DNA here is from genome assembly GCA_022827625.1 of Candidatus Poribacteria bacterium. GTDB lineage: Bacteria > Poribacteria > WGA-4E > WGA-4E > WGA-3G > WGA-3G. Next base: position 15,420 of record JAJEIE010000031.1, on the reverse strand, counting down.
AATAACAGAAATTCAACGCGAATTAGCAGCCTTAAGATTAGATGCGTGGCTCCTCTACGATTTTCGTGGCATTAACCCAATTGCACAGAATGTTACTGGCTTGTCAGGGAAAAATATAACACGCCGATGGTTCTGCCTCGTTCCGGCACAGGGTGAACCACAATGGCTGATCCATAAGATTGAAACATCAAACTTCGTGGGTGTCCCAGGACAAATGACGCTTTATGCGGGTTGGCAGGAGCTGAATGAGGCGATGCGTGTGCTGCTTGCAACCCCCCAACCCCCCTTATCAGGGGGGCAGAATGGGGATCCCGTATCAGGGGGGCAAGATGGGGATTCTGGTATCAAAACTGTTGCGATGGAGTATTCGCCGAATGCTGAGATTCCATACATCTCACGGGTGGATGCGGGGACACTGGAATGGATACGTTCTTTCGGAGTCGAGATACGGACTTCTGCGGACTTGGCACAACGCATGGAGGCTCGCTTGAACGAGGCACAGGCGGCGGGACATCAAGAATCCGCACGTCTCGTACTACAAGCGAAAGATTATGCCTTCGCATGGATCGGTTCGCAGCTGAACAGTGGGAAAACAATTACGGAGTATGACGTTCAGCAGGAGATTCTCGGACAGTTTGATGCAATGGACTTGGTCACAGACCATCCGCCGATCGTTGCTGTCAACGCCAAAAGCAGCGACCCGCATTATGCTCCCACTGCAACCGATACCCAAGCGATTAAAGGTGGAGACTTCATCTTAATCGATTTGTGGGCAAAACAGAAAGCATCGGATGCAATCTTCGCAGATACGACATGGGTGGCTTATGCCGGAAAAACGGTGCCCACACAATACGTTGAGATTTTTGAGATTGTCAAGGAAGCACGAGACAGAGCTGTCCGGTTTATCCGTGAAAGGTGGGAACGCGATGAACCGATTTACGGTTATGAAGTGGATGATTGTGTCCGGGGATACATCACTGAAAAAGGGTATGGGGAGTTCTTTATTCACCGCACTGGACATAACATCGGCGCTGTTATCCACGGGAATGGTGTTAATTTAGATAACTTGGAAACACGCGATAGGCGCACCCTGATTCCGGGGGTTTGCTTCTCGATTGAACCCGGTATCTATCTCAACGATTTCGGCGTTCGGACAGAAATTGACGTTTTTTTAGCCGGTCGAGGGAGAGACGGCGTAAAAGTGACAACCGCTCCCGTTCAAAATCAGGTATTGCCGTTGCTGTGACCTGATAATTCCGCTTTTTCAGGTCTGTGAGGATGTGGCTTAGATAAGTGCGTGCGTTCAGTATCCACTGTTCTGCATAGGCAGCGGCAAGTAGAGGGAGTGCCGCTGTTAAACGGTGAGAGTCGAGCAGCCACTGCTCTGCATACGCCGCGTAGTCTGTGTCCACAAGTCCGTTACTGCCCAACGAATAGGCTACGTACCGTTTGTCATCTCGGGTTTCTATTCTTGGGTCGAGCGGTGTGTCAAGAGATAAGCGTCCGGTCCCATCAATTTCAAGTACCCAAAAGAAATAGTCTTCGTTATGTCCGAGGTAACCGATTTCTACGTCAAGTCGGTGTTTGAGGTCGGTTTGTATCGGGATGACTGCCATGTCGCGTTTAATGAGAACCGGATAGATGGCTGTGAAAAGGATCTGCTCGTATCCAAGCGGTTGTGCGGCGAACTTGAGGATATCTAAAAGGGTTTGTTGTTCCGGGGTCTGTAGTTCTAAGCAACACTTTGCGAAGACCTCATCTCGGACGGCGCGGATTTCAGCGGGAGCACTCGGATCGAGGGGTTGAAGTTGGCTTGTTAGTTTCAGAATCCGGCGGCGTTTCGGGATAGCACGCCAAAGTATCCACTGCCATAAGGTCTGCCATGTCTCCTTTTGCAGGAGTTGGTTAAATAGTGCTTTCGCGTTGATAAAGAGACGTTGCAGTATATTTTCAGATTGGAAGTTGCGTTGCTCGTTTATCATGGTTTTTAGTGGGATTTTCGAGTCGAGTCTCTTTGGAAAAATTTGACTTCTTGTCGAAAATATTATATAATAATGGAATTAGCAAAGAAGCCGGAGTGGTGAAATTGGTAGACGCACTGGATTCAAAATCCAGCGGACCCTAGGTCCATGTCGGTTCGAGTCCGACCTCCGGCATGTGGCGATGGTTTCAGTAGACCCATCGCCTTTCTGTTTTTATGGTAGATTTTAGAATTATTTGGACACTATAGTAAAAAAACCAACCCCCCTAACCCCCCTTATCAGGGGGGAATTGTGTTTATTTATATAATCCATCATAGTTACATTGCGACGATTTTGCGCATCCGTTTTGCAAGATCGATTTGTGTGTCCCTGTCGCCACCGACTTCATGAATAACGTAGCCATCGTAGCCGATGGCACGGAATCCTTCCATAACTGCCCCCCAATCTGTATCTCCGTCTAAGAGATTGACGAACCGGTGGTCGCTGCGGGAGAAGTCCTTGAAGTGGACCCGTTTGATACGGGGTCCGAGTTCGCGGATCCAATGCTCTGGGTATCCGTAAGCCATCATGTTTGCGGTATCAAGATAGGTGCCGACCCATTCGCTGTCTATTTCATCAACAATATCTCGCATCTCTTTTGGGCTGAGCAGGAATTTATTCCAGACGTTTTCAAGTCCGATGGCGACTTGGTGTGTTTCCGCGGCAGGCGCGAGGTCTTTCAGAATACCGACGAGGTTATCCCAAACCTGTTGGTATGTGCCTTCGACGGTGAGTTGACCCGGATGCAATAAAATTCCACCGACACCCAACGCACCAGCGACTTCTAAGCCACGTGCCAGAGAGACTGCCCCTTTTTCACGCTCGGTTGCGTCCAGACTTAACAGATTGCCTCGGTCAGCGTAGCCTGCTGTGATACTGCTAATTTCAATACCTGCATCGGCACACTTTGTAGCGATGCCTTGCAGTTCCGTATCACTCATATTGATGTCGGTGTCTTTTCCTTCACCGAACGTGAGTTCAACGGCATCGTAACCGGCATCTTGACAGAGCGAAAGTGTATCGTTTAGGGACATACCCCCAAGGATAATTTGGGTTACACCTATCTTCATTTTCTCTCCTTTTCACTATGAAATTGCGTGGCTGTTAGAGATTGTATACAGAGGTGCCGAGTTTCGAGGCACTGTGGACAGCGGATCTCGACATAGTAGGCATCGTTAAACACGGCATCAATCAGATTATGCGGAGAATCTTTCAATGGATTGCCTAAAAACTGGTCCAAGACCTCGTATTCCGTGTCGCAATCTGGACAGATTTGCAAGTCGTGTCCGATGTCAGTCTGGTCGAGCCATGGCATTGTTCCTGTCCTCTTAAGAAGCAACCAAGAATTCAGAAACGGATTTGAGGTATCGCTTGGGGAGGCGTACTTGGACCTGAACGGCTTCCGCCGTGTATTCGGTATTGAGTACGGTCCCGTGCTTGTAGAGTAAATCAAGCACTTTTCCTTCCGTGTATGGAATACTGAAAGAGAGCTTCGTGCCACGTTCACCAAAGCGATGTGCGAGTGCCTCCGTTAATTCCTTGATACCGTCCCCGCGTTGTGCCGAGATCGGAAATGCGTCTGGATACTGACTCTTGAGAATTTGTAACCCTTCTTCATTTTTGAGATTGTCAATTTTATTGAAAGCCATGAACATCGGGATCTGAGTGGCATTCAGTTCTTCAAGCACTACATTCACGGCAGCGATCTGTGCTTCTGCTTCCGGATGACTTACATCAACGACATGGATCAGAAAGTCGGCTTCTGAGACCTCTTCGAGCGTTGCCTTGAATGCTGCGACTAATTGATGTGGCAGTTTCTTGATAAATCCAACGGTATCGCTTAACAGAATCTGCTGCTTTTGTGGCAAATCCACTTTCCGTGTAGTAGAGTCTAAGGTTGCGAACAGTTTATCTTCAGCTAAGACGGTTTCGCCTGTCAGCGCATTGAAAAGCGTTGATTTCCCGGCATTTGTGTATCCAACGAGCGACACTTTGACTTTCTCAGATCGATTTCTGCGTTGGACATGGCGTTGCTTTTCGACGGCTTGGAGTGCTTTTCTGACGTTTCCGATGTTCCGACGGACCCAACGTCTGTCCATTTCGAGCTGCGTTTCGCCGGGACCCCGAAGCATCCTACTGCCCCCGCCGCCAGTTGCGAGTCGTGAGAGGTGTGTCCACATGCGCGTCAAACGCGGCAACGCATATTCGAGCTGCGCCAATGCGACTTGGAGTCGTGCCTCTTTCGTAAGTGCGCGTTGCGCAAAAACTTGGAGGATAAGACCTGTCCTGTCAATTGTGGTGACATCAAATGCCTTTTCAAGATTTCTATTCTGCCCTGGCGACAGTTCTTCATCAAAGATGATTGCGTCGGCGTTGAGTTCTTCAATCAGCGGTTTGATCTCGTCCACCTTGCCTTCGCCGATAAAATACGTTGGGTTGGGCATGTTGCGAGGCTGAATGGTTTCACAGACGACTTCAATACCGGCAGTTTCTGCGAGTTGACGGAGTTCTTGTATCGATTCTTCGGTTTCGTGCATCAGGTTATCTCGGAGTTTTACACCTACTAAGATTGCGCGTGTAGGTGGATTCGGTGCACGGGTGTCATAAAATTCTTGCATCAAGGACTCCTTTCTTGTTTTAGAGGGAGACGGAAGTATGAGGGCTCGGTCTACCCAACGACATGGATTTTACGATATAGTTTATCATATCTACGGGCTTTTTTCAATTGAAATCCGGTCTTGAGCGGATACTTCAGATTTTCTGATGTTTTTTCTTGTCTCTAAGTTAGTTTTGTGTTATACTTTAATGTTACGATGAAAAGTACGAAAGATTCTGAAACCTCATTGATTACAACAAATCGAAAAGCGCGATACGACTATCATTTACGCGATCGGTACGAAGCGGGTGTTGTCTTGCAAGGTACTGAAGTGAAGGCGATTCGCGCCGGACGGTTTAACCTCACTGATAGCTATGCACAGGTGACAGATGGTGAGGTTTTTCTGCTTGATGCGCATATCGGTCCGTATGAACACGGGAATGTTGCCAATCACGAGCCGAAACGTAAGCGAAAACTCCTGTTGCATCGGCGAGAGATCACTAAACTTGAGCGTTCAATCCGTTCAAAAGGCATGACCATCGTACCGACGCGTGCGTACTTTAGCAACGGTAAAGTCAAATTAGAGTTAGCTGTTGCGATGGGTAAGCGGGTTTATGATAAACGGGATAAGATTGAACGTGAGGCGACAGCAAATGAGATACGTGCATATAATTGATAGCACTCATAGCGGGATGAATCGGTTGTAGAATCCGATGCGTACAGTTTCTATTCTAACCATCTATTTCCTATCTGGGGGTGTCAAGGTTTCGACGAAGGTGAATGAGATATAGGTTGCATGCCGAGGTCTCCGCAGGCCTCGTAAAATAGGCGGAACATTTATAAATGCTGATGAAGAATTAGCATTAGCCGCTTAATAGCGCGGCTACGCTTGGCTGACCTGTTGCCCGTCAGGAAGGTTAAAGCGTCGCAATACGGGCTAGCCGTTCGCTTGTTCTCAAAGGGCGAGCCGCGAACCATCTTTTGAGATAGTCTATTGTGAATCCTGCACAGGGGAGTCAGGTAGGCGAAGCGCAAAACCTGTGATAAGCATGTAGTAGCCTCTATTGAAATGCCTTCGGACGCGGGTTCGATTCCCGCCACCTCCATCTTCATGCATCTACTCTGTTTCCGACGGCAATATTTTTTCGCAGCAATTATTGGTTGCAAAGTGATATGGCTGAATTCGCGAACATGCCACCTCGTATTCAAAAGATAGTGAATACGCATCTATGTAAGGATGAACGGGTTTGTTTGTGCGTCTTGGGTCGTTCAAACCTACTGCGTCCGGATTTCGTTTTTATCACGACGCGTCGGGTACTGGTGTTAGATGAGCGGTATATGGGCAGTCTCGCTGTTTCTTATGCGAACGTCCGATGTAATGTCTTGTTCACGGAAATGCGCGATGTCAGGTTAGTCAGGTGTTTCAAGCATCGACTGCTCGGCCAAGCGAAGCTTGAAATTAGCGTTGTGCGTAATGTGCATTGGATTGATAATATCAGTTTCCGCTCGGCACGGTCTGCATACGCATGCATCGCTAAACAGCGGGAGAAGTAGCAAATCTGGGGAACCCACCGTTAAGTAAGTTGGATGTCCGCACAAGGTAAAGAGGGGTACTATGGGAGAATTCTTGAATTATCTTATAGTTTCATATAATGTCTGGTTTACCGCACCGCTGACGATTGTGTTCCTCTTCGCGCTTTTTCGGCTTCTCATTGGGGCAATGGACTTCGGTGATGCCGACGTGGACGCGGACGCCGATATAGACGCAGATGTGGATGTGGATGTGGACGCGGATGTAGATATAGATGCGGACGTAGACATGGACGCAGACGTAGAAGCAGATGCCGGAGAACTGAGCCCGTCTTTTGGTGATGTGTTTGGGTTTCTGAACGTCGGTAGAGTCCCCTTGATGGTCGTTCTTATGTCGCTATTAGCGATGTGGGGAATTACTGGACTGATTGCGAACGCGGCACTGAATGTTCCGCAGAATCCGCAGTGGGTTTGGATATCGTGTGTCATCGCGTTTTTCTGTAGTTTCTTAGCAACACGATATATCTCCATCGCGCTTTCAAAATTGTTACCAGAGAGTGAAAAAGCTATTAGGGATGTACAATTGCTCGGTCTAAGGGGACGCGTCATTAGCGGACAGATTACAACGACTTTCGGAACCGCAAGGGTACAGGTGCCGGATGGGCCGGAATTAACCGTCAGCTGCCGTGCCAAATTGGATGAAGATACTCCTGTCAAAGGAGATACTGTTATTCTCATAGACTATGATCGCACAAAACGGATCTTTGATGTCCGAAAAAGTGAAGTGGAGTAGTGCGGATTTAGCATTTTTGTTTGCATAGAGGAGAATTGAAGGATGTTAAATGCCAACTTGTTTATCACAATTGTCGGTAGTGTCGTTGCTTTGATGGTGATTTTTCTGTTAATCTACCGTTCCTTTTACAAAAAAGCACCTGCGGATTCGGCGTTGGTTATCTCTGGTGGACGCAAAAAGCGGGTCGTCTTTGGTGGAACCTTGATCAATCCGATTACTAACACCAGCCAACTTATTTCCTTAAATACACTTCAATTACCGGTGGAGCGAACTGGACATGCAGCACTGATCACCAAGGATAGTTTGCGTGTTGATTTGGAAGCGCAATTTTATGTCAAAATTGAACCGAACGAGCAGGATGTACTCAAGGCGGTGGCGAGTCTGGGCGACAAAACTTTGACACCATCAGAAGTTAATAATCTGCTTGAGGGTAAATTGGTGGGTGTCCTTCGAAGTGTTGCTGCCACGATGGACCTGCAGGAGTTACACGAAAAGCGTCAGGAGTTTTCTGATCAGGTTCAAGAAGCGTGTCGCGACGATCTTGAGCAGAACGGTTTCAAGTTAGAGAGCGTTGCCGTTACAAACCTCGATCAAACCCCGCTCGAAGCACTTGACGAGAACAACCGTTTTGATGTCGTTGCGATTCAGACTATTAAACAAGAGGTCGAGGATCGGCAGACGCAAACTGCTCGGATTGAACACGAAAACCAAGTGCAGCGTGAAGCGGACAGACTCAAAGCCGAATTGGCAATTAAACAGCGCGAAGAGGAGACGGAAACGCAAGCCTTAGAGGTTGCGAAACGCCTTGAATTCGCCCAAGAAGAGCAGCGCAAAGCGATCGCTACAAACAAGGCGGAGCAGGAACGCGAGATTGAAGCGCATAAGTTTGAACAACAACAAGCGATTGAGGAAGCGCGAATCAAGCAAGAGGAAGTGGTGAAGTCTACGGAAATTCTACAGAAGCAGCGGCTTGATACGGCGCGGATTGAGCAAGAGCGCCAGGTCCAAGAAACCGAGATTGCGCAAAAGCAGGCGGTCGAAATCGCTCGTGTGCAGCAGGAACAGATGATTGAGGAAGCGCAAATCCAACGCAGTCTCACTGTTGAAAGGGCGAAGATTGAGCAGGAGCGGGCTGTTGAAGAGGCGGGTATCACCAGCAGAATTGTTCTCGTTGACAAAGAACGTGAAGAGAAAGAAGCGCAAGCCGAGAACGCAATTCAGGTCTCGGTCAAGGAAAAACAGCGTGAGGCTGCGTTGATTGAACTCTTAGAGGTCTCTGCCCAAAAGGCGAAGGCTGAGGCGAGTGTTTTGACTGCTGAAGCGATTGAGGAAGCCGAGCGCCAGAGCCAAATTGCACTCATCCGAGCGGAGCAGGAAGCCGATGAGGAACGGATCTCTAAAGAACGGGCTGCGGATGCGGAAGCCTATACGGTTGTAGAAGTCGCTAAAGCAGAACTCGAAGCGGCTGAGGTCAAAGCGCAAGCACAGCGAATTCTCGCGGAGGCGTTACTGGTTGAAGCGAAGGCGAAAGCGGATGGCGAAGAGGCATCTATTGCCGCGAAAAATCAAGCGGACCCGAAAGTTCTCGTCAGCGATGCTATTTTGGCACTTGTTGAATCTTTGCCAGAGGTTACGAGTGAGTTGATGAAACCGGCGGAACGTATTGAAAGCATCCGTGTGCTTGATCTTGGAAACGGCGGCAACGGTAATGGCAGCAATGGGATGAACCGCATTCTCAGTTCAATTGTAAACGCTGGTGCGGCGGTGCCGTTGTTTAAAGAGATTGTCGGCTTCAGCGGTTTAGATACTGAAAGAATTGCACGGACTGTTCGGGATTATGCTTCCGGGTTGGCGGTGGAGACCGAAACAGATTCTACAGCATCCGAATCAACGGATACGGATTAATTAATGAAAGGACAGACAGATGGACAAAGAGAAAGAGACGCAGATTAAGGTCAAGGTTAACTTCCTCTCGATTGATCGCGGTACTGGCGCGCCGATAGTTGTTTTGAAAGAGTTAGACGACGATTTGAACCGGATACTCCTGATTTGGATCGGTGAATCTGAAGCGGCGGCTATTCAAATGCATTTGGAGAAGATGGAACTTCCGCGTCCGATGACCCATGATTTGCTTAAAATTATGATTGAAACCCTCGGCGCGCAGGTCATTGGTGTCTGCGTGCGCTCGGTGGAAGAGCAGACTTTCTATGCACATGCGACCTTGCAGGTAGACGGCGACGAAATTGAGGTGGATTGCCGACCGAGCGATGCGATTGCACTCGCGCTGCGTTGTGAAGCACCGATCTATGTCGCTGAGAAGGTCATAACGGAGCAAGGCTTCTCTGAGCAGGAACTCAACAAAGGTAGGCGGCACGATCCAAAAGATGTTCTTGAGAATTTGGATGATGATACGTTGAAGCAGTTTACGGTTTAGCGCGGATTCTCAGTGCCTTGAGTCGTGTGGTTCTTTGAGAAAGCCTACTTAATTTCATAGACAATCGTAACATTCACAGTAACTGTGAGTTCACCGGCTTGGACGGGTGTTGAACTCCGGGCGCTATCGGCGGCGAGTGCTGCGCTCTCTGCAAAAGCGATTGGAGGACTTTCTCCGTAAGTCGTCTCTGTGATGGTAACAGGTTTCCCTAAGGTAACGCCGCTCGCTTCTGCTAAGGTTTGCGCCTTCGCTTCAGCGTTTTTTACGGCTAACGCACGCGCCTGCGTCTGTAATGCTGTACTGTCCTCAATCATGAATTGAATCGAGTTTACAACAACAATATCTCCACCCGCGCCAGCGGCATCGTCGATTATATCACTGAGGTTCTCCAATTCCCGCACCTTTGTGCTGACGGTGTTGTTTACTCTGTATCCACGCAGCACACGTCCGTTGTCCGTATAGTCGTACTGCGGATAGATGCTGAAATTTTCCGTTTGAATGTCTTTTTCAGCGACATCATTGGCTTTCAGCGATTCGATAACGCTTGTCATCGCACTCGCCGCTGCCTCACGCGCTTCCTCGACTGATGCTTTTTCGGCGGACACCCCTAAATTGAGCGTTGCTATATCGGGTTCACCGACAACCGAACCATTCCCGGTGACATGGACAGTTCTGTCCGCGGGTGATGGCAACAAGGGTGTTACGATTTGGGATTCACATCCAGCAAGCGTTAGAACGAGCAGTGTACTCAGTCCTAAACACAAAAGTTTTAATGACTTCACGATAATCTCCTTTAATCGGCAGGGTTACTGCGATGTTTTACACCTTGATGGACCCACTACTCGGTTTCAACTTCTGGTGGTGGGTCCTCTGCTTTGAGCGTCTCAGACTTCTTTATTAGCCTATCCACATTCGATTTGAAGAGTCTAAAGACAGTTTCCGTATCAGCCCGTTTGACATAAAGTTTCCCGTCTACTTCTTTTCCGATGTGCAGTGTTGCTGTTGTGCCGTCGTTGCGGACGGCGGATATGGTGGATTGGGGTATATCTAAACCGTATTCACCGAGATCGTCCGTCGCCTCGGCGAAATCATCAGTATCCAAGTCGCTAAAGGTTGTGATCAGGGAGTCGATCTCAGTTTGTTTAACTGCGGCAGCTACAGGTTTGAGCATCTGCCATGTCCCGTTTGCGTCGAGATGCAGTTCAAGGGTTTCTTCGGGTGAAGAGATGTTGAGTTGGGTGAGGATGCCTTTGTTAAAATCGAAGATCGTCCGATCTTTCCAGGTCCGATCCCCTTTATTGAAGACGGATTGGAGATAGCCTTGGGCGACATAGACCTCGTTGGCGTCGGCTGCACGCACGTAACTGCTTAGAAACCCTGGGGTTGTTTTTCCAACAAACAGGTGTGCTAAAAGCGTCCCGTTTGCATCCATCAATTTTGCTTCGACACCGGTGCTATCGACCTCGAATTCCGCCTGTTTTTCTGGATTATTTGAGACAAGCTGCGTGTTCTTAAATTCTGCTACTTTCGATAGCAGTTCCGAGATGCCTTCGCTGTCTGCTGGGTAGTTATCCATTGAAGCAACACCCCAGTCGCCGTTCTGTTTTGAGAGCGTTGTGGTTGCGCCGTCAGCGATAATTTCTATTGTGGTAACCTGTTCCTGATTGAAGTTTGGAAATAGCGGTACTGCCGTTTCAATTTTCTTTTCGTAGTCGCTTTGTCCGAACGGGTTTTCGAGGATCAGGACAACGATTGCCAAAACGAGAAAAATAGCACCTAAAATCAAAAGTTGTTTCGTTTTCATTTTTTAAACTATGGGAATCTGGGCACTGTTCCACTACGTTTCACAGTGATTTTTGGTTAATTCCAACGACATAGCGCAGCAATGCTTTAAGATCGCCTTCCCTTCTTAAGGAGTGAATATCCGCGCAGATGGACTTTACAAGTTAATCTGACTTTTGCCTAAGTTTGTACGTCTCAAGGACAATTAAAGTATTAAACCTATTGCTGGCGAGGTTTCCGAACCTCGCTAATTATCGTGAGTTACACAGATCCGTACGTCTCTACCAGTCGTTTTGCGCGTCGCTTTAAGGAATATCGGACGAGTCCAAAGATCACGACCAGTAGTGGAATACCTATAGTGCATAGGTATTTGATAAAGTTTTTCTCAATTTCTGAGACTTCTCGGAGCGGTCGGTCGGTGATCGTGTGAGAGCGGATACCGATAAGTGCGTCGCCGAGAGTTAGCCAATCCACGGTGTTTAGGAAAAAGTTAATGCCATCTGGCCGGAGCTGCGTGAGGAATTGTGCCGTGCCGACGACAACAATTTGTGTCTGTTCACTTTCGGTTTTCGTCTGCCGCGCTTCAGGGTCTGGGGTTGAAACCGGTGTATCGCTTTCCGCCGTATCTGAGGCGGTCGCTGCTGGTGGAATTTCTTTATCGGCATAGAAACTTTTGAATTTTCCTTCCAGTGCCGCAGCGACGGTGTAGGATTGCAACTCGGCATCGGGGATTGGAGAATTTGGCATCAGGTTGTAGTAGCCTTGGAGACTCTGTCCAAATTCACTCGTTTTTGCCAATGCGGTTGTTGTGACCCCTTCTTTCGTTATAATTTCTAAGGAACTCGTCCAAGGCAACGTCACGGCTTCCAACTGATTGGTAATCGTATTTTCTGCTGAGAAGTTCGGTTTAACAATCTTGACGAAATACGGATAGGGTTGAATAACAGTCATGAACCCTTGTTGGAATCTGGCAGAATCGTGGAATCTACGATCGAGTAGGAGATTGTTCCCGAGTTTGGCTCCGTAATGTTCGAGTAGGTCATTGAGTCCGGTACTCAATGGTGCCCCTTGCAGTGTGCCGGGTTGCATTTGAATCGGATCGACTAAGAAAACGGCTCTTCCCCCGCGCATAATGAACTGATCGATTTCGTATTTCTCGCGTTCAGTCAGCGGTTGTGTTACACCGGCGATAACCAGCGTTGCGACGGTGGCATCCACTGCTTTTCCGTCTTGCAGACTTACAGGTGTGAGGTTGTATTGTCCTTGTGCGTTTTTGTCCAAAAGTTGGCGGAACTGCTGATGGTTTTGGTCATTGATATCGAACTCGCCGTGCCCTGTCAAAAATCCGACTGTTTTTGCTTCTTTCGTCGTGACTTTGAGAATAGTAGATGTGAGTTCGTACTCCAAATTAGCGGTTGAGCGCACAATAGGTAAGATTTCCTCTTTGCCGCTGTAACCGATAGAGATACCCATATAAACATTCGCGATTTCTGCTTTGTCTTTTTTCACGACATTAATTTGGACTTCAGGAATCCCCTTGAAGCGGAGTTCCTGTTTCTGTCCATCGTCGAAGTCAGCCGGGTTCACAAAATCGATCTGGAGTTTCTTGGAGAAAGCGTTGTATTCGTCGAGCACGTCTCTGACATCACGACGGATTTGGGCAACCTCAGCGGGATTTGTCGAAAAATAGGCGGTGATTGTTACAATATCGTCTAACGTGCTGATTAGATTTTTAGTTGCGTGTGAGATGGTATACCGCTTGTCCTCGGTAAGGTCGGCACGAATAAAGCGACGTGTAGAGAGAAAGTTGATTAGCACAAGGATGCCAAAGATGATTGCTACAAAAGCGACAGTGTTGCCACTGTACTTAAGTTGTTTATTAACCAAAGCAGGGACCTCCTTTCTTAACGCCATTTGCGGCTTTCAACCGATAATGTGCTTAGGTATAGAAAGAAACCGATGAGTGACAGATAGTAGATAATGTCACGGGAATCAAGCACACCGCGGAGAATGCTACTGTAGTGGGCACCGAGTCCAAGGTAACTGAAAATCGGGAACAACCAATTCGGTGCGTTGAAAAGGACAATATCTTCACCAATAATGAGCAACACAAAGCAGGCAGTAATTCCCAAGATAAAGGCAACGATTTGGTTCTCGGTCAATGTTGAGGCGAAAAGCCCGATTGCAAGGTAGGCACCTCCCATCAAGAGGAGTCCGATGTAGCCTGAAATGAGTGTGCCGCCATCCGGGTTCCCAAGGTACATCACTGAGAAGGGCAGAACGAGTGAAAGCAACACGGTTACAACGAGAAGTCCAAAACTCGCCAAGAATTTCCCGATGACTACCTCGTAATCCTGAATCGGTAGTGTCATGAGAATTTCTACGGTGCCGAGTTTCTTTTCTTCAGCCCAGAGTTTCATAGTAACGGCTGGGATAAAAAATAGGAAGATCCACGGCATTAACCCGAAAAACCCACGCATCTCCGCTTGATTCACGAGGAAGAAACTACGGAAGAAGAGCCATCCAGAGATGCCGAGGAAGAATGTGATGAAGATATACGCGATGGGTGAGCTGAAATAACTTTTAAATTCTTTTTTGAGTAGGGCTGCAATGTTCGTCATGATTTTTCGTTTGTAGAGCAGTTTCCTTTCTTATTGTGGAAGTGTTATGCCTGCTCCTTGTCTGTCAAATTGAGGAAAACGTCCTCTAAATCTACGGATTCCTGACGGAGTTCTGTTAAACTCCACCCATTCTCTACAACGACATGGAAGAGTGCCTCGGCGGCCTCGCTACCCTGAACGGCGTTGATTTGGTAGCTGACTATGCCGTTATCCGTCCCAATGTGGTTCCACTGTGAGACGAATTCGAGTGCGTTGAGTTGTGCTTCGACTGTTTCTTGTGTGCCTCGGATAGTGATATGCACAATCTCTTCACCTTTCGCCTGACTGGAGAGTTCCTCCGGTGTACCGTTTGCGACAATCTTCCCATTGTTGATGATGAGGATTCGGCTACAGGTGGCAGAAACTTCGGGCAGTATGTGTGTACTGAAGAGGACGAGTTTCTCTTGCCCGATGTTTTTAATTAAGTTACGAATCTCAATGATCTGGCTCGGGTCGAGTCCAGAGGTGGGTTCATCTAAGATGAGGATGGGTGGGTCGTGAATCAGACTTTGTGCTAAACCTACCCGTTGACGGTACCCTTTTGAGAGTTCGCCAATGTCTTTTTGAATTACATCATCAAGTCCACAGGTATCAATAACCGTTCGGATGCGTTCTTTCCGCTGGTTTTTTGGGATATTTCGCACCTGTGTCATGAAGTTGAGGTATTCAATGACTCCCATATCGGTATAGAGCGGCGCACTTTCAGGAAGGTAACCGATGTTTTTTCTGACTTCAACGGATTCCTCAAATACGTCGTATCCAGCAACAGTTGCGGTCCCAGCGTCTGCGGAGAGATAGCAAGTAAGGATACGCATCGTTGTTGTCTTACCTGCGCCGTTGGGTCCGAGGAAACCCAGGACCTCGCCAGCGTGTGCGTCGAATGTAACATTGTCAACAGCAACCGTCGTGCCGTAGGATTTTGTGAGTTCTTTGACTTCAATCATCAAGTTCTTCGGTTTGGAAACCCCTGAATTTATTCGGGGGAGGAAAACCCGCTCCTATAGTTGAAATTAAGGCGTGTGAGGATGCGACAATCTTGGTGCTTAGCGTTTTGACAAAGACGGTTACCCTCTAAATCGTAGAGCGAAAGACCCTGTTTGCCGAACCCACTGATACGCGTCAAGCCGTGTTTGACATGTTTGACGAGCGTGTTCTTTACCAAACCGTTGCAAACCGTGCCGCCGTATCGCGGACGACTGCCACCTTTCTGTGGGTTCTGTCGATGCAGTTCTCGCCTACGGATAGGTATAGGAGCTATGCAGAATATGTCTGTGTTATCAGGTATACACTCTCCGCCTATAATCTGATACGCTAAACACCAACTATCGACACAATGGGTGCCAAAGGTTTCTGATCGTTTCTTGGTAGACTTTTTGAGACCGAGTCTATCCCGAATCTGTTTTGTTTCCCATCCTTGAAGCGTGCTCAGGTGCCAACGCTTCTCAACTTCAGCGTAGAACCATTGCTTACCTACCTCCAAAGGACTAAAGGATTTATTCCACTTTTTCGCGTCCGCTATTGTCCGGGCTTTTATATCCTCAACACAGACATCCGTGATCGGATAGAGTTTCGATAACCAACGCAGAATACGCAACTTCCACTCC
>JAJEIE010000020.1 GCA_022827625.1 Candidatus Poribacteria bacterium | reverse complement strand
AACCAACGCAGAGATTGGCATTTCAAACTTGCTACAGCCCTCTGCGAGCGGTTTGACCTTATCGCGACCGAGACGCTGAACCTTGACGGTATGAAACGCCTCTGGGGACGCAAAGTCTCTGACCTCGCTTTCGGGCAGTTTCTTGAGATTTTGAAGTTCAAGTGTTTCAAACATAATCGTGAGTTCCGTCAAGTCGGACAGTGGACAGCTACAACAAAACCTTGTTCGGATTGTGGGTATCAGAACAAAAACCTAACACTTTCAGAGAGGCAGTGGACGTGTCCTGAATGTGGTTCTCACCACGACCGAGATATCAACGCTGCGATAAACATCTTACGGGCTGCTTGCGATCCCGTTGTGGAGACGGTGTAAGTCGGTTTCTCAGAAACCGTTGCTGTCTACGAAGCAGAAGCCCAATCCTTCAGGTTTGGGTGCCTTGACTGCCTATGTCTATAGTATATCCTATCTTGGATACAAAGTCAAAGCAAGTTTTGATCCAGGCGTAGCCCTCCTTATTTATAGTAAAGCGCACAATTAAATGGACACTCAGGAAATGGCGAGGTTAGGAAACCTCGCCAGCGGGGACGGTATTTTGGATGTTCTAAAGTGTCCACATATTTTCGGGCTTCACAATAATGGGACATTTTACCCGAAAATCGGGAAAACATAAGGCACAAGCACTTTTTGGTACACGGTGATGGTACCGAAGATTGAGTAGTAACCTGCACACAACAGCAGTCCAATTTGTTTCCATAATGGGGCTTGTATCTCTGGCGGTAAGAACTTACGATTCACATAGAGCGTATGTATCGCCGAAAACACAAGGAGGTATCCACCAATCGTAGCCGATACCAAGATCATAAAGAACGGTTTGGCGAGGTACATCGCGATGATACCCCAGACAATATAGACCGCCAGAATTGGATAATAAATCCATTTCGCGCCGTGTTCACCCATGTTTCTCGCACGTCTCACTCCCGTCCAGATAATATCGGTAAAACCGCGCGGCACGCCATCTACGCCACCGAGTTGGGTCGAAAACAGCACCCAGAAGCCGCAGAGGAGTGTGAGGTACCACATAACTCTACCGCCTTTTGCCTCAAGTCCTTGCGCTTGCATTGCCGCTGCCGACCACTGTTCCATCTCTTGTCCTTGAGGTACAAACTCTAAGGTCAACATTGCTGGCAACGCAATACCAACAAAGCAGCCAATCATCCAAATATAATACTGTTCAAACCGGACATATTTCCACCACTCTTTGAACCGTTTGAGATTCTCTGGTGTGATGCGAAATACTTTGCCCCAGTGCGAAAGTGTCACATGTTGCCCGCCGATCATGGAGGGAATCGCGCCGACGAGACTGCTCATGCCCCAGCCTTTGTCTCGGACGTAATGCGTGATACCGACATTGCCTAAGCCGCCGCTGCCTGCATACGCCGCGAACGCGCCAACCAACAACCAATTGATCTGTCCTTCTTCTCCACCAGTCGGGAGTGCCCCGAAACTCAAGAAACCTTTAATAACTTTCCACCATGTGCCCGGCGACACCATAAACAGATCGACGATGACAAGATAGCCGATAATCCAAACCACCATAAAGAGGGACACCTTCTCAAGCGAGTTATAAATCTTGCCGCCGAACAGCACAATCCCTAAACAGGCAAAGAAAATAAGAAAGGCGAACACACGCACCGTCCCGCCATCTGCCTCCTGCGGCATATAACCGAGCCATGCGGCAGCAATTGCCGTGGCAGCTGTCATCGCCCAACCGGGCCAAATCCCGAAGAAGTTGATACCCGAATAGAACGTCATCCAGAAGCCCGCGCCAGGTTTACAGCGCATATAACCGCTCATCATCGGTTCACCGGTATAGAGCGTATAACGGATCGCTTCTGTATTCAGAATCACTTGAAGCAGAATAGCAATTGTCGCAATCCAGAGCAATGTGCCACCGTATTGTGCGGTAATCGCGGGACCCAGCAGCCATTCACCACTCCCGATTGAACCGCCTAACGCAATAATGCCAGGTCCCAAGATATTCCGAAACGCCTTTCCGAATTGATACGGCGGCGGTGCAGGTAAGTCATCAACCTCCCAATCGGGAAGCGTACCGCCGTCTACAGTTTCTTTGGTTTCTGCCATATTATTCCCTCCTCACTTCAGGTTTTGATTGCGGATTGAGACTTTGACGCGTTGTTCCCTATTTCCTACCACTCCCAACAGATTGGGACATCTAACTTCTCTGCGAGGTCTGCGAGACCCCGTAAATGGTCTACGTGGATCGGGATGCCGTTCTCAAGATAGTTATCGTAGTTGTTCCATTCGATTTCACCCGGAAGATAGGCTTGTTCCACACCTTCTGCCGTTTTTGAAGTGTGAATCTTACCGATACCGCGCTGGATTTCCTCAGCATACCCTTCGTAATCCGTGAAGCTCGCAACATTCAGGGCGAAAAAGAAGTGTTCAGATGGATCGCCTGATTTATTACACGCCATCAAACCGCCGCATAGTGGACCTGCGAGGATACCCATTATAAGTGCCAATCCGTACCCACGGGGTCCCGCTGCGGGTGCGAGGAAACGTCCCTTATCTGGATCGCTGGTCGGTTGACCTGTCTCATCTATGAGCCATCCTTCAGGAATCGGTTTGCCGTACATCCGGAGCGTACCGATTTTCCCCCACGCTGAAACGCCACACGCCATATCCAGTACGATCGGATGTCCATCACCAACGGGGAGTGCGTAACTCATGGCGTTATTTGCGACCACTGCCGCCGCGCCGCCCGGTGCGACAATAGAGGCTCCACCAGTGTTCGTTGTCGAGAACCCGATCATCTGTTTTGATGCCGCCATAATCGAATAGCACGCCGCCGCACCAAAATGTCCAGCGTTGCGGACACCTGCCGCCGCAATACCGGTTGTCTCGGCTTTGGCGATCGCTGTTTCCATTGCCAACGTGCTTGCGAGATGTCCGATCCCGTTATCTCCATCAACAACGGCGAAACTCGGTCCATCCGTTGCGATACGAAGCTCAGGTTTCGCCTTCATCTTACCGTCAAGAACGAGATTGAGGTAGCCCGGCAAGGCGCGTGTCCCGTGTGAATGGACGCCGCGTAAGTCAGTAAGTACTTGGTGTCTTGCAATTGTTGCCGCATCTTCCGAACGGAGCCCTGCCTTTTCACAGAGCGTTCGAGCGAAATCCCGTAACTTCGCTGAATTTACCACAATTTCCTGCATAACATTTTCTCCAGTCATGAATTATCTGCCTATTTTAGCAGGGGAGGCGTTATAGATCAAGCATAATCCAATTTTGCCGTTGTACCCTGTTCCTTTTCTTTTGAAAATTTCGCTCGTTTAATGCTACAATTAGTCAATAAAGAAACAGTACAGGAAAAAATAGATATGTGTAAGCTCAATTTTTTCACCCGATTCATTGCCCTAAAAGCAAATACGACAGACGAAAAAATATACCTTATACCTTTCATTCTGATTTTGGCTGGCCTCATTTTCTGTTCGTGCGCGAACCCGTTGCAACCGGTCAATACCGAAGAAGCCGAACGCGTGAAAGCGGAGCTCAGAGACCGTTCATTTCGGCAATTTGAACCTTCGAGAGACGCAACGAAAAGAAAAGCGGTCATCTTGGATTTCTTTAACGGGGTCGAACTCTGGACACAATATGCCGAAGGTCAAATGGCTCTAAGTGAATGGTCGATCTCATCCGAGGATTATCGAATTGAAAAGGCGGGTTCGGAATATAGAATTTATTTTGAAACACCCCGTTCAGAGCAGATACTCCCAACGCAGTGCCACAACTGCATTGAAACTTCTGGTATCTCCATTTCGATTCGTGATCTTTTTGATAGGAAGAAAATGAGGTTTAAGTTGAATATTAGCAATGACGATTTTCCGCGTCCATTTCCAATATTTGAATCGTGGACAGCGTTTGAAGAAGATGAGTATTTTGATTGAGATTTTATAGGAGCTGTCCGCTGCTCCTGACTTATTTTGCCCATCTCACTCTCCGGTTGTTGGAAGAATACCCCTTGACGCGATGTGCTGTTTCAGGCTATAATGAGCAGCGGAGGATAAACATCTATGTTGCAAAAGGGTGTGTCGTTTGTTGCCTGTTTCCTACTCGTTCTGGTGAGTACCGCGTATGATACTGTCGCGCAAACGCCTCAGGATTTATATGCGCGCGGTATGCAAGCCGCACGGCATAGCGAATATCCACAGGCACTCCAATATCTTCACCGCGCCATTGATTTACATCCTGAATTTGCCAAAGCACACGCTGCTTTAGGCACGGTCTACCTCCAACTCGAGGACTTTCCTGCATCTGAGGAGGCACTCACACGTGCCTTGCAGCTAACCCCGGGGCTCATGCAAGCTGAATCTAACCTTGCCTTGCTCTACGCAAAAACCGAACGCCTTGAAGACGCTATCCGGGTTTATCAGAACCTGATTCAAAGACACCCCGAATCGTTGCAGATATGGCTCGGTATCGCATCTGCCTATCAGCAAGCAGATCGATATGAGGCGGCGATCGAAGCCTATCAGGAAAGCCTTAAGCGTTCCCCCAACCATGCTATAGCGATGACCAATCTCGCCTCTTGCTACGAAGCCGTTAAACAGGTGGGACAAGCAATCCGCTATTACAAAACCGCCTTGGCACAAGCCCCTAACCTCTCCATGGCAAATGGGAATTTGGGTGCTATCTATCAAAAACAGGGAGAATTGGATAAAGCGCTCCCGCTTTTAGAAAAGGCTGTCCGACACGATCCGAGGTTTACTGCCGCGCGGTATTGCCTCGGCTTGGTTTTCACAAAAAAGCGTGAATTCCAACGTGCGGCTATAGCGTACCAGCAGGTTATCGCGCAACAAAGCGATCACGTAGGGGCATACTATAACCTCGCTCAAGCACTCTTTCGTCTCAAGCAGCCAGAAGAGGGAAAGCGCGCGATGGAAATCTACCGTCGACTCAATGCAATCGCACAGGAGATTGAGGACCGCGAACGCGCGATTCTCATTGAACCGAACAACCCCCTAAAGCAGTATCAACTTGGGCTTGTTTATGCAAAATATGGGAAGATTGACAAAGCAATCTCAGCGTTTCAGGCAGCCGTAGACTTGGATGCTAACGCACACTACGCGTTAAACGCCTTAGCGAGGCTTTACATTCTGCAAGGGGGGCGATCGCAGGATGCCATTGTACACGCCGAAAAAGCGTTTCACCTCACACAATCACCACAATATATGCAGACACTCGCGCTGGCTTATTTTCAAGCAGGCAAGCGTGAAAACGCCCTAAAAGCAATTCAGACTGCAATCGAAATGGATCCTGAAAACGATGCTTTTCGACAGACATTGACAAAGATGAAGGAGGCGGATGAAAAGACGAAATAGAAATAGCAGTATAAATATCTGGATGTTTGTCCTCGTTGCTGTTTTTGTGCCAAATGCCACGACTTTACCTGCAGTATCGGACACAGGTATTCAGTTCGTTGATGTAACACAGGAGGCAGGTATCTATTGGAAGCACACGGATGGACGGAGTGGACGGAAATATTTTATGGAGACACTCGGTTCGGGTGCCGCTTTTTTTGACTACGACGCTGATGGCGATGCTGATTTGTATTTCGTTGACGGGGCGTCACTCCCCGGATATGTCCCTGAAGAAATCCCGACCAATCGTCTCTATCGCAACAACGGGGACGGCACGTTTACGGAGGTCACCAAAATAGCGAGAGTTGGAGATACGGGTTACGGACACGGATGTGCTGTTGGCGACTACAATAATGACGGTCATCTGGATCTTTATGTCACGAACTACGGGACCAATCGTCTCTATCGCAACAACGGGGACGGCACGTTTACGGATGTCGCTGAAACCGCAGGTGTGACCGAGCCGCGTTGGAGCACCAGTTGTGCGTTTGCTGACTATGATCGGGACGGCAATCTGGATCTTTACGTCGTCAACTACATCGTTTTTGACATCGCTGAAAATCCGTGGTGTGGACTTAAGGAGAAGAATATCCGTGCCTATTGTGAACCCGATAATTTCCCTGCGCAATCGGATACGCTCTATCGCAATAACGGTGATGGCACGTTTACTGACGTTACCAAATCTGCCGGAATTTACAATACGACTGGCAAGGGGTTAGGCGTTGTCTGGGGCGACTATGATAATGACGGGGCACTTGATATCTACGTCGCGAATGATTCTACAGAGAACCTTTTCTATCGCAATAACGGTGATGGCACTTTTGAGGAAATCGGTTTCATGGTGGGTGTTGCACTCAGTGAGGATGGGGCTCCTGAGAACGGTATGGGAACCGCGTTTGGCGATTGGAATAACGATGGATGGTTTGACCTCACTGTCACCAATTATGCTGACCAGACAAATACCCTCTATCGTAACGATGCAGACGGTTTTTTCACAGATGCAACTACCACTACAAAAACAGCACAGATTACCTATCCATACCTCGGGTGGGCAACCGCCTTTATGGATTATGATAATGACGGGTATCAAGACCTCTTCGTCGCCAACGGGCATCTACACGAGAATCTCGCCGAACTCGGACAGGAAGGCACCTACGGGCAGCGCAATCTCCTTTTCAAAAATAACTGGGACGGCACCTTTACTGAATCCTCTGAAACCCTCGGTGCTGGTATGAAGTTAGAAGACGTAAGTCGTGGGGCTACCTTTGCAGACTACGATTTGGATGGCGACATTGATATTGTCGTAACGAATTCCAACGCGCCCCCGCGCCTGCTGCGTAATGACGGTGGAAACCGAAAAAACTGGCTACAGATTCGCTTGCTCGGAACGCACGGTGCTACAGATGCCATCGGCACGCGTGTGAAGGTAACGACCGGCGAACTGACACAGATACGTGAGGTGCAGAGTGGAGATGGTTATCTCTCGCAACGGGATCTGACCCTCCATTTCGGAATCGCGGATTATGAACACGTGGACGGTATTACAATCCGTTGGCAGAATGGGGTGGAACAGTTGGTCAGCGATGTCGCTGCGAATCAGATACTTCTTATTGAGGAGAAACGGAATGATTAATGTCCTGAATGCTATTGAACGCCATTATTGGAAGGCGGTGACTTTACTTGTGATCCTAATTTTGGCTGGCACTGGCTTTTGGGGAGTGCGGCGGTTCGCACCAGCGGTGTTTCTCGGAGAACCGGATTTAATTGCTGTGCCGAACACGGAACACCCGCAGGATAGCACGACAATATCTGCTGTATCGAACAAACCGGTGCTTCTTAACATCAATACTGCCGCTGCGGAAGAACTCCAAACCCTTCCTAACATCGGTGAGCGGATGGCGGAAAGAATTATCGACCATCGCACACAGCACGGTAATTTCACCAGTGTAGATGCCCTCCAAAATGTCAAAGGTATCGGACCGAAGACTATAGAGAAACTCAGACCCTTCGTTGATGTGCGTTAGTTAGATGAGAGGGTACATAATTTTTGTTTGTAGTAGCGCAATTCATTGCGCGTTTGTCCTTTGCAACGTGCGATAAATCGCACTACTACGAACTTAAGTGCTTATTTAGGGTGTCTTGGATCTACTTTATTTCTAAATCATCTTCAGTTAGATGGTTATTTTTCCATTTTCTGTGAAAATATAGTGTACAGGGATGTCCCACGTTTGCGGGGATGTATCTTCGACAATTTGCAGCTGATACGCCAATCCTACCCTAACAGCGTCTCGACACTTCGCAAGAAACCTATCGTAGAAACCCTTACCGTATCCGAGGCGATAGCCGGTAGCATCGAAAGCGATACCGGGGACAATGATGAGCTGCAGCTGCGAAATTGGAACAATTGGGCAGGTCGCATTCGGTTCTAACAGACCATAAGGATGTTGAACGA
Organism: Candidatus Poribacteria bacterium; assembly: GCA_022827625.1. Classification (GTDB taxonomy): domain Bacteria; phylum Poribacteria; class WGA-4E; order WGA-4E; family WGA-3G; genus WGA-3G. The sequence goes on along the minus strand of JAJEIE010000020.1, from coordinate 11,096 downwards.
GTTCTGTTTTAGGGTCCCGAATCTGACGAGGCGTGAGTTCTAACTGGTATGTATCTACTACAGGAGCACAGACTATCTTTTCTTGGTGAAGCAGGATGTCCAACAAACCGAGCGTTTCCACTTCACTTTTCATGCTCAGATAGAGCATCACAGTATCGAAACCTTCGTTCTGTATCCAACTGACAAGGGAGTTGATGATCCTTCGGCTGAGTGTCGTTCGGACTTCTTGCGCGAGCCCATCGCGACACTGGAGGGTTTCAGCGCGAACGCGTTCCCGTTCCATCTCTCGTTCCATTTACTACTTGTGATACCGTACTTTTCCGCAAACTTCTATGGTATCAACAATCGCCATGATGACGGCATCAACCGGTTTGTTGTTGGTCACATCGGTCTGCCGCGCTGAGCTACCGGTCGCAACAAGCACAATCTCACCGATACCCGCACCGACCGCATCCACAGCGACCGTGTATTTTCGGTCGACTTCGCCATTTAAATCTACATCTTGGACAACCATCAGCTTGCTGCCGATTAATTTTTTATCTTTCTGCGTTGCGACGACTGTCCCTGTAACTTTTCCAAGGGTCATTTAGTTAAAAACCTTTCGCATTAGACGTGCTTCTTTATTTTTTTGCTACTTTTTTTCCATCGCCGAATTTGAGATAGTTCACTTTCGCCTGTCTATGGTAATTATACACGAAATTCGTTGAAATTTCAAACCATAATCTAAAGTCCATCTCATAAACGTTGTTTTTTATTCATGTTCCGTGTGTTTCAGAAAAGTGCATCCGAAAATCTGTATAAACAGTTGAACGGTTTTTGGTTATTAGTTGTTGGACGTTGGTAAACTATCGGTAGATGAGATTTCTCATAATTGAGAGCCATTGTAGGAGGGATTTCCAAATCCCGACTGCTGACAGCCAAAAGCCAAGTACGATTGAAAATCGACATATAATATGTTAAACTATTTATAATTGTAGTTTTTGCTATCTTCTTTCTGAATGCCACACTTACCTAAGTCGGAGGACCAACTTGAGCCGAAATCACGCGGATATCATCGTTATCGGCGGGGGCATTATCGGATGTGCTATCGCTTATAACCTCGCTAAACGAAATATCCAGCCACTTCTTATTGACAAAGCTGCTACGGTCGGCACAGAAGCCTCATGGGCAGGTGCAGGGATTCTCACCTCACATGCCTCGACACATGAGCCGTATCCAGAACTGTGTCGTGCCAGTCTTGCCCTCTATCCGACGTTGGCGGAAGAACTTCGCACAGAGACGCAGATAGATATTGAATTCATTCGATCTGGAACGCTTTCGGTGTTCTTCAACCCGGATGATGCTGCCGGACTCATCGGTCTCGCGGACCGCCGTGTAAAGAACGGGTTTTCAGCTGAGGTCTTGACAGCTGAGAAGGCGTGGGAATTAGAGCCAGCACTTTCGCGATCCATTGTAGGGGCAGTGCTGTTTCCTGAGGATGCACAGGTACGCAACCCGAAAATGGTAACCGCACTCGCGAAAGGTGCAGCGAAATTTGGGACGAAATTCCAATTGGGGAATCCTGTCACTGGTTTTGTTCGAGATGGTGAGCGTGTTGTTGGTGTTGTTGTAAACGGGGAAACCTTATACGCTGATACGTTTGTAATTGCCAACGGATGTTGGGCGGGTGAACCTACGGCTCAACTTGGGGTTCCAATGCAGATTGGACCCGCGAAGGGACAAATAGTTCTCATTGAAGCGATGCCACCGCTTTTCGAGCGAACCATTGATGGACTCGGTATCTACATCGTTCCGAGAGCAGACGGCAAGATATTGCTCGGTGCAACAGTCGAATTCGTCGGCTACGACAAAAGTCCAACGGTTGACGGCACCAAGCAGATGATTGATGCCGGTGTCGCTATCGCGCCTCAGCTCGCACAGGCTACTTTTGTGCAAACGTGGGCAGGTTTGCGTCCGTATGTCAGAAAAGGTCCGCTTCTCGGTTATCTGCCTGGATATGACAACGTCGTCTTGGCATCTGGACACTTTAAAAACGGGATTCTTCTGGCACCCATCACAGGGCAGCTTATAGCTGAACTCCTCACGACTGGGCAACCTTCATTGTCCCTGGAACCGTTTCATCCGACTGGGGTGTGAGGCATATCTCTACATATATCTCTGAACGTAGCAGCGGCGGTCTAAGTATTTTTTTTTAATTTTAAATGAATTTTTTCAAAGTTTATGGATTTAACTCTTAATAGTTTTTTATCGTGAAAAAAAAGGGAGGTTAAATGCCGTCCCTATCTGATGATTTAACCGAAAAAGGAGAGGTTATAAAATGCGTCAATACGTTTTATGTTTAGCAGAGGATTTGAGAATTAGAGAGCGTGTATGGAGTAGCGGAACCGGAGGAAAAGTGCGAGATTGTAATTTAGGAGAACGCACCTCCTTGAAAGCGCGGGCATTTAATACTGCCAGTGCGTTCCGTTGTTGGATTAAGACACGATTCTGGAGAAGGCACAGACCGAGGAGTGAACAAGCAGGCATCCTCCACTATGGAAGGAAGGGAGGGTTGCGCGCCTTCGCTTGATACGCTCCTCTTTGAGGAGACAAGCATGTTACAGACTGATGAGCAGTTGATGCTCTCTGTGAAAGACGGAAACAGAGACGCATTCCGAATTCTAACCGAACGTCATTACGCAAACACTTTAAACTTTATCTATCGGTTCGTCAAGAACCGACCGCTTGCGGAAGATCTTTGTCAAGAGACGTTTCTACGGTTATGGCGCTGCGTACCAACGTACCGCCCAATCGCAAAATTCAGAACCTTCCTTTATCACATTGCCAAAAACCTCTGTTTGAAGCAGTTGGCAAAAGAGAAAAGGAAACCTCAAATAGAATCATTGGATATACACTATGGAGATGATGATGAAAACTTTCACCCAATCGTTGTTGCTACCGCAGACACACACTGTTCACCAGAGGCACTGCTCATTGCCAAAGAGACTTATGAGGCGATTCAGACTGCAATCAGTAAACTGTCGAAAGAACACCAAGTCGTGTTTCGACTAACAGAACTTCAAGGCTTATCTTATCAAGAAGTTGCTGAGATCGTCCAATGTCCGATTGGCACCGTTGCCTCCCGCAAAAATGCTGCGATTCGGCAGCTTCAAAAGTTTTTAGCACCTTATAGGGCAGCCTATGATTGATAATCTTTAGGCTTGAAATATATAACCTTTTTTGCACTCTGGCATCCGATCTCATGCCAGAGTGCTTTTTTAATGGGAGCTGCTCATGAAACAATTCAGTGGACAATTCGGATAAATTGATGTATGATGTCGGATAGATTAGACAGGAAAACCAGCCACTTTGTTTTCAAACCTTCAGATCACGCATAGGGACATAACACAATGCAAAGCACCCGCTCTGAAGTCAAAGCGCTTACTTTCGATGTCTTCGGCACAGTTGTAGACTGGTATAATTCAATTGTCGTTGAAGGTGAAAAATTTGGAGAGACCCACGGCATTGATATTGATTGGGAACAATTCGCTCTGAAATGGCGTGCCGGATACGGACCCGCAATGAATAAGGTGCGACAGGGTGCGTTACCGTGGCAGAACATTGACGCACTGCATCGGCTGATTTTGGATGCGCTTCTTGAGGCGTTTAATATTACCGGCTTGACTGAAGCCGATAAAGACCATCTGAATCGAGTCTGGCATCGACTCAAGCCGTGGCCCGATGCCGTCAGTGGCTTAACACGGTTACGCAGGCGATATATTGTTGCTACACTCTCTAACGGCAACGTCGCACTGCTAACGAATATGGCGAAATTCGCAGGACTGCCGTGGGACTGTATCCTTTCTGCCGAATTAACGGGGCATTATAAACCGGACCCCGAAGTTTACGAGACCGCTGCTGCCTTACTTGGCTTATCTCCGAATGAAGTCATGATGGTCGCCGCCCACGTTGGTGATCTCCGTGCCGCCCAAGCCGTCGGTTTTCAAACGGCACTTGTGCCGCGTCCTTTAGAATATGGACCTGGTAGGGTTCAGGAAGTCACTGCGCATCCGTCTGACTTGGTTGCCAGTGATTTTAACGAATTGGCAGATCTGTTAGGTGTAGGATAAGCGGTAGGAGCGGTCTCTGACCGCGATACTCTCAATTTGAATTGGAGAATACATACATTATGGACAAAATCCGAATTGCTTTTATTGGTTGTGGTGGGATGTCGTCGCAATTACAGCAGTGTATACCGATGGTGCCAGAATTTGAATTCGTTGCTACTTGCGACCTTGTTGAAGAAAAGGCAGCGTCAAATGCCCGAAGGTTCGGGGCACTTCGACACTATACCGATTACAACGAAATGTTCGAGAATGAAGATCTTTACGCAGTCGCTGTTGTCGGTAGACCTGAAGATAAGCTACATCGAGACATCGGTATTGAGTGTCTCCGCGGCGGGTATCACATCTACACTGAGAAGCCTCCGGCGACCACTGCTGAAGGCGCGAAAATGCTCGTTGATGCGTCAAATGAAACCGGTAAAACAGGTATGGTAGGCACAATGTGGCGACATGCACCGGCGCACCAGATTGCCAAGCAGTTGATGGATGAAGAAGAGTTCGGTGCGGCATGCCAATATCATACACGCTATCTCGCGCCAGGTCCGCGTCTTCAAGAGGCGGGGTCTCCCTTCGCGTGGCCCTTTATGCTCGATCAGGTAATCCATCCGACCGATTGCATGCGTTTCTTTATGGGACAAGTCAGCGAGGTTTACGCCACGGGGATTGTTAATGCCGCATCCAGCACGGTGTCACTTTCTGTGAATCTTCGCTATGAAAACGGCGGCATCGGGACAATGACGCTCGGCACGGGTCCTGTTCTGGAAGCAATGGTTTTTGTCAAAGGGACAAACAGTCAGGCAATTCAGGTTTTGGAGACCCGCAAATTGCGGCGTTATCGGCATCCGACATGGCTCGGTGAGGGTGGCGGCTATGCGGATACGCCGACTGAAGAGTGGGATCTCAACACGGCATACCACGGTATTGGCAGACCCGGCTATCTCGAAGAGATGCAACATTGGGCAAAGTCGTTACAAGACGGGACACAACCCCACTCGAGTCTGGAGGATTCTTATCAGAACATGCGTGTTTTGGAGGCGATTAGCCGTAGCGTTGAAACCGAAGAGGTCGTTCAAATCTCTGCCTAATTTGTGGAAGAAGTAGATTTTTTAATTTTTAAGTCTTACTTAAACCTAAATTGATGTTTTTGTCTAATGGAGATGGGCAATGAGACAAGTGTTTATTTATCCCGGAGAAGATGGTTATTGGGTTGCTGAATGCCCCAGTTTACCTGGTTGCATCAGTCAAGCTGATACCAAACAAGAGGCGGTTAGCAATATCAGGGAGGCGATTGAGGGATACATCGTTGCGCTTCAAGCAGATGGATTGCCGGTTCCCGATACTTTAGAAAAGATGTGTTGAGGAAGTAACCTCTATGGACTGGTCCCCGCGTGTAAAACCCATCAAAATCCGCCAGCTCTACCGATATGCGCGACTCGGCATATACGATGATACATTGCTACACGATGTCGGTTGGGAACTCTACGCTCGCTGTACAGACATCGTCACAGTCGCTGACGTTTATCGTGAGGGACGTGTGCCGTGTCCAAAATGCAAAACGAAGATTACACGTCGGATTGACCCACTCTTTAATAAAGGTGAAGGTGGAACTCAGGAACACTGGTTTCGCTGTCCGCATTGTGCTGGACGACTCCTCTGGCGCGACTGCCGTCAAGCACTCCGAGACACACCGCGGTGTTTTGACTGTCGCGCCGTTCTACAGAAAGAAGTTGTGTTGCGATGTGCTTGTGGTAAAACATGGTCCGAAGAGGCTTACAAACAATCTGTGAGAACCCGTGTTCTTTTACCGTGTCCTCACTGTTTTGGCATCGTCCGTAGACCGGATCCACCTCCAGTGGAGCGAACTCCCAAAAATCGGCGCCCCGAACCTGAGTTGCGATGCCCTAAGTGTCAAGACCTTGCACTTCATCAGCATGGGAATATAGAGTGTACAACCTGCGGCTACAAACGTCGGTGGCGGGATTACCGCAAGAGTCTAAAAAAGAAGGATGAAAAGCTCGAATGTCCGAATTGTGAGTATACCTTCGGGTGGCAGGCGTGGCGTAAAACCACGCGATCCTTGAGAACCGGTAATCCACAACCGGCGCGTGATTTCGTTAAAAAATGGCGGAAGTGCCGTACACCGCAACAACGGATGATACAGATTGATATGCTCCTTCAAACCCTACATGGTAGAGGTCCGTTGGCTCCATTATTTATTGATAGTGGTGAACAAAAAATCCGCCAGATGCTTGATGATTTGGCATCATAATTTTAAACCTTTCTCAGAGATATAGGAAAAAATAAAAATTGTATCAACTTTCGGATAAGATTCTTTCGTTCTATAGACAAACGCAAGAGGCAAACAGACTTACAGCCAATGCCAAAGGACAACTGGAGTTTGTACGTACCCAAGAGATTATCATGCGCTATCTACCTGCGCCACCGGCAGTAATTTTGGACATCGGTGGTGGTTCGGGGCCTTATGCGTGTTGGTTAGCAAAAGCCGGTTATGAAGTCCACCTCGTGGACCCAGTCGATTTACATATTGAGCAGGCAACAGAAGCGTCGAGCCAGCAACCGGAACACCCAATTGCCAGCATATCGCTCGGAGACGCGCGATCACTACGTTTTTCGTCTATGTCTGTCGATGCTCTGCTGTTATTAGGACCGCTGTATCACCTCATTGATAAGAATGACCGGCTACTCGTACTCAGCGAGGCATACCGCGTATTGCAAAAGGGTGGGGTTATGATTGCCGCTGGTATCTCACGCTTTGCATCCATGCTTGACAGTTTTTTTGAGGGACGATTCAGGGATCCTGTTCATAGAGACATTGTTCAAAACGACCTTGAAACCGGTTACCATCGCAACGTGACCGAGGATCTTAAGTACTTTACAGATGCGTATCTTCACCGTCCGGAAGCACTCAGTGCTGAAGTGGTTGAAGCCGGTTTCCAACATCAAGCAATGCTTGCTGTGGAAGGACCCGCTTGGCTTTTTGAGTCGTTTAAAAATTATTGGATGGACCCCGACCTGCGTTCTGTTGTTTTGGACCTGATTCGCAAGGTTGAAGCAGAGCCTTCACTACTCGGTATGAGTGCGCATGTCTTGGCAATAGGCACGAAATAAACGGTTATACAGTAGAGATATGGGCTTTGTGAAAGGGTAAGGTGATTGATAATGCCTGAAGGTCAGGTTGTTGAAAAAACGAAAACACTTGTCACGGTCGAGTCGCTGCAGGCTGATTTTGAGGCACTCGGTATTGAAAAAGGAATGGTCTTACTCGTCCATTCGTCCTTGAGCGCGATCGGTTGGGTCTGTGGCGGTGCTGTTGCTGTTATCATCGCGCTTCAGAAAGTTTTAGGCGAAACGGGTACACTTGTGATGCCGACCCATTCGACCGACCTCAGCGATCCGAGTCAGTGGGAAAACCCACCTGTCCCGAAGTCGTGGTGGCAGATGATACGTGAGACGATGCCTGCCTACAATCCCGATTTGACTCCGACCCGTTCAATGGGCAAAATCGCTGAGACCTTCCGAAAACAAAAGAACGTTCTTCGCAGTGCACATCCGCAGAGTTCCTTTTGTGCAAGCGGTCCGCAAGCGTCTTATGTCATAGAGAATCACGCCTTGGCGTTTGGCATGGGTGAAAATTCACCGCTTGCCAGAATCTACGATTTGGATGGTTTTGTGCTGCTTCTCGGTGTCGATCATTCGAGCAATACCTCCATACATCTCGCAGAATACCGGGCGGACTTCGCAACTAAGCGCGTTGTGCAAGAGGGTGCCCCCATCTCACAAGTAGGCTTGAGGACATGGACCACCTTTGAAGATATTGATGTGGATGATTCGGATTTCGATCGCCTTGGTGAGGATTTCCAGTGTTCTGACGCGAGAAAGATCGTTCGGCGTGGCAAGGTCGGCATCGCAAACTGCCAACTCATGCCACAGCGTGCTGTTGTGGATTTTGCGGTTGATTGGCTTGAGAAAAATAGAATGTAGGTGCTATTTGCTGATCGTGACTTGCTGAATCTAAAAAAATTGAATTTTTCATTATGTGTATGTTATACTATGAATATCTAAAGTTGTGACCTAAGCAGGAAAGAGAAGCGAAGAACCCATCTATGGCAGAAAAACGGGGATCCTTATTTACCGTCCGAGACGTAGAGAGTGCTGTCGTTACCTACACGGTGTTAGGATTTCTCTACATTGTAGGAATATGCCTCTACGAATTCGTCACTGGATGGAACGGTGTGTTGCAGATGTTGATGAGATTGGAGGCAACGACCTCAGTATTTAATCAGACTGCAATTGCGTTCATTGTCTTTAAGGAAGGAGTGGATATTATGTTAAGGCGTTTTAACGAATGGCGTGTTGAACATGCTCAAAGCCTTGCAAAAGCGAAAGAACAAGGGATTGAACAAGGGATTGAACAGGGGCGTACGGAGGCATACCAAGCTATCGCTGCTTGGAATAGCCGCCGACTCGAAGCCGAGGCGAAAGGTATTCCCTTCAATGAACCGCCTCCCTCACAGAATGGAGATCAACACCAATAGATACAAGGAGCGCACCGATGGCAGCATTAAAAGAACTTCGCGTATCTAACGATGCGATGAATGATCCAGAAGAATTGCGTCACCGAATCTCGGAAGAGGGGTATCTCTTCTTCAAGCGGCTACAGGATCCTGACAAACTCTGGGCGTTGCGGCGAGAGATGCTAACAACGATGCAGAAAGGGGGTTGGCTCGTCGCAGGGACTGACCCGATGGACGGTATCGCCGATATTTCTGCTCAGTGCACCGAAGGCGATTCCGAATACACAGATGTGTACCACGAGGTGTATAAGTTAGAAGCGTTCCACCGTTCTGGTCACTGGTCCGAAGTTGTCGATATGGTGGAAAAGATTATCGGTAGAGAGGTGCTGCCGCATCCGCAAAAGATTGCGCGTCTTTGGTTCCCGAAGTATACGGCACATACAACCCCGATACATCAAGATTTCGTCCACTTCCAAGGGAACTTCCAGACCTATACCTGTTGGGCACCGGTTGGCGATTGCCCGATTGAGTTGGGTGGTTTGGCAGTCCTACCGGGGTCGCATAAGATCAATAGGGTCATGGAGCACCACTTTTCGCTTGGTGCTGGGAGTCTGTGTGTCAATGAGGACGAATTGTCCGGCGAGTGGCATTCCACGAACTATGAAGTTGGCGATACGCTCATCTTCCCTGCTTTGACTATCCATAAGGCACTCCCAAACCTGACGGAAGACCGGCTTCGCGTATCGCTCGACAACCGCTATCAGGCTGTTGATGACCCGATTGCTGAGCACATGCTTGAACCGCACTTGAATATTTTTAACTCCCTTAAGTGGGAACATGTCTACCAGAATTGGGAATCTGATGCGCTGCAGTATTATTGGAAAGACTTGGGCCTGACAGTTCTACCGAGAGATTTCAGTTACGGGAACAAAGGGTTTGAGGAAGCGTTGGCGTTGGCGAGAGACGGAGATGAACGCGCTATCCTACACTTAAACCGATCAGTCAAACGGGACGCAACCACTGAATTGGCACAGCGAGCAGCGGCGGTTTTACAAGAAGTTGGTGACGGAGCTGCCCAATAATGGATTTTCACTACAAAGACATCGTGCCATGGGGTCGGTCGTTTGACGAATACCTTGATATGTTTGATCTCTCTGAAGAAGATTTGACGCGGGACATCGTCGGTGTAGGCGACGGTCCCGCGTCGTTCAATTTCTGGATGCGCGAGCGCGGCACACCAGTGATTTCTGTAGATCCGATTTATCAATTTTCTGAGGCGGAATTGCGTCAGCGCATTCAGGAAACCTACGAGGATGTTATCGCGCAAGCCCGTCAAAATCAGGATAAATTCGTCTGGACAAAATTCTCGTCTGTTGATGAATTAGCGCAAGTCAGAATGCAAGCGATGGAGGAGTTCTGCCGAGATTTCGAGGAAGGTAAAGAACAAGGACGCTACATAGGTGCATCACTCCCTGATTTACCCTTTCCTGACCACCATTTCGACCTCGTGCTCTCCGCGCATTTCCTCTTTTTCTACTCAGCAAACAGAGACTTGGCGTTTCATCTCGATGCCGTCCGAGAACTGCTCCGTATTGGGACTGAGGTGCGAATTTTCCCCATCGTTGATGTCAATAGCAATCCCTCTCCCTTTTTATCGCCTGTTATCGAGGAACTCGAAAGAGACGGAGTTAATTGTTCAGTTGAACGCGTTCCGTATCATTTTCAGAAGACTGGGAATGAGATGCTGCGACTAAAGTCGCGTTGATTGCCTGAATTACTGACTACCACTTATCGATTGTTCAGCGTCAAAACTCCGTCCTTTAGGTCGGAGATGTAGGTGCTGTCTTATGAGTATCTGAAGTTGAGTTTTTTTAAAATCTTATAGGTGGTCGGTTTTGCTGTGAGAACAATCTGTTTACTGCTGTGGATTTCACTCAAGGTCAAACAGCCTTTTTGATGTCCCGTGACGCGGAGAAGTCCTTTTGTAACATGCCTTACCAGTGTATTCTTCGCAACACCGAGACATCTCGTCCCACCATAACGCGGGCGTTTGCCGCCTTGCTGTGGGTTTTGTCTGTGGAGCTCACGTCTCCGTAGCGGGATGGGCGATATACATAAGATTGAAGTATTCTCCACAATAGGTTCACCACCAACTGTCTGATAGGCTAAGCACCAACTATCGACACAATGGGACTCAAACGTCTCTGAGAGTTTCGCAGACGACTTCTTGAGACCCAACCTATCTCGTATCTCCTTTGTTTTCCACCCTTGAAGTGTGCTCAGGTGCCAACGTTTCTCAACTTCTGCGTAGAACCACTGCTTACCTACCTCCAAAGGACTAAAGGATTTATTCCACTTTTTCGCGTCCGCTATTGTCCGGGCTTTTATATCCTCAACACAGACATCCGTGATCGGATAGAGTTTCGATAACCAACGCAGAATACGCAACTTCCACTCC
>JAJEIE010000015.1 GCA_022827625.1 Candidatus Poribacteria bacterium | reverse complement strand
GCCAACGTGATATGTTTATTAAACCACAGTTTACTAAAAATGTCAAGTGTTTTTTCAAAAAACGTTATAGACTTACACACGAGGGCGGATTTTCCTCCCAAGTCTAAAGACTTGGGTTTCCAATCCGTAAACTTTGATGATGACGTTCTTCTCTCGCTTCTACACAAAATGGTCACTTTTGATTGGTGGGCTAATTCTCGTCTACCTGTTACCGATCTGGTTGTTCCCTTATTTTCCGACACAAGATGGCGTAAGCCACGTCTATAACTCCCAAATCCTGACGGAATACAACAACCCTGAATATCGATTCCGAGATTATTACGAGATTAACTGGTATCCTTTTCCGAATTGGCTCTCACACTTTTCATTGGCGGTGTTAATGTTCGTATTTCCATCCCTCATCGCCGAGAAAATTTTTCTCAGCCTCTATGTTATCCTTTTCCCACTTGCCGTTTCTTATTTTCTCAATGCTGTCCAGCGCGGACGGCATGCCCTCGTCATCCTGAGTTTTACCTTTATCTACAACTACCTTTTCCTCATGGGCTTCTACAACTTTGCCGTCAGTGTACCGCTTTTTCTGCTTGCGCTCGGCTATTGGTGGAAACACAAGGCGCAGATGAACAGAACGCGTATCGTTCTACTGAATCTGCTCATCGTGATTACCTATTTCGCGCACCTCATCTCTTATGCCTTCATCTTATTCTCTATCGCCTTATTGGCACTGTTGCACTTCAGGCGAGATTTCAAACGGATTCTCATTACAGGTTGCTATCTCCTCCCCGCAGCGGTACTGCTGGTCGTCTACCTCCCTACTTCTGATCTGTTAGCAGGGGAACCGCCTGAGTTTGGACTTCAACGGTTGGGAGAACTGTTTGCTAACCTCGTCGGTATGCATGTGCTTGTCGCTTACGCTGAACCTCCGAGTTGGCTCTCCGGGCTTGTATCTGTCTTCTTACTTTTCCTTGCAGTTGTGACAATCTGGCAAAATAGGAGCGGGAAAACAGCAGAATTTGCTGGACAGACAGCGTTTCTCTGCCTCACTGCTGTGCTTTTCGGACTCTATTTTATCCTGCCCAATTCTATCGGTCCCGGCGGTTGGGTCAATGACCGGCTCGCCATTTTAGCCACGCTCGCTGTATTCGCGTGGTTTCGTGAATTTGATAAGATTCAGTGGAGGCGTGTGTTCACGGCGGCTGTCACACTTCTGGCACTCGCTAACATTGTCTATGTCGGCGTTGTCTTTAAAAATCTTAACGCCGAGATAGACGAGTTTAATGCTTTTGTGCAACGGGTTGGAAAGAACAAAATCATCCTCCCACTTCACTTTGATCCGAGGGGCAGCTCCGAGCGCGTAGGCATCTTTGTCAACGCTGCGAATTACTACTCCCTCGACAATGGCTGCATTAATCTCGGCAACTACGAGATACAGTTTGACTATTTCCCTGTCCGTTTCAACGCCGAGTTTGAGAGACCCTTAGACGAGAAAGAGTGGGTTCAAACCGTCCACTGGGAACCGGAAAAGATAGATCTCTGTGCTTATGCTGATAACGTGGATTACCTCTTGCTGTGGGATACTCCCGACACACCTATCGTTGCTGAGGCGATTGAGATGTGTTATACGCTAATTGCATCGGAGGGAAGGTTGCAGCTTTACAGCGGAAAACGATAACGAGGAAGCCTCACGGACCGCTTTAATATTCCCCTTTGAGTGTCAGGGTTGCAATCGTGTGTGTGTAATTCAGAAAATCGAGCAGTGGATCCGCTTCGTTCGTCCGGTTTTGGGTAACCTGATAATCGGCGTTGAGTGTTAGATGCGAATTGAACTGCCAATTCAGTTGGATATTTGCCGCTATCTGTGTATCTCGACGATCTTCGGGGATTTCTGGGATACCCCCAGTCTCATCCAGGATCTGTCTGCCTTCAAACTGCACCCAGAGTCTGGAGAGCCGAAACCGTATCCACCGTCCGGTATCCAGTCGATAAAATGAACTCGCTGCAACTTCAGTACTGGCGAAGCTAAAGAAGTCAACGCTGGAACGATTCAGAAATAGATTCACTTCTTCCTGAAACATAAGCCCTTCAGTTGCTACTTGTATTAGTTTCGCGGAACCGATGTGCCGCCAATCGTTTCTCCGTTCATTATCCGCAAGTCCTGTGATACCTAAGATGAGGTTGTTTAGATTGGTTTCGTAACTGCTGTTCTCTATCGTGTATTCAATTTTACCGAGCATCTGTTCAAGAAACCCGAATTGCAAACGTCCGGTTATGTTGTGGCTGTTAGAGCCGATGAGTAGGAAATCCTCTCTAAGCGACTCGTCATCGTCAAATCGATGTAGTCTCAAGTTATATTCTAAGATACGTCCGAAGCGTAGACCGATTTGTCGTTCGGTATTGTTGTAGACATTGGAGGTCCGCACGAAACGTTGCAGTCGATGCGAAGTCACAAGTGGCGGTAGGCTTTCAAGCGGTCGGAAACTCAGTTCAGTGAAGAGGACATCACTGAAGGCATCGAATTCATTGAGTTTTCCCTCCGCACCGGTATAATTTTCAACTTGCGGTATATATTGCAGTCTCAGCCTGAGTTTATCGGCGACCGGTAAATCTCCGTTCAAGTCAACGCCGAAGCGATTGATTATGCCCACAAGCTGCGGGTCATCTTCTCCTGCCAAGCTGCTTGTGTATGGATCTACGCTTAAGCCGAGTTCGATGTGGTTGTTGAATGTATTAGAGAAGTGGGAACTGATTGTTAGTTCTGCGGGATCGGTTTCAGACGTTTCGGGTTCTTGCTCTAAGAGGCTTTGTCCGAATTCAGTCTGAAGTTGTGCAAAGGTACTTTGTGTATTGAATAAGAATACGATGCCTATGAGTTGTATAAGAATGAGCAGGCATGCCCAACTATTGTCTTTCGTTTTTATGATGTTCATTTGAGTTTGACCATTGGGTAATCCCTCCTATATTAAGTCTGGAGAGTTTAGGGAATTCAAAGGTATAAATGTCTGTTTTCTCTGAGCAAGCCGGATGAATCGGGGCATGCCAGCAATACTCAGTTTATTCACGAGTGCTTCAAGACCTACTTCATAAAGTTCCATATCACTCATCTCACGGACCCTTATCACCGGGGGCTTTCCATTACCAGAGGTCTCGATTTTTGTTGCAGATGCCGGATTGTCAGTTCCTTGTCCGGTTTCGTGTTTTTTTTCTATCTTTTTGCTTTTTTTTTACTGCTGTTTCCTTATCAATTTTATCAAGCCATTCATGACGTTCATTGGTATAATCACCTGTACACGGAGCATGCATATTGATAGTCAGAAAACGGGATACTCCTACCTTGCCAAGTTTGGTTGTAAGTACTTCTATCCCGAGTTTATACAGTTCACTGTCTGTCATTTTTAGAGCGTTCATTTCTATCTACTCACAGCACGTATCAAGATAAATTTTCCAGTTCTGAGTATATGTTCTCACTCGGTTACTCAATCATTCCAGTTTGTGGGCTTGAGGCAGTCGCATAGAGTTTCCGAGGAATACGTCCTGCCAGAAACGCCGCTCTCCCCGCTTCGACTGCCTTTTTCATCGCTTCCGCCATCAGAACGGGACGGTGTGCCTTCGCTACCGCTGTGTTGAGCAGAACGCCATCGCACCCTAACTCCATTGCTATCGCCGCATCCGATGCTGTCCCAACCCCCGCGTCCACAATCAGCGGCACTTGTACAAGATCGCGGATAATCTGGATATTATACGGATTACGTATCCCCATCCCTGACCCGATCGGTGCGCCTAACGGCATCACAGCGGCACACCCGAGATCTTCTAATTTTTTACAGGTAATCGGATCGTCGTTACAATAGGGCAGCACAGTGAAACCGTCTTTGACAAGCGTTTCCGCCGCATTAAGCAACTGTTCTACATCTGGAAATAGGGTCTCCTCGTCCCCGATAACTTCGAGTTTGATGAGCGATGTCTCAAGTGCCTCTCTCGCAAGGTTCGCTGTCAAAATTGCGTCTTTTGCTGTGAAGCAGCCCGCGGTGTTCGGCAGAATCGTCATGTCCCGTTCACGTAGAAGAGCGAACAGATTTTCACCCGATGCCCCCGTAAATTTCACACGCCGCATTGACACCGTCGCAATTTCGGCACCACTCGCCGCAATAGACTCCGTCATTATATGGAAGTTCGGGTAACCTGCTGTTCCGATGAGTAGTCTCGATGCATAAGTCTGATCTGCGATTTTGAATTCTTGCATGTTTTTCTTTCCGATGCCAATCCTATTTTCAATTAGTATAGCAGCCTCAAGGGGTCTTTATCAAATATTTTGGAGCCATGCTATCCGCCTTGGACGGCGCGGATAATTTCTACATCGCTGTTCTCGCGAAGTTCCGTCGCCTGCCATGCCGTTTTTGGGACAACCTCCCGATTCACAGCAACAGCGATGCCCGCCTGCTTCGGATTCAATTCTAAAACGATGAGCAAGTCGCAAATATTTAAATTCGGATCTACCGTTTTTTCTTCGCCGTTAACGTGTATTTTCATTTTTTTGAGTGTGGTTACGGCACACGGCGTGTGCCTGCTACTTTAAAAACCTGTCTAACTGAAACGGGGCGATTATCTCTGAGGTCTCACTGGTCAGAATTAATTTGGTGATCTCGTAAGCCGTAATCGGTGTGAGTAAAATACCGTTCCGATAGTGCCCCGTTGCATATATCAGATTTTCGACAGGTGTTTTGCCGAGTATAGGCGCGTTGTCTCTACTGCCGGGACGTAAACCGCTCCACGTTTCAAGGAGTGGTAGTTCATAGATACCCGGCACCGCTTCCCACGCCCCGCGCAAGAGTTCAAACACACCGCCAGCCGTTAAACGCGTGTCAAACCCCATCTCCTCGCTCGTTGCACCGACGATAAGCCTGCCATCGTTTCTCGGCACCAGATATACTGAGGTCGGGTATCTCGCCCTGACAGTGCGGATGACGTTTTTAACCGTAATGCCTTCCTCCATTTGCAACGCCAACATCTGCCCTTTCACAGGACGCACCGGCGGGATGATGGTATCCGGTAATCCGTCAATCTGGGCAGACCAGCATCCCGCTGCGAGAATAAGTACCTCTGCTTCATGAAAACCGTCTTGTGTTTGTACACCCGTTGCGGTTCCATTTTCTACAACAATTCTTTTGATCGTACTGTTTTCATACAATATACCGCCACGCATCTGATAGGCGCGCCGAAGTGCTTGGACCATCAATCGATTATCGACTTGGTGGTCGGTCGCGCAATGAATAGCTGCAGTCACGCGAGGCGAAAGCGCGGATTCGATTTCGCGTGCTTCTCGTCCGTTCAACCACTCGACATCCAGCCCTAATTCCTGTTGTGAGGTGTAAAGATGCCGGAGTTGATGTGTATCGTCGGGTTCTAATCCGACAATCAGCGTGCCTTCCACGCGATAGCCGATGGACATCTCCGCGTCAGCCTCTAACGCCTCGACCCATTGTGGGTAGCGTGCTAAACTTTGGGAGCCGAATTTGAGGAGTTCCGGTTCTTCGCGATGTGCTTCGGCGAGTGGCGCAAGCATACCGGCAGCTGCCCAAGAAGCGGCACGCCCGGCTTGCGCACGCTCATAGATGGTGACAGCGGTACCCGATTTCGCAAGCTGCCACCCGATACCGAGTCCAATCACACCGCCACCAATGATGATAATCTTCTTATTTGACATTTAGATAGTTGTAGGGTATCAGTTGTCAGTAGTCTGGAACGCGCCATGTGACAGTTATGGACGATAGTCATGCCCAAATGTTCTTTCGCCCAACAACCAAAAGTAAAGCGAACCGACAACCGATAACTATTCCAACACATTGATGAAACAATCTTTTGCTTCAACGGTTTTGGAGATTAACCCTTTTTCATAAGCGAATTTCGCGAACGCATCCCACTTTTCCGCAGATTGCACCTGTGTCGTTGCGAATAAGTCCAGTGTGTCTCGAAACGCCAATTCTTCTAAATCTTTACGGGCATCCGGGTTCGCCTGAAAAAAGAGTTGCAGGGCATCATCAGGATTCTCTTTCGTGAATTGAATGGCTTCTTGAACAGCCATCATTAGTTTTTTAGCGGTTTCTGGATGGTTTTCCAGATAAGCATCATTAGTGATAATTACTAATTCATAATAGTCTGGGATACCGTGTTTCTCAAGCGCGAAAAAATCGGCTTCTGCCCCTTCAAGTTTCAACATGTTAATCTCGTAGTTCCGAAAGGGTCCGATCACTGCGTCGATTTGACCGCTGAGGAGAGGTGCCAAGATATTCGTACCTACGTTTATCAGTTCGTAATCATCTTCGGATAATCCAGCATTCGCCGCGATAGCGTTAAACAGAAGCACGTCCAACGGCGCAACCGTGTATCCGATTTTCTTCCCTTTGAAATCCGCTGGCGTTTTAATACCTGTCTTCTTTAGGAAACTAATCGTATTGAGCGGGTGTTCCACGAGTAAACCGATTGATTTGACCGGCAAAACTTCTTCACTGGCTCGCGCAATTGTGACGCTTTGTTGGTAACTAACAGCAAACGGGTATTCCCCTGCTGCCACGAGTTTGAGTGGGGCATCTGGGTCACCGCCCCAAAGGAGTTCAACTTCCAACCCGTGTTTGGCGAAAATTTTGTTCTCTTGTGCGACATAAAGCGGGGCATGGTCTACGTTAGGGAACCAGTCGAGCAGCAGTGTAACCTTTTCTGTTTCTGTTTTCTCGTGACTGTCTGCGTAGTTGTCAGTTTGCCCTGTTAGAAGTATACCACAACCGATAAGAAACATTAAGCAAATTGCTGTTTTCATAAGAATTTCCTTTTTTATAAATGGTCCGATATATCTATCAGACCTCTGATTTGTTATGCTGCCGCCACGGCATTGCGTACCGCTCCAGCAGCGTCATCAATCCAAAAAGACCTAAACCTAAAAGCGTTAAACAGAAAATAGCAGCGAATACGAGTGAAACTTGGAGTTTTCCATTAGCATATAACATGAGGTATCCGAGTCCGGCTTTCGCTCCCACCCATTCACCAATAACCGCGCCGATCGTTGAGATGGAGATACCAATCTTCGCTCCCGAGAATATGAACGGCAATGCCGAGGGGATGCGCACCTTCCAGAGTATCTGCCACCGCGTCGCTCGCAAAATCCTGAACAGATTTACTGTATCTGGATCGGTAGACTTCAAGCCGTCTAACGTATTCAGCACGATTGCGAAAAACACAATCAATGCTGCCATAACAACTTTAGAAGCGATTCCGAAACCGAACCACAACACTAACAGCGGCGCAATCGCAAAGACTGGGACGGTTTGTGAACCGATGACATACGGGTAGAAGGCTTTCTCCAGCATCGGAAACTCAAACATCAAGATGGCTAACGGAATGCCGATACTAACGGCGAGGACAAATCCGAGAAGCATCTCTTGTAGGGTCACGAACGTATGTTTCAGCAGTTGTGCGTGTTCCACAAAGAGTGTCACCACAATTTTCGAGGGCGCTGGTAAGATATAGCGCGGGACATCAAAAAGGTGCACAGCAGCTTCCCATACACCCAATACTGTGAGTAGAATGGCTACAGGGGTCACGAATTTGCCGAACATACGCATCTGCTCGTTAAGAAAAAAAGCCGTCTTCCTTTTTGGTGTAGGGAATAGCCTTGTGCCTAAAAGGAAGAGGCTCTATGTTTTAATGGTTTTCGGCTTTCAGTCTTCGGTTTTCAGGAACCCGTTTATGGCAGTAAAGACATTTGATGTTCCCAAACGTTCTACCGACAACCGACAACTGATTACTGATAGCCAAAACATATTTTCCCTACGCTGGTATGATCCAGATCAGGTTCAAAGGGTGTTTTCTCAGCTCTTAAGCACGTAAGAGCACCCCATAATGTTATAAATAATTATAGCATATTTTCCACATTTAAAGCAAATTTTAAAAGTACTACAGACGATAGGAGAAAACGCATAGTTTTTCTAAAGACCCTATTCCTTTGAAAACCTGTCCAAGTGAAACGGGGCGATTGTCTCTGAGGTTTCACCCGTCAGAATCAGTTTGGCGATCTCGTAAGCTGTGATCGGAGTGAGTAAGATGCCGTTGCGATAGTGACCTGTGGCGTATATTAGATTCTCGACAGGTGTTTTACCAAGGATGGGGGCATTGTCTGTGCTACCGGGACGTAAACCTGTCCAAGTTTCGATAAGTGGCAGCTCGTAAATACCCGGCACCGCTTCACACGCCCCGTGAAGGAGTTCATATACACCGCCAACGGTCAGATCCGTGTCAAACCCCAACTCCTCGGTTGTTGCGCCGACGATAAGTCTACCATCGGATCTCGGTACTAAATATACCGGCATCGGATACCTCGCCTTGACGGTACGGATGACGTTTTCGATCATAACGCCCTCCTGCATTCGCAATGCCAACATCTGCCCCTTCACTGGTCGCACAGGAGGGATAATAGCATCCGGTAACCCGCTTATCTGCCCAGACCAGCATCCTGCAGCGAGAATACACACATCTGTGCCTTGAAAACCGTCTTGTGTTTGCACACCCGTTACGACTCCGTTTTCTATGACAATTCTCTCAATAGTGCTATTTTGATGCAAAACGCCGCCGCGCCCCTGATAGGCATGCTGGAGTGCCTGCGCCATCAATCGGTTATCGACTTGATGGTCAGTTTCACAACGAATCGCTGCAGTCACGTATGGTGAGAGCGCACCTTCAATTTTACGTGCTTCTTCTCCGCTCAACCACTCTACATTCAACCCTAAATCTTGCTGTAAGTCATAAGTGTGCCGAAGTTGATATGCATCATCAGGCTGAATTCCTATAATGAGCGTGCCTTCTGCTCGGTAACCGATTGGCATTTCTGATTCAGTCTCTAACTCGTTGACCCATTCTGGGTAGCGTGCTAAACTTTGATTGCTGAGTTTGAGGAGGTCAAGTTCGTCGCTATGTGCTTCAGCAATAGGACCGAGCATACCAGCGGCTGCCCAAGAGGCACCGCGGCCGGTTTGTCCGCGCTCATGAATGGTAACAGCGGCACCCGCTTTCGCCAGCTGCCACCCGATACCAAGTCCAATCACACCGCCACCAATGATAAGAATCCTCTGATTTTTCATTGTTCACCTTTGCGAATAGATTGATGAATCGATATTCTCCATCTTTAAAAAATCAAATTTTGAAGACACAACGGTTTTCGTTTTCGGATTAATCCATTGGCATCGCGTGCGCCGGAATTTCTACGCCCTGTTCACTCCAGAATTTGTATGCACCGCGATGCAGCGGGATAACAAACGCCTTCGGTCCATTTTCTATCGTCATATCTGCGGCGGCTTGATTGGTTTGGAGCATCGCTTGATGACCCTCTAATGCGTAGGTGTGCTTCAACAGTGCGTAAATCGTCTCCTCACTCACGGCTTTGTTTGAGATAAGGACTGTCGGCATCAGAATCGTCTTCACCGGTTCAACTTTGCCCTCATAAGCACCTTCCGGTAGAACCCCGGAGAGATAGAACGGATACTTTTCGTAGAAGCCGTACTTTTTCGCAGGCGTATCGAGATCTAACATACGGATAGATTTGATAGTCGTCAGTTGGATGACAGCACTGTTCGGGACACTGACGAGCCACTGAAATGCAGCTACCTGTCCATCTTGAAGTGCTTCCGCAGCGGCGGTGCCGCCTTTGTAAATAGGCGTGAACTGTCCCCAGATACCCGCCAATTTCGACAACCGTTCTAACGTCTGCGCTGTCCCAGACCCACTCGCCCCAGATGCGATTTTTTTTCCAACGATGTCCTCAAACTCAAGGACATCGCTGTTTGCCAATGTTGAAAACTGGTCGTAGGCGATGAAGAGCAACGTCACCATACGGATATTGGTTTTCGGTCCTTCTGCTGCGAAAATTTCTTCTCCGTGATAACCGAGATACGCCTCGGAGGCAAAAACGACACCGAGTCCTTCTGTATCTTCGTTTACGCGCCGTGTATTTTCAATGGAGCCCGCTGAGGCTTCAACAGATATTTTTATATGTGGCTCTTTGTGACTCAGAACGTGACTAACACTACCCGCAAATTGTGAAAAACTACCACCAATGACACCCCCCATAATCGAGATCCATTCCCTCTGTTGCGAGGAGGTCTCCCCTGTTGCAGCTTTTTCACGCGATTGCTTGTCGCTGCATCCGTAAAGGACAACCGACACAACCAATACAATGGACATGAATAGATATAGTCCGTTATGATATGCGAATCTGGCTTTTGTAAACATAAAATTCCCTTTTTGCGTTTGTATTTTGTAGAATAGGCTTTTGCTTGGAAAAATAATACCAGATATTTTCTGGTGTTTCAAGGGTTTTCTAATTTGGGTCGGTATGGACTCTCCAAAAGCATAAATTTGCTTGATAAATGTCTGGGGAACTGTTACACTTTAAGGGAAGAAAAAAAGGAGACGACAAAAAAATGAAACGTTTCTGTGCATATCTGTTATTGGTGGGATTCAGTCTGTGCTTCGTTATCGGTCCTGTTGCCGTTAGCGATGCGACTACAAAAAAACGTGTTGCTGTTCTCTATTTTGAGGACCACAGCCGCTTTGATTCACCGACTGGATGTGGTTGTGTGCCGGGCTTTATTGGGAGTATGTTTGGTACGAAGAAACGGTGGGATTTGGGGGAGGGGTTCCCCAAAATGCTTAACCGGAAATTGGTCGAGACGACCGTATATGAACCGGTGAGTGAGGATGAACTCTTAGATGCCATGGGATTTATGGAACTCTCGCGTCCGATCTTAAGGAAAATGGATCAGGCGAAACGTGCTGAACTGGCGAAGCGTTTAAATGCAGATGTGGTTGTAATGGGAGATATCCGAAGGTTTAACCAAGAACGCTTAAGAGCGAACGCTTCTCGGACCCTACGGGAGGGTGGACGTGAAGCACAAGGGGGGAACGCGAGGGGCAGTTATGTAGCCCCCGTCATTTTACGCGGTTCTTTCCACCGTGTCACGGTTGAACTCAATATGAAGTTTTATAATGCTGCCGGTACTGTGGTCGCTGAACCTCGCATTACTACCAGTGGAGACCATTCGTATGCTGGCACCAAGATCGCTTCCCTGGAAGCGAGTGTGACAGAGGAAGGCACGAATCTCACGTTTGGTCAGACACCCGACACACAACGGGCAAATCCGCGCCCGATCGTCAAACCGACAGAGTTGAATCAAATCCAGTTTGCGAGTGCTGAATACGATAGAACGCTTTTCGGTATGGTAACGAATCAGGCACTTATCAAGGTTGTGGTAGCACTTCGTGATAGCGTCGGACCCAATTTCATTACGCCTTGGGAGTCAAAAACCGAAACCCCTAAAAAAGCACAGGAAACCGCCGAAAAAGTAGTAGGTGGACCTATCAAAGGGAAAATTCAATACGTAGATAACGAGAACCTTGATAAAATTTATATCAATATTGGCTCTAACAGAGACATCGCTATTAACCAAGAATTTGCCGTCTATACCAGAGGCAAACCCGTGCGCGACCTCGATTCTGGCGAAATCCTCACATATCTTGAAAGGCAGGTAGCGGTCGTGGCGGTTTCTGAAGTCCTGAATGATAAGATTTCCATATTCCGTGTTGTTGAGATAACGGAAGATCTCAAAATCGGCGATGTTGTTCGCGAAATTACACCCGAGGCTGACGCGTCTACACAATCCGATCCGGAAGCAGATGCGGCTGAAGAAGAGAAATAGATTCTCTAAAGGAGTGCTATATGATACGGCTCTCAACTTTTTACAGCAAGATTTGTGTAAAAACCACATTACTCTTCTGCTTTTTGGCAGTGGGTCTCGTAGTGCTGTTCGGATGCGATAATCCGAATACGCAAAGGAAAAGCGACACAGCGGATTCTACGACCAGCACGCCTTCTTCAGAGGCGGTGGACCAAAAAATTAAAATCGGTTTATCCATGGACTCCTTACGTGTAGAGCGATGGCAAAAGGATCGGGATATTTTCATCGCCGAAGCAGAAAAACTCGGTGCCGAGGTTATTGTTCAATCTGCTGATGGCGATGAACGGCGACAAAATGAACAGGCAGAAAACATGATTACCCAAGGCGTTAATGTTCTCGTCGTCATTCCGAAGGATAGTGTCGCTGCCGCCCAAATTGTCCAAGCCGCACACGCAGAAGGGATCAAGGTGATTGCCTATGACCGCTTGATTCGCGAGAGTTCACCCGATCTCTATATCTCTTTCGACAACGAGAAAGTCGGGTATTTGCAAGCCGAATATCTGCTGCGTCAGAAACCGAAGGGAAATTATTTCCTACTCGGTGGTGCGCCAACGGATAATAACGCCCAACTCCTCCGAAAAGGACAAATGCGTGCTTTGCAAACCGCACTTGATAGTGGCGACATCCGGTTGGTAGCAGATGGTCAGCATTGGGCAGTCAATTGGGATCCGCGCGACGCACTCAAGAAGGCGGAACAGGTCTTGACGCAGACAAACAATCAGATAGATGCTGTCGTCGCTTCTAATGATGGAACTGCGGGTGGTGTTATCCAAGCACTTGAAGGGCAAAATTTGGCGGGGAGTGTTCTCGTTTCTGGGCAGGATGCGGAGCTCGCTGCGTGTCAGCGGATTGTCAAGGGAACACAAACAATGACGGTCTACAAACCGATTCATCTCATCGCAACCAAAGCGGCACAGGCTGCTGTTGCACTCGCAAAGGGTGAAACAATCGCTGAAGCCACGCAGACCGTTAATAACGGCAAAATTGACGTGCCATCAATCCTACTTACACCTATCCAAGTGGACAAAGCGAATTTGGACGGGGTTGTTATTAAAGATGGATTTCATACACGCGAGGCGGTTTATCAGGAATAGTTATCGGCGGAATGGCTGTCGGCTGTCAGCCGTCAGCAAAGAGGGGTCTTTAGTAGCAAATAGAACTTTACGTAATTACTATTGGAGACTGAGAACTGACAACCGATAACCAACAACTATTAAAATGCCTATTTTTTTATTTGGGATAGATACTGGAAACATCGGCATTGGAGACCGGCTCGGATGGGTGTGGCACTCTGATGCGTATCAGAACATCGTGATTATTGCCTTGGGGGTCATTGTAGGATGGCTCCTGCGCTACGCCTCTCAACAGGAGTATTGGCGGAATGCTGTCCGGCAGATTCGCAGCAATTGGATTGCCATTGTCTGTTTCTTTATTCTTTTGGGATACCTCCTCATCGGGGTCTTGGATAGTATCTCCTGGCGGGATCCTTTGTTTAACCAAGAAGGTGTCCTCACACGCAGCGAAAATGGGCGGGTTGTTTACAAACCGAGGTCCCTCAGTCTCCTCGACAGACTCTGCACGCCGCTCCGAGAGCGGACCGAGAAAACCTATTCCGCGCCCTTAGCGACGCACCTGTATGCCAAAAGCACTGTCCAGACGCCTGATGGACGCACGGCTCGCGAGTATCCGCCGCTGACGTATCCACGCACCCACCTTTTGGGCACCGACAAAGTTGGTAGCGATGTCTTCTATCGTGCCTTAAAAGGCATCCGAACCGGACTCATCATCGGCGGGTTTACCACCTTGCTTCTTGTGCCTTTCGCCATATTTTTCGGTGTTATTGCTGGCTACTTTGGTGGCTGGATAGATGATGCCGTTCAGTATATCTACGCTACACTGGATTCGATCCCCTCTATCCTTCTGATTGTTGCCTTCATGCTCCTTTTCGGACAAGGGCTGTTCAATCTCTGCCTTATCATGGGGATCAGCGGTTGGACGGGGCTGTGTCGTTTCTTGCGCGGCGAGACCTTGAAACTCCGAGAGTTGGAATACGTGCAAGCCGCTGAAGCCTTGGGGGTACACCGAGGCTTCATTATTCTCAAGCATCTTGTTCCGAATCTCATGCATATCGTGCTAATCACTTCTATTTTAGGGTTCAGCAGATTCGTCTTGGCGGAGGCGGTGCTGAGTTATCTCCAAATCGGTGTTGATCCAACAATGGGAAGTTGGGGGAATATGATTAACACCGCCCGTTTGGAGCTCGCCCGCGATCCGATTGTCTGGTGGAATCTTGCCGCAGCGTTTGTCTTTATGTTCGGGTTGGTGCTACCGGCGAACCTATTTGGCGATGCCGTCCGCGATGCCTTGGATCCGAGACTGCGAACGGAGTAGACAACCAATTTTTCGTCTGCTTAAAAAACAAACAACGGGCATTTCTACCCGTTGTTTATCGTTTTCAGTCTGTTTTTGGTAAGATTACTCTTTCTCGTATTCCTTGAGAAATCCTCGGAACTCCCGACGGTGCTTTTCCTCATCGGCGAGGAGTTTAATGCAGAGGTCTTGTGTGACGTAATCTATGCCATCACATAACCGAATAATCTTATTGTACTGTTCAATCGCAGCGTCTTCCGCTTCAATGACACCGTGGATGGTTGCTACAACATCTGTTGAGTCTTCAGGGGGTTGCAACGATGCCTGTTCGGGTTTAAAAGCGAAGGAACCGGGAACCCGTCCGTCAATCTCCTTGATACGGGCGGCAAGTTCTTGGGCGTGTGTAATTTCTATCTGGATATCCTCTGCTAAGGATGTCTTAATCTCTTCGGCACGGATGCCGTCCAAATCGATAGAAATCGCCAGATAATTAAGCGTTGTTTCTAACTCCATCCAATAGGCACGCGTTAATTCTTTGATGATTGCGTCTCTTCTTTCGTTTTTCATTGTTTTCTCCTCTTGTAGATAAGGTCAAGTACCCAAGTCTGAAGACTTGGGCTTGGTAGAGCATTAGCTCCAACAAGCCAGTTGTAGCAACTGATTTCTCGTTTCATAGAGGATGGTAGCCCATACCTCTCCACGAAGGGCGCAAGCCGCCCTGTGTAAAATGTTCAGAGCCGCATTGTGGTCGCGCTCCAGTTTCAAACCACAGGATTTACAATGGAACATGCGTTCAGACAACTTCAGTTTTACAGGCGATTTCTGACAGCATTCCG